>NZ_MSZZ01000044.1 GCF_002093975.1 Thermoactinospora rubra
CTCCGACATCATCACGCCCTTGAGCGGGGCGTACGGCCCGTCGTAGGTGACGTGCGCCATGCTCGGCTGGAACCAGAACGTCAAAAACGTGCCGGTCAGCAGCAAGATGACGAAGGAGTACAGCGCGATCTCACCCAGCAGGAACGACCAGTGGTCGGGGAACATCTTGCGCAGATTGCGCTTGAGGAAGCTCCCCGCCCCCAGCCGGTCGTCCAGGAAGCTCGACGGCCCCGCGATCGCCTTGGGGACTGCGGTCATGTGCCACCCCCCGAGTGTCCGGGTGCGAAGGCCCTCCACGTCAGGCGGGCCGCCCAGCCACCGGCGGCCAAGCCCGTGACGACCGACACGGCATAGAGCACCAGCCGGTAGGTGTCCGCTCCGGGGACGTATCGAGCGCTCCTCGCCAAGACGGCCAGGAGCATCGCCGTCAACAGTGCCACGCAGATCGCTGTGACCAGCCCGTACGCCAGCGCACGCAGCAGCCGCCGCCACTTCGGCCTGCCGGAAGGCACCTCGGCGGACGACCACAGCCGGCCGGCGACGGTACGCGGTGGCTCGCCGATCCGTCCCACGACGCCGTAGGAGGTCAGGCCGGAGGGCCCCTGCTTGAGGCAGACCCAGCGGTCCTCTTCCACGAACAGCAGCGTGGTGTCGCCCTCCGGCGGGGTGAACCGGATGAAACGGCCGCCTTCGGGAAAGCGTCTGATCCTGCACCGCGCGTACGGTAGGCGCTCGCGCAAGGCGTCAAGGATCTCAGCCAGCTGACGGTCTTTGAGGCTCATGACCGCTACCTCCTCTGTGGTCCTTCGTCCCGGCACGCCGCGTGGATGCATCCGCGGGCGATGTACCTGTGCGCGACCGGCGTGCCTGCGGGACCGAAATGGTGGAGGAGCCGATCAGGTGCCCACCGGTGGTCTCCATCGGGTCCGGCTGATTTCCGTGGCCCGAAACGGCAAAGGCCGCATCCGGCGCCACCCCCTCCGCCGAAGTCCTTGTCGTCAGAAGGAGGGGAGAAACGATGAACGCCGGATTCCTCATCGTCATGGCACTCGCCGTGCTGCTGGTGACCGCCATGGGAGGCACGCTGGTCGTGACGGTCCTGCGGCAGGTCAGGAACGGGGACCTGCCCGCCCGTCACCGTTGACGCAACCGCCGCGGCTCCTCCGCCGAAGAGATGTTCAGGCTGCTGAACATCTACGGAGGAAACCGCACATGCAGACGGTGACAGCGCCGGCCGTACGGCTGCGCGAGATGGTCGACCGGCGACTGGAAGCCTTGCTGGCTCAAGGCCTGGGCGAACTCGGCTTCCTCGGCGCCGACGCGGCCGTGGTGCGCGACCACCTGGCCAGGTTCGCCCTGGACGGCGGCAAGCGCCTGCGGCCGATGTTCGTCTACTGGGGCCACCGCGCGGCCGGCGGCGACGGCAGGCAGGAGGCGGTGCTGGCGGCAGGCTGCGCGGTCGAGCTGATCCACGTGGCCGCCCTGCTGCTGGACGACGTCATGGACCAGACCGGCGCCCGCCGGGGGCGGCAGAGCGCGCACGCCGGGCTCGCCGCCCTCCACCGGCGGTCGGGCTGGCGCGGCGACCCCGCGCGGTTCGGGGAGTCCGCCGCCTCGCTGCTGGCGTTGCTCGCGTTCACCTGGGCGGACGCCGCCCTGGCGGAGACCGGCCGCGACCTGGGCGAGGCGCTGGACGTCCTGACGCGGCTGCGGGTGGAGGTGATCGGCGGGCAGTACCTCGACCTGGCCTGCTCGGCGCGCGGCACGGCCGACGCCACCCAGGTCCGCGCGATCGCGGTCTACAAGACGGCCAAGTACACCGTCGAGCGTCCTTTGCACCTGGGCCATGCCATCGCGGGCGGCAGCCCGCTCACCCGCCGGCTGCTGACCGCCTACGCGCTGCCGGTCGGCGAGGCCTTCCAGCTCAGGGACGACATCCTGGGCGTCTTCGGCGACCCGGCCGTCACCGGCAAGCCCGTGGGCGAGGACCTCCGCCAGGGCAAGCAGACGCTCCTGCTGGACGAAGCCCGCAGACGGGCGCCCGCCCGCGGCGCCGCGGTGCTGGCCGACGTCCGCGACGAGCGAGACGTCGCCGCCGCGCGCGAGCTGATCGCCTCGTGCGGCGCACTGGAGGCGGTCGAGCGGCGCATCGGCGAACTCGTGGACCGGGCGGCCGCGGTGCTCGACAGCGGCGAGTGGCTGCCTCCGGACGCCAGGGCCGCCCTGGTGGAGCTGGCGGAACTGGCCACGGCGAGGAGCGCCTGATGAGCCGGACCGTGGTGGTCGGCGCGGGGCTGGGCGGGCTGTCGGCGGCGGTGCACCTGGCGGCGGCCGGCCGCGAGGTGGTCGTGGTGGAGGCGCGGGAGGAACCGGGCGGCTGCTGCGGCACCGACACGGCGGGGCCGTACACCTTCGACATCGGGCCGTCGGTCCTGACCATGCCCGGCGTCCTCGCCGCCACCTTCGGCGCGGCGGGCGAGGAGCTGGATCGATGGCTTCCGCTGCGCCGCCTCGACCCCTCCTACCGGCTGTGCTTCGACGACGGTTCGCATCTGGACGTGCGGGCCGGGGAGGAGGCCATGATCGAGGAGGTGCGCGCGGTGTGCGGGCCCGCTGAGGCCGACCGGTACCGGCGCTTCCGGCGGCTGGTGGAGAGGATGTTCCGCCTGGAGTGGCCGGCGTTCATCGACGCGGACATGACGGGGCCGGGCGCGCTGGCGCGCCCGCTCCTGTTGCTGAGGCTGGCCGCGATGGGCGGCCTGCGCCGGCTGGACCGGCTCGCCGCGGCGTACCTGACCGACGAGCGGCTGATCAAGGCGCACACCTTTCAGGCGCTCTATGTCGGCCTGTCACCGGAGCGGGCGCTCGGCATGTACGCGGTGATCGCGTACATGGACACCGTGGGCGGCGTGTACTACCCCGAACGCGGCGGCATGCACGCCGTTCCGGTCGCCATGGCCGGCCTGCTGGAGAAACTGGGCGCCACCATCCGGTACGGCACGCGGGCCGTCCGGGTGACGGCCGACGGCGAGGGCGTGAGCGGCGTCCGCCTGGACACGGGCGAACTGCTCCCGGCCCGCCACGTGGTCGTGGCCGCAGACCGGCTGGCGGCGCAGACGATGCTGCCCCCGGCCGCCCGGGACTGGCGGCTGCGCCGTCCCCGCCTGTCGCCCTCGTGCCTGGTGCTGCACGTCGGCCTGGAGCGAGAACCGCCCGGACAGGCACACCACACCCTGCACTTCGGGCGCGGCTGGCGGGAGACCTTCGCCGCCCTGGAGCGGGGCCGGCCGCAACCTGATCCCAGCCTTCTGGTCACCTGTCCGGGCGACGGCACCCTCAGCGTCCTGGAGCCCGCGCCGAACCTGTGCGGCGCCGACTGGGACCGGCTCCGGCCCCGGCTGGAGGAGAGGCTGCTGGCCCGCGTGGCCGCGCTCGGCTACGGCGACCACGGCACGGC
Organism: Thermoactinospora rubra; assembly: GCF_002093975.1. Classification (GTDB taxonomy): domain Bacteria; phylum Actinomycetota; class Actinomycetes; order Streptosporangiales; family Streptosporangiaceae; genus Nonomuraea; species Nonomuraea rubra_A. Next base: position 3,458 of record NZ_MSZZ01000044.1, read on the forward strand.
CGCCCGCCTGGTGATCGACCCCCGGGACTGGCGGCGGCGCGGCCACACGGCGGGCACGCCGTTCGCGCTGGACCACCGCTTCACCCAGACGGCGTGGTTCCGCCCCTCCGGGCGCGCGCCGCGCGTGCCCGGACTGCACTTCGCCGGAATGTACACCGCGCCCGGTGTCGGCGTCCCCCCTGTCCTCATCTCCGGGCGGCTGGCCGCCCACCGGATCCTGGAGGACCCCCGATGAGCCTGACCGCCAGTTACGAGCGGTGCCGCCGGCTGCACGCCGCCTACGGCAGGTCCTACTACCTGGCCACGCGGCTGCTTCCCGCCTGGAAGCGGCGGCACGTGCACGCTCTGTACGGCTTCGCCCGCTACGCCGACGAGATCGTCGACTCCTTCACCATGACCGCCGACCGGGCGACCGCTCTCGACCGCCTGGCCACCGGCGTCGCCGCCGCGCTGGCGGGCGAGCCGGTGCACGATCCGGTCCTGCCGGCGTTCGCGCACACCGTGCGTTCCTTCGGCATCGACCGCGGTGACATCGACGCCTTCCTGCGGGCGATGCGCGCCGACCTGACCGTCACCCGCTACGACACCTACGACGACCTGCTCGGCTACATGGAGGGCTCGGCCGCCGTGATCGGGACCATGATGCTGCCCATCCTGGAGCCGCTGCCGGGCCTGGAGACCGCCGCCCGCGAACCGGCCCGCCGGCTGGGCCTGGCCTTCCAGCTCACCAACTTCCTCAGGGACGTGGCGGAGGACTTCGCCAGAGGCCGCGTCTACCTGCCGCTGGAGGACCTGGTGGCGTTCGGGGTCAAGGAGGACGACCTGCAGGGGCCGCCGACCGGTCCCGCCGTGCGCGAGCTGCTGGCCTACGAGGCGGATCGCGCCCGCCTGCACTATCGGGCCGCGCTGAAGGGCGTGGACATGCTAGTGCCCTCCTCCCGCCCCTGTGTCAGGGCGGCCTACGAGCTTTACGGCGGCATCCTGGAGTCGATCGAGCGGGCCGGGTTCGACGTGCTGCCGCGCCGTATCCGCGTGCCGGTCCACCGCAGGGCCGCCGTCTTCGCCCGCCACCTGCTTGCCGCGGCGCAGGCCGGCCGCGCCGAGCGCCGTGTGACCGTGGAGGTGCCATGAGCCGGGTCGTCCTGGACGCGATGGGCGGCGACCACGGCCCCGCCGAGATCGTCGCCGGCGCCGTGGCCGCCGTCCGCGAGCACGGGGTGCCGGTCACGCTGGTGGGTCCCGAGCCGCTGGTGCGCCGGGAGCTGGCGCGGCACGGCGCCGCGGACGACGTCGCCGTCGTGCATGCCCCGGACGCGGTGCCGATGGCCGAGCGGGGCCCGGCCGCCGCCCACGGCTCTACGACGAGCCTGGCCGTGGGCTGTGAGCTGACCGCCGGGGGCGGCGGGGCATTCGTGTCCGCCGGGTCCACCGGGGCGGTGGTCTCCTGCGCCGTCCGCCGGATCGGCCGGGCGCCGGGCGTGCTGCGCCCGGCGCTGGCCGTGGCGCTCCCGACCCTCCCCGGAGGCGCGAGCGTGCTGATCGACGCGGGCGCCACGGCCGATCCGACACCGGAGATGATGGCGCAGTTCGCGCTGCTCGGCGCCCGCTATGCCCAGGCGGTCCTCGCGGTGCCGGAACCGCGCGTCGGGTTGCTGTCCATCGGCTCGGAGCCGGGCAAGGGCAGCCGGCTCGCCAGACGGGCCGAGCAGCTGCTGTCCCGGCTCCCGGTGCGGTTCGCCGGCAACGTGGAGGGCCACGACGTGCTGGCGGGCGCGGTCGACGTGATCGTGACCGACGGTTTCACCGGCAACGTCGTGCTCAAGAACGTCGAGGGCTGCGTCCGCACCGTGCTGACCATGGCCGCGCAAGCCGGGGCGGCGCCGCGTGCCCTGGCCGAAGTGGCCGCGCTTTACCGGCCCGAGACGCACGGCGGGGCGGCCCTGGTGGGGTTGCGCGGCACGGTGCTGGTGGCGCACGGCTCCTCGAGGGCCACCACCGTGGCACGTGCCTGCGCCGTCGCGCACGCGCTGGCGTCCGCCGGCATCGCGGGCGCGGTCGGCCTGCACACGGCCGGCCTGCACGCGGGCGGCCTGCCTGCGGCCGAGCCGGTACGGTGACCGGGCGCTCCCGCTCAGGCGGTCAGCGGGTCGGAGCCGTCCCAGGTGCCCTCCTGGGCGTAGGGGGCGAAACGAGCGAACAGCTCTTCGCTGTACCAGTTGTGCGCCCGCACCCGGGCGATCACGTCCCGGTGCGCGGCTCCCCGGTAGGCGAAGCCGTGCACGGCGGCCTGATCGCGCCACAGCGAGAAGGTCGCCTGACGCGCCAGCGGCCACTCCCCCATGCCGACCGAGCGCAGGCAGCCCTCCTGGTCACGCAGCGACGCGTCGACCGCGGGCACCGAGCGGTAGAAGGCCACCAGGCGGCCCGGCCTGATCGCCGCGCGGGTGAGCACGGCCACCGGCCCCGCCCACTCGGCGGGACGCGCGGACACGTCGGCGAACGGATCGGTCCCGCCCCAGCGGCCGCGGGCGGCCAGCGGCAGCAGCCGTACGTGCCAGGCCTCCCGCGCCTCCGCCCGCCACCGGCCGGCGACGGGCGAGGCGCGCAGGAACCCTTCCAGGTCCTCCTCCGACCGCCAGACCGCGAGCAGCGCCCAGCGGCGCAGGTCCGCGCCCGGCGTCGTCGATCGGCCGCGGCCGGTGCCCAGCAGCCGCCAGAACCGCAGGCCGGCGGTACGGCGCAGCAGTGGCCGGTCGAAGGCCGCGTGCCGCATGGAACCCACCGTGTCGTACCTGATGAGGTGAAACGAAGCGATGCTTGTTGTGCTGGTCCCGGCCATCGCCGGCTACCTCCTCGGCTCGGTGCCGGTGGCGGTCCTCGTGGCGCGTCTGCACGGCTTCGACCCGCGTGACGTGGGCGACCGCAATCCGGGGTTCTGGAACGTCAAGGAACGGCTGGGCTGGCGCGCCGCCGTCCCGGTGTTCGCCGGCGACCTGCTGAAGGGCACGGCCGCCGGGATCGTCGCGCTGGCCGTCAGCGGCTTCCACACCACCGGCTCGGGGGTCGTGGCGGGCGCGAGCGTCGTGCCGGTGTACACGGCGGTCGCGGCCGCCATGGCCGGGCACGCCTGGCCGGTCTTCGCCGGGTTGCGCGGGGGGAGGTCCGTCCTGACGTTCGCCGGCGGGATCGCCGTGATCTGCCCGCCCGCGTTCGCCCTGGCCGTGGTGGCGCTGGCGGCGGTGGCGCTGGCGACCAGGTCTTTCGCGGTCGGCGCCAGGGTGGCGGTCTTCGGGGTGCCGGTGGTGCAGCTGTTGTTCGCGCCGGTCTCGCACGTCGCCGCCACGGGTCTGCTCATGTGCCTGATCGGCCTGCGCTTCGGCCAGGCCGCGCTGGCTTCGCCGCGGCGCTGAGCGGCCCGCGGACGGAGTAGGCGCGCCCGCGCCAGGTGCGCACCGGGCGGAGCGTCGCCCATGTCAGCCGTACGGCTGCCGCCGGGTCCAGCAGAGGCGACACCAGGACGCTCAGCCCGGGCGCGCGGTAGCTGCCGCGCAGCGCCACGGTCAGCAGCAGGCGCACGGCCAGCAGGGTCAGGTCCAGCCGGGTGGGCCTGCCCGCCAGCAGTCGCAGCACCGGCAGGGCCATGGCCAGCCAGATCACCGCCAGGTCGGCGGCCCGCCGGCCGGGCGTGGTCACGTCGGCGAGCGGGAGGGAGCGGCCCCACTCACGCCAGACCTCGCGTGCCGAGTCGTGCATGTCGACTTCCAGCAGGCCACCGGCGTCGAGGAAGCCCACACGCCGGCCGCGGCGCGCCAGCCACCGGGCGAGCGCCACGTCGTCGGTCATGTGGCCGCGGACCGCCGCGAAAGCGGCCGACCGGACCATCGGCTCGCGTCGGAAGCCCATGCACTGGCCGTTGGCCAGCACCCGGTGCGGCGCCGCGGGGCGGGTCGTGTCGGCGGGACCGAGCCGGTAGACCAGGGTGGCCAGCATGGAGGCGTGCAGGGCCTGCTCCACGAACCCGTCGCAGGAAAAGCGGGGACCGACGCTCACCAGGTCGTAATCCTCCAGCGCGGCTGCCAGCGCCCCGGCCAGCCCCGGGCGGGGGCGGGCGTCGGCGTCCAGCGTGACGACGATCTCCCCGCTCGCCGCCGCCACGCCGTGGTGGAGGGCCCACTGCTTGCCCACCCAGCCCTCCGGCAGGGGCGGAGCGGCGATCACCTTCGCGCCCATCGAGGCGGCCAGCCGCGCCGTCCCGTCACTGGAGGCGTCGTCGACCACGACGACCTCCGTGACGGCCGGGTCCGCCGCCACGGCCGCCAGGCAGGGGCCGATCCTGCGTTCCTCGTCGCGGGCGGGGATCACCACGGAGATCGTGGCGGTGACATGCCCGGCCGCGCGAAGCGGGGCCGCCCGCCGCCTGCCGCGCGCCAGCCTGGACAGGGCCGCGGCGGCGGCGAGCGCCTGGGCCACGGTGAGCGGCCTCATGCCGGTCCGCCCCGCGCCGCAGGGCCGAAGTCCTCGGCCACCATGCGGGCCACCATCCGCCCGCCCAGCGCCACCATCGGCAGGCCGCCGCCCGGGTGCGTGGACCCGCCCACCAGGTACAGCCCCCGCCGCGGGCCACGGTTGCCGGGACGCAGGAACGGCGCCAGCCTGCCCCGGTAGGCGGTGCCGTACACGGCTCCGCCCCAGGCGTCGTACCTGTCACGTATGTCCGCGGGCGTGAACATGTCGACGAACCGCAACCGCCCGGCCAGGTCGTGGCCGCGCCCGGCCAGCCGCTCCAGCACCAGGTCCCGGTAGGCCTCGGGGCCGACCGGCCAGCCGCCGGGGTCTCCCGCGGGGACGTTGACGAGCATCACCCAGTTCTCCGCCCCCTCCGGCGCCTGGGACGAGTCGTCCACGGCCGAGCAACCGATGTAGACCGTCGGGTCCCGGGGCGGGCGGCGCCGGTCGAAGATGTCGCCGAACTCCTGCTCGTAGTCTGCGGAGAACACGATCGAGTGATGGGCCAGCCCCGGCGTGCGCCCCTCCACCCCGGCCAGCAGCAACAACACCGACGACGACGGTCCCAGTCCGGCGATGCGCCGCATCCGCCGCCGATCCGGCAGCAGCCTGCCGTACAGCGTCGCGGCGTCGGCGTTGGCCACCACGACGTCGGCCCGCACCCTCTCGCCGCCGGCCAGCCGTATGCCCGTGACCTGCCGGGAGTCGGCGAGCACCGCCTCCACCTGGGTGCCCGGCCGTACCTCGGCCCCGGCCTCTTTGAGCAGGGCCGCCAGGTCGTCGGCCAGCCGGGGCAGGCCGCCGGGCACATACCAGCCGCCCTGCTCGTGCTCCAGCGCCGGCACGCATCCCAGAGCCGCGGGCGCGCGATAGGGGGACGAACCGGCGTAGGTGGCGTAGCGGCCCACGTACTGGCGCAGGCGCCGATCATGGAAGAACCGGCGGGCGAGCCCGGCCAGGGTGCGTCCCGGGGCCACCGCCGCCAGGTCCGACAAGTGTGCCCGCTCCGGCAGACGGGTGGGCGGGCCCGCGAAGAACGTGCGCTCGGCGGCGCGCAGGCAGCGTGACGCCCAGGCGTGGAAGGCCCGCCAGGACCTCCCCTCGCCGGGCGCCAGCCGTTCGACCCGCTCGGCCATCCGGTCCGGATCCCGGCAGGCCGACAGCGCCGACCCGTCCGCGAAGCGGTAGCGGCACAGCTCCTCCGGCTCGACGAAGGTCCTGTGCAGGCCCAGGTCGCGAAAGACGTGCGGCATCGTCAGCAGGGACGGTCCCAGGGAGAAGGTGAACCCGTCGCGGTGGTGCTCGGCCAGCTTCCCCCCGAGCCGGGGGAGCCGTTCGATCACCAGCACCTGGTGGCCGAGCCTGGCCAGCGACAGGGCGGCCACCATGCCGCCCACCCCGCCGCCGACGACGATCACCTCTGCCATTGGATCACCTCTGCCATCGCCGCCTCCACGCCAGCACGACGAAGATCCCCATGCCGATGCCTCCGACGGTTGCGACCAGCGGATCGGGCGGACGGAAGACCACAGCGAAGCCCAGCGTCTCCATCACGGCCATGACCGTGTACAACCACAGCAGGCCACGCCCGGCCAGTCCGGCGCCGGCGACGCGGTCGAGCACCGCCATGATGGCCAGCGAGACCAGCAGCCACCCGGCGAAGTTGCTCCAGGGAATCCCGTGGTAGGGGCCGTCCTCGCGCCACACCCACACGCCCTGCCTGACCATCTGCGGATCCAGGAACAGGTCCCACGCCGTCAGGGCGAGAGCGCCGACCGCCAGGCGCAGCCATCGGCGGCCCGGCACAGCCGCCCGGGCCACGGCGTAGGCGGCCAGGCCCATGCCCGCCCATGCCGCCGCCACCACGACGGGCACGCCGAAGAGCCGGGGATGCAGAGCGTCGGTGTACTCGTACTCGCCGAACGGCCAGCCCGTGCCGACCCCCACGAGCTCGGCCGCATACCCCAGCACCGCCGCCGCGGCGAACCCCGCGGCCGCGCGGCCGGCCCCCGCCGTCGAGGCCGCCAGACCCACCGCGCTCGCCGCGAGCAGGACCACGATGACTTCGGTGAACCGTCCGGGGTCGGCGCTCAACCCGGACGCGACCTGGCACCCGACCATGGCCGCGAGACACGCCAGCCCTGGCGCGATGCTCCACGTATGCGCTTCGCGCGTCACCACCACGTCTTGGCTTTCGCCGAGGGGGCGCCGGCGGTTGCCGATCCTGTCGACGGCGTCTCGTACGGCATGCCGAGCCCGAGCTCCATCCCAGGACACACCGGCACCCCGTCCACATGGCGGCCGCTCGCCGGTCACGCCGCCGCCAGGAGCGAGGACAGGCGGTGCAGACCGCGGGCCGTCCTGGCCTTGACGGTGCCCAGCGGCACGTCGAGATACTCGGCGATCTCCCGCTGGCTAAGCTCGCCGTAGTAAGCCAGGGTGAGGGCCTCCCGCTGGACGGCGGGCAGCGCCGACAGCGCCTGCCGCACCCGGTCGCGGTCGGCGAGGGTCTCGCCGGGGTCCCGGCCATCGCGGTCCGCGGGGTCGCCGATGACCTCCAGCGGAATCGTCGCAGGTCGCCGCGCGCGCAGATGGTCGATGGCCCGCTTGCGCGCGATGCCCAGCAGCCACGCCTCCGGGCTGCGCGTGGAGTCGTATCGGTCACGGGCGCGCCATGCCTCGGTGAAGACGACCTGCAGCACGTCGTCGACGTCCTGCCACGACACCATCCGGGCCAGGTAGGCGCGGATCAACGGGCCGTGGGCGCGATACCAGCCGGTGAGCGGGTCCATGCGGGCTACCTCTCGGCAGATAACTTATTCAAAAGTTATTCAATCCTTCGGGAGGCGCGCACGCAACAAAGAGGGGGGAGATCGCCCCATGGCCGCACCAAAACCGATTTCAGAAGGGGAACGCGGGCCGCGGTGGCACGTCGCCTGTGGTGATGGGCCCACTCACGCATCCGCCGCCGTGCCTGCCCCGGCTCATGCCGACAGGTACGTCCCGCGCGGCGTCCGGTCTCATGCCGTCAACCGCAGGTCGTGACGACGACCACGCCGATCAGCGGCGAGGAGCCGCGCCCGCGCCGCCACCGGGCGGGACGCCGAGGGCTCCGGCGATCCACTCGGCGGCCGCCCTCAGGGAGGTCACACGGGTCAGCCGTGCGGGCAGGAGCTCCGGCCACCCCGGACCGCCCACGAGAACCCTGCAAGGCGGCCGCAGGGACGGCAGCCTGGTGAGCGGCAGAGGATCGCCTGTCGCGGCCAGCTGGGAGTAGACGAAGACCACCGCGGGCCCCAGCCGCCGCATCGCGTCCGCCAGCGCCGCATACGGGGTGCGCGCGCCCAGCACCCGGCCTTCCACACGGTGCTCGGTGGCCAGCGTCGCGGCCAGCGCATGGACCGGAAGGCTGTGCTGCTCCTCCTCGGCGCAGGCCAGGAGCACGAGCCGGGCGTTCGCCGGCTCGGCGGGCCGGCGCGCCAGTCCGTGCAGGGCCGCCAGGACCTGGTCGGAGAACAGGTGCTCGATGTCGACGTCGGCACCGCTCGCCGCCTGCCGGCGGCAGATCGTCTCGAAGGCCGGGCGCACCAGGCGATCCCACGTCCAGACCACGCCGTGCCGGGCCAGAGCGGCAGCGAGGCCTTCCGCCACGGCCCGCCCGTCCAATGCCGCCGCCGCCCGGGCCATCATGGCGGCCGAAGGCACCCCGCCACCGGCAGGATGTCCGGCATCGAGTCCCATCGGGCCAGGCGAAGCCCTCTCCTCGGCGGGTACGGGCTGCACCGAGCTCGTCGTCGACAGCAACGCCCGGCGGGCCGCCTCGGCGGGCGGCATGCCCGCATGGATCAGGCGATTCATCTCCTCCAGGCGGCGCAGGTCGTCCTCGCCGTACCGGCGGTGCCCGCCGGGACTGCGGCGGCTGGGCCCGATGCCGTACCGCAGGTTCCACGTCCGCAACGTCGCGGACGGCACGCCGAGCCGCCGCGAGACGGCCCCGATGCCGTACCCCTGCTGCTCCTGATCGGTCACAGACCTTGCCTTCCTCGCATCCGCCCGCCGCTCATTCTTTCGGTCACGACGACCGTCCGGTTCGCCGGCGGACCGGACCTTCGTGGTGTGGCGGTGGCGCAGTGGGCAGGTAGCGTGACGGGCGGCACCCGCGGCATCGGACGCGGGCGGGTGGAGCGGCGGCGCCGACGGGCCCGTCCGGGCTCATCTGGGCTCGTCCCTGTCACATCCCTGTCACGCCCCGGCCGTCTCGCGGACGACGACGACCTCGCCTGGCGCCACCTCCACGCCACCGTCGGCGGGGCGCGCCGCCCCGGTGACGACCGTGCCGCGCACGGGAACGAAGACCGTCTCGTCGGTGTGATTCATCACGAACAGGTGGGCCGAGTCCGCGCCCGCCCGGCGCACGGCCTCCACGCCCCCGGGCGCCGATACGGCAGGCGTGACGCCGGCTTCGCCGCAGGCGTCCATGAGGATGCGCTCCAGCGCGTCCGCCTCGGGGCGGGTGGCCACGTACCAGGCCGTGCCCCGGCCGTGGGCGTGCCGGGTGAGGGCCGGGCCGCCCGCGGCGGGCCCGCTCGCAAAGGTCCTGACGGCCTGGGCGCCCTCCAGGACGATCCGCTCGCTCCACACCGTGCCGGTCGTGCCGTCGTCGAGGGCGACGGTCTCCTTCTCGCGCAGCGGGAGGAACTCGTCGACGAGCAGGCCGAGCAGGCCGCGGTAGGCCCCGGGATGGCCGCCCAGCCGTACGTGGTCGCGCTCGTCGGCCACGCCGCTGAAGAAGCCGACGACGGCGTGCCCGCCGTCCTCGACGTACCGGCACAGCGAGGCGGCGTCGGCGTCGGTGACGAGGTACTGACTCGGGACGAGCACCAGGCGGTAGCGCGACAGGTCCGTGCCGGGATGCACGACGTCGCAGGTGACGCCGCCCCGCCACAAAGCCGCGTACCAGTGGCGGATCAGGTCCAGGTAGCGCACGTCCACCGACGGGCGGGCCTCCAGCTCCAGAGCCCACCAGGCGTGCCAGTCGAACAGCATCGCCACCTCGGCCTCGACCGCGCCGCCCGCCACGGGCCGCAGCGTCCGCAACTCGGCGCCCAGGTCCCGCACCGCCCGCCACGTGGTGGTCGCCGTGCCCCCGTGCGGGAGCATGGCCGAATGCCACTTCTCGGCCCCCGCCCTGGACTGGCGCCACTGGAAGTACATGATGCCGTCGGCGCCCCTGGCCAGGTGCGCCAGCGAGTTGCGGCGCATCTCCCCCGGCGCCTTGGCGATGTTGCGCGGCTGCCAGTTGACCGCCGAGGTCGAGTGCTCCATCAGCAGCCACGGCCCGCCCCCGGCCATGCCCCGGGCGAGGTCGGCGTTGAGCGACAGGTCGATGTGCGCCTGCGGGTCGGCCGCGGTGAGGTAGTGGTCGACGGCGACCAGGTCGCATTCGCGGGCGAAGGCGAAGCCGTCGACCTTCTTCTCCAGCGTGCCCATCAGGTTGGTGGTGATCGGGACATCGGGGCTGAGCCGCCGCAGGACGGCCGCCTCGGCCCGGTGCAGGGCCAGCAGGGCGTCGGAGGAGAACCTCCAGTAGTCCAGCTGCTGGCCGGGGTTGCGGAAGGCCGGTGTGGCGCGCGGCGGCATCACCTCCGCCCAGTCGCCGTACCGCTGGCTCCAGAAGGCCGTGCCCCAGGCGTCGTTCAGCGCGTCGAGGTCGCCGTAGCGCTCCCGCAGCCAGTCGCGGAACGCCGCCGCGCTGGCGTCGCAGAAGCAGTGCGCGTTGTGGTTGCCCCACTCGTTGTGGACGTGCCACAGGGCCAGCGCCGGGTGACCGGCGTAGCGGGCCGCGAGCTGCTCGACGAGCCTGCCGGCCGCCTCGGCGTAGGCGGGGCTGCTGGGGCAGAACCCCTGCCGGGAGCCGTGCCACAGCCTGACCCCCTCGGCGGTCACCGGCATGGCCTCGGGGTGCCGCGCGAGGAACCACGGCGGCGGCGAGGCGGTGGCGGTGGCCAGGTCGACGGCGATCCCGTGCTCGTGCAGCAGGCCGAGCACCTCGTCCAGGAAGCCGAACTCGTAGCGGCCGGGGCGCGGCTCGATCCACGCCCACGAGAACACCCCCACGGTGACGAGGTTGACGCCCGCCTCGCGCATCAGCCGGGCGTCCTCCTTCCACACCTCCCTGGGCCACTGCTCGGGGTTGTAGTCGCCGCCGTAGGCGATCATGCCGCCCAGCCGGGCGGTCAGACGTGCCATCACGTCGCTCACGACTTCACCGCCCCGGCGGCGAGCCCGGCCCGCCAGTAGCGCTGGAGCAGCAGGAAGGTGATCACGATCGGCACCACCGACACCAGCGACCCGGCGACGGTGAGGATCTGCAGGCCGGGCTCCCGGCTGACCTGGGACTGCCAGGTGAACAGGCCGAGGGTCACCGGATAGAGCCGGTCGTCCTGCAGCATCACCAGCGGCAGCAGGAAGTTGTTCCAGATGACGACGAACTGGAACAGGAAGATCGTCACCAGGGCCGGGGACATGAGCCGCAGCGCGATGGTGAAGAAGATCCGCCACTCTCCCGCGCCGTCCAGCCGGGCCGCCTCGATCAGCTCGTCCGGGACCGAGGCCGCGGCGAAGATGCGTGACAGGTACACCCCGAAGGGGCTGACGACGCTGGGCAGGAACACCGACCAGAAGGTGTTGGTGGCCTCCAGCTTGGCGAACAGCAGGAACAGCGGCAGGGCCAGCGCGGTGGCCGGGACGAGGACGCCGCCCAGGATCACCGAGAAGACCAGTTCCCGGCCGCGGAAGGGGAACTTCGCCAGCGCGTAGCCCGCCAGGGCCGCCAGCAACGTGCCGACCGCCGCCCCGAGCCCCGCGTACAGCAGGCTGTTGACCATCCACCGCAGGTAGACGCCGTCCTGCTCGGTGAACAGGGCCCGCAGGTTGTCGGCCAGGTGCATCTCGGCGAACCAGAAGCCGAAGGTGCTCACCAGGTCGCCCTGGCTCTTGGTGGCCGACACCAGCAGCCAGAACACCGGCAGCAGCATGTAGACGGCCACCAGCGCGAGGAAGACGAACGCCAGTCCCACGGCCGCCGGGCTGTCCCGGCGGCCGCCGAGCCTGGCGTGCCGCGGAGGATGCGCCCCGGCGATGTCGGTGAGCATGCTCATGAGCGGGCCTTTCGACTGCTGAGCTTGAGGAAGCCGAACGACAGGACGAACGTGGCCAGCGCCAGCGTCACCGACATGGCCGCGGCCTCGCTGTAGTTGTTGGCCGACGCCAGCGAGTAGGCCGCCAGGTTGGGGGTGTAGGTGCTGGTGACGCTGGTGGAGATGGCGCGGAAGACCTGCGGCTCGGTGAACAGCTGCAGGGTGCCGATGATGGAGAACACGCCGGTCAGGATCAGCGCCGGGCGCACGATGGGGACCTTGATGCGCCAGGCGATCGTCGTGCCGCCCGCGCCGTCGGTGCGCGCCGCCTCGTAGATGTCGGCCGGGATGGCCTGCAGCGCCGCATAGATGATCAGCATGTTGTAGCCGGTGTAGGTCCAGGTGACCACGTTGGCCATGGACCACAGGATGGTGTCGGCGCCGAGGAAGTCGGGCCGGATCCCGATCCGGCCGAGCAGGTCCACCACCGGCGACAGCCTCGGGTCGTACAGGAAGCCCCACATCAGGGCCGCGATGACGCCGGGGATGCCGTAGGGCACGAAGTAGGCGATGCGGAAGAACCGCTTCAGCCGTACCACGGCCGAATCCAGCAGCAGCGCCAGCAGCAGGGCGAGCAGCAGCATGAGGGGGATCTGCACCACGCCGAACAGCAGGACCCGGCCGAGGCTGCGCAGGAACTCCGGGTCGGTCAGCACCTCGCGGTACTGCGACAGCCCCGCGAAGACGGTGGTGCGCCGGCCGAACGTGCCGCCGACCCGCCTGGTGGCGAACAGGCTCTGGTAGGCGGCGTAGCCGACGGGCGCCAGCGTGAACAGCGTGAACGGGATGAGGAAGGGAGCCAGGAAGAGCCAGGGATCCCAGCGGCGCCTGCGGTGCCGAACGCTCATGGGGGACTCCTTCGGTCAGGGGCGCGGGCGGCCACGGCGCGGCGCGCCGCCCGCTGCCGGCTACTCGGCGACCTGCAGGGACTGCTTGCGCAGCGACTCGGCCGTCTTGCCGTCGACGTCCTGCAGCGCCTGGGCGAGGGTGCCCTTGCCGCCCAGCACGCCGGCGAAGGCGTCGCTCATGAACCGGTAGGTGTCCACCATGGTCGGGCCCCACGTCCACGCGGTGTCGACGCCCTTGCTCGCCTCGGCGAAGACGTCGAAGATCTGCTGCCCGCCGTAGAAGTCGACCGGCGCCTTCAGCGCCGGCAGGTCCAGCCCCGCGGTGGCGGCCGGGTACAGCCCGCCCTCCCGGTTGAGGATCTCCAGGGACTTGGGGTCGGAGTTGAGCCACATCGCGAACTTGGCGGCCTCGTAGGGGTGCTTGCTGCCCGCCAGGACGGCGGTGGTCGAGCCGCCCCAGTTGCCGGCCTTGCCCTCCCCCGCCGACCACTGCGGCATGGGCGCGACGGCCCACTTGCCCGCGGTGGACTTGGCGTTGTCGCGGATGGTGCTGTAGCCCCAGGCGGCGCTGATCCAGGTGACGACGTCGCCGGAGTTCCACGCCTTGTACAGCGCCGGGGAGAAGCCCTGCAGGTCGGTCGCGACCAGCTTCTCGTCGATCATCTTCTGCCAGTAGTCGGCGACCTTGCGGCTGTCGGGGTTGTCCACGGTGACGCTCCACTGGTCGCCCTGCTGGGCGAACAGCTTGGCGCCGCTCTGCCACAGCAGCCCGGTGAACCAGTTGGGGTCGGTCTGGGAGAAGTGCGTGATGAAGGCGTCGGGGTCGGCGCTCTTCAGCTTCCTGGCGGCCTGGTAGTACTCCTCCCAGGTCTTCGGTACGGCGATGCCGTGCTTGTCGAACAGGTCCTTGCGGTAGTAGAGCGCCATGGGGCCGGTGTCCTGCGGGATCGCCCAGACGCCGTCCTTGCCGCCGGAGCCGAAGGTCACCTGCGACCAGGTCCACGGGGCGAACAGGCCGGCGGCCTGCTTGACGGGCTCGCAGGCGGCGATGTCGGTCAGTCCCTCCTGGAGGCGGAAGCTGGCCAGGGAGTCGAACTCGACCTGGCCCAGGTCGGGCGCGTTGCCCGCCTTCAGGGCGTTGTACATGTTCTGGTAGGTGCCGGCGTTGCCGGCCGGCGTGGTCTTGACGGTGACCTGGATGTCGGGGTTCTGGCGGTTCCACTCCTCCACCGCCTTCTCCACGCCGGGCACCCACGACCAGAACGTCAGGTTCACCTTGCCGGAGCTCTTGGGGCACGCCGCGGCCGGGGGCTGCTGCTCGGCGGGGGCCGCGCCTTCACCGCCGCCTCCGCCGCACGCCGTGACGGCAGCGGCGAGGGCCAGGCAGGCCAGGGCTCCCAGGAGGCGCCGGGGCGCCGGGCTGATCGTGCGCAAGGACATCGCGCTCTCCTTGAAATCTCCACGTGCCGCTCCTCGTTGAGCGGCACGCGTCGCAGACGCTTCGTCTGCTTTGCTGGGAAAGTTGGTTGTGAAAAATCCGTCGCCGACGTCGGCTCCGGCACGGCCGCCGCGCGGAAGGCGACGACGAGACACCGCGAGGAATCGAAGAACGCCTCGCGGCCGTCCAGGAATCAGTGATCAAGCAGCGGGCAATGCCGCTTCGATGCGCCGTACGCGCGTAACTGTCGAGAAACCCAGCGGGCGACGCCCCCGTTCACCTCAGCCCCTTACCACCTCCCGGGAAGATGAACTCCTGCACGGCGACGGCTGCCGCCCCGCGGGCCCATTCGTCGAACGGCAGCGGGTCCACGACGATGGGGCAGTAGGCGGCGGCGCCGAACGCCTGCCGGGCGAAAGCCGTACGGATCGGCTTTTCGAACAGGTCGTAGGCGGCCACCCCCTCCCCCGACACGACGATCTTCTCGGGGCCGATGAGGTTCGCCATCGCCGCCAGCCCGCGCCCGATGGCCTCACCGGCACGCCTGAAGACCTCCTGCACGGCGGCGTCCCCGTCGCGGGCCCGCCACACGGCCTGGTCGATGGACAGGTCTGCCTGGCCGGTGACCGCGCGCGCCGCCTCGACGATGGCCTGGGTGGCGGCGATCGCCTCCACGCAGCCCGTGCCGCCGCAGTGGCAGTCCGGGCCGTCGCCGGACACCGGCACGTGGCCGATCTCGCCGGCCACGCCGTTGGCGCCGGCCACCAGCGAGCCGTTGACCACCAGCGCGCACCCGATGCCGGTCCCGATGGTCAGCAAGGCGAAGTTGGCCGTTCCCGCTCCGGCGCCGAAGAGGTGCTCGGCCACCGCGAGGGCCTTGACGTCGTTCTCCAGGGTGACGGTCAGGCCGGTGACCTCGGCCACGAGCGCGCCCAGCGGGACCTCCCGCCATCGCAGGAACGGCGAATATCTGACGAACCCCCGTTCCTTGTCGACGTCACCCGAGACGGCCACGCCGAGGCAGTGGACCCGGCCGGCGTAGTCGGGCGACGCTTCGCAGAGCTCGGTCACCACCTCGCCCAGGGCGGCGACCACGTCCATCACCTCGTTGGACGACAGGGGACGGTGGACGCGGGTGCGCACCTGGCAGCGCAGGTCGGCCAGCACGCCGATCAGCTCGTCGGTCGTGATCTTCACGCCGGCGAAGAACTCCCGGTCCGCGCGGATGGCCAGCGGGCTGGCCGGCCGCCCGGCGCCGCGCCCCACCGGCGCCTCGACGGGCACCTCCTCCAGGTATCCCGCCTCCACCAGCGGCCGGGCCGCCTTGGTGACCGCGCCGGACGACAGCCCGGTCAGCCGGGCGATCTCCGTGCGCGGCACGGGGCCCCGGGCCAGCACCGTGGTGAAGACCTGGGCGGTGGCGCGCGAGGTGATCGGCACTCGCCGCGAAGCGCGTCGGGGCATGGACACAACCTAGAGGCTCGTATTAGCTTCCACAAGACTTTAATTGTGAGATAATCTGCTTCGGCCTCCAGGGGGACACGTGACGTCCGTGAGCTTCGACTCCCACAGCGGCGTGTGGCTGCTCCGCACCAGGACCACCGCCTATGCCATGCGCCTGGACGGCGACGGGCTCCTGCGGCACCTCCACTGGGGAGGACCGCTGTCCCTGGAGGACGCGCGGCGCCTGCCCCCTCCCGCTCCGCCGGCCAGCAGCTTCGACGGCGTCACGGGCGAGGAGTACCCGTGCGAGGGGGGCGCCCGCTTCGGCGTGCCCTCCCTCCAGGTACGGTTCCCCGACCGCAGCCGCGACGTGGAGTGGGACTACGCCGGCCACGACATCGACGGCGGCGAGCTCACGATCCGCCTGCGCGACCGGCACCATCCCCTGGAAGCCGACCTGTGCTACCGCGTCCGCCACGACTGCGACGTGATCGAGAGGTGGACGGTCCTGCGCAACACCGCCGCCGGCGGGCCCGCCTTCGAGCTGCTGCGGGCCGACTCGGCCTGCTGGACGCTGCCGGCCCTGCCGTCCTGCCGCCTCAGCCACACCACCGGCGGGTGGACGGCCGAGGGACGCCTCCACCGCGTCCCCCTCCCCCACGCCGAGACCACGCTCACCAGCAGGCGCGGCGTCTCCAGCCACCACGTCAACCCCTGGCTGATGATCGACGCCGGTGACGCCGACGAGCGGCGGGGGGAGGTCTGGAGCGGCGTCCTGGCGTGGAGCGGCAGCTGGCGCATCACCGTGCAGCGGACGGCGGGAAGCGTTCCGTCCTTCACCGGCGGCGCCGGCCACGAAGGGCCGGCCGTCCTGCTCGGACCGGGCGAATCCTGGCAGACCCCGGTCTTCGCCGGCCTCTACAGCGCCGAAGGCTTCGGCGGCGCCAGCCGTGCCTGGCACCGCTACATCGCCGCGCACGTCCTGCCGCACCCCGACGAGCTGCGCCCGGTGGTCTACAACTCCTGGGAGGCCACGGGCTTCGACGTCGACGAAGAGGGCCAGCGACGCCTGGCCCGGCTCGCCGCCGCCGTCGGCGCCGAGCTGTTCGTCGTGGACGACGGCTGGTACGGCGAGCGCCGCAGCGACGAGGCCGGCCTCGGCGACTGGACGCCGAACCGCGAGCGCTTCCCCCGGGGACTGGCGCCCCTGGCGGCGGAGGTCAGGCGGCTCGGCATGAAGTTCGGGCTGTGGGTGGAGCCGGAGATGGTCAACCCCGACAGCGACCTCTACCGGCGGCACCCGGACTGGGTGCTCCACCTGCCCCACCGCGCCCGCACCACGCTGAGGAACCAGCTCGTCCTCAACTTCGCCCGCCCGGACGTGGCCGAATGGGCCTACTCGTGGCTCGACGACCTGGTGACCGCCCACGGGATCGACTACCTGAAGTGGGACATGAACCGGGCCCTCGCCCAGGCCGGCTGGCCCGGCCACGCCGATCCCGACCGCGTGTGGTCCGAGCACGTGCGCAACGTCTACCGCGTCATGGACCGCCTGCGCGCCCAGCACCCCGCCCTGCGCATCGAGGCGTGCGCGGGCGGCGGCGGCCGCCTCGACCTCGGCATCCTCGCGCACGCCGACCTGGTCTGGCCGTCGGACAACACCGACGCCGTCGACCGCATCGCCATCCAGCACGGCTTCAGCCAGATCCATCCGGCCAGGACCATGTCGGCCTGGGTGACCGACAGCCCCAACCCCCTCACCGGACGCTCGCTCCCGCTGGACTTCCGGTTCCACGTGGCGATGACCGGCGTGCTCGGCATCGGCGGCAACCTGCCGGCGTGGGACGACACCGAGCTCAAGCAGGCCGCGACGCTGGTCGCCGCCTACAAGCGGGTCCGCCCCGTCATCCAGCTGGGCGAGCAGTACCGGCTGCCGGACGCGGTGCAGTACGTCCACCAGGACCGGGTCGTCGTCATCGCCTGGCGCCTGCCCTCGGGCCGCGGCCTGCCCGTCCCGCCCCTGCGCCTGGCCGGCCTGGACCCCGAGGCCGCCTACCGCGACGAGGAGACCGGCGAGGTCCACCTGGGGGCGGCGCTCATGAACCACGGGCTGACGCTCGCCCTGGCGGGCGACCATGCCAGCACGCTGGTCCGCCTGGTGCGGGAGTAGCGGCTCAGGACCAGTCGCGAGCCTCGAAACGGGGGCGGTAGCCGCGCGCCCACTCGGCGAAGGTGGTCGCGGGACGGCCCAGCAGCCCGGGCAGCTCGCCGCGGTCCATGATGTCGACGCCGTGGGTGGAGACCGCGCGGCACAGGTTCTGCATGAAGTAACCGCACCGCAGGAAGGTGTGCCCCACGCCGGTGGCCTCGATGTGCCGCTCCACCGCGTGGTGCGGGATGATCCTGCTGCGGTCCGCGGCCGGCACGCTGACGTAGACGATGTGCCGGCAGCCCGCCCGCACGGCGGCGTCGATGAAAGGGATCATGCTGGTGCGCACGGTGCGCGGATGCGGCAGCGGGAAGAGCAGGAACAGGGTGCTCACGCCGTCGAGCACGGCGTCGAAGGTGGCCGGGTCGTCGTAGTCGAGCCGGGCGACGGGCGCGCCGGGGAACCGCTGCGGACGGTGGGCGGCGATGCGGTACTCCAGCTCGTCCTGTTCCCGCAGGAGCTCGACCACCTCGGCGCCCACGTTGCCGGTGGGACCGGTCACCACGATCATGGTCTCGCCTTCCGCGCCGATGTCATCTCATGATCGCACGGGCGCCGAAGACGGCCAGGGTGCGCCTGGTGCATTCGACCCCGAGATGCAGTTGCTCGACGGCGAGGTGCTCGTCCGGGGCGTGGATGTTGTCGGTCGGCAGGCCGTACCCCACCATCGTGACGGGCGCCCCGAGGACGTCGAGGAGCTCCGGGACGACCGGCTCGGAGCCGCCTCCGCGCAGGAACACCGGGGCGGCGCCCACCACCTCGCGATAAGCCCGCACCGCGGCGAGCGTGAGGGGTGCGTCCCGGTCCATGACGGCCGGGCGGCCGCCCGCCAGGCGGCGCACCTCGACGGCGACCGTGGGCGGCGCGACGGCCAGCAGATGGTCGCGCAACCGGGTGAAGACCTCCTCCGGCCGCTGGTCGGGCACCAGGCGGCAGCCCAGCTTGGCGACGGCGGCCGCGGGGATCACGGACTTCCTCCCGGGGCCGGTGTACCCGCTGACCATGCCGTTGACCTCGAGCGTCGGGCGGACACTGACCCGCTGCGCCAGCGGGTACCCGGCCTCGCCGGCCAGCGCCCTGGCCCCGGTCATGGCCAGGCCCACGGCGTCGTCGACGGGGTTGCCGGCGAACTCGGCCGGGTCCACGTCGCGGACGTCGTCGTAGAACCCGGGGACCAGCACCCGGCGGCTCTCGCCGTCCATCAGCGAGGCGAGCATGCGGGCCAGCACGAGAGCGGGGTTGTCCACGGCGCCGCCGTAGGTGCCCGAGTGCAGGTCGCGCGGGGTACCGCGCACTTCCACCTCCGCGTAGACGCAGCCGCGCACGCCGTACAGGATGAGCGGGGTGCGCCGGTCCAGCATCGGCTGGTCGGCGATGAGCACCGCGTCGCAGGCCAGCCGGTCCCGCTCCCGCCGCAGCAGCTCGCCCGCGTGCGGGCTGGAGATCTCCTCCTCTCCCTCGGCGAGGATCTTGACATTCACCGGAGCGTCGGCGGCCCCGGCGATCAGGGCGAGCAACTGCCCCTTGTCGTCGGAGACGCCGCGCGCTCAGATGGCGCCGTCGCGGACGACCGGTTCGTACGGCGGGCTGGTCCAGGCGTCCAACGGCTCGGCGGGCTGGACGTCGAAGTGACCGTAGATCAGCACGGTCGGGGCGTGCGGGCCGGCCCCGCGCTCGGCGTACACCGAGGGGTGGCCGGGCGTCTCCAGCAGCCGCGCACCGGTGTAGCCGCGGGCGGTCAGGTGGTCGCGCAGCCACAGCGCGGCGCGCCTGACGTCCGGGGCGCGCTCGGGCGTGGTGCTCTCGCTGGGGATGGAGCAGAACTCCAGCACGTCGGCGACCAGGTCAGTCATGGGAGATCCCCAGCGCACCGGCGAGGTGGGCGGTGAGCAGGGCGGTGAAGGCGGCCACGTGCTCGGGACGGGCGGGGTCGTCGTGGCCCAGCCGCCAGTCCAGCGGCCCGGCCAGGAAGTAGCCGTAGAGCAGCCAGGTGACGCTGGACAGCAGCAGTTCCCTGTTCTCCGCGGCGTATCCGGCGTCGGCCAGCCGGTCCAGCACCTTGCCGAAGGCCCGGTAGGGACTCAGCGTGTACTCCGGATCGAGGTCGGCGGGCCCGTCGAGCCACTGGCGGACCCACAGCCTGGGCACGTGCGGCCGGTCACGGGTCATCCGCACCAGCACCTCGGCGGCGTGGCCGAGGAAGGCCAGCGCGTCCGCGCGGGAGCGGAGCGGCCGGGAGTCCAGGTCGGCCAGCAGCGCGGCGGCCACGTCGCGTTCCTGCTCGGCCAGGCGGGCCAGGCACCTGCGGTAGAGGGACGCCTTGCCGCGGGCGTGGTAGTCGACGGTCGCGACGCTGAGGCCGGTGGCCGCCGCGATCATCCGGATGCTCGTCCCGGCGTAGCCGTGCTCGGCGAACAGCGCCGTGGCCGCTTCGACGACCCTCTCCTCGCTCATGAAGCCATCCTCACTCGTAGATCCACGGCAGGCCGGAGACGGCGGTGCTGGTCTGCCGGCGGTCGGTGGCGACGTCGACCACGGCGGGGCGGCCGCAGGCCAGCGCCCGTTCCAGGGCCGGGCGCAGCTCGGCGAGCTCCTCCACGTGCTCGCCGTGGCCGCCGAGGGCGACGGCGAGCTGGTCGTAGCGGGTGGGGTTCAGCTCCGAGCCGGTCAGCCTGCCGAAGCGGCGGCGCTGCCCGTCGCGGATCTCGCCCCATCCGGCGTCGTTGGCGACGACGACGGTGATCGGCAGGCCGTGCCGTACGGCGGTGTCGAACTCCAGCCCCGACAGGCCGAACGAGCCGTCGCCGACCAGCGCCACCACGGGCAGGCCGGGGTGGGCCAGCTTGGCCGCCATGGCGTGGGCGACGCCGACGCCGAGGTGGCCGGTGGAGCCCACCCAGCTCACGCCGCCCGGGATGTGTGCCTGGAGCAGCTGGAGGGCGAAGGCGGCGATGTAGCCGCCGTCGACGACGGTGATGGACTCCCGGGGCAGGACGTCCTGGAGCGCGGCGACGAGCTGGATGGAGTGGATGGGCCCGTGGTGGCCTGCGACGGAGGCCGACAGCTCCCGGCGGGCGTCGAGCACGGAGCGGCGGACCGCCTCCGTCCATGACGGGGCGACCCGCTTGACGCCGGTGAGCTGGGACAGCACCGCCCCGGCGTCGCCGGCCACGGCGACGTCCACGGGGCGGGTCTTGCCGATCGCCTCGGGCCGGATGTCCACCTGGGCCACGGGGGCGTCAGGGGCGAAGAGCGGGAAGCGGCCGTTGCCGATCGTCCAGTCCAGCCGGGTGCCGACCACGAGGAAGGCGTCGGCGAGGGCGGCGGGGGCGGGGAAGAACCCGACGGCGCACGGGTGGTCCTCCGGCAGGATCCCCCTGGCCAGGTTCCTGGTGAGGACCGGCATGCCGGTGGCCTCGGCGAAGGCGACGAGCTCGGCCTCCGCCCGTGACCACCACACGCCGGACCCGGCGATCAGCATGGGCACCTGGGCCTCGTACCCCACCTCCAGCCCGGGCAGCGCGTTGACCAGCCCGGGGGCGGCGTCCACGGTCACCACCCCGACCTGCCGGGTGAAGCGCGCCCAGCCGTCGGCCAGGTGGGCGGCCTGCTGCTCGTGGCGCACGTCGACGAACCTGACGCCGTGGTCGGCGCAGGCGTCGGCGATCTCGTAGTTGTGGCCGCCGACCAGGCCGAAGACGGCGGTGACGCCGTGGGCGGCCAGCTCGCGGACCACCAGCTCGCCGCCCGTCACGCCCGCCTGGGGCCTGCCGCCGCCGGCGGCGACCCGGCCGAGGAAGGCCAGGAACTCCTCGTCGGGCACCTGGCGGCGCAGGGCGACGAGCCTGGTGCGCTCGGCCGGGCCGACCGTGGTGCGAAGCGGCGGGTCGGGGTGCGCCACCAGGTTCACGATGGCCGTGGCGACCAGGTCGGGGTCGGCGGCGTGCTCCCATTCGGCCCGCATCCTGGCGGCGGTCTCGGCCACCACCTCCGCGTAGGGGCTGTCCTCGGGTACGGCGACCGCCGCCACGGCCTCGCGCGGCATGTCGGTCCTGAACTGGCCGCACGGCTCGACCAGGCAGACCCGCACGCCGAGGCCGGCCAGCTCCAGCCGCAGCGCCTCGGAGAACCCCTCGACGGCGTGCTTGCTCGCGTCGTAGACGCTCTGGAACGGAAAGCCGATGCGCCCGCTGTCGGAGGAGACGTTGACGATCGTCCCGCAGCCGCGTGCCACCATGTGCGGCAGCACGGCCCTGGTCACGGTCATCACCCCGAGGGCGTTGACCTCCATGAGCCAGCGGGCCTCGGCCAGATCGCAGTGCAGGAACGGCCCGCCCAGGCCGAGCCCGGCGTTGTTGACCAGGACGTCGATCCGGCCGAGCCGCGCCACGGCCTCGGCCACGACGGACTCCACCGCGCCGGGGTCGGTGACGTCCATGGGCAGGCACTGCTCGCCCGGCGCCACGTCGGCGGCAACGACGTGGTCGCCGGCCGTACGCGCCCGGTCGGCCAGGCGGGCGCCGAACCCGCGGGCGGCGCCGGTGATGAGCCAGACCTTGGTCACACGACCTCCTCGGCGGGACGAAGACGATGGACGCGCAGGGCGGCGAAGCCGAGCACGACGAAGCCGAGCACGCAGCACAGCAGCGGCACCCCGGCGAACAGGAACCTGATGCCCGCCAGGGCACCGGCGGGCTGGCCGGCGCCGGGGACGTAGCCGGTGAGCGGCAGCACCGTGGCGACCAGGAGCCCCTGGACGGCGAAGGCGGCCTTGCTCAGCATGCCGTTGAGCCCGAAGTAGGCTCCCGTCCTGCGCAGGCCGGTCCGTGCGGCGTCGTCGTCGGCGATCTCGGCGAGCAGGCAGAGCCGGGCCACCTGCATCCCCGCCAGGCCGGGGGCCAGCAGGGTGGTGCCGGCGAAGGCGGCCTCGAAGCCGGGCGCCAGCAGCAGCAGGACCACGCCGGGAACGAACACCGCGAAGGCCAGCCGGTAGGACTTGGCGGCGCCGAGCGTGCGCACGATGGCGTTCCACGCGGCATCAGCGGCACCACCAGCACGAACGGCGTGCCCAGCAGGACCGCCTCGGTCAGGCCCCGGCCGACGGTCAGCCCGAAGAGCGTCGCGCCCTGGGCGGCGCCGAGCACGTACTTGATGTAGAAGGGCAGCAGCGCCGGCATGATCGTCCAGATCAGCCAGGTGAGCACGCTCGCGACGGCGAAGACCTGGAACGGGCGGTGGGCCAGGCACATCCGCATCGACCTCCACAGCCCGGGGGCGAGCGCCCGCTCGGCCCGCCGGGCCGGCCCCGACCCGAGCGCGGCCAGGTAGAACACGGCTGTCGCCGTGCCGAGGACCGCCCCCATGGCCGGGTATCCCAGGCTCCTGGACAGCTCCGGCGCGGCCACGAAGGCGGCGAGCAGGGCCACCCCGGCCAGGGCCTCGCGCCAGGCGGCCAGGCTCGCCCGCTCCCTCACTGCCGTGGCCAGCTCGGCGAAGTAGGCGTTGTAGGCCACCGTGACCAGGCTGAAGACGGTGTCGAAGAGCAGCAGGCTGCCCAGGAACCACAGCGGGAGGAGGCCCTGCGGCGGCACCCACAACGCGAAGAACGCCGCGCCCAGCGGGACCGCCCCGAAGAGGATGTACGGCTTGCGCCGCCCCAGCCTGCCGGTGGTGCGGTCGCTGAGGGTGCCGGCCAGCGGGTCGTTGACCGCGTTCCACACGCTGTAGGCGATCCAGGCCGTGCCGGCGAAGGCGGGCGACAGCCCGAGCTCGTCGATGTAGTAGAACTGCAGCAGCAGGCCGGCCGTCTGCTGGCACAGCGTGTTGGCGAAGTTCCCCGAGGCATACGCGATCTTGTTCGGTAATCTCATGCCGGCGCCTCTATCGAACGACCGTTAGAGCGAGTGTGACGCAGCCCCGGCCGCCTGACCAGCCCTGGCGGCCGGGGCCTGGCGGTCACCGACCCGAGGGGGCCTTGCACGGCGCGCCGCCGCAGGTGTCGATCACCTCGCCGGTCGCGAAGAAGTGCGCGAGCTGCGCGCGGGCCTCGGGCGAGCCGCCGGTGTCGCCGTGCGGGTCGTGGCCTTCACGGGGCGGCGTGTTGGTGAGCGGCGGGGGCGGGCTGCCGCTGTCCCACATGACCAGCGCCGACCCGGCGTGGGGAGAGGACGGGACGGCCGGGATGCCCCAGAACGGCGTGACGTCCGGGCTGCGGCCCGGCTCCAGCGCGGGCTGCCTGACGCGGGCGCCCATGGTCCGGGCCAGCACCTCGGTGGCCACGTTGGCCACCTGGTGGTCGCCGAACGCCTCGTGGATCAGCACCCGCTTGGCGGGCGTGCCCGGCAGCGGGTCGGAGGCCAGGTGCGCCGCGTAGCCGTTGCCCTCGCCGCGGTCCCACAGCATCTGGATCAGCCCGAAGACCAGCTGCTGGTCGAGCTTGTCGGGATAGGTGGCATCCAGCAGCGGCTGGAACTGGTCGAAGTCGACGCTGCGGTTGAGGAGCGTGCTGTAGTTGATCGCGGGGACGATCAACGCGGAGCGGGTGAAGTCCTGCGCGACGCCGGTCAGCGCGGCCCCGAGGATGCCGCCCTGGCTGGCCCCGGCGTACACCAGGCCGTTCGGGTCGAACCTGCCGCGGAACGCGGCGTGCGAGGCCAGGCCGTCCGGATGCTTGAGCGCCCGCCCCAGGAACAGGAAGTTCAAAAAGCCCTGCTGGGTCCGGTCGGGGATGGTCTTGAAGCGGCTGAAGTCGCCGAAGACGGTGACGACGTTCGGCACGTCGGCCGAGGACATGCCGATCCAGTCGGTCGCGCACAGCATGATGTTGTGCTCGAAGCTCGCCTGCTTCAGGTCGCCGGCGTCGATCTGGTCGGCGGTGCCGAGCAGGCCGTGCCCGAACAGCGCCGGGCGGGCGGGAGCCGTACCACGTGGCAGGTTGCAGACGAAGCCGGCCGTCTGGGTGTTGCCGCCGGCCTGTGCGGGCAGGCCGTTCGAGCCGTAGGAGAAGGACGATCCGGGCGGCCCGCCGGGCTGGTCGAGGTAGCTCGGCAGCGTGACGGTGCCGCGGACCTTCCGGGCGATCCGCGCGTCCTGCTCGGGCGTGTAGTCGGTCACCTGGGTGACGGTGAAGGCGGGCGCGGCGGCGCCGAGCTTGGCGAAGGCGTCGTCGCGGATGTGGAGCATGCGCGAGGTCAGGCCCCGGGTGCTGGCGACCGTGAAGTCCCAGGCGAGGTAGACGCCCTCGGTCGACACGCCGAGACGCTGGAGTTCGGAGACGGTACGGCGCAGCCGGTCGGACCGCTCGCGGTCGGGGCTGTACCAGGGCTCGCCGTCGAGCAGGTCGGCGGTCTTGGCGCCGGGCGGGATCACGGCGCCGGAAGCGGTGCGGAGGTTGCGCAGGAGCACCAGGTAGCGGTGGCCTTCGGCGAAGTTGCGGGCGGGCCGCACGATCAGCGCCCTGCGGCTGTCGGGAGCGTTGGCGTCGAGCTCGGCCCAGTACGGGTGGCGCTCGCCGGTCGCGGCGTCGACGATGACGATCGGCGCGTCGGGGGCGAGCGAGCGCGCCATGTCGGTGATCGGGGCGGCGCCGGTGGCTCGCAGGTCGATGCCGGGGACCCGGGCGAGGACGGCCTGGCCGGGCGAGAAGCCGTCGTTCTTGTTCCACTCGGCCGGGTCGATCGGGATCAGGCCGACGCTGCGCGGGGTGGCGAGGATCGACAGGTCGACGCGGCGGCCGGTCGGGCTGCCGGCATCGGCGCGGGTGAACCAGTCGTTGGGGAACGGCAGCAGGCAGGCCGCCGGGTCGACGGGGTCGCAGATGTGGTTGGCCGGGATCGCCGCCGCGGGGGCGGCGTGGAGTAACCCGGAGCCGAGGACGAGCGCTGCTGCCGTGGCGACGGTCAGCAGGCGGGATCGAAGGCGCATGGTGGACCTTTCCGGTGGAGGGCGCCTCGATAGCACGCCCTCCCACCAGGCCGGTCAAGTCGCGAAAAGTCGCCAGAAATCTGGTCTAGGCAGGGCCTTGGCCGTGCGCCACACTGGAGTGTCTAACGGTCGTTCGATAGACCTCGGTGAGGCGCCAGGGTCCCGTCAGGCGATGCGCTGGATCATCGTGTTGCTGATCTGGTAGCGGTAGCCCGCTTCGCGGACCGCCGCGTCCTGCTCCGGGTTCATCCCGTACGGCGCGCCGTACAGCCACACGAACCCGGGGGCCTCGCGGCCGGTGACCCGCTCGACGGCCCGGCGCGGCTCGAAGATCTCCCGTTCGACGTCCTCGCGGGTGACCACCTTCGAGATCTGCTCGTGCGAGCCGGTGTGCGGGATCACCACGTGCCGCTCCGCGATCCGGGCCACGTCGTCCCAGCTCATGGCGAGCCGCTCGGCGGCGAGCTCCTCCTCGACCAGGTCGATGTGGTGCGCCTCGGCGAAGGCCCGCTGGTCGGGCACCGGGCAGTCGACGAACCGGGTGATGATCGGGAACCAGGCCACGATGCCGAGCTCGTCACAGATGGGCGCGGCGACGGTGGCGTTGTTGAGGTAACCCTCGTAGAAGACCGGGATGAAGCCCGGCCGGTCCAGGTGCCACTCGCCGGTGGCGTAGAACCGGTCCAGGTCCTCCAGGGTGACGCAGGCGAAGGCGGCGGCGTACGCGGCGAGCTCCGCGCGGAGCTGGTCCGCCGTGGACTGCGGCGTGTTGTGGTAGTTGACCACGCGAAGGTACCGGCCCTCGCGCAGCGCGGCCCGGTGCTGGGCGAACCCGTACCCGCTCACGCCTTGCTCCCCTCGTCGAAGTGCGCCCGCGCCAGCACGGTGAGCACCGAGGCCAGCGCCTTCAGATCGTCGTCGGCCGCGCCGGGGCGCAGCCGCTCGCCGTAGTGGCCGAGCAGGCGGGCCAGCTCGGGCCCCTCGGCGAGCGCGGAGGCGTCCCGTACCGGCGGCAGCCCGCCGGTCAGGTCCTCCAGCGCCAGGACCATCGGGATGCCCTCGCGCTCCAGCGCCCGCTGCTCGCAGTCGGCCAGCACCGTCTCGGGATCGGGGTGGGGAACGTATCCCAGGCTCATCTGTCCTCTCCTTCGTCCACCGGGTCTTCGTCCACCGGGTCGATGACCCGCAGCAGGTGCGCGACCTGCTCGGCCACCGCCTCGCGCGCCGCGCCCAGATAGCCGCGCGGGTCCACCTTCCGCGGCCGGGCCGCCAGATGCTCGCGGACGGCCGCGGTGAACACCTTGTTCAGCTGCGTGGAAACGTTGATTTTCGTCATGCCGTGCCGTACGGCCTCGGCGAGGCCCTCGTCCGGCACGCCGGAGGAGCCGTGCAGCACCAGCGGCACCGGCACGGCGTCGTGCAACCGTGCGATCAGCCCGAAGTCCAGGGCGGCGTCGCGGGTGAGCATCGCGTGCGAGCTCCCGACCGCGACGGCGAGCGCGTCCACGCCGGTGGCCGCGACGTACTCGGCGGCCTCCCCCGGATCGGTGCGCGCTCCGGGCGCGTGCACGCCGTCCTTCCCTCCAATCTCTCCCAGCTCCGCCTCGACGAGGACGCCCCGCGCGTGTGCCGCCGCGACGACCCCGGCGGTGGCGGCGACGTTCTCCTCGTACGGCAGCGCGGAGGCGTCGAACATCACCGAGCCGAAGCCCAGCTCGACCGCCTCGTCCACCAGCGTGGTCCGGGTGGCGTGGTCGAGGTGGACGGCCACCGGCACCGCCGCCTCGCGGGCCACCGCCAGCAGCGCGGCGCCGATCGGCGCGAGCGAGCCGTGGTAGGCGACGGTGTTCTCGCTGAGCTGGAGGATCACCGGACGGCCCGCCCGCCGTGCGCCCTCGACGATGCCCTGGGCGTGCTCGATCTGGATGACGTTGAAGGCCCCCGCTCCCCTCCCGCTGCCGCGGGCTTCGGCGAGGATCTCGGCGGTGGATGTCAGCGGCACTGCGGGGCTTCCTCTCCCGCCCTTAGGGAGACACGTCCGAGGTTGTCGTGATAGGCGGCGAGCTCGACCTGGCCGGCCAGCGGAGCCGTGGCGGCCGCCGCCGACAGTGCGGCCGCGTGGGCGAGCGTGCGGGGCCAATCCCAGCCCTCGGCCAGCCCGACGGCGAGCGCGGCGACGGCCGCGTCCCCCGCCCCGGTGGGATTGCCGCCCACGACCCGCGGCGGAACGGCCCGCCAGGATCCGTCGGGGGTGTCGGCGTACAGCCCCCGGGGCCCGTCCGACACGACGACCGCGTGGGCGCCGTCGCGGCGCAGCAGGCGGGCGCCCGCCTCCAGGCCCGGCAGGCCGGTGGCCCCGGCCAGCTCGGCGGCGTTGGGCTTGACGACCCGCGGCCCGGCGGGCACGGCCTGGCGCAGCGCCACCCCGTCGGCGTCCAGGACGACCGGCACGCCGTGCCGCTCCGCCTGCCGTACCAGCATGGCGTAGGCGTCGTCGGGCAGGCCGCGGGGCAGGCTGCCCGACAGCACCAGCACCGACGCCCCGGGGAGCCGGGACTCCACCCGGTCTCGCAGCGCCGTCCACTCCGACTCCGTGATCACCGGCCCCGGCTCGTTCAGCAGCGTCACGGTTCCCGCCGCCGGATCGACCACGGCGACCGTGCGCCGGGTCTCGCCGCGGGTCGCGACGAGGTCGTGCGCGATGCCGCGGGCGTCGAGGCCGGCCCGCAGCGCGTCGCCGTCCCGGCCGCCCGCGAAGCCCAACGCCGTCGCGGGGACGCCCAGGGCGTGCAGCACGCGGGCGACGTTGATGCCCTTGCCGCCGGCGCGGGCGTCCGTCCCGGCCACCCGGTTGACCGCGTCCACGGTCAGGCCGGCGACCCGGTAGGTGACGTCGAGCGCGGGATTGGGGGTGACCGTGAGGATCACGTCAGCGCTCCCGCGCCGGTGGCGGCCGTGCCCGGGTCCGGCCAGGAGACGAACACCAGGTCCGGGTCAAGTCCGAGGCCGGCGGCGAGCAGCGCCCCCACCCGGGTCACGGCCTCGCGCATGGCCGCGGGATCGCGGAGCCTGCCGCGGACGACGGCGACCGCCCCGAGATCGACCGGCCGGTCCCCGCGCGCCGCATCCTCCGCGGCCAGGGCGGCACGCTGGACGACGACCGCGCCGTCCGGCAGGCCGAGCGCCCCGGCGACCTCGGCCGCCAGCCGCGCCGCCAGCTCGGCGGAGACCGGCGCGGCGGAGGTGATCTGGACGAACGGCACGGTCACTCCACGACGACGGAACGGGACAGGTGCATGGGCGCGTCGCACTCCAGGCCGCGACGGCGGGCGTAGGCCACCGCCAGGCGGTGCACACGCACCAGCTCGGCCTGCGGGTCGGCCGAGGCCACGCGGAGGGTGGCGCCGGTGCCGGCGATCGCCTCGACGACGTCCTCGGGCAACGGGGACAGGGCCCAGACGAGGCTTCGCGGTCCCGCGCAGGCGATGGGGCCGTGGCGGTACTCCAGCGCCGCGTAGGACTCGGTCCACAGCCGGGCCGCCTCCCGGCACTTGAGCGCGGCCTCCTCGGCAAGCCCCCGCGTCCATCCGGTGCCGAGGAAGACCAGGTGGTCGTAGTCCGCCGGGTCGGCCACGAGCGGCTCGGCCAGCGCCGCCCTGGCCTGGGCGGGCAGGCCCGCCACGTCGTCGCCGATCGAGGCGCGCAACAGGGTCAGCGCGGAGGTCGCGTAGCGGGTCTGCACCACCGACTGCTCGTCGGCGTAGTCGAGCAGCACGTGCCGGTGGGTGACCTCGGTGATCGGCGAGCCGGGCGTGCCGGTGATCGCGACGGTGGTCGTGTGCTCCGACAGCTCGCGCGCCAGCCGTACCAGGTCGCTCGTGGTGCCGGAACGGGACAGCAGCACCACCGCGTCGTAGCGGTCGGGGTCGTCCAGCTCGGAGGCGATGGCCGCCCGGGTCTTGCCGTGGCCGAGCCGCTGGCGGCGGTGAGCGTAGGAGTCGAGGATGTAGTAGGAGGTTCCGCAGCCGACGGCGAGCACGCTCGCGCCGCTGCCGGGCAGCGCGGCGCCCAGGCTCTCGGCGGAGTGGATCACACGCTCCCACGTCTCGGGCTGGCTGACGACCTCGCTTTCGGTACGGCGGGCGAGTCCGGACTCGGTCGTGGTGGTCACTGCTTCTCTCTTCCTTGTCCTTCTGGCAGGGGTCCTTCTGGCGGGGTGACGGTGAGCGTTCCGGCGAGTGCGCGGGCCTGGTCCGCCGTCGGTTGCGCGGCGGTGCCGCCCCGGCCCTGCGTGGACAGCGCGCCGCAGGCGGAGGCCGTGCGCAGGGCGGTGGCGAGATCGCCGCCGGTGAGCAGGGAGGCGAGCAGGCCGGCGTCGAAGGAGTCTCCCGCGCCGGTCGTCTCGACAGGGGTGATCCGCGGCGCGTCGACCGTGAGGACCGTGCCGTCGGGATGGTGCAGGAGGGCGCCGTCGCCGCCGCGCTTGACGACCGCACAGGCGCCCCGCGCGGCGATCGCGGCCGCGGCCTCCTCCACGCCGTCCGCGCGGGCGATGCGCACGGCCTCGGCCTCGTTGGGCAGCAGGTAGTCCACGAGCGGCAGCAGCTCGGGCAGGCCGTGGCCGAAGTCGCGGGCGGGGTCCCAGTTGGGGTCCACCGACGTGGTGGCGCCGCGGTCCCGCACCGACCGGAACAGGCCGGGCAGCCCTGCCCACAGGTCGTACTGGAGGAAGTAGGAGCTGACGTGCACGTGCCGGGCGGCGGCCAGGGCCTGCGGCGCCACGTCGGCGGCGGCCAGGCGCCCGATCTCACCGGGGAAGGTGAGGATCGACCGGTCGCCGCGGGAGCCGAGCACGATGCTCATGCCGGTGCGCCGGCCCGGCCTGCGCAGGCAGTGAGTCGTGTCCACGCCGCGCTCGCGGAGCCGCTCCAGCACGAACTCGCCGAGCCAGTCGTCGCCGACGACGCCTACCATGGCCACCCTGGCGCCGAGCCGGGCGGCGCCGCAGGCGGTGATCGCCCCTGAGCTGCCGAGGACGATCTCGGCGTCCTCCACAATGTCCTCGACCTGCCCGAACGAGGGGCGGGTGTCGCCGCACTCGACGATGACGTCCGCGTTGAGCTCGCCCAAGACGAGGAGATCTATGTCAGCCATGCCACCTCACGTTCTGGTCGTCGGGGGTACGGGCATCCTCGCTCCGGCCGTGGAGACGCTGGCGGCCCGCGGAGCGCTGGTGTCCGTCGTGTCCCGCTCCTCCGGGCGGGCGGCCCGCCTGGCGGGAACCGCGCACCCGGTGGTCGCGGACGTCACGGATGCCGCGGCGTTCGCGCGGGCGCTCGACCGGGCGGTCGAGGAGCGCGGCCCGATCAGCCTGGCGCTCGCCTACCAGCCGTTCGCGCCGGATGAGGCCTGGCACGTGCTGGCCGCCCGGGTCGAGGGCCTGCTGGTGGCGCTGCTCGTCAGCGCCTATGCCGCGAAGGACGCGCCCGCGCCGCCGCTGGCCGAGGGCAGGCACGGGCGGGCCGACGTCCGCCACCTGCTGCTCGGCTGGCACCGTGACGCCGGAGGCGTCCGCTGGCACACGCCGCGGGAGGTGTCGGCCGCCGCGGTGGGCGTAGCCGACCGCGGGGAGAGCGCCGTGCTGGGGGTGATCCGCCCGTGGAGTGAGCGGCCAGGGTCCTGACCGGGACCGGCTGTCACGCATGCGGCTCCTGTTCACGGGCGACGATCAGCCCGGCAAGCAGTTTCTCTCAGAAACACTCAAAACTCTCAAGCAGAGACCGTACCGGAGCGCAGGCATGCACTGTCAAGCGGCAAAGGTGTCCGAAACAAGCAGTGATTGCATCAATAACGCGCAGATCTGCAAAGCTTCTGAGAGGTATTGACGCTTAATGGATGAAGTTGATAGGAACGGCCCTACTGGTCGGAACCCCCCGAGGAGGCCCCATGAATCTCAGCCGTCGCCGGTTCCTGCGCGCGACAGGTTCCGCGGTCATCGGCGCAGCAGCCGCGAGCGGCCTCGCGGCCTGTGGCGGCACGTCGTCCACGAGCGGCGGCGCGTCGAAGGGAACGCTGACGTTCTCGGTCTGGGGCTCCGACGCCGAGATGGGCGCCTTCAACGCCGTCGCCCGGGCCTTCGAGAAGCAGCACCCGGACATCAAGATCAAGGTCGAGCGGCTGCCGTACGAGCAGATGCGGCAGACCCTGGACGCCCGGCTGCAGTCCGGCCAGGGCCCGGATCTGTTCCGCGTCACCTACAACGACATCGGCATCTACAGCTCCCAGGGCGTGCTGCAGGACCTCAGCTCCACCATCGGCGGCGAGAGCTCGGCCTTCATCGACGCGCTGTGGGCGGGCGTGCAGTACGAAGGCAAGCCGTACGGCGTGCCCCACCACACCGACACCAGCGCGGTGCTCTACAACAAGGAGCACTTCGCCAAGGCCGGCATCAAGGACGTGCCCGCCACGCTGGAGGAGGCGTGGACCTGGGAGCAGTTCATCGAGGTGGCCGAGAAGCTCAAGGCCGTCAACCCCGGCGGCGCGGCGTTCGGCGTCAACTGGCAGCAGTACGGCGCCTACCGCTGGTTCAACTGGCTCTGGCAGGCCGGCGGCCGGGCCCTGGCCGCCGACGGCAAGAGCGTCGCCCTGGACTCCCCGCAGGCCCGGCAGGCGCTGGCCTTCACCAAGTCGTTCTACGACAAGGGGCTGATGCCCAAGAACATGCTGGTGAAGACCAGCAACAGCCCCGACCTCGTCTTCCCGTCCGGGAAGATCTCCATGGCGTTCGCCGGCGACTTCCTGCTCCCCGACATCACCACCCGCGTCACCGACTTCGAGTTCGGCGTGACCTTCCTGCCCAGGGGAGCCGCGGGCGCCGCCGCCGACCTCGGCGGCAACGCGATCGCGGTCACCACGCAGAGCGCCAACCCGGAGGCGGCCGCGCAGTTCGCCAAGTTCCTGGCCTCGCCGGAGAACATGAAGATGTTCTGCGAGAAGACCACCGTGCTCCCCGTGCGCAAGGACCTGGCCGCGGCCAAGCTCGACTACGCCGTCCGCCCCGATCTGATGCCGGTCTTCCAGCAGCAGGCCACCACGATGCCGCCGGACCTGGTGAGGCTGGTGACGCTGCCCGGCTTCTCCGGCGTCAACGACGCCCTGGTGCAGCAGCTGGAGGCGTACTTCGCCGGAGGGCAGTCCCCCGACGACACGCTCGGCGGGCTGACGGCGGCGATCCAGAAGGCGATCACCGCCTAGACCTGAGGAGGCCACAGGCAGATGGCATCGGTGAGCAGTCTCCCCCGGGAGACACCTGCCGTCCCGCCACCGGCGGGACGAGGAGTGCGACCGGCACGACTGCGGTCCCGGCGCAGCCGCGAGGCGATCGCGGGGCTGCTGTTCGCGGCCCCGGCCATCGCGGTCTTCGCGGTCTTCATGTTCTGGCCCCTGGTCAAGGTGGTCTGGATCAGCCTGCAGAAGACCAGCGGGTTCGGCATCGCCCGGTGGGTGGGCCTGCGCAACTACCAGGACATCCTGGCCGACCCGATCTTCTGGCGGGCGCTGCTCAACACCACGCTCTACACCGCGCTGTCGGTGCCCCTCTGCCTGGTCGCGGGCCTGGCGGCGGCGCTGCTGCTCAACAAGCGCATGCCGGCCCGCGGCCTGCTCCGGGCGATCTACTACATGCCCGCGGTGATCTCGGGGGTGAGCAGCGCGCTGATCGCCGTGTGGATGTTCAACGAGGATCTCGGCATCGTCAACCGGCTGCTGGACCTGCTGGGCCTCGACCCGGTGCACTGGCAGTCCGAGGGGCTGCCGGCGATGCTCTCGCTGGTCGCCGTCGGCCTGTGGATCGGGCTCGGCTTCAACATGGTGGTCTACCTCGCGGCCCTGCAGGGCATCCCGCGCCAGGTGTACGAGGCCGCCCGCTGCGACGGCGCGTCCCGGTGGCAGACGCTGCGCTCCATCACGATCCCCTCGCTGGCCCCGACGACCTTCTTCCTGGTGGTCATCGGGATCATCAACAGCTTCCAGGTGTTCGACATCGTCTACGTGATGACCGGCGGCGGCCCCGGCAACTCCACGACGATGCTCGTCACCTACGCCTACACCACCGGCTTCGAGCAGCGCCAGCAGGGCTACGCCTCCGCCATCGGCGTGCTGCTCTACCTGATCGTGCTGGTGATGACCATCGTCCAGTGGCGGGTCAACCGCCGCAGGGACACGCCGTGAGGAGGGACGCCATGACGGTTCCAGGTGCGGGCTCCCCCGGGAGCCGTACGGCGAGGCTGCGCTTCGCGCTGGCGGCCACCGGGGCGCTGGCGATGCTCTTCCCAGTCTACTGGATGGTCGTCACCGCGCTGTCCTCCCCCGCCGAGCTGCGCAGCGCGGAGCTGCGCCTGTGGCCGAGCGCGATCAACTGGGCCAACTTCACCGGTCCCTGGAGCAAGTTCCCCTACCCGACCTGGTTCCTCAACTCCGTCGTGATCGCCGTCACGGCCGTGGTGCTCACCGTGGTGATCAACCTGATGGCCGGGTACGCGTTCGCCAAGCTCCGCTTCCCCGGCCGGAACGTGCTGTTCATCCTGATCCTCAGCACGTTGATGGTGCCGGTGCAGGTCGTGATGGTGCCGCAGTTCCATCTGGTGGTGGACTTCGGCATGCTCGGGTCCAACTGGGGAGTCATCGTGCCCCGGCTGGCCGAGGCGTTCGGGCTGTTCATGGCCCGGCAGTTCATGATGGCCATCCCCGACGAGCTGGTCGAGGCGGCGCAGGTGGACGGCGCCGGCCAGCTGCGGATCTTCACGCGGGTCGTGCTGCCGCTGTGCAAGCCGCTGATCGCCGTCCTGGTGATCTTCACGTTCATGTGGCGCTGGAACGAGTTCGCCTGGCCGCTGATCGTGCTCAAGGAGGCCGAGAGCTACACGCTCCAGGTGGGGCTGCTGTTTCTGAAGAACCAGTACGGCCACGACTACGGCGCCCTGCTGGCCATGTCGCTGGTGTCGATGATCCCCATGCTCGTGGTCTTCGCGCTGTTCCAGCGGCACTTCGTCGAGGGCATGGCCCGCTCGGGCATCAAGTGATGGGAACGACATGATCAACGTCTGTGTGACGCTCGACTTCGACGACGCCTGGCTCGCCGACGTGGCCGCGGTCTCCCCCGAGGTGCGCGTGCACAAGCACCTGGCCGCCTCCGCGGATGAGCTCCCGGCCGGCCTGCTGGCCCGCACCGACGTGCTCTACACCAACACCGCCTTCCCCACGCGCGCCCAGGCGCCGCGGCTGGGCTGGGTGCAGCTGGACACCTCCGGCTGCGACCACGTCGTCGGCACCGACCTGTGGGCCGCCGAGACGCCGATCACCACCATCGGCGGCGTCTCCCCCAAGCCGCTGGCCGAGTACGTGCTGATGATGATCCTCGCCCACGCCCACCACCTGCCCGAGATCATCGCGTTGCAGGGCCGGTCGTTCTGGCCGGACCTGGACTACCGCTGGAACCGGCTGATGCCGCGCATGATCCCGGGCTCGACGGTCGGCGTCGTGGGCTACGGCCGGATCGGCCGCGAGATCGGCCGGCTGGCCCACGCCTTCGGGATGAACGTCATCGGCATGCGCAGGGGCGGGCCGCGGGCCGGCGAGCGGTACGGCGAGCCCGCCCAGGAGGCGCAGGCCGAGGTGGTCGGCCCCGAGGGGCTGCACGACCTGCTCTCCAGGTCGGACTACGTCGTGCTCACCGTGCCGCACACCCCGCAGACGCACCACCTGCTCGACGCGGCGGCCTTCGCCAGCATGAAGGCGGGAGCCGTACTGATCAACGCGGCCCGGGGCGGGGTGGTCGACGAGGAGGCGCTGCTCGCCGCGCTGCGCTCCGGCCAGGTCGGCTTCGCCGCGCTCGACGTCTTCGCCACCGAGCCGCTGCCCGCCGGCAGCCCGTTCTGGCGCGAGAGCAATGTACTGATCACCCCGCACGTGGCAGGATTCGCGCCCGGCTACCGCGATCAGGTCCGTGCGCTGTTCACCGAGAATCTGCGCCGGTTCATCGCGGGCGACCCCCTGTTGAACCTGGTGGACAGAAAGGCCGGGTACTGATGCTGAGTGAGAAGCGCAGGAGCAGGCTCCTGGAGCTCGTGCGGCGCAACGGCTCGATCGGTGTCGACGAGCTCGCGGAGCTGCTCGGGGTGAGCGTCTCGACCGTCCGGCGGGACCTGGACGAGATGGACGAGCGCGGGCTGCTGCGCCGGGTGCACGGCGGCGCGGTGGCGATCGACCAGCCCGAGCCGCACGAGAACTCCATCACCGAGCGGGCCGTGCGCAACCTCGAGGAGAAGACCCGCATCGCGGCCCGCGCCGTCGAGCTCATCGCCCCCGGCAGCACGATCCTGCTGACCGGCGGCTCCACGACCGCGCAGCTCGTGCCCCACCTCAAGACGGTTCCCGACATCACCGTGGTCACCAACTCCATCGCGATAGCCCACGCCATCGGCACCACGGCCGAGCCCGTGCAGGTGCTCGTGCTCGGCGGGCTGATGCGCAACGTCGAGCTGTCGCTGCTGGGCCACCTCACCACCCAGGCGCTCGCCGACGTGCACATCGACACGGCGTTCTTCGGCGCCTACGGCATCGACCCCGACTACGGCGTCCTCGGCGCGCACCTGGCCGAGGCGGAGACCGACCGCAACATGATCGCCGCCGCCCGCCGCCTGGTGGTCCTCGCGGACCACAGCAAGTTCAGCCAGCGCAGCGCGGTGCGCATCGCCCCCATCTCCCGCGTCGACACCGTCGTGACCGACCGCCTGACCCCGGACAGCGCGGTGGCCGCGCTGCGGGCGCAGAACGTCACCGTGATCCAGGCCTAGATTGGAGCTCTTCCCGGCATGACCGACTCCCGAGTACTCGTCCTGATCGGCGCGGGCAGCGCCGTGTTCACCCGAGGGCTGCTCGCCGACCTGATCTCCGCCGACGACCTCGGCTCGTGGGAGATCCGCCTCGTCGACGTCGGCGAGGAGGCGCTCTCGGTCGCCGCCCGTCTCGCGAACCTGATGGTCGAGGCCCGCGGCGCCCAGGAGAGGATCGCGGTCCGGGCGTCCACCGACCGCGCGGCGATGCTGCCCGGCGCCGACTACGTCGTCACCTGCGTGGGGGTGGGCGGCCGTCCGGCCTGGCAGGCCGACCACGAGATCTGCATGGAGCACGGCGTCTTCCAGCCGGTCGGCGACTCGGTGATGCCGGGCGGCATCTCGCGCCTGCTGCGCACGGTGCCGGTCATGGTGGAGATCGCCCGGGACGTCGCCGCGCTCGCCCCCGGAGCGTTCTTCTTCAACTACAGCAACCCGATGACCGCCAACGTCATGGCCATGACGAAGTACGCCGGAGTGGACGTGGTGGGCCTGTGCCACGGCATGCACCACGTGCAGCGCGAGCTGGCCGCGTTCGCCGGGCTGCCGTTCGAGGAGACCTCGACGCTGTACGCGGGCATCAACCACCTGACGTTCATCTACGACTTCCGGCACAACGGGCGCGACGCCTGGCCGATCGTCCGCGAGCGGATGGAGCGGGAGCTCTCCCAGCCGGCCGACCCCGCCGACATCGGCTCCATCTGGGAGAACGGCAAGGCCTGGCACAACCCCTTCTCCTGGGAGATCTTCCGCCGGTACGGCGCCTACCCGGCGGCCAATGACCGGCACGTGGTGGAGTTCTTCCCCGAGCGCTGGGCGAACGGCGACTACTACGGCAAGAAGCTGGGCGTGGACGCCTTCTCGGTGCCGGAGATCCTGGAGTGGGGCGAGGGCCGCTACCAGGCCATGCGCGCCCAGGCCGAGGGCGAGGCCCCGCTGGATGAGTCGATCTTCGATCGCTCGACCGGCGAGCAGGAGCAGCTCATCGCGATCATCCGTTCGATCACGTTCGACCGGCGCGAGATGTTCTCGGTGAACGTGCCGAACCGCGGCGCGGTGCCCGGCCTGCCCGACGACGCCGCCCTGGAGATCCCGGGAGTGGCCACCGCCCGCGGCCTGCGCCCCGTGCAGGTGCCCGACCTGTCCGCCCCGCTCACCTCGATCCTGGCCCGGCGGCTGGCCTCCGTCTACCTGGCGGTGGAGGCCGCGATGACGGGCAGCCGCGACCTCGCGGTGGAGGCCGTGATCGCCGACGGGGCGGTGACCGATCCGGCCGCCGCCGCGGCGCTGACGGACGCGCTCATCGCCGCGCACAAGCGCTTCCTGCCGAACTTCGCCTGACCACAGACGGCCATCAGGCCCTTGGAGAAGACATGAGAATCGCCCGTGTACGGCGCGGAGACGGAAAGATCTTCGTCGCCCGAGTCCAGGACGGCCTCGCCGTCCCGGTGGCCGAGCAGCGGCCCGCCTTCATGGCCGACGCCCTGCGCGACCTGATCGCCGACGGCGCCGCGATCGCCACACTGGAGCCGGTCGCCCCCGCGCTGCCCCTGGCCGAGGTCACCCTGCTCAGCCCGCTGGCCGCCCCGCAGAAGATCGTCTGCATCGGCCTCAACTACGCCGACCACATCCGCGAGACCGGACTGGAGGCCCCGCAGCGGCCGCTCGCCTTCGTCAAGACCGCGCACACGCTGGCCGGGCCGTACGAGGAGATCGTGATCCCGGAGGGCGCCACCGGCCAGCTCGACTGGGAGGCCGAGCTGGCCGTGGTCATCGGCAGCGCCGCCCGCGACGTCTCCCCCGCACGGGCCCTGGAGCACGTCTTCGGCTACACCGCCGCCAACGATCTGTCCGCCAGGGACGCGCAGTTCGCCGACGGGCAGTGGTTCCGCGGCAAGAACTTCGACGGCTTCTGCCCGCTGGGCCCGTGGATCGTGACTCCCGACGAGCTCGGGGACCCGCACAGCCTGGCCGTCGGCGCCCGCGTCAACGGCGAGACCGTCCAGGACGGCTCCACCAAGGAGATGATCTTCGGGGTCGGCGAGATCGTCTCCTACCTGTCCCGCTACCTGACCCTCCATCCCGGCGACGTGATCGCCACCGGCACCCCGCACGGCGTCGGCATGGGCCGCAGCCCGCAGCTGTGGCTGAAGGACGGCGACGTGGTCGAGGTGGAGATCGAGGGCATCGGCACGCTGCGCAACACGGTGAGGTTCGCATGAGCCGCTGGGGCTTCCCCGTCGTCGACTTCCACTGCCACCTCCCCGGCCCCGAGCCCACCCAGGACCGGCTGGACGCCGAGTACGAGCACGTCTGCGGCCCGGCCAAGCTGGCCCGGCTCCGGGAGAACGCCAAGGGCTACCACGAGCGGGTACGGCGCGCCCGCACGCTGCCGCCCACCGGGCCGGAGACCCGGTCCACCGAGGAGGTCGCGGCCGCCTGGCGTGCCGAGGCCGACGACGTAGGCCTGGCCCGCGTGGTGTTCATGAGCGGCGGCGGCAACGACCGCCTGGCGAAGGTCGTCGCGGCGCACCCGGACCGGTTCGCCGGCTTCGCCAACCACCAGCCCTGCTCTCCCGGCGCCGCCGCCGAGCTGCGGCGGGCCGCCGGCGAGCTCGGCCTGTCGGGCTACAAGGTCATCGCGCCGTGGGTGACCGTGCCGCTCGCCGACCGGTCGCTGTGGCCGGTGTGGGAGGTCTGCGAGGAGTACGGCCTGCCGGTCGTGATGCACTTCGGCCCGGTGAACGGCGGCGGCGGCCTGGGGCACGCGCCCAACATGGACCCGATCGCCCTGCACGACGTGGCCAAGGCGTTCCCGACCGTGAACTTCGTGGTGGCGCACTTCGGCTGCGGTTACCCGGGTGAGCTGCTCCGCCTCGGCTGGGCCAACGCCAACGTGCACGCCGACACCTCCAGCAACCACGAGTGGACCCGCTGGATGCCCTACGAGCTCACGCTCAAGGACCTGTTCCGGCGTTTCCGCGAGACCTTCGGACCGGAGCGGATCCTGTTCGGCACCGACTCCTGCGACTTTCCGTGGGGCTACATCCGGCAGTACGCCGACGAGCAGGTGCGCATCGTCCACGAGCTCAACCTGTCCGCCCGCGACCGTGGGCTGATCTTCGCGGGGAACGCGGCGCGGCTGCTCGGCCTGGACCTTCCAGGCGTCACAACGACCAGGGAGGACGTGGCATGACCACCGGTATCGCCGACGATCCCGACCGCGCGCCGGCCCGCTCCCACCTGTACGCGATGGGCATGACCGAGGAGGACATGCGCCGCCCGGCCGTGGGCATCGCCTCCACCTGGACCGGCACGATGCCGTGCAACCTCACCCACCGCGAGCTGGCCGCCCACGTGGCCACCGGGGTGCGCCGCGCGGGCGGTACCCCGATGGAGTTCAACACGATCGCGGTGTCCGACAACCTCACCATGGGCACGCCCGGCATGCGGGCCTCCCTGGTGAGCCGGGAGGTCATCGCCGACTCGATCGAGCTGATGGGCCGGGCCCACCAGTTCGACGCCATGGTCTGCATCGTCGGCTGTGACAAGACCGTGCCCGCCGCGATCATGGCGCTGGCCCGCCTCGACGTCCCCGCGGTGGTCCTCTACAGCGGCAGCATGATGCCCGGCCGGTGGCGCGGCCGGGATGTCACCATCCAGGACATGTGGGAGGCGCTGGGCGAGCGGGCCGTCGGGCGTCTCAACCAGGACGAGGTCGACGACCTGGCCCGGCACGCTTGCCCGGGAGCGGGCACCTGCGCCGCGCAGTACACCGCCAACACCATGGGCGGCGTTGCCGACTTCCTCGGCCTGGCCCCCTTCGGGACCGGTGACATCCCGGCGGTGGCCGACGGCAAGAACGCCGCCGCCGAGCGGGCGGGCGAGATCGCGATGGCGGCGCTGGCCAGGGACGCCCGGCCCTCCCGGATCCTCACCGAGGCATCCCTGTACAACGCGATCGTGTCGGTGGCCGCGATGGGCGGCTCGACCAACGCGGTGCTGCACCTGCTCGCCATCGCGCGCGAGGCGGGAGTGCCGTTGCGGATCGACGAGATCGGCGACGTCTGCCGGAAGGTGCCGATCATCACCGGGCTCAAGCCGAGCGGCCCGCACACCGCCGCCGACCTGTGGCGGGCGGGCGGCACCGCGCTGGTGGCCAGGCGGCTCCTGGAGGCGGGGCTGCTGCGCGAGGACGTCACGCTGGTCGACGGGCGCACCCTGGCCGAGGTCGCGGCCGACGCCGTGGAGGCTCCCGGCCAGCGCGTGGTCACCTCCGTGGCCGCCCCGGTCAAGCCTCCGGGCGCGCTGGCGATCCTGCGGGGCTCGCTCGCCCCGGACGGCTGCGTGCTCAAGCTCGGCGGGCGGCCCGATTTCCGCTTCGAGGGCCCGGCCAGGGTCTTCGACTCGGAGGAGGAGTGCTTCGCCGCCATCCAGCGCGGCGGCGTCATGGCGGGCGACGTCGTGATCGTCCGCTACGAGGGTCCCGCGGGCGGCCCCGGCATGCGGGAGATGCTGTCGATCACTGGCGCCCTCGTCGGCCAGGGGTTGGGCGATTCCGTGGCGCTGGTGACCGACGGGCGGTTCAGCGGCGTCTCCCACGGCCTGGTCATCGGCCATGTCGCCCCCGAGGCGTTTCACGGCGGGCCGATCGCCCTGGTCCGCGACGGCGACACGGTCGTCGTCGACACCGCCGCCCGTACCCTGGACCTCGTGGTCGGCGAGGAGGAGCTGGCACGCAGGCGCGCCGCTTGGCGCCGCCCGGATCGGCCCGTGGAGCGGGGCGTGCTGTCCAGGTACGTGGCGTCCGTCGGCTCGGCGTCGGACGGGGCGGTGACCGTCTGAAAAGGACGCGGCAAGGGGACGGCGCGTACGGCTGACGCCCTTGACGGTCCGGGGTTCCTCGACCAGC
The DNA here is from genome assembly GCF_002093975.1 of Thermoactinospora rubra. Taxonomy (GTDB): domain Bacteria; phylum Actinomycetota; class Actinomycetes; order Streptosporangiales; family Streptosporangiaceae; genus Nonomuraea; species Nonomuraea rubra_A. Next base: position 44,828 of record NZ_MSZZ01000044.1, read on the forward strand.
GTGGCAGGAGATCGAACCGCGTTCGGAGACCGCCGTGCCCGTGCCCCGCTCCATCCTCACCAAGACCGACCCGGCCGACCTCGATCTGGACGTCGTCCGGGGTGAGTGGCCCGCCGACCTGACCGGCTTCGTGGTGATGAGCACCGCCGACCAGCGCACCCATCCCGTCCACGCCTTCTTCGGCGACGGCATCCTGGTCCGCCTCGCGCTGCGCCCCGACGAGCGGGGCCGGTTCGCGTGGCGGCCGCGCCTGATCGAGTCGCCGTCGGTACGGCTGCGCCGGGCGCGGCCCGGCCTGTTCGTCCCCGGCCCGGTCGGCACCTCCTCCCCCTTCGGCACGGTCAACGCGGCCAACACGGCGCCGCTGCCCTGGAGAGACCGGCTGTTCGCCACCTGGGACGCGGGACGCCCCGTCGAGGTCGACCCGGTCACGCTCGGCTTCCTGGCCGAGGTGGGGCACCGCGACGACTGGGCGCCCGCGCTGGACGCGCCCGTCCTGCCCTCGATCCTGTCGACCGCCCACCCGGTGATCGACCCGGAACGCGGCTGCCTGTGGTCGGTCACCCGCGACCCCGTCACCGGCGTGGTGTCGGTGGTGCGCTACGACGGCGAGGGCAGGCACGTGCGCCGATGGCCCGTCGACGGCGTCGCCTTCCCCCAGGCGACGCACACGATCACCCAGACCCGCGACTGGCTCGTGCTGGCCGACACCGCCTACAAGGTCGACCTGGAGGAGGTGCTCGGGGCCGGCGACAGGAAGGTCGCCAACAACCCCGGCGGGCCGCTCGTCCTGGTCCGCAAGGACGCCCTGGAGCGGACGCCGCCCGGCGCGGGCGTACCGGGGACGGTCTTCCGCATCGCGCCCGAGGTCAACCACTTCTACGCCACCTACGACGACTCGGCGGGCATCCGCGTCGTCATGGAGCACACCCCGGGCGTCGACATCGGGCTGTACCTGCGCGAGGACGACGTCGACGTCTTCGGCAGGCCCGTCGACCCGGCGCTGCGCGGCATGTACTGCCACGGCGCCACCCCGGCCGTCGTCACCGTGCTGGAGTTCGATCCCGAACGCGGCACCGTGACGGATGTGGCCCGGCTGCGCGATCCGGCGCGCTACTGGCAGGCCGAGCTGTCGGCCGTCGACTGGTCCTTCGAGGGGCTGCTCGCACCCACCCGGCACCACATCGTCTTCCAGGGCTTCCACCCCGAGGCCGTCACCCGACGGCTGCTGCGCAACTACGGCACGCGGATCGACCCGTCGCTGTTCCCGCGCGAGGGGACGCCCTCGGTGCTGGCCTCGCTGGAGCGCGACTCGCTCAAACCGCTGGCGGAATGGGACTGGCCGCTGGAGGACTACCCGACCTCCCCGGTGTTCGTGCCGCGGGCGCCCGGCGGGCCCGGCCGGTCCCGCTACGCGGGCGCCGATCCCGGCGGGCACGACGGCTACCTCGTGGTGGTCGTGCACAACGACGCGCGGTTCCGGGTGGAGGTGTTCGACGCCGGCGACGTCTCGCGGGGGCCCGTGGCGACGCTCGCGCCGCCGTACGGGACCGTGATCCCCTTCATGATCCATGCGGCGTGGATGCCGGCGTGCGTGCCGCACGACCCGTCCATCGAGCGGCTGCGCTTCGCCGACGACCTCGACGAGCGCCTCGACCGGCTGGATCCGGACCTGCGTGAGGTGGCGCGCCGGGTGGCCGCTCAGCTTTAGGCGGCTGTCACGCCCGGCAGGACTCCAGCCGGTCCCAGTCCAGCTCGACGCCGTGTCCGGGCCGCTCGGGCGCGATCGCGCAGCCGTTCACGATCTTCAGCGGCTCGGCCAGGAAGCGGTCGAGGGCGAAGCCGTGCGCCTCCATGTAGGTGCGGTTCGGGGCCGAGGCGAGCGGGTGGACGGTGAGGTCGTGGACGCCGTGGGAGGTCACCGGGAGGTTGTGCGCCTCGGCGAGCGCGCAGATCTTGCGGAAGACGGTCATGCCGCCGCAGTTGCTCACGTCGGGCTCGGGATAGGTCACGGCGCCGGCGGTGATGAAGGTCTGGAACTCATACAGCGTGTGCAGGTTCTCCCCGGTCGCCACCGGCACCCCGCCCTCGCGCACGACGCGCAGGTGGCCCGCGACGTCGTCGGGGATGGTGGGCTCCTCCACCCAGACCAGGCCGAACTCGCGCAACGCGCGGCCCGCCGCGACGGCCTGGTCGGCGCTCCACTTCATGTTCGCGTCGACCATGAGCGGGAAGTCGTCGCCCAGATGCTCACGCATCCGGCGCACCCGCTCGAGGTCCTCGCGCAGGCTCGGCCGGCCGACCTTCATCTTGATGGCTCGGAAGCCCTGCTCCTGGAAGCGGTCGGCCTGCGCCAGCAGCTCCTCGATCGGGAAGTCGAGGTCGATGCCGCCGGCGTAGACGGGGACCTGCGGATCGTAGCCGCCGAAGTAGCGCCACAGCGGCAGCCCGGCGCGGCGGGCCTTGAGGTCCCACAGCGCGATGTCGACGGCGGAAATCGCCGAGGTGAGATGCCCGCCGCGGCCGGCGTAGTGCAGGTGCCACCACATGTCCTGCCACAGCCGCTCGATGTCGTCGGCGTCCTGGCCGGCCAGCCTGCCGGCGAGGTAGCGGTCGATCATCACCTGGATGGCCGCCGCCCCGGCGTGCACGGTGTAGGTGTAGCCGAGGCCCTCGGCGCCGTCGGCGTCCCGTATCCGGACGGTGAGCAGCTCGAAGTCCACCATCACGCCGTGGGTGCTGTCGCTGTAGGCGGTCGGGGTGGGAAGCCGGTACAGGTCCGTGCGGACATTGTCGATCTTCGCCATGGTGGTCCCTTCCGTCAGCCGCGCGTCCCTGTCGTTGACGTAAGAAAACCGGTTTTCTTACCGGGTGTCAAGGACGGCGGCGGTTCGCGGGGTGCGGGCTCAGCGGCGGGCGGGCGCGGTGGAGGCCCGGAGCATCAGGGCCGGGTGGGCGGCGAGCACCACGTCGGCCGGGGCGCCGCCCCGCAGCTGGCCGATCAGCGCGTCGACGGCGGCGGCGCCCAGCTCCACCAGCGGCATGGCCACCGTCGTGAGGGGCGGGTCGACGTAGTCCGCCTGGGGCAGGTCGTCGAACGCGACGACCGACACGTCGCCGGGTACTTCCCGCCCGAGCTCGCGAAGCGCCCGCAGGACGCCGATCGCCTGGGTGAACGTGCTGGCGTAGACGGCCGAGACCGTCCGGTGCCGGCGCAGCAGCCGCAGCGCCGCCCGGTAGCCGCCCTCCTCGGAGATCTCCGCGCGCTGCACCGGGCACGCCTCCACCCCGGCGTCCCGGCACGCCTGGAGGAAGGCGGCTTCGCGGTCGAGCGCGGGGACGATGCCGGCCGGCCCGGCGACGTGGCCGATGCGCCGATGGCCGAGCCCGGCCAGGTGACCGACCGCCTCCCGGCTCGCGGCGGCGACGTCCATGGTCACGTTACGCCCGGAGCCCGGGATGGCCCGGTTGACGAACACGTGCGGCACCCGCCGCCCGGCCAGCAGCCCGACGATCGGATCGCCCGGCTTGGCCGAGGCCACGATCAGCCCGTCGACGCGGCCCGCCGACACCAGGTCGGTGAAGGAGGTGTCGGTGGCCAGGTCGCCGGTGTCCTCGGCGATGAGCAGCACGTACCCGTGTTCGCGGGCCCGCTGGAAGGCTCCGCGCACGATGCGCGAGTAGGTCAGGTTCGTCAGATCCGGGATGAGCAGGGCGAGCGCGCGGGCTTCCGCCCCCGCCAGGGCTCGGGCCCCGGCGTGCGCCCGGTAGCCGAGCTCGACCGCGGCCTGGATGATCCGCTCGCGGGTCTCCGGGCGGACCGAGACCGTCGGATCGTCGTTGAGCACCCGCGAGGCGATGGACTTGGTGACACCGGCACGCGCGGCGACGTCCTCCAGGCGCGTGCGGCGACCGCTCGCCGTACCCGCCGACGTGCCGTGGGACCGCGCCACCGCTCACCTCATCCGTGCAGAACCGCCGAGGCAAGACTAGCCTCACCGTTCCTCGCCCTGCTGCAGCCGCTTCACCAGCTGCTCGGCCGCCCGCATCGTGAGCGCCCAGATGGTCAGCTGCGGGTTGACGCCGTGGCAGGTCGGGAAGACCGCGCCGCCGAAGACGTACAGCCCCGGGGTGTCGTGCACGCGCAGCGTGGGGTCCACCACGGACGCGCGCGGATCCTCGCCCATCCGGGCGCCGCCGAGGTCGTGGCTGCTGCACACCCCGCGGAACCGCGTGCCGCGCCAGGTCTTGGCGGCGCCCATGGCGCGCAGGATCTCCTCGCCCTTGGCCTCCATCCACGCCAGCAGCCGGTTCTCGTTGGGCCGCAGGTCGGCGGTGATGCGGACGACGGGCAGCCCCAGCCCGCTGCGGTCCCGGTGATCGGGGTCGAGGTCCAGGAAGTCGGTGTGGTAAGGCAGGGAGTCGGGCTGGATGCGCAGCGCCGCCACGTGCTGCCACCGGCGGATGTGGTCCTTGTACGGCTTGCCCCAGCGGCGCACGCCGTCCGGCACGGGGTCGCGGCTCACCTGGATCGGCAGCCGCTGGTTCTCGACGTTGTAGGTCGCCCCGCCCACGAAGCCGTGGGCGGCCGAGTCGAAGCTCGCGGCGTTGAAGTCGTCCAGGCTCCACATCTGCGCCGCCGGGCCGGTGTGGCCGTTGAACACGACGTCGGGGAAGTAGCCGAACACGTCGTCCCACAGCTTGGTCATGAAGTATTTGCCGACCTGGCCGGTGTTGTTGCCCAGGCCGCCGGGATGCCGGTCGTCGCGGGACAGCAGCAGCAGCCGGACGTTCTCGAACGTGTAGCCGCACAGGATGACCGCGCGGGCCCGCTGGACGTGCCGGGTGCCGTTGGCGTCGACGTACTCCACGCCGTCGGCGTGGCCGTCCCGGTCGGTCAGGACACGCAGCACCCGGCAGTGGGTGCGCAGGTCGAGGTTCCCCGTCGCCAGCGCGTCGGGCACCGAGGTCAGGCCGGGGTTCCACCGTTCGTTGAAGAACGAGCCGAACCCGGCGCTCCACGGATGGTAGGTCGTGGCCGGCAGGCCGTTGTACGGCACGCTGTTCATGCACACCGGCGTCGGGTAGGGGTGCAGGCCCATGTCCTGGGTGGCCTCGCGGAAGACCTCGGCCAGCCGGAAGGTGCGCAGCGGCGGCATGGGGTAGGGCTTGCTGCGCGCGACGAACGGGTTGGACTCGTCGCCCGCGACGCCGGCGATGTACTCCACCACGGTGTAGTACGGCTCCAGCTCCTCGTAGCCGATCGGCCAGTCGGCCAGGGCGTGGTGCTCGGGCAGCACGCCGGTGCCGTACGCCTCCCGCACGTGGCTGAGGAAGCGGAAGTGGTGGGGGTGCATGCGGCGCAGCGCGCCGCCCCAGTGCACGACCGACCCGCCCACGCCGTTCATCATCCGGCCGAGGGAGAAGGTGGCCGGGCGCGTCGGCTCGCCGGCGTCGCGGCGCCAGCGCGGCGTCTCGCTGAGGTACTTCGGTCCCATGTCGCCGCGGCAGTAGTAGGTGGCGCCGACCTCGTCGGGGACGTAGTCGTGCTTGGTGCGGTACGGCCCGGCCTCGAGGGCGACGACCTTCAGGCCGGCGCGGGCCAGGATCGGCGCCACGAAGCCGCCGACGGCGCCCAGCCCGACGAGGACCACGTCGGTGGGGCCGTCGGGCGGCAGCACGCTGCGTTGCGGGTCGTAGCCGGGGATCTCCAGGGGCTCGCGGTCGTCGGTGGCCGACCAGCCGGCGTCGGCGAGCGAGCGTATCTCGCCGCCCCGGTCGACCGGCTCCTCGGCGAGGTGGTCCTCGGCGGTGTGCTCGAACCAGATGCCGGGATGGCCCAGGAACCTCCAGCCGAGCTTGTCGCGGTTGCCGCCGTGCGCGGGGTCGGCGAAGAGCCCCTCCTGCAGGTGCAGCCGCAGCAGGTCGAAGAACTCGGCTTGCGGCGGCACGTGGAAGCCGGGCAGCCGCCCGTGCTCCATGTCGGCGAGCAGCCCGTCCTGCTCCTCACCGCCGCACCGGGCGAACGGCGTGCCGTGGCGTGCGCGGGCCGCCCGGTCCAGGGCCCGCAGGCCGAGCCGGTAGGTGTCGGCGTGATCGTGGTAGGCGCCGGACAGCGCCCGGTCGACGTAGGTGACGACGCCGATCGCCGAGGCGGCGGGGCTGTTCTCGTCGGCGGGGAAGAGGCGGTCGAACACGGCCGCCGCGATCCGCGCCTCGTAGGGGTTCAGCGTGATGAGTGCCGTGTCCACGAAGGATCCCTTCTGTAGCTCAGCGCACGACCGTGCCGGTGGACATGGTGAGCAGCCCCAGCTCCGCGCGGGTGGGCTGCCCCTCCCAGTCGCCGGGTGCGGTGACCGCGAACGCGCCGCACGCCGCCGCCGTGGCCAGCCGCTCCTTCACCGGCGCGCCGCGCAGCAGCTCGGCGAGGTAGCCGGCGACGAAGGCGTCGCCCGCGCCGACCGCGTCCACGGCGTTGACGGGCACCGGCGCGACCTCGTGCACCTCGCCGTCGACGCAGGCGACCGCGCCGCGGGCGCCCAGCTTCACCACCGCCTGCCGCGGACCGAGCGCGCACAGCCCGCGCGCCAGGTCCGCCGGCTGCCCCGCGACCCCCAGCAGGCCGGCCTCGTCGTCCCCGGCGAAGAGGATGTCGCAGGCGGAGGCGAGCTCCCGGAGCACGGGTCCGGCCTGGTCCCGGCTCCACAGGGCGGCGCGGTAGTTGACGTCGAAGGACACGGGCACGCCGGAGCTCCTCGCGAGGCTCATGGCCGCTTCGACGGTCGCGCGCGGGGAGGGGCCGAGCGCGGGGGTGATGCCGGTGAGGTGCAGGACTCCGGCTCCCACGATCCGGTCCCAGCGCAGGTCGTCGGGGTGCAGGCGGGTGCCGGGGCCGCCCGCGCGGTAGTAGGTGACCCGGGTGATGTCGGCGGTGCGCCGCTCCTTCACCATGAGGCTGGTCGGGACGCCGGGATCGGTGACCACGCCGGAGACGTCGACACCCTCCGCCCGCAGCCGGCTGACGACCAGCTCGCCGAGCTCGTCGGCGCCCACCCGGCCGATCCACGCGGCGGGGCAGCCCAGCCGCCGCACGCCGATGGCGACGTTGGACTCGGCGCCGCCGACGCTCAGCGTCAGCGACGGCGCGTGCCTGAGCCGTCCCACGGCCGGCGTGGTGAGCAGGGCCATGGTCTCGCCGATCGTCACGAGCCCGCGGTGACCTGTCATGATCATGGTATTCAGCCCCGGTACCGCAGGTAGACCGTCTTCTTGCGCAGGTAGCGCTGGTAGCCGTACTTGCCGTCCTCGCCGCCGAGGCCGGACATCTTCCAGCCGGTGTGGAAGCCCTGCGGCTGCTCGGGCCCGATCTTGTTGACGTAGACCTCGCCGAACTGGAGGTCGTCCACGGCCCGCATGGCGATGTCGATGTTCTGCGTGAACACGTACGCCGTCAGGCCGTAGTCGGTGGAGTTGGCCCAGGCGATGACCTCGTCGTACTTCTCGAACGGCACGATCGGCAGGACCGGCCCGAAGACCTCCTGCCGCACGATGTCCATCTCGTTGCCGACCCCGGTGATCACAGTCGGGCTGAACCAGTAGCCCTTGGCGAACTCCGCGCCCGCGGGACGGTCGCCGCCGTAGACCACGGTCGCGCCGGCGGCCTCGGCTCCGTCGACGAAGTCCTTGACCTTCCGCCACTCCTCGGCCGAGACCTTCGGGCCCATCTGCGCGTCCTCCCGCGTCGGGTCCGCGACCTTGACCTGCTTGGCGACCTCGACGAACCGGCTGGCGAACTCGTCGTACCGGCTGGCGTGGACGTAGGTGCGCTCGTTGCAGGTGCACACCTGCCCGCAGTTCCAGAACCTCGCCTCGGCCGCCCGCTCCACGGCGGCGTCGAGGTCGGCGTCCTCGAACACGATCACGGGCGCCTTGCCGCCGAGCTCCAGCGAGACCGGGATCACCTTGGCCGCGGTCTGCCGGAGGATCTCCTGCCCCGCACGGCTGGACCCGGTCAGGGTGACCATCTGGGTCACCGGGTGCTCGCACATCTGCTTGCCGACGACGCGGCCCTCTCCCGTGACGACGTTGACCACGCCGTCCGGAACGCCGGCCTGCTGGCACAGCCGCGCCAGCGCCAAGGCGGCCAGGGGTGTCACCTCGCTCGGCTTGAGCACGACGGCGTTCCCCGCCATGATCGCCGGCGCCACCTTCCGCGCGAAGATCGCCGCCGGGTAGTTCCACGGCGTGATGGCCGCGACGACGCCGTACGGCTCCTCGCGGACCATCAGGTGCTCCCCCGGCTGGTTGGGCGGGAATATCTCGCCGATGGGCGCGTACTTGTTGCCGTGGGCGACGTCGAAGAACAGCCTCGTGCCGACGATCTCGCCGCGGGCCTCGGTGATGGTCTTGCCCTGCTCGGCGACCACGATCTGGGCGAGCTCCTCGGCGTGCGCGTCGATCTCCCGCATCACGGCGGCGAGCACCTCGGCGCGCTCGGGGAGGCTGCGCCCGGCCCATTCCCGCTGGGCGGTCTCGGCGGCGCGCATGGCCTGGTCGACGTGCTCGGCCGTGGCCTCGGGCACCTCGGTGAACACCTCGCCGGTGGCCGGATTGTCGACCGGCCTGGTCTGCGGGCTGTCCACCCGCTCGCCGCCGATGAACATCGCCGGACGCTCGCCGAGGAGCCGGTCCGGGCCGAAAAGCTGGTATGCCATGGTGTCGGGTCCTTTCCTGCAGCGGAAGGTCACGGGCGGCGCGGGTCCAGCAGCGCCTTGACGACGTGGCGTTCGGCGAGCGCGGTGAAGGCGTCCTGCCAGTCGCCGAGGGGGAACACGGTGGCCAGCGGCGCGGGGTCGAGGGCGCCGCGCGCCATGAGCGCGAGCGCGGCGTCCCAGCTGGACCAGGAGCTGGACAGGGAGAACGTCACATCCAGCGCCCGGTTCATGGCCGTCGCCCACGGCACCCGGATCTGCGGGCTGTCACTGACGCCGAGCACCAGCAGCCGGCCACGGCGGCGCAGCGCGCCGATCGCCGCCGCCAGGGCGTCCGGCGAGCCGGAGGACTCGATCACGAGGTCGGCGCCGCGGCCGCCGGTGATCTCATGCGCGCGCTCGGCCACGTCCGCGGTGGTCGAGTCCCAGGTCTCCAGGCCGAGCCGCCGCGCCAGGTCGAGCCGCGACCGGCTGGAGGGGCGGCCGACGAGGACGACGCGGCCGGCGCCGCAGGCGCGGGCGGCCATCGCGGACAGCAGGCCGATCGGCCCGGGCCCGAAGACCAGCACGACCGAGCCCGGGTGGACGGGCATGCGTTCCAGCCCGCTCAGCACGATGGCGGCCGGTTCGCACAGCGCGGCCGCCAGGTCCGGCACGCTGTCGGGCACGCGGTGCAGCAGGTGCGCGGGCACGTGAACCAGCTCGGCCATGCCGCCGTCGATGCCCCATCCCGGGGACCGCTTGCGCGCGCAGATCTCGGCGTGCCCGCGGCGGCACAGGTGGCAGACGCCGCAGGCCAGCGCGTGCGGCTCGCACACCACGCGGTCGCCGACGGCCCACTCCCCGACGCCGTCGCCGACCGCGGCCACCCGGCCGAGGAACTCGTGCCCGACGGTGACCGGCGGCCAGCTCGGGAAGGCGTTGTGCATGATGTGCAGGTCGGTGCCGCAGATCCCGGCGTAGAGCACGCGCAGCACGACCCAGCCCGCGGCCGGCTCGGGCTCCTCGACGTCGGCCAGCTCGAAGTGCTCGTGCTCCTTGGCGAGCTTGCGCAGGGCCTTCACGACGCCCCCCGCACGAGGACCTTGACCTGGCGCCCGGCGCGCAGGTCGGCGATCGCGCCGGCCGCCTCCTCCAGCGGCACGGTCCCGGTGAGGAACGGCTCCGGGTCGACCTGTCCCGCGCAGATCATCTCGGTCGCGGTGCGGATGTCGTCGCGGGAGTAGACGCGGGTGCCGATCAGCGTGATCTCCTTGAAGGTCACGGCCTGCAGGTCCACCGCCGCCGGCGTCCCGTAGACGCCCACCAGCACGATCCTTCCGGCCGGCGCCGTCGCGGCCGTCATCCCGGCGGCGACGGCGGGGTGGGCGGCGGCGTCGAAGAACACGTCGGCGGACAGGTCACCGAACGACTCCACGGACTCGAAGCCGAGCTCGGCGGCCAGGCCGCGGCGCAGCGGGGACGGCTCGGCCACGACGACATCGCCCGCCCCGGCGCGCCGGGCGCACAGGGCCACGGCCAGGCCGACCGGTCCGGCGCCCGCCACGATCACCGTCTGGCCGAGCCGGAGCCCGGACTGGCGCACCGCCCTGACCGCCACCGCCAGCGGCTCGGCGAAGGCCAGGTGCCGCAGGTCGGCGGTGGGCGGCACAGGGATGAGCCGATCGGCCGGGACGGCGACCTGCCGCGCGGCTCCGCCCGGCGCGTCGATGCCGATCAGGCGCAGCGAGGCGCAGGTGTGCGGCCGTCCGTTGCGGCAGGGGCCGCACCTGCCGCACGGCAGCAGCGGGTCGACCACGACCTTGGTGCCGGCCGGCAGCCCGGCCGCGTCGGCGTGGACCGTGCCCGAGATCTCGTGGCCGATCACGATCCCGGGCTTGGCGCGCGGATGCTCTCCGGCGCAGATGTGCAGGTCGGTGCCGCACAGGCCGCAGTAGGCCACGTCGACGAGCGCCCAGCCGTCCGGCACCGCGGGCCGGGGCTCCTCGCGCACGACGACGTCGTGGCCGCCGTTCCAGACCAGGGCCGGCACGCTCATGCGCGCACCGCCTTCGGCTCGTTGACCGGGCACCGGGGCCGCTCGCCGCGCAGCACGCGGAGCGCCTCGCGGGCCACCTCCGTCTTGAGGGTGTGGAAGGCCTCTTCGGAGTACCAGGCCGCATGCGGTGTCATCACCACCCGGTCGTGCCGGGCCAGGGCCCGGCCGATCTCGTCCGGCGGCTCTGCTTCCAGCACGTCGAGGGCCGCCCCGGCGATCCGGCCGCGGTCCAGCGCGTCGAGCAGGGCGGCGGTGTCGACGAGCCCGCCGCGCGCGGTGTTCACCAGGTACGCCGTCGGCTTCATCGCCGCCAGCTGCGGCGCGCCGATCAGGTGGCGGGAGCCGGCGGCCAGCGTGGCGTGCAGCGAGACCACGTCCGCCGAGGCCAGCAGGTCCTCCAGCGGCACCTTCTCGATCACGCTCCCGTCCTGGCCCGGGCGCGCGGCGAGCGGGTCGGCGCCGATCACGCGCAGCCCCAGCGCGGCGGCCCTGCGACCGGCCGCCGTGCCGATGGCGCCGCAGCCGACGACGCCGAAGGTGAGCGTGCCCAGCCGCCGCAGGGGGCGTGCCACCCGGTAGTCCCACCGGCCCTCCCGCACCGCGCGGTCGAGGGACGCGATCCCTCGCAGCAGCGACATGGCCAGCGCGATGGTGTGGTCGGCCACCTCCCCCACGCCGTAGTCCGGCACATTGGCCACCCACACGCCGCGCTCGGTCGCGGCGGCCACGTCCACGTTGTCCACGCCGACGCCGTACCGCACGACCAGCCGGCAGCGGGGCAGCGCGTCCAGCACCGGGCCCGTGATGGGCACGTACTGGTTGATCAGCACGTCGGCGTCGGCGGCCTGGTCGGCGACGTCCTCGGGCGTTTTGCAGGCGGCCAGCCGCAGCGACACGCCTTGGCCGCGCAGCACGCTCTCCTCCGGCGCGATCGTGCCGTGGTCGCAGTCCGTGATCACCACCGTGCCCAGCCGGGCGTTCACGGCGTTCGAGATCATCACAGGTTCCCCAGTCGCTTCGAGATCTCCCGCGCCGCCTTCATGACCAGCGGCGCGATGGCCGGTTCGTTGGCGAGCACCCGGTCGGCCGGTCCTGCTACGGACACGGCCGCCACCGGGGCGCCGTGGACGTCGCACACCGCCGCGGCGAGGCAGCCGACGCCGGGTTCGACCTCGCGGTCGTCGACCGCGTATCCCTGCTCCCTGACGAGGCTGATGTGCTCGCGCAGCGTCGCGGCGTCGGCGGGCGAGCGGTCGGTCAGGCGCGCGTACCGCAGCGCCGGCAGCCGCTCGGCCAGCACGTCGTCCGTCAGCGCGGCGAGGTAGGCCTTGCCGAGCGCGGTGCAGGTCATCGGCCTGCGGGTGCCCAGCCGGGCGGTCACCTTCAGCGCCCCCGGCCCCTCCTGCTGCAGGATGTAGACCATCTCGTCCCCGTCCGGGACGGCCAGGTTCACGGTCTCCCCGACCAGGTCGGCGAGCTGGTGGAGGTGCTCGGGCGCGAGGCGCACGATGTCGCTGCCGCGCAGGGCCGACGCGCCGATGGCCACGGCGCGCAGCCCGAGGCGCAGGCCTCCGCCGGGCGCGTCCTCCAGGAAGCCCGCGGTGCGCAGCCGGTCGACGAGCCGGTAGGTGGCGCTCCTGCTGAGCCCCAGCTCCCCGGCCAGCAGGGCCGGGGTGGCGGTCCCGGCCCGGGCCACGGCCTCCAGCATGGCCAGGCCCTTCTCCAGGATCGTGCCGCCCCCGGCCGGCCGGTCGCCGCTTGTGCCCGTCATGCCGGCGCCGTCCCGCCCGAGGCCCTCCGCCGCGAGAGCTTGACCTGCAGCAGCACGACGAGCAGGAGGAACCCGCCTCTGATCACCGACTCCCAGAAGGAGCTGATCTCGATCGCGCCCATGCTGTTCTCGAACACGATCAGGTTGAAGATCAGCTGGAGCAGGACGACGCCGACGAGGGTGGACATCACCGAGCCGACGCCGCCGGTGAGCAGCGTGCCGCCCACCACGACGGCGGCGATCGCCGACAGCTCCCATCCGATGCCGGTGTCGGTGCTGACCGATCCGGTCTGGGCCGCCAGGAACGCCCCGGCGAGGCCGGCCAGCGCGCCCGACATGGCGTACACGACGAACTTGGTGCGTGCCACCGGCAGCCCCATCAGGCGGGCGGCGTCCTCGCTCCCGCCCACGGCCAGGACCGTGCGGCCGAAGGCGGTGTAGCGCAGCACCGCGGCGCCGATGAGAAAAGCCGCGAACATGAAGACCGCGGAGACCGGCAGGCCGAGCAGCTCCCAGCGGCCGAAGTCCTGGAAGCTGCCGGTTCCCGAGGCGACGACGGCCTTCTTGTCCGACAGGTACAGGGCCAGGCCCCGCACGCCCAGCAGCGCCGCCAGCGTGACGATGAACGGCTCCAGGCGGACCTTGGCGATCAGCACGCCGTTCAGGGATCCCAGCGCCAGGCCCACCAGCACGGCCAGCCCGAAGGCGGGCACGAGGCCGGCCCCGCTGGCCTGGGCGGCCACGACGCCGCCGAGCAGCGCCACCGAGCCGACGGACAGGTCGATGCCGCCGCTCATGATGACGAACGTCATCCCGAGCGCGACCAGGGCGAACTTCGCGTCGTCCGCCAGCAGGTTGGCCAGGTTCTCGCCCGCGAACCGGTCGCCGTAGCGCACGATCCCGAACACGAGCAGCGCGATGAGCGCGATGAGGGCGCCGTGGCGCTGGAGCGCCAGGACGTTCGACGCCCGCGTGCGGAAGGCGAGCAGCTGGTTCATCCGGCCCCCTCCCCGGCCTGGCGCTGGACGTAGATGGCGGCGACGATGATGAAGCCGGTGATCATCTGGGCGACCTCCCGGGACACGCCGTGGGCGATCAGAGTGTTCTGCAACAGGCGCAGCATGAGCGCGCCGATCACCACGGCCACCGGGGAGATCCGGCCGCCCGTGAGCGGCGTGCCGGCGACGGCGACGGCGGCGATCGCGTCGAGTTCCATGCCGAGGCCGGTGTTGTTGGCGTCGGAGGCGGAGACCCGCGCGACCTCCATGAGGCCGACCAGGCCGGCGAGCGTGGCCGACGTCGCGTAGGCGATCAGCTTCACCCGCCGGACGGGGACGCCGGCGAGCCGGGCGGCCGGTTCGTTGTCACCGGTGGCCACCAGATAGCGGCCGAACGGCGTCGAGCGGGCGACGAACCAGATCGCCGCGGCGACGACCACCAGGAGGACGACCTGGACCGGGATCCCGGCGATCGCGCCGAGGCCGAAGAACTGGAAGGCCGGGTCGTCGACGTTCTGCAGCCGTCCGTCGGTCAGCAGCTGGGCGATCCCCCGTCCGGCGATGAACAGGATCAGCGTCGCGATGATCGGCTGCACGCCGTACCGGGCGACCAGGGTGCCGTTGAACAGCCCGCACAGCAGCGCGGCCAGCAGCGCGAGCGCGACGGCCGGCACCAGGCCGGTGCCGCTGAGCAGCGCGAGCGCGCCGACCTGTCCGGAGATCGCCATGACGGAGCCGACGGACAGGTCGATGCCCCTGGTGGCGATCACCATGGCCATGCCGAGGGCGACGATGCCGACGGGAGCCGCCTGGCGCAGCTGGACGTAGAGCAGGTTGGCGGGGGTGAGGAAGTTCGCGGTGAACAGCGCGTTGAAGATCAGCAGGGCGACGAGGGCGGTGCCGGCGCCGTACCGCTGCGTGTAGGCGGCCCATGAGGTCTTGCGGCGTACGGCGGGCGCGGCGGCCGCGGACGGCGCGGCGGGTGTGGTGGTGGTCTCCGGCATCCGTCTCACCTCGCCCCGTCCTCGGCTTCCACGGCGGCCCCGTGCGCCATGGCGGCCATGATCCGCTCCTCCGAGATCTGGTCGCCGCGCAGTTCGGCGACGTTGCGCCCGTCGCGCAGCACGACGACGCGGTCGGCGTTCTCCACGAGCTCCTCCAGCTCGGAGGAGATGAACAGCACGCCCAGGCCGTCGTCGGCCAGCTCGCGGATCAGCGACTGGATCTCCTGCTTCGCGCCCACGTCGATGCCCCGGGTCGGCTCGTCCAGGACGAGCAGCCGCGGATTCATGCACAGCCAGCGGGCCAGCAGCACCTTCTGCTGGTTGCCGCCCGACAGCTCCCGGATCGGCTGGTCGGCGCTGGACACCTTGATGCCTATGCGCTCGATGAACCGCTCGACGATCTGCTGTTGCCGCCGCCTGTCGACGATGCCGGCCTTGGTCAGCCGGGGCAGCAGGGCAAGGGTGAGGTTCTCCCGCACCGACATCTGCGGGATGATCCCCTCCACCTTGCGGTCCTCCGGGGAGAAGCCGATGCCCCGGCGGATCGCGTCCCGCGGCACGGCGAACCGGACCGGCTCGGCGTCCACCCGCACCTCGCCGGAGTCCGGCGCGTCGGCGCCGAACAGCACGCGCGCGGTCTCCGAGCGGCCGGACCCGAGCAGTCCGGCCAGTCCGACGATCTCCCCTGAGCGGACCGCGACGTCCACCCCGCGCAACGCCTGCCCGAGCTCCAGTCCGCTCGCCTCGATGACCGGGGCGGCCTCCGCCTGGTGGGGCGCCCGGGAGGCGGCCCGCCGTACCTCGGCCAGGTCCCGGCCGATCATCTTGGACACCAGCTCGTACTTGGAGATGTCGGCCATGGCGCGGTCGTCCACCGTGCGCCCGTCACGCATGATCGTGACCCGGTCGCAGACGGCGTACAGCTCGTCGAGACGATGGGACACGAACACCACGGACACGCCACTGTCCCTGAGCCGGCGGATGACGTCGAACAGCACGGACACCTCGTGCTCGGCGAGCGACGACGTCGGCTCGTCCATGATCACCAGCTTGGCGTCGAACGACAGCGCCCGGGCGATCGCGGTCATCTGCTGGGTGGCGATGGAGAACTCCCGCAGCGGCCGGGTGACGTCCACGTGGACGTCCAGGCCGGCCAGGAGCTCCCTGGCCTCGGCGTTCATCCGGCGCCAGTCGAGCAGGCCGAACCGGCGGCGCTCCCTGCCGAGGAAGATGTTCTCGGTGACCGTGCGGTAGGGGACGAGGTTGACCTCCTGGTAGATGGTCGCGATGCCGCCCAGCTGGGCCGCGTGGGGCGAGTCGAAGGCCACCGGCCGGCCGTCGAACGTGACGGTGCCGCCGTCGGCCTTGTAGACGCCGGTCAAGACCTTGATCAGAGTGGACTTGCCCGCGCCGTTCTGGCCGATCAGCGCGCGCACCTCGCCGCGATTGACCTGGAAGGAGGCCTCCGCCAGGGCGGGGACGCCGAGGAAGCTCTTGCGGATGCCGCGCATGTCGAGCAGCGGCGGGGATGGCGAGGATTGTGTCATGCTCGGTTCTCCTCGGGCCGGGGCAGGGCCGTCCCCGCCCCGGCGAGCGGCAGGCGGATGTCGTCAGCCGGATGTCGTCAGTACGCCTCTTCGATGAACTGCTTGGCGTTGCTCTGGTCGAAGAACCGGTCCTGGTTGACCAGCACCGTGGGCACCGGCTTGCCCTCGGCGTACTCCTGCATCGTCTTGAAGGCCGCCGGGCCGAAGCGCGGGTTGCACTCCACGGTCGCGTAGAGCTCACCGCGGGACACCGCCTGCAGCGCGTCCCGGGAGCCGTCGATCGACACCACGACGACGTCCTTTCCGGGCGTCTTCCCCGCGGCCTTGATCGCCGAGATGGCGCCGATCGCCATCTCGTCGTTGTGCGCGTACACGGCGTTCACGTCGGGGTTGGACTGCAGGAGCGTCTCCATGACCTGCTGGCCCTTGGCGCGGGTGAAGTCGGCGTCCTGGGAGGCGACGATCTTCATGCCCGGGCACTGCTTGATCGCCTCGTCGAAGCCCTTCTTCCGGTCGATCGCCGGCGAGGAACCGGTGGTGCCCTCAAGCTCCACGATGTTCGCCCGGCCACCGGTCGCCCGCGCCAGCGCCACCGCGGCACGCAGCCCTTCCTGCACGAAGTCCGACCGGATCAC
Source organism: Thermoactinospora rubra (assembly GCF_002093975.1). Lineage (GTDB taxonomy): Bacteria > Actinomycetota > Actinomycetes > Streptosporangiales > Streptosporangiaceae > Nonomuraea > Nonomuraea rubra_A. The sequence goes on from NZ_MSZZ01000044.1 coordinate 61,532, forward strand.
GGTGACGTAGTGCTCGCCCGGCTTGGCGATGTTCGTGTCCACCGCGCGGTCCAGCAGGAACACCGGAATGTCGGCCTTGGCCGCGTCGACCACGACGTTCGCCAGCTGCTCGGTGATCGGCGCGATGAACAGCGCGTCCGGCTTCTGGGCGATCAGGCTGCGGATGTCCTGGATCTGCTTGGCCTGGCTGTTCTGCGCGTCGGTGATCGTGAGCTGGTGGCCCAGCTTGCCGGCCTCGGCTTTCATGCTCTCGGTCTCGGCGAGCCGCCACGGGTTGTTGCTGGCGTTCTGGCTGAAGGCCACCCGGTAGGTGTCCTTCTTGGCGAGCTTCGGGGCGTTCTCGGCGACCGGGACGTTCTGCGGTGGCGCCGAGTTGCCGGGGTCCTGCGCCGTGGCCAGCTTGCACGCGGGGTCCGGCGCCTTGGTGCCCTCCGCGGCGGTTTCCCCGCCGCCTCCGCCGCCCACCGTCGTGCACGCCGAGAGCACGCCCATCATCGTGAGCGTGGCGGCGACCAGCGCCCGGCGCGTTTTGTTCAGCTGCACTTGTCCTCCAGGGATGGGAGCGCGCCCGCATGGCGGAGCGCGATGCGTCCGGCGGACGGCTTGAGGGGCGATCGGTCGCCGAGCGGCTCAGGGTCCCGCGCCGTCCCAGTTTGTGGGGATGCGCACCCGCGTTGTGAGACGACGGTAGCCACCCAGCCACGCCGGCACAAGACCTCGCACGGGAAAAACTACGGATAAAAACCGGTTTTCTAACGTCGCGGCGAGGAGGCCGGGCACGAGGGTACGGCGCGGCCGGAGACTCCCAGCCGCCGGGTCCGGTCACGTGCCTCGCAGCCCGGTCGGCACAGGGGCGGCGTGACGACCGAGCAGCAGGGCCGGCCGGGCCGGCCAACGTAAGGCCATGCGGGATGCCCGGGCGTGGCACAGCGACGCTCCTGCGGGTTTTGACACCGCATTACCCCCGTCTGGCGACCTGATCCGTAACGTTTGGCCATGACGGCTTCGCAAGACCGGATCCTCGATGCGGCGACCCGGCTGTTCGCGGCCCTCGGGTACGACGGGACGTCGATCGATCTGATCGCCCAGACGGCCGGAGTCTCACGGCAGGAGCTCGCCCGGCGGTACGACGGCAAGCAGCACCTCTACCTCGCCGTCATGGAGCGGGCCTACCAGGCGGAGATGACCGCTCTCCAGGCCGTGCTGAGCACCATGTCGTACGGCGACGCCGCCTCCTTCGCCGCCTCCGTGCACCGGCTCATCGACGCCTACCTGGCCTTCGCCGCGGACAACCCGCACATCCACGCCCTGTGGATGCACCGCTGGCTGTCGGACGCCCTCGACATCGCCGAGCTCGAGTCGCGGTACGTCCACCCCCTCTACACGGCCACCCTGGCGGCCTTCGAACCGGCGGCGACCGCCGGTTACATCGACGCCGAGATCGACCGCGAGTATCTCCTCCACTGCATGATGTGGTGCGTGCAAGGCTTCGGCCGGAGCGGGGCGCCCGGCCGCGACAGGGCACGCGGCGGTTTCTGCAGCCCTGCCGATACGCGGCGGTTCAGCCTGACTCTTCACACGATGATCCATCGCACCCTCCGCCTTCCCGGCGACTACCAGCGGAGGCCATGAAGGCGAGATCGCCACCCCCTCACGGTCCGTGGGAGTACGGCACCGTCGAGGAGCTGAACTGCCACCAGTTCACGTTGAACAGGTAGCCGCCCCCGCCGGTGAACCGGAGATACAGGTCGCGGGTTCCCGTCGCACCGCTGACCGGGCAGGAGACGGTGGTCCACGCCTGCCAGCCGCCCGTGCCCGGGACGGTGCACGTCCCGGCCAGTGTGCCGTTGACGCCGTCCAGGCGTAGCTCGATCTTCCCGCCGCCCGACGCCGAGGCGACCCTCGCGGTGAACGAGGTCGCGCCGGCACCGAAGGCGACACCCTTGACCTTGATGGAGTCGCCGTTCTCGATCCAGCCGACGTTCATTCCGCCTTCGATGGACGGCTCGGTCTCCACTCCGGACGCCCAGGCGATCGTCTCGGCTTCCTGGCGTGTGTAGGGGTTGAGGGTGCCCACCTGCGGTGCCCCGGCCGCGGTCATGGTGATCGTGGGGATGGAGCCGTCCGGCCCGTAGGTGAACTTCTCCACGGCGACCGAGCGGGTGAAGCCTCCGCCGCCCGGCAGGGCGCCGTTGTGGTAGAAGAAGTACGAGCCGCCCTGGAAGTCGATGACGCCGGGGTGGTTGGTGAAGCTGCTGCCCTGCGTGGGCATGACCGTCCCCCGGTAGGTCCATGGCCCGGTGGGACCGGGGGCCGTGGAGTAGGCGATGAACTCAGGGCAACACTTGGCCGCGAACACGATGTAGTACAGGCCGTTGCGCTTGTAGACCCAGGGCCCTTCCTCGAACAGGGTCGGGCGGTTCGGGTCTCCGGTGCGGGTGCCGAACCCCGCCGTGGTCAAGGGGATCTGCGTCGGGCTTCCGGAGTAGGAGATCATGTCGGGGTTCAGCTTCACGTACCACAGGTTCGGGTTGCCCCAGTACAGGTAGGCCTGCCCGGTGTCGTCGATGAAGACCGTGGGGTCGAACTCGCCGTTCTCGACCAAGGGACGTCCGAGGGCGTCCCTGAACGGCCCGGTCGGGCTGTCCGCAACCGCGACCCCGATCGCCATCCGGCCGGTCGCCCGGTTGGTCGTGGGCACGTACCAGTAGAACTTGCCGTTCCGGTGGATGGCCTGACCCGCCCACGCGTCGGACCTCGCCCAGGCGAAGCTGCTGACACGCAGCGGGGAACCGTGGTCGGTCCAGTTCACCATGTCCGAGGACGACCAGACCCGCCATTCGTTCATGGTGAACCACGTCGAGCCGTCCTCGTCGTGTCCCGTATAGAGGTAGACGCGGCCGTTGTGCACCAGTGGGGCCGGATCGGCGGTGTAGATGGTCTGGATGATTGGATTGTCCGCTTGGGCTGCGGAGGCCGGGAACAGCAGGACGACGCAGAGAAGGCCGGCCAGCCAGCGGCGTGCGGGGGTCATGAGCGGGTCCACTTCTGGTTGGTGCCGCCGTGGCAGGTCCAGATCTGCACCCTGGTGCCGTTGGCGGTGCCGTACCCGGCCACATCCAGGCACTTGTTCGCGCCCACCGCCGTGATGGTGCCGTCGGCGTTGAGGCGCCACTTCTGGTTGTTCTGCCCGTTGCAGTCCCAGATGATCACGGCGGTGCCGTCCGCCGTCCCGGCCCCGCTCACATCCAGGCACTTGCCGCCGTAGACCCGCAGCTCACCCGAACCGGTGGCGGTCCACCTCTGGTTGGCCTGCCCGCCGCAGTCCCAGATCTGCACCTGCGCGCCGTTGGCCTGCGAGGCGCCGCTGACGTCCAGGCACCGCCCCGATCCCGCACCCTTGAGCGCGAACGTCGCGTTGCCGTCCCGGGGTCCGGCGGACGCCATCACGGCCTGGGCGCCTGGCGGCCAGTTGCCGTCCGTGACGGTGACGTTGCCGCTGACGACGTTGCCACGGTCGCCGTTGGTCACGTTGGTGCTGCCGTTGGTGGACCAGTTGCCGGTGACGGTCCAGTTGCCCATGTTCTCCCCGCCCCAGTAGTTGGCTGTGACCCAGGTGCCGGTGTTCGAGAGCACGTTGCCGGTGACGGTGTAGTACCGGGATCCCTCGTCGAAGTAGACGCCGAACCAGCCGTTGGTCCGCAGGCAGTGGTTCTGGCTGATCGACGAGTTCGGGTTCGCCGACAGCGTGTAGATGCACCCGCCGTCGGTCATCTGCTGCATGACGTCGTGCACGTAGTTGCCGACGAGCCGGTTCCCGGACGCCGTGGTGGGGGTGGTGTAGCGCGGCTGGTAGTCGTACAGGCCCCGGTTGGCGTAGTGGTTGCTGCCGCCGGCGTCGTTGGCGCCCCAGCCGTACCCGATCGACATGCCGGTGTAGGGCATGTTGTAGACCTCGTTGTGGGACACGTCGGTGCCGGTGACGTAGGTGGTCAGGACCGAGACGCTGCCCCGGTAGTCCAGGCCGAGGTCGTGGATGCGGTTGTTGCTGACGGTGATGTTCCGGTTGACCATCCGCTGGTCGCCGGGGTGGTGGGCGTCGGCGCGCACGCCGCCGACCACGACGCCGCCCGCCGAGCTGCGGGCGATCTCGGACCGCGTGACCGTGATGTCGCCGGCGCCCAGGCCGACACCGCTGGCGTGCGCGTTGGCGTCGTTGCCGATGCCGATGGCCGTCTGCCCCAGGTTGACGAACCTGGAGTCGGTGAAGGTGATGGCGTTCGCTGCGGAGACCTGGACGGCGGCGGGCATCTGCAGCCAGTGCGGCCGCGCGGCCTCGAACTGCCGGCAGCCCTGCTGGCAGGAGGTCAGCCGGTCGGCGGGCCAGTTCCAGTCGCCCGCGAGGTAGGCGCCCGTCTGCTGGTCCGCGTAGCCCTGGTTGCTGCTGGGCCCGAGCCACGTCGTGCCCGTGAAGGTGATCCCGCTGAAGGTGATGTGGTGCGCGGGCGCGTCGTAGGTGCCTCCGATGCTCACCAGGTACTGCAGGATCGGCAGCTCGACGCTGAGGTCGCTCATGTTCTGCCCGGCCGCCGGGATGTAGTACAGGGCGCCGGTCCCTGGGTTGATGTACCACTCCCCCGCCGTGTCCAGGAACTCGTACGCGTTGGCCAGGTACAGCGGCCCCGCCCGGTGCGGCTGCGTGAAGGTGTCGTATCCGAAGGTGTTGTTGTTCCAGCCCGGCTGCTGCATCGTGATGAAGTTTCCGCTGATGCTCTGCACCCTCACATACCGGTCGGTGAAGGAGTTGACGCTCTCCATCTCGACCCGGTTCTGGTTGGCCAGATTGTTCAGGTAGCTCAGCGCGCTGTTGCCGAACCTCAGGCCAGTGGGAGTGGCCGTGAAGTCGGCCCGGTTCACCTGGGTGCGGGCGCGCGTGGCGACAGCGCCGTTGACGTACAGCTGCCGGGTGTCGATCCCGGCGCCGACGTTCGCGCGCCAGATGTTCTTCCCGGCGTCGGCCACGGTCCATCCGGTGACCGCCCTGGCTCCGGTGATGACGGGGCGGGCTCCGGACGCGGCCTGCCACTTGACGGTGTAGCCGTTGTTGCCGGAATCGGCGGCCGACAGCCGGAGCGGCGCGGAGAGCCGGTAGACGCCGTCGGCCAGCTCGACGACGATGTCCCCCGACATGGCGCCGTTCAGCGAACGTACCGCCGCCTGCGCCGCGGCCAACGAGCACGGCTGGGCGGACGTGCAGGCGGTGCCGGTGCCCGTGGGTGACGCGTACAGGGTCGTCGTGGCTGCCAGGGCCGAGGGGGCCGGGGCGACGAGGGCGAACGCCGCGGCGATGACGCCGCACAGGACCGATCTCAGTGATCGCACTGGGGTTCCTTTGGTCGGGGCCTCACCCCATTAGGTTCAGCGTCCTGATGCCCGTCAAGAGAATAAGCCTACTTATCCGGAGAATGCTGGCTTTGACCAGCGGAGATTGCCGAATGTCTCGGTGAAACTTTCGCATGTGTCGTACTCATCGGCGGCTGTCATACGCTTGCGGGGTGAGCGAATACCGGCCGGGCTACGAGGTCGCCGCCGAGCAGGTACTGGAACTGATCGTCCGGCTCGGCCTGCGTCCGGGCGATCGCCTGCCGACGGAGAACGACCTGGCCCGGCAGCTGGGGACCAGCCGCACCGTGGTCCGCGAGGCGGTGAAGATACTCTCCGCGCTCGGCCGGGTGCGCGCCCAGAAGGGCCGTGGCCTGTACGTGGCCGACGACGAGGGGATGCTCGGCGCCGGGCGGTGGGCCTCGTTCTTCCTTCCCGCCGACCTCGACCACGTCTACATGCTGTTTGAATTCCGCCGGACGCAGGAGATGGAGACCAGCCGCCTGGCCGCCTGCCGGGCCACTCCCGCGGAGCTGAGGGCAATCGAGGAGGCGGCCGGCAGGTGCCGCCGCGGCTTCGAGACAGGACGTGAGGACCTGTTCAACGAGGGCGACGACGCTTTCCACACCGCGATCGCCACGGCCTCGCACAACCTGTTCCTCCGGGTGGCGGTACGCGAGGCGCGCCGGTTGCAGGCGCAGTCGAACCTCATCGGGCTGCGGGGCTCCGTGGGCGGGCACGCGGCGCAGGCCGTCGAGGAGCATGAGGCCATCTACCAGGCCATCCGCGCCGGCGACCCGGAAGCGGCCGCCCGGGCCGCCGCCCTCCACATCGACAACACCCTCGACGACTACCGTAGGGAGATCCAGCAACGTCTCTTCTCCCATCCGGCCGGCGACCGGCCGATCGTCTCCGGTTCCTCCGCGAGACCCACCCTCTAGTCGGGAAGGCTGGAGGCCAGCAGCCGCCGCCCGGCGTGCTCCGGCCGGATGTTGGGGCCTCCCGCGGCCCCGATCTCGGGAGACCGGGTGACCGTGGTGATCGCGTGCTCGTCGAGCGTGATGCCGAGACCCGGCGAGTCCCCCAGGATGAACGCGCCGTCCTCGACGTACAGGTCGAGCGAGATCCCGAGCGGCGGCACCAGGTTCTGCACCTCGCTGGCCAGGTGGTTCGGCACCGACGTCGCGGCGTGCAGCAACGCGACCGGCGTGCCGCCGATCGGGCTGACCGGCAGGTCGTGCGCGTGCGCCAGCGCGGCGACCCGGAGGAAGTGGGTCACCCCCCAGACCACGGCCGTCTGAACGATGTCGACGGCGCCCGCGGCCAGCAGCGGGCGGAACTGTTCGAGCCCGGTGAGGTTCTCCCCCGTGGCGACGGAGGCGCGGATTCCGCGGCCGACGACGGCCAGGCCCTCGGCGTCCCACCGCCGGACCGGCTCTTCGACCCACGTGAGATCCAGGGTGCGCTCGAGCTCGCAGACGTGCCGGACCGCCTGCTTGCGCGTCCAGGCCTCGTTCGCGTCGAGCATCAACCCGGGCCGCGCTCCTCCCCTGGCCTCCGCCAGAACGTCCCGCACCAGCGTCAGGCGGTGCAGGTCGCGTTGGACATCGAGGCCGCCCTTGACCTTGGCCGCCCGCAGACCGTGCTGGGCGTAGACCTGGTAGACCGAGACGAGTTCGTCGTCGGTCAGTCCGATGTCGAGGCCCGAGGCGTAGCCGGGAACCCGCCGGTCCCGCCCGCCCAGCAGGCGCCAGAGCGGTTCACCGGCCGCCTGCGCCTTGATGTCCCACAGGGCGGAGTCCAGCGCGCCGATCGTGCCGAACACGGCGCCCGCGTGCCCCGCCTTGAAGGTCCGCCGCAGCATCCGGTCGTAGAGCGCGGTCACGCCGCGCGGATCCTCGCCCTCGATCGCGGCGAAGACGGCGTCGATCTCCACGGCGGGCCCCAGGCCGATGCCGGTGATCCCCTCGTCGGTGTCCACCATGACGATCGGCACCGGGACGATCCCGTCGGCGAAGACACCGTTGGCGTCACCCACGCACCGGCCCCACTCCTGGACCGTCGTCGTGGTCCGATACCCCGTTATCCGCATGTCAGCCCTTCGTGGAACCGGCCGTGACGCCGTCGGCGATCTGGCGCTGGAGGAACAGATAGATCATCAGCACGGGTATGGCGGCGATCAGGACTCCCGAGGCGAAGGTGGGGATGTCGGCGGAGTACTGGCCGCGGAGCGCGTTCACCCCGATCATGAGGGTGCGATGCTCGGGCGACGGCATCATGAGCAGGGCGATGAGCACGTCGTTCCAGCAGAACAACGCGTCGAGGATGCCGACCGACAGCAGTGCCGGGACGCCCAGCGGGAGCATGATCCGGCGGTAGACGCCGTACACCGAGTTCCCGTCGATCCTGGCCGCGTCGACGATCTCCGCCGGAATGGTCCGGTAATGGCTTGTCATCAGGAATACGGTGAACGGGAGAAACTGCGCGACATAGGCCAGGATCAATCCCGGATAGGTGTCGACGAACCCGATGTCGGCCATGATCTTGGTGAGCGGCACCATGATCACCTGGAACGGGATGAACAGCCCCGCGAGGCACCCGAGGAAGATCATCGATGACCCGCGGAAGCGCAGCCGGCTGAGCGCGAAGCCCGCCATCGAGCCGAAGAGCAGCAGCAGGGCGACGGCGACGGCCACGACGACGAACGAGTTGACGAAGTAGCGCGCCATGCCCGCCCCGGCCCACGCCTCGGCCAGGTTGTCCAGGCGCAGGCCGTCCGCGGGGGCGAACCGGTCCAGGACGTACTCGCGCCGGGTCTTCATCGCGACGTTGGCGGTGAAAAGGAGGGGATAGATCGTCGCCAGGGCGAGACCGGCCATGGGAACGGCGGCCAGCCACCTGGCCAGGCGCATGCCGGGCATCAGTCCTGCCTTCCCGTACGGCGGAGCAGGGTGATCTGCAGGAGCCCCACCACGAGCATGACGACGAACAGGACCGTCGAGGCGGCGGAGGCGAGCGCCGGCCGGTTCATCTGTCCCTGCTGGTGCCAGATGTAGAACTCCGGCAGGTAGGTCGACCCTTCCGGGCCTCCGCCGGTCATGACGAAGAGCAGGCCGAACATGGACGTCAGCATCCCGATCATCGTGGTCACGAAGACGAACTGGATGGTGCGCGTCAGGCTCGGGATGATCACGTGCCAGATGATCTGGCGCAGCGAGGCGCCGTCCACGCGGGCGGCGTCCAGCAACGAGCCGTCCAAGGTGCTGAACCCGGCGAGGAACACCACCAGGGCCATCCCGAACGTCGCCCAGACGTGCACGCCGACGACGGTGAACATGGCGATGCCCGGATCGCCGAGCCAGTCGACCGGCCCGGCTCCGATCGCCCCGAGGGCGGCGTTCACCGGGCCGTCGAACCCGAGCAGGAGGTTGAAGATGGCGCCGACGATCACCGGCGACAGCACGGCCGGGAAGAAGTAGACGCTGCGATAGATGCGATGGCCCGGCACGCGCAGGTAGATGAAGGTCGCCAGCAGCCCTGGGATCGCCACCGCCAGGGGAAGCAGCAGCACCAGCAGCCCGACGTTCCGCAGCGAGGTGCGAAACAGCGGGTCGCCGGCCAGTTCCAGGTAGTTGCTCAGGCCGACGGGGGTTCCGTTGAGCTCGCCGTCCCCCGTGAAGGAGAAGTTGACCCCCAGGACCAGAGGCCACAGCCGTAGCGCCAAGATGATCAGTACGGCCGGGGCCACCAGGACGTAGGGCGCGAGGCGGTCGACGCCCGCCCTACGGAAGCTCGTGCGGGAGCCCGGACGGCCTCTCCGAGGCTTCACGGCCTCCCCGCCGGCCCGCCCGGAGCGGACCGACGGCGAAAGTTCTCCGATCGGCACGCGCTCAGCTCGCCTTGTCGGAGGCGGCCAGCTGCTTCACGGCCTTGTCCACCGTGGCCGATCCGCTCAGGAGCTGCTGGGAAAGCCTGCCCATCAGGTCCAGGGTCTTGGAGGACAGCGCGACGTGCAGGGCTGGCTTGCCAGTCTTGAGCTGGGACACGATCGTGGCGGCGGCCGGGCCGGCCTGCGAGACGTCGATCGTCGTGTCGGACGCGATCGCGCCCGCCTTGGCGTGGAAGGCGGTCAATGCCTCGGTCGAGGTCAGGGATCGCACCAGACCGGCGGCCAGGCCCGGGTCCTTCGTCCACTTGGCGACCGCGTAGCCGATCCCGCCGTCATAGGGAAGGCTCGGGGTGGCGCCGTCGGTGACGACAGGGGCCTGCATCACGCCGATCTTGTCGGGCGGGAGGAATTCGCCGAAGTCCTTCCAGTGCCCGATGTCGGACATCAGCCCGATGATGTGGGCGGCCTTGCCGGTCTGGAAGACGCCGAAGATGTCGGTGAACATCGCGGTGGAGTTGGCGCCCTCGTTGTTCAGCCCCTTGTCGCCGGCTTCCTTCCACAGCTCGAAGATCCGCTTCACGTGGGGGGAGGTCCACTCCCGCTTCCCGGCGATCCAGCTGTCGTACTCCTGGGGCGTCAGGGTGCCGGACCCGAGGCCGGACATGAAGAACTGGATCCCGAAGCCTTCCTTGTTGCCCAGCGCGAAGCACGCCGCCCCGGTCGCCTTCTTGATGGCGGCGCAGCCGCGGACCAGCTCGTCCCAGGTCTTGGGCGGGCTCGCGGGGTCGAGACCGGCCTTCTCATAGAGCGCTTTGTTGTAGTAGATCGGGTGCCCCTGCAGGGTCACCGGCGCGGCGTAGACCTTGCCGTCCTTGCTGAAGGCGTCCCAGCCCGTCAGCCGGCTCTTGTCCTCGGCCACGTACTGGTCCAGCGGGAGGAGCGCGTCGACCCGGTCACGGATCTGCCCGCCCCCGTTGAAGAGCATGACGTCCGGTCCCTTGCCGGCCTGGATCGCCGTGCCGAGCAGGGTGTAGTACTGGTCGAACGGCTGGGCGACGAACTCGACGGTCACTCCCGGATGCCGCTTGGCGAAGTCGGCCTTGGCCTTCTCGATGTAGTCGCTCGCGACCGACTCACCGGACTTCCAGTCCCAGACGACGAGCTTTTGCTGGGCGCCTCCGGACGGAGCCTCTTTCGGTGCCGCGCTCCCGCAGCCGGCCACGACCAGTCCCGCGGCCATCAAGCCTGCCCATAACGCCCGCCGCTTCATAGCTGCCCGCCTTCCAGGCGACCGGATCGACTCCGGCAAACGTAATTCGTATGACGTCTTACGTCAATGGAACTCACGTATACTGGCGCGGTGGCGCTGTCACACGCCAGGCCACCGGAGGGGGATATGACGGCATCGCGGGAAACGGCCGGCAGTGTCCCGGCGCCACCGGCCTGGGCACGACGCCCGGCCAGCCTCGCCAGAGCGGTGACCGCCGAACTGGTGGAGCGCATCGTCCGAGGCGTCCACCCGCCGGGAACCGCGTTGCCTCCCGAGCCCGCGCTGTGTGAAGCCTTCTCCGTGAGCCGCACGGTCGTCCGGGAAGCGGTGAAAGTCCTGCAGGAGAAGGGGCTGGTGCAGGTCCGCCAGGGCGCCGGCACCATGGTGACCCCACCGACCATGTGGGACATGCTCGACGAGCTCGTCCTGGCCGCGACCATCGCCGAGGACGAGAGCCTGACGATTCTCGACGACCTCGTCGTCACGCGGCGGCTGCTGGAGTCCGACATGGCGCACGTCGCCGCCCGCATGGCCGGGCCGGACACCGTGGAGCGGCTGCGAGCGCTCGTGGATCGGATGGACGAGCTCGTGGACGATCCGGTCACCTATGCTGAAAGCGACCGCGCCTTCCACGACACGATCATGCAGACGTCAGGGAACCGCATCGCTCGTGGCGTCGTGCGGTCTCTGGAGAACCACGTCATCAACACCGCCCGGTACATGGGCCGGACCGAGCGGTCCCTGTGCGTGGCGTCGAACCTCGGCCACCGCCGCATCTACGAACGCATCGCCGCCCATGATCCGGAAGGCGCCGCCGCGGCGATGTTCAACCACATAACCGAGGCCTGGATCGTCCGCCGCAGCGGAACGGCCGACCCCGTACGGCTACGGCGGTAACGCCGACCCTGAAAGTTTCACGCCGGCACGTCGGCGGCGACCATGGCCGATCCCCTGGCCAGACGAAGGGATGACGGAACGCGTCGAGCGAGCGCTCGCGACGACGCAGTGGCCGGACCTTGACAGGCCTTGTCACGATCGTATTTGCTCCGCTGCACCATCGCCTCCAGCCCCCAGCGGCCTTGTGCGGGGATGCCTGTCGACCGAGTGGCGATCGGGTGCGGGGCGACCTCGGAACTCATGAGGAGGTCTTCACGGCGACCCTTTGTGAACGCTAACACTGCAGGTCTTCAAGATCACGAGAACGGCACAGGTATCTCCATGATGTCGAGACTTCGATCCCTCCTCACCGCCATCGTGTCCACGGCACTGCTCGGCGTTCTGGGCACGGCGCAGACGGCGCTGGGCGACAGCGCGACCCCGTCTCCCGCGAACCAGAGCACGCTCGCGGCCACGGCGGGATGTGGCAAGACCCCGACGCTGAGAAGCGGTACGCAGTGGATCACGACCAGCGGGAAAAATCGTAGCTACATTCTGAGAATTCCGGACAACTACCACAACACCACTCCCTACCGGTTAATCTTCGGGTTCCACTGGAGGGGCGGCACCGCCAACGACGTCGACTCGGGCGGAACCAGCGGGTACCCCTGGTCCTATTACGGGCTCAGGGCCCTGTCGAACAACACCGCGATCTTCGTCGCGCCTCAGGGCATCAACAACGGCTGGGCCAACTCGGGCGGTGAGGACGTCACCTTCGTCGACGACATGATCCGGCAGATCGAGTCGGACCTCTGCGTGGACACCTCCCAGCGCTTCGCTCTGGGCTTCAGCTACGGCGGCGGCATGAGCTATGCGCTCGCGTGCGCCCGGCCGACGGTCTTCCGCGCGGTGGCGGTCTACTCCGGCGCACAGCTCAGCGGATGCAGCGGCGGCACCGAGCCCGTCGCGTACATCGGACTGCACGGCCTCAGGGACTCGGTGCTCAGCATCTCCGCGGGGCGGTCGCTGCGCGACAGATTCGTCAGGAACAACGGCTGCACGCCCCAGAACCCGCCGGAGCCGGCGCAGGGCAGCCTGACGCACATCGTCACCCACTACTCGGGGTGCCGGGCCGGGTATCCGGTCGCATGGGCGGCGTTCGACGCGGGCCACACTCCCGCTCCCGTGGACGGGACGCCCGGCGACTTTGAACCCGGCGAGAGGTCCTGGACCAGGGAAGTCGTGTGGAATTTCTTCGCCCAGTTCAGAGGCGACCCGGCTCCGACGGCGTTCGCGCTCAAGGGTGCGGGATCGGGGCGGTGCCTGGACGTCAGCGGCGCCTCGCAGGCCAACGGCGCGCAGGTGCAGATCTGGGACTGCGGCGGGCAGGCCAACCAGAGGTGGACCGCCACCGGTTCGGGTGAGCTGCGGGTCTACGGCGGCAAGTGCCTGGATGTGAGCGGGGCCGGGACGGCGGACGGCACCGCCGTGATCATCTGGGACTGCAACGGGCAGAACAACCAGAAGTGGCGCCTCAACGCCGACGGCACCATCACGGCGGTGGGCGCGAACAAGTGCCTGGATGTGGCCGGGTACGGCACCGCCAACGGCACCAGGGTGCAGATCTGGACCTGCCACGGCGGCACCAACCAGACATGGACCCGCGCCTGAGGCCATCGAGCCACAGTCGCGAGGTACTGGTCACCGCATCGGCGGGCCTTTCCCGCCGATGCGGTGGCCTCGACCCGAACGTGGCACGGAACGTGTCGAAAGTTTTCGGCCCTCCGCTTCCGCCCATCGATGAAGCATTGAGCGTTCCGTGCCGGTGTTGGCGGCGCCTGGACTTCCCCGCGGAGCAGGTACGGCTGCTGCCCATGAAGTGCTGGTGGGCCGCTCCGCCGGCGACATCGCGCTGACCGCGCGGGTCGCGGTGAGCGGTTCCGCTCCAGGGCCACGCATCGTCGACAGGCGTACCTCGGCTGCGGACTTCGACGGCCACACGGGCGTCACCCTGGTCGGCGCCAGCCGTACCGCCGGAGACGCGGTCGCTCCCGCCGGCTCCGGCCCAGCCCGCAACCCTGTTGTTCCGCTCCGGCGACCTGTCCAACGCGCTCCGGGTCGACATCGAGGCCGTCCTCCTCTCGGGGTGTCCGGCCACCGCTCCGCCTCCTGCGCGAAGGCCCAGCGGCGGACGTGGAGTGGCCTGGGAGCGTGGTGTCACCCAGGCCTGACCATGACGCGTATCTCGTGGGAGGACGCCATGGTTGCGTGATCACCTCTGCCGGGCGGCCTCCCTTCGGCTCTCGGGGTTCTCCTGTGGTGGTGGCGGCGAGTTAATACATCGGGCCCATGGGTCGTCAAGCGGTGATGATCCTCGATGCTCGGCCGATGCCGGGACGGCGCCGCTCGCACGTGCGTGCCGACCAGCGAGTTCGCAACTTACGGGCGCTCCGGATGAAATTTACACGGGATCGGCCGGCCCGCTTCCCTCCCGTCGCGCCCCGAGGACGCCTCGTCATCGCTCTGTCGCGCCAGCCTCCGCAGGATCAGGACTCGATGGATGCGGCCGAAAGTTTCATTCAAGTGTTGACATGTTTCGATTCCATTTCCACACTCAGTCTGAGGCGGTCGGCCCTGCCGATGTGGTGGTCGGTGCGGGCCGCCGGTCATGACGCCTTCGTGGTGGGTGCCTCTGTCCGAGGTGCGGCGTCGTTCACCGGGTTTCCCGCATGTCCCTCCGTCCGTGATTCAGTCTGGAGTCAGGCATGGGTATGAAGGCTTTACCCCCATCCGCGCATCAACGTTTCGGTGTTCTCCGCGGGATCATCGTGGCCGGCGCCGTCGTCGCCGTCGGTGCGGCGCTGCTGGTTACGGCTCCCGCTGACGCCGCGGCGAGTACGCTGGCCGCGGCCGCCCAGCAGACTGGGCGGTACTTCGGCACAGCCATCTCCGCGAGCAGGCTGGGCGACTCGCAGTACACGACGATCGCGAACCGCGAGTTCGACATGATCACCGCCGAGAACGAGATGAAGATCGACGCCACGGAACCCAACCGGGGGCAGTTCAACTTCAGCGCCGGCGACCGGATCTACAACTGGGCCGTGCAGAACGGCAAGCGGGTACGCGGGCACACGCTCGCCTGGCACTCCCAGCAGCCGGGCTGGATGCAGGCGCTGTCCGGCAGCAGCCTCCGCCAGGCGATGATCGACCACATCAACGGCGTGATGGCGCACTACCGAGGCAAGATCTACGCCTGGGACGTCGTCAACGAGGCCTTCGCCGACGGCAACTCCGGCGCCCGGCGCGACTCCAATCTCCAGCGGACTGGCAACGACTGGATCGAGGTGGCCTTCCGTACGGCGCGGGCCGCCGACCCGTCCGCCAAGCTGTGCTACAACGACTACAACATCGACAACTGGACCTGGGCCAAGACGCAGGCCGTCTACAACATGGTCCGCGACTTCAAGCAGCGCGGCGTGCCGATCGACTGCGTCGGCCTGCAGTCGCACTTCAACAGCAACAGCCCCTACAACAGCAACTACCGCACGACCATCCAGAGCTTCGCGGCCCTCGGCGTCGACGTGCAGATCACCGAGCTCGACATCCAGGGCGGATCGGCGACCACCTACGCCAACGTGGTCAACGACTGCCTGGCGGTGCCGCGGTGCACCGGCATCACCGTGTGGGGCGTCCGCGACACCGATTCGTGGCTGGGGGCGAGCGCCAGCGCGCTGCTGTTCGACGGGAACGGCAACAAGAAGCCCGCGTACACCGCCGTCCTGAACGCACTCAACAACGCGAACCCCTCGCCCACGCCCACGCCCACGAACCCCGGTGGCGCGGGACAGATCCGGGGCGTGGCATCGGGACGGTGCGTGGACGTGCCGAACTCCAGCACCGCCGACGGCACGCAGGTCCAGCTGTGGGACTGCCACAGCGGCACCAACCAGCAGTGGTCCTACACCTCCGCACAGGAGATCCGCGTCTACGGCAACAAGTGCCTGGACGCCGGCGGCAGCGGCAACGGCGCCAGGGTGCAGATCTACTCCTGCTGGGGCGGCGACAACCAGAAGTGGCGCCTCAACTCGGACGGCTCCATCGTCGGAGTCCAGTCGGGTCTGTGCCTCGACGCCGTGAACAACGGCACCGGCAACGGGACCCAGCTCCAGATCTACTCCTGCTGGGGCGGCAACAACCAGAAGTGGACCTGGAACCGGAGCTAGGAGGCTGGATCATGAGACGGCACCTGCGGGTGCCGATCGGGTCCGGGACGGTGATCGCCACAGTGGCCGTCGTGGTGATCACCGTCCTGGCCGGTCTCCTCGCCCTGGCGCCCAGGGCGAGGGCGGCGACGTTGACCCAGATCGGCGACTTCGGAGCCAACCCCGGCAACATCCAGATGTACCTCTACGTACCTGACAACGCGGCCCCGCGTCCCGGGATCCTGGTGGCGATGCACGGCTGCAACGGCCGGGCGGTCGACTTCCACCGGCAGACCGAGTTCGCGTCCCTGGCCGACCGGTACGGCTTCGTCGTCATCTACCCCCAAGCCAACAAGAGCGCCAACGGCCTGTCGAACTGCTTCGACGTGTGGTCGAGCGAAGCGCTCCGGCACGGAGGCGGCAGCGACCCCGCCTCGATCGTGTCGATGGTGAACTACGTCGTACAGCGCCACAACGGTGACCCCGCGAGGGTGTTCGCCACCGGGTTCTCCTCCGGCGCGATGGAGACCGTCAACCTGCTCGCCACCTATCCCGACGTGTTCAAGGCGGGGGCGCCCTTCGCCGGCGTGCCCTTCGGCTGTCTCGGCCCGCCCGGATGCGGCGACCGGACTCCGCAGCAGTGGGGCGATCTGGTCCGCAACGCCTACCCGGGCTACACCGGTCCCCTGCCGCGGTTGATGACCTGGCACGGCACCGCGGACGACGTGCTGAACTTCAGCATGTTGCAGAAGCAGGTCGACCAGTGGACCAACGTGCACGGGGTGAGCCAGACGCCCACCTCGACCACCAGCCCGCAATCGGGCTGGACGCGGAGGGTCTACGGGTCCGGCCAGGTCGAGGCGTACACCATCAGCGGAGCCGGCCACAACCTGCCGCACCCCGGTATGGCCGTCCACGCCATCCGGTTCTTCGGCCTCGACGGCACCAGCCCCACGCCCACCCCGAGCGTCACCCCGAGCGCCACTCCAGGCGGCAACGTCCAGATCAGGGGTGCCGCCTCCGGGCGCTGTGTGGACGTGCCGAACTCCAGCACCGCCGACGGCACGCAGGTCCAGCTCTGGGACTGCCACGGCGGCACCAACCAGCGGTGGACACTCACCTCGTCGCAGGAGCTACGGGGTGTCGGCGGCAAGTGCCTCGACGCGGCCGGGACGGGCAACGGGGCCAGGATCCAGATCTACTCCTGCTGGGGTGGCGCCAACCAGAAGTGGCGCGTCACCTCTGACGGGACGATCGTCGGCGTGCAGTCGGGGCTGTGCTTGGACGCCACCGGAACGGGCAACGGCACCCGTCTCCAGCTCTACTCGTGCTGGGGCGGAGCCAACCAGCGGTGGACCCTGAACGCCGCCTGATGCATTCCCTGGTTTGGGCGGTCTCTAGGCGATCGCCCAAACCAGGTATCGGGCGCGCCGCCTCGATCCCGTGGGCTGTCGACGTTGACGGCTTCGGCGGCGCTGAATCTCAGGACCAGTCTGCGCGCTTTCCCGAGAAAACGATCAGACGCGCGTCCACCGTTGGTTGGCGGCGCCGTTGCACGTCCAGATCTGGAGGGAGACGCCGTTGGCCGTGGAGTGGCTGGGGACGTCCAGGCACTTGTTCGCGCCGAGGGCGGTGATGCTTCCATCGGTGTTGAAGCGCCACTTCTGGTTGTTCTGGCCGTTGCAGTCCCAAATGATCACGCTGGTTCCGTCGGCGGTGCCGTTGTTGTTCACGTCGAGGCACTTGCTTCCGTAGACCCGCAGTTCACCGGCCGCCGTGGAGGTCCACTGCTGGTTGGTGCCACTGTGGCAGTCCCAGATCACCACCCGGGTTCCGTTGGCCTGGGAAGCTCCGGAGACGTCGAGGCATCTTCCCGACCCCACGCCCTGGATCCGGGACGCGGGATTGGGCGTTCCGCCGCTCACCCGGTACACGACGGTGCCATGGGACGGCACGCTCGCCGAGATGGTCCCGGTGGTCGAGGTGACGGCGTTCGTCCAGGCCTCACGCAGGGTGAAGGAGCTGCCGGACAGGCCGATCGCCGAGGCGGTGGTGCTGATCGTCGTCGTGCTGCCGCCCTGGTTGAACAGCGCGACCGCGACGTCGCCGTTGCTCAGCCGTTTGGCCAGGATGCGGCGGGTGCCGTCGTTGCTGATCTGGGTCGCTTGGAGGCCGAGCGGGTCCTGGTTGATGGCGATCAGGTTCTGGTTCTTCATGATCGCGGCGGTCGCGGCGTCCATGTTCCGCATGTCGTTGCCCGCGATCAGCGGTGCGGCCATGATGGCCCACAGGGCGAAGTGGCTGCGCATCTCGGTGTCGGTCATGCCGCCCCGGCCGACCACCATCATGTCGGGGTCGTTGAACTGCCCCAGCCTGGCGTAGCCTGCCAGGGGCACGTTGACGTTGACGATGTTCTGGATGCCCATCGGGTAACCGTTGGTCTGGCCGGAGTCCCAGACGTTGGTGATGTCCTCGGTCGTGCGCCAGATGTTGGCCACGTCACCCCAGTTCCGCTGCGGGCCGGTCTTCTCGTGGATGCTGTTGGGGTTGATGCTGTAGAGGATCGGCCGGCCGGTGGCCGCCAGGGCGTCGCGCATCTTCGCGAAGGTACGGACCTGGTCGTCGATGGTGCCGGTGGGTGAGCACCAGTCGTACTTGAGATAGTCGACGCCCCAGGCGGCGAACTGCCGGGCGTCCTGGACCTCGTGGTTGAGACTGCCGGTCGCGCCCGGGTAGGCACCGAAGTACTGGGCGCAGGTCCGGTCCAGGGGCGCCTGGTAGAGACCGAACTTCAGGCCCCTGGCGTGCAGGTAGTCGCCGAGCGCCTTCATGCCGCTCGGGAATCGCGACGGGTTGGCCTGCAGGTTGCCGGCCGAGTCGCGGGTGGGGTTGAACCAGCAGTCGTCGACGACGACGTACTGGTATCCGAGGTCGCGCATGCCGGAGCTGACGAGCGCGTCGGCAGTCTGCCGGATCAGCGTCTCGTTGATGTTGCAGCCGAAGGTGTTCCAGGTGTTCCACCCCATCGGCGGGGTGCGGCCCACGCCGTTGTCCAGCGCTTGGGCTTGGGTGGCGGGGGTGAGCGCCATGGTCAGGGCCACCATGGTCAGCAGCGCTCGGGTTCGTTTCCTGCTCATGGAGATCGCTCCTCGGCGAACGGAGATCGCTTCTCAGCGAATGGAGATCGCCCCTCGGCGAACGGAGATCGCTTCTCAGCGGGTCGGAGGCGCGGCGGGCTCGGCCGTACACCGAGCCCGCCGTACCATCACCGCTGCAGTGTCAGCAGGCCCGGCCGGTACGGCCACAGGCCGTAGTCGCCGCCGGAGTTGGGGTCGCGTCCCTGGTAGAGCAGCTGCAGGTTGCAGGGGTCGACGGTCATGGTCTGATCGGCGCTGGTCCGGATCAGCTCGCCGTGGCTGATGTCGTTGGTCCAGGTGGCGCCGCTGTTGGCCTTGCCGGCGAAGGGGTTGCTCTCGGTGGCGGCCTGGGGTGTCCAGGTGCCGTTCAGGCTGGTGGCGGTGAACGAGCGGAAGTAGCGGCCCTGCGAGCCGATCGCCTCGACGATCATGAGATACCGGTTCTGGCCCTGGAGCTTGTAGACCTGGACGGCTTCGAACAGGTTGTTCGTCGTGTCACTCATGATCACGGTCGAGGTGCTGCCGAAGCTGCCCGGGAAGTTCCCGATGGGCATGCTGGCCCGGTAGATCTTGCCGTTGTCCCCGGCGAAGAACAGGTACATGGTCGTGCTGTCACCGATGAGCGTCTGGTCGATGGGCCCTGTGTTGGAGCCCGAGATGCTTCCGGAGAAGAGCACCTGCTCCGCTGACCAGCCATTGGGGTTGGCGGGGTCGCTGGAGGTCCGGTAGGAGAAGGCCGTCCTGCCCCACTGGTAGGCCAGCACCCAGATGTTCTTGGGGGCGAAGTAGAGGAGCGTGGGTGCGACAGTGGCGGACGACATCGCGTTCTGGCTGGCCGAGGCCATTTCCGACCAGTTGGTGAAGGGGCTGAAGTTCATCGACCCCCACCTCGTCCCCGTGTCGTGCGTCGTGGCGTAGACCAGGTGCCTGCCGTTGTAGGGGGCGACGGTGAAGTCCTTGAGCGAGACCCATCCCGGCTTGGGCTGCGCCAGCGGGCCGGTCGAGGTCCAGCGGTACGTCGACGGGAGATCGCAGCCTGGGTTGCCGCCGCCGACCTTGACGAGCTGCCACTGCTGGTTGGCGCCGCCCCAGTCGTCGTACTGCACGATCTTCGCGCCGTCGGCGGTGGAGGCGCCCTGGACCTCCAGGGCTTTGGCGCTGTGGCGGCTGATCAGCCGGACGAAGCCATCCGCCGAGTCGGCCGGCCGCCACTGCTGGTTGGCGCCGTTGTGATCGGCCCACTGCACGATGGCGGCGCCGTTGGCGGTGGACCAGTTGTAGACGTCCAGCACCTTGCCGGAGTGGCGGGACTTGATGCGGTAGTAACCGCCGCCGGAGTCGACGAACTGCCACTGCTGCTGGTTGCCGTTGTTGCGCGTCCACTGGGGGATCCGCCCGCCGTCGGCGGGCGACAGGTTGTAGACGTCCAGGGCTTTGCCGCTGTTGCGGTTGACCAGCACGTACCAGGCGTTGGTGTCGACGGTCGCCGCGTTCGCCGGTTGGGTGGCCACGAACAGGCTCACCAGCAGCGCGGCCACCGTCGCGAGGACGGTCAGGGGTTTGGTTCTCACTTCGTCTCCGATTCCATCAGGGGGTGGTGAGGTCGAAGCGGCGCACGGTCACCGCGCCGCCAAGAGCCTGGGTGGCGTAGTTGAAGATGCCGAAGCGGTAGCCCATGAAGAACTGCCAGGCGTTGTTCAACGTGAAGGCCGGGCCGAGGCTGACGAAGTTCGTGCCGTCGGTGCTGTAGGAGAAGCGGGCCTGCCTGCCCGAACCCGGCCGGATGTCGGCGTTGACCCTGAGCCAGATCCGGCCGCCGGAGATGCTCGCGCTCGCCGCCTCCGTGCCGGTGCCGGTGGTCTGCCACGAACTGTTCATGGTCAGCCCGTTGGTCATCACGACCCGGTACGCGCCGTTGTCGCGTCTGACGCCGATCCAGGCCGACTGGTCACGCAGCATCGCCAGCCCGGCGCGGTCGCCGTCGGCCATCTGGGAGTAGTCCAGCTCGATCGTCGCCGTCGACGACGGGCCCTGGATGCGGTGCGTCAAGGTGTTCCGGGCGTTGTAGAGGTCGCCCGTGACCGTGGCGGTCTGCAGGCGCAGGCCGTTGCCGGTGGAAAAGCGGCTGGTGTCGGGGTTGTGGTTCCACTCCCAGCGGTGGCCGAGGGTGGGTGAGGTGAAGGTGTCGGGCCCGATCATGGGCGCCACGGTCCGGCTGGTCTGGATGTTCGGCTTCGGGTAGTTCACGCCCCAGCCGCCGTTGACCGTCTGCACGGCCGGCCAATCGTTCGTCCACGTGATCGGCGCGAGGGCCGGGACCCGGCCGCCGGGGTAGGCGTCGACGAAGGACATGTAGTACCAGTCACCGGCCTGGGTCTGCACGAGCCCGCCCTGGTGCGGGACACCGCCGCCGGGAATGGGACCGGGCATGTCGAGCAGCACCTGGCGCATCTCGTACGGGCCCCACGGTGAGGTGGACCGGAGCACGTACTGGCCGTTGGCCGGGCGGGTGAGCCAGATGTAGTAGTAGCCGCCCCGCTTGTAGAACCGGGCGCCCTCCAGCGTGCCGACGCTCGAAGGGGTCTGGAAGACCTGCTGGGCGCGGACCTGGCTGAGGCCGTCCGAGGAGAGCTGGGCGACGCTGATCGTGCCGTTGCCGTAGGCGACGTACATGGTGTCGTTGGTGTCGATCAGCAGGCCGGCGTCGTAGTAGCAGTTGTTGATCTGCGACCGCTTGGTCCAGGTGCCGTCGACGGCGGAGGCGGTGTAGACGTAGGTGCGGTTGAACTCGACGCAGCCGATCCAGTAGTAGGTGCTGTTGCTGGGCCGGTAGTTCAGGGTCGAGGCCCAGATGCCCTTCACGTACGCCCGGCCGCCGTTCAGATCGTAGGCGCCCGAGCCGAAGTCGAGCCTCGGGACCGAGTGGCCGGCGTATTCCCAGTCGACCAGGTTGTAGGAACGCAGGATCGGCGCGCCGGGCGAGTAGTGCATCGTCGAGGCCGAGTAATAGTAGGCGTCGCCGACCCGGATGATGTCACCGTCGGCGAAGTCCTGCCAGACGACCGGGTTGGTGAAGTCGCCGCCCGGGTTCGGGCCGCCGCCGACCTTGACGAGCTGCCACTGCTGGTTGGCGCCGCCCCAGTCGTCGTACTGCACGATGTTCGCGCCGGCGGCGGTCGAGGCGCCCTGGACCTCCAGGGCCTTGGCGCTGTGGCGGCTGATCAGCCGGACGAAGCCATCCGCCGAGTCGGCCAGCCGCCACTGCTGGTTGGCGCCGTTGTGATCGGCCCACTGCACGATGGCGGCGCCATTGGCGGTGGAGAAGTTGTAGACGTCCAGCACCTTGCCGGAGTGGCGGGACTTGATGCGGTAGTAGCCGCCGCCGGAGTCGACGAACTGCCACTGCTGCTGGTTGCCGTTGTTGCGCGTCCACTGGGTGATCCGCCCGCCGTCGGCGGTCGACAGGTTGTAGACGTCCAGGGCTTTGCCGCTGTTGCGGTTGACCAGCACGTACCAGGCGTTGGTGTCGACGGTCGCCGCGCCGGCGGGCTGGGCGCTGAGGAGCGTGGCCACGAGCAGCAAGGATGAGAGGACGGCGAGCACACGTCTCAGGTGGACCGGGGGCTGGTGGCGTAACCACATCAGAAGAGCTCCTCAGGGGCGGGGGGTGAGATGACCGGTCCTGGCCGCCACGGCCGGCTACCGGCTTTCACGTGGCCGGGGCGCCAGGATTGTTAGCGATAACATCACCTTCACGACGCATCCCGGAAGGTCGGCGCCGCTGCGGATGCGCTCATCGGGTCGATCCGCACCACGTAGCCCCGGGCGCGGCAGGGGCAGATCGGGTAGGCGGACGACGGCGACGACCACCCGCTGCCAGCGGCCCCGGCACCCGGTAGCGGGTCGTGTCGGCCCGGATCCTCGGGGAGCCGTCGTCGGCATCCAGACGGATCGCGCCGATGTGATGCCGCAGGAGGCTTCCCGGCACGTTCACCGACTCGAGGGACACCCCGGTCGACTCGGCGAGGCCGGGCAGCATGCGACACGACCGGCTGTGATGGGGGGTCGAACGAGGAGGAGCGGACGCGCCCGGCGCGATCGGCGTGCCGGACGCAGGAGTCAGGAGAGTTGGACGACTTCGGCCGCACCCGGTTCGGCAGCCCCCATCGGGAGACCAGGGCGTCGCGCCCGGCGTCGCCCATTCCGGCGATCGGGCAGTGCTTGGCGTTCAGCGGTGCACCGATGTCCGCCGCCGGCCACGGGTCGAAGTCGCTGTTGACCGGGCCGAACGAGCCACCCCGCAACCGCAGGCCGTCCTCGATGGCCGGCACGAGGCCGGCGGCTGCGGCGCCCGCAACGGTCAGCGCTCCTCCGCCGATTCTCGGCTCGATGATCGGGATCATGCTTTTCCTTGGAGGTGCGCTGGCAGGCGAGTTCGTCCGGACCGGCAGGCCCCGGCCGCCAGGGCATGATGCAGGTTGCGAACTGATCGTGAGGCTCATGTCGTGGCCGTCGCGGAGCATCTCGAACGCGACGTCAGGAGTGGCCTCGCGAGGATGGCCGGTCACCGGCGATGGGCGAGCGGGCTCTGTACGCAGCCGGCGTACGAGATGGAGGGGCATCCAACACTCCTTGGTCAGGTCTCAAGGGCGACGGACCGTTGTTATCGTTAACATTCGTGGTCTCAGCTCTCCATGGCGTGTTCCCGTAGGTGCGTTGTCGCGGAGTACATCCCACGTCAGATCCGGCGTCAACGAGTCACCAACCCTCGCCGGCCTGCGCATTGCCGCTGACACGCTCACAGCCTGGACATTCGCCGTCGTGGAGATCGCCTCTCGCTGCCTGCGGCGGTGAAAATTTCACAGAAGTCAGCAGCTGCCGCCACGATGTCGCCGAACGTCGCGCTCTCCAGCACCGCGATGGCCACCCGGCCCATCACGTCCTTGACTTGCATGGCCATCTTGCCTCCTTCTCCGTTCTCAGCCTTCCGGTCCTCGCGACGGTCCGGCAGCGGCGAACGTCCCCTCCTCGGAGGGCTTAGGTCCCAGGTCAGAGAGCAGGCGGCTCATGAGACGCCTCCCGCACGGGGGTGGCCATGCCGAGTGGTGTGACGGCCTCCGGCTGCACGACGACAACCGGACACGGGGGCCAGCGCAGGCACGCCAGCAGCACCGTGCCCAGTCGTCCGTCGCCCGCCCGGTGCGCCGAGGACCCCAGGACCAGCAGGTCCGCGCCGGCGGCCGCGCGCAGCAGAACCGGCGTCGCCCGCCCGCGCACGAGGCTGGAGCCGATCTCCAGGGTGGGGTGCCGCTCGCGGGCCAGCGCCAGGGCGCGTTCGACCACCTGGCAGGCCTGGGAGAAGCCGTCCACCGGATCCGTGCGGTGGCCTCCGGCGGCATAGCAGGCGGCTTCCGGTTCGGCTCCCCAGGCGTGCACGACCACGAGTTCGCCGCCCCCGCGCGCGAGCTCGTCCGCCGTCCACAGCACCGCCGCCTCGGCCGCCGCCGAACCGTCCACGCCCACCACTTCGGCTCCCCAGGCGTGCACGACCACGAGTTCGCCGCCCCCGCGCGCGAGCTCGTCCGCCGTCCACAGCACCGCCGCCTCGGCCGCCGCCGAACCGTCCACGCCCACCACCACGCCTCGCTGCTTCATACCTCGACGGTCGCCTGGATGGCGGGCAGCGGGTGGGGGCGTTCTCCTCGGGATCACCGGGACCAACGGCCCTGCCGTCCCGTCACGAAGGCACACCGGCGCGCCGCGTGGCGTCGGGGCCACCGGGAGCGCGGCCCGGCCCATGACCGGCACGGGTGCGCAGCCTGAGCACCGCCAGCCCCGTCAGCGCGGCGACGGTGGCCGCCATGAGCGCCCCGCCGGCCAGCCCGATGACGGCGACCAGCCAGCCCGGCTGGCCCTCCTGCCACAGCGGCGTGGTCACCCCGGTGAACACCGCGAGGGCGACCAGCCACGCCCCGGCCGTCGCGGGCACCCACCACCCGGCTCCACGGACGTGGCGGCGCAGCACCCGCCACTGGAACCAGCCCATCGCGGCGAGCAGCACCAGGCCGAGGGCGACGAGCACGGCGGGGTGCCAGGTGAACACGTGGTCGCCGAGGACCACGGGCAGCGCGCCGACCGTCCAGGCGACGGCCGCGCCGCCCGCCGTGGCGCGCACCCACTCCGCGGTTCCCACAGCGGGGAGGGCGGTCCGCAGGGCGTACGCCTGGGCCATGCCGAGCACGACGCCCTCGACGGTGCCCGCCATCACCACGGCGGCGCCCTGCAGCAGCGGCCCGATGCCCCATGCCCCCAGGCCGGATCGCCCGCCACGGCCGCGCCGACGAGTGCGGGGACGGCGAAGCGGAGGACCTCACCCAGCGTGACGGCGACGACCCAGCGACGCCACAGCCGGCCGGAGTCCTCCGCGATGGGTGTCGCGGGTTGCAGACGCACGGTGACCGCCACCGCGTCCTGCAGAGCCAGGGGCAGCGTGTCACGGCCCACGCTTGCCGCCACGGCCCGCAGGGCGGCGGCCACCTCCGCCGGGTCGCGGCTCACCGTGGCGTGCCCGGCGCGGTCGATCCCACGCAGCCGGACCGCCACCCGGCCGTCGGTTTCGAGGTTGCGCCACCAGGTCCTGGACCGGCGGCTCACCACGTGAAGCGTGTCGCCCTCCTGGGCGTATCGCACGGGAATCGTGATCGGGCTGCCGCTGCGGCGTCCGGTGACCGTCAGCGCCGTCACCCACCGCGACACCAGGTCGTGCCACGGCGTGCGCAGCGCCAGCCGTACCACCGGGTCGGCCAGCCGCGTCTGCAGGCGGTCCAGCGCCCTCGCGGCGGCCATCACCGCCGCCTTCCGCCGTGGGCTCGTGGGAACCGGCCGATGGGGGATGAATCACGGGATGCGCCATGGCTCCACGGTGACGGCACGGACGGATCGCCCGTAGAGCAGTTGGTCCCTGCCGGGCGGGCCGTTCGGCCCGCCCGGGCACACGAGCGCCGTCACGGCCCGCGGGGACATGTGCATCGTCACGGCACGTCCCACTTCCGCGCGAGCTCGGCGTAGGTACCGTCCCGCTTGATCGCGGCGAGGGCCCGGTCGACGGCGGTCACCAGGTCCGGGGTGGCCTTGCTGAAGCCGATGCCCAGCGGCTGCGGCGCGTCGGGGACCTGGGCCACGATCCGCAGTCCAGGGGTCTGCCTCACGAACCACCTGGCCACCGGGTAGACCTTCATCACCGCGGTGATGCGGCCCGCGCGCAGGTCGCTCATGGCGTCCTTGATGCGGGCGAAGGGATAGACCTTCACGCCGACGATCCGGCCCTCGGCCCGCATCCTCGTCGCGACGTCGTAGTCGGTGGTGGCCGCCTGGACGCCGACCGAGGCGTCCTTCAGATCGTCGATGCCGTGGATGTCCGGACTCTTCGCGGTGTCCACGATGATGCTCAAGGTCGTGGTCATGTAGGGCCTGGACCAGGCGAGGATCTTCTCGCGCGCCGGGGTGACGGTGATGCCGCCGACGATGCAGTCATAACGGCCGTCCCGCATCTGCTGCAGGATGGTCTCCCACCGGGTGTCGACGAACCTGGGCTTCAGGCGCAGCCGCTCGGCGACCTCCTTCATCAGGTCGACCTCGAAGCCGACCCGGGCGCCGTCTTGGATGTACTCGAACGGTGGGTTGACGAAGTAGGTGCCGATGCGCAGGACCCCGGGCGTGAGAGTGTCGGGCGGGGGATCCGCCCGGGCCTGGAGACCGCCGCACACGAGGCTCATGAGCGACAGCACGACCGCGCATGCCCGCCATGCCATGGCGTCACCTGCTTCCCCGCGGTGCGGCCAGGCCGCAACCGGACGAACCCCATCACGTGACCGGCGCCCCCGGGTGACGGCTTCATCAGCGCAAGGTTAACTCTCGTCCTGACTCCCGGTGAACCGCCCCCGATCGCGGCTCTCACGGTCACCGCTGTGATGAGACCGCAGGCCGTCCGCGCGAGCCGCCGATCGCCTTTTGCGGCTCGCCTTTTACGGCGGCCCCTCATAGCCGGCGGGCGGCGTCCTGCCCGTGAAGGGTGCGACGGGGAGGGGACGGTCGGTGAGGAACGCGGCGATGACGTCGAGCACCGCCGTGCGCCCGCCGTGGTAGACGTTGTGGCCGGCGCCGGGCATGTAGATCAGGCGCGCGTTCGGGAGCAGGTCCCGGTAGGCCGTCGCGGAGCGCCAGGACAGGTAGTCGCACGAGCCCTTGACGATGAGGGCGGGTGTGGGCAGGCCGGCCAGCGCCGGGCGCGGGTCGCCGGGGCGCGGGGCGGTCGCCGACTGCGGGTACTGCATCGCGTAGAAGCCGGTGCCCCGGACCGGCCGCTCAGGCGGCTCCGCGCCCCGGCAGTGCAGCGCCGGCTGGGCAAGGCCCACCACGGTGTCATTGCGGGCGTCGGCCTCGGCGTCGGGCATGAACGCGTGCGCCGCCGACGGGTTGACCTGCAGCAGGAAGTACGCCAGCAGCGGGCGGGGCGCGAGCAGTTCGGCAGACAGCTCGGCCTTCCGCGCCGGGTCGAGGCGGCCGCTGACGAGGGTGGCGCTGGTGTCGGCGGGGTCCACGGGCCCGGGCGAGGTCAGCACCAGCTTGGCGACCCGGCCGGGATGGGCGGCGAGGTAGCGTGCGGCGATCTCGCCGCCGTAGGAGTGGCCGAGCAGCACGACCCTGTCCAGCCCCAGCCGCTCGCGCAGGCCTTCCAGGTCGGCCACGTCGCGTTCGCGGGTGTAGCCGCGCGGGTCGGCCAGGCGCGCAGAGCCGTCGGTGCCCAGCTGGGCGTAGAGGTAGACGTCGAATCCCCGGCCGGTGAGGGCGGCCAGCGAGCGGGCGTTCTCCTCCAGTTCGGGCACGCCGGGGCCGCCGTGGACCACGATGATCGGCGGGCGCCGCGTCGTGGTGCGTGCGGGCAGCTTGACCACGGTGAGCCGGGATCCGGTGGCCAGCCGTACCTGGAAGGCACCCGGTACGGCGATGCCCGACGGCGGGGATGCCGGCCGCGGCACGAGGGCGGCCCAGGCGAACACCGCGGCCGGCAGGAGCGAACCGGCCGCGAACATGGCCCACCGCGCCGCGCGCCGCCGCGCCGCCGATATCCGCCTGGCCGCGACCAGCGCCGTGCCGGCGTAGCCCACGGCCAGGAACGCCCCCATGCCGGCGCCCACGAACAGCGCCGGTGTGGCGGTGACCTTCGCGACCGCCATCAGCAGGGCCAGGCCGCACACCGAGGCCACCAGCGTCACAGCGACCACGGCCAAGCCTGTCACCAGCCGCGACCGGCGCCGGCCGGTGGCACGCCGACTCCCCTCCATCACGGGCCCCAGTCAACCCGGGCATCGACGGCCCACGCCCCAGGGGAACACCTGAATCTCCCCTGACCCGACCCTGAACACCCGAAGGGCGGGCTCACCGGACTCCTGTACGCCAGGGCGTTCGACGTAGACGGCCGCGCGCATCGGCGAGGTCTGCGGCGTCCGGGCCTACGCCACCGACGCCTGGGTGGACTCATCGACAAGGGCGCCGAAGGCAAGCGCGCCGGAGGGCGCCGATCATCGAGGAGATCCGTGAGCCGGCGTCTTGCCGCCGTCCAGGATGACCCGGACGCCCGCCCGTTCAGCGGACCCCGCGGTTCTCCGGCACGCCACGCACTGGGACGAGGCCGTCACCAAGCTCGGCTACGAGCATCTGCGCCGCCATGATCTTCGCCGCGCCGACCTTGACTCCATTACCGACGCCGACCGGCCTTGTGCATCAGTCGGGAGGGCAGGATTTGAACCTGCGACCCCTTGACCCCCCAGTCACCTTTGAAGATCGCAGGAGCACTGCGAATTTGCGGCTCGACCTGCACGACGCTCCATGGATGTGCTTGGCTGTCCGGCGCCTTCCAGGGCGGTTGTCACCCAGTTAGTCATCCGTCATCGGGTTGCCGTTGGCGGGTGACAGCGGCCGTGCCGGTGCCGTACAGAACTCGCGGTAAGCCTCGCGAAGCTCGCTCGCCTCGGGCAAGCGTCTCGCCTCCACCGCGTTGATCACCTCACCCGCCCGCCAGTAATTCGACGGCACCAAGAGCCCGCTCGTGATGGCTGACAGCGTCACCTCGCTGGCCTCGTCGGGCTGGCCGGTGGCAATGAGCGCCAATGCCAGGTCCAGGCGGGCGGACACTGCTCGGCGGGGGCGCGGCGGACCCTCCGGCGGAGACTCCAGCCGGGCGAGCACTTGCCGGGCGTACCGCTCAGCCGCCGGGTCACCCAGCCACGACAGGGTGGTGGCGATGTACGCCTCGCTCTTGGCCGGGTCGTAGCGATAGTGGTGTTCGGGCCGGTCGGGCATCGGGAGCGCTGACACCAGCTTGGCGACGCGGTTCAGGGCGTCTCGGGTCTCCGGCCCGGCCCCCAGGCGCGCCCACGCCCGGCCTTCCTGCGCGGTCGCCTGGATGTAGGCCGAACTGCGCCGGGGAGCGAGGGCCTGGGCACCCTGCGACAACGTGATGGCTCGCTGGTAGTCGCCGACAGTCAGGACCTGCCACGCCTCCGTCTCCAGACACCAGGCCGCTATCTCAGCGTGTTCCGCCTGCTTGGCAAGCTCGGCGGCGGTCCTGAGCCGCGCGCCACCGGCCCGGAACTGGTTGAGGTCGATGTGGCAGGTCGATGCCAGCAGCGAGAGCCAGCCTCCGATCACGAGCAAGCGGCGGTGCTCCGCGAGGGTCTTCCTGGCGTCCATCAACTGGGCCACGTACGCCAGGTGCCGCCGTACGCGGCTGAGCAGTACGGCCGGTGGCGTGCGCGGGTAGGCGGTCGCGAGGTCGTCAACGGCCAGTTCCAGGCGCTCCAACGTCTCGTTGCCCACGTCGCTCGCCGCGCAGCGCCGTGCCAGTTCCAGGGCGTCGAGCTCGTCGTCTTCAGGGGCCGTGGTACTGGCTGCGGGCGCATCGGGGGTCGCGCCGAACAGTTCCTCTTCGCTCAACCCGAACACGCGGCAGTACAGCAGGCGATAGGGATCGTCCGGCTGGTGCTGCCCCGCCTCGTACGCCTTGATGCGCCGCACGATGGATTCACGTGACGGCAGGTGCGCCCTCGTTGCGCTGTCGGCTGCCTCGCACAACTGCTTGGCCATCTCGGTCTGCGACCAACACCGCTTACGCCGCTCGGCCCGAAGCCGGACCGCCCAGGCGGGCACGTTCTTGGCCGCCATGCGTCTGCCTCTCGTCGTGACGGGGGACATCACCACTATCCCCCAGTGTCCCTCAGGCGCACCTATTGGCGCAGGCCAGTCGGCGGTGTGATGGATGACAACGAGGTGAACAGCGGAACCTGCCGAAGCGCCCAATCGCCCGGCGGGTCCTTGATCAGGAATCGAGGTCCTGACCCGTGATCAAGCCTAGTGGGCACGGTTTTCCTGCTGGAGCGGATTGCCTCGCGGTGCTGACGTCTCCGGCCGTGGGCGCGGCGTCCGACTTGCAGTCTGCGCTGCGTGGTCTCGGCATCGAGGCGGATGTCACCGATGGCTACGGCCTGGCCGTGGTCTCTGTCTGGGTCGGTCTGTTGGTCTGGTGCAACGGTGAGCGGTTCTGGTGGCGGTCGGGCTGGGACGAACGGCGCAAAAGGCCGGTGTACGCCTGGCATCCCGCCTGCGATCCGGAGCGTGCCGCTCGCCGCGTCGCCTTCCGCTACCGGGATCTGCGCAGGACACGCCCGCTGGCGGCGCTGCGTCGTGGGGAGTGCGGCTGATGTACGTGCCCGCGTACGTCTCGATGTCGGTGGGCCTGCCCTCGCGGGAGTACGTCTATGCCTGCCTGGTGGCCTGGTTCAGGTCCTGCCAGGCGGCCCTGGCCAGTGAGGACGACCGTGCGGTGATCGCCCGCTACCTTGCGTCCGACGGTCTGGCCGCTTCCTCGTGAGACGGGGTGCGGTGGCACGGTCTGTCTCCCGCCGGAGCGCGGCGGCGGGGGATGCCCCCGTCCTCGTGCCATCGCACCCGCTTGCGGGGTACGGCGGCGCGGTGATCCTTTCCGTCTTCCGGGTGGCGGGAAGCATGCCGCATCCCGCGCCGCCGTACCCGTCGCGAGAGCGGGCCGGTCATCCCGCGGCCCCCTCCCTGGCGCGGTCATCGACGATCTGGGCTTCGACTCCGCGGCCAAGTACAGTCGGGTACGCCGGACCACCCGGCGCGATGTGAGAGTTGAATCGGGTGGTCCGGCACCGTGATAGTCTTTGGACCACAAGCCCGGACGAGGAGACAACCTCCTTGACCGAGGACTGACGGGACGTAGCGCAGCTTGGTTAGCGCACCAGACTGGGGGTCTGGGGGCCGCGAGTTCGAATCTCGCCGTCCCGACATACCGAAGGGGTTTGATCACCGTAACTTGGTGATCAAACCCCTCTACTATGTCGGCCATGCGAACTCTCACATCGCGCACCACCCCTACCCCAATAGGCACACCCGATATGAGCCGTCTCCGCGATGCCGCCGAAAGCATCGCTACAGCCTGGTTCCAGATCCGAGGCTTCGAAATCGACGAACCGCGGAAGCCCACCACCTACGACCTCGTGGTTCGCAAGGGCGACCTCGTCAAGACGGTCCAAGTGAAGACCACCACTTACCGAGACAACGGGAACTGGCTCGTCAACATCGGACGCCGACCCTCGAACGTCTCCAAGAGCGTGTCCCGCCTCGCCTACGTCAACGGCACCGTGGACTGGTTCTTCATCATCGACGGCGACCTGGCGATCTACCTCGTCCCCGCATCCGAAGTAGCGGGACAGGTCACTATGACCTTGAGTCACTACCAGGACTACCGCGTCGGCTCAGCCGCAAGCCTGGCCATCCAACTCTAAGAATCAAACGAGGGCCCCGATTTCGGGGCCCTCGTCACGCCTGGGCCGACACCTCGATGCTCTGCGGGTACGCCACCAGATGACGCTTGAGAAGTAAGTCCGCTCGCCCCGCTTGACGTCATAGCCTTAGCGCACATCCAAGGCGCCCGCGCACACTCGCGGGCGGGAAAGGACGGCGGCGGGTGGCACGCAGGCCGACGATCGACCGGGCGGAGCTGGCGAGGCTGGTGGCCGAGGGGCGGAGCGTGCGCGAGCTGGCCGAGCACTTCGGAGTGAGCGAGTCGGGGGTACTGCAGGCCAAGCGGGCGGCCGGGCTGGCCAAGCCGATGCTCGACCACAGCGCGGCCATCCCGTGGAAGCTGGCCAGGCGGCACGCCCAGTCCGGTCCGGCGACGAACCTGCGCAACCTGTCGGCCGTCGCCCAGGGCAGGACCCTGGCGCCGGAGAAGGTCAACACCGCGCTCCGGTGGGCGCAGCGGCTGGTCGACAACGGCCTGGACGTCGCCTACGACCCCGAGCGGGGCTTCGCCGAGGTGCCCGCCGATCCGCGCGGTTCTCACGTGGCGCAAGTGCTCGAAGCTGCGCGAAAGGCGCTACAGGCGGACTGAGTCCGCGTTTCGGACAGCGTCTCCAGGGCAGTCGCTGAGCGACCAAGAGACACCCCCCGGAGGCGTGGATATGTCCATGGAAACCCTCATCTGGGTGGCCGTTGTGGTGGTCGCGGTGGTGGCTGTCGCCGCCGTGGGTTACGTGGTGCTGCAGCAGCAGCGTCGTAACCGCCTCCGCGCACGGTTCGGCCCGGAATACGACCGTCTGGTGGCGGAGTCGGAGAACC
Organism: Thermoactinospora rubra; assembly: GCF_002093975.1. GTDB lineage: Bacteria > Actinomycetota > Actinomycetes > Streptosporangiales > Streptosporangiaceae > Nonomuraea > Nonomuraea rubra_A. The sequence goes on from NZ_MSZZ01000044.1 coordinate 93,989, forward strand.
GCAAGGAGGCCGAGCAGGAGCTGCTGGCCCGTGAGCAGCGGTTCTCGCAGCTGGACATCCGGCCATTGGCCCCCGAGAGCCGCCAGACCTATGCCAAGCGCTGGACGGAGGTCCAGGAGCGCTTCGTCGACTCCCCCGCCATGGCGGTGACCGAGGCCGACCAGCTGGTGACGGCGGTCATGGCCGAGCGCGGTTACCCCACCGACGACTTCGAGGAGCGGATGTCGACCCTGTCGGTGGCGCACGCCGCGACCCTCGACCACTACCGCAAGGCGCACGACATCAGCGCCAGGGCGGCGCGCAAGGAGGCGTCGACCGAGGATCTGCGCCAGGCGATGGTGCACTACCGCGCGCTGTTCCAGGAGCTGCTGGAGGAGCCGGCGGAGCGCCAGGACCGCGCCGGCCAGGACCACGCCGACCACCAGGACCGCGTGGAACACCAGGACGCCGAGCACCACCGTCGCCACGACAACACCACAGGACGGTGATCCCATATGCAAGACAGGCGGACCGATGAGGAGCTGACGGCGACGCGGCTGGAGGAGCAGCACCGCGACGCCGCCGAGGCCGAGCGTGCCGAGCAGGAGCGCGCCGGCCAGTTCGAGGCCCAGCGGGCGAGGGAGGGGCAGGAGAGCCCGGAGCCCGTCCGCGACGAGGCGACGTCCCAGCCGCACGACTACCGCACCGACCTCCAGGGCGAGCAGCCGCTGGCCCGCGAGGACGAGAACCGCGGCGAGCCGGCGACCTACGACCAGGACCGCGACGAGGGCCGCGACGAGCTGCGCGTCCCCGGCCAGCGGGCCGACGAGAGCGCGACGACGCCCGGCGCCGCCACGACGCCGAGCGCCGCGCCCTCCGGCACCGCGACACCCGAAGCCGGTGACGTGCTCATCGCTCCCGAGCCCGAGCACGCGCACGCCGTGCCGTACCAGGGCGGCGACGCCCTGCTGGACCGGGATCCCGCGCAGGTGCGGGAGCGCTGGCGCGACGTGCAGTCCGGGTTCGTGGACGAGCCGCGCCAGGCGGTCGAGCGCGCCGACGAGCTGGTGGAGGAGCTGGTCGTCGCCCTGACCACCTCGCTGACCGGCCGGACCAACGAGCTGCGCGACCGGTGGAAGAACGCCGGCGAGCAGGACACCGAGCAGCTGCGCCGCGCGCTGCGCGACTACCGCGCGGTGCTGGAGCGGCTGCTGACCCTGTCCGAGGGGAGGTGAGCGAGCGTGCTGGCAGTCGTCGCGGCCATCATCTTCGGCCTGGGGTTCCTGTTCGACTTAGTGAACGTCCGGATCGGCGCCGGGATCTCCGGCACCACCTTCATGCTGCTGGGCCTGTGCCTGCTGGCCCTGCACCAGGCGGGCGTGGGTACGGCGAGCATCCGCAGCTACAGCGGATGGCGGGGCAGGACCCGACGCTGAAAGGCCCACGGTAAGCCCGTAGGACATAGAGACAGGGACGTCCCCGCTCGCAGGGGACGTCCCTGTCATCATGACTCCCGGGCGGCGTACTCGAACTCCTGGCGCGGATGCGTCAGAGCGCCCAGCGCGACGATGTCCCGCCGGAAGAACAGCGCGAGCGTCCAGTCGACCAGCACCCGCACCTTCCGGTTGACGGTCGGCACGCGCGACAGGTGGTAGGTGCGGTGCACGAACCACGCCAGCGGCCCCCGCAGCTCGCGCCCGTAGATCTGCGCGACGCCCTTGCGCAGGCCGAGGCTGGCGACCGAGCCGGCGTAGGCGTGCCGGTACTGCCGCAGCGGCTCCTGCCGCAGCGTGGCCACGACGTTGCCGGCCAGGACCTTCGTCTGCCGTACGGCATGCTGCGCGTTGGGCGCGGTGAGCCGGCCCGGCTTGGTCAGGTCCGGTACGGCGGCGCAGTCCCCCGCGGTGAAGACGTTCTCGCGCCCGTCCACGGTCAGGAAGGCGGTGGCCTTGACGCGGCCCTTGTCGTCGATCGGCAGGTCGCCGGAGCGGACGACGGGGTGCGGCTTGACCCCGGCCGTCCACACCAGCGTGGCGGCGTCGAACTCGGTGCCGTCGTCGAGCACGACGTGGCCGTCCTTGACCGACTCCAGCCTGGTGCCCAGACGCACGTCGATGCCGCGGGCGCGCAGCTGCTCCAGGGTCCAGCGGCCCATCTCGGGCCCCACCTCGGGCAGGATGCGGTCGGTGGCCTCGATGAGGTACCACTTCATGTCGCCCGGCTCGATGGTCGGGAAGTAGCGGCAGGCGTCGCGGGCCATGTCCTCCAGCTCGGCCAGCGCCTCCACCCCGGCGTAGCCCCCGCCCACGAAGACGAAGGTCAGCGCCTCGCGCCTGATGGACTCCTCGGTGACGGAGGCGGCCAGGTCGAGCTGGGCGAGCACGTGGTTGCGCAGGGCGATGGCCTCCTCGACGGTCTTGAAGCCGATGCCGTACTCGGCTAGCCCGGGGATGGGCAGCGTGCGGGAGATCGAGCCGGGCGCCACGACCAGCAGGTCGTACTCCACGCGCCGCGGGTCGCCGCGGCGCGGGCTGAACTCCACGAACCGCCCGGCGGTGTCGATCCTGGTGACCCAGCCGTTGAGGATCGTGCAGCGTTTCAGGACTCGGCGCAGCGGGACGACGACGTGGCGCGGCTCGAGGTTGCCGGCCGCGGCTTCGGGGAGGAACGGCTGGTAGGTCATGTAGGAGTCGGCGTCGATCACGGTGATCTCCGCCTCGCCCGGCCGCAGCCTGCGCTGCAGGCGCAGGGCGGTGTACATGCCGACGTAGCCGCCTCCGACGATGAGGATGCGCGGTCTCATGGCATGGACCCCTTCCCCGCGGGTCCCGGTTCAGGCCTCACCCGGGAATCTCCCGCCCGCGCCGCTGCCCGTGAAACGCATGGTGACGGTGCTGCCGCCGGGCCCGGTGCGGACGGCGAAGGCGTCGGCCAGCAGGCGCGCCAGCCACAGGCCCATCCCCCTGGTGGCGTGCGGGGCGGGGGCGGCCTCCCCCGGCGTGCCCTCCGGCGTCCAGGTGCCGCGGTCGTGGATCTCCACGACCATGGAGTCGTCGGCGCACCACACGACCAGCTGGGCGCCGTCGGGGTCCCCGTGGGTGACGGCGTTGGTGGCGACCTCGTTGACGGCCACCACCACGTCGCCCACCGCGTCCTCGCCCAGGCCCAGCCCACGGGCGGCGTCCTCGGTGACGTGCCTGACCTTCGGCAGGTCGGCCAGCCGGAACGTCATCCGGCTGACGGGCACCCCGGACGGGGGGCCGGTGAAGCCCGGGGACGGACCTGGGACCTCCCTCGTCACCGTTCCGCCAATCGTTGCCGACGAGCACCCGCCCGGCGGGGCGTCTACCCCACGAGCTCGGTGCGAAGCTGGTCGAGGACCTTGCGCAGAATTCTCGAGACGTGCATCTGTGAGATGCCGAACTCCGCCGCGATCTCGGCCTGGGTCATGTTGCCGAAGAAGCGCAGCAGCAGGATGTGCTTCTCCCGGTACGGGAGGGCGTCGATGAGGGGCTTGACCGCCTCGCGGTCGACCATGGTGCTCAGGGAGTCGTCGGCCTCGGGGATGAGCTCGCCGAGGGAGGCCGCGTCGTCGTCGGCGCCCAGCGGGGCGTCCAGCGACAGCGTGCTGTAGGCGGCCGAGGCGTCCAGCGTGAGCAGGACCTCCTCCTCGGAGATGTTCATCTTGGCCGCCAGCTCCTGGACCGTGGGCGAGCGGCCCAGGTCCTGGCTCAGGTCGGAGATCAGGCGGTTCAGCTCCGAGCGCCGCTCCTGGTACAGCCGCGGCACGCGGATCGCCCAGGTGCGGTCGCGGAAGTGGCGCTTGACCTCGCCGGTCATGGTGACCACCGCGTAGCCGCGGAAGGCGTGACCGAGCGTGGGGTCGAATCCGTTGATCGCCTTCATGAGGCCGACGTAGGCGGCCTGCAGCAGGTCCTCCAGCGGCTCGCCGCGGTAGCGGTAGCGGCGTGCTATCTCCATGGCCAGCGGGCGGTGCATCTCCACGATCCGCTCGCGCAGCCGTTCCCTGTCGTAGTCGGAGATTCCCGGCCTGGCCATGTCGGCCAGGAGCTCCTCGGCGGTCATCTCTTCGAGCGCGCGTTCCTGCAGAGCCATCGGTTGACTCCTCTATGGGAATGACGGCCCCCGCACAGGAAAAAAGCCCATGCAGAGGCACAGCTTTCGCAAGCCCTCTGCTGGACTTCGCGCCAAGTATCCCCCGTTTCCCTCGATGTATTCATCGCTCGCGAGGTGACAGTAAGGTTGCCTCGTGACAAACCCGGACGCCGCTCTCAGCCTGACGCCGTCCACCGCCGACGGGTTCACCGTCCTGCGCGTGGCAGGCGTGCTCGACGCCACGACCCGTGAGCAGTTCGCCGAGGGGCTGGCGGGCATACCGGGCGACCTGATCCTGGACCTGTCCGGCGTCACGTTCATGGACTCGCGCGCGCTAGGGCTGATCGTGCACCGCTGGCAGACCAGCCTGACCGCCGACGTGAAGTTCGCCCTGGTGGGCGTGCGCTACTCGACCGCCAAGGTGATGTGGATCACGGGGCTGGCCGAGCGGCTGCCGCTGTATGACTCGCTCGAGGCGGCCCTAGCGTCGGCGTGAGCCGCGCTGATGCTCCTCGACAAGCTGCCGGGCCAGGTCGGCCACCTTGATCTGGTGCTGCTGGGAGACCCGGCGCAGCTCCTCGAAGGCGTCCTCGGCCGAGCAGCCGCTGGCCTTCATGATGATGCCCTTGGCCTGGTCGATGAGCGAGCGGCCGGCCAGAGCCTCCTGCAGCTGGGCGGCGCCGGTGCGCACCTCGTCGAAGTCCCACATGTTGGCCATGGCGACGCTGAGCTGCTCGGCGAGCATGTCGGCCAGGGCGGCGGCGCCCTCCACCGGGAAGGCGTCGGGCCGCACGGAGTACAGCCCCACCACGAACTGGGCCGGCGCCACCTCGACCGGCAGCACGAGCACCGACCGCACTCCGTAGCTGACGGCGAGCGTCGCGTATCGTGGCCATCGAGCTTCATGCAGGACGTCGGGCACCGTCGCCCGGCGGCCGGTCTTCCTGGCTTCCAGGCTCGGGCCCTCGCCGAGGTCCCGCTCGGCCTCCACCAGGGTGATGAGCTCGCTGTGGGAGGCGGAGACCAGCACCCGGCTGTCGCGCCACTGCTCGACCGACCCGCCTGAGCAGCCGGGCACGCCGGTGGCCAGCGTGGTCGTCAGACCGCGCAACACGCGCTCGGTCGAGGTCTCCTCGCTGAGCCGGCCGAGTGCGGCAAGATCTCTTGCGAGACCGGGAGTGATCATCGCCTTGAAGTCCATGACACGAGATCCCTTCCCGTCGAGCCTGGATTAATCGTAACGTCGAGGAGATGACCGACCCTATGTCGCTTGACGCGCTCGAGCACGCGGTAGACCAGCTCAGCGCCCGCGTGGCCCAGCTTCGCGAGGCCAGTTCGGCCTACCCCGACGCGCCGGGGCCCACGCTGGCCGCGGCGCTGGCCGAGCTCGCCACCGCCGTCGACCTGCTGGAGGCCGCCCGCGTGGAGCTGCGCAAGGCTCCGGGCAGGCAGCAGCAGCAGAAGAAGGGGTCGGGACAGCGGGAGCTGAAGCTGCTGCGGCAGGTCTTCCGCGCCTTCCCGGTGCCGGTCGCGCTGCTGGACGGCGGCGGCGTGGTGCGGCGCGTGAACGAGGAGACCACGCGGCTGCTGGGCAGCCCGGACGGCTACCTGGTGGGCCGCTCGTTCCCGCTGCTGGTTGACGTCTCCCGGCGAGCCGCGTTCCGCTCGCACCTGACCTCGGTGCTGCAGACCGGGCAGCCGGCCGCCTTCGAGTCGCGCCTGGCCCACCAGGGCAGGACGCACACGGTGCAGCTCGTGCTGACCCGGCTGACCATGCCGGGCGAGCCGCAGCCGATGGTCGCCGCCGTGGCGCTGCCCACCGAGGTCCAGCCGCCCGAGCCCGGCTGGGGCCGCCCGGACCTGTCGGAGGCCCACCTGCTGGTGGAGGCGGCCAGGCGGCAGGAGGTGCTGGCCAGGACCTCGGCGCTGCTGCTGGAGCCCGACAGTCTGCTGCAGCCGGTGGGGCTGGCGCGGGCCGCCCGGCTGCTGGCGGCCGAGCTGGGCGACTGGGTCATCGCCGACCTGGTGCGCGGCGGGCGGCTGCGCCGCTCGGCGGTGGTCGCGCCGCGCGACCACCCGGTGGGCGAGCTGGTACGGCTGGTCGAGCAGGCCGAACCCGCCGCCAGCCCCATGATCACCCAGGTGCTGGAGCGCGGCTCCGGCCAGGTCCACGAGATGGTCGACGACGAGACGCTGCTGGGGCCCTCGGCCGGGGGGCCGCTGGCGACGGCCATCGACGCCGGGTCGCTGCTGTGCGCGCGGATCGGGGACGGCGAGGGCGTGCTGACGCTGGTGCGCTCCCACGACAAGCCGCCCTTCACGCTGGCCGACCTGTGGCTGGTGGAGGAGATCGGCGAGCAGCTCGGCCTGGCGCTGCGGGCGCAGGCCGAGATCGCCAGCCGGTCGCGGGTGGCCGACGCGCTGGTGGCCAGCGTGGTGCCGCGCACGCTGCCGGACGTGCCCGGGTTCGAGGCGGCGGCCATCTACCACCCGGGCGCCTCGGTGGGTGCCGAGTTCTACGACGTCTTCCCCGTCTCCGGCGGCTGGGGCTTCGCCCTGGGCGGGGCGGCGGGCAAGGGTGAGGAGGCCGCCTCGGTCAGCGCCATGGTCCGCGGCGGGCTGCGGCTGCTGAGCGTCTGGGAGTCCGATCCCGACCAGGCCGTGCGCAAGGTGAACGAGGCCCTGGTCAGCCAGGGCACCGGCATGTTCGTCATGGCCCTGGCCGGGTTCGTGCGGGGCAGGAGCATCCGGCTGTCCTCGGCCGGTCACCACCCCGCCGCGCTCGTGCAGCCCGACGGCACGGTCCGCTTCACCGCGGGCGGCGGCGTGCCGCTGGGCATCTCGCCGCAGGCCGAGACGCAGGTGGAGGAGCTGACGCTGCGCCGGGGCCAGCAGCTCGTGCTGTACTCCGAGGGCCTGCTTTCCTCGCGCGACCACCGCGGCGAGCCGTACGGCGAGGACCGGCTGGCCGACGTGCTGGCCAGGACCGTGGGGCAGGCGCCGGCGACGGTCGTCAAGGCGGTCGAGGAGGACCGGCACGCCTTCGCCGGTGGCCAGGTGTGGGACGAGATCGTGGTGATGGCGTTGCGGGCGGTGTGACCTCGCCCGTTGTGACCTCGCCCGTTGCATCATGCGGCATATCGGGTATTTCCTTGTGGTAGTGCCTAAGACGCAGGCACCCCATCTGGACCTCCCTGCCTGGGGGTGCCATGAACATAGCGATCGTGTCCTCCGCCGGAGGAACCCGCCGTCACCAGATCCTCTCCGCGGCCCGCGAGCTGGGCCACGAGCATCGGGTGACCATCTACTCCCGCCGCCAGTGCCCCGACGGCAAGGACCGGGTGCGTGTGGCGCCCGGCGTCGTGGTGGAGCACCTGACCGCCGGGCCGCCGCGGCCGCTCCAGCCCGACGAGGCCGCGCCGTACCTGCCGCTGGTGAGCCGCCAGCTGGCCCAGCGGTGGCGTGAGGATCCCCCGGACGTCATCCACGCCTACTCCTGGACCGGCGGGCTGGCCGCCGTCGCCGGGTCCAAGGACCTGGGCGTGCCCATCATGCAGTCCCTGTGCCACCGGCTGCCGCCCGCGCACGACACGCCCCAGCACCTCAAGCTCGAACGGGCGCTGGGCCGCCGCGCCGACACGGTCATCGCCGGGTGCGGCGACGAGGAGTCGGAGCTGGTACGGCTGGGCGTGCCCCGCGACCACATCACGGTCGTGCCGTACGGGGTGGACACCGGCAGGTTCCACCGCCACGGACCGGCGGCCGCACGCGGCGGCAGGCCGCGGCTGCTGCACGTCGGCGGCGTGACCCCCGAGGACGGCGCCCACACCGTCATCCGGACCATGGCCGGGCTCCCCGACGTGGAGCTGGTCGTCGCCGGCGGCCCGCCGCCGGAGCAGCTGGGCGACGACCCCGAGATCGCCCGGCTGCGCGCCCTGGCCGAGCAGATCGGCGTGGCCGAGCGCGTGACGCTGCTGGGCAGGGTGCCGCGCAGCTCGGTCCCCCGCCTCATGCGAGGCGCCGACATCGTGCTCACCCTGCCGCGCGAGACCGGCACGGGCTCGGTGGCGCTGGAGGCCATGGCCTGCGGCGTGCCCGTGGTCGCCTCCGCGGTGGGCGCCCACCTCGACTCGGTCATCGACGGCGTCACCGGCCTGCTGGTGCCGCCCGACCGCCCCGCGCACACCGCCCGGCTCACCCGGGAGCTGCTGGCCGACCCCACCCGGCGCACGGCGCTGGGCTACGCCGGGGCCGACCGCGCCCGCTCCCGCTACAGCTGGGACCGCATCAGCCACGAGCTGCTGAGGGTCTACGAGGACGCGCTGGCCGCCCATTGAGCAATCCCGGGCCTTGAAGGCGCCCCGAGCACGGAGCGCCGAACGCGCGACGGACGAAACTCTGCCAGAGTGATCGGCATGGACGTCGCAGACGCACGATCCCTCGCCCTGGCGCTCAAGTCGCTGCTGCAGCAGGCCCACCATCTGGTGGACGAGTCCCAGCCGCCGCCCGAGCTGTACGTCAAGGTCTCCGACCACGTCGGCGGACGGCTGCGCGACCTGGTCTCGGTGACCCTGGCCTTCCCGGAGTGGGAGCACGTCAACCTGCAGCGCGGCGTGGACGCCTACCTCGCCGCGCACAGCCCGCAGGCCGAATGGTTCGGCGTGTCGGGGCATGGCCGCGAGCACACCGACTTCATGAACCTGCTGGCGGTCAGCTCCCGCTGGGAGCGCTACGAGATCGGCGCGGTGGACTACCGGACCGCCGCCACCGGCCCTGACGAGGCCGTCGAGGTGGTGACCTTCGGCCTGGTGCTGACCCGCGCCCCCGACGGCGCGCCCATCGTGCTGGGCATGCGCGGCCCGGCCGAGATGTACGGCATGGAGGGCTGCCGGGTGGAGATCCTGGCCGCCTCGCGGTCCAGCGCCACCGCCGCGCGGGCCGAGATCGAGCGGCTGATGCGCGAGCACGACGTGTACCGCGGGCAGGTCCTCACCTTCGGCTTCAACGAGCACCGCGGCAACAGCGTCGTGAGCTTCTTCCCCCGCCCCGCCCTGCGCCCGCAGGACGTCATCCTGCCCGAGGGCGTGCTGGAGACGGTCGAGCGGCACGTCATCGGCATCGCCGAGCACGCCGAGGCGCTGCGGGCGCACGGCCAGCACCTCAAGCGCGGCCTGCTGCTGCACGGGCCGCCCGGCACGGGCAAGACGCACACGGTCCGCTACCTCATGAGCCGCCTGCCCGGCGTGACGGTGATCGTCATGTCGGGCCCGGCCATGCAGTTCATCGGCCAGGCGGCCGGGCTGGCCCGGCGGCTGCAGCCCGCGGTGGTGGTGCTGGAGGACGTCGACCTGGTCGCGCAGGACCGCAGCCTCATGGAGGACTCCAGCCCGCTGCTGTTCACGCTGTTCGACGCGATGGACGGGATCGGCGGCGACGCCGACGTCACCTTCGTGCTGACCACCAACCGGCCCGAGGTGCTGGAGGACGCGCTGGCCAACCGGCCCGGCCGGATCGACCTGGCCGTGGAGGTGCCCAGGCCCGACGCCGAGGCCCGGCGGGCGCTGCTGCGCCTGTACAGCCGCGACCTGGAGCTGCGCGCCGACCTGGAGCCGATCGTCGCCAGGACCGAGGGCATGACCGCGTCGTTCTTCAAGGAGCTGCTGCGCCGTGCCGTGCTGGTGGCCCTGCGCGAGGACGGCCGGGTCGGCGCGCTGACCGACGGGCACCTGTCGGCGGCGCTGGAGGAGATGATGGCCTCCCGCGAGGCGCTGACCCGCTCCCTGCTGGGCTCGGCCCCCGGCGACGAGGAGGAGGGACAGGGCGAGGAGCCGCCGGGCTTCCCGGCGCCGGGAATCGCGGCGGCGCGGCCCGGCCGGGTCTTCCTCCGCCCTAGGTGAGCTATACCAGGCGCGCGGCCTTGAGCCCCAGGTGCACGGCCAGCCGGTCGTCGCCGTCGCCGAGGTCGCGCCCCAGCCGCCGCTCGGCCTTGGCCAGGCGGTAGTACAGCGTCTGGCGGTGGACGCCGAGCCTGGCCGCCGCCTCCTGGGCCTGCCCGCCCAGGTCGAGGTAGGTCTCGACGGTCCGCGCCAGCTCGGGGTCCAGCCCCGAGGTCTCGGCGGCCAGCTCGCGCAGGTCGGCGGCGGGCAGGCGGGCCAGCAGCCGGTGCACGCCCAGGTCTCGCCAGCGGGCGAGCGGGGCGAAGCGGGGGAAGTGCTCGGCCACGCGCAGCGCGTGCCGGGCCTCGCGCCAGCTCTGCCAGGCCTCCGAGGCGTCCGGCCGGGGCGCGCCCAGCCCGGCGGCCGTGCCGTACAGGGACTGGACGGTGCAGGCGACCTCCTCGGCCAGGTGCGCCGGGCACAGCAGCGCCACCGGCGAGCCGACGCGGGCCAGCACGCCGCGCGGCAGCGTCCACAGCGGCGCCACCCGGTCCGACTCCCGTACGGCTATCGCCGCCACCGGCCCGGCCAGGTCCAGCACGGCCCGCCCGCGCTCCTCCGGATCGGGCGACAGCAGCCAGTCCAGCTCCCTGCCCTGTGCCTGGCGGCTGCGCGCCTCGTGGGCCAGCACCTGCGCGGCCCGGGCGACCAGCGGGGCGGCGCGCTCCAGCACCGCGTCGGTGAGGCTGCCGGAGTCCAGCAGCCACAGGTAGCCGTAGGCCACCTCCCGGTGCCGCAGCGGCCAGCAGACCCGGGCCTTCAGCTCGCCGTGGGCCGGGATGCGGACCGGGCCCTCGGCGCGGGCGATGCCGAAGCCCTCGAAGTAGTCGCGCACCTCCTGCGTGGCGGCCCGGCGCAGGATGGACTCCTGCCGCACCGAGTCGACCTCGCCGCGCTGCGCGCCGTACGCCAGCAGCCGGAAGGACCGGTCCTCCAGCGTCGCCGAGGCGCCCAGGACGCGGGCGATCTCCTCGACGGTGTCCTGCAGCTCCGCCTGGTTGTACATTTGTCCAACAGCATGCCACATCCGCCGTGACGAACGTCGATGGAGCAGGTCTGAGCCGGCGACTTACGCTGTGAGCATGCTCGGTCAACTGCTGCTCGCCGCATCGCGGAGCAGGCTCGTGCGTCGCTCGGTGTCGGGCCTGCCGCTCACCCGCAAGGTCGTCGACCGCTTCGTCGCCGGTGAGACCACGCACGACGCCGTCGCGGCGGTGCGCCGCCTGACGGCCGCCGGGCTGTCGGCCACCGTCGACCACCTGGGCGAGGAGACCCGCGACTCCGCCCAGGCCGCCGCGACGGCCAAGGCGTACGTCGCGCTGATGGACGCCCTGCGCGAGGCCGGGCTGCGGGCCGAGGCCTCGGTGAAGCTGTCGGCCGTCGGCCAGGCCATCGACGAGAAGATGGCGCTGGAGCACGCCAGGGAGATCTGCGCGGCGGCGCACGCCGCCGGCTCGATGGTCACCCTGGACATGGAGGACCACACGACCGTCGACTCCACGCTGGAGGTGCTGCGCGCCCTGCGGGAGGACTTCCCCGCCACCGGCGTGGCCATCCAGGCCTATCTGCACCGCACGCCCGGGGACCTGCGCGACCTGGCCGTGGAGGGCTCCCGCGTGCGCCTGGTCAAGGGCGCCTACCGCGAGCCCGCCTCGGTGGCCCACCAGAGCAGGACGGACGTCGACAGGGCCTACGTGCGATGCCTGCGCATCCTCATGGCGGGGAAGGGGTACCCCATGGTGGCGACGCACGACGACCGGATCATCTCCATCACCGAGCTGCTCGCCGATCGTTTCGGCCGCACCTTCGGCGACTACGAGTACCAGATGCTCTACGGCATCAGGACCGACCGCCAGGAGGAGCTGGCCGCCGCGGGCCACACGGTCCGCGTCTACGTCCCCTACGGCGACGACTGGTACGGCTACTTCATGCGCCGCCTCGCCGAACGCCCCGCCAACGTCGCCTTCTTCCTTCGTGCCCTTGGGGGTAAGTAGCAATGGACGCCATCAGCAACGTGCCGGTCCCGGCCAACGAGCCGGTGTACGGCTACGCGCCGGGCAGCGCCGAGCGCACCGCGCTCGAGAACCGCATCAAGGAGCTGGCCGGATCCGCCATCGAGCTGCCGATGACCATCGACGGGCAGCAGCGGATGGGCGGGGGCGCGCCGATCGACGTGGTCCAACCGCACAACCACGCCGCCGTCCTGGGCCGTACCAACGACGCTACGGCCCAGGACGTGCAGGACGCGATCTCCGCGGCGCTGGCCGCGGCCCCGGCGTGGCGGGCGCTGTCCTTCGACGAGCGGGCCGCGGTCTTCCTCAAGGCCGCCGAGCTGCTGGCCGGGCCGTGGCGCGCGACGCTGAACGCCGCGACCATGCTGGGCCAGTCCAAGTCGGTGCAGCAGGCGGAGATCGACTCGGCGTGCGAGCTGATCGACTTCCTGCGGTTCAACGTGGCCTACGCGCGGCAGCTCTACGCCGAGCAGCCGATGTCGTCGCCGGGCGTGTGGAACCGGATGGAGTACCGCCCGCTGGAGGGCTTCGTCCTGGCGATCACGCCGTTCAACTTCACCGCCATCGCCGGCAACCTGCCGACCTCCGCCGCCCTGATGGGCAACGTCGTGGTCTGGAAGCCGTCGCCCACCCAGCAGTTCGCCGCCCACTTCACCATGCGGCTGCTGGAGGCCGCCGGCCTGCCGCCCGGCGTGATCAACATGGTCACCGGCAACGGCCAGGCCGTCTCGGAGGCGGCGCTGACCCACCCGGCGCTGGCCGGCATCCACTTCACCGGCTCCACCGCGACCTTCCAGCACCTGTGGCGCACGGTCGGCGAGAACATCTCGGCCTACCAGAGCTACCCGCGCCTGGTGGGCGAGACCGGCGGCAAGGACTTCGTGCTGGCCCACCCGTCGGCCGACCCGGGGGTACTGCTGACCGCCCTGGTCCGCGGCGCCTTCGAGTACCAGGGCCAGAAGTGCTCGGCCGCCTCCCGCGCCTACATCCCGCGCTCGATCTGGACCCGGCTCAGGGACGACCTGGTCGGCACCGCCGAGTCGCTGACCGTCGGCGACGTGGCCGCCGACCTGTCCACCTTCATGGGCGCGGTCATCGACGAGCGGGCCTTCGCCAAGCACAAGGCCGCCATCGACCGGGCCAAGGCCACCTCCTCGATCGACGTCCTCACCGGCTCCTACGACGACTCGACCGGCTACTTCGTCAAGCCGACCGTCCTGGTCTGCGACGACCCCACCGACGAGGTCTTCGTCAAGGAGTACTTCGGCCCGATCCTGGGCGTCCACGTCTACGACGACTCCCGTTTCGACGCCGTGCTGGAGCAGATGGAGTCGGTCTCGCCGTACGCGCTCACCGGCTCGTTCATCGCGCAGGACCGCCACGCCATCGCCGCCGCGTCCGAGAAGCTGCGCTTCGCCGCGGGCAACTACTACGTCAACGACAAGCCCACCGGGGCGGTCGTCGGCCAGCAGCCCTTCGGCGGCGCCCGCTCCTCGGGCACCAACGACAAGGCGGGCTCGATCTTCAACCTGATCCGCTGGGTGAACGCCCGCACGATCAAGGAGACGTTCGTCCCGCCGACCGACTACCGCTACCCGCACATGGGCTGATCCCCGAATGCGGCGGGGCGCCCCGGACCCCTGCCCCCGGGGCCCCCCGCCCTGTCTCGCGGAGGCTTTCAGCCCTTGAGCCCCGAGCGCGAGATGCCCTCGATCACCCACCGCTGCGCGACCGCGTACAGCAGCAGCACCGGGACGCTGGCGATGACCGCCCCGGCCATCAGCAGGTCGTAGCGGATGTTGTTGGCGCTCTGGAAGTTGCCCAGCCCCGCCGGGAGCGTGAGCGCCTCGGGGCTGAGCAGCACGTAGAGGGGCCACAGGAAGTCGTTCCAGTTGGCCAGGAACGACAGCAGGAACAGCGTCGCCAGGGCCGGCTTGGACAGCGGCAGCGCCACCGAGACGAAGATCTGCCAGCGGTTGCAGCCGTCGAGTTCGGCGGCCTCCTCCAGTTCGCCGGGGAGCGTGAGGAAGAACTGCCGCAGGAAGAACACCCCGAAGGCGCCGGCCGCCGCGGGGACGATGACGGCGGGCAGGCTGTCCACCCAGGCCAGCTGGTTGACGATGAGGAAGTTCGGGATCAGCAGCACCACCGGCGGCACGAACAGGGTCGCCACGATCATCGAGAAGATCGGCGTGCGCAGCCGGAAGCGCAGCCGGGCCAGCGCGTAGGCGGCGGGCGCGGCGGTGACCAGCACCAGCACGGCGTGCCCGGTCGCGGCCAGCAGGCTGTTGAGGAACCAGGTGAGCACCGGGCTGTCGGGGCTGGAGAGGATCTCCCGGTAGGCGTCGGTGGTGACCGGGTCGGGGATCCACCGCGGGGTGGTGGACTGGGCCGCCTCGCGCGTCTTGAACGACGTGACGAACATGTACAGCAGCGGGCTCAGGTACAGCGCCGCGATCACCGCCAGCACCAGGTGCAGCAGCGCCCGCCGCAGGCCGCGCAGGTCTCGTGTCATGGTTTCCGCCTGTCTCGGAACGCGCCGAACACCAGGGCGCTGGCCACCATGAGGAACGCCGCGAGGATGAAGCTCATGGCGGAGGCCGTCCCCATGTCGAACTGGCGCAGGCCGGTCTCGGCGATGAGGTAGATCGCGGTCTTGGTCTGGTCGGCGGGGGCGCCCGCGGTGATGAGGTAGGACTGGCCGAACATGTTGGCCGAGGCCAGGATCGTGGCGTTGACCACGAACACCATGACGGGCCGCAGCCCCGGCAGCGTGACCGCGCGGAAGCGCCGCCACGGGCCCGCCCCGTCCACCATCGCCGCCTCGTGCAGCTCGCGCGGGATGTCCTGCAGCCCGGCCAGGAAGATCACGGAGTTCAGCCCCAGGGTCCACCACACGGTCACGCCCACCAGCGCGATCCAGGCGGGCGGCACGTCGGTGGTCCACTGCACCTCCAGCCCGAGGTAGTGGTTGACCAGGCCGATGTTGCCGTCGAGCAGGTAGCGCCACAGCAGGCCGACCACGGCCACGCCCAGGACGTAGGGCGCGAAGTAGACGGCGCGGTAGACGTTGCGGCCCTTGAACCGGCCGTTCATCAGCAGCGCCACGGCCAGCGGCAGGACGATGAGGATCGGCACGGAGGCCACGGTGAAGATGCCGGTGGCGCGCATCGCCATCCAGAAGCGGGAGCCGTCCACGCTGCCCGGGTCGAACAGGTCGGCGTAGTTGCCCAGCCCCACGAACGGCTTGGCCGGCAGGTTGATGTCCCACTCGTGCAGCGAGGTCCAGAAACCGAACCCGATCGGCACGACCATGAACACCGTGAACAGCGCCAGGTAGGGCGCCAGGAAGGCGTAGGGCGTCCACCACCGCATCCGCCTGGCCGTGCGGGCGGGGGCGGCATGCCGTACCGCCCCCGGAGCCGTCGTGACGCTCACTGCCCGTACTTCCGCTTGTTCTCCGCCAGCAGCTTGTCGGCCGTCGCCACGCCCTCCTTCAGCGCGTCGGCGGGGCCGGCCTCCTTGAGCACGGCCTTGGCCACGGCCAGCTCCAGCGCCTTGACCTGCACGTCGCCCACGCCGGGCAGGGCGGGCAGGAAGTGGAAGACGCTCATGTCGGCGGCCAGCTTGACCTGCGGCAGCTCGGCGACCTCGGGCGCCTGCCGGGCGGAGTTGCGCGCGGGGATCATGCCGGCCTTGGCCCACTCGGTGGACTGGCGGCTCATGTGGCCGATGAAGACCTTGGCCGCCTGCACCTTGTTGGGGTCCTTGCCGGCCTGGCTGGTGAGCACGAAGTTGTGGGAGGCGCTCCACACCGCGGGGGTGCCGCCGATGTTCGGGATCGGCGCCAGGCCCCACTTCAGGCTGGGCGCGTTGGTCTTGAGGTCGTTGATCTGCCAGATGCCGTCCCAGGTGAGGCTGACCTTGTCGTTCTTGAAGGCGGCGTACTGGCTGTCGATGGCGACCTTGGCCGGGCTGTAGCCCTTGTCGATCTGCTCCACCATCCAGCTCAGGGCCGCCACGCCCTGCTCGGAGCCCCACAGCGCCTTGGTGCCGTCCTCGCTGTACAGCTCGCCGCCGTGCTGCCACAGCAGGCTCATGAACATCAGGTGGGCGGGCCACTTGTTGGGCATCCAGAACGGCTGGGCGACGCTGGCCTTCTTCAGCTCGGCCAGCGCCTCCTCGTAGCCGGCCTTGTCGCCGGGCGCCTCCTTCAGCCCGATCTTCTCCAGGTGCGCGGCGTTGTAGTAGTCGCCCAGGCAGTGCACGTCCAGCGGCACGCTGTAGCGCTTGCCGTTGTAGACCCCCGCGTTCCACACGGCCGGGATGAAGTCGCCCTCGGTGAGCTGGAGCGCGCCGACGACGTCGTCGACGGGGACGAGCACCTGGCGGACGGCGAAGGTGCCGATCCAGTCGTTGTGGATGACCGCCACGTCCGGGCCGTTGCCGGCGGAGATGGCGGTCGGCATGGCCGGGTAGAGGTCCTCCCACCGCCGGGTGACGTTGCGCACCTCGATCCGCCCGGCGTACTCCTTGTTGAAGGCGTCGATCATGGTGCGCATGTGCGGGCCGTCGCCGCCGGTGAAGCCGTTCCAGTAGCTCAGGGTGACCTTGGGCCCGGTGTACTCGCCGCCCGTGAACGCGGGGGCGGCGGCCGTCGGCGTGGTGGAGCCCGTGCCCAGGCGGGTGCCGCCGCCGCAGGCGGCCAGCGCGGCGGTCAGGCCGGCCGCTCCCGACAGGTTCAGAAAGGCGCGGCGGGACAGTGGATGGGTCATGTCCTACTCCTTAGCGGCGAAACGGACGAATGTCCAAGAGGTGGGCGGGAGGGTGAGGGTCGCGGTGCCGTCCTGGCAGTCCAGGCCGGAGCCGGGCCGCGGGGTCACCCGGTCCGGCTCGGCGGCGGTGTTGCGGGCCGAGGGGTCCTCATCGGCCAACTCCAGGTGCTCCACCGGGGCCAGGCCGCGGGGCAGCGCGACCTCCAGGGCGCACGGCTCGCGGCGGTCGCGGTTGACGACGAACAGGGACAGCTCGCCGGTGGCCGGGTCGTGGGTGGCCGTCGCCCACACCACGGGCGCCTCGCCGTACTTGGCGGTCTCGATCGTGGGCGAGTCGGGCTCCACCCGCAGCACCTGGCCGCGCGCGTGCCGGGCGGTCAGCGCGAAGGGGTGGAAGATGGTCTGCCGCCAGGCGGGGCCGCCCGGCTCGGTCATGATGGGCGCGATCACGTTGGCGAGCTGGGCCTGGCAGGCGACGCCGACCCGGTCGGCGTTGCGCAGCAGCGTGATGAGCAGGCTGCCGACCACGACCGCGTCGGTGACGTCGTAGCAGTCCTCGATCAGCCGCGGGTGCCTGCTCCACTCCAGCGAGTCCTCGCCCTTGAAGCGGCTCTGGTACCAGACGTTCCACTCGTCGAAGGACAGCTTGAGCTGCTTGCGGCTGCGCAGCTTGGCGGCGACGTGGTCGGCGGTCGCGGCAATGGAGCGGATCATGTGCTCCATGTCGGCGGCGCTGGCCAGGAAGGAGTCCACGTCCCCGTCGGAGGGGTCGTAGTAGGCGTGCAGCGAGACGTAGTCGACCAGGTCGTAGGTCTCCTCCAGCACCTCCGCCTCCCAGGCGCCGAAGGTCTCGATGGTGCTGTTGGAGCTGCCGCAGGCGACCAGGGATAGGGTGGGGTCGAAGCGCTTGAGTGCCCGCGCCGTCTCCGCGGCGAGCCTGCCGTACTCCCGGGCCGTCTTGTGGCCCATCTGCCAGGGCCCGTCCAGCTCGTTGCCCAGGCACCACAGGCGGATGTCGTGCGGCTTGTCCACCCCGTGGGCGCGGCGCAGCTCCGACAGCCGGGTGCCGCCCGGGTAGGTGGCGTACTCCACCAGCTGGAGGGCCTCCGCGACGCCGCGGGTGCCGAGGTTGAGCGCCATCATCGGCTCCACGTCGGCCTTGGCGGCCCAGGCCATGAACTCGTTGAGGCCGAAGCGGTTGTCCTCGACGCTGCGCCAGGCCAGGTCGAGCGTGGTCGGCCGCTGCTCGACGGGGCCGACGCCGTCCTCCCACCGGTAGTTGGACACGAAGTTCCCGCCCGGGTAGCGGACGAGCGTGACGCCGAGCTCGCGTACCAGGTCCAGGACGTCGGTGCGGAAGCCGTCGGCGTCGGCGCTCGGGTGTCCCGGCTCGAAGATCCCGGTGTACACGCAGCGGCCCATGTGCTCGACGAACGAGCCGAACAGGCGGGGCTCAACCGGCGCGATCCGGAAGGCGGGGTCGAGCGTGAGACGAGCGCGGGTCGTCAAAGGGATGGCCTCTCTGTACGACGATGGTGATGCAGAGGTTCTACAACGTTGTTTCAACGTTGTAAACAGGGGTCCGCGGCCTGATATCGGGGCGTTACCATCGACTACGCCGCCCCGGGCGGGCG
>NZ_MSZZ01000045.1 GCF_002093975.1 Thermoactinospora rubra
GTCGCCCAACGGCCAACGCCAGACCCCTAAAGTTCCTGACATTGGAGGAAGGAGAACCACCATGGGACGACTGGTCGTCACCAACAGCATCACGCTCGACGGCGTCATGCAGGCCCCCGCGAGCCCCGGCGAGGACCGCCGCGACGGCTTCCCGTACGGCGGCTGGGCCGCGCCGTACCACGACGAGTCGATGGCGAAGGCCATGGGCGAGGGGATGGGCGAGACCGGCGCCATGCTCTTCGGCAGGCGCACCTACGAGCAGTTCGCCACGTTCTGGCCGTTCCAGCCGGACGACAACCCGTACGCGAAGGTGCTCAACGCCTTCCCGAAGTACGTGGCGTCCACGACGCTGCGGGAGCCCCTGCCGTGGGCCAACTCCACGCTGCTCAAGGGCGACGTGGTGGCGGCCGTGCGCGAGCTGAAGCAGCGGCACGACAAGGCGATCTCCATCCTGGGCAGCGGGGAACTGGTCCGCTCGCTGCTGCCCCACGGGCTCATCGACGAGCTGGTCCTCCTGATCCACCCTGTGGCGCTGGGGCGGGGACGCGGGCTGTTCACCGAGCACACGGCGCTGAACCTGGTGAAGGCCACCACGACGGCCACCGGCGTGGTGATCGCGACCTACCGGGCCTGCTGAGGCAGGTCACGCCGCCCCAGGAGGGCCGGGGTGAACAGGAACACGCCGGCCAGGGCGACCATGCCGAGCATGATCCACAAGGTCGCCCTGACGCCGAGCCACGTGCCCAGCCCTCCGGCCACCAGGGCGCCCGGGATGTAGACCCCGTTCAGCAGGAACCGCGTGGTCGCCGTCACCCGGCCCAGCATGCCCGGCGGCGCGTACGCCTGGCGGAAGCTCGCCGCGATGACGTTGGTGACCGCGATCCCGGTGACGCACATGAGGATGCCGGCGGCGTAGAGGGCAAGTCCCGGACCCGGGCTGGCGAGCGGGATCAGCAGGACGAGCGGGATGACGAAGACGGCCATGGCGAGCAGGCCGCGTGCCGTACCGAAACGGTCGACGACGCGGCCCGCGACCAGGCTGCCCAGGACGGCGCCGACGCCCGCCACCGCCATGAGGAGACCGACGACGTTGGGCTGGACGCCCACGTCGCGTACCAGGAACACGACGATCAGGGCGTCGTAGCCGGTCAGGCCGAAGTTGGAGACCGACGCCCAGATGGTGAGCGGACGGAAGTAGCGGTCGCGGGCGACGAAGCGCAGGCCCTCGGCGATGGTGCGCCACAGCCCGCCCTCGACCGGATCGGCCGCCCGCGCGTGCCCGGCGCCGGGCGGGTCAGACCGGCGGATGCCAAGCAGGCAGGCCACCGACACCAGGAAGCTGGCGGCGTTGACCATCAGCGCGGTGGCCGCTCCCATCGCCTGCACGGCGAACCCGCCGGCGCTGGATCCGCCGAGGCGGGCGGCGCTGATGCTGGCCTGCATCTTGACGTTGCCCTCCACCAGGTCGCCGGCGTCGACGAGGACGGGCAGCTGGACCTGGTAGGCGGTGTCGAAGAACACGTTCGCGGCTCCGGCCAGCAGCGCGACCAGGAGCACGTGCTCGAACGTCAGCACGCCCAGCCAGGCGGCCAGCGGGATGCTGGCGTAGAGCGCGAACGACACCACGTCGCTGACGATCATGACCTTGCGGGACGGCAGCCGGTCCACCCACGCTCCCGCGGGCAGGCTGACGAGGAGCCAGGGCAGGAAGGCCGCCGCGGTCAGCAGGCTCACCTGGAAGGTGCTCGCCTTGAGCTCGGCGACGACGAGCAGCGACATGGCGACCACGGCCAAGGAGTTGCCGATCTCGCTGACCGTCTCCCCGAACCAGAACAGCCGGAAGTCGCGCTGCCACAGCAGCCCGCCGATCCTGCGTTGCCCTGCCGTGGTGCCGTGCACGTCGTTTCCCTACCGTTCTCTACCGTTTCGCGCGGTGGTCGCCGAGTGCCAGCGCCGGGCCCCGCGTCCCGTCGGGAGCACGGGGACGCCGGCCCTGCTGAGGAAGAAGGTCTCCAGGCCGGGGACGAGGACTGTGACGACGGGAACGGCCCCGTCGTTCCATCTGAGGAAATATCCGGTCAGGCCGGCGTCGGCCAGCGCGGCGGTCAGGGTGTCGATCCGCGGCGCGGCGTCCGGCGGGTCCCACCACTGCGGAGGGCGGGACGGCGCTCGTTCGGAGCGGGCGACGAGATCGGCGGGGTCGAGGGTCACGCAGCGCTCCAGCGCCGGCCACCGGCTCAGGCGGCTCAGCCGCCGGTGCAGGCGGCGGTCGTGCTCGGGGTCGTCGACGATGTTGACGTAGGCCTGGACGAGCTCTCCGACCGCGCGTTCAAGCGCGTAGGCGGGAATCGTCGACGCGCCCGCGCCGCCCGCGCCGAGATAGGAAAGCCGGGACGGCATGGCGCAGAATGCCGGGATGCCGAGCTCGGTCGTGATGTCGAAGACGAGCGGAGGGCAGCCGATCACCCGCTCCGCCTCGGCGCACAGCCGTCGGAGATCCTCCGGCAGGTCCTCCTGGCAGACGGCTGCGGGGCAGGCGTCGAAGGTCACGTACCAATTCATGAGCGCCATCGAGAAGGCGTCGCCTTCCACCGCCTCCATGAGCGCGTGGACCAGCGCCTCTTGCTCGGAAATTCCCGCCGCGGTGCCGAAGTTCGTCGCGTAGCGAAGGTAGGGCCTATAACGCGGGTGATCGTCCTCGACAGGATATTGCGGATACCACGGGAACCTCGCGAAGGCGGGATACCAGATGGGATCGCCGCCACCGGAAATGGGGTCGAACCGCAGGCAAGCGACGTGACCGTCCGGGAAGTCCGCGGCGAGCCGATGCACCATCGCGTCATCATGAAGGGCCGGCTGCGCCGCGATTTCTTTCGCTTGGACGACGCGAAGGCGGCTCGGGTCCCGGCGAAGCTTTTCGAAGCCGTGCTTGTGGCAGCAGTTCTCCCACGCCTCGAACAGCGCGCTCGCGACGGCCTGGGGGCCGCCGCCTCGGCCGGACGACTCTCCCATCACCGAGCCTTCAGAGTCACGTAGAACGCAGCCTGCCACGCCGATCCGGCCCTGGGTTTGCTCGACGACTTCCGCCGACAGGCCGTGCCTGTCGAGCTCCGCGCGTAACGCGGCTATCGCGTCGAGGACCGGCGCCTGCCGTGTGCGCAATGCTCTCACGCGTTCCCTCCATCATCGCCGAGGTGACGTCGAGGGGGACGGGCACGCCGGTCCCCCGCACGCTATGCCTCGTTGCGCAGGCTGCCGCACGCCTGTGAGAGCATCGCTGATTCGCTGGGTGTGACGACGAACTCGTCCTCTGGTCCACCGTCTCTGTGCTGCAACCCGTGGTTCTGCGAGTTGGAAGCCACTTACCCGTCCTTTCTGGTGGAGTGCTAGTTGATCACACCACAACACTCTTACGAAATCTTGGGATTGTCGTCAAGGTTGAAGACCACCCTTCTTGATTCAAGTAAGGAGCGCGCTTAAGACACTAATATGGTCGGACCTAAAACTGGTTCGGTTCTGTGTAGCCGGTGGAGCAAATTGTGATGGACAGATATTGGCCTTTGTAGGTCGGCAAGCCGCGCCGCCGGCCCGTAGGAAATTA
Source organism: Thermoactinospora rubra (assembly GCF_002093975.1). Lineage (GTDB taxonomy): Bacteria > Actinomycetota > Actinomycetes > Streptosporangiales > Streptosporangiaceae > Nonomuraea > Nonomuraea rubra_A. The sequence goes on from NZ_MSZZ01000045.1 coordinate 3,602, forward strand.
GCGACATCTGGGCCGGTCGTTCTGGAGGCCTTTTTCGCGAGGGGTTGTACCTGTGGCTTCAGGGCGTCAAGCCGACTTCACGGAGATTCTGTCGGCGAGAGGGGCCGGACGCCTGCCTCATATAATGACAATGCCTCTTACGTCGCATGACTGGATCAGTCATGGTCTGGCTGGGCGCTTCATCGCCACTGTGTGGAAAACGCTGGCCGCGCCCCTTCCCGTTGTCCAGCCGGGAAGGAGACGACATGCCCACGAGCACCCGGCGTCGACGAGGACGGGCAGCTGGACCTGGTAGGCGGTGTCGAAGACCACGTCGCGGCTCCGCCGGCAGCGCCACCGGCAGCACATGCTCGAATCCCAGGACGCCCATCCAGGCGGCCAGCGGAACGCTCGCGTAGAGCGCGCACGACGCCACGGCCGGCCTCGCTGACCGTCTCCCCGAACCAGAACAACCGGAAGTCGCGCTGCCACAGCAGCCCGCCGATCCTGCGCCGCCCCGACATGCCAAAGACGTTCTTAAGCAATTCCAGGCGGCGCCGTCAAGATCCTATCCGTAAACGGTCAATAGCGCCAGTCCTTTATAGGGGTCATTCGAGGCGCGTCACGCCGCCCTCCGGAAGCGCGCTTTCCGCAGCTCGGCGCGCGTTTCCATCGTTGTCTGTGGAAAACTCTCCGCGGCACCGAAGACAATTCTGTCGGTATCCTTCATGACGGCTTCCACCTGCTTCTTTGTCGCGTAATCGGCCACTCTGAAGCTCGCGCGAGGAAAAATCAGCCGATGCGAGGGCTGGACGATCTCCAAAGCGCATGACAAAGTCCATTACGGCTCATGACACATACAGTCATGGTCCGCCGGGGCGCTCCGTCGCCGTTGCGGGAAAACGCCGGCAGCGCCCCTTCCGTTGTCCAGCCGAAAGGAGACGACATGCGTACGAGCACCAAGGCCCGCGCCTACGAGCGCCCGACGCTGACCGCCGCGGGCACGTTCGACAAGAAGACCGGGATCGGCATCTCCTCGGGGCCCGACGGCGTCCTGCTGCGCAAGCGCCTTTGACGGCCTCCGGCGGATCCGAGGAGCGTGAGAGCGCCTCCGACGACCGCGACCGCGTTGTCCCGACGTACTCGCGTCTCACGCCGCACCCGCATGTGACGACGCGGTGAGCCGCGGGCCGGTCCGGCACCGGACCGGCCCGCCCTCTGGAACGGAAGATCCATCATGCTGAGTCCGGCCTGGTTCGTGGTCCTCCCCGACCACCTCCACGCGCACCGGGCGGCCAGGGCCCTGGCCGTGTCCGCCCCCAAGTGCATCCATCACGCGAGCGGCCGTCCGTGGATCCTGGGCGACTGGGACGACACGATGACCGTCGGCTGCGCGGGCTTCGCCTCCGTCGCCGTCCTGGGCGACCACCTGCTCACGCGCGACCGGCTGGAAGTCGTCGCCGCACGGCTGCGCACGGCGGCCGAGCTCGACGCCGTCATGGGCACGCCGCCGGGCAGCTACCACCTGTTCGCCTCGGTGGCCGGCGAGACCCGCGTGCAGGGCACCGTCAGCTCCCTGCGCCCGGTCTTCCACGGCTCCGTCCTGGGCACCACGATCGCCGCCGACCGGGCCGACGTGCTGGCCCGCCTGGCCGGCTCCGCCCCGGCCCCCGACCGGCTGGCCGTCCAGCTGCTCGACCCGCCCGTGCTGTTCCCCCTGACCGAGGAACCGGTGTGGGAGGGGATCTCCGCCGTCCCCGCCGGGCACTACCTGCTGCTCGACGGCACCGGCCAGGCCAGGGCCGTCCGCCGCTGGACCCCTCCCAAGCCCGTGCTCCCGATGGACGAGGGCGCGAGGTGGCTGCGCGAGGCCCTGACAGCCGCTGTCGAGGTCCGGACCCATGGCCGCGACCTCGTCAGCTGCGACCTGGCCGGGGCGGACTCCACCGCGCTGTGCAGCCTGGCCATACGTGGCCGGGCCAGGGTCGCCGCCTACACCGCCGCCTACCGCGACCCGCTCGGCGACGACGTCGCCTGGGCCCGCCGTACGGTGGCCGCCCTGGGAGGAGTGGAGCACCACGTCATCCCCGCCGAGGAGGTGCCGCTGGTCTACGACGGCATCCGGCATCTGGACGAGCCCTTCGACGAGCCGTGCGCGACGGCGGCCGACCGCAACCGCTGGCTGACCATCGTGCGGGCGGCCGCCCGGCACGGCTCGCGGCTGCACATGGGCGGCTTCGGCGGCGACGAACTGCTGTACGGCTCGATCGCGCACCTCCACGGCCTGCTGCGGCGCAACCCCAGCCTGGCGGTGAGGCACCTGCGGGGCTTCGCGGCGCAGTACCGCTGGCCGTACCGGCAGACCCTCCGCATGCTCGCGGCCGCCCCGACGCACGGGGAGTGGCTGCGCCAGGTCGCCAGGGAGCTCACCGCGCCCGCGCCCCCGGTGGACGCCCCGGCGCTGGGCTGGGGAAGACCGCCGCGGCTGCCGCCGTGGATCACGCCGGAGGCGGTCGACGTGGTCCGTGACCGGATCCATGCCGTCGCGGACGCCCGCCCCCTGGCCCCGGGGCACGGCCTGCACCAGGAACTCGTCGGGCTGCGCGCCGTGTCGCGCGCCGTGCGCCAGCTCGGGCAGATGGCCGCCGGGCTGGGCGTGCGGATGGCCGCCCCCTACTACGACGACGCGGTGATCGAGGCGGCTCTTGCCGTACGGCCCGGCGAGCGGATCTCCCCGTGGCAGTACAAGCCCCTCATCGTCGAGGCCATGCGCGGCATCGTGCCCGACATCGCACTCACCCGCGCCACCAAGGCCGACGGCTCCCACGACGTCGAGATGGGGCTGCGCGAGCACCGTGCCGACGTGCTGGCGCTGTGGGAGGACTCGCGCCTGGGACGGCTGGGCCTCGTCGACGTGGCGATGCTGCGCGAGCTCAGCCGCCGGCCGTTGCCGCCCGTCCTGCCGTTCAGCGTGCTCTACCAGACCATCGCCTGCGAGCTGTGGCTGCGATCACTCGAAGACGTCCCCCTTGTGGCACCTCGGAGCGCTCATGAGACTTCGTGACGGCGTCATCGCCGCGGAAACCGAGTACGGCACGGCCCTGCTCGACATGGACAGCGGGAAGTACTGGAACCTCAACCCCACGGGGGCTCTTGTGCTGCGAGGGCTGCTGGAGGGGGCGACCACCGCCGAGATCGCCGGCTCGCTGACGGAGGAGTACCCGGTGCCGGCGGAGGAGGCCGAGCGGGACGTGCGCGAGCTGCAGGAGGAACTGGCCGCGGCCGGGCTGCTCATCGAGCGGGAGCCGTCCGGGCGGAGGCGATCCTCGTGACGATGCCGGAGGCGATCCGGCACTCGCCGAGGTCGGTGCCGCCGGCCCGGCGCGTCGCGGTCCGGGCCGCGGTGGCCGCCGCCTGCCTGCTGGCCAGGCAGCCTCCCGGCCGCATCAGGGCCGTGCTGACGTGGCTGCGCCGCGGCTCCCGCCCGGCCACGTTCGCACAGGCGGCGGCCCTCCGCCGGGACGTGGAGGCGGTCAGCCTGCGCTGCGCGGGGCGGGAGGGGTGCCTGCCGCGCTCGCTGGCGACCGTCCTGCTGGGCCGGGCGGGGGGCCGCTGGGCGACCTGGTGCGTCGGCGTGCGGCGCATCGCGCCCTTCGGGGCGCACGCGTGGGTCGAGGCGGAGGGGATTGCCGTGGGGGAGAGCTATCCGCCCGGGTATTTCGTGGTGCTGTTCACCGTTCCCAGTGATCAGGACCGATAGGGCCGGCCGACTTCCGGCACGGCGTTTGGGCGCTGCTGTCGGGCGGCCTGGTGGTGCTGGACGATCGTTTCCTTCACGCCGGGCTGGCCCAGGCCGCCGCGGGCGCCAGCGACGCGGCCCTCACCCCCGGGCGCCGGCAGTGGGCGGCTCTGTGGACGAGCACGTCGAGTACGGCCTACCGCTGCCGACCGCGTGCGAACAGCGACCGGACGCGCCTTCACGGAATCGAGGTCGTTCCGATACGAGAGTGGGTCGCCTCAATCCAGTCGGCGGCGATGTCGGTTCCCGTGACGCGTCCGATCAGCGCCAGGGCCGAACTGATGATCTCGTCCTCTTCCACGAGGCTGTCGTCTTCACTGTCCTGAAAGCGTAGCCCGTCCATCAGGTGATCGAGCGCGTGCGGGTCGCTGCCGTGCTTGGAGTCGGGCCAGGTGGGCCTGAAAGAGACGACGATGTCTCCGTCTCGGATGTACTTGAAGCGGTCATGGCCGTTGATGTCCATGCTGAAGCTGAGGACTTGCCGGCCGCCGACGCTCAGCGACCGAAGGAATGCGTCATCGTCGCGCGCTGGCAGGATGCAGATCCATCCTCCGGCCTCGGCTACCCACAGGTCGCCACTGTCGATGTTGTGGTCGAGGATGTCACTCAACGGGCACGGGGTGCGGGTGCTGAGATCCAGGGAGAAGGCCGGGGCGAGGGCCGCGAGGTCCGCGCCATGAATCCATACGGCGCTGAATCCCAGCGACCACAGGTTCATCTCGTCATCGAGGCCCTCGGTGAAGAGGGTCGATGCCAGAAGGTCATGCAGGTATGCCGGCGACCGCATGGCTACCTCCTCATTCTCATTGCTTGGTGCCGCAGCAAGGGGAACGCGATGAGCAAGGCGATCGCGACCAGGACTCCGCTTGCCCACAACGGCCCGAGGTTCCCGGCCGCGGTGCTGAAGGTGGCCGCGGCGGCGAAGGGTCCGACGGCGGCGCCGACGTTGAGTGCCGCGGTCGCGTACGACCCGGCCATCGTGGATGCTCCCGTCGCCTCGCAGAGGACCCGCGCGATCAATGTACTGCCCAGCGCGAACGACAACGCGCCCAGCACGAACAGGAGGGCAAGCAGAGCGACCGTCCGGCCAGCCGGCACGGCCAGGGCCAGCCGATGAGCAGCAGCGGACCGCCGGCCGCATCGCATAGGCCGAGGTGAGCACGCCTGCCGTCCCGACGGTGACATCGAGATCCGAGGCGATGTCCGGCAAGAGGCCGGCGAGCACGAACTCCGAGGTGCTCATGGCGAAGACCGCCAGGGCAAGCAGGTACAGCGGAACAGGCATCGAGTGGCCCGAGGTGAGGAGGAGAGGCACGAGAAGGTCATCTCGTCACCGCGGCCAGCCCCGAGGGCACACCTCTCCCGCCACAGAACGCGGCGCGATGACAGGGCTACGAGGTCAGTGGTTCAGGGGGCTGACGGCGTGACCGAAAGCCCCCACCTTGTCCGACTCAGGACTCGACATGGCGCGCCCGCTTCCCCACCGATGCCCGTCGAGGGATCTCGGTTTCACCGCCTCGGGTCCCACACGCGGTCCCGGCGGACGTCGAGCACGGCGGTAGAGGTGATAGTGGACGACAAGTGAAGCCTCTCGCCCGAACTCGATCTCTTCGCAAAGACCAGTTCTCAGCGCCTATCCAGAAGTTCTGCGCGTAACGTGTGGTGAGATCGCCGAGGATTGGATCCAGGTCGCTCACACCGTCTGTCCGGCCCGGTGAGGCCATATCAGGCCATATCAAAAGAGGGCGGGACACCCTGCCCGCGGTGCCTCGAACCACGTGACCGGAGGAGTCGATGCTGGGATGACGGCAGGGCGACCGATACCCACACAGGACGACGTGCTCGGGTACTTCGACACGCTGTCGAACTGGGGACGGTGGGGCGACGACGACGAGCTCGGCACGCTGAACCACATCACCGGCGACGTCCGGCTGGCGGCGGCGCGGGCCGTGCGCCACGGCAGGAGCGTGTCGTGCGCGTGGGAGGTTGCCGTACCGGAAGACATGGAGCGGTCGACGACGACGTGCCCGTGCGCCGCCGACATGCCGGGTGCCGAGAACATACCGGCACCCGGATTCCGCAACGACCGGCGCTGGGGCTTTTCGACCGAACGGCTCGGCCTCACGTTCCACGGCAACACCATCACCCACCTCGACTCGCCGTGCCACATCTATTGGGACGGCACGATGTACAACGGGCGGTCGCACTCGCTGGTCGACGCCGCGACGGGATCGTCGTGGGCGTCCGTCACGGCGGCGGCGAACGGGATCATCACACGTGGTGTCCTGCTGGACATCGCCAGGGTCCGCGATGTGCCGTGGCTGGAACCGGGGCAGGGCGTGTTTCCCGACGATCTCGAGGAGGCCGAGCGTCGCCAGGGCGTGCGGGTGCGATCCGGCGATGCGGTACTCCTGCGGACCGGCTATGGCCGCGTCCGGCACGAGACCGGTGCGGCCGGCGGCTTCACGCAGGCCGGGTGGCATGCGTCCTGCCTGCCGTGGCTGCACGAGCGGGAGGTCGCGCTGATCGGCGCCGACACCCCCCAGGACGTTCAGCCGTCGGGGTACGAAGACGTGTTGATGCCGGTTCACGCCGTGAGCCTCGTCGCGATGGGTCTGTGGATGCTCGACAACTGCGACCTGGAGGCGTGCGCGACGACGGCCGCCGAGCTCGGCCAGTGGGACTTCCACCTCGCGGTCGCGCCGGTCCGCTTCGCCGGCACGTCCGGCAGCCCAGTCAACCCGATCGCCACCTTCTGACCGCGGTTCACGAGGAGGCCTGTGTCGCCGCGCCGGACGTCAGGGCCGCCTGTACGATGCGGAGCGCCTCGTCCGCGTCGATGCCGACGCTGGCGATCACGGCCGCGTAGTCGGCGGCGGCCCGGCGGGCCCGTTCCCGGCCCTCCTCGCCGGCGGCCGACACGAACGAGCCCGCCCGCCCGCGCGTCTCGATCAGCCCCGCCTCCTCCAGCTCCCGGTAGGCCCGGCCGACCGTGTTGACGGCCAGGCCGAGGTCGGCCGCGAGGTGGCGGATGGTCGGCAGCCGGGTGCCCACGGCCAGCGTGCCGTTCTGGATCTGCCGGGCGAGCTGGGCCCGTAGCTGCTCGAACGGCGGCACCGGCGAGGCCGTGTCGATGACGATCATCGGACGCTCATGGCCCGCCGGGCCACCGTCGCGATCGACGGCGTCTTGGCATGGAGCACGACGCACGCGGCCAGGCTCAGGACCAGGTAGGCGACCGCGGCGGCATTCCACCAGCCGGGCGCGGTGCCGAACAGCACCACCGGCAGCGACCACTGCACGTTCGGCGTGGTGAGCTCGCGGGCGTCTTCGACGCGCATGACGACGTCGGCGGTCAGCGACTCCTCGTCCTCCGCCACGACCGGGAACCTGAGCAGGTGGCGCAGCTGCATGGCGGTGATGGCCGTCGCGCCGAGCAGGCCGATCAGCACGATGACGGCCAGCTGCCGCACGGTGGGGTCGGGAACGGCCAAGGCGCTTGCGGCCAGCACCATCGCACCGGCGAACGTGGCGACCGCGAAAACGGCGTACGGCCGGCCGAGCACGGCCCGCCAGCCGGGCTGGATCAGATGGGTGGCCCTGCGCGACAGTGTCGCGCCCGCCCGCTGGTCGACGTGTCGCACCCACCGGTCGAGCAGCGCCTGTGCCAGCAGTAGCCCGGCCACCAGCGCGGTCAGGGCCAGCAGCGGCAGCGGGCGCTGCGGCTGGCGGCCGCCGAAGGCGGAAGTGGCGGCGAGGGCGCTCGCGATGATCAGCGCGGCCAGGATGACGTAAGTGGCCAGGCGGGCGCGTCTGCGGACCGCCAGCCGGCCGGCCAGCAGCGGGGTCGGGCGGGCGCCGGCCAGGCCGTGCAGGGCCAGCCACTCGCCCGCCAGTCGCAGATCGGCCGCACGCGCCGGCGGGCCGGCGTCCGGTAACGGTTCACGGGCCATGACGCCTCCTTTGTCGCAAGCTTTGTAGCAACACTGTGCGACATAACTTACGACAAAGTCAACACCCCGGCGGCTCTCGTCGTCCCGGTGGTGCGAGCCCGGCTCACCGGTAGGAGCTTCTCCGCGTCCCTGCGGCCCATGGAAGCCGCCCGGCCGAGCGCCTCGGACGGCCACGCCACCTCACCGGGCACACAGAAAGCAACGATGGGGCGGAACTTCCGTCACGCGGAATGCCGCAGCCGAGACGGTGACGGCGTGAGTCATCGAGGTTAAGGGTCGGCACACCCGGGGCGTAAACCTTTTCTAGGGTTTCACCGGCTGAAGAATGCGCACGTCGCCCCCCTTCGCCGCTCCTGCGAAAGCCAGGAGCGAGCCCGCCTCACGCTCGACATCCTCCTTTTCTGGTCCAGTCAAGGCGCGGAACGGCGTAATCACCACGCCCGAGGAGTCGAAATCCCAGATTCCCGCCACGAACCCGTCCACGAGCACCGTCCCGTGAACGATGCCGTTCTTCTCGATCACTAGCGGCCGATACGCGTCGTCCATGATGCGAGTCCGGTCCGCATAGCTCAGCAGGACATTGTCGTATTCGGCGAGCAGCCGTACCGGAGCCTCGGTGTCAGGGTCGGGACGGGGCGCGTCGGGCAGGTCGAACAGTTGCCGGCCCGCCGGATCCTTGAAGGTCGCCAGTTTGAGCCGCTTGAGCACGCCCACGAGCGAGGACAGTCCCGACCAGCGCTGGACGTCGGCCGCGGTGGCGGGTCCGAAGGCCGCGAGGTACCGCAGCACCACCCGGTCGATGCTGGGGGAGGGGTCCAGCGGCCGTCCCAGCCAGCTCTCGATCGTCTGCCACATCGGCCCGTCGGTGCGCCCCCAGAGCCCGCGCGGCGGCACCTGGAGCACCGGCACGACGAACTGCGCGATGCGCGAAAGCTGGGTGGGACTGCAGTCGGGCCAGCGCTTGGCCAGGAGCGTGCCGAGTTCCTTGCCGTCGCGCGCCTCGGCGAGCAGCTCGGTGGCCGCCTCCGCCAGCGCGGCCAGGTCGTCGATCTTCTTGAGCTCGGCGGCGCGGGCGGGATTGCCCGTGAGCTGCTTGTCGATCACGGGGGCCATGAGGGGCCGCAGCGTCAGGCAGTCGCCGGCCGTGACGGCGTGGATGGTGCAGCGCATGAGCGTGGCGCGCACCACCCGCCGGTCCTCGATGAGCCGCTCCAGGTCGCCGGGTTTGAACCCCTCCACCCGCGACCACAGGCCGTAGTAGGGCGGCAGGGGCTGCTGAGACTGGAGTCCGAGGAGGTGCTCGATCACCTCCTCGGCGCTCTTGGCGGTACGGCGGAGCAGGAACTGGCGTTCCAGCGTCGCGCGGTTGAGCGATCTGATGCCGATCGTGCTCATGGCGTAGCCTCCTGGAGGTCGAGCCGCATCACCACGCGCGGGAGTCCCGCGCTCTTGGCGGAGGTCGGCGCGAGCCTGCGGAACCCGGCTCGCTCGAACATGCCCGCCGTGCCGACGTAGGCGGCCGTCGTGCTGACCCTCCGCCCCTGGGGGTCGATGGGGTAGGCCTCGAGGGCCGGGGCGCCGTGCTTCCTGGCGAAGTCGACGGCGCCGTGGAGCAGCGCCTCGGCGACGCCCTTGCGGCGGTGGCCGGTGCGGACCACGAAGCACACCACCGTCCAGACGGGGACGTCGTCGACGGGCTGGATGGTCTTGGAGCGCACCAGCCGTTCCATGGCGGTGCGAGGTCCGACGTTGCACCAGCCGACGGGCGTGTCGCCGGAGTAGGCGAGGAGCCCGGGTGGCGGTTCCCGGTGGAGCAGGTCCCGCATGACCTCCCGGCGGCGCGCGTCGTCGGCCCGGCCGAAGTCGCCCGACGGCATCCGCCAGGCCACGCACCAGCAGCCCTGTCCCAGGCTGCCGGAGGACGTCAGGACCTCGCGGAGGTCGGGCCACCGCTCGCCGGTGGCGGGCAAGATCGTAATATCCATGGTCTCGCTTAAACTTCAATCAACACCGATTTTTTCAATGTGTCCGACTTGCTTGTTAACATCTACCGATTCCTTGACACTTCATTCAAGATGTCAATATCTCCCTATAAAGGGAGTATATCGGGCATACGGGGGTGAGGCCTACGCCTGTTCGGCTCCAAGTCTGGAACAGTTGACGCGCAGGGGGAAGACTCGGATGCTTCTTCGAGATGGTACCGGCGTCGCCAGCAAGGTCAGTCTCATGGGCCGGTTCACGGCTCAGATTCATGGCCACGCCGTCCACCGATGGAATGCCGGCAAGGCTCGCAATCTCTTTCAGTACCTGGTTTTGAACCGCGGAAATGTGGTGCCCAAAGAACGGCTCAAGGCCGTCCTGTGGGCGGGAAATGAATCGTCGCGGAACTCGAGCTCCCTGAAGGTCGCCGTGCACGCCGTACGCAAGACGCTGAGCCGCGTGCAGGGCGGGCACGACGCCATCGGCATTGTTCACTGTGACGAGGGTTACATGTTGCACGCTCCCAGTCTCTGGGTGGACGTCGAGGAGTTCGAGGAGCTGATCAGCCAGGGCAAGACCGCCGTGATGGCCGGGGAGACGGCCATCGCCCGGGCGGCCTACACCCAGGCGATGGCCCTCTACCGCGGCGACTTCCTCGCCGGCGAGAACGCCGACTGGATCATCGAACAGCGCGAGTGGTGCCGCGCCCTGGCGCTGCCCGCGCTCATCTGGCTGGCCGAGGAGGCCTTACGCCGGGGCGACTACTGCGACGTGGTCCACTGGTCCCGCCGCGCCGTGGATCTCGACCCCTACCGGGAGGAGACCTACCAGCTCATGATGGTGATGCACGGCCGGGACGGGAACCTGGGCGCCGTCAGGAGCTGGTACCGCATGTGCGAGCAGCGCCTGCGCAGGGACCTCGGCGTCCCGCCGAACGAGCACACCGAGCGGATCTACTCCGAGGCGCTCGGCAGGGGCCGATCGGACAGGCTCTGCGTCACCGGCGACCGCTTGGGCCTGAGCAAGGCCACCACGGCCAACGCCCCGGCCAGGAGCAGGGTCGCGCCGATGAGGAAGGCCAGCCGGTAGCCCGCGGTGGCCGCCGCGGCGGCCTCGCCCTCCAGCCCGCGCGCGTAGGCGGTGGCGGCGGTGACGATGGCGGCCAGCCCGAGCGCCTGCCCGAGCTGCAGCACGGTGGTGACGACGCCGGAACCCAGACCGGCGTCATCCTGGGACACGTCGGTGAGCGAGGCGACCTGCGAGGCCGGCGTGGCGCCGCCGCCGCCCAGGCCGATCAGAATCATGGCCGGCACCAGGTCGATCGCGTAGGTGCCGTCGACCGGGATGCGGGACAGCAGCAGAAGTCCCGAGCCGGCCAGGAACAGGGCGGCCGCCATCGACCACCGGGGGCCCAGCTTGGGCAGGAGCTTGGCCATGGTGGTCAGCCCGGCCATGTAGGCGGCGATGAACGGCAGCCAGGCCAGCCCGCTCTGCAGCGGCGAAAACCCGAGGATCTGCTGAACGTAGGCCACGAGCAGGAAGAACATGGCCGCCGTCGAGCCGGCCAGGGCGACCATGGCCAGGTTGCCGGTGATCCGCACCCGGTGGCGGAAGAACTTCAGCGGCACCAGCGGGTTGCCGGACTTCGCCTGGATGACCAGGAACACGGCCACCGCCGCCAGCCCGCCCAGCAGCGGCCCCAGCACGCCCGCGCTGAGCAGCGGCTGGGTGGCGATCGACAGGATGCCCTGGATGACGGCGACCAGGCCGCCGATGATCAGCAGGGCGCTGACCGCGTCGGGCCTGCTCATCGCGGGCGTCCGGCTCTCCTTGATCAGGAGGGGGACCAGCAGCAGCGAGATCAGGGCGAGCGGCACGTTGACGTAGAAGATCCAGTGCCAGCTCGCCACGTCGGTCAGGACACCGCCCAGCAGGACTCCCGCGGTGGAGCCGAGCCCGGCCAGCCCGCCCCAGATCGCGAAAGCCTTGGCCCGCTCCTGCGGGTCGGTGAACAGCAGCGCCACCAGCGACATCGCCGACGGGACCGCCAGGGCGTCGCCGATGCCCTGCAGGAACCGGGCGACCACCAGCACCTGCGCCGTCGTGGCCAGCGCCGCCGCCAGGGAGGCCAGGGCGAACAGCGCGGCGCCCGTCATGAACACCCGCCTGCGCCCGAGCAGGTCGGCCAGCCGCCCGCCGACGAGCAGCAGGCCGCCCGCCGCCAGCAGATATCCGTTGACCACCCAGGTCAGCTCGCCGGGCGTCAGCCCGAGGTCGCGCTGGATGGACGGCAGAGCCACGTTGACGATCGTGCCGTCGGTGAAGACCAGGAACTGCACGAGCGCCAGGACGGCCAGCGCCTGCCAGCGCCGCGGATTCGCCGTTTCTTGCGTCATGCTCGTTTCCGTCATGTCGGCTCCAGGGCCCTAGACGTCATGGACAGGGGTACGGTAGGACAGATTGAGGACAGGGCCTGTCCTCAATGGCAGGAAAGCTGAGAACATGCTCGACGCCTCCAGCCGGCTGCTCCGGCTGCTGTCGCTCCTCCAGTCCCGGCACGAGTGGTCAGGCGCCGACCTGGCGGAGAGCCTGGGCGTGACGACCAGGACCGTCAGGCGCGACATCGACCGGCTCAGAGAGCTGGGCTACCGGATCGACTCCGTCCCGGGAGTGGCGGGCGGCTACCGGCTCTCCGTGGGCAACAGGCTGCCGCCGCTGCTGCTGACCGACGAGGAGGCGGTGGCCATCGCCGTGGGCCTGCGCACGGCGGCGGGCGGCACGGTCCACGGCATCGAGGAGTTCTCCGTGCAGGCGCTGGCCAAGCTGGAGCGGGTGCTGCCGGTACGGCTGCGCCACCAGGTCAGGGCGTTTCAGAGCACCATGGTGCCTCTGACGGCCTCGGCGGGTCCCACGATCGATCCCGACCTGCTCACCCAGCTCGCCACGTCGTGCTACGGGCACGAGAGGGTGTCCTTCGACTACGTGAACTCCCGCGGCGGGCAGAGCGAGCGGCGGGTCGAGCCGTACCGCCTGGTGTACACCTCGTGGCGGTGGTACCTGCTCGCCTACGACCTGGACAAGGACGACTGGCGGACTTTCCGCGTCGACCGGGTGCGGGGACCGGTACGGCCCGGCCACCGCTTCACGCCGCGCGAGCTGCCCGCCGACGACATCCGGGCCTACGTCTCCCGCGCGGTGTCCTACCGGCCGTACCGCTACCAGGCCACGATCCTGCTACGGGCGCCCGTGCGGCAGCTCGCCGAGGGCCTCCCGCCCACGGCCGGGCACCTGGAGGCCGTCGACGAGTCCTCCTGCCTGCTGCGCACGGGCGCGAACTCGCTGGACAAGCTGGCTCTCTACATCGGCCTGATGGGGGCCGACTTCGAGGTGCTGGAGCCCGCGGAGCTGCGCGACCACGTCCGGGCGCTGGCCGACCGCTTCGCCCGCGGCGGCCTGGTCACCGCCGAGCCGGATCGAAGGTGACCGGCAGGCTGTCGAGCCGGTGCACGATGAAGCTCGGCTTCCACGTCAGCTTCTCCGGCGGTACGGCGAGCGCCAGCCCGGGCATCCGGTCCAGCACCGTGCCGAAGGCGACCTCGCCCTCCAGCCTGGCCAGCGGGGCGCCGATGCAGAAGTGGATGCCGTGCCCGAAGCTGACGTGCGGGTTGGGCGAGCGGGTGATGTCGAACTCCGCGGGCCGGGAGACCTTGGCGGGGTCGTAGTTGGCCATCGGCGGCGACAGCGCCACGTGGTCGCCGGCGGGGATCTCCACGTCACCGATCTTGACCGGAGCGGCGGCGAACCGGTAGGTGATGCTCGACACCGGGCTGTCGTAGCGGAGGATCTCCTCGATCGCCGTGTGCAGCAGCCGCCTGTCGTCGCGGACGACGGCCATCGCCTCGGGGTGCCGCAGCAGGGCGAGCAGCCCGTTGGCGATGAGGTTGACCGTGGTCTCGAAGCCCGCCGCCAGCAGCAGGAACACGTTGGACCGCAGCTCCAGGTCGGTGAGCCGGGCCTCCTCGTCCATCGCGGCCAGCATGGCGGAGATCAGGTCGTCGCCCGGCCTGCGCCGCCGCGACTCCACGAGCTGGGTGGTGTACTTGTCGAACCACTGGCCCGCCGCGATCACCTCCTCGTGGGTGGAGGAGGCGTTGATCCCGGTGATCGTCTCCGCGTACTGCTCGAACTCCTCCCGGTCGGCGTACGGCACGCCCAGCAGCTCGCAGATCACGGCGATGGGCAGCGGCAGCGCGAGCGCCGCCACCAGGTCCGCCTCGCCCAGCGGCAGCACCGGCTCCAGGAGCTCGTCGGTGATCTCCTGGATCCGGGGGCGCAGCCGTTCGATCCGCCTCGGGGTGAACGCCTTCGACACGACCTTGCGCATGCGGGTGTGGTCGGGCGGGTCGGCGAAGAGCATGTGCCGGGTCAGCACGAAGTCCGAGCTGGCCAGGCCGAGGTACTTGTGCAGGTCGGGCGAGGCCGCCTCGATGCTCCTGACCAGGTTGGGGTCCGACAGCGCCTGCCGTACCTCCTGGTTGCCCGTCACGAGCCAGGCGGGCATGCCGTCGGGCAGGGTGACCTTGTGCACCGGGCCGGAGTCGCGCAGCTTGCTCGCCAGCAGCTCCGGGTTGCCGAAGGGCTCGATCTCCAGGGGAACCGCGTCACGCGCGTCCATCGGCCGCCTCCAGGACGCCCAGGCCCGCGACCGCGCGGACGTGCATGGTCTGCTCCGGGGCCAACGGCTCGTCGGGCCGCCACGTGGGAGTGGACACCAGGCCGGGCTCGACCATGGTGTAGCCCTCGAACAGGGCGGCGACCTCCTCCAGGCGCCGCGGGTACATGGCCTGTACGGCGGTGCGGTACAGGTCGAGCACCACGTCGGCCAGGCCGGCCTCCCAGTACTCGGCGGTGAGCGCGTGGGAGATGGCCAGGTAGCTGCCGGGCACGCAGGCGTCGCGGTAGGCGGCGACGATGCCCCGCGGGTCGGCCGAGTCGGGGATGAACGGGAACACGCCGGTGGCGAGCACGGCCACCGGCTCGCCGAAGTCGATCACGCGGTTGACCCGCTCGTCCGCCAGCACCTTCTCCGGCGTCTCGATGGCGGCCGCGACGGCCGTGGCGTTCGGGTCGCCGGAGAGCAGGCGCAGGTACTCCGCCACCGCGTCCTCCTCGCGGTCCACGTAGACCACGCGGGCGTCGGGGACGTGCTCCCTGGCGATGTCGTGCAGGTTGCGCTCGGTCGGATAGCCGCAGCCCAGGTCGAGGAACTGCCTGACCTTCGCGGTCTCGGCCAGGTAGCGGGTCACCCGCCGCATGAACGCGCGGTTGTCGCGCGCCACATACGGCGTGCCGGGCGCCACCTCCAGCAGCCTCTTGAGCGCCGCCTGGTCGTGTTCGGACAGAGGGGCCTGGCCGCCGCCGATGAGGTGGTCGTACATCCGGCAGGCGTTCGCACGATCGGGCCCCAGATCGGGGTGCTGCAGTTCGGACGTCGAACTCATCCCGCGCTCCTTGCTGTGAGTGCTTGGCGGCAAGACCGTAGGGATGACGGGTTTTCGCGTGGTTACGCGCGTAACCCCTCACAAACCCCCCGCCTCTTGGCTTGGCGGCACCATTGCCGGACGCCTGCCTGGAGGCACGATGAAAGCAGCGCCCAAGGCCGCCGCGCTGAGCCAGAGTGAGCTCACCGCCCGCGCGGCCCGCGCCCTGCCGGAGACCGATCCGGTGCTCTACGCCCTGCTGGACGCCGAGGTGCGCTACCAGAACGACACGCTGGCCATGGTCGCCCACGCCAGCCTCGCCGACCCGTCGGTGCTGGCCTGCGGGGCGGCGGCGCTGTCGAACGTGACGGCGGAAGGGTATCCGGGTGACCGCTACCATCCCGGCTGCGCCTGGCTGGACGAGGTCGAGTCGCTGGCGGTCGACCGGGCCAAGGCCGCCTTCCGCGCCCGCTACGCCAACGTCCAGCCGCACTCCTGCTCCTCGGCGAACCTGGCCGTGCTCTTCGCCCTGCTGCGGCCCGGCGACCCGGTGCTGGGGCTGGACCTGGACGCGGGCGGGCATCTCACGCACGGCTCGCCGGCCTCGGTGGTCGGCCGCTACTTCACGCCCGTGGCGTACGGGGTCGGGCCCGGCGGGCTCATCGACTACGACCAGGTCCGCGACCTGGCCCTCCGCCACCGGCCGAAGGTGCTCATCGCGGGGGCGAGCGCGTATCCCCGCACGCTGGACTACGCCGCCTTCCGCGCGATCGCCGACGAGGCGGGCGCCTACCTGCTGGCCGACATCTCGCACATCGCCGGGCTGGTGGCCGGGGGCGTGCACCCCAGCCCGATCGACCACGCCCACATCACCACCACCAGCACCTACAAGCAGCTCGGCGGCCCGCGCGGCGGCCTCATCCTGATGGGCCGCGACAGCGAGTCCAGGCAAGACCTGGTGAAGCTGATGCAGCGCGCGGTCTTCCCCCGCAGCCAGGGCACGCTCAACCCGGCGGGCGTGGCGGCCAAGGCGCGCGCGCTGGACCTGGTGGCCAGGCCGGAGTTCGCCGCGCTGGCCCGCCGGATCGCCGCCGACGCCGCCGCGCTGGCGGACGCCCTGGCCGGCAACGGCCACCGGGTGGTGACCGGCGGCACCGACACCCACATGGTGCTGCTGGACCTGAGCGGGCACGGCCTCACCGGTGCCGCCGCCGAGCAGGCGCTCGAGAGCTGCGGCATCCTGGCCAACCGCAACCGCGTGCCCGGTGACCGGCTGCCCGCCCGCGTGACGAGCGGGCTGCGGCTCGGCACCAACATCCTGGCCCAGCGGGGCCTCACTCCCGAGGACATGCACCGCTGCGCGGACCTGGTGTGCCGGGTCCTCAAAGCCACCAAGGCGCTGCCGGGCACCGGGTTCGAGGTGGACCCGGGCGTCCGCGCACAGGTCAGCGCCGAGGTGGCCGACCTGTGCGCGGCCTTCCCGATCTCCGCCTACGCGGGCTGACCGCCGTTCATGGCCGCCAGGGCGCGGGCGACCTCCTCGTCGGACATCTGCTCCACCCGGCGCAGCAGGTCGTCCTCCCCGGCGGCCAGCTCGTCGACGCGCCGGGCCAGCGCCTCCACCGTCGGGGCGGCGAAGAAGTCTTCCATCGGCAAGTCGACGCCGTACTCCTCGCGGATCGCGGCGAGGATCCTGGTGGCGAGCAGGGAGTGGCCGCCCACGAGGAAGAAGTTGTCCGCGCGGCCCACGGGACGCCCGCCCAGCAGGCGCTCCCAGCAGTGGGCCAGCCACCGCTCCGTGGGCGTCGCCGGAGGTTCGGGCCCGGGTTCGTCGCCCTGCGGATCCATGGCCGCCAGCAGCGCCCGGCGGTCCACCTTGCCGCTGGTGGTGAGCGGGAACTCCGGCACGACCCGGATCCGCGACGGCACCATGTGGCCGGGCAGCGCCGCGGCGGCCGCGGCGAGCAGGTCGCGCTCGGCCGTACCCGGGGCCGCGCGGACGAACGCGACCAGCCTGGCGTCGCCCTCGCCGCGCTCGTCCACCATGGCGACCGCGTCGGTGACGTCGGGGTGGGCGGTGAGCGCCGCCTCCACCTCGCCCAGCTCCACCCGGAACCCGCGCAGCTTGACCTGGTGGTCGCGCCGGCCGTGGAAGCGGAACACGCCGTCGGCTCCGTAGGAGGCCACGTCGCCGGTGCGGTAGAGCCGCCGCCCCAGCGGGCCGGTGACGAAGCGCTCGGCCGTCAGCTCCGGCCGGTTGACGTAGCCGTCGGCCAGCCCCGCCCCGCCCAGGTAGAGCTCGCCCAGGACGCCGGGGGGCACCGGCCGCATGCGCTCGTCCAGCACGTAGGCGGTCGTGTTCGGCAGCGGTGTGCCGATGGGCGGCGTCCCGCCCGGGCTGACGCGGTGCGCCAGGGACCACACCGTCGCCTCCGTGGGGCCGTAGAGGTTCCACACCTCGGGAACCCGCTCGCACAACTCGCTCGCGAGCCGCGCGGTCATCGCCTCGCCGCCGCACAGCGCCCTGCGCACGTTCCCGCCGGTCCAGCCCGCGTCGATGAGCATGCGGAAGGTGGCGGGCGTGCCGTGAAGCACGGTGACTCCCTGCTCCTCCAGGAGCGCGCGGAGCCGTACGCCGTCCCTGGCCGTGGCGCGGTCGGCCACGACCACGCGGGCTCCGACGGTGAGCGGCAGCAGCAGCTCGTCGGCGGCGATGTCGAAGGTCAGCGCCGTCAGCGCGACGACCGAGTCCTCCCGCCGCATGAGGCCCAGCTCGGCCATGCCGGCCAGGAAGTTGCCCAGCGCGCGGTGCCCCACCCGCACGCCCTTGGGCGTGCCGGTCGAGCCCGAGGTGTAGATCACGTAGGCGGGGTCCTCCAGGGCGGGCCGCCGCGCCACCGGCTCGCGGGAGGCCGCGCGCACCTCCGGACCGTCCGGCTGGAGGCCCCCTTCCCCGAGCACCAGCCCGGCTCCGCTGTCGGCCAGCATGAACTCCACGCGCGACGCCGGATAGGAGGGGTCGAGCGGGAGGTAGGCGGAGCCGGACTTGATGACGCCCAGCAGCGCGGGCACCAGGGCGTGGGTGCGGTCCACGGCCAGGCCGACCACCGTGCCCGGCCCGCCGCCGGCCTCCAGTACGGCATGCGCCACCTGGTTCGACCACTCCTCCAGCTCCCGGTAGGTGAGGCCGCGGTCGCCGTGGACCACCGCGACCCGGTCGGGCTCGGCCGCGACCACCTCGCCGACGAGGTCCAGCACCCCCCGGTACGGCAGGCGCGGCCCGGCCGGGCGGTCCCAGGCCGCCATGACGCGGGCCCGTTCCGCCTCCTCCAGGGGCGAGAAGTCGCCGACGGGCCGGTCGGGGGAGGCGGCGAAGAAGCGGGCGGCCGCCTGGAACGCCCCGGCCAGCTGTTCGGCGGTGCCCCTGTCGTACAGGTCGGTGTTGTAGGTCAGGCGGCAGGCCAGGGTGTCGCCCGACTGCCGTACGGCGAAGTGGAGGTCGAGCCACGCGGTGCCGTTGGCCACGCCGGACACCTCGGCCGTCAGGCCGGGCGCCAGCTCCACCGGGCCGCCGCCGACCGCCTCCATGCTGAACAGCACCTGGTAGAGGGGGTTCCGGTCGGCGTCGCGTGCCCGGCCGAGCCCGCGTACCAGATGGTCGAAGGGCACCTCCTGGTGGTCCAGGCCGTCGTGCAGCTCCCGCGACACGCGGTCGAGCAGCTCGCGGAAGGGCGGATCGCCGGAGGCGTCCAGGCGGAGCGGCACGGTGGTGGCGAACGGCCCGATGAGCGGCTCGACCTCCGCCCGCAGGCGCCCGCTCAGCACGACGCCGAGCACGGCGTCCGGCTCGCCGCTGTAGCGGGCGAGGGCGACGTGCAGGGCCGCCAGCAGCACGGCGAAGACGGTCGTTCCGCGGGCGCGGGCCAGCTCGCCCAGAGGCGGCAGGTCGAAGGTCACCGTGTCGCCGCGGAAGGTCTGGACGGCGGGCCTGGGCCGGTCGGGGGCCACCGCGCAGGGCGGGGCGTCGCCGAGCCGGTCGCGCCAGAACGCCACCAGCGTCTCCAGCCGTTCCGGCGTCAGGCGCTCGCGCTGCCAGGCGGCGAAGTCGGCGTACTGCACGGGCAGCGGGGGCGGCGGCCCCGCTGCCGGGTCCAGCGCCGCCCGCAGCTCCTTGAGCAGCACGTCGACCGAGAAGCCGTCCGCCACCGCGTGGTGCGCGATCCACACCAGCACGTGGTCGTGCTCGTCCAGCCGGAGCAGAGCCGTGCGCACCAGCGGGCCGCGTGACAGGTCGAACCGCTCCGCGGCCAGCTCGGCGGCCCGGGCGTAGGCAGCGGCCTCGCCGGGCACCTGCTCGATCGGGAGCGGTATCCGCAGCTCGGGCGCGGTGACCTGCCACAGCTCGCCGTCGTCGGCCGCCTCCAGGTGGCTGCGGAGCACCTCGTGCCTGGCCACGACGGCGTCGAGCCCGGCGCGCAGGCGCGCCACGTCGAGCGGGCCGCGCAGCCGCAACGCGAACGGCACCAGGTAGGCGGCCTCGCCCGCGGCCAGCTTGTCGAGGAACCACTGCTGGCCCTGGGCGTAGGAGGCGGGCGACCGGCCGCCGGGGCGGGGCCGCGGCACGAGCCCGGCGGGACCCCACGCGGGCACGGCGCCCCTGGCCCGTTCGAGCAGGGCCGCCCGCCGCTCGGGCGAGAGCGCCGCCCACCGCTTGACCAGGTCGCCGCTCACGACAGCTCACCCGCCAGGCGCTCGGCGACGATGCCGGCGACGGCATCGGGCTGGTGCTTGCAGAAGTAGTGGCCGCCGCCCTCGATCACCGACAGCGTGGCCGCCGCGCCGTACCTGGCCCAGTCGAGGTAGCGCGTCTCGTACCCCTCGGTCGCCGGGTCGGCCGAGCCCACCAGGCAGTGGATGGGGCCGGACAGCTTGGGCGGCGGGCCGTCGCGCTCGGCCAGGTAGACCTGGAGCATCTCGGTCAGGTCGTGGCGGACCACGCGCAGGATGCCCGCGATGTCGTCGTCGGCGAGCGCGCCGTCGAAGCCGCCCAGCCGCCGCATGTGCGCGAGCAGGTCGTCCTGCGACCGCTCGGTCAGCATCTTCATGGACGCCTCGGGGTCGGGATCGGGCAGCGCCGCGCCCATGAACGTGGCCAGCACGGGGACGCCCAGATCCTCCAGGCGGCGCGCCAGCAGCAGGGTCGCCGCCGTGCCCGCGCACTGCCCGTAGAGGGCGACGGGTCCGGCGACGCGGTCGCGGATCTCCTCGGCGCAGCGGGCCGCGACCTCGGTGATGGGCGCCAGCGGCCGGGGGTCGGCCAGGTCGTGCCCCGGCAGGTCCACCGACCACAGGGCGAACCGTTCCGGCAGCGCGTCGGCGAGCGGCTGGTAGGCCACGGCGTTGCCCCCGCCGTACGGCACGCAGATGAGGTTGACCTCGACCTGGTCGCGCTCGGGCGTGAGGCGGTGCAGCATGTCGCCCTCGCCCTCCTCGGACCTGGTCGCCAGGTGGGCGGCGAGTGCCGCCACGGTCGGGTGGCGGAAGACGGCGATCACCGGCAGCCCGGGATCGATGAGCCGGGCCACCCGCACCGCCTTGAACGAGTCCCCGCCCAGCGCGAAGAAGTCGTCACCCCGGTTGATCTCGGTGCGGCCGAGCACCTGCCGCCAGGCGTCGGCCACCCGTACCTCCAGCGGCCCCACCGGCGGGTCCGTGACCGCGGCCTGCCGTTCAGCCGACTCGTGCCGGGCCAGCCGGGCGCGGTCCACCTTGCCGTTGGGGCTGAGCGGGAACTCCGGCAGCACCGTGAAGACCGCGGGCACCATGTAGGCGGGCAGCCGCTCGGCCAGGTGGCGGCGCACGTCCTCCACGTCCACGGCGGTCTCGGCCAGCAGGTAGGCGGCCAGTTGCCGGTCGCCCGCCGCGTCGGTGCGTGCCATGACCACCGCGTCGGCGACGTCGGGGTGGGCGCGCAGCGCCGTCTCGACCTCGCCCGCTTCGACGCGCAGCCCGTTGACCTTCAGCATGAAGTCCCTGCGCCCGATCAGTTCGATCACGCCGTCGGGACGCCACCTGGCCAGGTCGCCCGTGCGGTAAATGATCTTGTTGCGCCAGGTCACGAACTTCTCCGCGGTCAGGTCGGGCCGGCCGAAGTAGCCCTTGCCGACCCCGACACCGCCGAGGTAGAGCTCGCCCGGCACGCCGACGGGCAGCACCTGCCGGTTGTCGTCCAGGATGTAGGCCTCCTGGTTGGCCATCGGCCTGCCGTACGGCAGGGCGGTCCAGGCGGGGTCGACCTCGCCGACCTCGTAGACGATCGAGTGGATGGACGCCTCGGTCGCGCCGCCCAGGTTGACGAACCGCAGGCCGGGGGCGAGCGCCCGCAGCCTGTCCGGGGCGCGCACGGGCACCCAGTCGCCGCCGAGCAGCGCCAGCCGCAGCGTCGCCACGCTGGTGTCGATGCTCTGCTCCGCGTGGTCGAGCAGCAGGTCCAGCAGGGCGGGCGCGGAGTTCCAGACGGTGACGCCGTGCTCGTCGATCAGCTCGGCCCAGTGCGCGGGGTCGCGGGCCAGCTCGGGGTCGGGCAGGATCACCGTGCCGCCCGCGCCGGGCACGCCGAGCAGCTCGTACACCGACATGTCGAAGCTCGTCGAGGACAGCGCGAGCACGCTGTCGCCGGGGCCGACGCCGAACCTGGTGTTGAGGTCCAGCAGGTTGTTGACGACGCCGCGGTGCCGCAGCACCACGCCCTTCGGCGTTCCGGTGGAGCCCGAGGTGTAGATCACGTAGCACACGTCCTCGGGCGTCACGCCGCTGTCCGGGCGGGTGTCGTCGCCGTCCGCCGCCATGCCGTCCTCGCCCAGCACGACGACGGCGGCCCGGGTGGCGGGCAGCCGCTCGGCCAGCTCGGCGGTCGTCACCAGCACCGGCGTGTCGGCGTCGTCCAGCACGAACTCGATCCGGGAGCGTGGGTAGGCCGGATCGATGGGCACGAACGCGCCGCCCGCCTTCAGCACGCCGAGGACCGCCACCAGGTAGCCGATGGTCCGCGGCAGGTGCAGCGCGACGAGCGTGCCGGGTCCCACCCCGAGCGCCGCCAGACGGTGCGCCAGGCGGTTGGCCGCCCGGTCCAGGTCGCGGAAGCTGTACCGCTCGCCGCCCGCGACCACCGCCGTGGCGTCCGGCCGTTCGTCGGCTTGCCGCTCCAGAAGGTGGTGGAGGCACTGCCGGTACGGCAGAGCCGCGGCGGTGTCGTTCCACTCGCGGGTGATCCGGTCGAGCTCGGCGGGCGGCAGCAGGTCCAGGCGGCTGACCGGCGTGCCTGGGTCGCGCAGCGCGTCCAGCAGCAGCACGCGGTAGCAGTCCAGCATCCTGCGCACCGTGTCCTCGTCGAACAGGGCTGTGTCGTACTGCACGTGCACCCGCACGCCGTGGTCGTAGGTCCTGACGCTGACCAGCAGGTCGTACTTGCTCGTCCCGGTGTCCAGGTCGTCGATCATGCGGACGTCCAGGCCGGGCAGGCGCAGGACGCCGTCGGGCGTGTTGTCCTGCTGGAACATGATCGAGACCAGCGGCGGCCTGCTCGGGTCGCGCACCGGCCGCAGCCGCTCCACGATCAGGTCGAAGGGCGTGTCGGCGTGCGCGTCGGCGCTCAGCACGGCCTCCCTGACCCGGCCGAGCAGCTCGGCGAACGACGGGTCGCCCGAGACGTCGGCGCGGATCACCAGGGTGTTGATGAAGAAGCCGACCAGGCCCGCCACCGCGTCGCTCTCGCGTCCCAGCGCCGTGGTGCCGACCGCGATGTCGTGCTCGCCGGTGTAGCGCGACAGCAGCGCCACGAACCCCGCGAGCAGCACCATGAACGGCGAGGCGCCCTCGGCCGCGCACAGCGCCCGCGTCGCGGCCACCGCCTCCTGGGGCAGCCACGTGACGGTCTCGGCGCCCTGGTTGGAGGCCGTGGCGGGCCGCAGCCGGTCGCCGGGCACGTCGATCTCGGGCAGACCGCGCAGCCGTTCATCCCAGAAGCGCAGCCCCTCGGCCAGGTCGCCGCCGGCCAGCCGCTCCCGCTGCCACAGCGCGTAGTCGATGTAGGTGACCGGCAACGCGGGGAGCCGCGGCTCGCGGCCCTGGCTCAGCGCCGTGTAGCACTCGGCCAGCTCCCGCATGAACACGCCCATGGACCACTGGTCGCAGGCGATGTGGTGGATGTCGAGCGCCAGCAGGTGGTCCTGGGGGCCCAGCCGTACCGCGGTGGCCCGCATGACGGGGCCGTCGACCAGGTCGAACGGCTGCCGCAGGCTCGCCATGACCAGGTCCATGGCGGCGCGCTCGCGCTCGGGCTCGGGGCGGTCGTCCACCGCGGCCAGGCGCAGGACCGGCTCCGGCACCGGGCCGACCACCTGCACCGGCTCGCCGTCCCGCTCCGGGTAGACGGTCCGCAGGACGGCGTGCCTGTCGATGAGCAGCCGCAGCGACTCGCGCAACGCGTCCAGGTCCAGGGGCCCGCCGATCCGGTGCACGACGGGCACGTTGTAGGCGACCGTCCCGGCGTCCATCTGGTGGACGAACCACAACCGCCGCTGCGCGTACGACAACGGCGCCGGTCCGTTCCCTCCCCGGGGGACGGGTCCGCGCCGCGCCCGCCGCAGGGCCGCGAGCAGCTCCCGACGCTGCGGCGACAGCGCACCGATACGGTCGGTCACTTCCGACATGCCACACCTCGCTTCAGACGGTTGACGCGGTGACCGTAGGAAGGGGGAGTGATCCGGTGGTTACGCATAACCCTCCGCTAACCGCCATGGCGGACGGTGCAGGCTCAAGCCAAGCGACCGTGCGGGGGTCCGATGTACGACGTCATCGTGGTGGGAGCGCGCTGCGCGGGAGCGAGCACGGCGCTGCTCCTGGCCAGGGCCGGGTACCGCGTGCTGGTGCTGGAGCGGGCCCGCAGGGGCACCGACAAGCTCTCGACGCTCTACATCCACCAGCCCGGCGTGGCCCTGCTCGCCCGGTGGGGGGTGCTCGACGCCGTCACCGCCACCGGCTGTCCGCCGCTGAGAAGGCAGACCTACACCGTCGCCGACGTGCGCATCGAGGGGCCGGGGCCGCAGGTGGACGGCGACCGCGCCGCCTACGCGCCGCGGCGCCACCTGCTGGACGCGATCCTGTCCGACGCCGCCGCCGAGGCCGGAGCCACCGTACGGCACGGCTGCACGGTTCACGGCCTGCTGTGGGACGGCGACCGGGTGGCGGGTGTGCGCTACCGCGACACGGCGGGCAAGGCGGTGAGCGAGCGGGCCGCGCTGGTGGTGGGGGCCGACGGCATGCGCTCGACGGTGGCCCGCCTCGCCGGCGCCGCCGAGTACGCCGTCCACGAGCGGCTCACCTGCGCCTACTACACCTACTGGGAGGGGGTCAGCGCCGGGTTCGAGCAGTACCAGCGCGAGGGCCAGTGGGTGGGCGCCATCCCGACCAACGACGGCCAGGTGCTGGTCGCCGCGTACTTCCGGCAACGTGAGTTCGACCGGATCAGGGGCGAGGCCGTCACCGCCTATCTGGCCAACGTCAGGGGCACCGCGCCCGCCCTCTACGAGAGGCTGCGCGACGCGGTGCAGACCGAGCGCCTCTACGGCACCGGCGACCAGCGCAACTTTCTGCGCACCGCGAGCGGCCCCGGCTGGGTGCTCGTCGGCGACGCCGGGCACCACAAGGACTCGCTGACCGCCCGCGGCATCACCGACGCGTTCCTCCAGGCCGACCTGCTGGCCGCGTGCCTGGCGCAGGCGCCGGGGCTGGACGCCGCCCTGACCGCCTACCGGGCGCGTCGCGACGGCCTGCTCATGACCAACTACCGCTCCACCCTGTCGGTCGCCCGGCTGGACGTGGCGGAGGAGCGGCTACGGATGCTGCGCCTGATCCAGCACTCGCCGTCGCTCACCGAACGCTACTTCGCGGCCACGGCCGGGCTGCTCGATCCCGCCGACCTGCTCACCGATCTGGAGCCCGCCCTTTAGGAGGAAGCCATGACCGAGACCGAACTGCACGGCGACGCCGACATGTACACCCGCCCCGTGCTGGCGATCTATGACCCGATCGCGCTGGGCATGGTGTGCCCGCTCGCCTGGCGCTGCCCGCGCCGCTACATGCTGGCCTTCTACAACCGCAACATCCGGGGCACGCACCTGGACGTGGGGCCCGGCTCGGGCTACTTCCTGGACAAGTGCCGCTTCCCCGTGGCCAAGCCGTCGATCACCCTGGTGGACCTCAACGAGCTGGTGCTGGCCACCGTCACCCGCCGGATCGCCCGCTACCGCCCGGTCTCGTTCGTCCGCGACGCGCTGCACCCGCTGGACCTGGGGGAGCGGCGCTTTGAGTCGGCTGCCGTGATGAACGTCCTGCACTGCCTGCCGGGCACCATGGAGCAGAAGGTCGTGGCGCTGGAGAACGTCCTGCCGTACGTCGAGCCGGGCGGGCGGATCTTCGGCAGCACGGTGCTCGGCAAGGGCGTGGACCTGTCGCGGTTCGGCCACTGGATGATGCGGCAGTACAACGCGGCGGGGTCCTTCCGCAACGCCGACGACACGCTGGAGGCGCTGGACGCCGAGCTGTCGCGACGCTTCGCCAAGCACCGGCTGCAGGTCAAGGGCGCGATGGCCTTCTTCGAGATCGACGTGTAGCGCTCACTCGGCCGCCACCAGCTCGGTCAGCGCGACGCACACCGCGGTGACGCGCTCGTTCCTGTCCG
Source organism: Thermoactinospora rubra (assembly GCF_002093975.1). GTDB lineage: Bacteria > Actinomycetota > Actinomycetes > Streptosporangiales > Streptosporangiaceae > Nonomuraea > Nonomuraea rubra_A. Next base: position 29,534 of record NZ_MSZZ01000045.1, read on the forward strand.
GGTCGGCCAGCAGCGCGGCGGTGAAGCCCGCGATGGTCGGCTCGGTCAGCACCAGCCGGAGCGGCACCTCCACGCCGAACATCTCGCTCAGGCGGGCGGCGATCTTCGTGGCGGCCAGCGAGTCGCCGCCCAGCCTGAAGAAGTGCTCCTGCCGCCCGACCTCGGGCAGGCCCAGCAGCTCGCACCAGACCGCCGCGACCGTCTCCTCCACCGGCCCCTGCGGGGGAGTGACCTCCTGCTCGCGTTCGACGGGCTCCCGCGACAGCGCCAGGCGGTCCACCTTGCCGTTGCCGGTGAGCGGCAGGCTGTCGCGCACCTTGACGACCTCCGGCACCATCGGTGCGGGCAGGAGGGCGGCCACGTGGGCGTGCAGCTCCTCGGCCGTGACCTTCCGCGCCACGGCGTGCGCGACGAGCCTCTTGGGTTCGGCGACCACCGCCACCGCGCGCTCCACCGCCGGGTGGCTCGCCAGCGCCGCCTCGATCTCGCCCAGCTCGATCCGGTGGCCGTTGATCTTCACCTGGAAGTCGGTGCGGCCGAGGATCTCGATCGAGCCGTCGGGCAGGTAGCGGCCCAGGTCGCCGGAGGCGTAGACGCGCTCCTCCTCGCCCGGCAGCGGGAAGAACTTGGCCGCGGTCAGCTCCGGGTTACGCCAGTACCCCCGCGCGAGGCCCACCTCGCTGGCGATGTGGATCTCGCCGGGCACCCAGGTGGGGCGATGGGCCAGCCGCTCGTCGAGGACGTGGTAGCGCTGGTTGGCCATCGGCTTGCCGTACGGGATGCTGGGCAGGGTGGTGTCCACCTCGCCCAGCGGATTGATGACGGACCAGACGCAGGTCTCGGTGGGGCCGCCGGAGGCGACGACGCGGGTGTGCGGGGCCAGGGCGCGCAGCCGGTCGGGCAGGTCCACCGGGATGAAGTCGCCGGCCAGGATCACGGTGCGCAGGGGGTCGAGCGGCGCTCCCAGGTTGACCACCATCTCCATCAGCGCGGGCACCGAGTTCCAGAACGTGACGCCCTCCCCGGCGACCAGCTCGGCCCAGTGGGCGGGGTCGGGATGCTCCGACGGGCGGGGCACGACGACGGTGCCGCCCGCGGCCACCATGCCGAACACGTCGTAGACCGACAGGTCGAAGTGCAGGCCGGACACCGCGATGCAGCGGTCTGCCGGGCCGATGCCGAAACGGCCGTTGATGTCGGCGATGGTGTTCATCGCGCCGCGATGGTCCACCATCACGCCCTTGGGCTCGCCGGTCGAACCCGAGGTGTAGATGACGTAGGCCAGGTCGGTGGGCCGCTGGACGGGCTCCAGCGGAGCCGGGTCCACCTCGTCGAAGTCCGACTCCACGCGGAGCGTGCGCACGCCGTCGGGCCAGGCCAGGCCGGCCTGGGCGGCGGTGGTCAGCGCGATGGCGACCTCGCCGTGGGCCAGGAGACGGCGCAGCCGCTCGGCGGGGACGGCCGGGTCGACGGGCAGGTAGGCGGCGCCGGAGGCGAGCACGCCGTGCGCGGCCACCACCTGCTGCCAGCCCTTCTCCGCGACGATGGCCACCAGCGTGTTGGGCCGGGCGCCCAGCTCCCGCAGCCGCCGCCCGATCTGGTTGACGCGGCGGGAGAACTCGGCGTAGTCGAGCCGGGCCGTGTGGTCGACGATCGCGGTGTGCCCCGGGCGGGTCGCGGCGTGCTCGGCGACGGCCTCGTGCAGGAGCTTGTCGGGGACGGGCGCGGCCGTGGAGTTGACGGCCCGCCGTACCGCCATCTGGTGCTCGGGCACCAGGTCGAACCGCGGCGCGCGCCAGGCGTCGGCGTCGTCGGCCAGGCGGTCGAGCAGGCCCACGTAGGCGGAAAACATGTCGGCGACCAGGTCGGGCGGGAACGCCTCGTCGATGGAGTCCCAGCTCATCCGCAGCTCGCCGGCCGCCTCGGAGATCTGGAAGTCCAGCGTGACCTGCGGGGTCTGGGTACTGGTGTACACCGACTCGCCCAGGGCGGTGTGCAGGTGCCGGGGCGGCTGTCCCAGCAGGCTCGTCACCACGATGGGGAAGGCGGCACGCGAGACCGATCCGCTCCTGGCGGCCAGCTCGCGCATCACGCGCACGCCGTTGAAGTGGCGGTGCTCCAGGTCGTGCCACATCTGGCGCTGGATGGCCTTGGCCCGCTCCTCGAAGACGCCGTCGGTCTTGGTGACGGCCAGCAGCGAGGTGGTGGTGAAGTCGCCGATCACCTGGTCGATGTCGGGGTGCAGAGGCAGCCGGTTGAACAGCGGCAGGTTGACGGTGAACCGGTCGGAGGCGCTCCACGTGCGCAGGACCTCGGCGAACACGGCCACCAGCAGCCCGGTCGGGGTGAGCGAGGCCGCGGTCGCCCGCTTCTTCAGGTCGGTCCAGCGGTTGGCGGCCACGCGGTGCTCGCGCCGGGTGAAGCGCACCGGGCCGTCGGGCCTGCGCCTGGCCTGGGGCAGGTCGGGCGCGGGCGGCAGGTCGTCCAGCCGGGCGAGCCAGTAGTCGCGGGCCTTCAGGTAGCGCGGATCGGACTCCTGCGCGCGGGCCACCTCCAGCACGTAGTCGCGGAAGGTCAGCCCGGGGGCGGGCGGGTCGGCGTCCGGGTCCTCGTAGAAGGCGACCAGGTCGGGGACGAGCACCTGGAAGTAGCTCCACGCGTCCGCGATGAGCAGGTCCAGCCCGAAGTGGATGCGGGTGCGCCCGCCCGGCAGGAGCGTGAGCCGTACGTCCCACAGCGGGTAGGCGTCGGCGGGCGGCACGCGGTGCGCCAGTTCCTCCCGCACCTGCAGCGCCCGCGTCTCGGCCGCCTCGCGGTCGAGCCCGCGCAGGTCGAGCAGCGGGATCTCGTAGGGCGGCGGGTCCTGCACGACCCGCTGCGTCGCGTCGGGGAGGATGACGGTGCGCAGCGAGTCGTGGCGGTCGACGACGCGTTGCCAGGCCCGCCGGAACCGCGCCACGTCCAGGTCGCCGCTCTCCCACTCCCAGTAGCCGTGGCAGCCGACGCCGCCCAGCTCCACGGCGTCCCCACGGCCGATCCAGTACGCCTGCTGGATGTCCGTCAGCGGAAACGGGTCATATCTCGTCATGAGCCGATGCTCAGGACCGGCGGTTAGGCGCAGGTTACGGCGTAACCGGGGCTTAATCCCCCCTGCCTGAACTGGGGTCATGGATACGGAGTGGCTCGTGAACCTGACGCCCGCACGCGGTGGGAGGACGAACGTCGTCTGCCTGCCCTACGCCGGGGGTGGCGTGGCCGCCTTCCACGACTGGCCGGCCCGGCTGCCGGCGGAGCTGAACCTCTGGGCCGTCCGGCCGCCCGGCCGGGAGAGCCGCCTGCTGCAACCGCCCATCAGGGACCTGCGCACGATGGTGGCCGAGCTGACGCCGTGCGTGGTGCCGCTGACCAGGCGGCCGTACGCGGTGTTCGGGCACAGCATGGGCGCCCTGCTGGCCTACGAGCTGGTGCGCGCGCTCGTCGGGCGGGGCCTGCCGGAGCCGGTCTGGCTGGTGGTCTCCGGGCACGCCGCGCCGCACGTGGCCGTGCCGGGCGAGCTGCACAAACTGCCGGAGCGGCAGCTGATCCAGCGGCTGCGCGAGTACGGCGCCACGCCGCAGGACCTGCTGGCCACGCCGGACCTGCTGCGGCTGTTCCTGCCGACCATCCGGGCCGACCTGGCGGTGGCCGAGACCTACCGGTACCGGCCGGGGCCCAGGCTGAGCTGCCCGGTGGCGGCCTACCGCGGCAGCGACGACCCGGAGGTGACCCGTGCACAGTGCGCGGCCTGGGCGGAGCTGACGTCCGGCCCGTGTGTCGTCAGGGACTTCCCCGGCGGCCACTTCTTCCTGGAGGACGGCCGCGACGACATGCTCGGCCACCTGTCCTCCCTTCTCGCGGGCACGCATAACCCGCCGCAAACCGCCGCGCCGCACACTCACCGGCCATGACCTGTCCGCGCGAGGAGGCACCAGCGTGACCGCCATACCGAAGATCGTCGCCATCAACGGGTCTGAACGAGACGGCAACACCGCCTATGTGCTCCGCTACGCCGCCAAGATCGCCGAAGCGCGTGGCGTGGAGTTCGACACCGTGGACCTGCGCGCCATCCGGATGGGGCCGTGCGGTCCCTGCGGTGACTGCAACCGGCGCACCGTGCCCTGCGTCGTCGACGACGACGTGCCGGCGGTCGTGGAGCGCATGGCCGCCGCCGACGGGGTGATCTACGCGACGCCGGTGCACGGGTTCGCGGCAGGGGCGCTGATGCAGACCTTCATCGAGCGCTCGGGGGTGGGCTACCTGCGCTTCACCAGGCCGCTGACCAACAAGGTCGGTGGGGTGATCGTGCTGGCGCGCCGCTACAGCGCCAGCGTCGCCTACCAGCAGCTCACCGCCAACCTGCTGCTGAACCGGATGATCCTGGCGGGCAGCGGCTTCCCCGCCGAGGTGCACGCGCTGCACGTGGGGGAGGCGGCCGACGACGAGGAGGGCCTGATCAACGTGCGCCGCATGGTCGACCGCATGATCGACATGATCGAGGTCCTGCGCGAGTACCGGGCGCTCGGCGGGCGGGCGGAGCTGCTGGCCCCGCGTGAGCGCAACGAACGGCTCGGCCTGCCGGTCGAGAACTTCGCGGATGAGGCGGTGGGCCATGCCCTCGGCTGAGGAGGTCTTCGCCCGCGAGCACGCCGCCGCCCGCGAGCGCTTCTACGGCGGGGCGATGACGGCCGCCGACTGGGACCGCTGGCGCCGTGCCCGGCTCGCCGCCGTGCTGCGCCACGTCACCGAGCGCTCGCCGTTCTACCGCAAGCATCTGGCCGGGATCGATGTCGGCGGCATCACGCCGGACACGCTCGCGGCGCTGCCGTACACCACCAAGGAGCACCTGCGTGACGCGCAGTACGACGTCCTGGCGGGTGAGGTGGCCGAGGCGCGGATCTTCTACGAGACCAACGGCACCACGGGGCCGCCCACGCCGTGCCCGCGCGGCGCCAGGGACATCCTGGCCAGCAACTCGGCCGTGGAGGAGTCGTGGCGGCGCTTCCTCGCCGCCCGCTTCGGCACGCGCAGGCCGGTCGTCGGGCTGATGGGACCGTCGGAGCTGTACGCGTTCGGCGACGTGTTCACGGCGGTGACGGGCGTGCTGGACCTGTGCCATGTGAAGATCTGGCCGGAGTCGCCCAGGGTCGGCTTCGCCAAGGCGCTGCGGCTCATCAGGGACCTCGGCGTCGAGGTGGTCGTGTGCGCGCCCGCCCTGTGCCTCAGCCTGGCCAAGGCCGCCCAGTACCACGGCTACGACCTGGACGAGCTGCCGATCACGACGTTCCTGGTGCTGGGGGAGATCTGCTCGCCCGAGTACGCCGCCAACGTCGCCTCCGTCTGGCCGCGCGCCGAGGTCTTCCCCATCCTGTACGGCTCGCAGGAGGCCCTATGCGTGGCCACCGGCGCCGTCGACGGCCTGCTGCACCTGTCGGAGCTGAACTACCTGGTCGAGCTGGTCGACCCCGACACCGGCGAGCTCGTCGGCGACCACGGCGAGGGCGAGCTGGTGCTCACGATGCTCGTCGACGGCATCAAGCCGCTCATCCGCTACCGCACCGGCGACCTGGTGCGGCTGCGCCCCGAGCCCCCCGGCGCGCCCATGCCGGGCAGGATCGTGGAGGTCGCCGGCCGCGTCAACGACCGGCTGCGCGTGGGCGGCGCCCTGCTCCGCCCGGTGGAGCTGGAGGCCGCGGTGCTGCGCGACGTGCGCGGCTGCCTGGGCTACCAGGTGGTCATCACCAGCGACCGCCAGGGCCGCGACGAGCTGACGGTCCGCCTGGAGCTGCTGCCCTGGGCCGACCACGCGCGCGTCGAGAAGGAGGTGGCGACCGGGCTGCGCGAGCTGACGGGCGCCGCCACGACCGTCGTCATCGACACCGACCTGGACCCCGTCACGAGCACGGGCGCGTTCGTGAGCTGGAAGGCGGCCAGGATCGTCGACCACAGGACCGAGCCGGACGGGGCCGCCCTCGTCGCCCGCGAGGTCGCCCACCGCTTCTCCGTGACGAGATGAACCGCATCCCTGTCAAGACCGTACGCCGGAGGGTCGGGGTCCCCGACCCGCTGGCCGCCTACCTGGCGCTGGCCGAGGCGTTCGGCCGCCGCCAGGTGTACCTGCTGGAGTCGGCCGAGGGCCCGCTCGCCGACGTCAGGCACCAGTACGTCGGCTTCGGCGAGCTGCTGGCCGTGTCGGTGACGCGCGGGCGCGTGACGGTGAGCGGGCTGCCGGTCCTGCGGCAGGAGGCGCTGCGCCGGATCCGGCCGCTGCTCGGCGAGGACGGCGCCACCCTGCCCGACCGGCGGGCGCTCTGGCCGGTGCTGCGGGCCGTGGAGTCGGCCTTCGACGCCGAGCGGTCGGCCGCCGAGTTCGCCTTCGGCTTCTTCGGCTACCTCGGCTACGACACCGCCGGCTACATCGAGGAGCTGCCGCGGCTCATCACGGCCGACCCCGGCGTGCCCGACGTGCACCTGGCGGTCCACCAGGGCCTGCTGGCGGTGGACCGGGTGAGCGGCCGCTCGGAGCTGCTGGTCCACCAGTCGCCCGCGTGGCCCGCGCTGGACGTGGACGACATCGCCGGGTTGCTGCGCGGCGCGCGGCTCGGCCCGCCCGGACCCCTGCACCCGGCGGAGGTGGCCGACGACACACGCAGGGAGGAGTTCCTGGCCGACGTGGCCAGGTGCCTGGACCATATCGCGATCGGCGACATCTACCAGGTGCAGATCGGCCACGAGCTGGCCATGCGCAGCCGCAGCGACCCGGTGGACGTCTACCGGCGGCTGCGCGCCAGGAACCCCTCCCCGTACATGTACCTCGCGCCGCTCGGCGAGCACACGGTGGTGGGCTCCAGCCCCGAGCTGTTCGTGCGCGTGGAGAACGGCACGGCCGTCATGCGGCCCATCGCGGGCACCGCCCGCCGTGGCATCGTGCCGGACGAGGAGGCCGCGGCGCAGCTGCGCGGCGACCCCAAGGAACTGGCCGAGCACACCATGCTCGTCGACCTGTGCCGCAACGACCTCGGGCGCATCTGCCGCGCCGACTCGCTGCAGGTCACCGACCTGTTCGCGGTGGAGCGCTACTCCCACGTCCTGCACCTGGTCTCGACCGTGACCGCGCGGGTGGCCGACGGCTTCGACGCCTACGACGTGATCGCGGCGCTGTTCCCCGCCGGGACGATGACCGGCGCGCCCAAGATCCGCGCCATGGAGATCATCGAGGACGTGGAGCGCAGCAGGCGCGGCCTGTACGCCGGGGCGCTCGGCCTCATCGGCGCGGGCGGCGCCGTCAACCTCGCCCTGTGTATCCGCACGCTGGTCCACCGCGACGGCGTCTACCGGGCGCGGGCGTCGGCGGGCGTCGTGGCCGACTCGGCGCCGGACCGGGAGTGGAACGAGACCCTCGCCAAGCTGAGCGCCGCCCACTGGGCGGTGACCGGGAAGGAGCTGCTGTGAGGACGCTCGTCGTGGACGCCTTCGACAGCTTCGTCTACATCCTCCACCAGTACCTGCTGTCCGTCGGCGCGGACCCGGTGGTCCTGCGCTCCACCGAGGTGACCCCGGCCAGGGTGCGCGAGCTTCGGCCCGCCGCCGTCCTGCTCGGCCCGGGACCCGGCCACCCGGCCGCGTCCGGCCACGTGGAGATCGTCCGGCACTTCGCCCACGAGCTGCCCATCCTGGGCATCTGCCTCGGGCACCAGGCGATCGGCCTGGCCTACGGCGCCCGCGTGCGGCCCGCCGACCACCTGATGCACGGCAAGACCAGCCGGATCAGCCACGACGGCAGAGGCCTGTTCACCGGCATGCCGCCGGACTTCGAGGCCACCCGCTACCACTCGCTCATCGTGACGGAGGACTCGGTGCCCGACTGCCTGGAGATCAGCGCGAGATCCCTCGACGACGGCTACGTGATGGGCCTGCGCCACCGGACACTCCCCGTCGAATCCGTGCAGTTCCATCCCGAGAGCATCAGCACCGAGGACGGCCTGCAAATGATCAAGAACTGGCACGCGGCCACGACCGGAGGCAACCGATGACCGTCGTCCACGTCCACGAGCTCATCGAGGCGGTCGCCGCGGCGACGCCGGACCGCCCGGCGATCGTCGCCGGCGGGGTGACCATGACCTACGGCGAGCTGGACGCCGAGGCCAACCGCCTGGCGTGCCACCTGATCGACCTCGGCGTGGGCGAGGGGGCGGCCGTCGGGGTGTTCATGGAGCGCAGCGCCGAGAACCTGGTGGCGCAGCTCGCTGCGTTCAAGGCGGGCGCGTGCGTGGTCCTCATGGACCCGGCCTACCCGGCGCAGCGGCTGGCGTTCATGCTGGCCGACTCGGCCGCGGCGGCCGTGGTCACCCGGCCAGGGCCGGCCGCCGCCCTGCCCGCCGGGGTGAAGGTGGTCCTGAGCGGCCAGTGGGCCGCCGCGCCCGCGCGCAAGCCCGACCGGCGGCCCGCGGACAACGGCACCAGCCACATCGCCTACACCTCGGGTTCCACCGGCGTGCCCAAGGCGGTGCTGCTGCGGCACGAGCCCTTCCGCAACACCGTGCGCGTCCTCATCGAGCAGTGCGGGATCACCCCGGACTCGCGCGGGACCTGGCTGTGCTCGCCGGGGTTCGGGCTGGTCGAGGTGGACTGCTTCCCGGTGCTCGCCGCGGGCGCCACCCTGCACATCCCGCCCGCGGCCGTCACCGGCTCGGCGGAGGAACTGCGGGACTGGCTGGTCGCCGAGCGCATCACGCACACCCTGCAGCTGACCGCGATGGCCGAACGGCTGTGGCAGCTCGACTGGCCAAAGGACGGGCACCTACGCTCCATGCGCGTGGCCGGCGAGCGCGTGCGGAACTGGCCGCCGCCGGGCCTGCCGTACCAGGTGCTCAACGTGTACGGCTCGGCCGAGGCGAACGTGGTGGCGACGTGCGACCTCACGGCCACGGCCGCCGCGCTCGGCGAGGAGGAACGCGCCGCGCGCAGGCCGCCCATCGGCACGCCGGTGCCGGGCGTGCGCGTGTACGTGCTGGACGAGAACCTCGCGCCGGTCCCCACCGGCGAGGTCGGCGAGCTGTACATCTCCGGCCGCAGCCTGTCGGCCGGCTACCTGAACCGGCCCGACGCCGAGCGCGACAGGTTCCTGGCCAACCCGATGCCCGGCGACCCCCACCCGGTGCTCTACCGCAGCGGCGACCAGGCCAGGGTCTGGCCCGACGGGCTCATCGAGATCGTCGGGCGGGCCGACGACGAGGTGAAGGTCCGCGGCTACCGGGTGCGGCTGGGCGAGATCGAGAGCGTGCTGGCGCAGCAGCCGGGGGTACGGCAGTGCGCGGTGGTGCTGCGCGACGACGCGCTCGCCGCCTACGTGGAGCCGCGTCCCGGCGCCACGATCGTGCCCGCCGAGCTGCGCCGGTCGCTGGCCGCGCGGCTGCCGCAGTACATGCTGCCCGCGGCGTACGTCGTCGGGCCGCTGCCCACGACGCCGAACGGCAAGATCGACCGGGCGGCGCTGCCCGCGCCCGGCGAGGCCGCGGACGCGTTCGTCGCGCCGCGGACCGAGACGGAAAAGCAGGTCGCCGAGCTGTGGGCGACACTGCTGCGCCTGCCCGAGGTCGGGGTGCGCACCGAGTTCCTGGCGCTCGGCGGCGACTCGGTGACCGCGATGCGGGTCTTGGACGGGGTCAAGGACCTGTTCGGGGTGGAGCTCGGGATGGCCGACCTGTTCGAGGCGGGGACCGTGGAGGAGCTCGCCGCGCTGATCGAGGAGCGGGGGAACGACCGATGACGACCCTGATCGTGCTGCGGGACGGAACCGACGAGGAGCGGCTGGGCGAGGTCGTCGACCGGCTGCGCGACGCGGGCGTGCCCTGCCGCTCCCACTCGGCGACCGTGCTGTCGTCCCCGTCCCCGGCCGCCCGCGTCGGCGCGGTCCTGGCGGGACTGCCGCAGGTGGCGCAGGTGAGCGCGCTCAGCGGCGACTATCCGCTGGCGGCCCGCCAGTCGGCCGCCGAGGGCACCCGCGTACGGCTGGGCCGGACGCTCATCGGCGGCCCCGACGTCGTGGTGATCGCCGGGCCGTGCGCGGTGGAGAGCCGGGACCAGCTGCTGACCACGGCGGCGGCGGTGCGCGACGCGGGCGCCCAGGCGCTGCGCGCGGGCGTGTTCAAGCCGCGCACCTCGCCGTACTCCTTCCAGGGGCTGGGCGCCGACGGGCTGAAGCTGGCGGCCGAGGCGCGCAGGGAGACCGGGCTGCCCGTCGTGTCGGAGGTCCTCGACGTCCGCGACGTGGAGCTGATGGCCGGCAGCGTGGACATGCTCCAGATCGGGGCACGCAACGTGCAGAACTACCCGCTGCTGCGCGAGGTGGGCGCCTCGGGCCTGCCCGTGCTGCTCAAGCGCGGCGCGGGCACCACCATCGACGAGACGCTCATGGCCGCCGAGTACCTGCTCGACGCGGGCAACCACCAGGTGGTGCTGTGCGAGCGGGGGATCAGGAGCTTCGAGACCGGCTACCGCTTCTCGCTCGACCTGACCGCGGTCACCGTGTTCAGGGAGCGCACCCACCTGCCCGTGATCGTCGATCCCAGCCACGCGGCGGGCCGCCGTAGCCGCGTGATCCCGCTGGCGCTGGCCGCCGCGGCGGCGGGCGCGGACGGCGTCATCGTGGAGGTGCACTGTGACCCCGAGACGGCGCGGTGCGACGCCGAGCAGGCGCTGCACGTGGCGGACCTGCCCGCGTTGATGGCCGGGCTGCGGCCGGCCGCCGCCGCGGCGGGGCGGCAGCTGGCCGCAACCCCGGCAGGGGCGTCAGGCTGAGCGTCTGGCCGGGCGCGGCACGATCGAGGTCCGGCCGCGCGCCGCCGACACGTACGCCTGCACGGTGGCGGGGCTCGGCTCCACGCCGAGGTCGCCGCGCAACCGCGAGACGCACCGGTCGAACCACGCCTTGGCGGCCTTCCTGTCGCCCAGCCGCCCGCACATGTTGATCAGCAGGCGGTAGGTCTCCTCCCGATAGGGCTCCAGCTCGATGAGCCGGGCGGACCAGCGCAACACGTCACCCACGTCGTCGTGGTCCAGGGCCACCGCCGACAATCGCGTCAGCGCGTGCAGCGCCAGGGACCTGTACCACTCCCGGTGCTCCACGATCCAGTCGCCGGACTCCTCCTGGAGGAAGTCGCCGCGATACAGCTCCATGGCCTCCCGGTACCGCGACAGCGCGGCGCGCACCTCGCCCCGCCGGTCCGCCGCGCGCCCCGCGTCGATCTTCGCCTCGAAGTCCTCGATGTCCACCCACACGTTGTCGGCGTGCAGGACGTAGCCGAAGTCGCGGTGCTCGATCCCGATGCCGCAGCGCTCGCACCCCCGGGGACCGACCCCGAGGGCGCGCCGTACGGCATGCACGGCCACCTTCAGCGAACTGGAGCTCGGCGACCACTCACGTCCCGGCCATAACGCCTGATAGAGGGTTTCGCGCAGGACCAGCCGCTCCCGGTGGCTGACGAGGTACTGGAACAGGGTGCGCGCCTTGCCCGCGCGCCAGCTCAGCACCGGCACCCCCGACACGGTGAGAGAGAACGCGCCGAGCATGCGCACCCGGAGGCTGTGGTCCGGCGCGTCCTCCACCATGGTCACGTCCGGTCGGCGGGCCCGACGCCCGCCGACAGCCCGCTCTCCGCGACGGGGGCCTGGGGAGTGCGCCGGGTGAGCCTGAGCCGGAAGCCGGCGGGCATGAAGAACCCGCCCTCCGACACCTTGAGCTCGTAGCCGGGCTCACCTTCCGGCTCGTAGCGGTGCAGCAGCATGGCCAGCGCCAGCGTCGCCTCGTGCTGGGCGAACTGCCGGCCGATGCAGGACCGCAGGCCGGTGCCGAACGGCCGGTAGGCGTGGCCAGGCCGGGCGCGCACCGCCTCGGGGAGGAACCGGTCGGGGTCGAACGCCTCCACGTCCGCGCCCCAGACGGGGTCCCTGTGCAGCATCGGGGTCAGGACGACGACCCAGGCGCCCTTGCGCATGGGGTGGCCGCCGAGCGTGGTGTCGTGCCGGGCCTCGCGCAGGAACGCGGGCGCGGGCGGCCACAGGCGCAGCGCCTCGTCCAGCACCCTGCGGATGTAGCGCAGCTTGGCGACCTGCTCGAACGTCGGCGCACCCCCGGAGGCGCCGAGGACCTCGTCGGCCTCGCGCTGCGCCTTCTTCAGCGCCTCCGGATGGGTGCTGAGGAAGTACAGGGCGAACGACAGCATGCCCGCGGTCGTGCCGTACCCGGCGATGAGGAAGGTCAGGATCTGGTAGCGGATGTTCTCCAGGCTCAGCTTGCGCCCGGTGCCCTCCTGCTCGGTGTTGAGCATGGCGCCGAGCAGGTCCTGCACGCCGGTGTCGCGCGACTCCTTGCGCTTGCGCACGACCTCGTCGACCAGCCGGTGCATGTAGCGCACGCTCTCCTCGTTGCGCCGCCGCCCGAGCCAGCGGGCGATCGGCGTCTTGGTGGAATGCTGCAACGTGGAGATCATGGCCGCCACCAGCGGGTGCAGGTCGGGCCGCGAGAAGGAGTCGAAGTCGTAGCCGAACCCGGCCACGCCGATCGTGTCCAGCGCCAGCTTGGTCATGTCGCCGACCACGTCGACGTACGGCCCGCCGCACTGCTTGTCCCACGCGTCGATCAACCGCTCCACGCAGCCGAGCATCGCCCCGTGGTAGCGCCGCATGGCCTCACGGCTGAAGGCGGGCATGAGAATGTCGTGGGCGAGCTGCCAGTTCGGCTCGTCGTTGTAGGCGGTGAACAGCCCGTCGCCGGTCACCGGCCGGTAGGCGTCGATGCCGAAGCCGACGTGCTTGGCGAAGCGCGACTCGTCCACCAGCTCGGCGACGAGGTCCGCGCCCGACACCACCACCATCTGGAATCCGGGCAGCTTGGCATGGTAGATGGGGCCCAGCTCACGCGCCCACTTCATCGCGCCCTGCATCGGGGTCGCCGGGGTCGCCGTTCTGACGTCACCGAGGAGGGGCAGCCGCCCCTGCGGGTGCGGCAGGCGTTCGACCTCGGGCCACAGCTTGCCGTTTCGTCTGGTCGCTAGTGCCACGATCGTCTCCCGGATCTCTTGACATGGTCATCGGGAAGAGCGAGTGCAGCCTAGGAGTGGCCAGTTGTGAACCGGTTACGTGTTAGGTATCCCGGCGGTGAAGAGGCGTAGCTCCCGGCTGGTGGCGGTGAGCGCGGAGCCGATCACCGGACGGCCACCGGCGGACGCGCGTTCCCTCAGCGCGCGAGCTGCCTGGAGATCACCAGCCGCTGGATCTGGTTCGTCCCCTCGAAGATCTGCATGACCTTCGCCTCCCGCATGTACCGCTCCACCGGGAACTCCCGCGTGTACCCGTACCCCCCGAACACCTGCACCGCGTCCGTCGTCACCCGCATCGCCGCGTCCGTGGCGACCAGCTTGGCGATGGACGCCTGGCGCGTGTACGGCAGTCCCGCGTCGCGGCGCCGGGCCGCCTCCAGGTAGGTGGCCCGCGCGGACTCGACCGAGGCGGCCATGTCGGCGAGCAGGAAGCCGAGCCCCTGGTGGTCGATGATGCGGCGGCCGAAGGTGGTGCGCTCCTTCGCGTAGGCGACCGCCGCGTCCAGGGCCGCCTGCGCCAGGCCGGTCGCGCACGCCGCGATGCCCAGCCGGCCGGAGTCCAGCGCCGAGAGCGCGATCTGCAGCCCCTGGCCCTCCGCGCCGATCAGCCGGTCCTCCTCCAGGAAGGCGTCGTCCCAGAAGGCGGAGGTCGTCGGCACGCCGTGCAGGCCCATCTTCTCCTCCGGCCGGCCGAAGGTGAGCCCCTCGGCGGAGCCCGGGGCCAGGAAGCACGACACGCCGCCGGGCGTGCGTGCGAACAGGGCGTAGAAGTCCGCGCGGCCGCCGTGGGTGATCCACGCCTTGGTGCCCTTGATGAGGTAGCCGCCCTCCACGCGCGTGGCCTTGCAGGCCAAGGCAGCCGCGTCGGATCCCGCCTGCGGCTCCGACAGGCTGTAGCCGCCGATCTGCGAGCCGCCGAGCATGTCCGGCAGCCAGCGCGAGACCTGCTCCGGCGTGCCGTACGTGAAGAGCGGGTAGCACGCGAGCGTGTGCACGCTGGTGGCCACGGCGACCGCGGCCCAGCGCGCCGCCAGCTCCTCCAGCACCTGCAGGTAGACCTCGTACGGCTGGCCGCCGCCGCCCACGTCTTCCGGGTACGGCAGGCTGAGCAGCCCGGCGGCGCCGAGGATGCCGAAGAGCCCCTCGGGGTAGGTCTCGTTGCGCTCGTGTTCGTCCACCCGCGAGGCCAGCTCCTTGTCGGCGATCTCGCGCGTGAGGTCGATCAGGTCGTAGGCCTCCTGGGTGGGGAGGAGTCGGTCGACGGCCACGACGTCTCCTAGGCGACTTGGGCGGCGCGGGAGGACAGCTCGGTCAGAGCCTGCCTCGCGCGCTCACGGAACTCGGTGACTCGGTTGAGCTTGATGTCCTCGTACCCACGGATGGCTTCCGGCAGCGCGGCCAGCGAGGCGACCGCCTCGGCGGTGTCGGCGGTGAGCCGGTCGAGCGCCTGCCGCATGAGCGTGCGGTACTCCTCGATCAGCTCCCGCTCGACGCGCCGGACGTGCGCGTAGCCGAAGACGTCCCAGGGCGTGCCGCGCAGGCCCCGCAGGGCGCGCAGGGTCCTGAAGACCAGCGGGGCCGAGCGGCGCAGCTTGATCTTGCGCTTCACGCCGAGCGCGCGCAGCGCGGGCGGGTGCAGCAGCACCGCGACCTCGGCGTCCGGGCCGAACTCGGCGTCGCGCCTGGCCTTCTCGGCCGGGTCCAGGTGCAGGCGCGCGACCTCGTACTCGTCCTTGTAGGCCATGAGCTTGTGCAGCGACCTGGCGTAGGCCAGGCCGATGCGGGTGCCGTGCTCCTCGCCGGCGCGGGAGACGGCCAGCTCGGTCACCTCGCGCACGTCGTCGGCGTAGCGGCGGGCGTAGGCGGCGTTCTGGTACTCGGTGAGGTCGGCGACGCGCCGGGCCACCACCGACTCGAGCGATTCCTCGGCCTGCGGGGGAGCGGCCGGCGCCACGACGGCGGCCCGGCCGCGGCGGAAGGCCTCGAGGTTCTTCTCGACGGCCGCGCCGTTCAGCTTGATGGCCTCCTCGATCGCGGCGGCCGACAGCGGCAGGCAGCCGTGCTGGTAGGCGGCGCCGATCAGCACCATGTTCGCCGGCATGTGGTCGCCGAACAGCTCCTCGGCCAGGCCCTGCGCGTCCAGGTAGAGGTTGTCCTGCGGGCGCGTGGCGGCCTCGATGCGCTCCAGCGCGCCGCCCGGGGACAGCCTGTCGCGGCCCGTCACCATCGCGGCGGTCGGCACGAGCGTGGTGTTGACGACGGCGATCGTGTGGCCAGGCCGCGCCACCGCGAGGTTCCCGTCCGAAGCCGCGCCGAGCAGGTCGAAGCCGATCAGCACGTCGGCCTTGCCGCGGGAGGCGCGCACCGCGCCCGTGATCGGCCGCGGCGAGATGCGCACGTCGCTGACGACGGGGCCGCCCTTCTGAGCCAGCCCGGTCTGCTCCAGCCCGGCGGCGTGCAGGCCGTCCAGGTGGGCGGCCATCTGGAGGATCTGCGACACGGTGACCACGCCGGTGCCGCCGATGCCCGGCATCCGCAGCACGACCTCGCCGGAGGAGTCCACGCGCCGCGCGGGCTCGGGCAGGTCGGGCAGCGGTACGGCCTGGCGCGGCCGCCTGGTGCCGGGCCGTACCAGCAGGAAGGACGGGCAGTCGCCCTTCAGGCAGCTCAGGTCGGTGTTGCAGGAGGGCTGGTGGATGCGGGTCTTGCGGCCGAACTCGGTCTCCACCGGCAGCACCGACAGGCACGTGGACTTCTCGCCGCAGTCGCCGCAGCCCTCGCAGACGCGCTCGTTGATGACGACCTTCTCGGCGGGCGTGGGCAGCTTGCCGCGCTTGCGCAGCCGCCGTTCCTCGGCCGCGCACCGGTCGTCGTGGATGAGCACCGTCACGCCCTCGACGGCGGCGAGCTCCTTCTCGACCTGGGCGAACTCGTCGCGGTGCCGTACCGAGGCGATGGGGTCGAGTTGCACCCCGCGGTAGTCCTCGGGGTTCGGGGTGGTGACGACGACGCGCCGCACGCCCTCCAGGGCCAGCAGCCTGGTCAGCGCGGGCACATCGAGCCGGCCCTCGGCGCGCTGGCCGCCGGTCATGGCGACCGCGTCGTTGTAGAGGAGCTTGTAGGTCATGGTCACCCCGGCGGCGACGGCGGCGCGGACGGCCAGCGAGCCGGAGTGGTGGAAGGTGCCGTCGCCGAGGTTCTGCACGAAGTGCGGGTCGTCGGTGAACGGCGCCAGGCCCAGCCACTGGGCGCCCTCGCCGCCCATCTGCGTGAGCCCGACCTGGGTGCCGCGTCCCGCCCCGTCCAGCGCGATCATGGCGTGGCAGCCGATGCCCACGCCGACCAGCGTCCCCTCGCCCGTGCGGGTGGAGGTGTTGTGGGGGCAGCCCGAGCAGAAGTACGGCGTGCGCGCGGCCACCAGCGGCAGCGTACGGCGCAGCCGCGGCAGTTCGGGCAGCTCGACGGGCAGCAGCCGGGCCAGCGCCTTGGCCACGTCGTCGGCGCCGAGCGTGCCGCGGGCGGTCAGCAGCTCGCGGCCGACCACGGCGGGCGTGTGGTCGCGGCCGTAGAGCGCGGCCTTCAGGTGTCCCTCCAGGAACGGCACCTTGTCCTCCACGACGAGCACGCGCTCCAGGCCCGCGGTCATGCGGGCCAGCTCGCCGGCGTCCACCGGGTACGGCATGCCGAGCCGGATGAGGCGCAGCCCCAGCTCGGCCATGCGCGCCTCGTCCAGCCCGAGGTCGTGCAGCGCGCGCTGGACCACGGCGAAGCCGGTGCCCGAGGCCAGGACGCCGAGCCGCGCCCCGGGGGCGTCGAAGACGACGCGGTTGAGCCCGGTGTCGCGCGCGTAGGCGCGGGCGAGGTCCAGGCGGCGGGTGAGCAGGTCGTGCTCGGCGTCCAGCGCGGCCGGGCCGACGAGGGCGGGCGTGGCGGGCCGGGGCGTGCGGTCCGGCTCGGGGATGTCGTGGCCGCCCAGCTCGACGACGGCCGAGGCGTCGGCGATGTCCGCGACGATCTTCAGGCCGACCCACAGCCCGCTGGCGCGGGACAGGGCGACCGCGTGCAGCCCGAACTCGATGATCTCGGCGACCGAGCCCGGCGCGAGCAGCGGCATGGCCAGGCTCTGGCACATCGGCTCGCACGAGCTGGGCACGGTGGAGGACTTGCAGCCCGGGTCGTCGCCGATCCAGGCGACCGCCCCGCCCAGCGGCGCGGTCCCGGCGAGGTTGGCATGGCGGATGGCGTCGGCCGCCCGGTCCAGGCCGGGGTTCTTGCCGTACCAGAAGCCGGTGACCCCCTCGTGCCTGCGCCCGGGCACCTGGCCCAGCAGCTGGGTGCCGGCCACGGCGGTGGCCGCCAGCTCCTCGTTCAGCCCGGGACGGAAGACCACGCCCGCCGGCTCCAGGAAGCGGGCGGCGCGGGCCATCTCCAGGTCCACGCCGGCAAGCGGCGAGCCCTGGTAGCCGGAGACGAACACGCGGGTGTCCAGCCCGCGCGAGTCGTCCAGGCGGCGTTGTTCCAGCGTCAGCCGTACCAGGGCCTGGATGCCGGAGATCAGCACACGGCCACCGGCGGCGGTGTACTTGTCGTCGAGGTGAACGCGCACGGGCCAAGCACAGCAACGCTGTCCCGGTGGAAGCAAGCATCTGCCGACATATCTGGACAAAAAAGCAAAGGGTTTGCGCGAATCCGGGAATAACCTAGATTGGTTTGCGTGCCGGAAGAGCTTGACGATCTCGACCACCAGCTCATCCGTCTCCTGCGGGAGGACGGCCGGCGGACCTTCTCCGAGATGGCCGGCAGGATCGGCCTGTCCGTGGCGGCCGTCAAGCGGCGCGTCGACCGGCTCCGGCAGATCGGCGTCATCACCGGCTTCACCGCCACCATCGACTACGCCAAGCTCGGCTGGGGCATCCAGGCCTTCACCGAGCTGCGCTACTCCGGCAGCACGCCGGTCGCCGAGATCGTGCGGACGACGACGGGCGTGCCGGAGGTCCAGGCGGTCTTCACCATCGCCGGCGACCCCGACGCGCTCATCCACGTGCGCGCCCGCGACCTGGAACACCTGCAGCAGGTCATCGACACCCTGCGCCGCACCGGCAACGTCACCGGCACCAAGACGCTGATGGTGATGGGCTCCTGGACGCGCGACACGCTCAGGCGTTCGTGAGCGACGACTCCTTCTGGTCGCTGCCGCCGCGGTCGGGGACGAACCGGTAGCCGACGTTGCGCACGGTGCCGATCAGCGCCTCGTGCTCGGGGCCGAGCTTGGCGCGCAGCCGCCTGACGTGCACGTCGACGGTCCTGGTGCCGCCGAAGTAGTCGTAGCCCCACACCTCCTGCAGCAGCTGGGCGCGGGTGAAGACCCGGCCGGGGTGCTGCGCGAGGTACTTCAGCAGCTCGAACTCCTTGAAGGTCAGGTCGAGCGCGCGCCCGCGCAGGCGGGCGGTGTAGGTGGCCTCGTCGATGGACAGGTCGCCGTTGCGGATCTCGTCCGGCACCTCCTCGGCCGCCTGCATGGCCAACCTCCCCATGGCCATGCGCAGCCGGGCCTCGACCTCGGCCGGACCCGCGCTGTCGAGCAGGACGTCGTCGACGCCCCACTCGGCGCTCATCGCCGCCAGGCCGCCCTCGGTCACGATGACCAGCAGCGGGCAGTCGATGCCCGTCGTCCTGATCAGCCGGCACAGGCTCTTGGCCTGGACCAGCTCGCGCCGCGCGTCGACCAGCACCACGTCGGCGGGCGGGGCGTCGATCAGCGCGGAGGCCTCCGCCGGGGCGACGCGGACCGAGTGCAGCAGCAGCCCCAGCGCCGGGAGCACCTCCGCCGAGGGGGCGAGGGCGTTGGTCAGCAGGAGCAGGTTGCTCATCCAGCCTCCAAACACAGAGGGACCCGGGGGCTACATCGCCCAGGTCCCGTAAGTGAGGATAACCCAGAGGCTCTCACGCTTCCCAACACGCCCGAGTAATGAGACGTGCACAATTGACCAGAAAGCCCGTGAGGGGCGCGGCCCGCTCTGGACTGAGGAGCGGAGGAGCGAAGCGACGGAGCGACGAGGGAAGAGCGGGCCTGAAAGGCGCCCCGAACAGGGAGCGCCGCAGGCGCGACCAAAGGAGCACAGATGGCCGTCGGAACGATTCGCTACTGGGCTGCGGCCAAGGAGGCCGCGGGCGTGGCCGAGGAGCCGTTCGAGGCCGCGACGCTGGCCGAGCTGGTGGCCGACATCACACCGAGGCTCGGCGACGTGGTCAGGCGTTCCTCCTTCCTGGTCGACGGGCAGCCCGTGGGCAGGCGCCCGCACGACCAGGTCGTGCTGACCGACGGGGTGACGGTGGAGGTCCTGCCGCCTTTCGCGGGCGGATGACATCTGGGAGGCTCGATCTTCGTGCGGAAGCTCCTCATCTTCCTGATCGTGCTGATCGCCCTCCTGGCGGTGGTCGACCGCGTGGCGGTGGCCGGCGTGGAACGCGACCTGGCCAACCGCATCGCCGCGAGCGCCGAGCTGAGCGAACCCCCCGAGGTCTCCATCGAGGGCATCCCCTTCCTCACCCAGGCCGTCTCGGGCCACTACCAGGAGGTCCGGTTCGACCTGGGCACGCTGACCATGGGCGGCGTGCCGGTGCAGGACGTGCGCGGCGCGGCCTACGACGTCACCGCGCCGCTGGCCGACATCCTCCAGAACCGGCCCCGCATCACGGCGGGCCGCGTGACCATCCGCGGCGTCGTCTCGCAGGCCACCGTGGACCGGTTCGCGCCCAAGGGCGTGAAGATCTCCGCGAGCGGCGGGCGGCTCATGGCCTCCGGCGAGGTGCTGTTCGGCGTCCAGCGCGTCAAGGTCGACGCCCAGATGCGCGTCGAGCTGGGCGAGGGCGGCATCCGCGTGATCGCCGAGAAGATCGAGGGGGTCCCCGACCAGCTCGCCAAGCTCGTCAGCTACACCATCCCGGTCCAGGCCAGGCTTCCCTTCAACGTGAAGCTCACCGACGTCAGGACCGTGCCCGCCGGCCTGGAGCTGGTGGCCGAGGCGAACGACGTGCCGCTCCGTGGGTGACGTCGAACCGATCCGCCCCGCCGTACGTGAAGAGGGTGTGAGTCCAGCGGGAACGGCAGACGAGGAGCTGGTGCGCACGCTCTTCGAGGAACACGCTGGGCCGCTCTACGGTTACGTGTTGCGGCTGACCGGCGATGCCGGGCGAGCGGAGGACGTGGTGCAGGAGACGCTGCTGCGGGCCTGGCGGCACCCCGAAGCCCTCGCCGACCGCCCCATCCGGGCGTGGCTGTTCACCGTGGCTCGCAACCTGGTCGTCGACCAGCACCGGGCGCGCCGGGCGCGGCCGGCGGAGACGACCGACGAGGCACTGGCCGTCGTCGCCGCCGACGACGAGCTCGACAAGGCGGTCGAGTCGTGGGCGGTGGCCGAGGCGCTGGCGGCGCTGCGGCCCGAGCACCGCGAGGTGCTCATGGAGGTCTACTACCGGGGGAAATCGGTGAAGGAGGCGTCGGCGACGCTGGGCATCCCGCCGGGCACGGTCAAGTCCCGCACCTACTACGCGCTGCGCGCGCTCAAGCTCGCGCTGGAGGAGCGGGGGCTGGCGCCATGATGACGTGCGAAGAGGTACGGCTGTCGCTGGGCGCCCACGCGCTGGGCGCGCTCGAGCCCGACGAGGCGGCCGAGGTGGACGCCCACCTGGCCGCCTGCGAGTCCTGCCTGGAGGAGTTCACGTCGCTGTCCACGCTGCCGGCGTTCCTGGCCAAGGTGTCCGAGCAGGACGTGGAGCTGGTCGCCCGCCCTCCTCGGCAGGTCCTTGACCGGCTGCTGGCCACCCGGGCCAGGCGCAACCGCGTGGGCCGCGCCCTCATGGGCGTCGCCGCCGCTGCCGCCGCGGTCGTGGTGGCCGCGACGGTGTGGAACGCCGAGCGCGGCGCGGAGCAGGCGGCGACCACGGGCGCGCAGGCGCCGGCCAGCGCGGAGAGCGCGCCGAGTGTCTACTCGCTCCAGCAGGAACAGCCGGCCGACAGGGCCCACGACAGGGCCCAGACGAAGGTGGCTCCCGACGAGTCCAGGTGGGTCGGCGAGGGCGAGCAGGTCACCGCCGTGGTCAGCGCCATGCCCTCGGGCCGCGGCGCCAGGCTCACCGTCACCGTCACCGGCCTGCCGCCGGAGAGCACCTGCCGTCTCGTCGTGATCGGCGACGACGGCAGCAGGCACCCCACCGCGAGCTGGACCATCGAGCCGGAGTACCGCGAGTCGTCGTTCGAGACGCAGACGACTGTGGCGCTCGGCCGGATCGCCGCCTTCCGGCTGGAGGACGCGCGCGGCAAGCTGCTCGCCAACATCCCGGTGACCGGGGGGAAGTGACGGGCGGGAACGACGGCCGGGCGGAAATAATCTCCGGCCCCGCCGCGGTTGCACCGCACGTGACGGGTCTGTGGGTGGCGCTGGCCACCCTGGCTCTGGGGTTGGCCGCGGGCCTGGTGTGGCGCTCGCGGAACGGACGGCTGCGCGAGGGAGGGGACGGCGGCATGCGCCTGGGCGAGGCGGCGATCGGCGCGCCGCTGGGCGAACGCGCCACGCTCGTGCAGTTCTCCACCGCCTTCTGCCAGCCCTGCCGCGCCACCCGGCGCATCCTCCACGAGGTGGCGTCGATGGTCCCCGGCGTGCGGCACGTCGAGATCGACGCCGAGTCGCGCCTGGACCTCGTGCGGTCGCTGGGGATCACGCGGACGCCCACGGTGCTCGTGCTCGACGAGTCCGGCACCGTCGTCAAGCGGGCCTCCGGGCAGCCGAGGAAAGCCGACGTGATCACGGCCCTGGGCGCCGCGGTGTCTCACAACACGTCTCATAACTCGGACGAGATGTGACAGATGGCGAGACGACAGGTAGGGTCTTGCTCATGAACCCCACGACAGAGCTGCTCACGAAGCGGCGCGCGGTCGATTTCTGCCGCGTCACCACCCAGCTCTGTCGCGCTGCCTGAGGACGGTCCCGCGCGGATTCCGATCCGCCCATTCCGACCCCTTCAGGAGCATCTTCGATGCGAGCCGACCCTCGGGCACTGCGCTTCGGCGCTGCCGTCACCACCGTCGTCCTGGCCACGGTCCTCATCACGGGAAGCGTCTGGCTGCTCGCCGCCCAGGCGCTGGTCTTCGCGTCGGGGACCGTCGGCCGCTCGCCGTACACCATGCTCTTCAGAAGGCTCGTCACGAGTCCGCCGAAGGAGACCGAAGACGCCAGGCCGCCGCGGTTCGCCCAGGCCGTCGGCCTCGTCTTCGCGGTCGCCGGGTTGGTCGGCTATCTGACCGGGACCACGCCGCTCGCCCTCGGGGCGACGGCGGCGGCGCTCCTCGCCGCCTTCCTCAACGCAGCCTTCGGTCTCTGCCTCGGCTGCGAGATGTACCTGCTGATTCGCCGTCTACAACCTGGGAGAGTCTCATGAGCCGCTCCGCCGTGCTGGTGGATGCCGACTGGGTCGAGGCCAACCTCGACACCCCCGGTGTCGTGATCGTCGAGGTCGACGAGGACACCAGCGCCTACGACAAGGGCCACATCCGTGGCGCCGTGAAGATCGACTGGAAGAAGGACCTGCAGGACCCCGTCCGCCGCGACTTCGTCGACAAGGCGGGCTTCGAGGCCCTGCTGTCGGAGCGTGGCATCTCCAACGACGACACGGTGGTCCTCTACGGAGGCAACAACAACTGGTTCGCCGCCTACGCCTACTGGTACTTCAAGCTCTACGGCCACGAGAACGTCAAGCTCCTCGACGGCGGGCGCAAGAAGTGGGAGCTCGACTCGCGCGAGCTGGTCACCGAGGTCCCCTCGCGGCCCAAGACCACCTACGCCGCCAAGGAGCCCGACACCTCGATCCGCGCCTTCCGCGACGAGGTCGTCAACGCCATCGGCAAGCTCAACCTCGTCGACGTGCGCTCGCCCGACGAGTTCACCGGCAAGCTGCTTGCCCCCGCCCACCTGCCCCAGGAGCAGGCCCAGCGCGCCGGCCACGTGCCCACCGCGCGCAACATCCCGTGGTCCAAGGCGGCCAACGACGACGGCACCTTCAAGTCCGACGACGAGCTCCGCAAGATCTACGGCGAGGCCGGCGTCGACTTCAACAAGGACACCATCGCCTACTGCCGGATCGGCGAGCGTTCGGCGCACACCTGGTTCGTGCTGCACGAGCTGCTCGACCAGCCCAACGTGAAGAACTACGACGGTTCGTGGACCGAGTACGGCTCGCTCGTGGGCGTGCCGATCGAGCTGGGGGAGGCCCGCTGATGTCTGTTGTCGCCCAGGGTTGCGCAGCGCCGGAGCAGACCGTGGAGCTGCCGGCCGGAATCGACCTGTCCACCCAGGCGGTCATCCAGGGCGTGGTGACCGGCGCCCGCGGGACCGCGTACGCCCGCCTGCTCGACCACACCGGTGAGTTCACCGGCGAGGTCGTCGTCTCCGACGAGGGCGTCTTCCGCTTCTTCGCCGCGCCCGGCGACTGGACGGTGCGCCTCATCGCCGGCGGCGGCGTCACGCGCGACGTGTCGGTGCACGCCACGCAGGGCGAGGTCGCCCAGCTGACGGTCGCGCTCTGACGTTCGCGCCCGGCGGTCACGAAGCCGGTGCCCCTTGGCGGGCGCCGGCTTCTTCGCTGTCGTGCGCGGGCCCTTGCCGCAGGGCGCCGGCGAAGCCGCCCATCAGCACCACCATCACCGTCACCAGCGCGAACGCCGCCCGGTACGACAGCGCCCCGGCCGCCCAGCCCGTCACCGCCGGGGCGACCAGGCCGGACAGGTAGGTGATCGTCGCCACGCCCGCGACGCCCTCCTCGGCCCGGACCGCCGCGTTCCCCGCGGACGCGAACACGAGCGGGACGACGATCGCCACGCTGGTTCCCAGCAGCGCGAAACCGGCCAGGCACGCCCACGGCGTCCACGCCGCCACCACCAGCGTCCCGCCCAGCGCCGCGACCGCGCCGCTCAGCCGTACGGCGAGCACGGGCCCCAGGCGCCGCACCAGCCGGTCGCCGAGCAGCCGGGCCCCGGCCATGGCCAGCATGAACCCGGTGTAGGCGGCGGCGGCCAGGCCCGGGCCGGCGGCGGTGACCTTGGTGGCGTAGACGGCGGCCCAGTTGGCGGAGGCGCCCTCGGCGAACGTGCCGAAGAAGCCGACCAGGCCGACGAGCAGGATCGCGCGGGGCGGCAGGGCGAAGCGGCGGGGCGCGGGGGCGTCGGCGGCCGTGTGGTTGGGAAGCAGCGCGCGCCCGGCCGGGACGGCGGCGGCCAGCAGGAGCGCGGCGACGGCCCCGAGGTGGAGCCGGGCGTCGACCTCGTAGTGGGCGGCCACGACGCCGAGGCCGCCCGCGGCCAGGCTGCCCACGCACCACATGCCGTGCAGCCCTGCGATGATCGACCGGCCGAGCCGCCGCTCCAGCGCCACCGCCTGGGCGTTCATCACCACGTCGCACGAGCCGGCGGCCGCGCCGTACAGCAGGAAGATCCCGAACAGCCAGGCCGGGGCGGGGGCCAGCGCGGGCAGCGCCAGGGCGGCGCACCAGCAGGCGATCAGGACGCGGGTGGCCGCGCGGCCGCCGAGGCGGTGGGACAGGCGCCCGGCCATGGGCATCGCGACGAAGGCGCCGACCGGCAGGCACAGCAGGATGAGGCCGAGGACGGCGGGGCTGAGGGACAGGTGGTCCTGGATCCACGGCAGGCGCGTGGACAGGCTGCCCGCCACGGCGCCGTGGAGGGTGAAGACCAGCGCGATCGCGCGGTGATGGCTCATGCCACCAGAAATTAACAGGCAGGCTTCCTGATGAAAAGAGCTAACAGGCAGGCTTCCTGATTATTATGGACGGCGTGAAGACCGCGACCCCGGCCACGGCCCGCGCCATCAACGACCGCCTGGCCCTGGACCTGCTGCTCCAGCACGGCCCGCTCACCGCTCCCCAGCTGCGCGAGCTCACCGGGCTGTCCCGGCCGACGGTGTCGGACCTGCTCGAACGGCTGCGCGCGGACGGGCTGATCGAGATCGCCGGCGAGGCGGGCGAGGATCGGCGGGGGCCCAACGCGCGGCTGTACGGGCTGGTCGGCGGCCGGGCGTTTGTCGCCGGGGTGGACGTGCGCAGGCACGCCGTCAACGTGACGGTCGCCGACATCACCGGCAGGAGCGTCGGCTCGGCCGTACGGGAGATCGGCGGGGACGTGGAGCTGGACCGGGCGGTCGCCGAGGCCGTCGGCGCGGCCGCCGGAGGCCGCGCGCTGCACGTCGTCGCCCTCGGCGTGCCCGGGCTGATCGACCCGCACACCGGGGGCCTGGGGGACAGCGACGTGCCGGGGTGGCGGCCGGACCTGCAGGAGTCGGTACGGCGCCGCCTCGGCGTCCGGGTGATCCTCGAGAACGAGGTCAACCTCGCGGCGATAGCCGAGCACAGGCTGGGCGCGGCCGTGGGCCGGGAGGACTTCGTGCTGCTGTGGCTCGACGACGGGGTGGGGGCGGCGGTGGTCTTGGGCGGCAGGCTGCGCCGGGGGGCCTCCGGGGGCGCGGGCGAGGTCGGGTTCCTGGAGGTCGACGGGGAGTCGTTCTGCTGCACCGTGGAGGCGGCGGTGGCGCGGCGGCTGGAGCGGGCCGAGCTGGCCGAGCGGATCGCCAAGGGGGCGTTCTCCGTGGTCGCCGTCCTGGATCCGGGCCTGGTGGTGCTGGGCGGGGCGACCGGCCGCGCGGGCGGCGAGGAGCTGGCGGCGCTGGTGGCCGAGCGGATTGGGGCGCGCTTCCCCGCGCCGACCCAGGTACGGCCCAGCACGGTCGAGGGCAACGCCATCCTGCAAGGGGCGGTGCTGGTGGCGCTGGAGCTGGCCAGGGACGAGGTCTACGGCTGACGGTTTACCAGGGGTGGTGGCGGAACCGCTCGGCCTCCTGCTCGGTGCGGAAGAGGTCGGTGGGCACCCGGAGAAGGAGGCGGCGGCGAAGCTGCTGGCCACCACCGGGGGACGGCCGCAGATCGCCAGGTAGACCGGACACCTGGCCATGGGCGGCAGCATCGGGATGAGCGCGGGCCGACCGCACCAGGCCCGCCGCGAGCATCGCCTGGAGCGCGGCGGGCCGCGTCGCGCGGGACGCCCGAATCCCTGCATCCCGCCTCCAGCGAGGACCATACAGCGGTCGCCTGCGACGCGCTCGCGGGCTTCCTGCTAGTCGCCGAGGCCGTGCTCCGCAGCTCACCTGCTCGAAACTCCCGGCGATATCGGTGAACCATCGAAACACTCGGGGAGCGTTTCAGATGGCTGCCGTGTTAGCGATTTTCCATGCTATGGATGACCGCGACAGCCGGTGATCACGAATTCTCCCCTGTGAAAAAGTAAGCGCGGAGCGAACCGTAGTTCTCTCGCTCCGCGCTGTCATGATTTGTAGCAGCGTAGGTTAGGCTCTATCCCCACAGCCTTTTGAGTGCCCGCTCGGTGTCGTAGTACGTGTTGAAACTGGCGCAGGCACGCCCCATGCCCGCCCGGAGCTTGGTGTTGCTGAGTTCCGCGAGGTTGGAGTAGGGGTAGCCGAGGCTCCTCAGATCGTATCGAATCGCATTGAGATCCGATGAGGACAGGTAGCGACTGCAGTAGTGCTCCCACCACTCGGTATTGAGCCGGATCGGAGCGGCTTGAGCGCCTTGCGTGCCGCATATCAGGGCCATCGCGGCTGCGGCGAGTACAGTGGCTGCCTTCCGGCCTAGCCTCATGTGGGAAAACCTCCATGACGATGGATATGACGCCAAGAAAGAGTGAGTGTTGCGCGACCTCGGTCAGTTTATGAAGAGATCACGTCATCGTCAATGTTTTCTTGTTGTATATAGAGACTTCTTCCATAGGTCCGCTCCGGTAGGATTCGTCGGGTGTCCGGTTCGTCAGGAGTGATGGCACCGCCCAGGCCCGCGCCCCCTCCGGCGCAGCGGATGCCATCGCCGTACTCGCTGCCCCTGCACGCGCTCCGCCTCGCGGGCAAGTGCGCGCTTCCTCTGATCCTGTGGTTCTCGGCCGGGGAGCTGCTGCGCTGGGGACTGCTGTACCTGGCCACGGAGATTTCGCACGGCGACTTCCGCCAGGCGAGGCTCGTCGCGACCGTCGTCCTGCTGACCTTGATCGTCATGCTGTCGATGGTCATCACCAGCGGCCTGTTCTACTCGCTGCGGGGCGCGATGTGGGAGATGCGCTCCAGGCGCGCGAACGGCGTCGAAGACGAGAAGTTCTGGTCCGTGCTCAACCGCGTGGCGCCGACGTTCGCGGTGATCTACCTCAGCTGGAGCTTCCACGTCGACGACGTGGTCGCCTTCGAGCAGATGGATCGCCTGCACAACATCGACGACAACTTCTACATCCCGATCCTGAACAACGTGGCCACCGGCTCCGACGAAGAGGTCACGATGGCGCGGGGACTCATGGACTTGGACTGGCGGGTGTCCCTGGTCGCCTCGATCGTGGCCTTCGTGCTGCGGGTGTGGTTCGGCCGCATGGTGGAGCGCGGGGGCAACAGATACGCCGGAGTCGCGACGGCCTTCGCCGAGTTCGCGTTCATGTTCTGCGGGCTGAACGCCGTGCTGACGCTGGCCAAGCTGCGAGGCGGATGGACCGAGCACCGAGCTGTCGTCGCGGGCGCCAAGGACTACCTCGAACAGGCCAAGTCGAGCATCCCCGTGTGGGACGCCTTCACCGATTTCCTCGGCGAGGTCTGGCCGCACGTGCTCGACGCCCTGGTGACGCCCTTCGCGTGGCTGGCCCTGGCGATTCTCACCTTCGGCGGCTCGGTCGACGACGTCCGGCGGGTGATCCGCGGCAGCCGGCTGGAGACGGGACTGGACCGGCTCGAGGGCAGCCACGAGCTGACGCGGAAGTCCTTCGATCGCTTCGCCGGCGGCTTCCAGGACCGCTGGGTGCCGGTGCTGAACGCCCTCAAGGTGACCAGCCGCGGCGGCCTGGCGCTCTTCGGCATGGTCTGCCTGCTGTACGTGGGCCTGCGGGTCGGCGGCGACTACGCCGACCGCGGCGTGGCGACCCTGATCGGGGCGGACGTGCCGTACCTGTGGCTCGTCATCAGCTACCCCGTCTCCTTCGTCAAGGACCTGCTGCTGACCTGCCTGACGTTCTGCGTCCTGGCCGCCGCCTTCGACATCGCGGCGACCCGGGCGCGGCTGCGCGGCGAGAACATCACCGCCTGAAGACGAACACGTCCTTGTGCTTGGCCTTCTCCTGTTCTTCCGGGGTGCGGGGCTTCATGAGGTCTTCGGTCGGCGTGTCCATGCGGTAGGTGGTGTTGGGCCGCAGGTGGAGCTCCACCTCGTCGGCCACGTCCTTGGGCACGACTCCGGCCGCCTCGATCGTGTACGGCTTGCCGATCTCGTGGGGATCGGTGGGGGTGTTGTCCTGGACCACCTCCACCTTCCAGTTGCGTCCGGCCCTGTCCTTGAAGGCCAGTTCGGGGGTGCCCGACAGCACGGAGCCGTCGGAGTCCAGCGCCGTCCGGGTCACCGTGACCTTCATCCACTGGCGCACCGGATCCGGCGTCGCGCCCTCCGGCGGGTCCATCGGCCCGAAGACCGCCTTCCACGACACGTGCTCGAAAGAGACCGCCTGGCCCGGCGAGACGACGTGGACGATGTCGCTCGGCTGCCCGCTCTTGTAGAAGATGTACCGGTCGGCCGTCGGCAGGCCGACGGCCAGGACCAGCGCCGCCACCGCGGCCACACCCATCAGGACGGGCCTGCCCTTCTTCGGCGGAGTGGGGCCGCCCGCCCCTGGGGGCTGCTCGCCTGACGGCGGCGCGGGCGGCTGGTTGCCCGGCAGCGGCCCCGCGCTCGGCAGGGCTGGCATGGGCTGGGTGGAACTCCCCACGGGCTCCCGGTTGACCGGCGGCCACACCTGCTGATCCGGCCGTACGGCCGGCCGTCCGTAGTCGGGCAGCCGTGCCGGCTGCTGTCCGCTGGGGGGAGAGAACCAGCCGCGCTCGGGTTCGTTGGCGTTCACCGTTTGTCACCCAGGGGATAGACGTCCTTCGGGGCGGAGACGAGTTGCTTGGCCTGCGCGTCGTCGATGCCGAGGTCGATCTCCGCCTCGGGGATCACGGGATCGCCGTACAAGGCGCTGGTGGGCGCGGGGAAGACCGCCCGCGCGCCCGCGATGACCGAAGGGGGCACCTCGAAGACGAACACGCCCTTGGACCACATGCCGGGCTGGACCCACTTGTTGCTCAAGGTCAGCATGCTCTGGACCTTGTTGGTGGCATGGAAGCGCAGTCCCTCCTCGGTGAGCAGCGATGGCGGGGGGAGTTTGAGGGGTTCCCGTGCCGATGTCGCGGCGACCTGGAGGATGAGGAACATCTGGTCCGTCGTGACGGTGGCCTCGCCGGTCCCGATGGACCTGGCGGACTCGACCGACTCGACGCGAACGGTGAACCGGCCGGTCGCCACCTCGTCGTCCTTGTCGCCGACATAGGTCAGAGGCGCGCTCATGTCCTCCGGAGAGGGTGCCATCGACTGTACCCAGATCGCGCCGCAGGCCAGGGCCAGGCCCACGATGCCGTGGGTGAAGGGCGTGCGGGAGCGACGCCGCCGGGCCCTGGAGCGCCGTCCGGCGGGTGCGGTCCGCTGCTGCGTGGCGGTCACGACGCCTCCTGCTTGACCTTGAGGGTGACCACCGCGGTCGGCGTGACCATGTTGTAGGACTGGGGACGGCCCTTGCCGGTCAGCGGCGCCAGCAGGCCCTCCTTGGTGAAGGGATCGGGTTTGGTGACCTTCTCACCGGCCAGGTCCCAGCGGAGGCTCCCGTCGTACTCGTCCTCGACCTCCTCGAAGGAGGCGACGCTCAGAACGACCTTCTCCGGCGCGGCCGCGGCCTCCGGCAGTTCGTAGCGGAGCACCACCGTCGTGGGAACCCCCGGATGCAGCTGCGTGGAGCGCGCCTCGCCCGGGACGAACATGTCGGGCTCGGTGCCCAGCTTCGGCTCCTTCACCTGCAGGCTCACGCCGTATCCTGCGCCGGGCTTGTCGGGGGCCTTCCACGGCGTGCCGACCCAGGCCGTCTCCTCGCCCTTGTTGGTCACCTTGAGCAGAACGTCCAGGTATCGCTTGTCCTCGGCGAACTCGTTCGCGGCCCGCTGAAGAGTGATCTTGGACTCGAGGAACTGGGTTTCGTAGAGGACCTGGTCCACCTTGCCGCCCTCGGCCATCGTGGCCGGTTCCACCGCCGGCACCTCATCGAACCCCCCGAGAAGCGCCGTGATGCCAAGTGCCGTCGCGGTGATCAGCGCCAGCGCGGGGACCACGACCGGGCGTTTGGGCCTGCTCTCGCCGGTGGGTTCCGTCATGGGTAAGGATGGTAATAGGTAACGATGGCCCCATTCGCCGCATTGATCCCATCGACTTGGGGAAAAGCTGCGCGAGCCATCGCCGAACTCTTAGGCTTGGGACCTACAAACGACATAGTGCCGGCCGGAGGGTTCACGTGGCGGACGTGCATCCCGAGCATGCGCAGCTCCAGGCGGACCGCATTTACCTGGGCTGGCAATATGTCCTGCTGCATCCGGATCCGGGGCCGCCGCCCAAGCGCCCCTCCCCGGCCCCCGAGGCGCCCAGCGGGCCGGACCCCGAGCTGCTGCGCCGCGAACGCCTCCAGGAGGACATGCTCAACCGGCCCGTCAAGATCTTCCGGACGGCGATGGCCCTGCTGGCGGTCCTCATCCTCGTGCTCGGCGTCACGGGCAACCTGGCCTGGTCGTTCGCCGTCATCGGCCTGGTCGCCACCGGGGGCGTGGCCGCGATCTGCACCTACGCGCTGTTCCAGGGCGACCGCGCCGTGCGTTACCGCGTGCTGGAGCAGCAGGCCAGGAACGACCGCCTGCGCCAGGAACGTGACAAGGAGCTGTTCCAGGCCCAGGAGGAGCACGCCGCCCGCTACCGCGAGTGGCAGGAGCGCAAGGAGCGCTTCGAGCAGCAGATGACCTGGTACGCGGTGGCCGTGCCCGACGAGATCGACCGGGTGGACGTCGCGGGCGGCACGCTGCCGGGCTGGTCCGCGCTGATCACGTTACTCGGGGCCACCCGCCTGTACACCGGCGGCCACCTGACCGTGCTGGACCTGTCGGAGGGCGCGGTCGCCACCGACCTCATCGAGCTGGCCCGGCGCGGCGGCGACGACCCCCTGGTGTGGGTGCTGCCGGTGGACCTGCCCAGGCTGGACCTCGGCGCCACGCTGAAGCCCGAGGCGTTCGCCGACGTGCTCGCCCACGTGGTCAGCGTGAGCGAGGAGCACCGCAGCACCCGCGACCTGAGCTTCGACAACGCCATCCTGGAGCGCGTGCTGGAGGTGCTGGGCGAGAACGCGACGATCTCCCAGGTCACCGCCGCGCTCCGGGCCCTGGCGCAGGTGGGCGACCCGCGCGACGACATCCGCCACGGCCTGATCACCGCCACCCAGCTGGAACGGCTGAGCACGCTGTTCGGCCGCGGCGTCAGCGACCGGGTGGTGATCGAGCGGGCCTGGGCGCTGGAATCCCAGCTGCGCAAACTGGAGAACCTCGGCACCGAGGCGGTACGGCTGCCGCCCGCCCGGCTGCGCGTGATCAGCATGGACCGCCAGGCCGGCGTGTTCGGCAACCGCGTGCTCGGCACCTACGTCGCCACCGCGCTCACCCACATCCTGCGCCAGTCGCCGGGCTCCGACCGGCCGTGGTACCACACGATCATCGTGGCGGGAGCCGACAAGCTGCGCGGCGACGTGCTCGACCGCCTCATGGACGCCTGCGAGACCTCGCGCACCGGGCTGGTGCTGACCTATCGCAGCCTGACGCCGACCGTCCGCGAGCGGCTGGGCCGGGGGCACGCGGCCGTGGCGTTCATGCGCCTGGGCAACGCCGAGGACGCCCGGGTGGCCAGCGAGCACGTCGGCACCGAACACCGGCTGGAGCTCGCCCAGCTCACCGAGACGATCGGCGCGACCGTCTCCGGGCTGAGCGGCACCTACACCTCCACCATCGCCGACGCCCACCCCGACAAGTGCGGCGAGAGCCGTACGGACCTGAAGGAAGACATCACCGAGTCCACCGAGTGGGGCAGGACGCTGGAGAAGCTCGGCGAGATCGAGCGGGTCCTGCAGCGCTCGCGCGAGTTCCTGGTCGAGCCGCACCAGCTGCAGCAGCTGCCCACGACCGCGGTGATCGTCACCGACGCCACCACGGCCGGCCGGAGGGTGCGCCTGGCCGACGCGAACCCGGCGATCCTGACCTTCCCCAAGACCACGCTCGGCGAGCTCGACGACGTCCGCGACGCCGTGCTGTCGTTGACGCCCAAGGGCGGCGACGGCGACCCGCCGCCCAACCTCGGCCCGCCCCCGCCGCGTCTGGACTGGCGCAAGGACAGGTAAGGACACGGCCAAGAGCCGGGTGGCGGCTTGATCGTCGGCGGACTTTGGCTGGAGCGAGCGAGTGCGTGGGGGGATGACATGCGCCTGAGCGGGCCCTGGTACCGGATCCAGTCGATCAGCGCGCCGAAGCGCGCGGCGTCGGCCGAGGCGGACTTCGTCGCGATCCTGCCCGCCGCGCTGTCGGCCGCCCAGCGCGAGCGGCCCTTCGTCATCGGCTGGGTGTCACGCGGCTCCGGCGCGCCGCTGGAGCTGGTCACCAACGCCGGGCCGCCCGCGCCCCTGCCGCGCCGCGCCGCGCACGCCCACGAGGCTCACGAGGCTCATGAGCGGGAGCCGCTGCTGTTCCCCGCCGGCGCCCGCGGCGTCCAGCTGGGCGAGGACTACCTGGCCGACCTCGCCGAGCTGGTGTGGGCGCCGTGCCCGGGACGGCAGGCGCCGCCGCTGCGCGGCGCGCGTGAGGAGGACGACCCGGCGCGGCCGACGCTTTTCGAGTCGGCGCTGGTGACGCTCATGTCCCGGCCCTTCGCCTGGCTCGTCGTCGCCGAGCCCACCGATCTGCTGGACGCCGAGGTGGCCCACCTGCGCACCCAGCTCAACGTGCTCAGGCAGTACGGCGAGGCCTCCGAGGGGGCCAGGTTCGACGCCGAGCGCGCCGAGCGCAGGATGCAGGAGCTCGACACCTTCCGCGAGGCCGGGCTGTGGAACGTGCGGGTCCTGGCCGGCGCGGCCACGGCCGAGGAGCTGCGGCGCATCGCCCCGGTCCTGGTCGGCTCGGCCGAGCTGGGCCACCACCCCTACCGGCTGAGCAGCGCCACCGGCCACGTCCACGCGCTGCCGGACGCGCTGCTGGCCACGCTGCAGGACCCGGCCGACGGCGCCGCCGTGCCGTTCGCGGCCACGGCCGGGGCGCTGGCGGCGCTGGCCGGGCTGCCGCGGCGGGAGGTGCCCGGCGTCAGGGTGCTCGACACCGGCTACTTCGACGTGACCGCCGAGAGCCGGGGCGAGCTGGAGCTGGGCGACGTCCTCGACGGCCAGGACCGGCCGGTCGGGACCTTCCGCGTCTCGCCGGCCACGCTCAACCGCCACGCCTTCGTCACCGGGGCCACGGGCTCGGGCAAGTCGCAGACGGTCCGGCACCTGCTGGAGCAGCTGAGCGCGGCCGGCACGCCGTGGCTGGCGATCGAGCCGGCCAAGTCCGAGTACGCGGCCATGGCGGGCCGCATCGGCGCGCCCGTCACCGTGATCAGGCCCTCCGCGCCCGACGGCGTGCCGATCAGCGTCAACCCGCTCGAACCCGAGCCCGGCTACCCGGTGCAGGCGCACATCGACATGGTCAGGGCGCTGTTCATGGCCGCCTTCGACGCCGAGGAGCCCTTCCCGCAGATCGTCTCGATGGCGCTCCAGCGGGTCTACGAGGCCAACGGCTGGGACGTCGTCACCGGCGGCGCCGCCCCCGGCTCGAAGGTGCCGCCCACGGTCCCCACGCTGGAGCAGCTCCAGCGGGAGGCCATGGACGTGATCAAGGAGATCGGCTACGGCCCGGAGGTGCAGGCCGACGTCGAGGGCTTCATCGCGGTACGGCTGGGCAGCCTCCGCGTGGGCTCGGCGGGGCGCTTCTTCGAGGGCGGCCATCCGGCCGACGTCGCGGGCCTGCTGCGGCGCAACGTCGTGCTGGCCATCGAGGACGTGGCCAACGACGAGGACAAGGCGTTCCTCATGGGGACGCTGATCATCAGGATCGTCGAGCACCTGCGGATGCGGGAGCGGACGGCGCCGGACCGGTCACGGGAGCTGCGGCACGTGATCGTCATCGAGGAGGCGCACCGGCTGCTGCGCGACCGCGGCCAGGGCCGGGCCGCCACCCAC
Source organism: Thermoactinospora rubra (assembly GCF_002093975.1). Lineage (GTDB taxonomy): Bacteria > Actinomycetota > Actinomycetes > Streptosporangiales > Streptosporangiaceae > Nonomuraea > Nonomuraea rubra_A. The sequence goes on from NZ_MSZZ01000045.1 coordinate 63,926, forward strand.
GCGGTCGAGCTGTTCGCGGGGATGCTGGCCGAGATCAGGGCCTACGGCGAGGGCCTGGTCGTGGCCGAGCAGATCCCCGCCAAGCTCGTGCCCGACGTGGTCAAGAACACCGCGCTCAAGATCGTGCACCGGCTGCCCGCCCGCGACGACCGCGACCTGGTCGGCTCGGCCATGAACCTGGACGAGGAGCAGTCGCGCCAGGTCGTGTCGTTCGAGCCCGGCGTGGCCGCGGTCTTCGCCGACGGCATGGACCGGCCGCTGCGGCTGCGCGTCCCCCTCGGCGAGGACCGGGAGCGCCCGATGCCCGGCCCGCCGCCGCCCCTGCGCGCCCGCCGCTCGGCCGCCTGCGGCGCGGCCTGCCGTACCGGGCAAGCCTGCACGCTGGTGGAGGTGCGCGAGGCCGACGTGCTGGCCGGTGCGCCCGAGTGGGCGTGGCTGCGGATCTGGGCCGAGACGGTCGTGCTGGCGTTCGTCGCCAACCGGCCGCTGCCGGGCGTGCCGCGCGCGCTGGCCGGGATGTGGGCCGAGGTGCCCTCGCGGCGGCGCGAGTGCCTGCTGGCCACCGTGGTGGAGCGGGCCGTACGGCGGCGCGGCTGGGCGCTGCGCTCCTGGTACGACCCCGCGCTGCTGGTGGAGCACGCCGCCGGGGCAGCCGCGGCGCTGCTGGACGGCCAGCCGGGCGGCGACCGGCCCGGCCACGCCTGGGTCATCCCGCAGGTGCGCTGGCTGCACGAGGTGGACCGGCTCTTCCCCTACGGCCGCCCGGCCCCCGACGTGCGCAGCCCGGCGCCGCCCCAGGAGTACGCGCTGACCACGGCCAACGGGGACGAGCTGCTCGGACACCGGGCCCGCGCGCTGCGCCGCCACCCGCTGTCGATGGAGCTGCCGCGCAACCGCGAGCTGGCCTGGCGCGCGATCCTCGGCGACGACGAGGGCGCCGCCTTCCTCGACGACGTCACCGCCGTGGCGATCGGCACCGACGCGCCGGACAGGATCGGGCACGTCGGCCGGCTCATGGGCGCCGCCTGGCTGGAGAGCGTGCTGTCGTGGCCGCGGCGGTTCGTGCTGCCCTTCGACCACGACGGCGAGCCCGGGATCGCCTTCGTGGAGGCGCCGTAGCGGTTTCGCCAGCCTGGCGCCGCGCCAGGCCGACTATGCTCGGGGAGCATGACGCAGCTTCCCCTGCGGGCTCAACTCGCCAGCGCCCTGGGCCGCGGCGCCGCCACCCTGTCCAGGCTGACCGGCCGCGGCGACGGCTCGGTGATCGGCGGGCGCGTGGGGCTCCTCCTCGAGCCCGACCTGCTCCGCCAGCTGGCTCAGGACAAGAAGCTCGCCCTCGTCAGCGCCACCAACGGCAAGACCACCACCACGCGGCTGATCACCGCCGCCCTCCTGGAGCTCGGAGAGGTGGCCACCAACGCCTTCGGCGCCAACATGCCCGCCGGGCACGTCTCCGCGCTCGCGCAGCACAAGGCCGCGCCGTACGGCGTGCTGGAGGTCGACGAGAAGTACCTGCCGGAGGTGCTCCACACGACCGGCGCCGGGGTGATCTGCCTGATGAACCTCAGCCGCGACCAGATGGACCGCGCGGCCGAGATCTGGCTGCTGGCCCAGAAGTGGCGCAGGGCCCTGTCCGGCAAGCCGGCCCACGTCGTCGCCAACTGCGACGACCCGCTCGTCACCTGGGGCGCCTCCACGGCAGCCAAGGTCACCTGGGTCTCCGGCGGCCAGCGCTGGAAGGAGGACTCCTGGTGCTGCCCCGAGTGCGGGGGGCCGCTGGACCGCAAGGGCAACGACTGGGCCTGCCGCGAGTGCACCTTCCACCGGCCCGAGCCGCAGTGGGTGCTCGACGACGACGCGGTGATCGACCCCCACGGGCGGCGCTGGGTGCTTGACCTGAAACTGCCGGGCCTGGCCAACCGGTCCAACGCCGCGATGGCGCTGGCCGTCGCCGAGGCGTTCGGGCTGCCCGTCGAGCGGGCCCTGCCCAGGCTGCGCGAGGTCACCTCGGTCGCCGGCCGCTACACCACCGTCGAGCGCGACGGGCGCTACGCCAGGCTGCTGCTGGCCAAGAACCCCGCCGGCTGGCTGGAGGCCTTCGACGTGGCCGACCCGGCGCTGCCGGTGATCCTGTCGGTCAACGCGCAGGGGCCCGACGGGCGCGACACCTCCTGGCTGTGGGACGTCGACTACCGCATCCTGCGCGGCCGCCCGGTCTTCGTCACCGGCGAGCGGCGGCTGGACCTGGCGCTGCGGCTCGACATCGCCGACGTGCCGTTCACGCTCGTCGACACCTTCTCCGAGGCGCTGGCCATGCAGCCGCCCGGCCGCGTCGACGTGATCGCCAACTACACCGCCTTCCAGCAGATCCGACAGGAGTTCGGCCGTGCCGTCTGACAGCGTCCTCCGCCTCGTCTGGATCTACCCCGACCTGCTCAGCACCTACGGCGACCAGGGCAACCTGCTCGTGCTGGAGCAGCGGGCCAAGCGGCGGGGCATCCCCGTGGAGTCCATCCGGGTCAAGTCGGCCGACCCGGTGCCGGAGACCGGCGACATCTACCTCATCGGCGGCGGCGAGGACCGGCCCCAGATCCTCGCGGCCCAGCGCCTGCGCAAGGACGGCGGCCTGCACCGCGCCGTCGCCCGGGGCGCGGCGATGCTCGCCGTCTGCGCCGGGTACCAGATCATGGGCTCGACCTTCGGCGGCGAGGAGGGCCAGCCCGTGGAGGGGCTGGGCATCCTCGACATCTCCAGCGGGCGCGGCACCGTGCGGGGCGTGGGCGAGTTGGTCGCGGAGGTCGACAGCGCGCTCAACCTGCCCACGCTGACCGGGTTCGAGAACCACATGGGCGTCACGCGCCTCGGCCCCGGTGTCAGGCCGCTGGCCAAGGTGGTCACCGGGGTCGGCAACGGCGACGGGTACGAAGGCTGCTACGCCGGGCACCTGGTCGGCACCTACCTGCACGGGCCCGCGCTGGCCCGCAACCCCGCGCTGGCCGACCTGCTGCTGCGCTGGGCGACCGGCGAGGACCGGCTGCCGCCGCTCGACGACTCCCGCTTCGAGGCGCTGCGCCAGGAGCGCCTCGCCGCGGTCGCGGGTCAGTAGACGAGCGCCTGCGCGCCCTCGGCGACGGCTTCCTCGACGAACACGGGCGCTCCGGCGATCCGGACGCCCTCGATCACGTCGTCGACCGTGATGTCCCGGCGGGCCGCGCACTGCGTGCACAGCGTCACCCTGCCGCCCGCCAGGACCGCGTCGAGCAGGTCGGTCAGGGGGGCGGCGTGGGGCAGGCTGAACTCCTTGGCCCTGCCGGGAAGGGCGAACCACGAGGCCTCGCCGGTCAGCCAGAGAGAGACGGGCACCCCGCTCGCGAGGGCCGCCGCCGCGACCGTGAACGCCTGGTTGCACCGCTCGGGCGCGTCCGCCCCGGCGGTCACCTTGATCACCAGTGATCGTGCCATGCCCGCCACCCTAACGCTCCCTTTGGGGTACGGCGGGGCAGGGGCCGCGGCGGGAATCCAGGGACCTGGAGGAAAGCTAAGGTGGAAGGCTATGGAGGCACCTGAGATACACCCCGACCTCGAGCCCATCGCCTTCCTGCTCGGCCGGTGGGAGGGCGCGGGGGTGGGCGGCTACCCGACGATCGAGAGCTTCAACTTCGGCCAGGAGATCGAGTTCGGCCACAACGGCAAGCCGTTCCTCACCTACACCAGCCGCACCTGGCTGCTGGACGAGGCGGGCAACCAGGTCCGGCCGCTGGCGACGGAGACGGGTTTCTGGCGGCCGCAGCCCGACAGGCAGATCGAGGTGCTGCTCGCCCACCCGACGGGCATCGTCGAGATCTACATCGGCGAGGTCGTCTTCCACAAGATCGAGCTGCGCACGGACGTGGTGGCGCGCACGGTCAGCGCCAAGGAGTACACCGCGGGCCACCGGCTCTACGGCCTGGTCAACGGCAATCTGATGTGGGCCTACGACATGGCCGCGATGGGGCATCCGCTGACCTCGCACATGTCGGCGGAGCTGAAGAAGGTGGCATGACGAGCCTGACCCCGTTCACGCCCGACGTCGTCGAGGCGATCAAGCGGCACATGAACGACGACCACGCCGACGAGGCGAGGATCATCGTGCGGGCGCTCGGCGGCAGGCCGGACGCCGCGCAGGTCAGCACCAGCGACGTCGACGCCGAGGGCATCGAGTTCGTCGCCGACGGGGAGCGGGTGCGCATCCCGTGGGGCGAGACGCTCACCGAGCGCGCCCAGGCCCGCCTGGCCGTCGTGCGCCTGTATCGGGAGGCGTGCGAGAAGCTGGGCATCTCCCCGCGCGGGGAGCACTGAAGCGGACGAAAAAGAAGGGCCCCGGGCGCGCTCCGCCGTACGGCGGGCCGGATGGACCATGGTCGGAAACCGCCGGCTTCCGCCCTCCAGCTGCCCGGGACCCCGGTGGCTGCCTCGTATTCGCCGAAAGGCACGAGACGAGTCGCGCCCTTAGCGGACGGCCACCTCGCTAGCCCAACTATGAATCACCATTGTTTGGACCACCTCCTTTCCGCGTACCCCCGAAGCTATGCGAGGCGTCAGCGCACCGGCAAGCGATTATTCTCAGGACATGAGCCAGACGTCGTGGCACGAGGAACTGCGGGCGAAGGGGTACAGAGTCACCCCGCAGCGGCAGCTGGTTCTCGAGGCCGTCAAAGCGCTGGAGCACGCCACTCCCGAGGAGATCTGCGCCAAGGTCCGCGAGACCGCGCGCGGGGTCAACATCTCCACCGTCTACCGCACCCTCGAACTGCTCGAGGACCTGGGCCTCGTCACCCACACGCACCTCGGCCACGGCGCGCCGACCTACCACCTGACCGAGGACGCCGACCACGTGCACGTGGTGTGCCGCGGCTGCGAGGCGGTCTTCGAGGTCAGCCCCGACCTCGCCGCGGACCTGGTCAAGAGGCTGGACGTGGAGCACGGCTTCGTCGCCGACGTCCACCACCTGACCGTCTTCGGGCTGTGCCGCGGCTGCCGCTAGCCTGGAATCATGCGCAGCCCACTGCTCGACCTTCCCGGAGCCGTGGCGGCCGACGCGCCCGACGCCGACGTCGCCGCCCACTACGGTGACCTCTACTCCGAGCAACGCGCCCTGGCCAAGGGCGAGGCGATCGTCGACCGCAGCAACCGGGAAGTGGTCCGCGTCGCCGGGGCGGACCGGCTGAAATGGCTCAACGACCTCAGCTCGCAGAAGCTCGCCGACCTGCGGCCCGGCGTGTGGACGCAGACGCTCATCCTCGACGCGCAGGGCCGGGTGGAGCACCACCTCACGCTGGTCGACGACGGGGAGGCGGTGCTGGCCCACGTCGAGCCCGGCACATCGGCGGCCCTGATCGACTACCTGGACCGCATGCGGTTCATGCTCCGCGTCGAGGTCTCCCGGGTGGAGGACCTGGCGGTGCTGTCCACGGCCACCGAGGACTTCCTCGTGCCGCGGGCCGAGCTGCCCGGCCACATGGGCAGGCCGCTGGCGGGGCTGTGGGCGTACGAGGCGTTGCGCATCGAGCGCCACGAGCCGCGGCTGGGCTTCGAGACCGACCACAAGACGATCCCGCACGAGGTGGGCTGGATCGGCTCCGCCGTACACCTGAACAAGGGGTGCTACCGCGGGCAGGAGACGGTGGCGCGGGTCCACAACCTCGGCCACCCGCCGCGGCGGCTGGTGTTCCTGCACCTCGACGGCAGCGTCGACGTCCTGCCGCCGCACGGCGCGCCGGTGACGCACGACGGGCAGGAGGTCGGTACGGTCGGCTCGTCGGCGCGGCACCACGAGCTGGGGCCGATCGCCCTGGCGGTGGTCAAGCGCACGGTCCCGGTCGACGCCACGCTGCTGGCCGGGGGCGTGGCGGCCACGCAGGAGGTCGTCGTCCCGCCGGACGCCGGGCGCAACGTGCAGATCGACCCCGCGCTGCGGCGCCGCATCCGCTAGAGGTCGACGACGAGGGTCACGGGGCCGTCGTTGACCAGCGAGACCTTCATGTCCGCGCCGAAGCTGCCGGTCTCGACGTGCGCGCCGAGCGCGCGCAGCTCGGCGCAGACGGCCTCCACCAGCGGCTCGGCGACCGGTCCCGGCGCGGCGGCCTGCCAGGTGGGGCGGCGGCCCTTGCGCGTGTCGCCGTAGAGGGTGAACTGGCTCACCACGAGCAGCGGCGCGCCGACGTCGGAGCACGACTTCTCGCCGTGCAGGATGCGCAGGCCCCACAGCTTGGCGGCCATCTTGGCGGCGACCTCAGGCGTGTCGGTGTGCGTCACGCCCACGAGGACCAGCAGGCCCGGCTCGTCGATCTCGCCGACGGTCCGGCCGTCGACCACCACGGACGCGGAGCTCACCCGCTGCACCACAGCTCGCATGGGATCCCATTGTGGCCGACCCTTAGACTCTTCGCGAAAGGGGAGTGGAATGTCGCTGGTTGTGGAGGTTGTCCGTTCCGGGTTCGTGGAGTCCGTGCACCGGGCGCGGATGCTCACGGTCGACGCCGGCGGCAGGCCCGTGCGCGTCCACGGAGCCGTCGACGCGGTGGTCTCGCCCCGCTCCTCGATGAAGCCCCTGCAGGCGCTCGGCATGCTGCGCAGCGGGCTGGACCTGGACGGCGAGCTGCTCGCGCTGGCCTGCGCCTCGCACTCGGGCGAGGCGTTCCACGTCGACGGCGCGCGCAAGATCCTCGCCGGGGCCGGGCTGGACGAGAGCCTGCTGCGGTGCCCGGAGGACCACCCCGACGACCGGTCGGTGACCGCCAAGGCCCGGATCTTCATGAACTGCTCGGGCAAGCACGCCGCGATGCTGGCCACCTGCGCCGCCAACGACTGGCCGCTGGACACCTACCTGGAGCCCACCCACCCGCTGCAGCGCGCCATCCGCGACACCGTCGAGGAGCTGACCGGCGAGCGCGTGGCCGCGACCGGGGTGGACGGCTGCGGCGCGCCGCTGTTCTTCGTCTCGATGGCCGGCGTCGCGCGTGCCTTCCGCGCCTTCCCGCTGAGCTCGGCCGACTCGCTGGAGCGCCGCGTCTTCGACGCCATGCGGACCCATCCCGAGTGGACCTCCGGCACGCACCGCCCCGAGGCCAAGCTCATGCGCGCCATCCCCGGCCTCATGCTGAAGGCGGGCGCCGAGGCGTTCGACGCCTTCGCCTTCGAGGACGGCCGCGCGGGCGTCGTGAAGATCGAGGACGGCGGCCAGCGCGCCCGCGTCCCGGTCACCGTCGCGGCCCTGCGCTCCCTCGGCCTGGACGCCCCCGAGCTGGACGCCCTGGCCACGCCGCCGCTCCTGGGCGGCGGGCGCCCCGTGGGCGAGATCCGGGTGCGGGCTCACCGGGAGCCGCCCGGGGACGCCGCCTCCTGACGGTCTCCTGCCGTACGGCCCAGCCGTACCGCACCGGCGGCGATCAGAGCGACGGCGGCCGTGCGGGAGGCCGTCGAGCGGGGTCTGATCCGGCTCTAGCGGCTTTGAGACCGCTCGAAGACGAGCGAGGCGATCCGCTGCACGGTGGTGAACTCTCCGGCGGAGATCCGGTTCTTGGTCACCGCGACCGAGACGCCCGTGGCCGTGTCCGCGAAGCCGGCGGTGCCGCCGCTTCCCGCCATCCCGAACATGGTGTCCCGCTCCAGCGGGAACCGCAGCGAGTAGCCCAGCCCCCACGTGGCCTCCATGCCCGCCACCTCGTCCAGCCCGCTGACCTGCGGCGAGGTCACCTCACGCAGGCGCTCGGCCGGGATGAGCCCATGCATGAGCGCGTCGTAGACCTTGGCCAGCCCTCTGGCCGTCATGGTGGCCCCGATCTCGGAGGTCAGCACGTCGGGCCGGTTGCTGAAGGCCGCGTCGGGCATCGCCCGCATGGGCGCGGCGGTGAAGCCGTCGACCACGCGGAAGAACGGGATCTGCGCCATCATCTCCGGCGGCATCTCCATCGGCGTCGCCGGATCCTCGATCCTCGCCACGCGGCCCAGCTCCGAGGCCGGCACGGCGAAGTACACCTCGTCCTCCACGCCCAGCGGGCCCGTGATCTCCTCGCGCAGCACCTGAGAGATCGGCTTGCCCGTCGCCCGCCGGACGATCTCGGCCACGATGTACATGTAGGTCTGCGGGTGGTACCCCATCTTGGTGCCCGGCTCCCACCACGGCTTGGCGGCGGCGATCGTGGCGCACATCCCGTCGTAGTCGACCAGGTCCTCCGGCGTCGTGTCGACCGGGACTCCCGGCACGCCGACCTGGTGCGTGAGCGCGTGCCGTACGGTCGCCTTGTCCTTGCCGTGGACGGCGAACTCCGGCCACAGGGACGCGATGGGCGTGTCGTAGTCGAGCACGCCCTTGGCGGCCAGCACGTGGACGACGGCGGCGCTCACGCCCTTGCCGGTGGAGGTGACGTAGACGGGGGTGCCGGAGGTGAACGGCAGGCCCGTGGCCGGGTCGGCGACGCCCGCGACCGCGTCGACGACCAGTTCACCGCGACGGTAGACGGCGACCTGGACGCCTCGTTCGACGCCCGAGTCCACCAGCTCGTCGATGGCAGCCTGGATGCTCTTGTGCAGATCGCTCATGCCAGGACAGACCGCCGGCGAGGGCGGAACTCATCGGCGTCAGAGCGATCTCAACTGGCGTGTCGCCGAGATCGCGCCGGAGGTCGTCGTGGTGAAGGTCCGCATCGACGCGGCGAACTTGGACAGGTCCCACTCGGCGGGGCCGTGGTACCAGTACAGGTTGTCGGCCTCGTGCCCGTCGCCGGTCACCGAGGCCACCACGCGCGACCAGTGGTCGACCAGGTCGAAGATCACGGCGTACGGCAGGTAGCGTGAGAACAGCTCGACGCGGTGCTGCTCGGGGATGTCGCCGATGTGGCCGGAGGACAGGTAGTCGCGGAAGGCCAGCGTGTGGGCGAGGGCGGCCGAGCCCTTGGCGGTCTTGGCCGGCATGTACTGCCCGCCGACCGTGAGCGCGGCGCCCGCGATGACGACCGCGAGGCCCAGCAGGCCGTACGTCGTGAACCAGGCCAGCGCCACCGTGCCCGCCACGCCGAGGCCCATGAGCACCAGCCCGATGGTGGTCCAGCGGGTGCGCTCGGTGTCGGGACGGCGGGCGAACCACCCCTGCGTGACCACGTCGGCGTAGAGCAGGTCCCGCACCTTGCCCAGGTTCCTCGCGAAGGACCCCGACAGTTCCGACAGCAGCACGGAGTCGCGGCCGTCGAAGATCGCGTCATAGAGGGCCTTCTCATACGGCAAAAGCGCCTCGACCGGCGCGTTGGGCCGCTTGACCAGCATCCAGTCGGGCGCGTCGTAGGCGCCGCGCGGCTGCTCGTCGATGCGCAGGTAGCCGCGGACCGCCAGGTCGACGATCGTCGCGGTGACGTCGACCACGTCGGCCTGCTCGTCGACGAGCGTGCCGATCTGGCCGGGCCGTACCCCGTCGGGCGGGGAGAACTGGCCGTCGCGCACCGGGTTGACGCTCTCGCTCGCGCCCACGGCGCGGGCATCGCGCCCGCGGGTCCAGTAGAGCAGCGCCACCCCACCGAGCAGTAGCACCAGCAGCGCGGCCAGGGCGCCGCCGGTGACGGCGTTCAGCGTGAAGGCGGCGGCCAGCGAGAACCGCCGCTCCAGGATCGGCCTGGCCCCGGTCGCACCCTCCGGGAAGCCCACGACCACCGTCAGCGCCTGGCCGGCGGGCAGGCCCTGCTGCTCGAACTCGGCGTGGGTGCCGCCGTGGTCCATGGAGGCCGTGGTGCAGCCGACGGCCGAGGTCAGCTCGCCGGCGAAGCACGAAAGGTTCTGCACCTGGCCGGGCCCGGTCACCTTGACGGTCGCCTTCTCCACCGGGACGTTCCACCCGCTCACGGCGAACCAGCGCAGCTCCTCGACCCCGCCGGCCGGGGCCACCGCGCCCTTGACGTCATACTCGAGCGTGGCCGGGGCGGTGACCGTGAGCACGTCGCCGTCGAGCTTGCCGCCCTTGAGGCCGGAGAGCTGGTAGACCCGGTCGTGACCGTCGTCGTGACGGATGCTGGTGAGGATCGTCCGCTTCAGCTCGCCGCTACCGGTGATCTTCTCCTGGACGTGGAGCACGCCGTCCCGGCGGAGGTCGAGGGTCACCTCGGTGGTGATCGGGGCCTGCACCAGGGCGGAGAGCGCGGGGGAGGAGATCAGCGACAGCGCGACGGCCCCCAGCGCCGCCAGCGTGATCCGGATTCCCGTCATGGCGGCACATCGTATCGGGTCTGCCTGACGGAACTGGGGGTGCCTTTGCCGCCGGATGAATCAGGGGTTACGTGAGGCGGCCGGCTCGGCGGCTTGGGCCTTTGCCGTGCTGGAAAGGCATGGGCCTTCGCTCATCGTGCCGCCGCCGTCGAATCCGGGGTCACGCAGCACCGGCGGCACGCTCGCGGCGAGTCGTCTCACCGTTAAGCAACTTGTGTTGACTAACTTCGATTTAGTCAATTAATGTTGCTTGCATGTCCGCGAGTGAGATCCCCGTCCCCCAGGACCCTGCCGACGCCTTGGCGGCCGTGGTGGCGCTGCGGCGCCTGGCCGACCAGCTGGAGGACGCCGCCGTCGAGCAGGCGATGCGCGCGGGCTGGAGCTGGCCGCAGGTCGCCGAGGCTCTCGGCGTGACCCGCCAGGCGGTCCATAGGAAGCACGCCAAGCGGCTCATCGCCGCGGGCGTCAAGCTGAGGAGACGTTCACCATGAGCCCGATCGACGCATACCTCCATACGGTCATCATGGAAGCCGCGACCGAGGCGCGCAGGCAGGGATCGGCGACGATCGAGGCCCAGCACCTCCTGCTGGCCGTCGCGGCCCAGGAGGGCACCGCCCCGCAGCGCGTCCTGGCCTCCGCCGGCCTCGACTACCAGGCGGTCCTGGCCGCCCTCGACCGGGAGTTCGACCACAGCCTGAGCGCGGTCGGGGTGTCTCGCGCCGCCTTCAACCTGCCCCGGCCGAGCATGCCGTCCAAGCGCCCGCCCGACATCGGCGCGACGGGCAAGCTGGCTCTTGAACGGGCCTTCGCCTCGGCGCCGCGCAAGAAGGACCTGCGGCCGGCGCACGTGCTGCTCGGGATCCTGCAGGCCGAGGTCGGTACGGTGCCACGCGCCCTGGCTCTGGCCGGGGTCGATCGCGCCGACCTGCTGAACCGCGTCCGCGACGCCATCGCCGGCGACGGCGTCGAATAAACGACCGCTAAACGACCGCGACGAGTAACGACGACAACGAGCAAACGACGGCTTCGAGCAGCGAGCACGCTGCCCTTCCCCGGCCCGGAGCACCGGCGCTTCGCTCCCGAGCACACGAGACAACAGGCACGTCCTGCCAGACGACACCTCTCATCGCCTTTTGACGGCGAGCCTCATTGCCCCCTGCCGGTGAAACTTCTCGCCCCCTGACGGCGAGGCGATCCGAAGAGATCGGCCGACAGCGCCCACCGCGACCTTCAGCGGCCTTCTTTCGCGTTCTCCTGGGTCCTATCGGCGCAGCCTTGTCCGGCATCGCCGTACCTGATCCACCCTCTCCACCTCCAGCCCTTCTCCCATGCCCACTTCATGCCCAAGGAGGCAAAATGTTGATGTTCCGTGTCCACGTGGGCCTGCTCGCCGCCCTGACCGTGGCGGGAAGTGCCATGACGGCCCCCGCCGCCGCCTCGGCAGCCGACCACGGCCGAGGTCACGCCGAGATCCAGCGCGCGCTTGAGCGGGCCGTGACCGACGGCGGCGGCCCCGGCATCGTCGCCGAACTCAGAAACGGCCACGGCAAGCCATGGTTCGGTACGGCAGGCGTGGCCGACATGACGACCGGCCGCAAGCGCCGGCCGGGCGAGCACTTCCGCATCGGAAGCTTCACCAAGGCGTTCACCGCCACGGTGATCCTGCACCTGGTCGCCGAGGGCAGGCTGACCCTGGACGACACGGTGGCCAGGTGGCTGCCCGGCGTGGTCGAGGAGCATCTCGGCGCGGACGGCACCAAGATCACCATCAGGCAACTGCTCAACCACACCAGCGGACTGCCCGACGCCGTCCTCGGCCAGGAGACCCCGCGCCCCGAGGAGCCCGGCAAGCGCTTCATCTACTCCAAGGTCAACTACAACCTCGCCGGAATGATCGTCGAACGTGCGACCGGCTCGACCCTCGCCCAGGAGATCGAGCGCCGCATCGCCCGCCCGCTGCGCCTGACGGGCACCTACCTGCCGGGCGCCGACAACACCATGCGCGATCCGCACGCCCGGCACTACTCGAAGTTCGACCGGGCCGGCCGTCCCACGGAGATCCACGACGTGACCAACGCGGACCTGAGCTGGGCCTGGGCCGCCGGCGGCATGGTCTCGACGACCTCGGACCTGCAGCGGTTCCTGCGGGCCCTGCTGGGCGGCCGCCTCCTGCCGCCCGCCCTGCAGAGGGAGATGTTCACCACCGTCTCGACCGAGGGCTCGGGCTGGGTCCCCAACACCAGGTACGGCCTCGGCGTCTACTCCCAGAAGCTCTCGTGCGGGGTCACGCTGTGGGGCGGCGGCGGCTTCATCCAGGGCTCGACGACCTACGCGATGGGCAACCGCCACGGCACCGACACGCTGGTGAGCAACATCAACGGCGACTGGAACGACTTCCTGAAGACCTTCAGCTTGCTCCTCGAAACCCGCTTCTGCCCGCGATCCTCCGGGCACCCGGCCTCGTAGAAGCGGCACCGCCACCCGACGTCACGGCGCCAAACCCTCTTTCCGTCCTCCGGCGCCGAGGCGTCAGATGACGGCGATTCTCTCGGCGAGAGCAGTCGTGGGCAGGTCGTGGCGGGGCCGCCAGTCGAACGCGACGATCTCCTCGGGCTGGATGACGATCGGGCTGTCCTTGGCCCAGAAGGCGTAGCGGAAGTCGGCGTGCCAGTGCCGCGGTTCGCCCTTGGCCGGGTTGGCGGGGATCTCGTGGATGTCGATGTCCACGGGGATGACGTCGTGACCGGGCGGGGAGACGGCGTGCTGCCAGGGGATGCCGGTCTCCTCCTCAAGCTCACGCAGCGCCGCGCCGTACAGGCTGCGGTCGGTCGGCTCGACGTGGCCGCCGGGCAGCAGCCAGCGGTCCAGGGCCCGGTGGTGGATCATCAGAACCCGGTTGCGGTCGTCGATGGCGGCGGCGCTGCAGGTGACATGCAGGGGGAAGGTGGAGCGGGAGGCCAGGTCCTGGGGACGGTCGAGTGCCTCGGACAGCTGGGCGATGCCGACGGCGCGGTCGGGGTGGGCGGCGAGATACCGGGCCAGAACGGTGTGGATCTCGTCTCGAGTGACGGTCATGGCACCTCATGGAAGTAGGCGAGCCAGACAGCCGCAATCGACTGCCGGACTTCGGCGGGAACCTCCCACATGCCCGGGTCGTGATCGCGGGAGGCGACGAGAGCCAGGGCGGCGAGGATCTCGGCCTGGACCAGCAGGATGAACGGGCCGACGCTGGCGCCGTGCAGGAAGTTGACGGCGTTGCCGTCGGCCAGGACGTAGAAGTAGTGGCCGGTACGCGCGTAGCGGACCACGTGCGGCTCGACGGCGAGGCGGATGTACAGCCCGTTCAGGGCCGACAGCTCCAGTTCGTCGTCGCTGCTGGTGACGGAGGCGATGTAGGCGCCGTTGGCGATCCGCCCGAAATCCTCCTCGCGTAGGGCCATGTTGCCGGTGGCGCACACCACGATGCCCGCACCGGACAGGCCCTCGGCAAGGGTGGCGGCGGTGCGGTAGCCCTGGGACAGGGCCAGGACGCGCCGGACGGGTTGATGTCGTAGGTGGTAGCGGGGGCGGCGTCGGCGATGCAGCGGAAGAAGGCATCGATACGGCTGCGCTCGAAGTCTTCCAATACGGATCATCCTCCTGGATTGCCAGCGGAAAGTCGTGCGCCGTTAGGTGTGTGCGACGCTTGGCCGGTCAGTGGACCTCACCCTTGAGCAAGGCCGACCATGTCGCCTCGGCCTCTCGGTAACGCCATCTGGTGCTCTCGTGGATGGAGGTGGCTGCGATGCGCCTGATGAAGTACAGGCCACCGGCGGCGCACAACTCGTAGGACGGTGTCTGGCAGCCGCACGTCCATGTGATCACGCGCCTGCGCTCGCCTGGACGCGGCTCGTCCCAATCCAATGCCTGTGACCATGGTGTGGACTTGCGAACGTGCGGGCTGTAGCAGGAAGGCGAATCGAAGAGCGACATCGCCATCAACCTGTCAAAGCCCAGAGGAGAGGCTTTTGCCCCACGCCGCCATGGAACATCGTGGGCGTAGCCGAGCCAGTCGTGCCCCAGTCAGGGCGCCGATGGTGGACGTCGACGACTCCCGGTTCGAGGAGCCGCAATCCGGTGAAGCACTCGCGAACCCGCTCATGACTACCGGCACCCGGCCGATCGTGGACGTTGCCCTGAGTCGGGAGGCCGGAGCCGATGACGATGAACTGCCGGATTCCGGCCTTGACCATGAGGTGCTTTACCGCGCGGCTGAGGAACGTGCGGTCATCTCGCAGACACTCGGCGATGCCCGGAATCGTGACCTTGAGCTTCTCCGCCGCCATTCGATCGGAGCCGAAATGGGCCTCGCTGCCCAGGAGGTAGTCGTGGATCCAAGCCACGCTGGGCGTCGTGATGTCGATGCACGGGGAGCCGCGGTTGTACTCGATCATGGAAGATGGCCTTCGCTTTGCAGCGGAGCGTCCAGCTCGCACCAGACCGTCTTGCCGTCCCGCGTGATATCCACAGCCCAGCGATCGGCGTAGACGCCGACGATCCGCAGCCCGCGCCCACGTTCCGCATCGGCCACCGGCTCGTGCGGGACGGGCAGCTTGCTCGCGTTGCGGTCGCGGACCTCGAGCCGGAGCGTGCCGGACCCGTACGTCAGCACGATCCCGACGGAGGCTCCGTTCGCGCTGGCGTGGGTGATCGCGTTGGTGAGGAGTTCGGAGACCAGGAGCTCGGCGCGCTCGACGAAGTGAGCCAGGTCCCATCGCTTGAGCATCTGCCGGACCCAGGTGCGCGCGGCAGGCACAGCTGCCTTGACGGGCGAGAGGGTGTAAGCGCGCCAGAAAACGCCGCTTGCCAGGGGGGTTGTCATAGCCCTGAAGGAAACGCCGAAGCGGGCTTCGCCTCCAGAGCGAAAGCGTGCAGGAACGACGCATCAATGCCGCATTAGGCCTGTAACCTGCGGGAACACGGGGAATACTGCAAGTGAGCTCCTGTCAATGTCGCGGGAGGAACGGCGGCATGCCAATACGACGACAAAAGCTCGCACAGCGGCGCAAGGCACTCGGATTCTCCCAAGAGGCATTCGCGTATGCCGTTGGCGTCGAGCGATCCACAGTCGTGCGCTGGGAGAGCGGCGAAACGGAACCTCGGCCGTGGCACCGACCCCAACTCGCTGCCGCCCTTCAGCTCACCCTGGAGGAACTCGATCAGATCCTCGCCTCGCCCTCAACGGAGGAGTCAGACGACGAACGTCTGGCTTACGTCCTGCGCCATCCCTCCGCCGTCGACCTGGTGACAGCCGCGCATCTGGCTCAGGAGATCGAGCGGCTCAACGCCGTGTACGACGCCGCACCAGCGGCCTCGCTCCTGGCAGCTGCCGGCCAGTGCCACAGCCACATCACCCTCCTGCACCGCTACGCCCCGCCCGGACGGGTCCGGCGCCAGCTCGCCTGCTCAGTCGCGGAATCGGCCACCTTGATGGGGCAACTCGTCTGGGACGCGTCCCAGCGACGCGATGCCGTGGTGCCACTGCAGTACTTCGACCAGGCGATCCACGCGGCCCGGGAGATCGCTGACCCGGTTCTCGAGGCACATGCCCAGCTACGCAAGGGCTTCGTCGCGCTCTACGGGACCAAGGATCCGCGGGAAGGGCTGAGGCTCTGTGAGGAGACGACGCTCGTCAGCCGGTCGGTGAGCAATGTCCTCACCGGCCTGGGGCACCTTCATGCCGGCGAGGCACACGCGATGCTCGGCGAACGCCGCGCATGCGAAAAGGCCCTGAACGCCGCGGAGGACAGCTTCGCCGCCATCCGCCCGGACGACGAGGCGCTGCCCATGTTCTCGCCGTCGCAGTTCGATCGTCTCGCCGGGTCTTGCTACCTGTTCCTGGGAGTGAACGGCAAGGCCGAAGAGATCCTCACACGCACCGCACGCCGCCTGGTTCAGTGGAAGAAGTCCCAGTCCATCGTGCTGGGCAACCTCACCCTGGCCTACATCCGGCAAGGCAAGCTGGAGGAAGCCTGCGGCACGCTGCACGCGGCAATCGACTTGATCGAGCAGACCCGTGGAGGCGGCGGGATGAACGTCGCCTTCACGGCGGGGCGCGAGCTGGCACCATGGCGCCACGAGCCGTGGGTACAGGACATCAGCGACCGGCTGTTCGCCATGATGACCACATGATGAGGTTGGCGTATGAGCCTTGACGCCGAGAAGAACGCTGTCCGGGAGCGGGTGTGGGCCGCCCTCATCGAAGCCGGGATCTCCACTCCTGACGCCCGGGGATACATTCCCGACTTCGCCGGATCCGACCGCGCCGCCGAACTGCTCGCCGCGACGGCTCCCTGGCGGAAGGCTCGAACCGTCAAGGCCAACCCGGATACCGCGCAGCTCCCCGTCCGGGCGCGAGCGCTCGCCGACGGCAAGGTCCTCTACATGGCCGTCCCGAAGATCGCCTCAATCCAGCCGTTCTACCTGATAGACCCGGCCGACTTGTCGGTACCGCCGCATGAGGCCGCCACCGGCCGCGTCGCCGCGACGGCCAGCCCACGCGTGGGCGTCGAGGACATGCGTCCCATCGACCTGGTCGTGTGCGGCACCGTCGCCGTGAACCGCCAAGGGGTACGGCTGGGCAAGGGCGCGGGTTATTCGGACATCGAGGTGGCGCTTTTGATAGAAGAGGGTCTCGTCAACGACGACACCGTCATCGTGACCACCGTCCACTCGCTTCAGGTGCTGGACGAGCCGTTGCCCGAGGCGGAACACGACTTCCGCGTCGACATGATCGTCACCGAGCAAGACGTCATCACCTGTCCCCGCTCGCCCCGGCCGAGCGGGCTGATCTGGTCGAGCATGCCCGCGGACAAGGTAGCCGCCATTCCGGTCCTCGAGGCTCGGGAGAGCAAGCGCCTGCGCTCGTAGCGGTCCGATTGATCATCGGCTTGGCTTGGCGCGGGCCTCCCACATTTGAACGCCGATGATCCGTAATCGCCCTATGCTCGGGAGGCCCCTGCCAGGGGGTCGCGGGGGGCTCGGCCCCCCGCTGAGGGGAGCCCGGAGCCCCAAAACGCGCGAAGCGCGCCAAGAGCGAAGGCCCACGCCGTACAACAAGCAAGAACGAGTGAAGTGCGCTCAGTCGGAGACCGTGATGCGCAGCCGCCGGAATCCCCGCCCCTTGCTCTCGATCTTCGCCACCTTGATCCGCCCGATCTGCTTGGTCGACGCCACGTGCGTACCCCCGTCGGCCTGCGTGTCCAGCCCGACGATGTCCACGATCCGCACCTGCTCCACCTCCGGCGGCACCAGGTTGGTGGCGGTGCGGATGATGTCCGGGATCGCGAAGGCCTCCTCACGCGGCAGCACCCGGATGTCGATCCGCCGATCCGCCACGATCTCGGCGTTGCACGCCTCCTCCACCGCCTCCTTGAACCCCGGCGGCACCTCCGGCAGGTTGAAGTCCATGCGCGCGCTATAAGGCTCCATGTTCCCGCCCGTCACCAGCGCCCCGTAGTCGCGGAAGACCACCCCGCACAGCACGTGCAGCCCCGAGTGCGTGCGCATGAGCGCCGAGCGCCGCTCGTCGGCCACCGCGCCCCTGACCGTGGTGCCCACCGGCGGGACGGGGTCGCCCTCGGCCGGGATGAGATAGAGGTCGTCGCCCTTGCGCGCGCCGACGATGCGGGTTTCCACGCCCTGCCACAGGAGAGTTCCGTGATCCGCCGGCTGGCCACCGCCGCCCGGATAGAATGCCGACCTGCTCAAGACGATCCCCTCGGGCGACGAGTCGAGCACGACGGCCTCGAAGGAGCGCAGGTTCTGGTCGGTCAGCTCCAGACGTTGCGTGCGTCCATGGAGATCGAAGCTCATATCGGCAGCCTAGAACCATCGAGGTGGTCATGCGCGGCCTGCTGCATCGCCGATTGACGGATCCGGCCGCCGCGCTTGTGGTGATATGTGCGCTTATTGCGGGATGCACGTGTGCTGCGGGGGAAACCAGTCCCACGCCCGCCCCGTCTCCGCGCGGCACGCCGGTGATGATGGTCCTCGGCGACAGCTTCACCGTGGGGTCCGGCCCGGTGCCCGCCTGGCGGGCCTACGCCACGCAGGCCGCCCGCCTGCTGGGCTGGCAGCCGGTGATCGCGGGCGCGGGCGGGACGGGCTTCGTGAACCCGGGCCGGGTCGGGCGCACGTTCCTGGACTCGTTCCTGGCCGAGCTGGCCTGGCGGCCCGAGCCCGACGTCCTGGTGATCTCCGGCGGCCACAACGACCGCCGCTGGAGCCCGCAGCGGGTACGGCAGGCCGCCGCCGCGCTGCTGTGGCAGGTGAAGGCCCGCTGGCCACGCGCCACCACGGTGCTGGTCGGCCCGATGTGGATGGGACGGCCGCCGCGCGAGGCCTACGGGGTGAGGGACGCGCTGGCCGAGGTCGCCGCCCGGGAGGGCGTGCCGTTCCTCGACCCGATGCGGCAGCGCTGGACGGCGGGCCGTACGAGACTGGTGCTGCCCGACCGCATCCACCCGACGGCGGAGGGGCACAAGGTCATCGGCCGCTGGCTGGCCGAGGCGCTGCGGCAGGTCGCTTAGCGGCAGGACTCCCAGCCGGAAGGCGAAATGGCGCGGACGGGCGGCGCGGGCCGCTCACCAGGGACCGTACGGCCCCTGCGAGCCGCCACGGCCCATGCCCTTCACGGCGGGCCTGACGTCGACGATGTAGACCATGGCCGCGATCACGGCGAGGACCGAGAACAGCCCGAGCCCGATGCCGATGAACTGCATGCCGCCGACCAGCATGAAGGCCTGGAGGTAGGACCAGGCGCCGGCGGCCGAGAACAGCGTGGCCAGGGCCAGGATGAGCAGCCACAGGTTCTTGTTGAGCTTGCCCGCCGCCGCGAACGCGGTCGGGTGCACCCTGACGGCGTGGATCAGGGCATAGACGGACATCCCGAAGATGCCCGTGGCGAGCAGCAGGAACAACAGGTTCAGGACGCCGTTGATGACAGTCATGTTCGCTCCGCCCGTGTCGCGCTGACGGTCCCCAGCCTATACGGGGAAGGCACGCGAAAGGCCCGCCTCGATCAAGGCGGGCCTTCCCGGCGGGCTCAGGCCTTGGTGGCCGTGGTCGTGCGGGTCTTGCGAGCCGGGGCGGCCTTGGGCGGCTCGGCCGCCGTGGAGACCTTCTCCATCTCCACCGCGGCCTCCTCCAGCTCCAGCGCGGCCTCGCCGCTCACCTTGCTGACGACCTTGCGGCCGCGGCTGACGGAGGCCTCGTAGACCTCGGCGGCGCGGTGGCCGAGCTGGTCGGCGTACTCGCGGGCCTTGACCGGCAGGTCGCGCACCAGGTTCTCGGCCTTGGTCGCGTAGGCGCGGGTGCGCTCGGGCAGCTCCTTGGCCAGGTCGGCCTCGCGGAGCTTCTGGAACTGTTCGGGCAGCTCGCGGAGCTTCTCGACGACGTAGTCGCCGGCGCCCGCGACCGCATAGAACGGCTTGGACTCGGTGAGCTTCTTGACCTCGGTGGCGAGCGTCATGGGTTACCCTTCCCTGGATTCCGTGGTGACGATTGCTGCCGTTTCCGGTAGCTCGTCCTCCGCTGAGGAGTCGCGCCGGGGTTGGGTGTTCTGGGAGGTTTCATCCTCCCCGGCGCGGTTCTCCTTGCGGAAAGACTCGTAAATGTCGATCAACACCTGGCGTTGCCGCTCGGTGATGAACGTGTCGGCCGTGATCGCGGTGATGACGTCACTCGGCGGCTCGCGGTCCTCGATGAGGCCCGCCTGCACGTAGAGCGCCTGCGCGGAGATCCGCAGACCCTTGGCGATCTGGTTGAGGATCTCGGCGCTCGGCTTGCGCAGGCCGCGCTCGATCTGGCTGAGGTAGGGGTTGGACACTCCAGCAGCCTCCGCGAGCTGGCGCAGCGAGATCTTCGCCTGCTTGCGCTGCTCGCGGATGTATTCCCCGATCGAGCCGACCTTGGGTAGTGCCATGACCCCAGTCTAGCCTCTCTGCTTGCAGTTGCAAGCAGAGAGGCTAACACCTGCAAGCAGTGTTCCGTGAGGTCAGAGGCGGATCACCCACAGGAAGGGCGCCAGGGTGACCAACGTCACGGCCAGCGTCAGCAGGCCGAAGCGCCAGCCGGTGGACAGCTCGGGAGCCGGCTTGATGAGGCGGTCGACCCTGGCCATGACGTGGGAGTGGAGGCCGAGCATGCCCTGCGGGGCCGGCATGGCGCCGGCCGTACCGAACCTGAGCAGCGCG
This sequence comes from Thermoactinospora rubra, assembly GCF_002093975.1. Taxonomy (GTDB): domain Bacteria; phylum Actinomycetota; class Actinomycetes; order Streptosporangiales; family Streptosporangiaceae; genus Nonomuraea; species Nonomuraea rubra_A. The sequence goes on from NZ_MSZZ01000045.1 coordinate 84,391, forward strand.
GTGGCCAGGCGGCGGGGAGAGCAGTAGCGGCGGGCGCGGTCGTCGGCGGCCATCTCGACGAGCAGCTCCACCTGCTCCTGGGCCTCGCCGACGACCTTGGAGAACGGCAGGGCCGCACGCAGCGCCGCGAACGGCAGCAGCACCAGGTCGTGGCGCTCGCGCACGTGCGCCGCCTCATGCGCGAGCACGGCGGCCAGCTCGTCGCGCGAGAGCAGCTCCATGGCCCCGGCGCTGACGACCACCTCCGAGTGCCAGCCCGGCACGCAGTACGCCGCCGCGCCCGGGTGGTCGAGCACCCGCACGCCGGGGATACCCGGATCCTCCCGGGCGATCAGCGCGAGCAGCATCCGGTGCCGCCGGCGCGCCCGCAACGTCTGCACGCCCGCCGTCAGCGTCACCATGACGAGCACGGCCAGCATCGACAGCCCGGCGATCATGGCCAGCACGTGCGGCAGGTCCCACGGCTGAGCCGGCTTCTCGCCGTGTGCGAAGGCCGCGAGCCCGCCCACGACGCCCCTGTCGTACGGCATGACCGCGAAGGCCAGCAGGGCCCCGACGGTGGCCAGGCCCCACGTGAGGCCGAGCGCCTGCCACAGCAGGATGGCCAGGCGCGGAGCGCGGTGGGTCCAGCGCGCGGCGGTGAACCGCCAGGCCCCGAGGGCGCAGCCCAGGGCGAGCGCCGTCAACGCCGCCGCGGTGATCACTCTTCCTCCAGCTCCTGTAGCGCCTTGCGCAGGATCTCCGCCTCGTCGCCGGACACGGCCTTGGCGAAGCGGGTCAGGGCGGCCGACCGGTCGCCCGTCATGTCGAGTGCTTCCAGCATAAGCTCGGCGATGTAGGAGTCGCGGCTCTCGGCGGGCTGGTAGCGCCACGCCCGGCCGTCGCGGGTGCGCCTGAGGAAGCCTTTGCGCGTGAGCCGGTCGAGCACGGTCATGACGGTGGTGGGCGCCAGGTCGCGGTCGGCGATCAACTTGCCGACCTCGCGGGCGGTGAGCGGGTTGTTCTCCGCCCAGAGGATGTCCATGATGCTGCGTTCGAGCTCGCCAAGACCCTTCACACTCTCCAGCGTAGTACTACGAGCCGTCGAGCAGGGAGGCGGGGAGATGCATATCACTCTCGTGCAGGGCGACATCACCGAACAGCGAGTCGACGCCGTGGTCAACGCCGCCAACTCCTCGCTCATGGGCGGCGGCGGGGTCGACGGCGCCATCCACCGCAGGGGCGGCCCGGCCATCCTGGAGGAGTGCCGGGCGCTGCGCGCCTCCCGGTACCCCGACGGCCTGCCCACCGGCCAGGCCGTCGCCACGACCGCGGGCGACCTGCCCGCCCGCTGGGTCATCCACACGGTCGGCCCGATCCACTCCACGAGCGAGGACCGCTCCCACCTGCTGCGCTCCTGCCACGTCGAGGCGCTGCGGGTCGCCGACGGGCTCGGCGCCAGGACGGTCGCCTTCCCCGCGATCTCCACGGGCGTGTACGGCTGGCCGCTCGACTCCGCGGCGCGCATCGCGGTCGACGCGGTACGGCGGGCCGAGACCTCGGTGACCTCGGTGGAGGAGGTGCGGTTCGTCTTGTTCGACCGCAAGGCGTACGAGGCGTTCGAGAGCGCGCTGGCGGGATGACGCCGGAGCGGCACGAGCTGGGCCTTCCTGACCCTCGCCGCGACGACTGCCCGTCCGGCGCTCAGCCCACCGCCTCCCATGGGATCGTCACCTCGCCGAGCCGCCAGCGGGCCTTGCCGCCCAGCGGCGGCCGCCGCTCGACCGGCCAGGAGTCCGCCAGCCGGTCGACCGCCCGCAGCCAGCGTTGCCGGCGGCCGTGCACGCCGTACGGCGCCGCCGCGGCCCACGCCCGGTCGAAGTCGGTCAGGAAGGCGTGGATGCGCTCGCCGGGGACGTTGCGGTGGATGAGCGTCTTGGGGAGGCGGTCGGCGAGGTCGGAGGGGGTGTCGAAGGCGTCGAAGCGGGCCGAGAAGGTCAGCGTCCTGGGGCCGGTGGCGTCCAGCCCCACCCAGACCGCCCGGTGCCCGGTCTCCGAGCACGTCCCCTCGACGATCACCCCGCCGGGGGCCAGCTTGGCCCGCAGCACGTCCCAGTAGTGCCACGCCTCGGCCTCGCCGTACTGCCGCAGGACGTTGAAGGCGCGCACGACGGCCGGCGGGCGGGGGACGGGCAGCTCGAAACCGCCCAGGACGAAGGACAGGCCCGGCCGCTCATGCGGCTTGGCCGCCGCCACCCGCACGGGGTCGATCTCGACGCCGACGACCTCGACGCCGCCGCCCAGCCGGGTGAACAGCTCGACGGTGGTGACGGGGGAGGCGCCGTAGCCGAGGTCCACGACGAGCGGGTCGTCGGCCGGGCGGAGCAGGCGCCCGTGGACGGCCAGGAGCCAGCGATCCGCCCGCCGCAACCGGTTGACCCCCGTCGTCCCCCGGGTGATCGTCCCGACCGGCCTGCCCCTGCCCACCCTCCCATTCTCCCGGGTCGGCGGGAGGTCACGACGACACGCGGTACACCTTGTGCTGCGCCGCCTGGGCCCGGGGCCGGATCACCATCCGGTCGATGTTCACGTGCCACGGCCGGGTGACGCACCACGCGATCGCGTCCGCCACGTCGTCGGCCGTCAGCGGCCCCGGCACCCCCTCGTACACCTTCGCCGCCTTCTCGGCGTCCCCGCGGAACCGCGTGAGCGAGAACTCCTCGGTCTGCACCATCCCCGGCGCGATCTCCACGATCCGCACCGGCTGCCCGACCAGCTCCAGCCGTAGCGTCTCGGTCATCGCCGTCTGCGCGTGCTTGGCCGCGCAGTACCCGCCCCCGCCCTCATACGACACCAGCCCCGCGACCGAGGTGAGCATCACCAGCACCCCGTCCCCCGACTCGATCAGCTTGGGCATCAGCGCCTTGGTCATCCGCAGCGAGCCGAGCACGTTCGTGTCGTACATCCGCTGCCAGTCCTCGACCTGCGCCTGCGCGACCGGGTCCAGCCCGAGCGCCCCGCCGGCGTTGTTGACCAGCACGTCGCAGCGCTCCAGGGACGCCGCCAGCGCGTCGACCGACTCCTGGGAGGTGACGTCCAACGTCACGGGCCTGATCCCGGGCACCTCGGCCGCCAGCTTCTCCAGGCGGTCGGTGCGCCGCGCCCCCGCCACGACCTGGTAGCCCTCGGCGGCCAGCCGCCGCGCGGTGGCCGCCCCGATGCCGCTGCTGGCACCCGTCACCACTGCCGTCTTCGTCATGCGCCTATCCTGCCAGGGCGAGCAGGTTCGATCTTTGCGGGGGAATGCCGGAAAGATCTGGACAGTTGTTACCCGTTCGGAGGTGATGCCCGGTGAGGCGCAGACGGGTGGGTCGGGTCGCGACGGTGAGCATGCACACATCCCCTCTGGACCAGCCGGGAACGGGTGACGCCGGGGGCATGAACGTGTATATCGTCGAGACGGCCAGGCGGCTGGCCCAGCTCGGCGTCGAGGTCGAGATCTTCACCCGGCAGACCGCCCGCGACCTGCCTCCGTCGGTGGAGCTGGCTCCCGGCGTGCTGGTCAGGCACATCACCGCAGGCCCCTACGAGGAGCTGGACCGCGCCGACATGCCCGCCCAGCTGTGCGCTTTCCTGTCGGGCGTGCTGCGCACCGAGGCGATGTACGAGCCCGGCCGCTACGACCTCATCCACTCCCACTACTGGCTGTCCGGCCAGGTCGGCTGGCTGGCCAAGGAACGCTGGGGCGTCCCGCTGGTGCACACGATGCACACCATGGCCAAGGTCAAGAACTTACTGCTGGCCGAGGGCGACAAGCCCGAGCCGCAGGCCCGCGTGGTGGGCGAGGAGCAGGTCGTGGAGGTCGCCGACCGGCTCGTGGCCAACACCGACGACGAGGCCGAGGAGCTCAAGACCCTGTACGGCGCGCCCGACGACCGCGTGGTCGTGGTGAACCCGGGCGTCAACCTCAGCGTCTTCCAGCCCGCCTCGACCGGCGCGGCCAGGCGCCGGCTGGGCGTCCCGCAGGACGCCCGCCTGCTGCTGTTCGTCGGCAGGATCCAGCCGCTCAAGGCGCCCGACGTGCTGCTGCGCGCCGCCGCCCGCATGCTGATCGAGGACCCCTCGCTGCGCGACCGGCTCATCGTCGCCTGCGTGGGCGGCCCGTCCGGCAACGGCCTGGCCCGTCCCGACGTGCTCCACAAGCTGGCCGCCGAGCTGGGCATCTCCGACGTGGTACGGCTGGTGCCGCCCGCCCCGCAGGAGGAGCTGGCCGACTGGTACCGCGCCGCCGACGTCACGGTCGTGCCCTCCTACAGCGAGTCCTTCGGCCTGGTCGCCCTGGAGTCCCAGGCGTGCGGCACGCCCGTGGCCGCCGCGTCCGTCGGGGGGCTGCGCACCGCCGTACGGGACGGGGTGTCGGGGGTGCTCGTGGACGGCCACGACCCGCACGACTGGGCCCTCGTGCTCGGGCGGTTCCTGTCCAGCCCGCGCTGGCGCGAGGGGCTGTCGTCGGGTGCGCGGGCGCACGCCGCCCGGTTCGGCTGGTCGGCGACGGCCGCCAGGCTCCTGGAGGTGTACGAGGAGGCCGTGGCGAGCCGGTCTCTTAGGGTGGCGGTATGAGGGATGTCATCGCCGCCGCGCTCGACGCCGCCGAGGTGTCCTACGAGGAGCCGCGGCCCGGCGCGTTCCTGGCCAAGCTGCCCGGCCGGCACAAGCTGGCCACCATGACCTGGCTGATCGTCGGCGAGCAGGCGCTGCACGTGGAGGCGTTCTTCTGCCGCCAGCCCGACGAGAACCACGCCGAGTTCTACAAGTGGCTGCTGACCAAGAACGGCGGCATGTACGGCGTGCACTTCAGCCTCGACGCAGAAGGCGACGTCTACCTCGTGGGCCGGGTGCCGCTGTCCGCCGTGACCGCCGAGGAGATCGACCGGCTGCTCGGCTGCGTGCTCACCTACGCCGACGACTGGTTCGACCGGGCGCTGGAGCTGGGCTTCGCCTCCTCCATCCGCCGGGAGTGGGCCTGGCGCAGCAAGCGCGGGGAGTCCCTGGCCAACCTCCAGGCCTTCGCCCGCCTCATATGATTTGCCCCATGGCGACTTTGGTGCTGGTACGGCACGGCGAGAGCGAATGGAACCTCAAGGGGCTGTTCACCGGCTGGGTGGACGCCGACCTGTCCCCGCGCGGCGAGGCCGAGGCGCGACGCGGCGGTGAGTTGCTGGTCGAGGCCGGCATCCGGCCCGACGTGGTGCACACCAGCCTGCTGACGCGCGCCATCCGCACGGCGAACCTGGCGCTGGAGGCCGCCGGCCTGCTGTGGCTGCCGGTGCACCGCTCCTGGCGGCTCAACGAGCGCCACTACGGGGCGCTGCAGGGCAAGAACAAGGCCCAGACCCGCGAGGCCTACGGCGAGGAGCAGTTCATGCTGTGGCGGCGCTCCTTCGACGTGCCGCCGCCGCCCATCGCCGACGACGACGAGTACTCCCAGGCGGGCGACCCCCGCTACGCGACGCTGCCGCCCGAGCTGATGCCCAGGACCGAGTGCCTCAAGGACGTGGTCGAGCGGGCGCTGCCGTACTGGTACGACCGCATCGTCCCCGACCTGGCGGCGGGCAGGACGGTCCTGGTGGTCGCGCACGGCAACTCCCTGCGGGCGCTGGTCAAGCACCTGGACCAGATCTCCGACGAGGACATCGCCGGCCTCAACATCCCTACCGGGATCCCGCTGGTCTACGAGCTCGACGCGAACTACCGCCCGATCGAGCGGGGCGGCCGCTACCTCGACCCCGAGGCGGCCAAGGCAGCGATCGAGGCAGTGGCGAACCAGGGCCGCTGAGCGCCGGCGTGACCGCGATGGACAGGGCGGCCATCACCGTCATCGCGGTCGCGGGCGAGGTCCATTGGGCGATCGCGCCCGCCAGGGCGGCGCAGACGCCCTGCATGGTCAGCATGCCGGAGGTCTGCAGGCCGAGCGCCTGGCCCCGGATCCCGGCTGGCGTCAGCGCGATCAGCCGCTCCTGGAGCATCAGCGTGGAGGCGTAGCCGAGGGTGGCCACCGTGGCGGCGGCCAGGGCCACCGGCAGGGGCGGCCGGGCGATGAAGATCAGGAACGGCGCGGCCAGCAGGAGCCGCCCGGGGAGCTCCAGCGCCCGCCGCCAGTGCGCGGGCAGGAAGCGCCCGGCGATGAGGTCGCCCGCCAGCATGCCGACGGCCGACCCGGCCAGCAGCAGCCCGGCGTGCGCGGGGTCGTAGGGGACGATCAGCGACTCGGCGCCCACGATGAGGCCGTTGGGCACCCACATCGCCAGGTAGACGTAGCGGCGGGGCACGGAGGACCACAGCTCGGCGTTGACACGCCAGGTCTCGCGGACCGAGGGCCGGCCGCAGGCCCGTGGCGGGCGGCGGGTGAGGCCGAAGCGGGCCACGGCGGCGGCCACGAGATACAGGCACGCTCCCGCGAGCAGCACGCCGCGCGGCGACAGGACGGCCAGCAGCACCCCGCCGACCGCGAACCCGGCGATCTGCATGCCGCCGTTGGCCATGTTGAGCATCGAGCGGCCGAGGAGGTAGCCGTCCTCCGGCAGGATCTCGGTGAGGAGCCCGTAGCGCACGCCGCCGTTCAGCGCGGCGGCCAGCCCCTGACCCAGGATGATCGCGAAGACGCCCCACAGGGGCAGCCCGGGAAGCGCCAGGGCCGCGGTGGCCATGCCGTACAGCAGCGCCAGGCCGGTCAGCGCGGCGCGCGGCGGCAGCCGGTCGGCGGCCGACAGCAGCGTGGTCGCGCCGAGCACATGGGCCAGCGAAGGGCCGAACATGCTCAGCGCGGACAGCAACGGCGAGCCGGTGGCCGCGTAGACCTGCGTGGCGAGGGCCAGGCCGCCCACCGTCTGCGCCGCCACCTGCGCGGTCACGGTCAGGAACAGGGGAGTGAACTCCTGGCTGCGGAAGAGTTCGCGATAGGAGCGCATGCCGGGAGTGTCGGCAGGGCGGTGGCGGCGCCGTTACTGTTTCGCAGGGCGGCGAAACGATGGTTTCCCCGGGAAGACGGAACCATGGTTCTCCGGGGAGGGCGGAACATGGGCTGGTGGCTGGTCGACGCCGACACGCTCGCGGGCAGCCGCTTCCTCGTCTCGCCGCTGGCCGAGACCATCGCCTGCCTGAAGCTCCTGCACCGCGCCCGGGCCGCGCACCCGGGCGAGCGCGAGTGGCTGGACACGTGGCTGCCCGCCTACCGCGAACGCCTGGACTCCGTCGACGCGCTGCTGGTCGACGCCGCGCTGCGGCCGACCTGGACCGCCGACTTCCTCGCCCCCACGCCGACAGGCGAGGAGCGTGCCTTCGAGGAGGAACTGGCCGTAGTCCGCGACTATCCGCCGGAGCGGGCGCTGGAAGACCTGGCCGTGTCGCTCGGCGGCCCGGTCCCGCCCCGGCTGCGCCGCTCGGACCTGCCCGGCCGTGCCGCCGACCTGGTGGCGTGGATCTGGCGCGAGGCGGTGCTGCCGACGTGGGACAGGCGGCGCAGAGTGCTGGAGGCCGACATCGTGGCGCGCACGGCCCAGCTGACCCAGGGCGGATGGGCCGCGGCGTTCCACGACATGCGGCCGGGCATGCGATGGCTGGGCAAAGGCAAGCTGCAGATCAACGCCTACGACAACCCACCGCGCGACATCTCGGGCGGTCGGCTGATGTTCGTCCCCGTCACGCCCCACGTCGGCCAGGTGTCGTGGGACTCGGGCCGCTACGCCCTCGTCTACCCCTGCTCCGGCGTGCTGGTCGAGCCCTCCAGGCGGGCGCCGGAGGCCCTGGGCAGGCTCCTGGGTACGGCTCGCGCCACGGTGCTGGTGCTGCTGGGCCAGCCCAAGAGCACCACGCAGCTCGTGGCGCTGACCGGCCAGGGGCTGGGCTCGGTCGGACGCCATCTCAAGGTGCTGATGGACGCGGGCCTGATCCAGCGCCGCCGGGCCGGGCGGTCCGTGCTCTACTACCGGACTCCCGCCGGGGACGTGCTCACGCGGGCCGGGACCCGGTGACCAGGTAGACCACGTCGGCCGCGATGCGGACCGCGTGGTCGGCGTACCGCTCGTAGTAGCGCCCGATCAGCGTGATGTCGATGGCCGCCTCCACGCCGTGCTTCCACTCCTTGTCCAGGATGTCCCTGAACAGCTTGCGGTGCAGCCGGTCCATCGCGTCGTCGTCGTGCTGCAGCTCCAGCGCCGACTCCACGTCGCGGCGGGCGACGCAGCTGCCGGCCTTGGCGACCAGGTTCTCGGCGATCTGGCCCATCTCCAGGATGGCCGGGCGCATCTCCGGCGGGATCGCCGAGTCCGGGTGGCGCAGCCGGGCCACCTTGGCGACGTGCACCGCCAGGTCGCCCATGCGCTCCAGGTCGGCTCCCATGCGCAACGCCGTGATGACCATGCGCAGGTCCACGGCCACCGGCTGCTGGCGGGCCATGAGCTCGAAGATGGCCGCCTCGGTCTCCGCGAAGATCCGGTTGACCTCCTCGTCCCGCGAGATCACGTTCTCCGCCAGCTCCAGGTCGGCGTCCAGCAGCGCGGTGGTCGCCCGCGAGATGGCCGAACGGACCAGCCGCGTCATCTCGACGAGCCGGCCGGTGAGAGCGTCGAGCTCTTCGTGGTAGGCGTCACGCATGTCCCAAACGTACGTTCCGCTCGATGAACGGCCCTCTACCGCTGGGTGAACTTTGCGGGAAGGGTGCAGGTGGGGGGTCTGATGCCGGAAAAGGGCACCTACCATCGAGAACATGAATGAGTTGGCCATGAGCTTCGCCGCTTTGGCCGGATTCGTCGTGGGCGCGATGGCCGTCCTGCTCTACCGCAACCAGATCGGGACCGCGTCCAGGAGATCCGGCGCCGTCGAGGAGCCGGAGCCCGGAGCCCTCCCGCAGGGCGTCGCCTCGGTGCTGGCCGTCCTGCCCAGCAGCGCCGTCGTCCTCGACGCGCACGACCGGGTCCTGCGCGCCAGCTCGGCGGCGCGGGCGTTCGGGCTGGTCAAGGGTGAGCGGCTGATGGCCGCCGAGCTGCTGGCCCTGGCCCGGCAGGTACGGCGCGACGGCGAGATCCGCGAGAGCGAGTTCGAGGTCGCCGGGCACCGCTTCGGCCAGGAGAGCACCAGCTTCGCCGTGCGCGTCGCGCCGCTCGGCGCCTACGGCCAGGTGCTCGTCCTCGCCGAGGACCAGACCGAGCGGCGCCGCGTCGAGGCCGTGCGGCGCGACTTCGTGGCCAACGTCAGCCACGAGCTGAAGACCCCGGTGGGCGCGCTCAGCCTGCTCGCCGAGACCATCCAGGACGCCGCCGACGACCCCGAGGCCGTCACGCGCTTCGCCGGGCGCATGCAGCACGAGGCGGCGCGGCTGACCTACCTGGTCCAGGACCTCATCACGCTGTCCCGCATCCAGGGCGCCGAGCCCATCCCCACCCCCAGCCAGGTGCTCATCGACGAGGTCGTGCAGGAGGCCATCGACCACTCCACGACCAAGGCCGCCGTCAAGGACATCACGCTCGTCTCCGGCGGCGCCGAGGGCCTGCGGGTGTGGGGCGACGACGAACTGCTCGCCACCGCCCTGCGCAACCTCATCGACAACGCCATCGCCTACAGCCCCGAACACACCCGCGTGATCGTCAGCACCCGGCCCGCCGGCGACTCGGTCGAGATCAGCGTCAGCGACCAGGGCATCGGCATCCCCGAGGAAGCCCTGGAACGGATCTTCGAGCGCTTCTTCCGCGTCGACGCCGCCCGCTCCCGCGCCACCGGCGGCACCGGACTGGGCCTGGCCATCGTCAAGCACGTCGCCGCCGCACACGGCGGCGAGGTGACGGTGTGGAGCAAGGAAGGCTCCGGATCAACCTTCACCCTGCGGCTGCCCGCCTTCGGCGGCACCGCGGTAGCAGTACCCAACGAGAAATCCCTGGAGGCGGCCCTATGACCCGAGTTCTCGTCGTCGAGGACGAGGAGTCTTTCTCCGACGCGCTGTCCTACATGCTCCGCAAGGAGGGCTTCGAGGTCTCCGTCGCCGCCAGCGGCCCGGAGGCGCTGGAGATCTTCGACCGCAGCGGCGCCGACATGGTCCTGCTGGACCTGATGCTGCCCGGCCTGCCCGGCACGGAGGTGTGCCGGTCGCTGCGCCAGCGCTCCAAGGTCCCGGTGATCATGCTGACGGCCAAGGACAGCGAGATCGACAAGGTCGTGGGGCTGGAGCTGGGCGCCGACGACTACGTGACCAAGCCGTTCTCCTCCCGCGAGCTGGTGGCGCGCATCCGGGCGGTGCTGCGGCGGCAGGGCGACGCGGGCGACGAGCTGGAGACCTCGGTGCTGGCCGCCGGGCCGGTGCGGATGGACGTGGACCGGCACATCGTCACGGTGCGCGGCCAGCAGGTGCAGCTGCCGTTGAAGGAGTTCGAGCTGCTGGAGGTACTGCTGCGCAACGCCGGCCGGGTGCTCACCCGCGGGCAGCTGATCGACCGGGTGTGGGGGGCGGACTACGTCGGGGACACCAAGACGCTCGACGTGCACGTCAAGCGCCTGCGCGCCAAGGTCGAGGCCGACCCGTCCAACCCCCGGTGCATCCTCACGGTCCGGGGGCTGGGCTACAAGTTCGAGCCGGTGGACTGACGCCCGCCCGCCGCACCCGGCTCCCTTCGGCCCTCACCCCGGTGCGGCGGCTCGCCGTACCCTCGTGGGGCTCGCCGTACCCCACCCCCTTGGTCCTCAGCCCGTGAGGTGGCGCGCCTGCGGGGCGGAGGACACCGGGCGACTGGAGGGACGCCGGCAGCCGCCAGGCCCCGTCAGTGGTCCCCCGAGTGCGACTCGCTGGCCGAAGGGGTGGGCGTCGCGGTCGGCGTGGGGGCCGGGGTCGCGCCCGGGGCGGCAGGGTACTGCGCGTACTCGCGGCTCCGCGTCACCACCGGCACCTGCATCGTCACCGCCCCCGCGTTGGCGAACTGGAAGGTGACCTTCGCGCTCTCCCCGCCGTCGAGCGGCTCCGCCAGTCCCTCGATCAGGATCTGCGGGCTCGGCTTGCCCGCGTTCACCAGCTTGTTGCTGGGCAGCTGGATCGGCGCGGCCAGCTTCGCGGTGCCCAGCCCCTCGACGGTCACCGCCTGGAGCGTGTCCGGCTTGTCCGTGGTGTTGACCACCTGCACGTACAGCGGCGCCGACGCGCCCTTCGCGAGCTGCGCGCCCGCGTCGGGGCCGAGGATGAACGCCTGGGGAATCACCACGCCACGCGAGCCGTACGCGCTCTTGTCGATGAGGACGGCCGCCTCGTTGGGCGCGTAGGGCTGGTTGGTGTTGGCCCCGAATCCGGCCGCGCAGCCGGCCAGAGCAGGGGCTGCCAGGAACGCGGCGGCGATAATCCAGCGACGGCTGGTCACGGGTGGCTCTCCTTACGATCATGCACAGTTGGGCCGCGACAACCTTATCCACCCGATTCCATGGTCATATCCGCGCCCCCGCAGGTCATTCGCTATGGACGGCAATGCGATTCATAGAGTTGAGCGCTTGTCAAGCCCCAATATGCCGCCTTGACCTGCAGTTATGGTGATTTCACTGTTCCGGGAGACTCTGGATGCGTGGTACCCTGGAGTACAGCGGAAGGGGTACTTGTCACATGACTTTCCAGGTCGGCGACACAGTCGTCTACCCCCACCATGGGGCTGCTCGGATCGAAGCAATCACGACTCGCACCATCAAGGGGCAGGAAAAGACCTACCTGGTGCTCAAGGTCGACAAGGGCGACCTTACCGTCCAGGTGCCAGCCGAAAACGCAGAACTGGTCGGCGTGCGAGACGTGGTCGGCCAGGAGGGCCTGGAGCGCGTGTTCGACGTGCTCCGCATGCCACACACGGAGGAGCCGACCAACTGGTCGCGCCGCTACAAGGCCAATCTTGAGAAGCTCGCGTCGGGTGACGTCAACAAGGTCGCCGAGGTGGTCCGGGACCTGTGGCGGAGGGACCGCGAGCGCGGTCTGTCCGCGGGTGAGAAGCGCATGCTCGCCAAGGCGCGCCAGATCCTCGTGAGCGAGCTGGCCCTCGCCGAGAAGACCAATGAGGACAAGGCTGAAGCCCTTCTCGACGAGGTTCTCAACAGCTGAACACACAACTTCCCCGGGTGGGCGTCGGAGTCGACGTCCACCCGTTCGCATCCGGGCGCGAGCTGCACCTGGCCGGGCTCCACTGGCCCGGCGAGACGGGGCTGTCCGGACACTCCGACGGCGACGCGGCCGCTCACGCCGCCTGCGACGCCCTGCTGTCCGCGGCGGGCCTGGGCGACCTGGGCGGCCTGTTCGGCACGTCCGATCCGCGCTGGGCGGGCGCCTCCGGCGTGTCCCTGCTGGAGGAGACCGCGCGCCAGGTGCGCGCCGCCGGGTTCGAGATCGGCAACGTCGCCATCCAGGTCGTCGGGAACCGCCCCAAGCTGGCGCCCCGCCGTACCGAAGCCGAGAAGGTCCTCAGCGCGGCCGTCGGCGCGCCCGTGTCGCTCAGCGCCACCACCACCGACGGCCTCGGCCTGACCGGCCGCGGCGAGGGCGTCGCCGCCATCGCGACCGCGATCGTGGTGAACCAACCGCGGCCGTGAAGCGTCTCCTTTCCCGGATGCGTTGAGGTGTCCCGGCGGGCGGTGCGGTAAGCCCGCCGCAAGCGGGCGGCGGTTCGTCTCTGGCGCGGTACGGACCGCCGCCCCTTACCACGGGTGACTTCCAGCCGCTTTGGGTACGTCCTCCCTACAAGGGGGGATTTCTCATGCTCGGAGCGATCATTTCCGCCATCGTCATCGGCGCCATCGTGGGCGCGCTCGGACGGCTCATCGTCCCCGGCAAGCAGAACATGTCGATCTGGCTGACGCTGATCGTCGGCATCGCCGCGGCGCTCCTCGGGACGCTGCTGGCCCACGGGATCGGCGTCGCGGACACCAGAGGCATCGACTGGATCGAGCACATCATCCAGGTGGCCCTGGCCGCGGTCGGCGTCTGGCTGGTCGCCATGCTTCAGCGCGGCCGTACCACCACCTGACCTGGGCATTCGATGTTGGTCTGATTACTTGCGGTGGTACGGGTAGATCCCTGTGCGTGGGAGTGAAGGGATCACCCTCACGGGGAGGTTTTCATGACCATCGAATCCATACTCGGTGCGATCGTCATCGGTGCCGTGATCGGCGCCATCGGTCGGCTCCTCCTGCCGGGTCGCCAGGCCATCGGCTGGATCCTGACCATCGCCGTCGGCATCGTAGCCGCGCTGATAGGTACGGCTATCGCCCAGGTCATGGGTGTTGAGACCACGCAAGGAATCGACTGGATAGAGCTCGTCATGCAGGTCGTCCTCGCCGTCATCGGCGTGGCCCTGGTCGCCGGGCTACGACGTGGCCGTGGCGCAGGCACCACCCTGTAACGCCCGTACAACGCCCACACGAAGAAGGCCCGCTCGGCAGGATGGAGCGGGCCTTCTCGGTTCTCCTCGGCCGTTCTCGGCCGTCCTCAGTCCTCCTCGGGAGGCAGCGGGGTGCTGCGCAGGCGGCCCGAGGGGGCCTCGCCGTACGGCTGGCGCCGCTTCTCGGCGACGGGCGGCTCTTCGGGGACGGGCACTTCCTCGGTGACGGTCGGCTCGTCGCGGCCGTACGGCTCTTCGGGGCTGTACGGCTCTTCGGGGCTGGACGGCTCCCGCACGTCGCGGGAGGAGCGCGGCTCTACGGGCCCTGTGTGCTCTGCGGGCTCTCCCGGCTCGTCGGCGGCTTCGGGGCCGTGCCCGGGGTCGGGGTCGAACTCAGGTGACGGTGCCTCCTCACCGGTGGAGGGCGGCTCGGACCTCCGGCGGGGTTCGTCGGCGAAGACGCGGACGGGCTGGGTGTCGGCGTCCCTGTCGGTGACCGTGCCGGGGCGCGGGTGGACGAGCACGTCGGTCGGCGGGTTCGTCGGCCTGGCGCGGTCGCCCCAGCGCACGGGCCTGGCGGGCGCCTCCTCGGGCGTGTGGGTCTCGGCGGGGCGGACGGGCTCCTCTTGCGGCTGCTCGGACTCCGGGCGGTTCTGCGGGATGTGGTGCTCCTGGGTGTCTTGGCGCTCTTGGGGTTCCTCTCGCCGGGGTTCCTGGAGCTCTTCCGGCTCTTTAGGCTCTTCCGGCTCTATGGACTCTTTGGGCTCTTCGGGCTCCCAGCGGGTGACGCGCTCGGAGACGGGGATGGGCTTGTCCGGCGGCTCGGCTGCCGGTCGTGGCTGCGGCTCCGGCTGCGGCTCCGGCGGCTTGGGGGCCGCCTGCGGCCGCTGCGGAGCCTGGGGCGTTTCCGGTGCGTGCGGGGCTTCGGCGCGGGCGGGCGGGGCCGTGGCCGCCTCCCAGGGGAACGGCACGATGTCCGGCTCCGCCGCACGCTCCTCGGCCGCCTTGCGGGTCTGCACATGCTTGATCAGCAGCAGCCACAGCCACAGCGCAACGGCCAGCATCACCCAGGGCGCGACGGCCACGCCGACCGCGGCCTGCCGTACCCCGGCCTGGAAGCCCACCGCGGCGGCCACGTCGGCGGCGGCGGCCGCGCAGAGCAGGAGCACCAGCACCACCGCCGCCTGCACCCGCACCAGCAGCCGCCCGCCGGTGAGCAGCAGCACGCTGATCAGCGTGACCACCAGCAGCGCGTCGAAGGCCACGGGGTACAGGAAGACCAGGTCGCGCCTGGCGCCGCCCTGTAAGGCCAGCTGCTGCAGGTCGTGGAAGGACAGCGCGCAGGCGGTGCCGGTGAGGGCGACGACGGCCAGCCCGGCCAGGGCGATGCCGAGGCGGCGCAGAGTGGATGGGGGAGTCACGTCCATGGCGGATTCGAGCCTACAGAACAATGGCCACATGGAACCGATCAAGGGAGAATGACATGGTCGAGCTGCCCGAGCGAGTGCGGAAGCTGTTCGACGGCGCCAACCACGCGATCGTGACGAGCCTGAACCCCGACGGCGGGCCGCAGTCCACGGTCGTCTGGGTGCGCACCGACGGGGACGACGTGCTGTTCTCGACCGTCAAGGGACGGCGCAAGCACCGCAACTTCCTGCGTGACCCCCGGACGAGCGTCCTGGTGGTCGACCCGGAGGATCCCTACGTCTACGCCGAGGTCCGGGGCGTGGTGACCATGGAGGACGACCCGGACGGCGCGCTCATCCAGGAGCTTTCCCTGAAGTACCGGGGCGAGCCGTGGAAGGAGCCGCCGGGCAACGAGCGGGTGATCGTGCGGGTGCGGCCACGGAAGGTCATCCTGCGAGGCTGACAACCGCGGGGCCGGGCACAGGATCGGGCACGGGGTCGGCCACGGAGCCGGCCACTGCGGGCCCGTAAAACGACGTGCGAGGCGCCGTGAGGCGTTAGCCTTGCCTTCGTGAGCCTGCACATCTACGACACCAGCACCCGCACAGTCCGCGAGTTCGTCCCGGTCCAGGCCGGCCGGGTGTCGATCTACCTGTGTGGGGCCACCGTGCAGGCTCCGCCGCACATCGGCCACATCCGCTCGGGCGTCAACTTCGACGTGCTGCGCCGCTGGCTGATGCGCTCCGGCTACGAGGTGACGTTCTGCCGCAACGTCACCGACATCGACGACAAGATCATCCGGGTGGCCGCCGAGGAGGGGGTGCCCTGGTTCGTCGTCGCCGAGCGCAACCAGCGGGCCTTCACCTGGGCGTACGACCAGCTGGGCTGCCTGCCGCCGACCGTCGAGCCGCGCGCGACCGGGCACGTGCCGGAGATGATCACGCTCATGCAGCGGCTCATCGACCGCGGCCACGCCTACGCCTCCGGCGGCGACGTCTACTTCGACGTGCGGTCCTGGGCCGACCGGTACGGCTCGCTGTCCAACCAGAAGCTCGAGAACATGCGGGCGGCCGGAGACTGCGACGACGAGTCGTTCAAGCGCGACCCGCGCGACTTCGCGCTGTGGAAGGGCGAGAAGCCGGGCGAGCCCACCTGGCCCACGCCCTGGGGTCCGGGCCGCCCCGGCTGGCACCTGGAGTGCTCGGCCATGGCGACCAAGTACCTGGGGCCGACCTTCGACATCCACGGCGGCGGGATGGACCTGATCTTCCCGCACCACGAGAACGAGATCGCCCAGTCCCAGGCGGCCGGCGACGGCTTCGCGCGCTACTGGATGCACAACGGCCTGCTCAAGATCGGCGCGGAGAAGATGAGCAAGTCGCTGGGCAACTCGCTGCTCATCCCCGACCTGCTGGAGAAGGTCCGCCCGGTCGAGCTGCGCTACTACCTGGCGGCGCCGCACTACCGCTCCTCGATCGACTTCTCGGAGGAGTCGCTGCTCGAGGCCGCCGCCGCCTACCAGCGCATCGAGGGTTTCGTCACGCGGGCCGCCGAGGTCATCCACGACGTCGACGCGCACGCGCCGCTGCCCCAGGCGTTCGTCGACGCCATGGACGACGACCTCGGCACGCCCCAGGCCCTGGCGGTCGTCCACGAGGTGGTCCGCGAGGGCAACGTCGCGCTCTCCCAGGGCAACAAGGAGGCGGTCGCGCGCCTGCTCGCCGAGACCCAGAACATGCTCGACGTGCTGGGCCTCGACCCGCGCTCGCCGCAGTGGCGCTCGGCCGGCTCCGACCTCAAGCCGGTCGTCGACGCGCTGGTCGCCGTGGCCCTGGAGCAGCGGGCCGCCGCCCGGGCCCGCAAAGACTACGCCGCCGCCGACGCCATCCGCGACTCCCTGGCCAAGGCCGGGATCGTGGTCGAGGACACCCCGCACGGGGCTCGGTGGCAGCTGGCGCGCTAGTACCCTGGTGGGCATGAGGAAACGGGGTCCGCTCAAAGGCAGCGGCGGAAAGCAGCGTCGCAGCCTGGCAGGAAAGGGCGCGACGCCGCCGAAGGAGATGCGTCACTGGTACAAGGAGCGGGTCCGCGCCGAGCGCGCCCCGGCGGCCCCGGCCGCCAAGCCCGCGCCTTCGCGGCAGAAGCGCTCGGACGACGCGCCGGAGTACATCGGCGGCCGCAACCCCGTCGTCGAGGCCCTGACGGCGGGCGTGCCGGCCTCGGCCCTCTACGTCGCGCAGCGCATCGACAGCGACGACCGGGTCCGCACCGCCCTGAAGATCGCGGCCGACCGCGGCGTCGCGCTGCTGGAGGTCACGCGCGACAAGCTCGACCGCCTCACCGAGGGTGCCGTCCACCAGGGCATCGCGCTGCAGATCCCGCCCTACGACTACGCGCACCCGGCCGACCTCGTCACCATCGCGCAGGACGCGGCCGAGGTGCCGCTCATCGTCGCCTTGGACGGCGTCACCGACCCGCGCAACCTCGGCGCCATCGCGCGCTCCGCCACCGCCTTCGGCGCGCACGGCCTGGTCATCCCCTCACGCCGCGCCGCGGGCGTCACCGGCGGAGCGTGGAAGACGTCGGCGGGAACGCTGGCCACCATGCGGGTGGCCAGGGCCTCCAACCTGACCGCGGCGCTGCGGGAGTACCGCGAGGCCGGGCTCTTCGTCGTCGGGCTCGACGGTGAGGCGACGACCGAACTGGCCGATGTCGAGCTGCTGAGCGAGCCGTTGGTGCTGGTGATCGGGTCCGAGGGGAAGGGCCTGTCGCGGCTGGTCCGGGAGAACTGCGACGTGGTGGCCAAGATCCCGATGCAGGCGGCCGCGGAGTCTCTCAACGCGGGCGTGGCGGCGGGGATCGCACTGTATGAGGCTGCTCGTCATCGGCGGCGGTGAGCGTCTAAACTGGTGGGCCGTGCCGACGTAGCTCAATCGGCAGAGCGGCTGTCTTGTAAACAGCAGGTCAGGGGTTCGATTCCCCTCGTCGGCTCGCAGGTGAAAGGCCCTTCCCGGTGATCGGGAGGGGCCTTTTGGATCTCGTACGGCAGCGGTGTCGGTCGGGGTGCTGTCGCTGAGGCGTCGCAGTGCCGCGTGAGGTCGAGCTCGTGGCCCTGGGGTCCCGGTCTGTCCCTTGCCGAGCCGTGTGTCGCGCTCGTACGCGGGGCGGGTAGGTCTCGTTGGTCATGGTGATCGTCTCCTCTCGGTTCGGGATTTCTTGCTGGCGAACCGAGAATGCGACGCAGAGTCAGGACGGGAGGTCACGTCCACGGAAGTGATGTACAGCAGGCGGTCGTCAGCCAGACCAGCGATGTGGGTCGGATATGAGCTCTCCAGGGCCGGTCAAGCGAGGTATAGACGGGCACGGAAGGCGCCGCGTTCCTCTCGTTTGGCTTCCGCCGCCTTCTCGACCTCCTGCCAGTCGTAGCCATTGACCTCCGCCACCGCGCGAAGAACCTCGTACACGTCGGCGATCTCTCCGATCACCTCGGCTGGGGAGGCTGCGCTGAGCTCGGACGCCTCCTCGAACAGCTTCGCCAGCAGGGCCGTGCGGTACTCGGTGTCCCCGAGCACGGTGACCACCGGCTCCTTGTTGTTCTGCCGAATGATCTCTGGGATCTTGTCCCGCACCAGCTTGCCCATGCTCTGCGTTCTCCGGTTCCGCGCCCAAGGCCCCTGAGCTTACTGGGTTACGGTGACATCCCCTCGGTCGCAAACTACCCTGAATCGGTCGATATCACGATCAAGGCGAGCATTAGCAGATGAACGTGGAGTTCTTTCGCAGAGAGCCGACCGCCAGCTCATCGTGGCGGTTGGCCGTGCTGATGGGCGCCAACTCGCGGACATACAAGTTCGCCTTAGGTGATGCGCTGCTGAGGGTCGCCGCCGAGGGGCATACGGACATCCTGCTCAACGATCTGGCCAGGCCCTACGCAATGGGCCTGGTCGACCACCTTGCCCAGGCTCCGCAAGCGCCGTCGAGTTCGGTCGTCGCCGACTCCGACTTCCTTACCGTGGCCGAGCGCGAGGCCGCCGAGTCAGTTCGGCTCGGCTCGCCTACTGAGAGGCTTCTCGAAGCCGCGATGAAGTCGATGCCTGCCATGGTCATGCAGAAGTTCCACAACCTGCGCGGCGGCACCGAGCTGCCTCACCGCTTCTACGAGGTGACCGGCAGAGGACACCAGCGCGTGGTCAGGCTGACCGAGCACCTTCGCGATGTTGCGCTGTCCGAGCAGGCAGTGAGCCTGCAGGCGGAGTTGACCGCGCGATGGAACATCGTGGAGACGTCATTCGCAGCGGAGGTTGGCCGGAGCCTGATCGAGGAAGGCGTAGCGGTCGATCTGGAAGCGTGGGTCGTCACCGACAGGCGGCGGCGTCGCTCGGTCGCAGGAGTCACCGAGGCCGTGATCGGCTTTCAGCACGGGCGCTGCATCAGCTGCACTGAATTGATCAATCCCAGCGTCGACGAGATCGAGGTCGATCATCTCTTCCCGTACTCGTACGGACGCGTCCTCGGCTCGAAGATCGACCTCGACGCGATCTGGAATCTTGCCCCTGCCCACGAATCCTGCAACGGGCGCAAGAGCAACCGGCTGCCCAAGCCTGATGAACTCGACCGCCTGGCCCAACGGAATGAGGCGATCATGCAGTCTCCTCATCCCTTGAGGCGGAGCCTGCAGCTGACGCTGCAGCGTTACGGTTACAAGGGCACAGGAGACGGCGACTGGTACCGCTTCCTCCAGCACGTATACAACCAG
Organism: Thermoactinospora rubra; assembly: GCF_002093975.1. Taxonomy (GTDB): domain Bacteria; phylum Actinomycetota; class Actinomycetes; order Streptosporangiales; family Streptosporangiaceae; genus Nonomuraea; species Nonomuraea rubra_A. Next base: position 103,918 of record NZ_MSZZ01000045.1, read on the forward strand.
GTGTGAAGCCTGCCGGCGTTGATGACCGCTGCATCTTCGTACGGTTCCGCACTCGGAGAAGGACGGCCCCGCCGGTCATGAGGCATGCGTCGCCGCCCGACTGACACTTTGCCGCCGAGTTCCATCGAATAGGCACCCCCGCTACTCTTGTGGCGACCATGTGATGCGGCCCGACGGGCTTCCGCGCTCGTACGGCTTCGGCCGGAGTGGATAGGCCCCCACCCGCACGAGTTCTCTCGTGCTGCCTGGGGGACACTCCGTGACGGCGCTGCGACTGTCTGTCGAGAGCCTGCTCGCCTCTCCAAACGAGATCGCGCTCGCGGAGGTGATCGCCGAGCACGTGCGCGATACCAGCGGGCACCGTCCTTCCCCCTCCGAGATGAAGTCCTGGCAGCGTAGCCTGCCGGCCCTCGTCCGCGATCTGGCCGACGCCGGACTACGCAGGGTCGAAATGCTCGTGGAATACAAACTCCCGTTGACCAGCAAGCGCGTCGACGTGGTCCTCGCCGGGGTGCATCCACGAACCGGCGAGGACTCCTACGTCGTGGTCGAGCTCAAGCAGTGGAGCCGTGCCGAGCCCTCGGAGCGGGGCGAGCATCTGGTGATCGTGGACGGCATGCCGGGCGGCGAGAGGCTCAACCCCGCCGAGCAGGTCCGCCGGTATTGCGAGTACATGCGTGACTTCCTTGGGGTGTTCAACGGCAAGCCGGATGCTGTGTACGGTGCCGCATACCTGCACAACGCCATGGACCTGGACGTTGACGGCCTGTCCGAGCAAGTGCGCGACGAGCGCAGCCGCCTGTTCACCAAGCAGCGGCGTGGCGCATTCCTCCGCTACTTGAGCGAGCGCCTTGCCGACAAGCCTGGCGCCGAGGCGGCCGATCGCCTCCTCAACAGCGCGGTCGCGCCGAGCAAGCAGCTCATGACCTACGCCTCCAAGGAGATCCGCGAACGCGAGCAGTTCACGCTGCTGGACGAGCAGCAGGTCGCGTACGAGCTTGTCATGCGCGCAGTGGACAGGGCCAGGCGCGCCGACTCCAAGCAGGTCGTCATCGTCACCGGCGGCCCCGGTAGTGGTAAAAGCGTCATCGCCCTGTCCCTGCTCGGTGAGCTGTTCAGGCAGGGTCGCTCGGCGCTGCACGCCACCGGCTCGCAGTCGTTCACCCAGACCATGCGTCGCTACCCCGGTCGGGGCAGCACCCGGATTAAGAATCTTTTCCGATACTTCAACAGCTTCACCGATGCCGAACCGAACGCTCTAGATGTACTGATCTGCGATGAAGCTCATCGCATTCGCGAAACGTCCACCAACCGCTTCACTCCCGCGGGCAAGCGGACCGGTCGCAGTCAGCTCGACGAGTTGATGTCTGCGGCGCGGGTGCCGGTCTTCCTCCTCGACGAGCATCAAGTGGTACGGCCGGGCGAGCTCGGCACCGTGGAGAGCATCGAGCGCTACGCCCGCCACAAGGGCTATGACGTACGGCGCGTCTCACTCGACGAGCAGTTCCGCTGCGGCGGCAGCCGTAAATACGAGCACTGGGTGCTCCGCCTGCTGGGCCTGGCCGACGGCGGACCTATGGCGTGGGACGGGGATGAGGACTTCGACGTACGGCTCGCCGACTCACCGCACGAGCTCGAGGCGTTCCTCCGCGCGCAGACAGGCACCGCGCGCATAACAGCCGGCTTCTGCTGGCCCTGGAGTGATCCACGCCCCGACCACACCCTCGTCAATGACGTGGTCATCGGCGACTGGACGCGACCGTGGAACGTCAAGAGCGACCGTGCCGTCGGTGACTACCCGCCGAGCATGCTCTGGGCGAGCGACCCGAACGGATTCGGGCAGGTGGGCTGTATCTATACAGCCCAGGGGTTCGAGTACGACTGGAACGGTGTCATCCTGGGCCCTGACCTCACCGTCCAGAACGGACGGCTGGTTACGGTACGCGAAGCGAACAAAGACCCCGCGTTCAAAAGCCGGAAGGCTGTGCCCGACACCGAGTTCGACCTGTTGGTCCGGCACGTGTACAAGGTCCTGCTCACCCGGGGCATGCGCGGCACGGTGATCTACGCGGTGAACCCTGAGCTGCGAAGCTTGCTCGCCGGTCTCATGCCTCGAGCTCGGGCTTGATCAGCCCAGCCAGGAACTTCCGCGTCTCCGGATCGACTGCGTAGATGACCACCCCACGGAGCCCGCGCGTCAGCAGCACCTTGTAGACGTTGCGCACATGCCGCCTGAACTGCTCGTGGGTGACCTTGGCAGCGGTGAGGTTCTTGTCCTTGCTGAACTCACGTCGGGGCACAAACCTGCCGCCACGGGCCACGAGATCCGGACCGATGATCACGCCGACCCAGTCGAAATCCAGCCCCTGCGCCGTATAGATACAACCCACTGGTCGAAACCGCCCTCGGCCGTCGCCCAATAGTCGCTCGACGGCACCGAGCCCAGCCTGTCTCTCCTCAGCTTGGCGTTCCACGGACGTGCCCAGTCGCCGATCACGATGTCAGGCACGAGGCTGTTGTCCGGGTTCGGCTCGCTCCAGGGCCAGCAATACCCTGCCGTCATGCGGGCGTGAGCCCTTGGGCGATCTTGCTGCGCAGGAGGTCCTCCATCTCGCCCGGAGTGTCCGCGAGGACGACCTCGAAGTTCTGGTCTCCCGTCCAGAGCTGCGGCTCCACGTCGCCATTCCACTCGCAGTCGGTATCGCCGAGGCCCAGTAAGCGCTGAACCCAAACGTCGTACTTGGCGCTGCCGCCGCAGCGCCACTGTCCGTCCAGCCGGATGAGTTCGTAATCCACGTCGAGAGCCTGTGCCTGGGCGATGATCGCGGCGACCGTGCCGACCTCGTCGGGCTTGACGACCTGGTGCTCATCCAACAGGAAGACGGGGACGCGGGCCGCCTGGATGAGGCTCTCAATCTGCGGGCGGGGACTGCGCCACTCCTTCTTGAACCGACTCTGCGAGTTCTTCCGCACGCGATGCGCCTCGTCGGCGATCAGCAAATCGAGACCGCTCTGCTCCGCGTTCGCGAACTCCAGGTAGTACCTGAACAGGCCGTCAAACTCCATGTCCCGTCCGGCCACGTGCCGGCGCAGAGTCTTGGTCACGGTACGGGAACCCGTGGCGTACACGACGCGGTCGCGGTTGCCCTGCTCGATCTGGCTGCGAAGGAGCGAGACCGCGATCGCCGACTTCCCGCTCCCCGGCCCGCCCGTGATGATCACTACGCGCTTGGTGTTGGCCGCCTGAGCCAGTCGCACCCTCGTCTTGACAAGATTGAACGCGTCGAGCTGCTTGTCCAGCAGATCGAACTGCCCGACTCCGCGGATGACTTCAGCAGATTTGCGCAGGAAGGGCTTGTTCGGGCGGATAGGGCTGCCGAGCAAACGATCCGCAGCCATCCTGCCCGGCTCGTTCGCAAGGTTCCCACGCAGGTATTCGATGAACCCGCCACGCTCGGCCTTCGTAAACAGCGGAACACCCTCAACCACGGCTCCCATGGCGAGGTCCTTGACGCTGGAGTGCGTGGCGTTGTGGAGATAGACAGCCGCCTTGACGGCCTCCGGGCGCCCATCGAGGGCGCCGAAGTGGTTGGCGATCTGGTTGCGATAGCCCTTGGCCTGCTGGCAGGGATGGCTTTGAGGGCCCAAGCCTGGCACCTCGAACAGCTCCGCCTCGTCATCTAGGGACTCGGCGCTGCTCCACTGCTTGAGCTCGATCACGATGTACGTGTCCAGGGCGGTGTCAGGATGAACACCAGCGAGAAGGACATCGGCGCTGCTACGCCTGTTGTGCGGCATGGGGAACTCGATCAGAACCTCGACTTGCTCTAATCCCGCATCGTCGAGCACGCGCGAGCTCGGACAGGCTCTCGACCCAGGACCGCTTCTCGGCCGCATTGGGCTTGCGCTGCCTCGCAAGTTCTACCTTCTTGGCCAAGATCTCGATGAGGTGTCTCTCGAGAACGGACTTGGGGACGCTCAGGTCCTGTCGCAGCGATTTCGCCGACATCCGGTAGGCGGGCCCATGAACAACCCCTAGGCAGCACGAAAGACTCGTGCGGCATGGAGCAATCGTCAAGACCTGTGGATCAAGATCTTTTAGGCGGCTCT
>NZ_KZ084336.1 GCF_002093975.1 Thermoactinospora rubra
GAGCAGCTTGCCACCACCCGCCAGAAAGAGGGTGCCCTAGTGATCCGTGTCGTCGTCGCCGACGACCAGGCGCTGCTGCGGGGCAGCTTCAGTGTCCTGGTCGACTCCGAGCCCGACCTGTGCGTCGTGGGGGAGGCCGCGACCGGTTTCGAGGCGGTGGAGCTGGCCCTGCGCGAGCGGCCCGACGTGGTGCTCATGGACGTCCGCATGCCGGGGATGGACGGCATCGAGGCCACGCGCCGGATCGGCGCCGCGGCCAGGGTGCTGATCGTCACCATGTTCGACCTCGACGCCTACGTCTACGAGGGCCTGCGGGCCGGGGCGTCCGGCTTCCTGCTGAAGGACACCGCGCCCGCCGACCTGCTCAACGCGATCCGGGTCGTGGCCGCGGGGGAGGCCCTGCTCGCGCCGTCGGTCACGCGGCGGCTCATCGAGGAGTTCGTCCGCGGCCGGGTCGCGCCGCGCTCCCTGGACGGGGTCACCGACCGCGAGCGGGAGGTCCTGGTGCTGATCGCCCGCGGCCTGTCCAACGCCGAGATCGCCGCCTGCCTGCACCTGAGCCTGGCGACGGTCAAGACGCACATCGGGCGGCTGCTGGCCAAGCTCCAGGCGCGCGACCGCGCCCAGCTGGTGATCGCCGCCTACGAGAGCGGGCTGGTCGGCCCGGCACGATAGCGTCCAAGGCGTGAAGGTCGTTTTCCGCAAGTATGACGGGTCCCTCCACTGGCACCACCCGGGCCGGTTATTGGGGGAGGACGCCCACGGGGTGTGGGTGGGATGCGAGGCGGGCACCTCGGGACAACGCGGCCACGAGCCGCCGGTCGTGTGGGAGCGGGCGTTCGTGATGCTCTTCCCGCGCGACCGGTGGTGGGTGGCGCTGTTCAACGAGATGCCGCACAGCTGCGAGGTCTATGTCGACGTCACCACGGTGCCGGTCTGGGCCGACGGCGAGGTCACGATGGTCGACCTGGACCTGGACGTGATACGGCGGCCCGGCGGGGAGGTCGTCCTCGACGACGCCGACGAGTTCGCGGACCACCGGGTGAAGTTCGGCTACCCGCCGGAGGTGGTCGCGCAGGCGGAGGCGTCGGCCGAGTGGCTGCTGGCGGCGGTCGCCGAGCACCGTGGCCCCTTCGGCGGCGCTCACGAGCCCTGGCTGGCCCAGGTGCGCTCGCCCGCCTGAGCGGCTCGCCGTTCGCCTGCCTGAGCGGCGAGCTGAAGGACGTGGTGCTCATCGTGCCGCAGCTGTGCGTGGGTGGGCTCACCCGCCTGAGCGGCTCGCCGTTCGCCTGCCTTGCGGCCCCAGGGTTCGCCCCGCTGGCGAAGGGCGCTCGCCCGTCGTGCGGCCGGCGTGATGCTGGTCCGGGAGGTGTTGCCCGCGTGAGCGGTGCGAGGCCCGCCGGGAGGGCTGTTGTTCGCTGGTGGGTGGTGAGGCTCGTTCGGAGGGTTGTTGCTCGTTGGGTGAGGGGCGTGATGCTCCTCCGAGAGGGCCGGTCGGTGGCCGACCAGAAGAATTGCAAACGGTTGCTGTCCCTGTGGAAGAATCGGCGCGGACCCGAGACGGTATAGTGGCGTGTGACATTGCACAGAGGTGAGCTGATGATCTATGGGTACGACCCCAGGACCGGAGAGCCCGTCGGCGAGGGGTGGCCGGAAAGCGACGCCCGCCACGTGGACGCCGTCGTCTCGGCCGCCGCGGCGGCGGGAGAATCCTGGCGCGCCACCCCGGCCGCCGAACGTGCCCGGACACTGGAAGCGGTTGCAGAGGCGCTGACCGCCCACGTGGACGAGCTGTGGGCGCTGGCCGACCGGGAGACCGCGCTCGGCGAGGCCCGGCTGCGCGGCGAGGTCGCCCGCGCGGCCGGGCAGTTCCGGCTCTTCGCCCAGGTCATCCGCGACGGCGGCTACCTTGAGGCGATCATCGACCACGCCGACCCGTCGCTCACGCCGCCCCGGCCCGACGTGCGGCGCATGAAGCACCCCCTGCCCGGCGTGGTGGCGGTCTTCGCGGCCAGCAACTTCCCCTTCGCCTTCTCGGTGTCGGGCGGCGACACCGCCTCGGCGCTGGCCGCCGGATGCCCGGTCGTGGTCAAGGCGCATCCGGCCCATCCCGGCACCTCCGAGCGGGTGGCCGAGGTCATCAGGACGGCCCTGCCCGACCCGGCCCTGCTCGACCTCGTCCACGGCATGGCGGCGGGCAAGGACCTGGTGCAGCACCCGCTCGTGGTCGCCGCCGGGTTCACCGGGTCCGTCCCGGGCGGCAAGGCCGTCCAGGCGCTCATCGCCGAGCGCGAGACGCCGATCCCGTTCTTCGGCGAGCTCGGCAGCGTCAACCCCGTGGTCGTGCTGCCCTCCGCCGACCGCTCCCAGCTCGCCTCCGGCTTCGCCGCCTCGCTGACGCTCGGCGCCGGCCAGTTCTGCACCAACCCGGGCCTGGTCTTCGTCCCCGAGGACCCCGGCCTGCTGAAGGAGCTGGCGGCGGCCGTCGAGGCGGCGACCGGCGGGCCGATGCTGGCCTCCCGCATCAGGGACGGCTACCTGAACGGCCTGGAGCGCCTGGGCGGGCTGCAGGTGCTGGCCGAGGGCCGGGCGGGGGAGGGCGCCTGGGCGGTGGCGCCCAAGGTCTTCACCGTGGACCTCGCGACCTTCGCCGAGGGGCTGCCGCACCTGGCCGAGGAGTGCTTCGGCCCGGCGTCCGTCGTCGTGACCTACCGCGACGTCGCCGACCTGCCGGGGGTGCTGGCCCGCCTCGACGGCTCGCTGACCGCCACCGTCCACGCCACCGACCCGGCCGAGGCCGCCTCCGTGGTGCCGGTGCTCCGCCGTACGGCGGGGCGGCTCATCTGGAACGGCTGGCCCACGGGCGTGGCGGTGTGCTGGGCGATGCACCACGGCGGCCCGTGGCCGGCCTCCACGTCCGCGCACACCTCCGTCGGCGCGACGGCCGTCGACCGGTGGCTGGCCCCCGCCGCCTACCAGGACTGGCCCGCCGAGCTGCTGCCGGACGAGCTCAAGGACGACAACCCGCTGGGCATCCCGCGCCGCGTGGACGGCCGCCTGGCCGGCTGAGGTGGACAGGCAGGCCGCCGGTTCGGGGGCCGGCGGCCTGCCGTACGGCGAGAGGTCAGACGGGGATCAGGTCGGGGCCGACGATGTGCCCCTGGTGGGGCTCGGGGTCGTTCTGGTCGTGGCGGAAGTGCCCGGCGTACCAGACGACCACGTTGGCGCCGTCGATGCTCTCGCCGTCGACGAACCGGTCGAGCCGGGCGCGGTTGTCGGGCCCGGGATTGCCGTCGGCCAGCTCGGTCGGCCGGTGACGCAGGAACCACAGGTCGGCCACGCCGTAGGCGTCCGCGGTGTTGTCGTGCTCGCCCGGGTGGATCTGGTAGCCGCGCCCGCTGGACTTGTCGCTCACCCGCCAGAACCTGGCCGGGTGCCGGCGCTTGCGCGCGGTCTCCTGCACGATCCGCACGGCCTCGGGGACGATCGAGCCGGTCTCGTCGAACTGCTCCACCACGTCGTTGGAGGCGCCGTCGATGTCGAAGTCGAACCGCCAGTAGACGTGGTGGCGGTGCCGCATGCAGGTGCGCTCGTTGCGCACGCCGGCGAAGCCGAACCGGGGCTTGATCGTGCCGTCGTCGGCCAGCCGCCAGTCGGACATGTAGCGGTACCAGCCGGCGGCCAGCTCGCTGACGATGCGCAGCTCGCCGTCGTCGTAGTGGAAGGCGACGCCCTGGAAGTTGCCCGCGTCGTTGTCGGGCCGCTCCAGCATGGTCTTGGGCGGCCGGGTGCACAGCCGCCAGCCCCAGCCGACCGGGTCGGTGCCGGTGGCCGAGAAGCGGGTCTCCTCGTTCTGCCAGTCGCGGAAGGTGACGCCGTCCTCCTCGTACTGGACGTTGAGGATCGGCACGTGGGCCTGGCGCAGCACGATCCTGCCGCGGTAGCGGACGTTGCGCAGCTCCACCCCGGATCCGTCGCCGGTGGGGGTGGAGGCGCGCGGCCGGACCACGATGAGGTCCCACAGCTCCTCGCCGGCCTTGACGACGCGGACCCGGACCCGGTCCGGCCCGCCGCGGTCGCGCAGCGCCTCGACGCCCACCGGAAGGTGGGACTCGCAGTCGCCGGGGTGCATCGCCGGGTTCACCCCGGCGGGGGACCAGTCGACCGTGCCCGCCGCCACGTCGACCGCCACGATGCGGTGCTTGCGCTCGGCCGTCGGGTCGTAGATGCCCAGGGTGGGCCGCCGGGTGACGGTGCCGTCGGGGTTCTCCAGGTCCGCCAGCGGCGGCATGGGCTGGTAGATGACGGCTTCCGGCGGGAGGTCGGCGTGGCCGCGCAGCACCTGCGCGGCCCGGCGGAGCTCCTCGCCGCGCGGCACCGGCCGGTAGCCGCTGGGCCGGACCTCGGCGCGCTCCGGAGCGTCGAGGGTGCCGCGCAGCTCGACCGCGCGGTTGGTCACGGGGCTGAACACGGTCGCGCGGAAAGGTGAGCGCTCGTCGGGGTCGTGGCCCAGGGCGGGAGCGGCCTCGGAGATCAGCTCTCCGGGGTCGGCGGCCTCCAGGTGGGCCAGCACCGCCGGGTTGCCGGCGGCCAGCTCGCGGACCTGCTCGGCCGATAACCCGGCCGTGGCGACCGCCTCGATGATGATCTGAACGTCCGCGCTCATGCGCGCCTCCCCGTTTTGTGGTCAATGTCGTCAATTCAGATGTTCACGAAGGAGGTCTAGTTCACACCGGGCCGATGCGGCGCGTCTGAGTGCTGTGACAGGTGTTGACGACGTACCTTTGGCATCATGGCCACCCGTACGCCGAAAAGCGCATCCAAGGGGCCGGCGAAGCGGTCGGCCGCGTCCCGCTCGACCCCCGCGAAGCGGCCGGCGACGGGGGCGGCCCGACCCAGGGCGAAGGCGCCGGCGCGCAGGTCCGTGACCCACCAGGACCCGATCAGCTGGGTCTTCACGATGATCGGCAAGCTCGTCGTGGGCATCTGGATGCTGCTGGCGGGCGCCGTGGGCGCGGCGGCCAGGGCGCTGGGCAACCAGGCCAGGGAGCTGGACCCCGCGCACCGGCGCGACGGTGTGGGCCTGGCCGTGCTCGCCGGAGCCATCGTGCTGGCGGCCATGACGTGGCGCGACGCCCAGGGCACGGTGGCGAAGGTGGTCGACGGCGTGGTGCACGGCGTCTTCGGCTCGCTGGCGTGGGCGCTGCCGCTGCTGCTCGGGCTGCTGGCCTGGCGGTTCCTGCGGCACCCCGACCAGAACGCCGACACCGGCCGCATGGTGATCGGCTGGGGCGCCCTGCTCGCCGGAGTGCTGGGGATCATCCACGTGGCCAACGACACCCCCTACCCGTCGGGCGGCGGCAACGACACCATGGAGCGCGTCTCCCAGGCCGGGGGCATCGTCGGGTTCCTCGTCTCCGCGCCGCCGGACAGCATCCTGCCGCCGTGGATCACCATCCCGCTGCTGCTCCTGCTGTCGGGCTTCGGCGTGCTGGTGATCACCGCGACGCCCGTGCACAGGATCCCCGAACGGCTGGCCGAGCTGCGGCACATGCTGTTCGAGCGGAGCGCCCCCGCCCAGCCCGGGGAGCCGGTCAAGAAGAGGACGCGGCCCAAGAAGGACTCCGGGGACGCGCCGGACGGGGTCAAACCCTACGACACGCCGGTGCTCAAGGAGGGCGACAAGCGCGCCGACCACTCGCCGGAGATCGTGCCCGGCCTGGTGGATGAGGAGGAGGCGCCGGCGGTCAAGGCCAAGCCCGAGCCGCCGCTGCCCACTCCCGCGCCGCGCAAGGTCGAGCAGCTCGTGCTGTCGCCGCAGGCCGGGCCGTACGTGCTGCCGGACCTGGCGGTGCTCAAGCCGGGCAGCCCGCCCAAGCCCGCCACCAAGGCCAACAGCCAGGTGGTCAACGCGCTGACCAGCGTGCTGGAGCAGTTCGGCATCGACGCGCAGGTCATCGGCTTCACGCGGGGCCCGACCGTGACCCGCTACGAGATCGAGCTCGGCCCGGCCGTCAAGGTCGAGAAGGTCACCGCGCTCACCAAGAACATCGCCTATGCCGTTAAATCGGCAGATGTCAGGATCCTGTCCCCGATCCCCGGCAAGTCGGCGATCGGGGTGGAGATCCCGAACGCCGACAAGGACCTGGTGGCGCTCGGAGACGTCCTGCGCTCCCAGGTCGCCCAGGCCGACCACCACCCGATGATCGTGGGCCTGGGCAAGGACGTCGAGGGCCGCACGATCGTGGCGAACCTGGCCAAGATGCCGCACCTGCTCATCGCGGGCGCGACGGGCGCCGGCAAGTCGGTGTGCGTCAACGGCCTGATCACCAGCATCCTCATGCGCGCCACGCCCGATGAGGTGCGCATGGTGCTGGTCGACCCCAAGCGCGTGGAGCTGAGCGTCTACGAGGGCATCCCCCACCTCATCACCCCGATCATCACCAACCCGAAGAAGGCCGCCGAGGCCCTGGAATGGGTGGTGGGGGAGATGGACCGCCGCTACGACGACCTGGCCGCCAGCGGCTTCCGCCACGTGGACGAGTTCAACAAGGCCGTGCGGGCGGGCAAGCTGACCCCGCCGCCCGGCAGCGAGCGCGTCTACCAGCCCTACCCCTACCTGCTGGTCATCGTCGACGAGCTGGCCGACCTCATGATGGTCGCCCCGCGCGACGTGGAGGACTCCATCGTCCGCATCACCCAGCTGGCCCGCGCGGCGGGCATCCACCTGGTGATCGCCACCCAGCGGCCCAGCGTGGACGTCGTCACCGGCCTCATCAAGGCCAACGTGCCCTCCCGGCTGGCCTTCGCGGTCTCCAGCCTGACCGACTCGCGGGTCATCCTCGACCAGCCGGGCGCCGACAAGCTGGTCGGCCAGGGCGACGCGCTGTTCCTGCCGATGGGCGCCAGCAAGCCCATCCGCATCCAGAACGCCTTCGTCAGCGAGAAGGAGATCGCCGAGGTCGTCGCGCACTGCAAGGCGCAGATGCAGGTGGAGTACCGCCCGGACGTCACGGCCGTGGCCTCCGCCAAGCGCGAGATCGACGAGGAGATCGGCGACGACCTCGACCTGCTGCTGCAGGCGGCCGAGCTGGTCGTCACCACGCAGTTCGGCTCCACGTCGATGCTCCAGCGCAAGCTGCGCGTCGGCTTCGCCAAGGCCGGACGCCTGATGGACCTGCTGGAGAGCCGCAACGTCGTCGGCCCCAGCGAGGGGTCGAAGGCCCGCGAGGTGCTGGCCAAACCGGACGATCTACCCCAGCTCCTTGCCGACTTGCGTGGCGAATGACCTTATCCGCTCCTGGGCATGGTGATAACTGATTGAATGTGTATCACTACGCATTGTCAGGGGCGGGGGCGTGATGGAGCAGAGCATCGGCGCCGTGCTGGCCGCGGCGCGGCGGCACAAGGGGCTGACGATCGGGCAGCTCAGCGCGATCACCCGCGTCAGGGAGGCGGTCCTGTGCGCGATGGAGCGCGACGACTTCTCCCTGTGCGGCGGCGACTTCTACGCCAGGGGGCACATCCGGGCCGTCTGCAAGGCGGTCGACCTGGATCCGGTCACCGTCGTGAAGCTCTACGACGAGCAGCACGGCGGCCCGCCCATGCCGGTGCGGGCCGCGGCCGCCTTCCAGGCCGAGCGCGCCATCAAGCTGGGGGAACGGCGCAGCGGGCCCAACTGGACCATGGCTCTGGGGGTGGCGCTGGCGATCGTGGTGGTGTTCGGCGTGGTCCGCGTCATGGGCGGGACCGGCGAGGTGCCCAGCACCGGCATCCAGCCCGCCAGCGTGCCCAGCCCGCTGCCCACCTCCGGCGCCGTGCGCCCGGCGCCCCACCATGGCGAGGCCCGCTCCACGGTCAACGAGGCGGCGGGGAAGCGGCACGTCGTGGTCGTGCGGATGCGGGCGAAGCGGTCCTCCTACGTCAACGTGCGCGACGCCAAGGGCCGCAAGCTGTTCGCCGGCACCCTGTCCGCGGGCAAGTCCACCACGCTGAAGGCCCCCACGGGGATCGACGTGCTGCTCGGCGATGCCGGAGCGGTCTCACTGCAGGTCAACGGCAGGAATCTGGGCACGCTCGGCAGCAGCGGCGAGGTCGTGCGCAGGTCGTTCGGACCCTCCGCCCCCCGACCCAGGTGAAGGGAGTGGCACGGGGCCGATACCGTAGTAGGCACCATGTCATCCCGCCGAACCGTTTCCCTGATCACCCTGGGCTGCGCCCGCAACGAGGTCGACTCCGAGGAGCTGGCCGCGCGGCTGGAGGCCGCCGGCTGGCAGCTCGGTGACGAGCAGCCCGACGTCGTCGTCGTGAACACCTGCGGGTTCATCGAGTCGGCGAAGAAGGACTCCATCGACACGCTGCTGGCCGCCGCCGACTCCGGCGCCAAGGTGGTCGCCGCCGGATGCATGGCAGAGCGCTACGGCAAGGAGCTGGCCGAGGCCCTGCCGGAGGCTGGCGCCGTGCTGTCGTTCGACGACTACGCCGAGATCGGCGCGCGCCTCGACGACGTGCTGAGCGGCCGGCCCCTCACCCCCCACACCCCGCGCGACCGGCGCACGCTGCTGCCCATCACCCCCGTGGAGCGCAAGGGCGCCAGGAACGTCCCCGGGCACGGCGACCTGCCCGTGGGCGTGGCGCCCGCCAGCGGCCCCCGGGTGCTGCGCAAGCGCCTCGACGAGAGCCCGGTGGCCGCGCTCAAGCTGGCCTCCGGCTGCGACCGGCGCTGCACGTTCTGCGCGATCCCCGCCTTCCGCGGCGCCTACGTCTCGCGCCACCCCGACGAGCTGGTGGCCGAGGCCGACTGGCTGGCCCACCGCGGCGTGCGCGAGCTGGTGCTCGTCAGCGAGAACTCCACCTCCTACGGCAAGGACCTGGGCGATCTGCGGGCGCTGGAGAAGCTGCTGCCGCGCCTGGCCGCCGTCGAGGGCGTCGAGCGGGTGCGGGTCAGCTACCTGCAGCCCGCCGAGCTGCGGCCCGGCCTGATCGAGGTGATCGCCGGCACCGAGGGCGTGGCGCCGTACTTCGACCTGTCCTTCCAGCACGCCAGCGGCACGGTGCTGCGCAGGATGCGGCGCTTCGGCGACCCCCAGCGCTTCCTGGAGCTGCTGGAGAGCATCAGGAGGCTGGCGCCGGAGGCGGGCGTGCGCTCCAACTTCATCGTGGGCTTCCCCGGCGAGACCGAGGAGGAGTTCGGCGAGCTCGTCTCCTTCCTGGAGCAGGCCAGGCTCGACGTCATCGGCGTGTTCGGCTATTCCGACGAGGAGGGCACCGAGGCCGCCGGGTTCGACGGCAAGCTCGACCAGGACACGATCGAGGAGCGGGTGCGGATCCTCACCGAGCTGGCCGAGGAGCTGACGGCGCAGCGCGCCGAGGAGCGCATCGGCACCGAGGTCGACGTGCTCATCGAGGAGGACCTGGGCGACGGCGGCTACGAGGGCCGCGCCGCCCACCAGGGGCCGGAGGTCGACGGCTCGGTCACCGTCCAGGGCATCGGCCTGGTCCCCGGCCAGCTCGTGCGGGCGGTCGTCGTCGACGCCGAGGGCGTCGACCTGATCGCCCGGATCAAGGCCGGTCCATGACCAAGGACGAGCGCCGCTTGGTGAGCCCGTGGAACATCGCCAACGTCCTCACCGTGATCCGGCTAGCGCTCGTCCCGTTCTTCGTCGTCTGTATGTTCCTGCCGGGCACGGGGTGGCGCCTGGCCGCGCTGGCGGTCTTCGCCGTCGCCTCCCTCACCGACCACCTCGACGGTGAGCTGGCCCGGCGCTACGGCCTGGTCACCGACTTCGGCAAGATCGCCGACCCGATCGCCGACAAGGCGCTGACCGGCGCCGCACTGGTGTGCCTGTCGCTGCTGGGCGAGCTGCCGTGGTGGGTGACGATCGCGATCCTGGGCCGGGAGCTGGGGATCACGCTGCTGCGCTTCTGGGTGATCCGGCACGGCGTGATCCCGGCCAGCTTCGGCGGCAAGGTCAAGACCGTGCTGCAGATCGCCGCGATCGTGCTCTACATCGTTCCCGGCATGCCGGAGCCGGTGCGCTGGACCGTCATGGGCGCGGCCCTGGCGGTGACGATCGGCACCGGGATCGACTACGTGTGGCGGGCCGTCAGGCTGCGCCGGGTCGCCAAGCGCGTGCGGGGGGAATAGTGGGCGCCGAGGAAGCGCTGTCCTATCTGGTACGGCAGGCCGCGACGCTCGCGGTCGCCGAGTCGCTGACCGGCGGCCTGATCGCCGCGGCCTTCACCTCGGTTCCCGGCGCCTCCAAGGCCTTCAGGGGCGGCGTGATCGCCTATGCCACGGATCTCAAGCAGGGTCTGCTGGCCGTACCGCGGGACCTGCTGGCGCGGGAGGGCGCCGTCCATCCCGACGTGGCGGCGGCCATGGCCCGTGGGGTCGCGGCGCTGTGCGGCGCGACGTACGGCCTGGCCGTGACGGGTGTGGCGGGGCCCGAGCCGCAGGACGGCAAGCCGGTGGGCACCGTCCACGTGGCCGTCAGCGGTCCCGGCGGAACACTTTGGGGTAAAGATCTGCTCCTGGAAGGGTCACGGGAACGTATTCGGGTAGGCACTGTTCATGAGGCAGTCGATCTACTCGAAGGTGTGCTCAAAGCCTCCAAGGGGGAACATTCGGGATGATTACCGTGTTACGTCCCGAGCGAACATGCCAGGCACGGTCTGACGCGGTGTCGGTGGATACGGGTACGGTGGAGCTGTGAGTGAGGTCCGTGAGCCATCTGCAAGCATCGAGAGCCCGGCGGGCGGGCCACCAATGACGCGGCAGAGACGCCCGATGATGTCGGCGAGGAGTATGCACGAGGTCAAGAAAAAGGTCGGGCCAGGGCTGGTCAAGCCGGCCACTCCGGGGAGGGAGCGACAGATGATTCTGCTGCGTCAGCTGCTCGGTGACGTGCTGCGGCGGCTGCGTGTCCGGCAGGGGCGGACCCTGCGGGAGGTTTCGACCCTCGCGCGGGTGTCGCTCGGCTACCTGTCGGAGGTCGAGCGCGGCCAGAAGGAAGCCTCTTCCGAGCTGCTCGCCTCGATCTGCGGCGCTCTGGGTGTGCCGCTGTCGCAGGTGCTGCGCGAGGTTTCCGACCAGTTCGCGCTGGCCGAGCTGCAGGCCGCCCCGGTGCTCGCCGACGTGCCCGAGCACGAGCGTCTGCCGATCGCGGAGACGGTGCCCGGGTCGGTTCCCGACTTCCCCGAGGTCAAGGACATGGTGGCCGCCTAACGCGGCTGACAGCTCCCGCACCACAGGATCAGCCGTTCCTGTGGCTGCGCCCCCATCTCCCCGCGGCTGATGCGACCCCCGCATCGCCGGCAGGGTTTCCCTGCCCTGCCATAGACCCAGGTCTGGTATCCAGGACGGCGATCACCCGTGGTGACGATCGCCGCCGGGTGCGAGCCCGGCGCGACGTTGGCGGCCAGCAGCCGCTGCGCCAGCGCGACCAGACCCTCCAGCTCCGGCACCTCACCCACCGGCCGCCACGGCCACACCCCCCGCAGGAAGAGCGTCTCGGCACGGTAGATCGTGCCGATCCCCGCCAGGTTGCGCTGGTCCAGCAGCGCCTCCCCGATCGTCACCTCCGGCCTGGCCAGCAGCCGCCGTACGGCCTCGGCCGGGTCCCAGCCGGGGCCGAGCAGGTCCGGCCCCAGATGGCCGACCACGCGGTCCTCCTGCGAGGTGCGCACCAGGTCGACCATGCCGAGCTTGACGCCCACGGCCAGCCACTCGGTGTTCGCCAGCACCAGCCTCACCTGGTCGCCGCCGGGGATCCGGCCGCCCGCGGGCAGGATCCGCCAGCTGCCGTCCATGCGCAGGTGGGTGTGGACGGTCAGGTCGCCCTCCACGCGGGTGAGCAGGTGCTTGCCGCGTGAGACCGTTTCCAGGACCGTCCGGCCGGACAGGTCGGCCGTCGCGTGGCGGGGCACGCGGAACTCCGACCGCACCAGGACCCGCCCGTCGAGCGCCCGGCGCAGCCGCGCGGCCGTCCGGTAGACGGCGTCCCCCTCAGGCACGGTGTCTCTCTGGCACGATGTCTTCCCCAGGCGCGGCGGCTCTCGCGGGCCGTCAGTCCCAGGCGGCCGGGTCGGCGGCGAGCTCGCGCACCCGGTCGGGCAGGTCGCCCTTGGCGACGTGCTCCAGGGTGACCTCCTCCAGGATGGCCCGCTCCGAGGCGCGCAGCGCGATCCACACCTGCTGCAGCGACTCGGCGGGGCCGCGGTAGCCGACGTGCTCGGGCCGTTCGCCGCGCACGTTGGCCAGGGGGCCGTCGACGGCCCTGATCACGTCCGCCAGCGAGATCTCCGCGGCGGGCCTGGCCAGGACATAGCCGCCCTCCGGACCACGCTGGCCGCGCACCAGTCCGGCCCGGCGCATCTGGAGCAGGATGTTCTCCAGGTACTTGGGAGGCATGTCCTGCTCCTTGGCGAGCTCACCCACCGTGGTCGGGCCGGCACCCGCGGCGGCGAGTTCGGCGGCGGCACGAAGGGCGTAGTCGACACGAGCGGAAAGGCGCATGTAACCGATTATCCCCCCTGGTCAAGACTGGTTAGCCGCAAGGTCGCCACAACGGGCAGGTGATCGGAGTACGGCACGCGCTCCGCGCTCGCGGAGACCACGGTCAACCCCTCGGTGACCAACACGTGGTCGATGCGCTGGGTGGGGTTGCCGGCCGGGGAGGTCGGCGCGGTCAGGTGGTCCCGCAGCCCGGCCTCCAGCAGGATCCGCATCTCGGGATCCTCCGGGCGGATGTTGAGGTCGCCGGCGAGGATCACGGGCCTGGCCTGCCCCGTGGCGGGCGCGGTCGTGCCGGGAGCGGCCCGCTGGACGTCCTGGCCCGCGGCGAGCGCCCGGACCATGTCCGCGACCTCGGCCGCCTGGCCGTGCGGGGCCTGGAGGTGGGTGTTGACGACGCCGACCTCCCTCTCGCCGAGGCCGAGCACGATGGCCTGCGCCTGGGCCCCGGTGGGGTAGTCGTGCCGCCCCAGCGGGTGGGAGTGTGCCCCGGCCGGGAGGTTGGTGAGCACGGCGTCGCCCCACAGCCGGTCGGCGGCCGGGGCGAAGTGGTAGCGCATGCCCAGGCGCCTGGCGATGCGTTCGAGGTCGTCGTGGCCGCCGTTGAGCAGCCAGCCGCGGTCCACCTCGCTGAGGAGCACCACGTCGGGCTTCTTCGAGGCGGCCCAGTCGGCGATGGCGTCCAGCGAGAGACGTCCGTCCAGGCCGAAACCCATGCGGATGTTGTAGGCGATGAGGGTGAAGGTGTCGCCGTCCTTGGGCTGCTCGTCGGGGAGGGGCCACCAGGTGGCGGCGACGGCGGCCGGGGCGAGGAGCGCCGCGGCGACCAGGGGTTTCCACGGCGAGGGCGTGCGGGGATCCTCAAGGCCGCGAGGGGCGAGGCGTACGGCGAGGCCGCACATCGCCACGGCCACGGCAAGCGGGATCACCGTGTTGGGGAAGCCGAGATCCATGTCGTAGGCGGCGTAGTAGAGGAACACCGCCAGGAGGAAGACGAGCATGCCGCCCAGCAGGCCGCCGCCCGGCCGGACCGCCGTTCCGCCGAGCCGTGCGGTCCGCGACAGCAGCAGGCCGGTCGCGCCGAACAGGAGGACGACGCCGACGGGCGCGACGGGGAGCAGGAAGACCAGGACCGTGCCGAGGAGCAGCAGGCCCGAGGCGAGGACGGCCCCGAGCCTGGAGTGCTCGGGGCGAGGACCCCTGGTGGAGCCGGCGACGAGCAGCGCCGCGGAGAAGACCAGCGCCGCCGTGCCGAGGTGGGCGAGCCACGGGACCTCGGCGGGGGGCACCGTCTCCACCTGGGCCAGGCCCGCCGCCATACCGGTCAGCAGCAGCGCGGGCCCGAACAGGAACCACGCCACGCCCGGCGCGAGGTCCGCCGAGGGCGACGCCTGCCACAGGGACAGCGCGAAACCTCCGCACAGCGCGACCACGCCGAGCCAGGGCAGCACGCCGTCGTGCCACACCAGGTCGACGTTGTCCAGTAGCAGGTGCACCACAATGGACGCGGCCAGCCCGCCGGCCAGGCCGACGGGGACGGCCTTCCGGTCGAGCGTGCGCGCGCAGCCGTACAGGAAGACGATGCCCGCCGACACGCCCGCCGAGGCGGCGGCGAGCTGCCACGCGCCGGTCTGGAGGATCACCCGGGAGGCGGCCAGCGCGGCGGCTCCGCCGTACAGGGCCCATCGGGGTTTCAGGAGGACGGCCAGGAAGGGGAGCGCGAACCACAGCGCGGCGTAGGCGCCCATGAGCTCGGCCGGGGTCTCGCCCGCGCGGCCGAACAGCGTGATCAGTGAGGGCAGGAAAACCCGTAAGACGTCCAGGAAGACAACGATTCCCAGCACGAGCGGCGCAGCGGGCATGAGGCATCCTCACGTCCATCGGCATGGCCTGGCAAGAGCGCTAAACTCTTCGCAGCTTCGACGATGAGACGGTGGGGTGGGTGTGGAGCGACGTCCTGGAGTGCCCCGGTTGCTCCGGGAGATCAATGACCGGGCTGCCCTGGAGCTGCTCCTGACCGAGGGGCCGATGACCCGCGGCCAGATCGGCGACCTCACGGGGCTGTCGAAGGTGACCGCGTCCCAGACGCTCGCCCGGCTGGAGGAGCGCGGCCTCGTCGAGGTGGTCGGCACCCAGGCAGGAGGCAGGGGGCCCAACGCGGCGCTGTATGCGGTGGTGTCCAGCTCCGCCTATGTCGCCGGGCTCGACGTGGGGCCGCAGATGGTCTCGACGGCCATCGCCGACATCCACGGCCGCACTCTCGCCGAGGTGACGGTGTCGCCCGACGGCAACGACGACCCGGTGGCGGTCGTGCACAGCGCCGTGGTCAAGGCGTGCAAGAGCGCGCGGGTGAGCCTGTCCAAGCTGCGCGGCGTGGTGATCGGCACGCCCGGCGTGGTCGACCCGCGCAGCGGCGACGTGCGCTTCTCCTTCGACTTGCCGGCCTGGCACGAGGGCATCCACGAGGCGCTGGCCCGCGACCTCAAGCGCGAGGTCACGATCGAGAACGACGTCAACCTCGCGGCCGTCGCCGAGCGGTCCGCCGGGGCGGCCAAGGGCGTCGACAACTTCGTGCTGGTGTGGGCGGGGCGCGGCCTGGGCATGGCGGTCGTGCTCGACGGCAAGCTGCACCGCGGCCGGTCGGGCAGCGCGGGCGAGATCGGGTACCTGCCGGTGCCCGGCGTGCCGCTGCCCGAGGACGTGCGCGCCGTCCCCGGGCGGCTGCCGTCGCTGGCGGGCGGCCTGCAGTCGCTGGTCAGCGCCGAGGCGGTGGCCGAGCTCGCCCAGGGGTACGGCTTCGCCGGCGTGGCCGACGCGGTCGCCGCGGGGGAGCGCGGCGAGCCCCTGCTCGACGAGATCGCCCACCGGCTCGCGCTCGGCGTGGCCTCGGTGTGCGTGGTGCTGGACCCCGGAATGGTCGTGCTGGCCGGCGATGTGGGCAAGGCCGGCGGCCGGGCGCTCACCGAGCGGGTCGAGGAGGCGGTGGCGCGGATCTGCCCCATCCGCCCCGAGGTGGTCACCACGGCGGTGGAGGGCAACCCGGTGCTGCGCGGCGCCGTGCTGGCCGCGCTGGAGCAGGCCCGCGAGGAGCTGTTCGCCTCCTGACCGTTCAGCCGTCCTGGCGCACCCGCTCGTACCGCAGGGCCAGCGCGCCGGTCTCGCTCGCGACCGGATCGGCGGCCAGGCGCCAGCTCGAGGCGGGCAGGCCGTCCTCCAGCAGGCGCCTGCCGCCTCCGACGACCTCCGGGCACAGCGTCACCCACAGCTCGTCGAGCTCGCCCGCCTCCAGCAGCTGGGTGATGACGCTTCCGCTGCTCAGGACGATGATGTCGCCGCCGCCCTGTTCGCGCAGCCGCCTCACCACCTCGGCGGGGCCGCCGTCGGCGATCCGGGAGTTCTCCCACGGGGCCTCCCGCAGCGTGGTGGAGAAGACGACCTTCTCCACCTTGTCCAGCCACTGCGCATAGGCGCGGTCGCGGGGGTCGGCCGTCTCGTCGCGGGCGACAGCCGGCCAGTAGCCGCCGAAACCCTCGTAGTTCTTGCGCCCCAGCAGCGCGGTGGTGACCGTCGCGGTCATCCGCTCCAGGCCGGTACGGCCCGCCCGGCTGACGGCGTGGGGGACGATCCAGCCCATGTCGTAGTCGCCGCCGGTGCCGTTCACGCGGCCGTCCAGGGACAGGGTGATGTTGCCGATGACGGTCCTCATGGTGTCCTCCAACAGGATCGGGTGAGATATGCCGACAAGTCTCGTGAGCTGGGCAAGCGCTAACATCGGCCAGGTGGCCGATATATCCGGCGGGGGCCTGCTGCCACCGGAGCTGACCTCGTTCGTCGGCCGGCGCCCGGAGCTCCACACCCTGTCCGGGGCGCTGGCCTCGACCCGGCTCGTCACGCTGACCGGCGCGGGCGGCTGCGGGAAGTCACGGCTGGCCCTGCGGCTGGCGCACGACCGCCGCGAGCTGTTCGCCGGAGACGTGTGGTGGGTCGACCTGGCGCTCGAGGGCGAT
The DNA here is from genome assembly GCF_002093975.1 of Thermoactinospora rubra. Classification (GTDB taxonomy): domain Bacteria; phylum Actinomycetota; class Actinomycetes; order Streptosporangiales; family Streptosporangiaceae; genus Nonomuraea; species Nonomuraea rubra_A. The sequence continues at coordinate 16,522 of NZ_KZ084336.1, forward strand.
CCCGCGTCTGTGCCGCGCCGCTTCGCCGACGCGCTGGGCCTGCTGGTGACCTCCGAGGCGGCCGGGTTCACCGCCACCTTGGCCGGGCAGCTGGCCGACCGGCGGCTGCTGGTGGTGCTCGACAACTGCGAACACCTCGCCGAGGCCGTGGTCGCCTTGGTGACCGATCTGCTGCCGCGCTGCCCGGGCATGACCGTGCTGGCCACCAGCCGGGAACGGCTGGGCATCCCCGGCGAGCTGGTCTGGCGGGTGCCGCCGCTCGACGACCACGACGCCGTGGCCCTCTTCCGCGACCGCGGCGGCCTCCTGCCCGGCACGCCGGAGACGGAGGCCGCGGTGCGGGCCGTCTGCGCCCGGCTCGACGGGATCCCGCTGGCCCTGGAGCTGGCCGCCGCCTGGACCGGGACGCTGTCGCCGCAGGAGATCCTCGCGGAGCTGGAGGACCGCTTCGCCGTCCTGGTCACGGCCGACCGCGCCGCGCCGCCGCGCCACCGGACCCTCGAGGCGTCGATGGACTGGAGCCACGCCCTGCTCGGGGAGGCCGACCGCGTCCTGTTCCGCCGCCTGGGCGTGTTCCAGCCAGGTTTCTCGCTCCCGGCCGCCGAGCGGGTCTGCGCCTTCGACGGGCTGGACCGCGCCGCCGTCCTGACCGGGCTGCGCGGGCTGATCGACAAGTCGCTGCTCGTGGCGGAGACCACGCGCGGCCTGGCCCGCTACCGCATGCTGGAGACCGTCCGCCACTACGCCCTGGCCAGGCTGGCGGAGGCGGGTGAGCTGGAGTCCGTCAGGGAACGGCACGCCGCCGCCTGCCTCGAGACGGCGCGGGAGAGCGCCCCGCTGCGCGACGGCGACGTGGACGCCTGGCGATCGCGGATGACGGCGGACTACCCCAACCTCCGCGCCGCCCTCGAATGGAGCCTGTCGCGGGACGACGCCGGCGTAGGCCGTGCGCTGGCCGCCGAGCTGGCCTGGCTGTGGCACCTGGAGGGGCGCAGGGGCGAGGGGCCGGCGTTGCTGCGGCTCGCGGCCGAGCGGGGCGCGGGCGAGCGGGACGCCCTGCAGGCCCGCGTCCTGGCCGGCCTGGCCCTGGTGGCCGACACCACGCACCCCACGGAGGCCGGGTTCGAGGCGGCCCGGCAGGCGCGGGAGCTGGCGCTGGAGTGCGGCGATCGCGCCACGGCCGCCCTGGCGGCCAGCCTGTCCGCGATCGGCCTGTTCCACGACCCGCAGGCGGCCGAACGGCTGGCGGCCACCGCCCGGGCGGAGGCGGGCGGGGAGGGCTTCGTCGCCGACGCCGCCCAGGCGCTGCTCGGCATGATCCGCAACCAGCGCGACGAGCACGAGGAGGCCCTGCGCCTGCTGGAGTCCGCGCTGACAGGGCTGCTGCGGCGCCGCGATCGGGGCGTCGCGTCGGCCGCCCTCGGCTTCATGGCCCTCAGCAACGCGCACCTGGGACACCTCGGCCGCGCGCGGGATCTGGCCGAGCAGGCGGTCGACGTGGCCACGCCACTGGCCGACCACCATCGGGTCGGCATGGCCCGCAGCGTGCTGGCCCTCGTCCACGGGCTGCGCGGCGAACCGGCGGCGGCGCACGAGGTGCTGGACCCGGTGGTGCGGCTGGTGGACGCGGCCCCCGCCGCGCCGTTCGTGCCTGGCCTGGCGCTGGCTGCCGGCCGGATCCACCTGTGGAAAGGCGAGCCCCGGCCGGCGCTGCGCCGGCTGTACGGCGAGGCGGCCTGGCGCGGCGGGCCGGTGTCGCAGGAGCAACTGCCGCCCGACGTCCGTCTCGCGGTCGTGGCCGCCCTGCGGGCGCTCGGAGAGGTGGAGGCCGCCGAGCGGACCTGCGTGTCGGTGCTGGACATGGCGCGGGCCGCCGGAATGCCGCGCGTGACGGCCGACGCGCTCGAACAACTGGGACACCTGACCGCCGACCCCGTCCGTGCGGCGCAACTGCACCGCGAGGCGCTCGGGCTGCGCGCCGCCCACGGCCTGCGGCTGGGCATCGTCGACAGCCTGGACGCGCTGGCCGCCCTGGGCGACGGCGCGGCGGCGGCCCGGCTGGCGGGCGCGTGCGACAGGGCCAGGCAGGAGCTGGGCTACCCGCGGCGCGAGCCGCCGCCGGGACGCGACGACCTGGCGGAGGCGTTGGCCGAGGGACGGCGCATGACGCTGGAGGAGGCCGTGGCGTACGCGACCCGGGCCAGGACCACCAGGCGCCGCCCCGACAGCGGATGGGACAGCCTCACTCCGACCGAGCGCCAGGTCGTCGAGCTGGTGGCCGACGGGCTGACGAACCCGGAGATCGCCCGGCGGCTGTTCATGAGCCGCAGCACCGTCAAGACGCACCAGGCCCATGTCTACGCCAAGCTCGGCGTGGCCAACCGCACCGAGCTGGCGGGTCTGCGGCGGGGAGGGTGATCTGGAGCCGGATCGTCAGGGATCGAGCAGAGCGGCGATGGCCTCGGCGGCGACCTGGGCGCACAGCGCGGTCCCGCCGAAGGTGGCGACGGTGACGGCGCCGGGGCAGTCGAGGCCGGGGACGCCCATCTCGACGACGACGGCGTCGGGGCGGCGGGCCAGGATGCGGTCGACCGCCTGGGCCGCCCACGCATGGCGGTAGGCGGTCCTGATCGCCACGACCACGGGCCGGTCCGGTGCGGGGTCAACGGGGTCGGGGCCGGTGAGGCGGGTGACCGTGGTGCCGGGCATGAGGCGGGCCAGCGGGGCGGCCAGGCCCCAGGGGGTGTTCGGGTCGACCGCGAGGTTGGTGGGGGTGTCCAGCTCGATCACGTGCGGCGGTCCCGACACGGCTGGGGACCGCCGCACCGTCACGCGCAACGCCCGCCTCGCCGCCGCCACGGCCGCCTGACCCGGGCTCATCCCGGCCGCGCTCGTCCCGGTGGTGCTCGCCTGAACCGGACTCGCCCCGGCTGCGTTTGCCCCGGTGATGCTCGTCGCGACGGTGCTCGGCTCAGCCGCGTTCGCCCTGGCTGAGTCCGCCTTGGCCGCGGCGCTCCAGTCGGTCAGCCGCCGCACCCGGGCGGCGGCCTCCGCGAGGCGTTCCTCCGGCAGCGTGCCGTCCATGACCGCCGCCATGATGGTGTTGCGCAGCAGCCCCACCACGCCGGGGGAGCGGCTCTCGCCGCCCACGCAGACGGCGTCCGCGCCCGCGGCCAGCGCCAGCACGGCGGTACGGCCCAGCCCGTGCCTGCGAGAGACCGCCGGCATCTCGATGCCGTCCGTCACGATGAGGCCGTCGAACCCCAGGTCGCCGCGCAGCAGCTCCACGACGGCGCGGCTCGTCGTCGCCGGTGAGCCGGCGTCGTACGCCGGCACGAGCAGATGCCCCGTCATCACCGCCCGCACCCCGGCCTCGACGGCGGCGCGGAACGGCGGCAGGGCGGTCGCCGCCAGGTCGTCGGCCGGCCACGTGACGACGGGCAGCTCGTCGTGGGAGTCGACGGCCGTGGCCCCGTGGCCGGGGAAGTGCTTGGCGCACGCCGCGACGCCGGTGGACTGCAGCCCGCGCACCCACGCCGCGGCATGGCGCGCGACCAGCTCAGGATCGGAGCCGAACGCCCGGGTGCCGATGACGGGGTTGTCCAGGTCGGAGTCGACGTCCACCGCCGGCGCGTAGGTGAGCGTGAACCCCAGCTCCGCCAGGTCGCCGCCGACGCCGCGGGCCACGGCCTCGGTGAGCGCCGGATCGTCGGCCGCGCCAAGCGCGAGGTTGCCCGGCCGGGTGCTGCCGCCGTACGCCTCCAGCCGGGTGACGTCGCCGGCCTCCTCGTCGACGGCGATCACGGCGTGCGGGTTCTCCGCCCTGATCTGCCGGATCAGCGCCGCGGCCTGACCGCTGTCAAGCAGGTTCCCGGCGTACAGCGTGACCCCGCCCAGGCCCTCGGCCAGGCGCCGCCGTACCCAGTCGGGCAGGGTGGCGCCCACGAACCCGGGCTGGAGGACGGCGTCGGCAAGCCCGGCCAGCACGGGGCTGCCGCCACGCGGAGTGATCTTCGTCCCCATCGTCTGGCTCCCTCGCCGAAGGCGCTTGTCTGGCGTCCTCCGATATGTATAGCATCGGCTCCAGAAAATAAATAGGAAACTTTCCTAAGAGATACTTGTCGGGACGCCCAGTCAGATCCACAGGATCGAGGGGACGGTCTGGATGCCGACCACGCGAAGCCGCACCACGGTCCTGTCGCCCGGGCAGGAGCGCCTCTGGTTCTTGGACCGGCTGTCCGCCGGTGACGCCTCCTACAACATCGCGGTCGCCGAGCGGTTCGCCGGCCGCCTCGACGCGGGCGCCCTGGAGCGCGCCTTCGCCGAGATCGTCGCGCGCCACGAGGCCCTGCGCACGGTCTTCCCCGACCGGGACGGCGTGCCCGTCGCCGAGGTACGGCCCGCCGCCTTCTCCCTGGAGCGCGTCGACGCCACCCCCGAGCGCCTGCCCGCGCTGCTCGCCGAGCGCGCCAACCGGCCCTTCAACCTGGCCGCCGGCCCGCTCGTCCGGGTGAGTCTGGTACGGCTCGGCGACCTGGACCACGTGCTGCTCGTCGTGCTCCACCACATCGTCGCCGACGCCTGGTCCCTCGAGCGGATCCTGTATCCCGAGCTCGGCCGCCTCTACGCCGCCTTCGCGAGCGGAAGGCCCGCGCCACCGGCCCCGCCCGCCCCGCCGTACGGCGACTACGCCAGGCGGCAGCGCGAGCGGGACCACGGCGAGGACCTGGCGTTCTGGCGGGCGGAGCTGGAGGCGGTGCCCACGCTGGAGCTGCCGGCCGACCGGACCCGCCCGGCGGTGCGGAGCGGGCGGGGCGGCCTGGTCGTGCGCCGCCTGCCGCGCGAGCTGTGGACGGGCGTGGCGGAGCTGGCCAGGGCCGAGCGCTGCACCCCGTACATGGTCCTCCTCGCCGCCTGCCAGGCGCTGCTGGCCCGCCACAGCGGGCAGGACGACTTCTGCGTGGGCACCCCGATCGCCGGGCGCGACCAGGTCGAGGACGAAGGGGTCTTCGGCCTGTTCGTCAACACGCTCGCGATCCGCGCCGACGTCGGCGGCGACCCGGCGGTCCGCGAGCTGCTCAAGCGCGTACGGCGCCGCGTGCTGCGGGCCTTCGCCCACGCCGCCGTGCCGTTCGAGCAGGTGGTCGCCGAGCTGAGGATCGCCAGGGACCCGTCCACGCCGCCGCTGTGCCAGGTGCTGCTGAACCTGGACAACCCTGCAGAGGGCCGGCAGGACGACGGCTACTCGCTGAGCCTGGCCGGGCTGGAGCGGGAACCGGTGCCGTCGGGCCTCGCGCCCGCGAAGGCCGACCTCGCGCTCGACGTGGTGGTCCACCCCGACGCCCTGACCGTCATGGCCACCTACAGCGCCGAGCTGTTCGACCGCGACACCGTCGAGCGGATGGCCGGCCACTTCCACCGGCTGCTGGCGGACATGGCCGAGCGGCCCGGCGCCCGGGTGTCGGAGCTGCGCATGCTCCCGCCGGAGGAACAGGCGGTCCTCGTGGCCACCTCGCCGATCCCGCCCCCGCCCGGGCGGCTGGAGGAGCTGATCGCCCGGCAGGCCGCCCGCACCCCGGACGCGCCGGCCGTCGTCACCCCGGACGGCACGCTCAGCTACGCCGAGCTGGACCGGCGGGCCGAGGCCGTCGCCGGCGGCCTGGCCGCCCGCGGCGTGGGCCGGGGCAGCCGCGTGGCGCTGTGCTTACGCGCGAGTCCCGACGCCGTCGTGGCCCTGCTCGCGGTCCTGCGCCGCGGCGCCGCCTACGTGCCGCTCGACCCGGCCCAGCCGCGCGACCGGCTGGCGTCGCTGCTCGGCGACTGCGGCGCCGTGCTGGCCGTGGTCCCCGAGGACCACGACGGCCTTCCGGTGCCCGCCGTGACCGTGGCGGCGCTGGCCGAGGGCGCCTCGCCGGCCGCAGCGCCCGAGGAAGCACACGTCGACGACCCCGCCTACGTCATCTACACCTCCGGCTCCACCGGGACCCCCAAGGGCGTCGTCGTGGCCCACCGCACCGTCGCCCGGCTGGCCGCCGCCTTCCGCGACCTGCACGGCTTCGGCCCCGGCCAGCGCGTGCTCATGGTCCCGCCGCTCAGCTTCGACGCCTCGGCCGGGGACATCTTCCCCGCGCTCATCAGCGGAGCCGCCCTCGTCCTGCACCCCGAGCCCGCCTCGCTCACCGGCCCGGACCTCCTGGCCCTGTGCGCCGACCTGTCGATCACCATGGTCGACACGGCGAGTGCCCTGTGGCAGCAGTGGGTGGCGGAGCTGACGCCGCTCGGGCGGGTGGATCCGGGGCCGCTGGCCACCATGATGGTCGGCGGCGAGAGCGTCCCCCTGGAGCGGCTGCGCGCCTGGGCCGAGCTGACCGGCGGCACGGTCGCCTTCTACAACCACTACGGTCCCACCGAGGCCACCGTCTGCGCCACGGCCTACCGCACCGTCGACGGCCGCGAGCTCGCCGATCGCACCCACCTGCCCATCGGCACCCCGCTCCCGCACGTGCGCGCCTACGTCCTCAACAACGGAACACTGGCCCCCATCGGCGCCCCGGGCGAGCTGCACCTCGGCGGCGGCTGCCTGGCGCTCGGCTACCTCGACCGGCCGGAGGAGACGGCGGCGCGCTTCCTGCCCGACCCCTTCGTCCGGGGGGCGCGGATGTACGCGACCGGCGACCTGGTACGGCGGCGCGCCGACGGTGTGCTGGAGTTCCTCGGCCGCACCGACCGGCAGCTGAAGGTCAACGGCAACCGTGTCGAGCCGGGCGAGATCGAGAGCGCCTGCCTGGCCCATCCCGCCATCCGGGAGGCCGTCGTCACCGCGCACGCCGGCCGGCTGGTGGCCTACCTCGTGGGCGACCCGATCAGCGCGGCCGGCCTGCGCGGCTTCCTCGGCGACCGGCTGCCGCCGTACATGCTCCCGGCGGTGGTGGTCATGCTCGACGCCCTGCCGCTGACCCCGCACGGGAAGGTCGACCATCGCGCGCTGCCCGCCCCCGAGGTGGCCGCCGCGCCGTACGAGAGCCCGGTCACGCCCCTGGAGACGGCCGTCGCCGCGGTCTGGGAGGAGATGCTCGGCGTCCGCGCCGGGCGGCGCGACAACTTCTTCGACCTCGGCGGCCACTCCCTGCTCACCCCGCGCATGGTGGCCAGGCTCGCCCAGGAGACCGGCGTCGAGGTGCCGCTGCCGACGCTGTTCGCCAGCGCCGACCTGGCCGAGCTGGCCGCCGCCATGGCCGGCGCGAGGCCCGCGGCCGGCGTGGACCTGCGCGCCGAGGCGAGGCTGCCCGCGGACTTCCGCGTCGCCCGCGAGCCACGCGACGGCCCGCCGCGCAGGGTGCTGCTGACCGGCGCGACCGGGTTCCTGGGCGCGCACCTGCTCGCCGAGCTGCTCACCACCACCCAGGCCACCGTGCACTGCCTCGTCAGGGGCCCGGCCGAGCGGATCGGGCAGGTCCTGCGGGCCTACGGCCTGTGGCGGGACGCCTTCGCCGCCCGCGTCGTGGCCGAGCCCGGCGACCTGGCCCGGCCCGGCCTTCCCGACGTGGACGCGGACCTCATCGTGCACTGCGGCGGCGCCGTCGACTTCGCCCGGCCGTACTCGCGCCTGAAGGCCGCCAACGTCGACGGCACGCTGCGGCTGCTGCGGCTGGCGGCCAGGACCGGCACGCCCGTGCATCACGTCTCCACCCTCGGGGTCCACCTGACGCCGGGTGAGCGGACGGTGCGGGAGGGCGACCCCTTACCCGACCCCGGACGGCTCCACCTGGGATACGACCAGAGCAAGTGGGTGGCCGACCGGCTCGCGGCCGCGGCGAGGGCGGCCGGGCTGCCGGTCGCCATCCACCGCCCCGCGCGCATCACCGGCGACAGCCGCGAGGGCAGATCGCCGGCGGGCGACTTCCTCCACCGCTTCCTGGCCACCTGCGCGAGGCTCGGCTCGGTCCCCGACGGCGAGCGGCTCGACATGGCCCCCGTCGACCACGTCGCCGCGGCCATCGTGCACCTGGCCGCAAGCCGCGCCGAGGGCGACTTCCACTACTACAACCCGCGCACCGCGAGCACGGCCGACCTGGTCCGCGCCATGACCGCCCACGGCGTCCCGGTACGGCCCGCCCCCGGCGCCGAGTGGCGCGCCGAGGTGCGGGCCAGGCTCGCCCGCGGCGAGGAGCTGCCGATCGCGCCCTTCCCCGCCTTCTACGCCGGGCACCACGGCGAGCGGGGCCCGCGCTTCGACTGCTCCGCCACCGAGGAACGCCTGGCGCAGGCGGGATTGATCTGCCCTCCCGCCCCCGCCCTCCTCGGCCTCTACCTCGGCCGCCTCCTCGATGTGGGCGCCCTGCCGGGAGGCTGCCGTGCCTAGGACGTTCCTGGCCATCTGGTCCGCCCAGCTGCTGTCGATCGTCGGCTCCAGCCTCACCGGCTTCGTCCTGGGCGTGTGGGTCTTCCAGCGCACCGGGTCCGCCACGCAGTTCGTCACGATCATGCTCTGCGCGATCCTCCCCGAGGTGGTGCTCGCGCCGCTGGCCGGATCGCTGGCCGACCGGTGGGACAAGCGCAGGCTGATGCTCGCCGCCGACCTCGGCGCCGCGCTCGCCACCGGCGCGCTGGCCCTGCTGCTGGCGCTCGGCGAGCTGGAGGTCTGGCACATCTACCTGGTGACCGCGGCGGGCGCGGCCTTCGGCACCGTGCAGATGGCCGCCTACCACTCCCTGATGCCGCTGCTCGTCCCGGCCGAGCGGCTGGGCAGGGCCAACGGCTTCATGCAGGTGGCCGACGCGGCGCGCATCGCCGCGCCGCTGCTGGCCGGCACCCTGCTGACCGCGGTCGGCGTGCTCGGCGTCATCGTGGCCGACCTGGCCGCCTTCCTGCTCTCGCGGCTGGTCCTGGCCCTGGTCCCGCTGCCCCGGGAGGCCACCAGGCCGGGTGGCGGCGCGCCCGCCGCGCCGCTGCTGGGCGACCTGGCGTCCGGCCTGCGCAGCCTGAAGGCGCGCAGCGGGCTGGCCTGGCTGGTCGCGCTGCTGGCCGCCTACAACCTGTTCTTCGGCATGGCCGGCGTGCTGGTCCAGCCGCTGATCCTCACCTTCGCCCCGCCCGCCGTGCTCGGCGCGCTCATGTTCGCCGGGGGAGCCGGGCTGCTGGCCGGCGGGCTCGTGCTGAGCGCCTGGGGCGGGCCCAGGCGCCGGGTGCGCGGCCTGCTGGCCTTCGTCGCGGTGGGCGGGGTGCTGCTGGCCGCCCACAGCCTGGCCCCCTCGCCCTGGCTCATCGCCGTCGTGGCCCCGGCCTTCCTGTTCACCCTGCCGTTCGTGCAGGGCACCGGGATGACGATCCTGCAGCTCAAGACCGCCCCCGCGGAGCTGGGCCGGGTGCTGGGCGCCGTGCGCATGCTCACGCAGGCCGCGACCGTCGCGACCTACCTGGCGGCGGGCCCGCTGGCCGACAGGGTCTTCGAGCCGCTGCTGGCCCCCGGCGGCGCCCTCGCCGGCACCGCGGGCCGGATCGTCGGCACCGGCGACGGGCGGGGCATCGCCTTCGTCTTCCTGCTCACCGGCGCGGCGCTCGTCCTGCTGGCGCCGCTGGCCGCCCTTCACCCGCGGCTGCGCCGCGTCGAGACCGACCTACCGGACGCGGAGGAGCTTCCCGATGCCGCTCTATCTCGATCCTGACGACCTGCGGGACTTCCGCGACCGCAACCAGGCGCCGGGCGCCCTGCTCGACCTGGTCGGCGCGATGGCCTTCCGCGCCGCCGCCGCCGCGCAGCGCCTCGGCGTGTTCCAGGCGCTGCGCGGCCGCCCGCGGGCCGCGGCGCAGCTGTCCGCCGTGCTCGGCTGCTCGGCCCGGCAGCTGGCCGTGCTGCTGGACGCCCTGGTGGCCTTCGGCTACCTGGAGCGCGACGGCAACGCCTACGCGCTCGGGCCGGCGGCGAACCCCTGGCTCGACCGCACAGCGCCCGGAAACTTCGCCGCCGCCCTGGCCGTCTGGGACGAGCTGCTCGGCAGCCTGTGGACCGGCATGGAGGAGGCCGTGAGGAGCGGGCTGCCGCGCGAGCCGTACTATCCCTGGCTGGAGAAGCGGCCGGAGACCCTGCGCGACTTCCAGAGCATGCTCGCCGGGCTGGCCCGGCTGCTCGCCCCGGCCGTGGTGGAGGCCGCTCCGCCGCTCGCGGGCCGGCTGCTCGACATCGGCGGCGGCCACGCGATCTACAGCCTCGCGTTCTGCTCCGCCGCGCCGGAGGCGACCGCGACGGTCGTCGACCTGCCGGGCGCCCTGGAGGAGGGCCGGACGCGGGCGGAGGCCGCCGGGCTGGCCGACCGGCTCACGTTCGTCCCCGGCGACCTGGCCGACCCCATCGACGGCCGCTACGACGCCGTCCTGCTGTTCAACGTCTGCCACGGCCTGGACGAGCAGGCCGGCCGCGAGCTGATCGCCCGCGCCCGCGGCGCGCTCGGCCCGGGCGGGATCGTCCTGGTCCTCGAACCGTTCGCCGACGCGCCCGCGCGCCCGCACGACACGGCCTTCCTGCGCGGCTTCAGCCTCAACCTCGCGATCACGCAGGGCGGCCGCCTGTACGCCTTCGACGAGGTCGCGGCATGGGCCCGCGAGGCCGGGTTCGCCCGCGTGGAGCGGCGCGCCCTGGCCGCGCCGACCACCGACGAGCTGCTCGTGGCATGGGAGGACCGGTGAAGATCCTGATCGTGGGCGCGGGCCCGGCCGGCTCGCTGCTCGCCTGCCACCTGGCCCGCCGCGGCCACCGCGTGGAGGTCTTCGAGCGGCGCCCCGACCCGAGGCTTGCCGGGGACGACGAGGGCCGGTCCATCAACCTCGGCCTGTCGGCACGCGGCGTGCGAGCCCTCACCGACGTGGGGCTGATGGACCGGATCCGGCCGCTGGCCGTCCCCATGCGCGGCCGCGCGGTACACGCGCCCGACGGCCGCGTGAGCTTCCACCCGTACGGCGCGCGAAGCGACCAGATCCTCCACTCCGTGCGCCGCCGCGACCTGGTCACCGCCTTGGTCGAGCACGCGGCGGCGCACCCGCAGGTGACCTTCCGCTTCCGCCACCGCGTGGTGGACCTGGACCGGGACGCCCCAGCGCTGGAGGCCGAGGAGGAGGACACCGGACGCAGGCTCAGGTGCACGGCCGACGCCGTCGTCGGCGCGGACGGCGCCTTCTCCACCGTGCGGCCCTCCATCGAGCGGGACCTGCGCCGGGAGTTCCTGCCGTGGGGCTACAAGGAGCTGACCATCCCGTCGATGCCCGTCCACCACGAGGCCCTGCACGTGTGGCCGGGCGGCGACGACGGGCTCATCGTCACCCACCCCAACCGCGACGGCTCCCACACCGCCACGCTCTTCCTGCCGGTCGAGCGGTTCGCCCAGATCACCGATCCCGAGGCGTTCTTCGCGCGGCGCTTCCCCGACGCGCTCCCGCTCATGCCGTACCTGGCCAAGGAGTACGGCGAGCGGCCCGTGGGCCACCTGGTGTCCGTCCGCACCCGGCCGTGGCGGCACGAGGGCAAGGTCGTCCTGCTGGGCGACGCGGCCCACGCCGTCTACCCCTTCTACGGCCAGGGCATGAACTCGGCGCTGGAGGACTGCACGGTCCTGGACCGCTGCCTGGCCCGCCACGCCGACCCCGCCGCCGCCTTCGCCGAGTTCGAGCGCGCCCGCAGGCCGCACACCGACGTGCTGGAGGAGCTGTCGCGGCGGAACTTCGCCGAGCTCCGCGACGGCGTGCGCGCCCCGCTGCACCGGGCGCGCAAGCGGCTGGACCTGCTGCTGGCCAGGGCCCTCCCGGGCCGCTGGGTCCCGCTCTACACGATGATCTCCCACACCACGACGCCGTACGCCGACGCGCTGGCCAAGGCCGAGCGCCAGGACGCCGCCTTACGCCGGACCGCGCTGGGCGCCGCGGGCCTGGCCGTGCTCGCCGCCGTGCTCGCCGCCGTGTTCCTCGCCAGGAAGGGCCGCTGAACGATGCTGACCGACCCCCTCGACCCCTCCAGGGTCCTGATCGAGCCGGCGGACCTCGGCGGCGAGGACCCCCTGGTCCGCCGCCACGCCGAGCCGCTGGGCCGCGTGGTGGCCTGGGCCCGCGAGTACCTGTGCCGCCCCCACCCCGAGCTGGGCAGGAAGGGGCCGGTGTGCCCGTATGCCCAGACGTCGCTGGACAAGGCCGCCTTCTACCTGGCCGTGTGCCCGGGGCGGCCGGACGTCGCCCGGGCGACGAGCGTGCTGGCCGGCTACCGCGACTGGTTCGGGCGCCTGGAGTCGCCGCCCGAGGTCCTGGCGCAGTTCCGCACGATCCTCGTGCTGTTTCCCGAGATCGAGGACATCGGGGTGATCGACGCGGCCCAGATCGCGCTCAAGACCGACTACGTCAGGGACGGGCTCATGATCGGGGAGTTCCACGACGGCCCGCCGCGGAAGGCCGGCCTGTGGAACCCCGCCTTCCTGCCGCTGCGCAGTCCCGTGCCGATGCTCGTGGTGCGCCACATGGTCGGCACCGACCTGCCGTTCCTGCAGGGCGATCCGGACCATGAGGCCGCCTACCACGAGCGGTTCGGCGACCGGCGGGTCAGGCGGTGAGCAGCTGGAGGGACAGCAGCTCCATCGCCGCCGCCGCGCTGGCGCGGCTCGCGCCGTAGGTGGCGATGTAGGCCGCGCACTCGGGCCGCCAGACGGGCAGCCCCATCTCCACCACGACGGCGTCGGGGCGCCGCGCGACCAGCTCGGAGACCAGGGCCCGGCTCTCGGGGTGGCGGTGGGCGTCCTTGAGCACGACGACGAGCGAGCGGCCGGCGGCCTGCCGTACCAGGGCGTCGGCGTCCGCCTCGGCGGGGCGCACCCGCAGGGTGTCGCCGGCGGGCAGCAGGGGGGACAGCCCCCACGGCACCTCGCCGACCGCGATGGTCGGGGGCGTGTCGAGCTCGACCACGAGCGGGCCGGCCGCCGGGGAGGCCGGGGGAACGGCGCCGACCAGCTTCACGGCACGCCTGGCCGCCTCCAGCCCGATCCCGGGCTCCCGCGCGACCGGCGGCCGGGGACGGCCCGTCCACGCCCGCAGCTCGGCCACGCGGGCCGCGGCCTCCTCCAGCCGCGCCACCGGCAGCGTGCCGTCCTCCACCGCCGCCACGATCCCGGCGATGATCCGCCGGATGTCGTCGTAGCCGGGGGTCGGGCCCAGGCACAGCAGGTCCGATCCGGCCGCCAGCGACCGCACGGCGCCGCCCACCAGCCCCACGCCGTCGGAGACGGCCTTCATGTCCAGCGCGTCGGTGATCACCACGCCGTCGTAGCCGAGCTCCCCGCGCAGCAGGCCGGTCAGCGCCTCGGGCGAGAGCGTGGCGGGCTGGGAGCCGGTCAGCGCGGGCACCGCGACGTGCGCCGTCATGACGGACCTCGCGCCCGCCTCGATGGCCGCGCGGAAGGGGACGAGCTCGCGCTCGCGCAGCAGCGCCATGGAGGCGTCGACCACGGGGACGGCCAGGTGGGAGTCGACCGTCGTGGCGCCGTGGCCGGGGAAGTGCTTGACGCAGGCCGCCACGCCCGCCGCCTGCAGCCCGCGGACGGCGGCCACGGTGTGCCGGGCGACCAGGTCCGCGTCGGCGCCGAACGAGCGGGTGCCGATGACCGGGTTGTCCTCGGCGGTGTTCACGTCGGCGTCCGGCGCCATGTCGAGGGTGACGCCGCAGGCGGCCAGCTCCGCGCCGATCGCGCGGTAGACGCGCTCGGTCAGCTCGGCGTCGTCCACGGCGCCCAGCGCGGCGTTGCCCGGGTACGGGCTGCCGGCGTGGTAGGCCAGCCGGGTGACGTCGCCGCCCTCCTCGTCCAGGGAGACGACCGGGTCGCCGGCCGCCCTGAGCGTCGCGGTCAGGCCGGCGAGCTGCGCGTGGTCGCGCACGTTGAAGCCGAACAGCGTGACGCCGCCCAGGCCCTCGCCGAGCTCGCGCAGCAGCCACTCGGGCGCGGTGGCGCCGTCGAAGGCGACCAGCAGTGTGCCCGCCGCGAGGCGGCGCAGCCCCCGATCTGTCTTACTCATGTCACCTCGATTGACGTCCGGAGTCAGGCTCCGGTACGGCATGCGGGCCGTACCGGACCCGAGAAGCAGGGAGGTCAGCCCTTGACGGCGCCGGCCACCAGGCCGGAGACCATGCGGCGCTGCACCAGCAGGAAGAAGACGATGACGGGGATCGTCATCATCGTCGAGGCGGCCATGATGCCGCCCCAGTCCGTGCCGCGCTGGCCGAAGAAGAAGCGCAGGGCGACCGGCATGGTGTAGCCGCTGGACTCGTTCATCAGCGTGAGCGCGAAGATCAGCTCGTTCCACGCGGTGATGAAGGAGAAGATGCTCGTGGCCACCAGGCCGGGCGCCACCAGCGGGAACAGCACCCTCCAGAACGTGGTCATGCGGCTGGCGCCGTCGATCCACGCGGCCTCCTCCAGCGACTTGGGCACCGCCGCGACGAACGTCCGCAGCATCCAGATGCCGAAGGGCAGGGTGAGACCGACGTTGACCACAATCAGGCCGAGCAGCTGGTCGAACAGGCCGAGCCGCTTGACGCTCAGGAACAGGGGGATGAGCAGCGCCTCGGACGGGATCATCTGCACGATGAGCAGCGTGATCAGGAACGCCGTGCGCCCCTTGAACGCGAAGCGCGCCACCGCCGTGGCGGCCAGCAGGGCGAAGGCCGAGGCGACGAGCACGGTGCCGAGCGCCACGATCGCGCTGTTGCGCATGTAGACCCAGATGGAGTTGCCCGCCACGCCCTCGCTCAGCACCCGGTCGATGTGGTCGAAGGTGAAGTGCGTGGGGAACGGGATGAACTCGGTGGTGAAGATCTGGTCGTTGGCCTTGAAGGCGGTGGCGACCATCCAGTACACGGGGAAGATCGCGAAGAGGAACACGCCGACCGCCACCGTGTTCAGGGCGATCTTGCCCAGGCGCCGGCGCGCGAGCGGGGTCATGTCAGCTCCTCCTGCTTGACGATCTGGCGGACGTGCACGGCCGTGATGATGAGCAGGATCACCGTCAGCACCACGGCGATGGCGGCGCCCGTGCCCATCTTGGGCGGCGGGTTGAAGGCCTCGGCGTAGGAGAACAGCGACAGGTTGAAGGCCTCGCGGTTGCCGGCCGTACCGCCGAGCAGCACGTAGAGCTGGGCGAAGACCTTGAAGTCCCAGATGATCGACAGGATGGTCAGCACCGCGAAGACGGGCTTGAGCAGCGGGACCGTCACCTTCCAGAACGTCCGCCAGCCCGTCGAGCCGTCGACCCTGGCCGCCTCGTACAGCTCGGTCGGGATGCCCTTGAGCCCCGCCAGCACCGAGACCGCGATGAAGGGGAAGGAGGCCCACACCACGGCGATGACGAGCACCACGTAGACGCGGAAGGGGTCGTTCAGCCACGGGTCGCCGGTGAAGTCGGACCGGCCGAGGACCAGCTCGGCGAGCCAGTCGGGCAGCAGGTTCAGCGACCAGTTGACGATGCCGGCCTCGGCGTCGAACAGCCAGCGCCAGATGACGCCCTGCGCCACCGGCGGCACGGCCCAGGCCGCCATGATGCCCACCGTGAGGGTGATCGACATCTTCCTGCCGAGCCTGTTGAGCAGCACGCCGACCGCCGTGCCGATGACGAGCGTCAGGCTGACCGTCACCACGGCGAACAGCACCGTGTTGCGCAGCGACGACCAGAACAGCTCGTTGTCCAGGATCTGCTCGTAGTTGCCCGTGCCCACCCACTCGGGCTCGGCCGCTCCGCGGATCACCCGCAGGTTGATCTTCTGGAACGACATGATCCCCATCTGGATCAGCGGGTAGAGCAGGAGCGCGGCGATGACGAGGAGGCCGGGCACGAGCAGGAGGTAGGGGACGGCCCACGCGGGCAGCCCGCTCCCCCGGGGCGGCCGCCGCGAGCTGCGGCGACGCCGCCCCGGGGCGGAGATGGCATCTCCGCCCCGGCTGCGAGTTGATGTCGTCATCGTCACTGCTGGTTGAGGATCTGCTCGAGCTCGGTGTTGGCCTTGGCGAGGGCCTCGTCGGCGGTGGTCTTGCCCTCGATCACCGAGCGCGCCGCGTTCTGCAGCACGGCCTTGGTCTCGTTGGCCTCGGTCCACTGCGGGTCGGCGGGGAAGGCCTTGGCCTTGGCGAAGGCCGCGGCGAAGGGGGCCTGCGCCGGGTCCTCGGCGAGCTTGGCCAGCGTGTCGGGGTAGACGGGCAGCAGGCCGCCGTCCATCGCGTAGCGGTCGGCCCACTTCTTGCTGGTGGCCAGCTTGACGAACTCCTTGGCCAGGTCCTTGTTCTTGGCGTCGTTCCAGACGGCGATGTCGTTGCCGCCGAAGAACGCCGGGGTCTCGCCGCCGGCCTTGGCGGGCAGCGGGAAGAAGGCGAGCTGGTCGTCCTTCAGCTTGCCCTTGCTCTCCTCCTTGATGGTGGCGATGTCCCAGGAGGCGGTCAGGTACATGCCGACCTTGCCGTTGGAGAAGCGGGTGCGGATGTCGGCGGAGTTCTGGGTCAGGCGCGACTTGCTGGACACGCCGGAGGTCACGATGCTCGTGTAGAGCTCGAAGCCCTTCTTGAAGGCCGGGTCGGTGACCTTGCCGACCCACTTGTCGCCCTCCTTGACCGCGTACTCGCCGCCCTCGGACCAGGCCAGCGCGCCGAGCAGGTGGTTGGCGTCGGAGCCGCCGTTGAAGGCGAAGCCGTCGACGTCCTTGCCCTTGTCGTCCTGGATCTTCTTGGCGGCCGCGAGCAGCTCGTCGAAGGTCTTGGGCACCTCGATGCCGAGCTCCTTGAACCAGTCCTTGCGGTAGAGGACCGCGCGGGTGCCCGCGCCCCACGGCATGGCGTAGACCTCGCCGTCGATGGTCTCGAGGCCGAAGAGGTTCTTGGGGATCTGGGCGTGCTCGCCGGAGGCCGGGATGTCCGTGATCGGGGCCAGCGCGTCCTGGCTCTGCCACAGCGGCACCTGGTCGTTGCCGATCTCGGTGACGTCGGGGCCCTCGCCGCCGGCGGCGGCCGCGGTGAACTTGTCGTTGACCTGCGGCCAGGGGATCCACTGGACGTTGGCGGCGGCGCCGGTCACGGTCTTGAACTCGGCGACGAGGTCGTCCATGTACTTCTGCGAGGGCTCGTTCGGATCGCCGAGCCGCCACACGGTGATGGACTGACCGGCGTACTTCGGGCCCGCGGACGTGGCCTGCTGACCGGCCGGCTGCTCCGCCGCCGGCTGGCTGGAGCCACACGCGGCCAGGCCCACGGCGAGAGCGGCCGTGGTGACCGTGGTGGCCGTGATCTTCGAGATCCTCACTGGGTTCTCCTTCCCGCCCGGCTCAATGCGTCGGGGTTCGCGCTCATCGGTGCCGGCCCTGCGGTCCGCACCTGCTGATCGTCAAGGCGACTGACTGGTGCTAAACTAACAAGAAACTTTCTTAAAAGAAACGGTCGTTAGCTGATCGTGACGAGAGGGGGCCCGATTCGTGGCTCGCAACCCGGGGGTGCCGCGGCTGCTGCGCCGGCTGAACGACCGCGCGGCGCTCGAGCTGCTCCTCACCGAGGGCCCCCTCACCCGTGCCGAGCTGGGCGAGCTCACCGGCCTGTCCAAGGTGACGGCCGGCCAGCTGCTGGCCCGCCTGGAGGAGCGCGGGCTGGTCGAGGTGGCGGGGGAGCGGGCCAGCGGTCGCGGCCCCAGCGCGGCGCTGTACGGCGTCGTGCCGTCCAGCGCCTACGTCGCCGGGCTGGAGGTGCTCCCCGACAGCGTGACCGTGGGTGTGGCCGACATCACGGGAAAGATCGTGGTCGAGGTCACGGTCAACCCCTCGCGCAGCGGCGATCCGGTGAAGATCGTGCACAGCGCGGTCCGCCGCGCGTGCGCCTCCGCCGAGGTGAGCCTGTCCCAGCTGCGCGCCTTCGTCATCGGCACCAGGGGCGTCGTCGATCCCCGCACCGGCGACGTGCGCTTCTCCTACGACCTGCCCGCCTGGCACGTGGGCGTGCTCGACAGCCTCCGCCGGACCCTCGGCGCCTCCGTGACCATCGAGAACGACGTGAACCTGGTCGCGCTGGCCGAGCACCGGCACGGCGCCGCGGTCGGGGTGGACGACTTCGCGGTGGTCTGGGCGGGCGTCGGCCAGGGGCTCGGCGTGATGCTCGGCGGGCGGCTGCACCGCGGGATCAGCGGCGGAGCGGGCGAGATCGGGTGGCTGCCCGTCCCCGGCGAGCCGCTGCCCATCGACGTCGGCGAGCCGCAGTCGGGCTCCTACCAGCGGCTGGTGGGCCAGGACGCGCTCGCGAAGCTGGCCGCCGAGCACGGGCTGCCGCCGCGGCCGGTGGCCGAGCTGGTGCGCGCCGGCCACCCCGGATTCCTGGACGCGGTGGCCGCCCGCCTCGCCGTCGGGGTCGCGGCCGTGGCCGTGGTGCTGGATCCCGGGCTCATCGTGCTGAGCGGCGACGTCGGCCGGGCCGGCGGCCAGGACCTGGCCGCCAGGGTCGAGGAGGCGGTCGCCCAGGTGTGCCCGAGCAGGCCGAGCGTGGTGGCCTCGGCGGTGCCGGGCAACCCGGTGCTGCGCGGAGCGCTGGCGGCGGCGCTGGAGCAGGCGCGGGAGCAGGTGTTCTCCGACACCGTGTGATCCGTCCCGTGTGATCCGTCCCGTGTGATCCGTCCCGTGTGATCCGTCCCGTGTGACCCCGTTCCGCTGAAACCGCTTCAGCACGAGCCGGCCTGGGCCGCGGGCCGGCGCATCGGCCGCCACCGCAGCGGCTCGCCGGGGCCGCCGGTGAGCAGCAGCCCGGCGTGGGCGGCCAGCACCCGGCCCGGGACCTCCCGGGCGTGCGGTTCCCAGGTTCCGCCGGGCAGCGCCGTCAGCAGGCGGCCGTCGGCGGTCAGGGCGAACAGCCGGCCGTTGGCCGCGGCCAGCGACACGGTCCCGGCGCAGCTCCCGGCGGGCGTCCACGACTGCTCGCCGAAGCCCCGCCGCCACAGCTCGCCCGCGGCCGTGGCGACGTAGAAGGCGCAGTCGGCGATCGCCAGCCCGGCGGCTCCCGGCGGCGCGTCGCCCACCTCCCGCCAGCCCTCGCCGTCCAGGAGCAGCAGGCCGCCCGCTCCCGTCACGCCGTACAGCCCCACGCCCCAGCCCGCGGCGGCCTCCCTCGGAACGGCCAGGCCCCGCACGTCCGCCACGGCGGCGAGCGGCTCCCAGGGTACGTTCTGCCCGCACAGCTCGCGCCGCAGCAGCCGGCCGTCCGCGTCCACGCCGTACAGCGTGCGCCCGAGCACGGCCAGCGCCCGCAGGTCGGCGGGCGGGCCGATCGTCGTCCAGCCGCCGGGGGAGCCGGAGGACAGGCGGTCGATCACGTTGCGGGTGATCCGCTCCACCACCGGGTCGTGCAGCGTGTTGCCCCAGTTGACGGTGGCCGCGGTGAAGACCGTGCCGAGCCCGCTGGTGAACACGCCCATCGTGGCCATCCCGCCCTGGCCGTAGGCGCTCCAGTGGCGCAGGTCGGCCGTGGCCAGCACCACGAACGACGAGGGCGTGCCGTCGCGGCAGGTGACCCTCGGCACGCCGCCGACCTCCTCGAACTCGGCCGCGTCGGTCTCGTATCCCAGGCAGCCCTGCCCGAACTTGTCCCCGTCGGTCAGCCCCGTGCCGTCGAAGACCCAGTGGCCGGCGAAGCGGGCGGTGTAGGACTCCTCCAGCATGCGCGGCATGAACGGTCCCCAGGCGCCCGCGCCCAGGCGGAAGCTCACCCCCGTGAGCGTGTTCTCCGGGCGGCCCGCCGCCGACCACTCGACCGTGGCCAGCCGCGGATCGGCGACCGGGTCGGCCACGGCGTCCCGGTGGCACACCATCGTGCGCCCGCCGTCCTCCAGCCGGATCTGCCACCAGGCGGTGTTGCCGGAGAAGAAGGCCACGTTGCCGCCGCGCCTGACGAACTCCTCCACCGTGTCGCGCATGCCCGCCGACCAGTACTCGTCGTGCCCGTTGACGATCAGCAGCCGGTGCCGGGACAGCAGGTCCAGGCCGTCGTGGAGGTCGAGGTTGGAGCAGTAGGCGACGTCGTAGCCGGCCGGCCGCAGCCAGCGCATCAGGCCCTCCTCCCACCGCTCGGGCGGCGGGCCGCCGCCTGGCCGGTCGAAGGTCACCGCCGGGGCGCGGCCGGGGGACTCGGTCCAGTAGACGCTCTGCCCGGGGCTGCCCGCCCGGTTGTAGGCCTGCCACGTGGTGAACGGCACGCTGAGGAGGATGGGCGCGGCCGGGACGGCCTGCCGTACGACGAAGTAGACCTCGTTGTCCGGGCAGGGCGCCTGCCCCGGCAGGCCCCGCGGCCACGGTACGGCGGGGCCGAACCGCGCCCGGTAGAGCGAGCTCGGCCAGTCGGCGCCGACGTGGAGCGTCCAGTCCTCGCCGGCCGAGCCGGTGAAGACCACCCGGTCGTCGGTCGCGTCGCAGACGACGACCGGCGCGGGCTCGGACACGACGAAGCGGAGGGTCTCGCCCTGCGCGCAGGAGGTGGCGGCGGCGTAAGCCCGCACTCTGGCCTGTCCTGTGGCCTGCTCTGTGGCCTGCACGGTCATCGGCGGGCGGTCTCCACGAGCAGCCCCTCCAGGTCGCGCAGGTAGCCCTCCATGCTCGCCCGCGACAGGTAGCGGGTGTCGGCGGTGAGCGAGACGCCCTCGGCCGACACGTGGACGCAGAACCGGCAGTTGAGCCGGTCCTGGCTGAGCGGCCAGGTCAGGGTCGTCTGCTCCAGCGCCGCGTCGAGCCGCTCGGGCGGGCAGTCGGCCGGGCCGGGGTCGGCCAGGCGCATGTCGTTGAAGCAGCAGCCGGGGTGGACCGGCTCGCCGCGCCGCTCGCTCTCGGCGGCGACGACGCGCCGGCGGTCGGCGGGGTCGTGGTAGGCGCTGCGGTAGGCGCGCACGGCGGCGGCCTCGGCGGGGCGCAGGAGGTCGGGGAAGGGGCGGTCGACGTCCAGGGTGAACAGCCCCTCCTGGGAGAGTGTGCTGACGATGCCGCGCGTGTCCTTTCTGAACCTGTTGGCCGCGATCGGCAGCACCGCGCTCGTGCGGTGCCCGCCGTACCGGGCGGCCAGCTGCGCGGTGGCGGCCAGCAGGACGGTCGAGGTCGACACGCGGTGCCGCCAGGCGACGGCCCGGACCGCCAGGTCGAGCGCCGGGGAGGCGAGCAGCGCCCGCCAGATGGGCGGCCGGGCGGCGTCCTGGCTCGACGCGGCGAACATCGTGGCGGGGACGCGCCGGTGCTCGCGCTCCCAGTGCGCCGCGGCGGTCGCGGCGACCCGGCGTCCCTCGGGCCCGGCCTGCCAGCGCGCCAGCTCCAGCGGCTGCGGCGGGCGCGGCCCCGGCACGCGCCCCCGCACGAGCAACATCCGCAGGTCGCGGACGGCGATCTCGGCGCCGAACCCGTCCGCTGCCAGGTGGCAGAAGACCAGCACCACGTGCGTGACCAGGTCGCCCTCCGTCACCAGCGCCACCCGCAGCGGCCAGTCCCGCTCGTAGTCGAAGCGGGTGGCGGCGAGCTTGTCCAGCACGTCCCGGGGCGCGGCGCCGACCACCTCGACCGGCAGCCGGCCGCGGGCCTCCAGGTGCTGGCCCAGCGCCCGCGTCGTGCCCGGCCGTTCGGCCACGAGCGTCCGCAGCGACCCGTGCCGCTCGACGAGCGCGCCGACGGCCGCCGCCACCTCGCGGATGTGCCTGGCGCGCGGCAGCTTGAGCACCTGGCCGAAGTTGAAGTAGTGGTCGTCGGGCCAGGTGCGCTCGATCGTCTGCCAGATCGCCTCCTGGCCCCAGGTGAAGGGGCCGGTCCCGCAGTCGCCGGCGGCGAAGTCGACGTTCATCGGTCCGACAGGCGCGCGGCCAGCAGGTCGAGGTCGTCGAGGACGGCCAGGCCCTCCTCGCTCAGGTCCACCTCGACGCCGAACTCGGCCTCGACGGCGTCGATCAGCCGCATGCGGGCGATCGAGGTCAGGCCGAGCGCCGACAGCGGCAGGCCCGAGGCCATGGCTTCCCGTGCGGTCACCTCGCCGTCGGAGGACTCCTCGACGAGAGCGGCCAGTCGTTGTCTGATCACGTCCTGACGCCCTTCCGGAATCAGGAAAGAATCTTAACTGTTTCGAGTGTTCCACGGAGTCTTGGCTGTCCGCAAGGCCCTGCTTCGCCGGGCTTGTCTCCATTGCGGCAGCGTGCCAGACTGGCGCCCAGCGATAAAACAGTAAAGTTTCCTATTAGAAAAGCCATGTCCGAGCCCGGGGGCCGATCGTGACACTTCCCGAGTTATTACGCAGGCGGGCGACGGCCGAGCCGGACCGGCGAGCGCTGACCGTCCACGGCGCCGGGTCGCTGACGTTCGGGGAATGGGAGACGAGGTCCACGCGCGTGGCCGCCGCGCTGGCCGCCGGGGGCCTGCGGCCGGGGGACCGGGCCGGGCTCGTCTTCGGCAACGGGGACTGGGTGGAGTACGCCGTCGCCTTCCTCGGCGTGATCAAGGCGGGCGGCGTGGCCGTACCCCTGTCCGACCGGCTGGCCCCGGCCGACGCCGAGGCGATGCTGGCGCACTGCGGCGCCGCCACGGTCCTGCGCCCCGGCGCGCTGCCGGAAGACGGGAACAGGGGATCGGCGGGCCCTCCGGCGCCGGGCGACCTGGCCCAGATCCTCTACACCTCCGGCACGACGGGCCGCCCCAAGGGCGTCGCCGCCACCCACGCCAACCTCGCCCACGGCTGCGGCGGCAGGCGGCGGCCGTTCGCGCACAGCCGCCACCTCGCCCACGCCTTCCCCATCGGCACGAACGCCGGCCAGTGGATGCTGGTCAACGCGGTGGACGCGCATCCCGAAGTCGTCACCCTGCCCCGCTTCACGCCCCGCCGGTTCGCGGCGATGATCCAGCACCACCGGGCCGGCACGGTCTTCGTGGTCCCCGCCATGGCCGTCGAGATGCTCGCCGCCCGCGTCCACGCCGAGCACGACCTGTCCAGCGTCCTGCTGCTCGGCTCGGCCGCGGCGCCCCTGCCGCCCCGGGTGGCCGCCGAGCTCGGCGCGGCCTTCCCGCACGCGACGATCGCCAACTACTACACCTCCACCGAGGCCGCGCCCGCGCAGACCGTCATGCTCTTCGACCCCGAGCGGCCCTCCAGCGTGGGACGCCCCGCGCAGGGCGGCGCCGTGAAGGTCGCCGCCGCCGACGGTTCGCCGCTGCCGGCGGGAGCCACGGGAGAGGTCTGGATGCGCTCGCCCGCCGCCACCCGCGCCTACTACGGCGACTCGGCCGCCACCCGGGAGGTCTTCCGCGGCGGCTGGGTGCGCATGGGAGACCTGGGCTACCTGGACGAGGAGGGCTACCTCTACCTGGTCGACCGGGAGAGCGACGTCATCAAGTCGGGGGCCTTCAAGGTCTCCACCATCCACGTCGAGGAGGCCGTCTACGAGCATCCCGGCGTGACCGAGGCCGCCGCCTTCGGCGTGCCGCACCCGACGCTCGGCAAGGCCGTCGCCGTCGCCTACGTCGGCCAGGCGACCCACGAGGAGCTGCGCGTCTTCCTCAAGGACCGGCTGGCCCCGCACGAGCTGCCCGTGAAGCTCGCCACCCTCGCCGCCCTGCCGCGCAACCAGGGCGGCAAGGTCGACAAGCAGGCTCTCCGGAAGGTGGTCCGATGACCGAGGTGTCGCTCGCCCAGCACGGAATGTGGATCACCGAGCGGCTGGGCGCCGGATCGGCCTACCACATGCCGATCCTCATCCGCTTCGACGCGCCGCCCGACCGCGGCCTGCTCGCGAAGGCCGTGGCCCGCCTGGTGGAGCGCCACCCGCTGCTCGGCTGCGCCGTCGCCGACCGCGACGGCGTGCCGTCCCTGGTGCCCGCCGCCGTGCCGCCCCGCCTGGCCGATCGGGTGTCCGCCGAGCCGTTCGACCTGGAACGCGGGCCGCTGATCCGCTTCGCCCTCGACGGCGACACGCTCCACGTCGTGGCCCACCACCTGGTCTTCGACGGCCACTCCAAGGACGTCCTGGTCGCCGACCTGGCCGCCTTCTGCGAGGGCGCCGAGCCGCCGCCGCTGGAGGTCGTGGACCACGCGGCGGCGCAACGGGAGCGCGTCGCCGCGCGGCTGGAGGAGGCGCGGGCCTTCTGGGCGGAGCGCTGGCGCGATCCGGGCGGGACGGTCGTGCCCGGCGGGGTGCTGCGCTCCCGCGGCGGCGGGGCGGGCGGCCTGCTCGAGTTCGGCCTGGACCTGCCCGCGGTGCCCGGGCTGACCAGGTTCGAGGTCCTGCTCGCCGCCCTCCACGCGCTCCTGGCCTCCTACGGCAACGCCTGCGTGGCGACCGCGGTGGACCTGTCCACCCGGACCCCCGCCGAGGAGGGGCGCATCGGGCCCTTCGTCAACGAGCTGCCCGTCTTCTCCGCGCCGTCCCCCGCCACACCTTTCGCGGACTTCGCGATGACGCTGCGGGCGGAACTCCGGCAGGTGTACGGCTTCCGCGAGGTGCCGCTCGCCCGGGCGGTGCCCGGCATCCGGCCGCACGCCGCGCTGGCTCCCGTGTCGGTGAGCTACCGCAGGGCCGGCGCCGAGGTGCCCGGCTGGCACGTGGACCGGCTGGCGTTCAACGGCGCGGTGCGCGGCGCGCTGCAGCTCCAGCTGCTCGACTCGCCCGGCGGCCTGCGCGCGAGCCTGCGCCATGCCCCGGCCGAGGTGGCGGACCCGGCGCGGATCGCCCGGGACCTCAAGGCGCTGCTCGCCCGCATCGGCGCCGATCCCGGCCTGCCGCTGCGGGACCTCACGCCCTTCCACGACGCCGTGACGGCCCCCGTCGAGGAGGGCGGCACGGCGGCGCGGGCGGTGGACGCGGCCGACCCGATGCTGGCCGAGATCACCGCCATCTGGGAGGAGGTGCTGAAGTTCGCGCCCATCGAGCCGCACGACGACATCTTCGACCTCGGCGGGCACTCGCTGACCATCACCCAGATCATCGCCCGCATGCGCAAGCGGCTCGGCGTGGAGGTCGACCTGGACGACTTCTTCGACAACCCGACCATCGCGGGCGTGCTCGAGGCGGTCAGGAGGTGACCGCCACGCTGGATGCGGCGGTGGAACCGGCCAGGCTCTCCGACGAGGACCTGTCGCTCATGCTGACGATCCGGGCCTTCGAGGACAAGCTGCTGGAGCTGTTCGGCAGGGGCTTGCTCAACGGCACCACGCACACCTGTCTCGGCCAGGAGTACGTCCCCGTCGCCCTGGAGCCGCTGCTCGACCCGGCGGACCACGTGTTCAGCAACCACCGCGGCCACGGCCACTACCTGGCCCGCTTCCGCGACCCCGAGGGCCTGCTGGCCGAGATCATGGGGCGGGAGGGCGCGGTGTGCGGCGGCGTGGGCGGCAGCCAGCACATCCGCCGCGACCGCTACCTGTCCACCGGCGTGCAGGGGGAGAGCCTGCCCGTGGCGGCCGGGGTCGCGCTGCACCTGAAGCGTGCCGAGCCAGGCCGCCTGGCCTGCGTCTACATCGGCGACGGCACCTTCGGCGAGGGCGCGGTCTACGAGGCGCTCAACATCGCCTCGCTGTGGCGGCTCCCGCTCCTGGTCGTCGTGGAGCACAACGGCATCGCCCAGTCCACGCCCACCGAGGCCCACCTGGCCGGCACCATCGCGGGACGCGCCGCCGCCTTCGGCGTCGGCCACCTGCTCGTGGAGGGCGCCGACGTGCCGCGCATCCGCCGCGCGCTGGCCCCGGTGGTCGCGCGGGCGCGGGCCGGCGAACCCCAGATCGCCGAGTTCCGCACCCATCGCCTCGGACCGCACAGCAAGGGCGACGACACCCGGCCGCCACGGCCGGCGCGCGACGACTGGCTCGCCCGCTACGCCGCCGCCCATCCGGACCAGGTGGAGCGGCTGGAACGCGCGGCGCGGGCGGCCGTGGAGGCCGTCGCCGCGGACGTGGCGGCCCGCCCCCCGACCCGGTGGGAGCGGCCGTGAGGGTCGCCGAGAACCTCAACGCCGCCCTGCACGGGCTGCTGGCCGGGCTGCCGGACCTGTACGTGCTCGGCGAGGACATCCTCGACCCGTACGGCGGCGCCTTCAAGATCACTCGCGGCCTGTCCACGCGCTTCCCCGACCGCGTGCTGTCCACGCCCATCAGCGAGAACGCCATCACCGGCGTGGCGGCCGGGCTGGCCCTGTCGGGCGACGCCGCGATCGTCGAGATCATGTTCGGCGACTTCGCCGCGCTGGCCTTCGACCAGCTGCTGAACTTCGCCGCCAAGTCGGTGTCCATGTACGGCTTCCGCGTCCCGATGCGCATGGTGGTGCGCTGCCCGGTGGGCGGCGGGCGCGGCTACGGCCCCACGCACAGCCAGAGCCCGCACAAGCACTTCGTCGGGATACCGGACCTGGCGCTGTATGAGATGTCGCCCTTCCACGACTGCCTGGCCGTGTTCGAGGAGATGCTCGCGCGGGCCGAGCCGTGCGTGTTCTTCGAGGACAAGGTGCTCTACACGCGCCCCATGCACGCCGTCGAGCCGCCGTTCTCGGTGTCGGTGAGCGACGGGGTGGCCAGGGTGTCGCTGGAGGACTCGCCGGACTGTGTGATCGTCGCGGGCGGCGGGGTCGCGCACCGCGTCATGGCCGCCATGCGGTCCCTGCTGCTGGAGGAGGAGATCGTCTGCACGCTGCTCGTGCCCTCGCGGCTGTATCCCTTCGAGGCGGACGTCCCGGCGGCGCCGTACGTCTTCGTGGTGGAGGAGGGCACGGCGGGCGGCACGTGGGGGGCCGAGGTCGCGCACGTGGTGCACTCGCGGCTGTGGCCGCGCCTGGCCCGCCCGGTGGGGCTCGTCCACTCGGCCGCCTCGATCATCCCTGCCGCGCCGCATCTGGAGCGCGAGGTGCTCGTGAGCGAGGCGGCGATCCATCGCGCCATCAGGGAGGCCGTGCGTGGCTGAGCTGCGTGTCCCCAAGCTGAACGCCAACGACGCGGAGTACCTGGTCGTCGAGTGGCTGGTCCCGGACGGCGCGGAGGTGGCGGCCGGCGACGCCGTGGTGCTGGTGGAGACGTCGAAGGCCGCCGAGGAGCTGCCCGCCGGGGCTTCTGGGGTGCTCCGCCAGGCCGTTCCGCCCGGCGTGTGGTGCCGCCCCGACGACGTGCTCGCCGCCATCACCGGCCCCTCCGCCCCCGGCGACACCCCGTCCACGGCGAGCCGTACGGCCGAGCCCGGCGCCCCGGACGGCGGGCCACTCCTCACCGCCCCCGCCCGGGCCTTCATGGACGAGCACGGCATCGGCCTGGAGCAGGTGCGAGCGCTCGGCCTCGAGGTCGTCAGGCGCGCCGACCTGGAACGGCTCGTGGGCGCCGGCCAGGACCTCTCGCGGGTGCAGCGCGCCGTCGCGCGGGCGGTCGAGCTGTCGCACCGCACGATCCCCGCGGCCTACCTCGTCGTACGCATGGACCTGACCCGGGCCCTCGCCTACGCCGCCGCGGCGACCAAGCACGTCAGGAGGCCGGTCGGTCTCGCCGAGGTCTTCGTGCACCTCGTCGCGGGCCTGCATGCCGACTTCCCGCTCTTCTTCGCCCGCCTCGAGGGCACCCGGGCCCTGCTGCCTGCCGCCCCGGACATCGGCGTCACCGTCGACGTGGGGGAGGGCCTGTTCGTCCCGGTGGTCCACGACGCGGCCCGCCGCAGCGTCAAGGACATCGCCACGACGCTGATGAAGCACCGCATGTCGGCCGCCACCGGCGAGTTCAGGGAGGCCGACCTCGCGGGCGCCAACTTCGTCGTCACGCTGCACACCGACGGCGGCGTGGTCATGGCGATCCCGTTCGTCTTCCCCGGCACGGCCTGCGCCCTGGCCGTGACCGCCCCGTACGACGGCGTCCACGCCGACATCGGCCTGGCCTACGACCATCGCCTGATCAACGGCCGCGACGCCGCACGCTTCATGAGCGCGCTCAAGACGGCCGCCGAACGGCTCGACTGGGGGCCTGTGTGACAATTGCTCCCCATGGGGGACGACTGGATGCGGGACGACCGGGACGACATCGTGCTCATCTCCGACCCGAGGGTGGCGGCCGTCCCCGTGGCGGAGTCCGGTGAGCCCCTGGCCGACGCGCGCGGCCGGCTGCGCGTCGACGGCCGGATGGCCGATCCGGCGGGGGCGTACGCGCACCTGAGGGCAGGCCTGCTGGACCGGCTGGAGCGGGCCGAGCGCCTGCTGCCGGACGGCTTCCACCTGCTCATCGTGGAGGGGTACCGGCCGGTCGCGACACAGCAGGAGATCTTCGACGAATACACCGCCACGCTGCGGGCGACATTTCCGGAAATGTCGCCCGAGGAGCTCCATGCGGCGGCCAGCCGCTACGTCTCGCCGGTCCAGGTCGCCCCGCACACCGCGGGAGCCGCGGTCGACCTGACCCTGTGCGCGCCCGACGGCACCGAGTACGACATGGGCACCGAGATCAACGCCACGCCCGAGCAGAGCGGCGGCGCCTGCTACACCGCCGCGCCCGCCATCTCCGACGACGCCCGCCACCACCGCAAGATCCTGGCCGCCGCGCTGGAGTCCGTCGGCCTGGTCAACTACCCCACCGAGTGGTGGCACTGGTCCTACGGCGACCGCTACTGGGCGCTGGCCACCGGCGCGCCCGCCGCCCTCTACGGCCCGATCCGGGCCCCGTTCTAAGCTCCTCGTGCCGGGGCCCGGCCTCAGGCTGTCGGGTTCAGGCCCGCTCCGGCAATCGCGTCCGGGGCCCGCTCAGGCCGCCTAGGCCGCTCCGGCCATCGTGCGGTCCAGCAGCGCCAGCCCCTCCTCGGCGTACCGCCGCTCGCCGGTGCGCATGCCGTACGCGATGTCCCCCAGCAGAGTGCACCGCGCGTAGAAGGCGGCGCGCTCGCGCGAGTACTCCCCGGCGTAGTGCGCCGCCAGCAGCTCGCAGAACTCCGGCCCCAGGTCCCGGTAGAGCAGCGCGAAGTCCCGCGCCGGGTCGCCCACGGCCGCGTCGCTCCAGTCGATGACGCCCGTGACCTCGCCCGCCTCCAGCAGCACGTGCTCGTCGCCCAGGTCGTTGTGGCAGAACGCCGCGACGGCCGCCTCCTCGGGCGGCGCGGCGGACAGGAAGGCCTCCACCGCCCGGCGCGCCCCGGCCGGGAGCCGCGTGGCGATCTCGCGGTAGTCGTGCCCGGCCCGGCGCAGCAGGCCGGGCAGCGTGCCGGAGACCGCCGGGGCCTCCAGCCCGCTGCGGTGCAGCGCGCTGAGGAACTCGCCCAGCACCGCGGCCAGCCGTACCGGATCGTGGGCGGGCCGCTCGCTCAGCGGCACGCCGGGCAGCTTGCGCACCACCAGCACGCCGCGCGCCGGGTCGGCCTCGACCACCTCGGGGACCGGCAGGGTCGCCACCCGCGCCAGGGCCGCCAGCAGGGTCGCCTCGCGCCGCACGGCCTCGGGGTCCGGCTCCTTGCGCACGCGGGCGATCAGGCCGTCGCCGGTGTCGTAGACCACGTGGTCCCAGCCCTCGCCCAGGGTGAGTCGAGACGGATACACGGGAACAAAACCTATGTGACCGCCAAAATCGGGATCGAAGAGGAGTACCTCGTCGTCGATCCCCAGACCCGTCACGTGACCCCCCGAGCCGCCGAGGTGCTGGCGGCGGCCGCCCAGGTCATGGATCTGACGCAGGAGATCACCCGCTTCCAGGTGGAGGCACGCACGCCGCCCTCCGCCGACCTGTCGCAGGTCGGAGCCCGGCTGCGCGCCGCCCGCCGCGAGGTCGCCAGGGCCGCCCGCGAGTGCGGCCTGGCCGTGGTGGCCAGCGGCATCCCCGTGCTGGGCGACGTGGTGCCGGTGCCGCTCAGCGACGGGCCGCGCTACGAGCAGGGCCGGGTGCTGTACCGCGCGCTGCACGACGAGATCAGCATCTGCGCCCTGCACGTCCACGTCGACGTGCCCGACCCCGAGCACGCCGTCTTCGTCGGCAACCACCTGCGGCCCTGGCTGCCCACGCTGATCGCGCTGGCCGCCAACTCGCCGTTCTTCGTCGGCCGCGACACCGGCTACGCCTCCTGGCGGGTGATCAGCTGGAGCCGCTGGCCGGTCTCGGGCGCCCCGCCGTACTTCCCGAGCTTCGCCGACTACGAGCTGGCCCTCGCGGCGCTGGAGGAGTCCGGCGCGGTCATGGACCGCAAGACCGTCTTCTGGGACGCCCGGCCCTCGCCCAACCTGCCCACCGTGGAGGTGCGCGTCGCCGACGTGCCGCTCGACGTCAACGACAGCCTCACCATCGTGGGCCTCATCCGCGCCCTCGTGGTGACCGCGCTGGCCCACGTCGCGCGCGGCGACCTGGGGCCGCCGATCTCGCCGGAGGTGCTGCGGGCCGCCTACTGGCGCGCCGCCCGCGACGGCATCCAGGGCGAGAGCCTGGACCTGTGGGGCGGCGGCCTGGTGCCCGCCGCCGACATGGCCCGCCGCCTGCTGGAGCACGTACGGCCGGCGCTGGAGGACGCGGGCGACGCGGAGTTCGTCGAGGAGGGGCTGGAGCTGCTCGTCCTGCGGGGCTCGGGAGCGGTACGGCAGCGCCGCGCCTTCGGCTGGGGCGGCGGGCTGGCCGGCGTCGTGGACGACCTCATCGAGGCCTCGCAGGCCTGAACTGGGCCTTCCCGGGCGCTGCCGGCGGGGCGACACTGTGGGGCATGGTCCACGGGCGCGACGCCGAGCGGGAGGCGCTGCGGTCGCTGGTGGAGGGCGCGCGCCGCGGCGCCGGAGGCTCGTTGCTTGTGCTCGGCACCTCGGGCTCGGGCAAGAGCACCATGCTGCTGGACGCGGAACGGCTGGCCGGCGGCTTCACGGTGTTACGTGTGCGGGGCGTCGCCGCCGAGCGTGAGCTGCCGTACTCGGGCCTGCACGCGCTGCTGCGGCCGCTGTGCCGCCCGGCCCGGGAGGCACTCGGCGCCGTCCCGGTGTGGGCCGCGCCGCCCGGGCTGGCCCTGCACGCGGCGGTGCTGGACCTGCTCACCGCGGGCGACCGGCCCGTCCTGGTCTGCGTGGACGACGCCCACCTGCTCGACGCCGCCAGCCGGGAGGCGCTGTGCTTCGCGGCCCGGCGGGCGGCGGGGGAGCGGCTGGCGGTGCTGTTCGGCGGCGACCCGCGGGACCTGCCCGCCCTGGAGGGCGTGCCCGCGCTCGCGCTCGGCCCGCTCGACCCGCGCTCGGCCGGCGCCCTGCTGGACGAGGCGGCTCCCGCTCCGCCGGGACCGGACCTGCGCGCGGCGCTGCTGGCCTTCGCCCAGGGCAACCCGCTCGCCCTCACCGAGCTGGCCGCCGCGCTGACGGCCGAGCAGCTCGCGGGCACGGCGCCGCCGCCCGACTCGCTGCCCCGGCACGGCAGGCTGTGGTCCGCGCACGCCGCCCGGCTGGCCGGCCTGCCCTCGCTCACCCGCTGGCTGCTGCTGCTCATCGCCGCCGACCCGGCGCTGGACCCGGCCACGCTGGTCCGGGCGGCCGGGCCGTACGGCCTGCTCGACGCGCTCGAACCGGCCGAGGACGCCGGGATCGTCCGCCTGGGCGCGCAGGGGTTCGGGTTCCCGGAGCCCGGCATGAGGTCGGTGATCTACCGGGGCGCGTCGGTGTCGCGGCGGCGGCGCGCCCACCGCGCCCTGGCCGCCGCCCTGTCCGGTGACGCCGACCGGTTACGGCGGGCCTGGCACCGCGCGGTCGCCCTCGACGGGCCGCCGGACCGGCTCGCCGACGAGCTGGCCGCCGCCGCCCTCGCCGCCCGCTCGCCCGGCGACGGCGTCGACCCCGTCGAGGCGCTGGAGCGGGCCGCCGAGCTGGCCACCGCGCCCGCCGCCCAGGCGCGGCACCTGATCGCCGCCGCCCGGCGGGCCGTCTCCGCCGGACGCGCCGCCCACGCGCAGGCCCTGCTGGGCCGGGCACACGCCCGCAACCCGCCGCTGGACGTCCTCGGCCGGGCCGAGCTCCTGCGCGGCGGCCTGGAGCTGTACGGCGGGGCGACCGCCGCGGCCAGGGACGAGCTGCTCGCCGCCGCCTCCCACCTGCTCGCCGCCGACCGCGCCCAGGGGCTGTGCGCCCTGGTCAAGGCGGCCGAGGCTTGCTACCGCGCGGGCGACGGGCGCGGTTTCGCGGCCATCGCGGACCGCGTGGCCGCCGCCCGCGCGCCCGAGGACGGGCCGGTGGTGCACCTGCTCGCCGACTACCTGGGCGGCGTGGCCGCCACCCTGGCCGGCCGCCACCGGGAAGCCGACGACCTGCTGCGCCGCGTCGTCGAGCGCGCCCGCCTGGTGCGCGGCCCGGCCATCCTCGTGCGCGCCGTGATCGCCGGGCTGCTGCTGGGGGAGGACCGGCGGGCCGCCGCGCTGGCGACGCGGGCCATCGCCGAGGCCCGGGCCGAGGGGGCGCTGTCGCTCATCCCGTGGGCGCTGGAAACGCTCAACCACGCCGAGGTCTGGGCCGGGCGCTACGCCGCGATCGCCCGCAACGCGCTGGAAGGGCTGCGCCTGGCCGAGCAGGCCGGGCAGCCCAACGCCGTCGCCGAGCACCTGGCCTGGCTCGCCCTGACCGACGCCGTCCAGGGGGACGAGGCGGCCTGCCGTACCCGCGCGACCTCGGCCCTGGCCCTGGCCGAGGCGCACGGCCTGGGCCTGGCCGGCGCGATCGGCACCTGGGCGCTCGCCCACCTGGACCTCGCCGCCGGACGCCCCGCCGACGCGCTGCGGCGGCTGATCCTGCGCACCCGGCACGACCACCTCACCGTCCGCGTCATGGCCACGCCCCTGCTGGTCGAGGCCGCCGCGCGGACCGGGCGCCCGGAGCCCGCGCACGGCCTGCTCGGCGCGCTGGACCGCTGGTCGGCCAGCACGGGCAGCCCCGACCGGCTCGCGCTCGCCGTACGCTGCCGCGCCCTGCTCGCCCCGCCCGACGCGGCCGACGGCCTGTACCGGGAGGCGCTGGACCTGCACGAGCGCGGGTCGTGCGCGTTCGAGGCGGCCCGCACGAGGCTCCTGTACGGCAGAGCCCTGCGGCGCAACCGCCGGCCGGGAGCGGCACGCGAGCAGCTGAGCGCGGCGCTGGAGACGTTCGCGGGGCTGGAGGCCCGGCTGTGGGCCGAGCAGGCGCGGGCGGAGCTGCGCGCCGCGGGCGCCCGGGTCAACGGCGGCCAGCCCGGCGAGGGAGAGACCGCCGCCCGGCAGCCGGGAAACGGGATCCAGTCCACCGGCCGGCTCACCGCCCAGCAGCTCCGGATCGCCCGCATGGTCGCCGAGGGCGCCACCAACCGCGAGATCGCCGCCGCCCTGCACCTCAGCCCCCGGACCGTCGAGCACCACCTGCGCAACGTCTTCGTCACGCTCGGCATCCGGTCCCGGGTCGAGCTGGCCCGCCTGCTCCCCTGAGACAGGTGATTTCACCGATGCGCGGCTCTGCCGCCCGCTCAGACACTGACGCTCACATCGGTCAAGCGGAGCCGTGAAGGCTCCCGAGCGTCAGGAGCACATGTGACCCCCCACCTCGTGAGGCGACCGCGCCGCAAGGCGCTCGCCGCGCTCTGGCTCGCCCTGCTCATGCTCGCCGGGCTCGCCGCATCCCCCGCGCACGCCGCGCTCAACCCCTACCAGCGCGGGCCCGACCCCACCGACGCCCTCCTGGAGGCCCCGCGCGGCCCCTTCGCGACCGCCTCCACCACCGTCTCGCGGCTGAGCGTCAGCGGCTTCGGCGGCGGCGTGATCTACTACCCGACCGACACCAGCCAGGGCACCTTCGGCGGGATCGCCATCTCGCCCGGGTACACCGCCTCGTGGAGCAGCCTCGACTGGCTCGGCCCCCGCATCGCCTCCCACGGCTTCGTCGTCATCGGCATCGACACGCTCAGCCGCTACGACCAGCCCGCCAGCCGCGGCCGCCAACTGCTGGCCGCGCTGGACTACCTCACCCAGCGCAGCTCGGTCCGCGGCCGCGTCGACGCCTCGCGGCTGGCCGTGGCCGGGCACTCGATGGGCGGCGGCGGCAGCCTGGAGGCGGCCGACAGCCGGCCGTCCCTGCAGGCGGCGGTGCCCCTGGCGCCGTGGCACACCACGAAGAACTGGTCGGGCGTCCGCGTGCCGACCATGATCATCGGTGGTGAGAGCGACAGCGTCGCGCCCGTGTCCACGCACTCCGAGCTGTTCTACGCCTCCATCCCGGCCTCCTCGGAGAAGGCCTACCTGGAGCTCAACGGCGCGTCCCACTTCTTCCCCAACACCACCAACACCACCATGGCCAAGTCGATGGTGTCCTGGCTGAAGCGGTTCGTGGACGACGACGTGCGCTACGACCCGTTCCTGTGCCCCGGGCCCGACGGCTCGGCGGTGGAGGAGTACCGGCAGACCTGCCCGCTGTCGTAGCGTCGCCCGCCTCGCGGTGCGGGGACGGCTCCCGCCGCCCCCGCACCTTTTCGCGCCTCCCAATGGCACGTTCAGGCCCTGAACGTGCCATCGCGTTCCCGGAGGGCTTCACGATCTCAGGCGCAGCCCCCGCGGGGTGGGATGGAAGCCCGCCGCCTCCAGCGCCGCCGCCAGCGGGGAGTCGGCGATCCGCTCGCCGTCGGCCCGCTCGACCGTCAGCTTTCCCAGGGCCCCGTCCCGTACGGCCAGCGCCAGGGCGTCGACGGCGGGACGGAGCCGCTCGTCGTCGGCGAACGACAGGAGGGTCTTGCCGCCCCGCTCGACGTAGAGCACCAGGAAGCCGTCGACCAGCACCACCAGGGCGCCCGCCTTGCGTCCCGGCTTGTGCGCCACGTCGCCGGGGTGGGCCGGCCAGGGCAGGGCCGCACCGTAGGGGTTGGCCGGGTCGGCGGCGGCCAGCACCACGGCCCGGCGCGCCTCACCGCCCCGCCCGCCCGCCGTGCCCGCCGTGCCCGCCACGCCAGCCGTGCCCGCCACGCCAGCGGTGCCCGCCACGCCAGCGGTGCCCGCCGTGCCAGCCGTACCGGCCCAGGGGCCTGCCTGCGCGCCGGGCATGCTCACCGGGTCCGGCCCTTCCGCCGACGGGGACGCCGCGGGGCCGGGCCCCATGGCCCGCATGCGGTCCACGGCCCCCGGCAGGGCGAACTGGGCGCCGCCCAGCCCCTCGACGAAGTAGCCGCGGCGGCACCTCCCGCTCTCCTCGTAGGCGCGGAGCACCTGGTAGACACCCGAGTACCCGCCCGAGAGCCGCTCGGCGGTCACCGCGCCGCGTGTCACCACCCCGTGCCGCTCCAGCAGCACCTCGGCCTGCGCCTGCGCCCGCAGCGTGGCGTCGGCCGCGGGCTCGGGCAGCAGCCACCACCGCCCGGCGACCGTCGGCGGGCCGCTGCGGGTGGGCAGCACCGCCCTGCGCCGCCGGGTCGCCGCCGGCCGGTGCGCCGGGCGCCCCGACCCCAGCACGGCCCGCAGCGGGGCCAGCGTGTCGCCGGACACCCGGCCCGCCCACACGAGATCCCACAACGCCGTCACCAGCACCGGGTCGTCGGGCGAGCCGACGCGCTCCGACAGCCCGCGGAAGAACAGCGCCCCGCCGCCCGCCAGCGCGTCGAGCACCCGCTCGTGCAACGGCGTCATCGTGATCTCCGCCGGAGACGGCAGCAGGAGCGGGGCGGTGTCGGCGAAGTACAGCGCCACCCACCCGTCGCCGCCCGGCAGCGAGCCCTGGCCCGCCCACACCACCTCGCCGGAGGCCGTCAGCTCGTCGAGCAGCGCCGGATGGTAGCCCGGCACCCGCGAGGGCAGCACCAGCGTCTCCAGCGCCGAGGCGGGCACGGCCGCCCCCTGGAGCTGCTCGATGGCGTTGACCAGCGCGTCCATCGAACGGGCCGGCGACACCCCGCTCCCGCTCCGCTCGGCCGCGCGGCCCGCCGCCGGGCCGTACCCCTGGGTCTCGGAGGAGCCGGTGACGCCGTGCCAGGCCGGCAGGAACCGCGCCAGCGTCTCGGGGGAGACCGGCTCGACCTCCTTGCGCAGCCGCGCCAGCGACCGGCGGCGCAGCATCCGCAGCACGCCCGCGTCGCACCACTCCTCGCCGCGTCCCCCGGGCCGGAACTCGCCGCTCACCACCCGGCCGGAGGCGGCCAGCCTGCGCAGGGTGTCGGCGACCACCGCGACGCCCAGCCCGAACCTGGCGGCAGCCGTACCGGCCGGGAAGGGACCCCGGGTGCGGGCGTGCCGGGCCACCAGGTCCGCCAGCGGGTCGGGCACCGGCTCCAGGAACACGTGCGGCACGCCGACGGGCAACGGCACGCCGAGGGCGTCGCGCAGCCGGGCCGCGTCCTCGATCGCCGTCCACTGCTCCTCGCCCGCGATCCGCACCCGGATCGCGCGCCTGGCCCGCTCCAGCTCCTCCAGCCAGGCCGGATCGCCCGAGCGCACGCTCACGTCGGCGGCCAGCAGCGGGCCGTGCGAGCGCAGCAGGTCGGCCAGGTCCTCCGCGTCGCGCAGCGGCCGGTCGAGCCTGGCCAGCTCCCGCTCGGTGTCGGCGATCACGTCGGGGTCGAGCAGCTCGCGCAGGTCGGCCTGGCCCAGCAGCTCCGCCAGCAGCGTCGTGTCCAGCGCCAGCGCCTGGGCGCGGCGCTCGGCCAGCGGCGCGTCGCCTTCGTACATGAACGCGCCGATGTAGTGGAACAGCAGCGAGGCGGCGAACGGCGAGGCCTGCGAGGTCTCCACCTCCACCACGCGCACCTTCCGCGCGGCGATGTCGCGCATGAGCTGCACCAGGCCCGGGACGTCGAAGACGTCCTGCAGGCACTCGCGCATGGTCTCCAGCACCACCGGGAAGGAGGCGTACTGGCTCGCCACGCCCAGCAGGTGCGCCGCCCGCTGCCGTTGCTGCCACAGCGGGGTCCGCTTCCCCGGGGTACGGCGGGGCAGCAGCAACGCGCGCGCCGCGCACTCGCGGAACCGCGAGGCGAACATCGCCGAGCCGCCCAGCTCCTCGACCACGATCCGCTCGATCTCCTCCGGGTCGAAGGCCGCCACGTCGGAGGGCGGGTCGCCCAGCGTGTCGGGGATGCGCAGGACGATGCCGTCGTCGGAGTGGATGGCCTGCACGTCCAGGCCGTAGCGCTCGCGCAGCCTCCGGTTGATCGCCAGCGCCCACGGGGCGTGGACGCGCGCGCCGTACGGTGAGTGGATCACCACGCGCCAGTCGCCCAGCTCGTCGTGGAAGCGCTCGACCAGCAGGGTCCGGTCGTCGGGGACGTAGCCGGTGGCCTCGCGCTGCTCGCGCAGGTAGGCCAGGAGGTTGTCGACCGCGTGGTCGTCGAGCCCGGCGGCGCGCAGCCGGTCGACCGCCCGGCCTTCCGCGGAACGGCCGCCGCCTTCCGCCGGCTGTCCCAGGTCGTCGCCCGCTTCGGCCGACAGCTCGCGCAGGAACGACCCGATCGCCTTGCCCAGCTCGGCGGGACGCCCCTGCGTGTCGCCGTGCCAGAACGGCAGCTTGCCCGGCTGGCCGGGAGCCGGTGAGACGGTCACGCGGTCGGCCGTGATGTCCTCGATCCGCCACGAGGTCGCGCCGAGCACGAACACGTCGCCCGCCCGCGACTCGTAGACCATCTCCTCATCCAGCTCGCCCACCCGCGAGGACCTCTCGCCCACGAGGAAGACGCCGAACAGCCCGCGGTCGGGGATGGTGCCGCCGTTGGTGACCGCCAGCCGTTGCGCGCCGGGACGGCCCTGGAGCGTGCCGGTGACGCGGTCCCACACGATGCGGGGCCGCAGCTCGGCGAACTCCTCGCTGGGATACCGCCCCGCCAGCATGTCGAGGGTGGCCTCCAGCGCGCTGCGGGGCAGGGTGGAGTACGGCGCCGCCCGCTTCACCACCGACTCCAGCTCCTCCACGGTCCAGTCGTCCATCGCCACCATGGCGACGATCTGCTGGGCGAGCACGTCGAGCGGGTTGCGCGGGTAGCGCATCTCCTCGATCTGGCCGGTCTTCATCCGCTCGGCGACGACGGCCGTCTGGATGAGGTCGCCGCGGTACTTCGGGAAGATGACGCCCCTGGACACCGCGCCCACCTGGTGCCCGGCCCGGCCGATGCGCTGCAGGCCGCTCGCCACGCTGGGCGGCGCCTCCACGCAGGCCACCAGGTCGACGGCGCCCATGTCGATGCCGAGCTCCAGGCTGGAGGTGGCCACGACGGCGGGCAGGCGCCCGGACTTCAGCGCCTCCTCGATGTGGGCGCGCTCCTCCTTGGACACCGACCCGTGGTGGGCCCGCACGACCTCGGTGACCACGCCCTTGGCGGTGCCGGCCTGCGCCATCATGTCGGCCGGAGGCCGCCTGGCTCCCGGACCCCGCACGCCCCCGCCGCCCGCCTGCCCGGCCCCGGCGTCCGTTGTCCCGTCGCCAGGCGTCTCCCAGATCGACAGGTCGACCGTCTCGGCGCCCCGGGCCCGCTCATAGGCCAGCTCGTTGAGCCGCGTGCACAGCCGCTCGGCGAGCCTGCGCGAGTTGGCGAACACGATCGTCGAGCGATGCGCCTCGATGAGGTCGAACAGCCGCTCCTCCACGTGCGGCCAGATCGACTTGCGTGCGGGCTCCGCGAAACCGGCCTCCACCTGCTCGGGCGACGCGACGAGCTCGGTCATGTCCTCCACCGGCACGACCACCTCGACCTCGATCCGCTTGTCGGCGGGCGGCTGCACCACGGTCGCCGGGCGCACGCCGCCGAGGAACGCGGCGACCTCGCTCACCGGGCGCACGGTGGCCGACAGGCCGATCCGCTGGGCGGGCCGCTCCAGCAGCGCGTCGAGCCGCTCCAGGCTGAGGGCCAGGTGCGCCCCCCGCTTGGTGGCGGCGACGGCGTGCACCTCGTCGACGATCACGGTCTCGACCCCGCGCAGCGCCTCCCTCGCCTGGCTCGTGAGCAGCAGGAACAGCGACTCCGGCGTGGTGATGAGGATGTCGGCGGGCTTGGCCGCGAACCGCCTGCGGTCCTCGGCCGGGGTGTCGCCCGAGCGGATGGCCACCGAGATGTCGGGCACCGGCAGGCCCAGCCGCCTGGCCGTCTGCCGCAGCCCGGTCAGCGGGGCCCGCAGGTTGCGCTCCACGTCGACGGCCAGCGCCTTGAGCGGCGAGACATACAGCACCCTGCACCGGCGCGGCGGCTCGGCCCGCCGCCTTCCCCGCTTCCCGCCTCCGCCGCGCCCGGCGTCCGCGACGGCGGAGGCGGCCCCCTCCGGCCCCGCCTGTTCGGCGGCCAGCCTGTCGAGCGACCACAGGAAGGCCGCGAGCGTCTTGCCCGAGCCGGTCGGCGCGACCACCAGCGTGTTGTCGCCGCGCGCGATGGCCGCCCACGCCCCCTCCTGGGCGGCCGTGGGCGCGGCGAAGGCGCCGCGGAACCACTCGCGGGTCATCCGGCCGAACAGCTCCAGCGCGCTGGGGGACCGGCCGCCATCAGGCTCGACAAGCTCGTTCACGTGCCCATAGTGCCCCGCCGTACCGACAAAAACCGCTCGGCGGAGCCGCCGGGGCGGGCGGCCCGTGGCGAAGGAAATTCCGGTCGGCGCGGATTGAGCGCCCGCAGGCCGGAGATGAAGGAGGTGAAGCGAGGTGAGCGCCGGTGACTGAAATCGACTACGCGGCATTAGCGGCGAAGCGCGAACGCATCAAACAGCAGTATCTCCTGCCCCACCGCCCGTCGAGCAGCGCCCGGGGGCTGCACCACTTCGCGCTCGTCTCATCGGACGTGGAACGGACTGTCAGGTTCTATCAGGACCTTCTGGAATTCCCGCTCACGGAGATCTTCGAGAACCGCGACTACAAGGGCTCCAGCCACTTCTTCTTCGACGTGGGCAACGGCAACCTGCTGGCGTTCTTCGACTTCCCCGGCCTGGACCTCGGGCCGTACCACGAGGTCCTGGGCGGGCTGCACCACATAGCCATCTCGGTGGACCCGGCCACGTGGGAGCGGCTGCGGGGCAAGCTGGAGATGGCCGGCGTGCCGCACCAGATCGAAAGCGGCGCCTCCATTTACTTCAGGGACCCCGACGGCGCCCGGCTGGAGCTGCTCGCCGACCATCTGGGAGAGATGTACGGCTCTCGCGTGCTGTGACGCTTTCGCGGTGACTACCGGCGGGAGGCCCGGCGCGCGCGGGAGAAGCCCTCTCGCGGCTGCTCCCTGATCTGCGCGTGCCGCTCCGACCGCTCGGCCTTCTCCTTCTGTACGGCCAGGCGCTGGAGCAGGTTGACGTGACGACGCTTGGCACGGCCCGCCTTGCTCTTGGCTGACTTGGGCGGCGCTTGTTTCGGGGTTTTCGCCATGCGCGAGTACCTACCCGCCACCGGCATACTTGAATGGTGCGCCTGACCGAATTCTGGAGAAGGATGCGCGCCCACTTCGGCGACGCCTACGCCGAGTCGTGGGCCCGCGACTACGTCCTGGCTCCACTTGGGGGAAGGACCGTCGAGCAGGCCCTGGCCGACGGCATCGGCGCCAAGGAGGTCTGGCGCGCGGTGTGCGAGGTGGAGGAGGTCTCGCCGCGGCTGCGCTAGCCGTACCCCTCTGAAGAAGGTCAGGAGGGCTCCGCGCCCAGCGCGGCCCTCAGCGCCTGCGCCGTCGCCTCCAGGTCGTCGGTGGTGCCCTGCCCGCCCGGCGACCACAGGAACAGCCAGCCCCGCTGGGTGGGCGTGGCGAAGACGAGCGTCTGGCGGCCGGTGCGCGGATGCCAGGCCCACAGCACCGGGTCGGCGCCGCCCACCATGCGGCCGACGAGCCCATGGCCGGGGAGTAACTCGGCGAGGGCCTGCAGGTGGGTGCGCCGCTCCTCGGCGTACGTGCTCGCCACGACCTCAGCATCGCCCCAGGTCACGGCCATGGCAACAGTGCCGGCGGAATGCCCGGGAATGTCCGGCGGCGGGTGGGACTTCGAGCACGGTTCCCGGTGTGCTCGAACAGCCGTTCGGCTACGATGGAGGGAAGCCGGACCGTGGTTCGGCGGGAAATTGTCGGTCGCAGGCCGTAGCTTTCTCACGACTGACTCGACCACGACGATCCTCCAAGGGGAGATCCCATGGCTATCAACGACCGCGAGAAGGCCCTTGAGACTGCCCTCGCACAGATCGAGCGCCAGTTCGGCAAGGGCTCCGTCATGCGCCTGGGCGACGACGCCAGGGCCCCCATCGAGGTGATCCCGACGGGATCCATCGCCCTGGATGTGGCGCTGGGCATCGGCGGCTTCCCCCGGGGCAGGATCGTCGAGGTCTACGGTCCGGAGTCCTCCGGCAAGACCACGGTGGCGCTCCACGCGGTGGCCAACGCCCAGCGGGCCGGCGGCATCGCCGCGTTCATCGACGCCGAGCACGCGCTCGACCCGGAGTATGCCAAGAAGCTCGGCGTCGACACCGACGCCCTCCTTGTCTCCCAGCCCGACACCGGCGAGCAGGCCCTCGAGATCGCCGACATGCTGATCCGGTCCGGCGCCGTCGACATCATCGTCATCGACTCCGTCGCGGCCCTGGTGCCCAAGGCCGAGATCGAGGGCGAGATGGGCGACAGCCACGTCGGCCTCCAGGCCCGCCTGATGTCGCAGGCGCTGCGCAAGATCGCGGGCGCCCTCAGCAGCACCGGCACCACCGCCATCTTCATCAACCAGCTCCGCGAGAAGATCGGCGTCATGTTCGGCTCGCCCGAGACCACGACCGGCGGCAAGGCGCTGAAGTTCTACGCCTCGGTCCGGCTCGACATCCGCCGCATCGAGACGCTGAAGGACGGCACCGAGGCGGTCGGCAACCGCACCAGGGTCAAGGTCGTCAAGAACAAGATGGCCCCGCCCTTCCGCCAGGCCGACTTCGACATCCTGTACGGCGTGGGCATCTCCCGCGAGGGCGGCCTCATCGACATGGGCGTCGAGCACGGCTTCGTCCGCAAGGCCGGCGCCTGGTACACCTACGAGGGCGAGCAGCTCGGCCAGGGCAAGGAAAACGCGCGCAACTTCCTCAAGAACCACCCCGACGTGGCCAACGAGATCGAGAAGAAGATCAAGGAGAAGCTGGGCGTCGGGCCTCGCCTCGACGCTCCGGCCGAGCCGGCCGCCGACGCCGCCGTCGCGGCGCCCGCCCCGGCGCGTGGCGCCAAGGCTCCCGCCGCCCCCAAGCCCGGCGACGTCTGACCGGTCGCGGTCTCGCGCGGGTCGCCCGGCTCCCGACGAGTGCGGAGCCGGGCCCCGGAAGCGGCGGTCCCCGCTTGGCCTGGCACGGGGCCGGTCCGGCTGGAGGATGAGGAGGTGACCTGGGATGGACGCGGATGCGCCTCGCGATCCTGCAGGCCAGGGGGAATCCGCTGCCGAGGCGTCCTCCGGCGCGGCGCCGGGTGGGCATGAGCCCTCGCTGATCCAGCCCGCGCATCCTCGCGACTGGGGAGCCTGGCCGGAGCCGCCGGGGCGGCGTGCCTCGACGCCGCAGGAGCCGAGGCAGGAAGAGCGTCGGCATCCTTTCTTCGAGTCCGGCTCGGAGGAGGACGACGGTGGTGGCCATCCGTTCTTCGGGCTGTCCTCCGGGGACGACGGGAGCGGGCCGCTGGCCGGCCTTGCTTCCGGGGACGATGGAAGCGGGCCGCTGATCGGGCTCGCATCCGGGGACGACGGGTCCCGGCCGGCCAGGCGTGGGCGCGGCCGCGGCCGTGGCCGCCGCAGGCGTGCCGAGCAGACGGCCGAGGGGCATGGCGGGCGTTCCGGAGGGCCTGGGGCGGATGCGCCGGGCTCGCCGGGCTGGTGGCCGGAGCCGGGTCGATCGGGTGCGCGCCGGCGCGGGGGCGAATCGGGTGGTTGGCCCGAGCAGGAGGCGTTCTGGCGCTCTCGTGCTGATCAAGGGACTGCGTGGCGGCAGGGTGAGGGTGGCGGACCAGGGGAGCGTGGCGATTTCGAGCATGCTCCTGCTGGGGACGGCGCCTCCGCGCCCGTGGATCGCGAGCACGGCGATCGCGAGCGCCGAGCTTGGGGCGGAGACGGCGGGCCCGGTGACGCGGCCGAGGCCGTAGCGGATCGCCGGACGGGCGACGGTTCCGGCAGGGCAGCGTCTCCGCCTGCGGGACCTGGGGAAGGGACCGGTGGGGAGGCGTCTCCAGGGGCTGTATCCGGGGCGCAGGTCTCCGGAACAGAGCCGTCCACTGTGGGTTCCGTGGAGGGTGTCGGCGGGGAAGAGACTCCGGCGGCAGCATCCGAGACGCCGGTTGGCGGGAGAGCGTCGCCAGCGGCGGGACCCGAGGAGGAGACCGGCGAGGACACGCCCCCCGTGGCAGGACCCCGTGAAGCGAGGAGTGAGGAGGGGGAACACCAGGTCAAGGGCCGGGGCCGGGGATACCGGCAGCGGTGGGGGCGCGGATCGGGGAGCCGCGCGCCGGACGGGCGTACGTCGGCTGGCCAGGCGTCGGACGAAGGCATGTCGGACGGCCGTCCATCGGGTGGTCGTGCGCCGGGTGTCCGAGTGTCCGACGGTCGTACGTCGGGTGGCGGAGTGTTCGACGATCGTACGTCGGCTGACCTTACGTCGGACGGAGGCATGTCCGATGGCCGTGCGCCGGGTGGGAGTGCCTCGGGTAGGCGTGGGTCGAGTGGGCGTGGGTCGAGTGGGCGCGGGCGGGGGAGTCGTCTGCCGGACGGGCCGGACGAGGGGTCCCTCGCCAGCCAGGGGCCGGACGCCGACCCCGAGACGGTGGCGCGCAACATCTGCCTGCGCCTGCTGTCGATGGCGCCCAAGACCAGGGCCCAACTCGCCGAGGCGATGCGTAAGCGCAACGTGCCCGACGGCGTGGCCCAGGCGGTTCTGGATCGCTTCACGGAGCTCGGATTCATCAACGACGAGGCGTTCGCCGAAGCGTGGGTGGAGTCGCGGCACCACGGCCGGGGGCTGGCGAGGCGCGCGCTCGCCGCCGAGCTCCGGCACCGAGGCGTGGACCAGGACACGGTGCGGGACGCCGTCGAGCGTCTAGACCCCGAGCAAGAGCTGGAGACCGCCAGGCGGCTCGTGGAGCGCAAGCTGCCGTCCACGCGAGGGCTGGAGGCCCAGGCGCGGATCAGGCGGCTGGCGGGGATGCTCGCCAGGAAGGGCTATTCGCCGGGGCTGGCGTACCGGGTCGTGCGGGAGGCGCTGGAGCAGGAGGGCGTCGAGGTGGAGGACGACTTCTGCTGACGCTCCGCACCGTCGGACCTCCCACGGTCTGCCACGACAGCCTCGTCCACCCTCCCTCGTCCCGACGCGACAGTCCCGTCCGACCTTTCGCGTCCCAACGCGACAGTCCCGTCCGGCCTCCCACGTTCTGACGCGACAGCCCTGTCCAACCTTCCTCATCTCGGCGAGACAGCCCCGCCCACCCTCCATCGTCCGACGCATCGCCCCTTCACCCACCCGCATGGACGGCGCGTGGCGAGCCTGTGTACAACCATCGGCCGATATCCACAGTCAGCCCTCAGAGGGAAGCCGGCCCCGACCGCCGTGAAATGATCAAGGCATGCCATCGACCCCCGTTCTCAGCACGTCGGCGGCGCGGGTCCTGACCGGTGCGGGCCTGGCCGCGTACGGGCTCGCCTACGCCTGGCTCCTGCTCACCGGCCACACCCGGATCAGCCCCTCTCTCGATCCCAGCGCGCCGGGCCTGCCGCTGTGGGGCGCGATCCTGCCGCCGCTCGCCGCCATCGTGCTGGCCAGGCTCGTGCCGCCCCGCAGGGACGTGCCGGTACCGCTGACCGGCCTCCCGCCAGACCGGCTGCGCAAGGAAGCCTGGACACTCGCCGGGCTCGCCCTGCTGGTGGCCGCCGTGGTGCCGTTCGCCGAGGGCCTGCTGTATCCCCTGGTGAAGGTGCTGCTGCTCCTCGTCGTCCCACTCGTCGTCCTCAGGGTGACGAGAGGCGACGGCCCCCGGGCGGCCGCGATCCCGGCCCCGGTCACGTGGGTGGCGCCGCTGCCCGCCGTGGCGGCGTGGTTCCTGCTCTCCCA
Source organism: Thermoactinospora rubra (assembly GCF_002093975.1). Classification (GTDB taxonomy): domain Bacteria; phylum Actinomycetota; class Actinomycetes; order Streptosporangiales; family Streptosporangiaceae; genus Nonomuraea; species Nonomuraea rubra_A. The sequence goes on from NZ_KZ084336.1 coordinate 61,460, forward strand.
GGTGGGCCCGTTCGCCATGCCGTTGCCCGAGCAGCTGCCCGATCCCGTCACGCTCGTCGTCGGGTCGCTGATCACGCTGCTGACCGCGAGCGTGCTGGAGGAGATCTTCTACCGCTGCTGGCTGCAGACCAGGCTGGAGGCCCTGTACGGCAGGTGGCCCGCGATCATGGTCTCCTCGCTGCTCTTCGCCCTGATGCACACCACCCGCATCTCTCCCGACGCCGTGGTCCTGGGATTTGCCACGATCGTGGCCTTCCAGGGCGTGTTCGGGCTGATGGTGGGCTACCTGTGGTCGCGGTACCGCAACGTCTGGGTGATCCTCTTCATCCACATCACGGTGAACCTGGTGTTCGTCCCGATGCTGATCGCCAGACTGTAGTCCGGAACATCCCACAGAGGTTAAATGGTGATATATCGGTAGGAGTCGATATATCGGGTAAAACATCGCAGTGTATGTGCTCGGACACGCTAGCAAAGTCAGCTTTGCTTGCTCGTTACCTCTTCGACGCATAACCTCGACGGCAGTGAGGAGTTACTCCGCGATGTGCGGATCGCCATACGGTGAACTACCAACCAGCGAGTTTGACTGACCGAGACGCGGACGGTGCCGGCTCACCGGGTCGGTGCCTGCTTCGTCTTGGCTTGATGACGGTCGCCTTGCTATCGGTCCTGGTGGCGACGCCGATCGGGCCGTCCGCGCCGCGCTTGTGACCCCTCCCGTTTTCAGGCCGCGAGAGAGCAGGAGGGCGGGGCACCCATGGGGACGCTGGTCGTGGTGCTGACAGTGGTGGTGCTCCTGCTTGCCCTCGTGACGATCGCCACGCTGATCCTGGTCATCCGCCGTACGGCGACGCCGCGCGGGACCAAGCCGACCCCCGAGCAGCTGGCGGAGGCGCACGACGAGATCACGCGGGCCAAGCTGGAGGCCGGCAAGATCCGCGACAAGGCCGAGTCCGACGCCGAGGAGATCCTGCGCCGCTCCGAGGCCGCCGCCGAAAGCGCCCTGCAGATGCGCCGGGAGGTCGAGGAGGAGAGCCGGATCCTCCGGGACGAGCTCAAGGAGCTCCGCGCCGACCTCGAACGCCGGGAGAAGCGGCTCGCCGAGCGCGAGCGGCGGCTCGATGAGGAGGCCAAGCGCCAGGGGGAGCGCGAGCGCAAGCTCGCCGAGACCGAGACGGAGCTGGCGGATCGGCGCGAGGAGCTGCTGCAGCTGGAGGACGAGCGCCGAGCCGTACTCGAAAGGGTGGCCGGGCTCACGGCCGACCAGGCCAAGGCGGAGCTGATCAAGGAGATCGAGAACCAGGCCAAGCGCGAGGCGGCGCTGATCGTCCGGGAGATCGAGAGCGAGGCGCGCAAGGAGGGCGAGAAGCGCGCCACGAAGATCGTGACGCTGGCCGTCCAGCGGATCGCCGCCGAGCAGACGGCGGAGTCGGTCGTCAGCGTGCTGCACCTGCCCGGGGAGGAGATGAAGGGCCGCATCATCGGCCGGGAGGGGCGCAACATCCGGGCGTTCGAGTCGACCACCGGGGTGAACCTGATCATCGACGACACGCCGGAGGCGGTGCTGCTGTCCTGCTTCGACCCGGTGCGGCGGGAGACGGGACGGCTCACGCTGGAGAAGCTCATCCTCGACGGGCGCATCCACCCGCAGCGCATCGAGGAGGCCTACGAGCGCAGCAAGGCCGAGGTGCGCGACCTGTGTGCCAGGGCGGGCGAGGACGCGCTGGTGGAGCTGGGGATCACCGACATGCACCCGGAGCTGACGCTGCTGCTCGGGCAGTTGCGCTATCGCACCTCCTACGGGCAGAACGTCCTCAAGCACCTCATCGAGTCCGCGCACATCGCCGGGATCATGGCGGCCGAGCTCAAGCTGGACCGGGCGCTGCTGAAGCGCTGCGCGTTGCTGCACGACATCGGCAAGGCGCTGACGCACGAGGTCGAAGGGTCGCACGCGCTGATCGGGGCGGAGATCGCCCGGCGCTACGGCGAGTCGGAGGACGTCGTCCACGCGATCGAGGCGCACCACAACGAGGTGGAGGTGCGGACGGTCGAAGCGGTGCTGACCCAGGCGGCCGACGCGATCAGCGGGAGCCGTCCGGGTGCCCGGCGGGAGTCGCTGGAGGCGTACGTCAAGCGGCTGGAACGGCTGGAGCAGATCGCGGCGTCGTTCGAGGGCGTGGAGAAGGTCTTCGCCATGCAGGCGGGCCGGGAGATCCGCATCATGGTGAAGCCGGACTCCGTGGACGACATCCAGGCGCAGGTCATCGCCCGCGACATGGCCAAGCAGGTCGAGGAGGAGCTGACCTACCCCGGGCAGATCCGGATCACCGTGGTGCGGGAGTCCCGGGCGACCGAGTTCGCGCGGTGACGGCGACCGGCGCGGGCACGCGGACGAGCACGCCGGACGGTCAGCCGAAGATCTGCTGGTAGAAGGCCAGCTCGGCGGCGAGGGCGGCCGAGCGGGTCTCGGCGCGGCGGAAGCCGTGCGACTCGCCCTCGAAGGTCAGGTACGTGCACGGCACCCCACGCTCGGCCAGCGCGTCCGCGAAGGCGCTGGACTGCTCCGGAGGCACCACCGGATCGTCGAGCCCCTGGAGCAGCAGCATCGGGCACCGGACCCCGTCGACCAGGGCGAGCGGTTCCCTCGTCGCGTAGAGCGCCGGGTCGTCCGGTCCCACCAGCCACTCGACGTACCGCGACTCGAAGTCGTGCGTGTGCTCGTTCAACGGCCCCAGGGCGCTGACCCCGTAGTAGGACACCCCTCCGGCGAAGACGTCGGACCGGCAGCACGCCGCCATGACGGTCCAGCCGCCCGCGCTGCCCCCGCGGATCGCGATGCGCCGCGGATCCGCCCGCCCGGAGGAGACGAGCCATTCGGCCGCCGCGACGGCGTCCTCGACGTCGACCACGCCCCACTGGCCGCGCAGCCGTTCCCGGTAGGCTCTGCCGTACCCGGTGGACCCGCTGAAGTTCACGTCGATCACGCCGATGCCGCGCGAGGTGAAGAACGCCTTCTCCAGGTCCAGGGCGGTCACCGCGTGCCCGGTGGGCCCGCCGTGGACGGAGACGACGTACGGCGGTGCTTCCCCGGCTTCCCCGGCTTCCCCGGCCCCCTCAGGCTGCTCCTCGGGCGACATGTCGGGATTCGTCGGCGGGTAGACGATGGCGTGCACCCGCCGCCCGAACCGCCCGGTGAACTCCACCTTCTCCGGCTTGGGCAGATACGCCACGTCGGGCAGCTCCTCGACGGCCCGCCGCAGCCCCTCCACCCGCCCGGTGGCCAGGTCCACGCGCACGATCGAGGTGGGCACCGCCGGGCCGTACCCCACCCCGACCAGCGTCCCGCCGTCGGCGGCCAGCGCCGGGAGCCACCCCGAGTAGGGCACCTCCAGGTCGGTCAGCGTCCCGGAGTCGGGGTCGAGTAGCCCGAGCCGCATGTCGCCCTGCCCGTGCAGGACGGCGAGGCGCCCGTCGCCGAGGATCGCGTACGGCTGGCCGCCCAGGTTCCACAGCGGCCAGGCGAACTCCTCCTCGGCCGGGAACAGCGCCTGGGAGGAGGTGCCGTAGATGCCGATCCGGTAGAGGTTCCACCAGCCCGACCAGTCCGAGATCAGGCAAAGGTGCGAGTCGTCGAGGAACTGGGGGGCGAGCACCGACTCGCTGGTCCCGCCCTTGACGGTCCACGAGCTGCCGTCCGCCAGCCGGGTCAGCCGCAGCTCGGTGCCGTTCCACGGCATGCGCGGATGGTTCCAGCAGATGTAGGCCAGCAGCTCCCCGTCGGGGGACAGGGTGGGCGAGGCGTAGAAGTCGTTCCCGGTGACGCGCTCGACCGGCTCGCCGGAGTCGAGCGGGATCGACACGATCGCCCGGACCACCTTGCCGTCGTCGTCATGCCGTTCCTGCACGGCCCAGATCTGGCCGTCACGCACCGACATGTCGGCGTACCGGCAGCCGTCGTCCGGCGTCAGCGCCCGCGGCCCGTCGTCCTCGACGACGTACAGCCGCTGGTCCTCGAGGTTGGCGAAGACCACGCGGCCGTCGTCGGTCACCGTGTAGGGCCGCCCGCCGTACTCGTGCACGCGCGTCCGGGCGTTCCACGGCGCGGGCAGCAGCTCCGTGCGGACGCCGTCGGCGGCCCGGCGCATGATCGTCGTCCGCCCGCCCTCCTCGGGCCGGTCCTCGGCCCACCACACCTGCTCACCGCGTACGGCGGGCCAGCCGAGGCCCCGGCCGGAGCGGGCGACGTCGGAGGTGGCGATGGGTGAGGGCCATGGGATGTACGGCACGGCGGGCATAGCGGAATCCTGCCCGAAAAACCTCGGCCCTCGCCTCCCGTTTGCGGGCGTTCGAGAACGGCTCTTCGAGGCTTCGAGAAGCGCGCTTTCCGCGCGCTGCTCGAAGCCTCGCGCGCTCCTGTTACTCCATTCCCTCCAGAGCTGTCCTGCCCGGCGTGGCCGGGCCCATGGGCACCGCGGCGGGGCCGGGCGGGGCCACGGGCGGCGCCGCCGTCTTGCGGCTGCGGCGGCTGCGCTTCTCCAGCCAGGTCGCGAAGGCGCTGAGCGCCATGTTGAGCGCCACGTAGATGACGCCGATGACGATCGCGGCGGGGATCAGCGAGCCGAAGAACGCCGCCGGCAGGATCTTGAACCCGGTGTTGAGCAGGTCCACGTAGGCGATGATGTAGCCCAGCGCCGTGTCCTTCAGCAGCACCACCAGCTGGCTGACGATCGCGGGCATCATCGCCGTGACGGCCTGCGGAAGCAGGACCAGGCGCATGACCTGGTTCTTGCGCATGCCGACCGCGTAGGCCGCCTCCGACTGCCCCTTGGGCACAGACAGCACGCCGGCCCTGACCACCTCGGCGAGCACCGACCCGTTGTACAGCGTCAGGCCCAGGACCACCGCGATGAAGGCGTAGTCGCCGCCGCCCATCACGGTCGGGAGCAGGTAGAAGATGAAGAAGATCAGCAGCAGCAGGGGGATGGCGCGGAAGACCTCGACCACCAGCCCGGCGGGGACGCGGATCCAGGCGTGGTCCGACAGCCGGGCCAGGCCGAAGACCGCGCCGAACACCAGGGCCAGCACGGCGGCCACGGCCGCCGCCCGCAGGGTGCCGATCAAGCCGGGGATGATGTAGACGTCCCAGGTCTCCCACCGGATGAACGGCTCCCAGATCCGGCCTTCCCACTGCCCCTTGGCGTCGAAGCCGCGGTAGATCCCGTACAGCACCGCGCCCACGGCGATGATGCTGACGACCGTGAGCAGGCCGTTGCGCACCCGCGCACGCGGGCCGGGCGCGTCGAACAGGACGGAGGTGGTGCTCATCGGACCACCGCCAGCCGCCGGGCCAGCCAGCCGGTGAAGTAGCCGACGGGCAGGGTCACCGCCATGAACGCCAGGACGATCCCGAGGAAGATCGGGATCGAGGCGCCCGTGGTGTCGAAGACCTCCTTCATGTTGGCCGCCGCGTCGGCCAGGTAGCCGCCGGCGGTGGCCACCGTGGTGTTCTTGATCATCGCGATCATGACGCTGCCCAGGGGCGCGATGACCGAGCGGAACGCCTGCGGCAGGATGATCAGCGTCAGCGATTGCATGAAGGTCAGGCCGATCGAGCGGGCCGCCTCCGCCTGCCCCAGCGGCACCGTGTTGATGCCCGAGCGCAGCGCCTCGCAGACGAAGGCCGAGGTGTAGGCGGCCAGGCCCAGACCCACGACCCAGAAGGAGTTGACCCGCGGCACGGTGGAGAAGGTCAACCCGAGCGTGTCGCTGAGGCCGAGCGCCGAGAAGGCCAGCACGAGCGTCAGCGGCGTGTTGCGCACGACGTTGACGTAGATCGTGCCCGCCGCGCGCAGCACCGGCGTGGGGGAGACCCGCATCGAGACGAGGACCGTCCCGAAGATCAGGGAGATGACCCCGGCGACCAGAGCGAGCTTGATGTTCTCCAGGAAGCCCTCGGCGAGGAAGGGGCCGTATTGAATGAGTTCGTCCATCGTGCTCCACTGCAGGGGACGGCGGCGGCCGGACGGCCCGGCCGCCGCGTCACATGCCGGCTACGCGCAGCCCTCGGCGGGAGGCGCGGACTCGGTCAGCTTCAGGCCCTGGATGCCGCCGAACCACTTCTCCTGAAGCTGCTTCATGGTGCCGTTGTCCCACAGCTTCTTGATCGCGGCGTTGACGGCCTCGCAGGTCTTGGTGTCGCCCTTCTTCAGGCCGACGCCGTACTTCTCGTCGGTGAACGGCTGGCCCAGGACCTTGAACTGGCCGCCCGACGCCGCGGCCTGCTTGGCGAAGCCCGCCAGAATCAGGTCGTCGGTGGTGACGGCGTCCAGGTTGTTGCCCTGGAGCTTCTGCACGCACTCGGAGTAGTTCGCGGCGTCGACCAGCTGGGCGTCCAGGTCGAGCTGGCCGTCCGGCGGCGGGTCGGTGATGCGCTTGTAGGAGTTGGATCCGGCGGCCTTGCAGATCCGCTTGCCCTTGAGGTCCTGCGGCGTGCTGATGCTCGTGTCGTTCCCGCGGACCATCACGTCCTGGTGGGCGACGACGTACGGCCCGCCGAAGGTGACCTTCTGCTTGCGCGCCTCGGTGATGGAGTAGGTGGCGAAGATGATGTCCACGGTGCCGTTCTGGAGGAAGGGCTCACGGTTGGAGGAGGCCGACTCCTTCCACGTGATCTGGACGTCCTTCCCGCCGTTCATCTCCTTGAGGACGGCCTTGGCGACGTCCACGTCGAAGCCCTCGGGCTCGGCGCCCTTCTTCAGGCCCAGGCTGGGCTGGTCCCACTTGGTCCCGACCACGACGGTGCCGCCGTCCTGCACCTTCTCCAGCACGGTCGCATACGTTTTGTCTCCGCCGCAGGCCGCCAGGCCCGCTACCAGCAGGCCCGCGGCGCCGACGGCGGCGCTGAGTCGACGGAAGCGCATTAGGGGATACCTCGGCTTTCTCAATGCGTAAGGATCTTCGACAGGAAGTCTTTGGCCCGGTCGGTCTTGGGGTTGGTGAAGAACTCGTCGGGCGTCGTCTCCTCCACGATCTGACCGTCGGCCATGAACACCACCCGGTTGGCGGCCCGGCGTGCGAACCCCATCTCGTGGGTCACGACGACCATGGTCATGCCGTCGCGCGCCAGCCCGATCATGACATCGAGCACCTCCTGGACCATCTCCGGGTCCAGAGCCGAGGTCGGCTCGTCGAACAGGACCATCTTCGGGTCCATGGCGAGCGCCCGCGCGATCGCCGCGCGCTGCTGCTGGCCGCCGGACAGCTGGGCGGGGTACTTGTCCGCCTGGTTGGCGATGCCCACCCGCTCCAGCAGCTCCATGGCCCGCTTGTCGGCCTGCTCCTTGGGGGTCTTGCGCACCTTGGTCGGCCCGAGCGTCACGTTCTCCCGGATCGTCTTGTGCGCGAAGAGGTTGAACTGCTGGAAGACCATGCCGACCTCGGAGCGCAGCGCGGCCAGCGCCCTGCCCTCGGCCGGCAGTTCCCGCCCGTCGAAGATGATCTTCCCGCTGTCGATGGTCTCCAGCCGGTTCATCGTCCGGCACAGCGTCGACTTGCCGCCGCCGGACGGACCGATCACCACGAGCACCTCGCCACGGGAGACGGTCAGGTTGATGTCCTTCAGAACATGGAGCGTCCCGAAGTATTTGTTGACGTTCTCCAACTCGATCAGCGGAGCGCCGTCACCGTTGTCCGTCATGGGTCACAACGTAGAGGCAGTAAAGACGCTGGTCACTAACCGACTGGTACCGATCCGATCACGGCAGGTCAAACGACCGTCAAGCGTGCCGCTGCGGACGGCGATCTGGATGCTCGCACCAAAGCGTCATACCTGCCGACCTCAAAGGCACATAGGTGCTCGTCCCAAAGGTCCGTACGGCAAGGCCCCGGGAACGCCTACCCTTGATAGTGCGATGAGGACCTACGAGGTGCGCACCTACGGGTGCCAGATGAACGTGCACGACTCCGAGCGCCTGTCGGGCCTGCTGGAGGAGGCCGGTTACGTCCCCGTGCCCGAAGGCGAGACGGCCGACGTCGTGGTGTTCAACACCTGCGCCGTGCGCGAGAACGCCGACAACCGGCTCTACGGCAACCTCGGCCACCTGCGCCCGGCCAAGCAGAGGAACCCCGGCATGCAGATCGCCGTGGGCGGCTGCCTGGCGCAGAAGGACCAGGGCGAGATCGTACGGCGGGCGCCCTGGGTCGACGTGGTCTTCGGCACCCACAACATCGGCTCGCTGCCGGCGTTGCTGGAGCGCGCCCGCATCGCGGGCGAGGCGCAGGTGGAGCTGAAGGAGTCGCTGGAGGTCTTCCCCTCGACGCTGCCCACCAAGCGCGAGTCCGCCTACGCCGCCTGGGTGGCGATCTCGGTGGGTTGCAACAACACGTGCACGTTCTGCATCGTCCCGTCGCTGCGCGGCAAGGAGAAGGACCGCCGCCCCGGCGACATCCTGGCCGAGATCGAGGCGCTGGTCGCCCAGGGCGTGCTGGAGGTCACGCTGCTGGGCCAGAACGTCAACACCTACGGCGTGGAGTTCGGCGACCGGCTGGCGTTCGGCAAGCTGCTGCGCGCCTGCGGCGGCGTGGAGGGCCTGGAGCGCGTCCGCTTCACCTCGCCGCACCCGGCGGCCTTCACCGACGACGTGATCGCCGCCATGGCCGAGACGCCCAACGTGATGCACCAGCTCCACATGCCGCTGCAGTCGGGCTCCGACCGGATCCTCAAGGCCATGCGCCGCTCCTACCGGGCCGAGCGCTACCTGGGCATCATCGAGCGGGTGCGCGCCGCCATGCCCGACGCGGCCATCTCCACCGACATCATCGTGGGCTTCCCCGGCGAGACCGAGGAGGACTTCCAGGCGACCTTGGACGTCGTACGGCACAGCCGCTTCGCCCAGGCCTTCACCTTCCAGTACTCCATCCGCCCCGGCACCCCGGCGGCCACCATGGACGGCCAGGTCCCCAAGGAGGTCGTCCAGGAGCGCTACGAGCGGCTGGTGGCGCTGCAGGAGGAGATCTCCTGGGAGGAGAACAAGAAGCAGGTGGGCCGCGTGCTGGAGGTCCTGGTCGCCGAGGGGGAGGGGCGCAAGGACGAGGCCACGCGCCGCATGTCGGGCCGCGCCCCCGACAACCGGCTGGTGCACTTCGCCGTGGGCGAGGGCGAGCGGCCCCGGCCCGGCGACATGGTCACGGTCGAGGTCACCTACGCCGCGCCGCACCACCTCGTGGCCGACGGCGCGATCAGGTCGCTGCGCCGTACCAGAGCGGGCGACGCCTGGGAGGCGCGCCAGGGCGGGTCGCCGGGGCCGAAGGGCGTCATGCTCGGCATGCCGTCGATCGGCCGCCCTGCTCCGTTGCCGGCCACCACCGGCTGCGCCGCACGATAGGGCCGGTTAAGGCGAGAGGGCCGGTCAAGCCCTTCGACATCCCCCTGCCCCGCCCGCCTGCCCCCGGTCCACCTCGGAACGTCCTAGGACCTGGGAAACATCTCCTCCAGGCTCACCAGCACCAGATCGCCTCGGTTGCGCATGGCCATGAGGTCCGGGTGGAATCCGGTGCGGCTAAAGAGAGCCAGATGGGCATTCTGGGCGCGCGGGCCGAGGAGGTCACGGATGTGTTCCAGGCGTGCCACGTCGCGCGGGTCGCGCGGACGGTTGGTGCACTTCGCCTCGCCCAAGAGCACGATGCGGGCGGAGCCGGTGCGCGGCATGTCGCCGAGGGCGAGGCTGACGACGTCGATCTCATGGCTGACGGAGTGTTCGCGGCAGGCGACGGAGGTGGTTCCGGTCCATCCGATCTCCAGGCCTGTCCGATCGGCGAGCGAAGTTATCGTCCACTCCCGTGCCAGATGCTCGAAATGCGGGCCGAGGATCTGGGCGGTGAACGTCCGCTGGGCCTGGGCCCATGCCCGTGCGGCCTGGCCGCGGCGCTGGAAGAACTGCAGCCTGGGCAGCGTGATGGTGTGGTGGAAGCGCATGATCGGGTCAGCGATGGCGATCACAGGCTTGCGGTGGTGGAGGAGATCCTCGTCGTAGAAGATGAATCCGGAGCGTTTGAGCACGTTGAGCGGATAGGACATCGTTCGTGCGTCGCGTTCCAGCCGGGAGGCGATTCTCGCCGGAGTCGACTCGCCGTTGGCGATCGCCGTGAGGATGGCGTAGTACATCGCCCGGTCGCGGACGCCCGGCTCCTGGCTGAAGAGGAGGTCAACCTCGTCGAACATGGCGTGGGCCGGGTTGAACACGGTGTGGATCAGCCACTCGTCCAGCTCGTGGACGGACCGTGGGCTCGGCAGCGCGGCCGTCAGCGCGCGGTAGCCCGGAACGCCGCCGATGATCGAGTGGAGCCTGAAGGCGGTTTCCGGGTCGTCGATCTTCCAGAATTCCGCGGTGGTGACGTGGTCGAAGGCGTCGAGGCAGATGCTGAGCATTGCTCTGCCGTACAGGGCCTTGCTCTCGCTGAGCAGGTCCGACATGACGGACAGGGCGGAGCCGCAGAGGATGAGCCGGACGGGTGGTCGTCCGCCGCCGCGCATGGGCCCGTAGGCGTCATAAAGCCACTGCAGGACGCCGGGCAGTTCAGGAGAATGGGTCATCAGGAACGGCAGCTCGTCGATGACGATGAGCTGAGGGCTGCCTGACCGGCGCGCCTTGTCGCCGGCGATGGTGACGGCTGTCTCCAGGGCGCCTTCCCAACTGGTGAAGCCGAGTCCGGTGGGCAGTCCCGCCCAGGCGGCCAGCTCGTCGGCGAACCGCTGCAGGGCCATCGGCCTGGCATGCTGTTCCAAGGCGAGGGTGTAGAGGCCGCCCGTAGCGTCGCAGAGTTGCTGAAGGATCTCCGACTTGCCCTGGCGGCGGCGGCCGTAGACGACGCCCAGCCGGAGGCTGTCGGGGCCGCCCGGCGCCATGAAGGTCGTCAGCTCCCCCCATTCGGCCGCGCGGTCGAACAGATCGGACGGCTTCGGGAGATAGGGCATACGTACTCCATTACGTTGTAATGTATTACGTCTATCTTAGGGCGAGGAAGGGTCCGTCGAGCACTTGGGACGTGAGCGGCTCGCCTGGTTTAGGGGACCTACAATCGCTTGAGGCCCTGTCGAGGAGGCGCCGCCGGGATGGATCTGAAGACGCTGAGGGAGGTCGCGGAGATCGGCGACCCCCTGGAGCGAGCCCGCGTCCTCAGCCGGCTCATGGCCGAGCAGCAGGGCCTGGCCACCGAGGCGGCCAGGATGCGCCGCCAGGCCATCGCCGAGGCCCGCGAGGCCGGGATGAGCCTGGAGGAGATCGCCCGGCGGCTCGGCGTCTCACCCGGGCGCGTCTCCCAGATGCGGGAGGGGCCGGCCGCGCCGGCGCCCCGGGTCCTGGTGCGGCGGGCCCTGCCCACCGAACCCGCCGTCCGGGGCTCCAAGTCACTGTTCCTGGCCGAGGCGGAGCGCCAGGGGCTCAGGGCCGGCCGCCGGATGCTCTACGTCGGGCCGGAGCCCGCCAGTGATCACGTGGCGGCCTGCCTGCGGGTGGACCCCGGGACCGAGGTCATCGCCCGGCGGAAGACGATGACCGCGAACGACGTGCCCGTGCGCATCGCGACCAGCTACTTGCGCGCCGACCTGTTCGGCGGCACCCGGCTGGCCGAACCGGGGTTCGTGCGCCCCTCGCTCCAATCGGCGCTGACCGCCCTGGGGTACGCCTTCGGCCACGCGGAGGAGACCCTGACCGCCCGTCCGCCCACCGCCTTCGAGCGCGAGACGCTGGAGCTGGATCCGGGGGAGTGGGTGGTCCAGGTGCTGCGGGCGAGCTACTCGACAGAGGGCACGCCGGTCCATGTGCTGGAGACGATCTGCGCCGCCACCAGGCATGTCTTCACCATCGGGCAGGTCTCCGGGCACGACGAGTTCTGAGCGACCACCCAGGTGGCCGCCTGGATGGCACTGCCCCATGCCGGGTTCGGGCGGATTGCCGACCGCCGGGCGAACCGGCGGCCGGTCGAGGACCTGCCGCCGGGGTCGAGCGCGCCTGCGAGTCGGCTGCCGTCGGCCGTACCGCCCGGCTGCGCTATCGGGGTCGGGTGAGCCGGCCGAGCAGTTGATGGCAGTAGTCGCGGCGGAAGTCGCGGAAGGTGGCGCAGGGGTCGGGGACCAGCGGGCGTGCCGCCGTGTCGGCTGCGTCGTCCGAGCGGGCGTCCGGGCGGGTGTCCATATCCGGTGCCATATCCGGTGCCGTGTCCGGTGCCGTGTCCGGTGCCGTGCCGGGTGTCGTGCCCGCCCTCATGGTCGCCTCCGTGCCGGGCCTGCGGGAGGATGTTCCGTCCGTGCCGGCGGGGTCCGTCACGCCGGGTACGGCGATGCGCGGGGCGGGAGCGGGGACGCGCCGGACCCATCTCCGGGGAGGCGCGGCGACCGGCTCGGCCCACAGGATGACGGTCGGCGAGGGAGAAGGCGGCCGGAAACGATCATTGATAGCACCGCTTTCCCGATCAAGAATGGCGAACGGGATTCCCAGGCCCGCCCCTGCGACCGCTGAGATCGTTCCAATGATCGCCGCCGTCCTGGGCCGCCGAGCTGGTGATATGTCGTTTATGAGCGACAAGTCGTGATTCCTTTGTGATTGCAGCGCGAGCATTGCATCAATGCGGCTAGTGTGGACCCTCACCCTCGAAAGCCGATGCGCTTTCCCGAATCGAGTGCAGGAGCTGTTCACATGGAAGGGCAGGTGCCCGAGCGCCTGGAGGTCCTGACGGGCCCGGCCGAGGACCGCAGGCCGGACAGGCGCAAGAAGAATGCCAAAACGATCGTGATCGCCGCGTCCGCCCTGGTGGCGGTGCTTGCGGCGGGTGGCGTGGGGTTCGCCTTGTCCCGAGCGGGCGACACCCCGGCGGCGGGATCGACGACCCAGGAGGCGGGCCGGCCGCAACAGGCCGAGCCGCGGGATCCCGACGCCGTCGAGGAGCCGCAGGACGCCGCTCCCGCCGAGGAGTCCCAGGACGGTGGCCAGGCCGACGGCGGCGACACCCCGCAGGACGCGGCGCCGTACAACCCGGCTCCCCAGGACGGGTCCCAAGGCAAGCCCGCGGCGCGGAACGACCAGGACGGCGACCGCGGGTCCGCGGGCAGCAAGCCGACCACCAAGCCGACCACCAAGCCGTCGGGCGCGCCCGCCGAGGACAGCCCGGCCGACGGCCCGGCGGGCCTGGTCTCCGGCCAGTGCGCCAAGAGCGGCTGCGGCTGACCTGTCCCGGCCGGATTGCGATCCGGCCGGGCTCCGGCCGAGTGGCTTGCCGGTTTCCCCGGCCATTGGATCTCGGACAAGTCCACTCGCCTTCGTAAGGTCGCGGCATGACGACAGAGCATGCCGCGACCCTTCGTTCTCTCCACGTGCCGGGAACCCCGCTGATCCTGCCCAACGTCTGGGACGCCGCCTCGGCCCGGGCGGTCCAGGACGCCGGGTTCGCGGCGATCGCCACCGGCAGCGCGGCGGTGGCCCAGGTGCTGGGGTACGAGGACGGCGAGCACACCCCGCCCGCCGAGATGTTCGCCGCCGTCGCGCGGATCGCCCGGGTGGCGCGCGTGCCGGTGACGGCGGACGTCGAGCGGGGCTACGGGCTCAAGCCGCGCGAGCTGGCCGAGGCGCTGGCCGCCGCCGGAGCCGTCGGCTGCAACCTGGAAGACTCCGACCCGCGCACCGAGACCATGGTCGATCCCGGCGCGCAGGCGGCCTTCCTCGCGGAGGTGCGCGCCGCCGACCCCAACCTGGTGATCAACGCACGGGTCGACACCTACCTGTACGGCTCCCGCACCCGGCAGGAGGCCGTGCAGCGCGCCCGCGCCTACCTGGAGGCGGGCGCCGACTGCGTGTACCCCATCGGCCTGGCCGACGCCGAGGAGATCCGGGCGTTCGTCGCCGAGGTGGGCGGCCCGGTGAACATCCTCTTCCGGCCCGGCGCGCCCTCCCTGGCCGACCTGGCGGGGCTCGGCGTGGCCAGGATCAGCTACGGCCACGGCCTCCACCGGGCCGTCCACGCCTACACGGTGAAGCTGATCGGCGCCGTGCGCGAGGGCCGCGACCCGTATCGGGAAGGCTGAGGCTGTAGCGGGCCGCCTCGGGTCGGGATCACTTCCGGCCGGGACTGCCTCGGACCGGTCGGGGCCGTGCGGGAGGAGGTCCTCGCGCCCTGACCGCAAAGGAGCGCGAGGTCCTGCACGGGCTGCTCCGCCGCCTCCATGCCGGGCTCGGCCGGTAACCTGGCGTCCGTGCTTGTCGCCGCGGCCGTCTGTCCCCACCCTCCGCTGCTCGTCCCGGAGCTGGCCGGCGCCGCCGCGCCCGAGCTCGACGGGCTCCGCGCCGCGTGCCTGGCCGCCGTCGAGGCGCTCTGGAGCGCCGGCCCCGAGGTGCTGCTGGTGGTGGGCGCGGGCCCGCGGACCGAGTCGTACGGCCGGCATGCGGCGGGGTCGCTGAAGCCCTGGGGCGTGGACGTCAGGGTGGGCGAGGGCGATCCGGTGCTTCCGCTGTCGCTGACCATCGGCCGCTGGCTGCTCCACCAGGCCGCAGACCGCCGCCAGGACCCCGCACACCGCCCCGGCAGAGCTGCCGAGGATCACGCCGGCAGGGTCGCCGAGGGCGGTCCTAGCAGGGCTGTCGAAGGCCACGTCGGCAGGGCCGCCGAGGGCGGCGAAGACGGTCCCGGCGCCCTGACCGGCAGCCTCCTGGCCCGCCGCACCGCGCCCGCCGCGGACGGCTTCCAGGCCGTCGCCGCCGACGCGCCCCGCGGCGAGTGCCTGGCCCTGGGCGCGCGCCTGGCCGCGGGCGAACGCCGGGTGGGCCTGCTCGTGATGGCCGACGGCTCGGCCCGCCTGACCGAGAAGGCGCCCGGCTACCTCGACCCGGCGGCCCAGCCGTACAACGAGCTCATCGTGCGCGCGCTGGCTGGCGCGGAACCGGCCGCGCTCGCCCGGCTCGACCCCGCCGAGGCCGCCCGGCTGTGGGTCGGGGGCCGCCCGGCGCTCCAGGTCCTGGCGGGGGCGGCGGGCGATGACGGGTTCGAGGGCCGTCTGCTCGCCGACGAGGCCCCCTACGGCGTGGGCTACTTCGCGGCCTTCTGGCGGCGCGGCACCGGGACGCGCATCAGGTCCTGAGCCAGGATCACCTCGCCGTCGTAGGCGCGCCGCACCTCCTCCAGGAACAGCGGCTCCTCCGCCGCGCCGTACCGCTCGGAGAAGTGCGTCAGCACCAGCCGCCGCACCCCGCACCGCGCGGCCACCAGGCCAGCCTCCAGCGCGGTCAGGTGCCCGTACTCCCGCGCCAGCGCCGCCTCCGCCGACAGGAACGTCGACTCGATCACCAGCAGGTCTGCCCCGTCGGCCAGCGCGAACACCGCGTCGCACAGCCGGGTGTCCATGACGAAGGCCATGCTCTGGCCGGGGCGAGGCGCGCTGCACTGCTCCAGGCGCACACCCCGCACCGAGCCGGTGCGTTGCAGCTCGCCGATCTCCGGGCCGCGGATGCCGTACTCCTCCAGCTTGTCCGGCAGCATGCGGCGGCCGGAGGGCTCCTGGAGGCGGTAGCCGTAGGACTCGACGGGATGGGACAGGCGCATCGCGGTCACGGGCGGGATCTGGGCCACCTCGCCCGAGATGGGGTATTCGACCAGCACGTCGGTGTCGGCGAAGGCGCTGGCGTGGCGCAGCCGCCGCCAGTAGTGCTCGCCGGAGGCGGGGAAGACCGCGTGCACCGGGTGGGGGACGCCGTCGCGGGCGATGCGCTGGATGACGCCGGGCAGGCCCAGGCAGTGGTCGCCGTGGAAGTGCGTGACGAAGATCCAGTCGATGTCGTGCGCGCTGACCCCCGCCAGGGACATCTGCCGCTGGGTGCCCTCGCCCGGGTCGAACAGGACGCCCTGGCCGTCCCATCGCAGAAGGTAGCCTTAGTTGTTGTCTAAATGCAAGATGTGCGCGCGGATTTGTTGGGGTCCCCGGATAGCTACCTTGTACGGCTGACCTCGTCTTTCAGGGCATGGGACGCTCATGCGCTGGTGTGCCGATGCATGATCGGCGAGAAGTTTCTCTACAGGGTCAAGGGCTCGCTTCGCTCGCCGCAGGCCGCTCGCCCGCGCAGCGGCCAGGCGGGCTTGCGCATGCGGCCCTGGGGGGCCGTACGCGCCCGCCGCCGCACGCGGGCGACGGCCCCGCGAGCAGCACCCGCCCAGAGGAAACACGCGATCAACGGACACCGGCGATGATCTTGCCCTGAGAGCGTGTCAGCGTGCGGGTTGCTGTCCGTACCCCGCCCCCGCGCGCCCATTGTTCGTGTCCCTCGGTCGGCGTCAACTCCGGCTGTGCGGCTCGGGGGTGTGGCCGCGTGGAAGCCGGACGGGGGACCGGCGTCGGAAGCCGGAGTTGACCCCTCGGTCGGGACACACAATCGGGCGGCTGTGCGGGGGCGGGGGAGGAGTGGGCCGTGGGATGATCCGGCCCACGCATGGGGGTACGGCAGCGCGGGATGCGGCGTTGGTCCAGCCACCCGGAAGGCTGGACGATCCCCGCGCTGCCGTCCCGCTGCGGGCGCGACGGGACGGGGACGGGGCATCCTCACGACCGCGCCGACCCGAGGATGTGCCGTCCCATCGCGCCCCGTATCGCGCCCCGTCTCAGGGGTCGAGGTCGTCAGGCGGGGCCAGGTAGCGGGCGATCACCGCGCGGCCGTCCGGACTGGCCACGGCGTTCTCCCAGGAGCCGAAGAAGGCGATCAGGCAGTCACGGACGTACTCCGGGCTCGGAGAGCCGCCGGAGTGCGGGAGGCGCATCGGAACCGAGTACATCAGCGCTCCCCTCCGTTCGCCGCGTGCGGCCGGGGCTGATCGGCGCGCAGGGTGCGATAGCGGAGGGCGATACGGTGAGCGGCCCGCTCCGGCTCGCAGGCGGGGTGCCAGGCGTAGACCGTCCGCTGACGCCGGTCATCCCAGCCCGACCGCCACCAGAACCGTTCACCGTCGCACCACACAACCAGGCCCACCCAGACGGACACCAGCGCGAGCCCGTACCCGTCGTGAACGTCGGCGCGGATGTGGTGCTTCTCAAGCGCCAGCCGCAACAGCTCCGCCGACGCACACGGACCAACGGCGACCAACGCGGGAGCGCCCGGCATCTCTACCCTCCGATCAGTCCTCTTCTGATCGGTCGCGAGAGTGCCCAGCCCCTCTCGTGCGCGCCCGGCACCCCTCAGCCACCGAACCGCGCTATACGGGAGTCACCCCCGCGACCTGGTAATTAGCATTGGCGTTGGTAACTCTGGGGTCACCGTTGCGGAGTTGCCGCAACGTAAGTGCGGCAACCTCACCGGGAAGGACACGAGCACGTGACGACCGGCCAGGATCTACGGGCACTCAGGGAGGCCCGGGGAGTCAGTCTTGACGATCTCGCCCGGGAGACGCGCATGTCGAAGGGGCATCTGAGCCGGGTCGAGCGAGGCCAGCGGCCCGTGACCCCGGCCTTGGTGCGCGCTTACGAAATCACTCTGGGCGTGCCCGTTGCCGCAACGTCAGCTACTAACAGTGACGACCCCGATGCCGATACCTTCGAGGATGTGAAGCGGAGGAGTCTGCTCAGCTCCATCGCGGCGGCATCGGTTGGAGCCGCAGCTCTGGAGCCGCTTGCCCGTCTGTTCGACGGGTTCACCGAGAGCCCACCGGCCTACGTGGGGCTGACCGAGGTCGAAGCCGTCGAGAGGGCCACCGATCTTTATATGAGCGTCGACTTGGCCCGGCACGGGGCGATGGCAGCAGCGATGGCACGCGGTGCGCTCCGTTGGGCCGTGAGCCTCACCGAGCGTCGCATGGCCCCGGATCTCCGCGAGCGCCTGTTCTCAGCGACGGGGCTTCTTGCCGACCGGCTCGGATGGGCGACATTCGACGCAGGCACCCCACCGAGGGCCATGCAGCTCTTGACGTTCGCCCTGGACAGCGCCGCACGCGGCCCAGACCGTGACCTGAGAGCGCACATCATGCTCGATCTGTCTACGGTGCTCACCGACATGGGCAGACCCTCAGACGGCGTCGAGATCCTTCGCATGGCTCTGGGCGACGAGCGGATCAGTTCCGCCGAGCAAGCCAACCTCCATGCCGTAGCCGCTCGACACTGCGCCGCCGCCGGCGACCGTGCGGCCGGGCTACGCCACGTCGAGCGAGCCGAGGCCGCGCTGTCACGGGGAACACCAGCGCTCGCCCCGGCATGGGCACGTCACATCACCGTCTCACCAGGCCACCACGACAGCGCCCTGGGGCTTGCCCTCTTCGCCCTGGGCGAGGACGACCGTGCCCGTGAACGCCTGACCGCAGCCATGAGCACACTCGACCCGGAACGGACCCGTACCGGGCTCCGATGCCTCACCCGTCTGGCCATCCTGGACATCCGTGCTGGCAACTACGACGAAGGCGAGGCGAAGGCGCGACGGGCAGCCGCCGAGGCGTCCGGCGTCACGTCGGCACGTATCTCCGCTGATCTTCGCATGCTCGTCCGCACCGCCGAGCAGTACGGCAAGCATGATCTTGCAGCCGAGTTGACCTCAGCGTCGAGTGCCAGCAGGGTTTGAGCATGCGCTACACACTGCAACAGGTCGCCGAGGAGATCGGCGTGTCCGTCGAAGACGTGACGGTGGTCGCGCAGATCGAGCTTGGCGGTCCACCGCTGTACGAACCCGGCGTCGAGGATGACTTGGTTTCCGAAGAAGGACGCCGCCGCCTCCTGGTCCACTACAGCGGTGGATCCGACCCGGACGCTTCCTGACTGCTCTCGCGTCCGATCCTGCGAGCCGTCACGATGCGTTGCCGAACGGTCTCGGCCCAGAACTGTTCGCCGTCGAGCAGGCCGCTACCCGCATAGCGCCACTCGGAGAGGGTGAGGGTTTCCCGATCATCGAACTCGGGAAGTCCCGAGATCGCGCGGGTCCGTGCGGCGCGGTGTTCCGCACGGGCCAGGCGCAGCGCCCCCAGGGTCGTTGAGTAGTGACGGCTCTTGGTGGAGAAGTGGCCGCGATACCCGAGCATGTGCGCCCACTGCCGCAAGGGTATGTCCCGGTAGGCAGGCAGCCGACTCAGCGCGAAGCAGGTATAGATCATGCGCCGCGCGTGCTCGGTGACCTGAAGCGAGGAGACATCCCCCGCGCTCTTGACGGGCCGGTCCACCGTGCCAGCCGACTCCGCGCCCTTGGTGGCGTACTTGGCCACGTAGGCAGCCACACGCTGATCACTCACGCCGTCGAGATCGGCCGCGACGTAGACGGGCAGCACCTTCACCTGATCACCCCAACGCAGCGCCCCGCACGACTCGGGAACCGGAATGGCGATCTGCCGAGTGGCGGCATGGATGGCTTGATCAAGGACAGTCACAGTCGCCCAGGGCGGGGGATCATCGGTCGGCCCGCCCGGTCCGTCCAGGCGGATCACGGCGTGAAAGTGGATCAGTCCGCGCGCTTGGTACTCGGCGACCTTGGCATAGGAGACGCGCAGCACCCGGCGCAGGTCGGCCCGGCTCATGCCCACGAGTTCGGCGAGGACGGCGGGAAGGCGTTGGGCGAAGCGCCGCCACAGCTCGCCAGCATGGGCGTTCCACAGCACCGCGCCCCGGTAGTCATAGCAGTCGGCGCACAGCGGTTGCCCGAGCTGTGGGTCGTCTTCGGCGTGCCGTACGCCGCAGCTCTCCGGGCGGCCGTGCGGGCACAGCGGATGATCGCGCCGGGGACGGCAGGGGCGGACCTTCCCGCCCTCTTCACGACGGGCATGCACCGCACCGAAGGACGGAGCGGTGAGGGTGGCGAATACGCGCGGATGCGCGCTGACTCCCTCGGGCACACCTTTGCCACCGCGCAGGCCGGAGATGATCAGATGGAAGGTGTCGTCTTTGTAGGTGGCCGAGCAGGCGGGACAGCGGGAGGCCCGGCGGTTGCCGCAGGCGGTGAGCAGGAAACCGGTCGGCTCGTCGGCAGTGCGGTACATGTCGAGGATTTCGCCCGTCCGGGCGTCGAGGGTGATCCGTTCGCCCCGGAGCCGGATGGGCTGCGCACAGCCACCCGTCGCGTAGACCATGCGCAGCCAGCGGGCGAAGTCGGGCGCGGATGCGCGCTGGAGTGCGGCCCTCATGTCCTCGGGAAGATCGGGGAGCGTCATGCGGCCCGTCCCTCATCCTCCGCTGGGAGATCACCGCTGATCTCGATGCCCAGGATGAGCCCGATGCGCCGCCACTTCTCGTCAGACCATCGGGGCCGCTGTGCAGCGATCTTCTTGCCCCATGCGCGGGCTTCCGCGCTCGGTTCATTGCCCAAACTCCACTCCTTCCTCTCGGCGGAAGGAGGCACGCCAGTGGTACGACAACGGGAGAGCGTCAGACCGCTGGATCAGCCGCCTGAGGCTCGGACGAGTCGTCTTCGAGAGTTTTGGAGTTTGAGCTATCTGTTTCGGCTATCTTGCGGGAACCCCGCTGGCGCCACCCGTGCCGGGAGCTCACCCCGGCTCACTTTTGTTGTTTTATGAGGCTTTCAGTGTCAGCTGTTCCCGAGCCCTCTGGCTCGATGGGCGCTACCCGTGGCCGGGAGCCTACCCCGACCGCACGACTCGTGGTGCCCGTAGTCTCTTGCGTGTCTCCGTGTGATCTATAACTACCCGACACCACTGACAGTTCCCGCTTGAGTCAATCTTCCCGCCAGATCGGTTCCAGAAGATCGGGGTCAAAGTCGCGCCGACCGCGTACGGCGGGGCGAACGATGATCGCGTGGAATGCCTCTCGCAGGTATGCGCGCTTGGTGGAGATCGGCAGCCCGCCCTCTTCCTCGGGGATGTACCAGCGACGCCGCAGGTCTTCCACGTCCAGAGCAGCCCGGACGCGCGCCCGCTCGATCGACGCCTGATGCTTGTCCCGTTCGGCGCGCAGCCGGGCGATCTTCTTTTCGAGCTGGGGAGCCAGCTTGAAGAACAGCTCATTGCTGATCTTGTCTTCGTCCCACTGCGCGGACAGTTCGTCCAGGCGCTTCTTCGCTGCGTTCAGTTCCTTTTCTCCTGCCCACGCGGCAGGCCGCTCCTTCCGCCGCCGGAGTTCCTTCTCTTCCAGACTCGCCAGCAGCGCTTCCGAGATGAACTCGTCGATCTTGTCGCCGCGCCGGGAGATGCCGCCGCATCCGCCGTCCGACTTCCCAGGACAGAGGTAGACGTGCGGCCCGACGCCGCTCTTGCCCGGACGGCAGCGAAGAGGCTTGTTGCAGATCCCGCCCTCCGGCTTGGGCTTGCCACAGCGCAGGATGCCCGACAGCAGGTAGCGATGTTCCCGCTGATCAGTCGGTATCGGCGACCCCACCGAGCCGTCTCTGTTCACCCAGTGACCCTTGCGGGCGTTCATGACCGCCATGACCGCCTGCCACTCCTCGGGAGTCAAGATCGGTTCCCACTGGCCGACGATCGGCTCTCCCTTGGCGTCGCGCACCAGCTCGCCGCCGATCGCACGCCAGCCGCACAGGCGGGGATTGGCCAGCGCCGACCGCAGCGTCATCCGAATCCACGGGTTCCCGCGCGAGGTCAGGACGCCGTGCCGACGCCACTCCTTGACGATGGAATCCAGGGAGCGCCCGCCCGCGAAGTCGAGAGCGGCTTTGCGGAGCAGCGGAGCCTCCTCGGGATGGAGCGTCAAGCGGTCCGGAAGCCAGCCGAACGGGCGAGGACCGCCCACGGGTTTGCCCTGCTCAGCACGAGCCTGATGGGAACGGCGCATCCGGCGCTGCATCTTCCGCACCTCCATCTTGGAGATCACCGCACCGAACAGGCCCATGCTCTCGGTGTCCTCGCTGTAGAGGTCCTTCGACCCCCGAGCGTCGGCGTAGACCCGGCCATCCTTGTAGGTGATCGCTTCCACGAACCGCTCATAGTCGCCGGGGCGGCGCGCGAGCCGATCCTCCGCCACGATGACCACGCCCTGAACCGGCCTGCCATCGGGCAGCTTCCCGGCCTTGAGGACCTTCAGCATGGCCTCGAAGTCGTCGCGGTAGACGTCCGCCTTGGCGGCCGACTTGTCGTTGTCGGTGAACTCCGCCACCACGGTCCAGCCCAGCCGGGCGGCCGTCTCCCGGTTGACCTTGTGCTGGTCCCTGACCCCGTGCTCGTCGCCACGGTTGTCCGCCGAAATGCGCGCATACGATACGACTGGGATGCCCGACTCCATCGGGGAGACCTCCTTGAGATACCACTCTTAGGAAGGTTCTACCCGTTGTGGTTACGGTTCCTAGTAGGGACGGCGCTGGCGGTGCCCAGAATGATCAGCTCACGGGAGGACATGATGGTAACGGTCGCATACGCGAGGGTGCCGACGCCCGTGGGGACCTTCACGCTCGCCGTCACCGAGCAGGGCGTGGTGGCCACGGGCTGGGGCGCGGTGAGCGTGGGCCTGCCGGAGGCGCGCGACCCGGACCGTACGGCCGCCGCGGAGGCCGAGCTGCGCCGCTACTTCGACGGCGAGCTGACCGAGTTCGCCGTGCCCGTGGACTGGCGGCTCACCTCGGGCAGCAGGCGCCGGGTGCTCCAGGCGCTGCACCGCGTCCCCTACGGCAAGGTCGTGACGTACGGCGAGCTGGCCGAGCTCAGCGGCACCGGGGTGCCCGCCCGCGGCGTCGGGGCCATCATGGCGTCCAACCCGCTCCCGATCATCGTCCCGTGCCACCGCGTGGTCGCCGGCGACGGGCTCGGCGGCTTCAGCGGCGGCACGGGTGTGGAGACCAAGCGCTGGCTGCTGACCCACGAGGGCTATCTGCAGCCGTCGATCTTCTAGCCCTCCTGGCCGTCGATCTTGTCGGCGGCGTCCCTGGCCCTCTCGGTGCCCTGGTCGATCTGCTCGTCGAACTTGCCGCCCGTGGCCTGGCCCGCCGAGTCGGCGGCCTGGTCGACGCCCTGCGTGGCGGCGTCCTCGGCCTTCTCCCGCAGCTCGTCGGCCTTGTCCTGATGGCCGCTGAACATGCCCTTCATCTTGTCGAACACCGACATTTCGGACCTCCCCCGATCCGTCCGAATGGCGGCCCCCTGCCGCCGTCCCCGTCATACCCCCAGCGCCTGCACACTTATCGGTGTGCGTACGCAGCCTGTCATCGCCGTCGTGGGGCCGACCGCGGCCGGAAAGTCCGATTTCGCCGTGGACCTCGCGCTACGGCTGGGCGGCGAATGCATCAACGCCGACTCCATGCAGCTTTACCGAGGAATGGACATCGGCACGGCGAAGCTTGACCTGGCCGAACGGCGTGGCGTGCCCCACCACCTGCTGGACGTGTGGGACGTGACGGTCACCGCCAGCGTGGCGGAGTACCAGAAGCTCGTGCGGCCCCTGATCGAGTCGATCGACGTGCCGATCCTGGTCGGCGGCAGCGGCCTGTACGTCCGGGCGGCGCTGGACGACCTGCGCTTCCCCGGCACCGACCCGGCCGTCAGGGCCAAGCTGGAGGCCGAGCTGGCCGAGCGGGGGCCGCAGGCCATGCACGAGCGGCTGCGCGGGCTGGACCCCAAGGCGGCCGAGGCGATCCTGCCCGGCAACGGGCGGCGGATCGTGCGCGCGCTGGAGGTCATCGAGCTGTCGGGCCGGCCGTTCTCGGCCACCATGCCGTCCTACCGGGCCGTCTACCCGAGCGTGCAGCTGGGGCTGGAGGTGCCCAGGCCGGAGCTGGACGAGCGCATCGAGCTGCGCGTGGCGCGGATGTGGGAGGCGGGCCTGGTGGAGGAGGTGCGGCGGCTGCTGGACCAGGGCTTGGCGCAGGGGCTGACCGCGAGCAGGGCGCTGGGGTACGCGCAGGTCATCCGCTACCTGGAGGGCGAGTGGACCGAGGAGCAGGCCTTCGCCGAGACCGTCCGGGCCACCAGGCGCTTCGCCCGGCGGCAGGAGTCGTGGTTCCGCCGTGACCCCAGGGTGGTGTGGCTGCCGTACGACTCGCCCGACCTCCTAGGCTTGGCGCATGAGGTTCTTGAAGGGGCACGGCACTGAGAACGACTTCGTCATCCTGCCCGATCCCGAAGGCGTCCTGGAGCTGACGGCCGCCCGGGTGGCCGCGATCTGCGACCGCCGGTCCGGGATCGGCGCCGACGGGGTGCTCCGCGTCGTGCCCGCCAAGGCCTCGCCCGAGGTGTCCCACCTCGCCGACCGGGCGGAGTGGTTCATGGACTACCGCAACGCCGACGGCGGCCTGGCCGAGATGTGCGGCAACGGCGCCCGGGTGTTCGCGCGCTACCTGGTCGACGCGGGCCTGGCCGCCCCCGGGGAGTTCGCCGTGGCGACCCGCGGGGGCCTGCGCCGGGTACGGCTCGCGGACAGCGGCGACGTGACCGTCGACATGGGCCGGCCGGCCGTGCTGGGGGAGAGCGCCGCCACCGTGGCCGGGCGGGAGTATCCCGGCCTGTGCGTCGACATGGGCAACCCGCACCTGGCCTGCGTCGTCGCCGACCCGGTCGCGGGGCTGGACCTGACGCGCCCGCCCGGCTTCGACCCCGCCGTGTTCCCCAAGGGCGTGAACGTCGAGCTGCTCAACGTGGCCGGGCCGGACCGCGTGGTCATGCGGGTCCACGAGCGCGGCTCGGGCGAGACGCGCTCGTGCGGCACCGGCGCCGTGGCCACCGCCGTGGCCGCCGCCCGCCAGGCGGGACGGGCCACGGGCGTCTGGACCGTCGAGGTCCCCGGCGGCACGCTCACCGTGACGCTCACGGAGGAGACCAGCTACCTGTCCGGCCCCGCCGTCATCGTCGCCTCCGGCGATTTGTGGATCTAATCTTGCAGAACCTTGTTCTGCTGAGGGATGCTGGGTTCGTTCCCTGAACCGAGGAGGTACGGCATGGCGGACCCACGCACCACGGCGGCGGCGGTCAAAGGACCGATCGGCGTGCTCGGCGGCGGCTTCATGATCTCCAGGGAGGCCAAGGCCCTGTGCGAGAAGTACGGACTCGGCCCGCGCGAGCTGTACTTCCGCGGCCGATGCGGCGTCCTCGGCGAGGTCCACCCCGACGTGGTCACCTCCGTCGCGGTCTTCTTCCCGGCCGGCCACGTCACCGAGAGCTGGGAGGGCGGGCGCAAGCTGCCCGTGGAGGAGGCGGTCGCCGCCTACGCCGGGGCCTGCCAGGACTGGGGGCGGCGCAAGCTGGGCGGCTTCGACGGCTGCGCCAGGATCGCCGAGCTGCTGGAGAAGGTCGTGCGCGAGGCCTCCGTGCTGGGCGCCCCGCTGTTCGCCGGGTGGCGAGCCGTACCCCTGCCGGACGACCCGCCCGCCCGGGCGGCCCAGCTCATGCACCTCGTCCGCGAGCTGCGCGGCGGCCTGCACGCGGCGGCCGTGCTCGCGGCCGGGCTGCACCCGCTGGAGGCCACGCTGGCCGCCGAGCACTCCGGCACGCCCTTCGGCCAGGCCACCGGCGAGATGATCGCCAGGTTCTTCCAGTGGCCCGAGCCGTACCCCGTGCCGAGCCCCGAGGTGGTCGAGCGCAGGCGCCAGGTGGAGGAGCGGACCGACGACCTCATGGCGCCCTTCTTCGCCGTGCTGACGGACGCGGAACGCGAGGAGCTCGCCGAGCTCGTGCGTTTGGGGCACGCCCCGTGACCTGGCAGACTTTCTGCCCATGGACGTGGACATCTGGTCGTGGGTAGGAGACACCCAGCAGCAGCTCTCCGAGGCGGGTCAGGCAGGGCTCGCCATGGCGCTGGGAGATCTTCCCGCGCAGGCATACCAGGGGCGATACTCCCAGCTCGACGTGATGGCGCCGGCCATCGCGCAGCAGGCGGACGCCCTCGGCATGCCCTGGCTGGAGTTCTACGCCCGCTACTGGCACCTCATGGGCCGCATCGGCGACCGGGCCCAGGGCGCGGTCGCCCTCGGCGACGCCGAGGCGCTGGTCGAGTTCGCCCAGCGCGAAGAGATCCGTGAGTGCCCCTCCGTCCCGGCCGCCGTCGAGGCGCTGGCGATCGCGTGGGCCAACACCGACGGCCCCGGCTACGCCGCCGACCGGCTCGCCAGGCTCGGCCCGGCCATCGACGGCGTCGGCCCCGACAGCCCCGCCTACTGCGGCCTGGTCACGCAGTACGTCTCGGCGCTGGTCGACTCCGGGCAGGCCGACGAGGCCGTCGCCTACGCCGAGGCGGCCGTCGAGCGGCTGCACGGCGCGGGGCGCGAGGCCAGCTGGGAGCTGGGCGCCGAATCCGCGCGTGCGCTGCTCGCCGCCGGCCGCGCCGAGGCCGCGCTGACCGCCCTGCAGGCCGCCACCGACTTCCAGGCCGACGACCCGGTGGCCAAGCCCCACCGCGACGGCGTGCGCCGCGCGCTGATCCTCGCCGAGCTGGGCCGCCTCCAGGAGGCCGTCGACGCGCTGCCCGACCTCGACGTGGTCGGCGACCACCCGCGCGTGTTCGTGGAGTGGGCGCGCGCCATCCGGCTGCTGGCGCCCTCCGGCCAGATCTCCAACTCCTGGCAGCTCGGCCGCGTGCTGCGCCAGTGGATCGACTACTTCAGCACCATGGGCGCCTACCGCGCCCGGGTGGAGCTCGCCCTCGTCGCGGGCGACCTCGCCGTGGCCCGGCAGGGCGTCTGGCAGGCCAGGCTGCTGGCCGAGCTGGCCGAGTCCTTCACCGGGGAGCTGCGCTCGCCGGAGGGCGTGGCCGAGCGCGTCGCCGAGCTGCGCCGCGCCGCCGAGGCCGCCGCCGAGCCCGAGCCGCCGGGACCGCTGGAGGAGCGGGTCGGCCAGTTCGACGCCGCCGACGGCTTCAACGCCGACCCCGAGCGGTGGGTCGGCTGGCTGGCGCCGCTGTCCGGCACCGACCTGGAGGCCACCCGCCGCCACACCACGACGATGGGCTTCCTCGGCTACCCGGCCCAGGGCGCCGACATCTACTGGCGCTACCTGGTCGACGGCGGCAGGACCGGCTCGGCCGCCGACGACGACGTCGCCTACCTGGCCACCCTGCTCATCGAGGCGCGCCAGGACGAGCGGCTGGAGCAGCTGGCCGCCATGCTGCCCGACGCGCAGCGCCACCTGACCCTCGCCCGCCTGCACAGCGCCCGCGAGCGCTGGAACGACGCCGTCGCCGAAGCCGAGCAGGCCCTCGCGGCGGGCGGNGGCGCGCTGCAGCAGCTCGGCGACAACGCCAAGGCGGCCAAGACCCTCCTGGAGGTGCTCGACGCCGAGGACACCACGGACGAGGACGTCTGGCGCATGATCGTCATGGCGACCGCCGCCGAGGACTGGGACACCGTCCGCAAGGGCGCCGCCAAGATCGGCATGCCGATCAAGTCCACCGAGGGGCCGATCGAGGAGGAGATGGGCCTGGTGCGCATCATCCTGCCGGCCCCGGACGGCACGCAGCGCCAGGTGCTGTCGATCCGCACGGGCCCGGCCACGGCCCGGCTCGCGCTGCCGCAGCCGCGCGGCATGGAGTACAACGCGGGCGACCTGGTCGTCTTCGACCCGCAGCTGCTGGAGCCGGTGCCCGACGACCCCAAGGAGCGGGAGAACTTCGTGCCGCCCTTCGCGGCGGTGAGCATCCTGCGCCCGGGCGGCTACACCAGCTACTTCTTCGACGGCGCGGCGCCCTCGGAGGCGGACTGGGCGGAGTTCACCGAGGTCATGGCCGAGCGCGGCTGGCCGATGTGGGTCTACAGCGACGAGAACTACACGGTGACGCACCCGAGCACGGGCGAGCGGCTGCCCGGCGTCTACGGGTGGGTGGCCGTGCCCCCGGGGGTGACCCCGCAGGAGGTCGACGCGGTGCTCGACGACGTGACCGAGCGGTGGTCGCACCCGCTGGCGTGGCTGGACCTGGCGCGCGAGGTCGGCGTCGAGGTGGAGCGCCACGAGCGCATCGTGAAGGAGTACGGGCTGTAGGGGTGCCATGAGCCCGCCTCGAGGCGAGCCGAGGGCCGCGGAGTAACGTTCGAGCCCTGGTCACTCGCCTTGAGGAGGGTTCATGCTCGACAGGTTCCGGCTCGACGGCAAGGTGGCGATCGTCACCGGGGCGTCCTCCGGTCTCGGGGTCGCCTTCGCCCGGGGACTGGCCGAGGCGGGAGCCGACATCGCCGTCGGCGCCAGGCGCGAGGACCGGCTCGGCGACACCGCGAGGCTGGTCGAGCAGGCCGGGCGGCGCTGCGTCGCGGTCCGGACGGACGTCGCCGACCCCGAGGACTGCCGGCGGCTCGTGGCCGCCGCGATGGACGCCTACGGCCACGTCGACGTGCTGATCAACAACGCCGGCGTCGGCACCGCCGTACCCGCCCTGCGCGAGACCCCCGACGAGTTCCGCCGCGTCATCGACGTCAACCTCAACGGCGCCTACTGGATGGCCCAGGCGTGCGCCCGGGTGATGCGGCCCGGCTCGTCCATCGTCAACATCGGCAGCGTGCTGGGCGAGACGACCGCCGGGCTGCCGCAGGCGGCCTACAGCGCCTCCAAGGCGGGCGTGGCCGGCCTCACCCGCGACCTGGCCCAGCAGTGGACCGGGCGGCGCGGCATCCGGGTGAACTGCCTGGAGCCCGGCTTCTTCGCCTCGGAGATGACCGAACAGTACAAGCCCGGCTACCTGGAGCGCATGATCGAGATCCGGGTGCCGATGGGCCGCGCGGGCGACCCGGCCGAGCTGGTGGCCGCCGCCGTGTTCCTCGCCTCCGACGCCGCCTCCTACATCACGGGCGTCACGCTGCCGGTCGACGGCGGGGTCCTCATCACGTGAGCGTGGACGCCGTTGTGGCTTGTTGATGCACTAAATGCGGTAAATCGGGTTAGAGGGGTTCGCGATACGGTGACCTCGGCAACCTAAGGGGGTCGTGGTGCGGAAACAGGCCGCGAAGCTGCTCGTCTCGGTGTCCTTGCTGGGGGCGCTCGCCGGGTGCGGCGATCTGCCGGCGACGGGGAGGGACGGGCAGGGCAATCCCGGCAGGGCGGACAGCACGAGTCCCGTCGAGGTCAAGGAGGCACGGGAGAAGCTGGAGCGGCTGCCCGTCAAGGGCCGGGCGCCCCGCACCGGCTTCGACCGCGACGAGTTCGGCCCGGCCTGGGCGGACGTCGACCACAACGGCTGCGACACGCGCAACGACATCCTCAAGCGGGACCTGGAGGAGGAGACCTTCAAGAAGGGCACCCACGACTGCGTCGTGCTCACCGGCGTGCTGGAGGACCCCTACAGCGGCAAGACCATCCACTTTCGGCGCGGCAACGAGACCAGCATGGAGGTGCAGATCGACCACGTCGTGCCGCTGGCCGACGCCTGGCAGAAGGGCGCCCAGAGGTGGTCGGAGGACAAGCGCAAGCAGTTCGCCAACGACCCGCTGAACCTGCTGGCGGTCGACGGCCCGCTCAACAACCAGAAGAGCGACTCCGACGCCGCCAGCTGGCTGCCGCCGCGCCGGGCCTACCGGTGCGAGTACGTCGCCCGCCAGATCGAGGTGAAGGCCAAGTACGAGCTGTGGGTGACGGCCGCGGAGAAGGCGGCGATGGAGCGGGTCCTCGCCGCCTGCTGACCTGCTGGCCTGCTGACCGCTGACCTTGCCGGTTCTTGCTAGTTCTTGCGGCAGCCGTCCTCGGCGGCCGGCGCCGTGTCGGCGACCGAGACCTCCAGCTGGGCCGTCGAGGCGAGGAGGCTGCCCTCCGGCGCCTTGGCCTTGCCCGCGTCCACGACCACCTCGCGCTCGCCGAGCAGCTCGAACGTGGCCGGGTCGAAGATCAGGTCCTGCCTGACCCCGTCGTACACCTCCATGCCGACGCCGATCCCGGCGCGTCCGGCCGCATCGGTGACGTCGCCGGCGACGCTCACCCCCGGCAGGGTCGCCAGCGCCTCATACAGCGCCCTGCGCTGCGCGGGTGGCAGGTAGGTCTCGCGCAGCAGGTCGCCCGCCCGGCCGAAGGCGGCCCGGTCGCGGAAGTCGCTCTTGCTGTCCTTCGAGGCGGCGTACAGGTGCTCGCGCATGCCCGCGGCGTCGGCCGGGAGCCTCTTCAACGCCGCGTAGTCGGTGCGCAGGTGCTCGGGCATCGTGCCGCCGTCGCAGTTCACCAGCGGCAGCGTCTCGCTCTTGCCCACGCCCTCGTGGGCCTCCTCGGGGATGGGCCAGCCCGGGTACTCCTTCGGCTCCAGGTTCTCGACGGTCAGCACGCCGTACGGCTCCCGCAGATCCGTGGAGGCCTTGGCCTTGAGCCAGATCGTGCGGTTGGTGCGGTAGAGGTAGCGCGACTCCTTCCCGCTTCCCATCTGGAAGGCCGGGTACATCGTCTGGGACTTGACCACGATGTACTGGTCGTCACGCGGGGCCGGCTCCTCCGCCACGGCCCCCGCGGCGCGGTGGAGCACCTCGGCGGCCGACATGAGCCTGGCCTGCGTCACGGTGGCCGCGGGCGGCCGCCGGGCGGTCTCGGCGGGCAGGACCCCGGCCGCCACGAAGGCGCCCGCCAGGGCGAGCGCGCCCGCCGTGGCGAGGGTCAGGGGCCTGCGCCAGGCGGGCCTGGCCCCGGCCTGACCGGCACGGGCCGCCGCGACCAGCCGATCCCGGGCCATGGCCTTGGCGCCCGGGTCGTAGGGGGCCGGGTCCGGACGCTCGTTGGTGAACAGCTCGATCTCGTTCATCGGGGTGCCTCCAGGACACGGCGGATCTTGGCACGGGTACGGGACAGGCGGGAGCGCACGGTTCCCATCGGGATGTCCAGCGCCTCGGCGGCCTGCTCATAGGACAGCTCGGCCCAGGCCACCAGCAGGAACAGCTCCCGCTCGGCGCAGCTGAGCGCCGCCAGGGCGGCCGCCAGGCGGGGCCTGAGCCGGCGGGCCTCGACACGGTCGAGGCTGGTCTGCTCGAAGGGCTGCTCCCCGCCCTCCGGGAGGTCCCCGGTGAGCCTGGCCAGTGCCCGGAGCCTGCGGACCTCGGCGCGGCGGTGTCTGGCGATGAGGTTGGCGGCGATGCCGTACAGCCAGGGCCTGGCGTCGGGCCGGGACAGGTCGTAGCGGGCACGCTTGCGGAAGGCCGTGAGGAAGGTCTCGGCCGTCACGTCGTCGGCCGCGGCGACGTCGGCCAGGCGGCGGCCGGCGTAGCGGTGGATCTCCTCGGCGTAGCGGTCGAACAGCCCGGCGAACCGCTCGGGGTCGGCCAGCGACGCCTGGATGAGGGCCGCGTCGTCGGCCGCTGTCGCGGTCACCACGGGGTGGGTCGTTTCATGGAGGGAATCTCCTTTCACCCGTACTCCCCCGCACCCCGCGGCCGTGTTCCCGGAAGGCATGAAAACCGGAAGGCATGAAATTCCCGGCGGGCATGAAGAAGGCGACGGGCCGCTCCTGACCCGCCGCCTCGGCTCAGGCGGACCCGTCGGGCTCCCCGAGCTCGGCCAGCCGCGCCCTGGCCGCCTCGAGTTCCGTGCGCAGCCGCGCGACCTCGCGCTCGAGCTCGAGGATGCGTTTGATGGAGTTCAGCGTCATCCCCTCCGACGTCATGCGCGTGACGTGCTGCACGACCATGATGTCCTTGCGCGAGTAGCGCCGCTGGCCGCCGGGGGAGCGGCCGGGGGTGACGACGTCGTGCTGGTCGAGCCGGCGCAGGTAGGCCTGCTGCACCTGGAGCATCTCGGCGACCTGCCCGAGGGAGTACAGCGGGGCGTGATCGTCGTCGAAGGGCAGCTGCGGCATCAAGGCCTCCTGAAAACCACTGGGACGGGTCCGGTCGAACCCGGGCCCGTCCCATTGTCCGACTTGCTCAGGCCTTGATGGCCTTGGTGTCTCCGCGCTGGATCTCGACCTTGCGCGGCTTGGCCCGCTCGAGGACGGGGATGCGGACCGCCAGGACGCCGTTGTTGTAGGCGGCGTCGATGCGGTCGCTGTCCAGGTGCTCGGACAGGTAGACGCGCCTGGTGAAGGTGCCCATCGGCCGCTCGCGGACGAACACCCTCTCGTTCTCGCCGAGCTCCTCCTCACGGCGCGCGCTGACGCTCAGGACGCCGCGGTCGACGGTGACTTCGATGGAGTCGGGGTCGACGCCGGGCAGGTCGAAGCGCAGCACGACGTCGTCGTCACGGCGCAGGCCGTCCATGGGCATGACAGCGGCTGAACCCTCGAACGTCTGCCGGGCCAGCCGGTTGAACTGGCGCTCGAACTCCTGGATGAACGGGTCGATCGAGGTCAGCAGCATCTCGGAACCTCCTCACAGAAGCCGCTTCCACTCTTGTTATACCCCAAGCGGCTAGAAAGTTGCAACTTCAGTTAGAGGTTTCTTGCCAAAAGGATTCACGCCTCCGCCTGCAGAGCGGTCTTGGTGAGCTCCGCCTGCTGCCTGATCTGGCCCAGGACCACGGGATTGAGCCGCTTGGCCTCGAAGATCGACACCATGTCGTCGAGCACGGCGTAGGCGCGGTCGAGATCGCCCTGCCGCGCCTCGGCACGCGCCAGGCGGCGCATCACCATGTTGAGCGTGATGTTGTCGACGGCGTCCTCGCGGACGACCGCGCTGAGCTGCTCGATGCTCTCCTTGGGGTCCGGCGGCCGGACGCGCAGCCGCCTGTCGTGGCCGATCCGCTTGAACTCCCGCTCGGCGTTGAGCCCCTTGACCATGCGGGCGTAGACGGCCAGCGGGTGGGTGCCGTGCCGGTCGATGACCTCCTCCAGCGCCTCGTTGCCCGACCGCAGGGCGGGGGAGTCGCTGCCCAGCAGCGTGAACAGCTTGCCCTGGTCCTCGCCCAGCATCAGCTCGGCCACCTTGTGGTCGGCCGCGGTGGCCGGGAAGCGCACCTTGAT
Source organism: Thermoactinospora rubra (assembly GCF_002093975.1). Lineage (GTDB taxonomy): Bacteria > Actinomycetota > Actinomycetes > Streptosporangiales > Streptosporangiaceae > Nonomuraea > Nonomuraea rubra_A. The sequence continues at coordinate 94,191 of NZ_KZ084336.1, forward strand.
CACCAGGTCGGGCGAGACGATGCGCGAGCCGTCGGCCGCGACGTACTGGGCCCTGACGTGGTACTCGCCGGGCTGCTGGAAGTAGTGGCCGTCGCGGCCGTGGCCGATGTAGGCGCCGCGGTACATGGCCGGGTTGCCCGCGTCCAGCAGGACCTCCCGCGACCGGTCGACGCAGTGGCGCATCATCGGCCGGTACAGCACCGTGCGGCCGGACGGCTGGGTGATGGAGACCTGCGTGAACTCGGTGTCGGGGTGCAGGTGGTTGTGCGTGGTGCGCGGCTCGCCCCTGGTGGACAGCTTCAGCTCCACCACGACCGGCTCGCCCAGGCTGAACCACTCCTTGGCCCGCAGCTCCAGCCGCAGCCCCGACAGGTCCTCGACGGGCTGCTCGAACGGCTGGACCTCCGCCGCGCCGATGCCGAAGGCGCCGGCGCCCATCGCCACGTCGCGGTAGAAGCCGTGCCGGATGTGGATCAGCTCGGCGTCGGTGAACTGGAACGGGAAGGCCGCCCAGTACGCCGGCTCGCCGCCTGGCTGGTAGTGCTGCACGTAGTTCATCCACGACAGGTCGCCGAAGCCACCGTGCGGGCCGAGCGGCTGCGGCGGGGTGGCCAGGTTCTTCTGCCAGGAGTGCAGCAGGTTGAAGGCATGCCCGAGCTCGTGCACGTAGGTGCGCAGCTGGGCGCGCTGGGCCTGCGGGGTCTCGCCCTTGACGGCGTCGTAGAAGACCGCCGCGCCCTGGCGCTGGAAGGCGTCGTTGTAGTCGAACATGATCCCGCGGTAGCCGCCCACGTGCCTGCTCGCCACCAGCAGCCACACCCGCCAGGCGGCGGCCTCGCCGTACTGGCTGAACTGCTGGGTCATCGCGTGGTGCAGCTCGGCGTCGTCCCAGGCCAGGTCGGCGCCGGAGCCGTCGACCGGGATGACGCCCGGCTCGGCCAGGCGCAGCTCCACGCCCGCGTCGGCCCAGGCCTCCACGACGCTCAGCGTCCTGGGCCGGGCCAGGGGGCTCGGCAGGGCGCCGGTGTCGTAGGAGACGAACGGGACCGTTCCCACCACCGAGTCCTGCTCCAGCAGGACGCTGCGGAAGTACGGCGAGGCGTGCGGCAGCCGGTAGGTCCGCCCGTCGATCACGGCCGTGGCCACGCCGTCCTCGACCCGCACGCTGACCTGCTCGGTCACGACGGGGAAGGTGAAGACGCCCCGGCCGTCGATCCGCGTGCCCTCCGGCTCGACGTCGAGCTTCGGCGCGTGGACCGCGAACGAGCCGACGTAGGTGGTCGTGGCCCCGGCGACGGTGAACAGGTCGCCGCTCACCCGGCCCGCAGGCCTGGGCCCGTCCACGTCGACGCGCAGCTCCACCCGCGAGTCCCCGTCCTGGCCCCGATATAACCCGCTGATCATACTGGGGACGATCCTCCCAGGTGGAGGAGGTGTCAACCGGTTCTCGCGGTCAGCGCGCGCCCCGGACCCGCAGCGCGTCCAGCAGCTCCTCCGACGCCTGGGTGATCTGGTCGACGGCGCGCTGGAAGGCCTCGGCGTTGTGCTTGGCCGGGGCGCGGAACCCCGAGATCTTCCTGACGAACTGCAGGGCCGCGGCGCGGATGTCCTCCTCCGTCACGTCCTCGGTGTACGGCGGGCGCAGTGTCTTGATGCTTCGGCACATGCCTTCCACGGTAGTTAGGATCTCGCCGCATGAGTCAGGTCAAGAACAGCAAAAACGGCAAGAGCCGATCGGTGTTGTGGAAGGCCCTCTGGCTGGCGGTCGGGGGCGTGGTGGTGCTGGGCTTCGTGGCCACCGGCTGCTCCCGGGTCAGCACCCAGCCCGACGAGGTGGTGCTGCACTACGCCGGCGGGCCCTTCGAGCCGATCGAGTTCGAAAAGTGCGTCAACCCCTCCAGCGGGCTGACGCTGCTCGGTCCGGGCGACACCGGCTACCACTACCCCTTCGGCCAGCGCACGTTCGACTTCTCCGGCGCGAGGGGAGCGGAGTCGGGGCCGATCTCGGTGGTGTCGAAGGACAACGTGCAGATGACCGTCGCGGGGTCGGCGACGTTCACGCTCAACACCGACTGCAAGGTGCTGCAGCAGTTCCACGAGCGTATCGGGCGCAAGTACCGGGCCTACTTCGAGGACGGGGAGTCCGAGGGCTGGACGAAGATGCTCAACTTCTACTTCAAGCAGCCGCTCGACCGGGCCATGGACGCCGCCTCGCAGGAGTTCGAGTGGAAGAAGCTGTTCAACGACCCCAACGTCAAGCAGCAGTGGGAGGTCCGGGTCGGCCAGCTGGCCAGGGAGTACATCCGGGAGGCGGCCGGGGCGGAGTACTTCTGCCAGCCGCTCTACGCGGGCACGGGTGACTGCGGCGACGTGGTGCTGACCATCCAGAAGCCGCAGCCGCCGGACTCGCTGATCGACGCGCTGGCCGCCGAGCAGGCCGCCAAGCAGCAGAACCTCGCCCAGCAGCAGATCAACGCCAAGGTGAAGACGGAGCTGGAGTCGATCCAGGACCTGGTCAGGGTGCTCGGCCCCAACGGCGCGATCCTGTGGAAGGCCATCCAGGACGGCAAGGTCGACGTGGTGCCCGTGCCGCAGAACGGGGCGATCAACATCACCCCGCGGCGCGCGGACTGAGCTCCCGGCCGAAGGCGTGCGCGATCCTCCGCATGCCCTCGGCGAGCTCCCGGCGGTCCAGCGCGTCGATCCGCTCGGCCGGGCCGGAGACCGACATGGCGGCCACGACGCGCTCGCCGTCGTGCACCGGCACGGCCAGGCAGTGCACGCCCAGCTCCTCCTCGCCGAGGTCCAGGGCGTACCCGTCGGCCCTGACCCGGTGCAGCTCGGCGAGCATGGCCTGCGGCTCGGTGATGGTGTTCGCGGTCTTCCTCGGCAGCCCCGTCCGCTCGAACAGCGCCAGCGCCTCGGCGTCGGTCCGGTCGGCGAGCAGCACCTTGCCCACGGCCGTGCTGTGCGGTAGCAGCCTGCGCCCCACCTCGGCGAACATCCGCAGCCGCCGGGGCGAGCTGGCCTGGGCGACGTAGACGACGAAGTCGCCCTCCAGCACCGCCAGGTTGGCCGTCTCGCCCGACAGCTCCACGAGCTTGGCCAGGTACGGCTGGGCCCACTCGCCCACCATCCGCTCGGCCACCCCGCCCAGGCGCACCAGGGCGCCGCCCAGCGCGTACCGCCGGTCGGACTCCTGGCGGACGTAGCCCCGGGCGAGCAGGGTGCGCAGCAGCCGGTGGATCGTCCCGTACGGCAGGCCGGTGCGCGCGGCGATCTCCGACAGGCTCGCGTCACCCCCGCACGCGGCCAGCGCCTCCAGCACGTCGAAGGCCCTCTCCACGCTCTGCACTGTGCTTATTTGTCGCGCCTCCGGCGCTCCGTGCGAGGGGCGCTGTTCAGGCCCGCTCTTCCCTCGTCGCGGCTCGGGCGCTGGGCGCCCTCCCCGCTCCTCAGTCCAGAGCGGGCCGCGCCCCTCGCGGGTCACGGGGTTCTCGCCGGTCATAGCGTGACCCCGCGCAGGGAGGCGTCCAGCACCTCGGCGGTGTGGGCCACACGGATGGGGTGGTCCCGGCGCCGCATGGCGGCCGCGATCTGCATCGTGCATCCCGGGTTGGCCGACACCAGCAGGTCCGCCCCCACCGACGCCACGTGGGCCGCCTTGCGGTCGCCCAGGTCCCTGGCCGCCTCCGGCTGGAAGATGTTGTACGTCCCCGCCGACCCGCAGCAGATCTCCGACTCCGGGATCTCCCGCAGGCTCAGCCCCGGGATGTCGGCCAGCAGCTCGCGCGGCTGCCGCCGGATCCCCTGGGCGTGGGCCAGGTGGCAGGCGTCGTGGTAGGCGACGGTGAGCGGCAGCGGATGCCGCTTGGCGGCCGGGCCCAGCTCGGCCAGCCACTCCGCCAGGTCCACCACCCGCAGCGCCGCCGCCCGGGCCGCCCACCCCGGCTCGCCGGCCAGCAGGTCGGCGTACTCCTTCATCGACGACCCGCACCCGGCCGCGTTGACCACGACGGTCGACACCCCCGCCCGCTCGAACGTGCGGATCGTCCGCTTCGCCAGCCGCCGCGCCTGGTCCTCGCGCCCCGAGTGCACGCTCAGCGCCCCGCAGCACCCCTGCGAGGGCGGGATCACCACGTCGCAGCCCTCCAGCGCCAGCACGCGGGCGGTCGCGGCGTTGACCTGCGGGAAGAACTCCCGCTGGACGCACCCGGCCAGCATCCCGACCACGGCCCTGCGCGGCCCGCGCGCCCGCACCAGGCGGGGCAGCCGCTGGCGCCGCTCCACCTTGGGCGCCAGCGCCGCCATCGCCCCGAGGCTCGGGTGGACCCGCTCCAGGAACGGCCGCATCCGCTCCGACAGCCGCATCGGCAGCCGCAGCAGCCTGAGCCGCCGCGGGTAGGGGAACAGCCCGAAGACGATGCCCCGCACCGCCCGCTCCTGCGGGTCGCGGACGTGCTCGCGCTCCACCACGGCGCGCGTCTGCTCGATCAGCCGGTTGTACCGCACGCCCGACGGGCACGCGGTCACGCACGCCATGCAGCCCAGGCAGGCGTCGAAGTGCCCGGCCATCTCGGGGGTGATCGGGGTGCCCTCGACGTGCTGCGCCATCAGGTGGATGCGGCCGCGCGGGGAGTCCATCTCCTCGCCCCACAACACGTAGGTGGGACAGGTCGGCAGGCAGAAGCCGCAGTGGACGCAGTCCTTGATCAGCTCGGGGTCCATCTCAGATCCCTCCCACGAAGCGGCCGGGGGACATCCTGCGCCCGGGGTCGAACTGCTCCTTGACCCGCCGCATCAGCGACAGCCCGCCGACCGGCCCCCACCGGTCCACGCGCCGCGCGGCCTCCTCGGGGGCGGCCAGGATCCGGACCGTCGCCCGCGGCTCGCCCGAGTCGACGGCGGCGCGCAGGGAGGAGACGAACGCCGCCACGGCCGCCGGGCCGGCGTCGCCGGGCAGGGCGACGTGCGTCACCAGATGGTCGGCCAGCCACATCCGGGCCTTCGCGGGCAGCTCGGTGACGTGGGCGGCGTCGCGGACGGCCGTCATGACCATGTCGGCCCACGTGGCCAGGGTCCTGATCTCGATCAGCAGCTCATCCCCGGGCAGCCGCGCCCAGCCGTCCGGGGCCTCGGCGCCGGCCACCGGCTTGGTGGGCCACTCGCCCCCGCCGAGCCGCCCGCCCTCCTCGGCCAGGACGGCACGCAGCTCCTCGGCCCGCTCCGCCGCCGCGGCGCCCTCGACGAGCGCGCAGACGGTGAACGGGGCTTGCATGTCCGGCCAGTCCAGCGTGATCGCGCTCGGCTCGGCCTGGCTCGCGGCCAGCGCGCGCAGCAGCGGGACCGGGCTCAGCGGCAGCTCGGAGGAGGAGTCGCCGATCACCGCCGCGGGCAGGGACGTGCTCACCCAGCGCCGGTCGGCGGGCAGCGGGTGCAGCCGGAAGGTGGCCTCGGCGATGACGCCCAGCGTGCCGTAGGAGCCGGTGAACAGCTTGCCCAGGTCGTAGCCCGCGACGTTCTTGACGACTTTGCCGCCCGACCTGGCGACGGTGCCGTCCGCCAGCACGACGGTGACGCCGATGAGCAGGTCGCGCGGCGTGCCGTACCGGAAGGAGCGGGGTCCGGCGGTCGCGGTGGCCAGCGTGCCGCCGACGGTGGCGCCCTCCAGCGGCACGTCGAGCGCGAGCTCCTGGCCCTTGGCGGCGAGCGTCGCGGCGAGCGCCTCCATCGTGGCCCCGGCCTGGACCCGCACGACGAGGTCGCCCGCGGCGTGCTCGACGACCTCGTTCAGGCAGCACAGGTCGAGCAGCACGTCGCAGCGGTCGGGGCGGCGCCCCCAGTGCAGCTTGGTGCCGCCGCCCACCGGCACCACGGCCAGGTCCCGCTCGGCGCACGCGCGCATGACGGCGGCGATCTCCTCGACCGACTCGGGCAACGCCACCCACTTGGGCTGGACGCCCGCCACCGCGTCGTCGGGGCCCGCCTGCCGTACGGTGACCCCCTCGATCATCAGAACTGCTCCGCCTTTCCCGCCTCGACCAGCGGGTGCACGCCCCTGCGCACGCCCGGCACCTCGCCGCACAGCCTCGGCGTGGGGAAGACCTTGCCGGGGTTGGACAGGCCGCGCGGGTCGAAGGCGCAGCGGACGAGCTGCATGGTGTCGAGGTCGTCGTCGGAGAACATCTTCGGCATGTAGCGGGATTTGTCCACCCCGACGCCATGCTCCCCGGTGATCGACCCGCCGTGCTCGATGCACAGGTCCAGGATGGCCCCGGAGACGATCTCGGCCCGCTCGCCCGCGCCCGGCTCGGCGTCGTCGAACAGCACCAGCGGGTGCAGGTTGCCGTCCCCGGCGTGGAAGACGTTGGCCACCCTGATGCCGTGCTCGGCCGACAGGCGGTCGATCGAGGCCAGCACCTGCGGCAGGCTCGTGCGCGGCACCACCCCGTCCTGCACGATGTAGGCGGGGCTGATGCGGCCCACGGCGGCGAAGGCCGACTTGCGTCCCCGCCAGATCGCCGCCCGCTCGATCGCGTCGGCCGCCACCCGCAGCTCGAACGCGCCCGAGCAGATCTCCTTCAGCTGCGCGAACTGCCGGTCGACCTCCGCGCGCGGCCCGTCGAGCTCGACGATCAGCACGGCCCCGGCGTTGTCCGGGTAGCGGCAGGCGACCGCGGCCTCGGCCGCCTCGATCGCCAGCGCGTCCATCATCTCGATCGCCGCCGGGACGATGCCCGCGCCGATGATCGCCGAGACCGCCTTGCCGCCCTCCTCGATGCTGTCGTAGGCGGCCAGGACCGTGATCACGCTCTCGGGGGTACGGCTCAGCCGTACCGTGATCTTGGTGGCGATGCCGAGCGTGCCCTCCGAGCCGACGAAGGCGCCCAGCAGGTCGTAGCCGGCGTCCACGCGGTCGAGCCGGACGATCTCGCCGTCGGGCGTGACGATCTCGCAGGCCTGGACGTGGTTGACGGTGAAGCCGTACTTCAGGCAGTGGGCGCCGCCGGAGTTCTCCGCCACGTTGCCGCCGATCGAGCAGACCTGCTGGCTGGAGGGGTCGGGCGCGTAGTAGTAGCCCTGCGCCCTGACCGCCTCGGTGATCGCCAGGTTCGTCACGCCCGGCTCGACGACGGCCCTGCGGTTGGGGATGTCGATCTCCAGGATGCGGCGCATCCGGGAGGTGACGACGAGGACGCCGTCGGTGCGCGGCAGGGCACCGCCCGACAGGCCCGTGCCCGAGCCGCGCGCCACGAACGGCGTGCCGTGCTCGTTGCACAGCCTGACGATCGCGGCGATCTGCTCGGCGGTCTCGGGCAGCACGACCACGCCGGGGGTCGCCCGGTGGTAGGTCAGGCCGTCGCACTCGTAGGTGCGCAGCCGTACCGGATCGGTGATCACCGCGTCCGGCTCCAGCAGCTCCCGGAGCCGGGGGGTCAGGGCAGCAAGGGTCACGTCCCCTTCCTAGGGCATGCGTTCGTAGGCGGGCAAGGTCAGGAACTCGGCGAAGTCGTCGTCGAGCGCGACCTCCTTGAACAGCGCCTCGGCCTGGGCGTACAGGTCCTTGTCGTAGCCCGGCTCGGCGGCGACCTTGGCCAGCTCCTCGGCGATGATCCGCTCGACCAGCTCCTTGGTGACGGTCTGGCCGGTGTCGTCGAGGGTGATGCCGTTGTGCACCCACTGCCAGATCTGCGAGCGGGAGATCTCGGCGGTGGCGGCGTCCTCCATGAGGTTGTGGATGGCCACCGCGCCCAGCCCGCCCATCCAGGCGGCCAGGTACCGCAGGGCCACGTCGACGTTGTTGCGCAGCCCGGCCTCGGTGATCTGGCCGGGGGTGGCCGAGACGTTGAGCAGGTCCTTGGCGGTGACCTGGACGTCCTCACGCAGGCGGTCGAGCTGGTTGGGGCGCTCGCCCAGGACGCCGTCGAAGACCTCGCGGCAGACGGGCACCAGGTCGGGGTGGGCGACCCAGGAGCCGTCGAAGCCGTCGCCCGCCTCGCGGGTCTTGTCGGCGCGGACCTTCTCCAGGGCGACCTTGTTGACCTCGGGGTCCTTGCGGCTGGGGATGAAGGCGGCCATGCCGCCGATGGCGTGCGCGCCGCGCTTGTGGCAGGTGCGGACCAGCAGCTCGGTGTAGGCGCGCATGAACGGCGCGGTCATCGTGACGGCGTTGCGCTCGGGCAGCAGGAACTCCCGGCCCCGGGTGCGGAACTTCTTGATCACGCTGAACAGGTAGTCCCAGCGGCCCGCGTTGAGCCCGGCGGAGTGCTCGCGCAGCTCGTAGAGGATCTCCTCCATCTCGAAGGCGGCCGGGTAGGTCTCGATGAGCACGGTCGCCCGGATCGTCCCCCGCGGGATGCCCAGGAGGTCCTGGGCCCGGTTGAACACGTCGTTCCAGAGGCGGGCCTCCAGGTGGGACTCCATCTTCGGCAGGTAGAAGTACGGGCCCTTGCCCTTGTCGAGCTGCCTGCGGGCGCAGTGGAAGAAGTACAGGCCGAAGTCGAACAGGCTGGCCGAGACCGGCCGCCCGTCGACCAGCGCGTGCTTCTCCGGCAGGTGCCAGCCGCGCGGCCGCACCACGATCGTGGCCAGCTCCTCGTCGGGCCTGAGCGCGTACCGCTTGCCGCCGGTCTCGAAGTCGATCGTGCGGTCCAGCGCGTCGCGCAGGTTGAGCTGGCCGCCCACGCAGTTCTCCCACAGCGGGGAGTTGGCGTCCTCGAAGTCGGCCAGCCACACCTTCGCGCCCGAGTTGAGCGCGTTGATGGTCATCTTGCGGTCGACCGGGCCGGTGATCTCCACGCGCCGGTCCTCCAGGCCGGGAGCGGGCGGCGCGACCCGCCAGTCGCCGGTGCGGACGTGCTCGGTCTCCGGCAGGAAGTCCAGCGTGCCCCCGGCCGACAGCTCGGCCTGCCGGGCCTGGCGCGCCTCCAGCAGCTCACGGCGTCGCGCGCCGAACTCGCGCTCGAGCGTCTCCACGAACTCGAGCGCCTGCGGCGTGAGGATCTCGTCGAACCTGTCCTGCATCGGGCCGGTGATGTCCATGTTTTCCGCCTTGTGGAAACTATATTCTGGATTACGGAAGTGAAGCTACTTCATGGGTACTCGCCGGTCAAAGGCGGGGCCGGCTCTTGTCGTGTGGGGTTCTGGGGGTCGGCCCTGGGGCAATGTCAGGAACTTAAGAATGAGCGGAAAGCACGAAGCTCCTGC
>NZ_KZ084337.1 GCF_002093975.1 Thermoactinospora rubra
CCCAACTCGGCCGTACCGACCAAACCCTTCGTCAGCAGGCTCTTATAGCCCACGTACAGCGTGCCACCGGCATTGATGCTGACCGTCGAACCGGTCTCCCAGGTCGCACCGACTGTATTGCTCGCCCACAATGCCCTGCCGCTGCTGTTGTAGACGACAAAGTTTCCGTCGTTTTGGTAGACGGCCTTCACTCCGCCGGGGTTGGTGCCGCTCGCCCAGCAGACGCGGCCGGTCGTGGCTTTCAGGACGAGGTTGCCGTCCCCCTGCATGATCAGCTCCACGGCATAGTTGTGGATGCTCCTGTGCAGGTAATCGCCCTTGTATAGGGTCGTTCCCCGCGAGATGGCATAGCCCAGGTTAGCCGCTTGGGCTGGGGTGAACATCGCCACTGGCGGAACCATCGCCAAGGCTGTGACGAGAATCGCGCGGAGCGAGTTCTTCATGGAGACCTCCTGTCATCGGTCAGGTGGGGCGGAGACGGCGGACTCGTGTGAGAAGGGCCCGGCTCCCTTGACTGCGGAACGGGAGCCGGGCCGTGCGGGCCCACGCCGATCGGCGGAGTCATCCCTCACCTCGTGCACACCGCCGTCGCCCGCATCTGAGGTGGTGCCTTACCAAATATGGCTTTTGGCGCTGAAACTTCGGCGAAAGAACTCTGTCACCCCGTCGTCCGTGCCTTCGCGGCTGCGATCGCAGCGCACAGCGGTGGTCTCGACTCCCGATCCACGTCCAGGAGGTGTCCGGTGAAGGCTGTTGTCGTCACCCTCCATGCCGGCACGCCGGCTGAGTGGGATGCGAAGTTGCTCCCCGGTGACGCGGTGATCTCGCCGGGGTCATGCCGCGCCCGGTCTGTACGCCACCCACGGTGACTTCTGGCAGGGTCGGCCGACGCCCTGGAATTCCGCTATAGGCTGCGTGAGCTCGATGTACTCTCGTGCGCCGTGCTGCCGGAACACCCGCAGCGCTCGCTGCCGTACGGCGTCGGCCAGATGGTGCTCGCCTCTGGCCTCGTGCAGCAGCGCCCGATCGCGATGAGTGCGCGCGAGCCAAAGGTGGCACTCCATCGATCGCCACCTCTCCTCCGCCTCCGCCAGGCAGGCCGCCGCCTCGTCGAGACGGCCGGCCGCCAGGTGGAGCTCGCCGAGCGTGCGGAGGGTGATGGCCTGACCCCATCGATCACCCATCGCCCGGCAAACCGACAGACTCCACTCCAGCGGCGTGAGGGCATCTCCGAGAAGGCCCATCCGCAGGTGCGCCTTGGCATGGGCACGGACGGCATAGGCCTCCATCAGCGTGTCGCCCAGCTGGCGGAAGATGGCCAGCGCCTGGGCGCAGCTGTCGGCGGATTCCTCCAACCGGCCTCGCGCCCGATGGAACAGTCCGATGGTGCGGAGGGTGAGAGCCTCGCCGCGGCGGCTGCCGACTTCACGGTAGGTGGACAGCGATTCCTGCATGGCGCACCACGCCGCCTCGTAGTCGCCGAGCTCCAGCCAGATGGAGCCCGACAAACGCTGCACGTGCGCGATGCCGGCTCGCTCGCCCAGCGAACGGAGAAGCTTTATGGCCTGACCGAGGAAGCCCGAAGCCTCGGCGAGACGGCCGGGCTCCCGGTAGACGGTACCCAGTCCCGTCAGCGCCACGGCTTGCCCGCGGATGTCGCCGAGTGCGCGGAACCTCGCCAGCGCGGCCGAGAAGTGCTCGCTCGCCTCGAGGAAACTGTCCTGCAGGTGACGGAGTTGTCCCAGCTCGCTCAGCATGACAGCCTCGCCGTACTGGTCTCCGGCACGGCGGGCGGCGGCCAGCGCTGCGGCATTGATCCGCTCTCGCGACTCGAACCTGTTGACCCCCAGGAAGGACGGTCCCAGCCGGGCCGAAGCGAAGTGGCAAGCCAGGTCGTGCAGACCCAGCGCGGCGGCCCGCTCCACCCCGACGACCAGTGCCGGCTGTTCGAGGGTGAACCACGTGTGGGGAGCGGAGACCACCAGCTGAGTCGTCGCTTGCGACACCGGATAGGTCGGCACGGTCCGCCACCACTGGATCTCATCCGGAGGAGACTGCGCGCAGACGGTGCTGATCAGGTTCAGCCAGCCGCCCAGCACCCTCTCCACGGCGGCACGCAGCACGTCCGGCGACTCCTCGGCCTCCGCACGCTCCCTGCCGTAGATGCGCAGGAGGTCGTGCAGGCGATAACGCACGCAGCCGAGCTCGTCGACGCGGCAGAAGTCGACGACGTGGGCGTCCACCAGCCGCTCGACGATCCGCTCCGCCTCCTCATCGGTGGTCTCGAGCAGCCAGGAGACGATCCACAGCGGAAACTCCTGTACGCCCAGATGGCCAAGCCGCCGCAACGCCGTACGGGCCTGGGGATCCAAACCGCGATAGCTGAGCAGGAAGCTGGCTCGCATCTCCAGGTCGCCGATGGACAGCTCGTCCAGCCGCCTGCGCTCATCGGCCAGGCGGTCGGCCAGCAATGCGAGGGGCCAGCGTTGGCGGGTCGCCAGACGGGCCCCGGCGATCCGGATGGCGAGTGGCATCCGGCCGCAATACTCCACGATGTCCTGTGCGGCGGACTTGTCGGCGTTGACGCGCTCATGGCCGGCGATCCGGCCGAGCAGCTCGATCGCCTCGTCGAGCTCCAGTACGTCGAGATCCATGCGATGGGCGCCGGCCAGGCCAGGCAGCCGATCACGTGAGGTGATGAGGACGGCGCAGGATGCGACGCCGGGAAGCAATGCTTCCACCTGGCTGGCCGAGGCGGCGTCGTCCAGGACCAGCAGCACGCGCCGGCCGGCGAGCAGCCCGCGGAAACGCTCCGCGCGCTCACGCCACCCGCGCGGCACATGGGCGGGATCCATGCCGAGCGCCTTGAGGAAGTGCCCCAGCACTTCCCCCGGCTCAGCCGGCGTTTCGGTCATCCCGCGAAGCTCGGCGTACAGCTGACCGTCTGGGAAATCGGGCGCGAGCTGTCGAGCGACCCGGATGGCCAGCGCGGACTTACCGCTGCCGCCCTTTCCCGAGATCACCTGGATGGGTGCGGCCCAGGCTGGAGCGACCGAGGTCATGGCCGCCGTCAGGGCCTCGATTTGGGGCAGGCGTCCGGTGAAGTCGGGGGGTGTGATCGGTAGCTGTTCCGGGACCGCGCGTGGCCGTCCCTTCCTCGAGGAGGCTTGCAGCAGTTCCGCATCGCCCCGCAGGATCGCGCTGTGGAGCCTGGCCAGTTCTGGGCCCGGCTCGATACCGAGTTCCTGGACCATCAGGTCCCGGCCCCTTCGATAGGACGCCAGGGCCTCGGCTACGCGGCCGGCCTCGTGCAGGCAGACAAGATGGTGCGCCCGTAGTCGCTCGTTCGTTGGATGCCGCTCGACGAGCGCCGTCAGCTCGGGCAACAGCAGCTCGTGCCGCCCCAGCGCCATGTCGACGGCGATGCGTTCCTCCGTCGTGCTCAGGCGTAGCTCGTTCAACCTGGCGGCCTCTCCCGCCAGCAGGGTGTGGTCCAGTCCCGCCATGGCCGGTCCGCGCCACAGCGCCAACGCCTTGCCGAGGAGCTCCGACTTCTTCTCGAGGTCGGCGCTCGCGTGCGCCTGAGTCACCAGCTGTTCGAAGACGTGCAGATCGAGCGAGTTGGGAGGTATTCGAGCCATGTATCCAGGAGACCGCGTGAGAATCGCCTCGTGGATGCCATGCCGCCTCAGGGACTGGCGCAACGTCTTGACGTAGGTCTGGATGACCGCGCGCGCCGTATCCGGAGGGTTCTGCGGCCATAGCACGTCGATCAGGTGGGAGATCGGGACCACACGGCCGTGATCGAGTAGTAGTGCAGCGAGCAGCGCCTGTGGTTTGGCGCCTCCCAACGGAACAAGCCGGCCGTTGGCCGACACCTCCACAGGTCCCAGAAGCCGAAAGTCCATGACCACCTCACCGGCACCGGTGTATTAATTGAAGTTTCGACGGTCGGGTCTGGATTCAGGAGACCTTCGGCGCAGTGTACTCCCCGACGGCATGGAGCGACTTGTCGCGGGCCGTGCCCGATTGTTTGAACCGCCCCACGGCTCCTGCGTGCCATTGGGGACATTCGGGAGGTCAGGCAGGGGTGGCCGTGGACGGCGAAAGCGGGAGTTCAAACCAGACGACCTTTCCCCGGGGCGTCGATTCGCTGCCCCAGCAACAGGCCAGCGCGTCGAGTATCTGCAGCCCTCTGCCGTGCTCGTCCTCCGCGGTTTCCCGGAGGCGCGGCGGTGTGACGCTCCCGTCCTGAACGTCGCAGCGCAGCAGGTTGCCGGTTACCCAGACGGTGAGCCTGCATGGACCTCTCGCGTGCTGCAGGGCGTTCGTGACGAGCTCGCTGACCAGGAGTTCGACCACTTCGGCCGCTTCTTTGAGTCCCCAGGCGACGAGTCTGGCGCGGGCGAACCGGCGAGCCTTCGAGACCGAGATCGGGTGGGGCGCGAATGCCCATGAGGCGATCTTCTCGTCGTATGCCGGGTTGCGATCAGCCTTGCCGGTCGCGCCCGGCGCCAAAGCCGTGTCCGTCATGCCTCCAGCGAAGCGTTCGGCCAATGAGGCTCACCATGGCTGAGGCGCGCGACTTCATACGCAGTCGTCTCACCTGCGGATCGGCTTGCCGTACTTCTCGAAGGCACGCTCCCGGCTCTCTGAAGAGCTCGCGCCGTTACAGAGAAATTTCAGCATGGTGGCCGACCCTCTGAGGAGTCTCAACTCTCCCGAGAGGTATCATGCGAAACTCACGAGCCAGGCGTCGCCTGATCTCTTGCGCTGTCGCCCTCCTGGCCGGGGTAGGGCTGGCCGTACCGGCAGAGGCGGCCGCCGCCGGCCCCATCACGAGGTCGGAGATTCTGGAGCGAGCACGTCACTGGTACGCGCAGGATCCGCCCCGCTACGACGGTCCGGACACCACGCTGTGGCTCGCCGACATCGACGGGCAACACCGCTACCGGCGGGACTGCTCCGGATTCGTGTCGATGGCCCTGCATCTCACGTCCAGCCCTGCCTCCTTCGATCTGGGCGGGTACGGCACGGCCATCCCGTGGCAGGACCTGCGTCCCGGCGACTACCTGACCGTCGACGACGGGGTGGTCGGCGACCGGGAGGACGGCCACGTCGTGCTGTTCGAAGGGTGGGCGCCGGCGTATCCCCGCTTCACCTACTACGGATTCGGCGGGCAGGACGGCGCCAGGAACTCTCTGCGCCGCCGGTTCGGCGATTTCTCCGGGGCGGCGATCACGACCGAGTTCGCCGACGACGGCGTCAACGGCCCCGGGGTGATCGACGGACATCCCACTCATCGGTACCGGGCCTTCCGGTACCGGAACGTCATCACGAACGACTTCGCCGACCTCGACGGCGACGGCCGGCAGGAGGTCGTCTCCGTCAGAACCAACGGCGACGTCTACGCGTGGCGGAACGAGGGGGGCTGGAGCGGCACGACTTACCCCGCCGGCCGGCTGGTGGCCCAGGGCTTCTCCGACCCGGTGCGGGTCAGGTTCGCCGACATCGACGGCGACGGACGCGACGAGATCCTGTCCGTCGGCAGGAGCGGTGACGTGGTCGCCTACCGCAACCGCGGCTGGGACCAGGCCAAGGTCTACGACGGGCCCGACAGCAAGCTCGTCGCCCAGGGCTTCACCGACCCGGTGCGGGTCAGGTTCGCCGACATCGACGGCGACGGACGCGACGAGATCATCAGCATCGGCGGCAACGGCGACGTGATCGCCTACCGCAACCTCGGCTGGAGCGCGCCCAAGGTCTACGACGGACCGGCCAGCAAGCTCGTCGCCCAGGGCTTCGGCGCTCCGGCGCAGGTCAAGTTCGCCGACATCGACGGCGACGGCCGGGCGGAGATCCTGACCGTCAACGGCGACGTGATCGCCTACCGCAACCTCGGCTGGGACGCGCCCAAGGTCTACGACGGACCGGCCAGCAAGCTCGTCGCCCAGGGCTTCCGCGACGCCGACACCGTGCACTTCCCCGAGATCGACGGCGACCGCCGACACGAGATCGCCAACAGCGTCGGCAACGGAAGCCTGATCGCCTACCGCAACCTCGGCTGGAGCGCGCCCAAGGTCTACGACGGACCGGTCAGCAAGGTCCTCGGCCAGAACCTCCACTAGCACGCCGATCCGTGTCATGCCTGGTGATCCGATCACTTCGGCTTGCCTCGTCACACTCGCCGCGGCCCTCATGCGCCACCGCCGGCTCACCAGATGAGACGACATCTTTGAGAAGGGAAGATTCTTGTCCACTCGCCGGATAACACTGGCTCTCGTCGCCGCCGCCCTATGCGGCCTTGCCCAGCCTGCGGCCGCCCTACCCGCCAGGCCGCCGATGCAACTGCCCTTCGCCTGCGGCAAGGAGGTGCGGATGGAGACCGGGCCCACCCATGCGCGGGCCATGAGCAAGATCCTCGACATGTACAACCCGCCGCTGCGCGGGGAGCCGGTCCTCGCCTCTCACGATGGGCGGGTCATCCGCTCGCTCTTCGACAACGGTCTGGGCCACAACGTCGTCGTCCAGCACAGCAGCGGCTACTACAGCCTCTACGCGCACCTGCTCGACCGCCGGGTCAGCGTCGGCCAGAACGTGACCCAGGGCCAGTTGCTCGGTCATCTGGGTGACTCGGGCGAAGGCGGCCACGGCGTCAACCACCTGCACTACGAGCAGCACTACGACTACGACGGCGACGGCTGGGACTACCTCAACGAGTGGGTCTACCCGGTCTTCAACGGAGTCGAGTACCGCCTGTCCGAGGGCGGCCAGCCGTACAGCACCCGGGTCATCAGCAACAACTGCCCCGCGACGGGCCGGACCCAGTTCGCCGACATCGACGGTGACGGGCGCGACGAGATCCTGTCCATCGCCGCCAACGGTGACGTGACCGCCTACCGCAACCGGGGCTGGGACGCGGCGAAGGTCTACGACGGGCCGGACAGCAGGCTCGTCGCGCAGGGCTTCAGCGACCCGGCTCGGGTACGGTTCGCCGACATCGACGGCGACGGGCGCGACGAGATCCTGTCCATCGCCGCCAACGGCGATGTGACGGCCTACCGCAACCAGGGCTGGGCGGCGGCGAAGGTCTACGACGGGCCGAACAGCAAGCTGGTCGCCCAGGGCTTCAGCACTCCGCAGCACGTGAAGTTCGCCGACATCGACGGTGACGGGCGCGACGAGATCCTGACGGTCAACGGCGACGTGGTCGCCTACCGCAACCTCGGCTGGGACGCGCCCAAGGTCTACGACGGATCGAACAGCAAGCTGGTCGCCCAGGGCTTCAGCACTCCGCAGCACGTGAAGTTCGCCGACATCGACGGCGACGGGCGCGACGAGATCCTGACGGTCAACGGCGATGTGACGGCCTACCGCAACCTCGGGTGGACGGCGGCGAAGGTCTACGACGGACCGGCCAGCAAGGTCGTCGCCCAGGGCTTCTCCGTTCCGGCCCGTACCCACTTCGCCGAGATCAACGGTGACGGGCGGGCGGAGATCCTGTCCATCGGCGCGAACGGCGACGTGGTCGCCTACCGCAACCTCGGCTGGGACGCGCCCAAGGTCTACGACGGCCCCGACAGCAAGCTCGTCGCCCAGGGCTTCACGGAGTGACCATGCGAAGGACGTTATCCATCCTGGCGGCCGGAGCCGCCTTGGGCGTGCTGCTTCACCCCGCACCCGCCCACGCCGCGCCGCGGCCTGAATTCCAGCTGCCCTTCTCATGCAACGAGGAGTGGCGCGGCTTCACCCGGAGCGACCACAGCCCCAACCCCAACAGCCTCGACTTCGTGCAGGTGTCGAGCCCCACCGGCGAGAGCCCCATCCTGAGCGCCGGCAGTCCCATCCTGGCCTCCTACGCCGGCCGGGTACGGTTCGCCGGCTGGGATCCCGACAGCGGCCCGGTGGGGAGCCCCGGCGGCCCGGACAAGCAAGGCGCCGGCTGGTACGTCGTCATCGACCACGGGCCCGCGGGATACCCGGGCTGGGGCACCTCCTACTTCCACATGATCGAGCAGCCGGCCGTGGTCACCGGGCAGACGGTCGCCACCGGGCAGCTCATCGGCAGAGTGGGCAGCACCGGCCACAGCAGCGGGCCGCACCTGCACTACCAGCAGTGGGAGGGCACCCCGTCCAACACCCTCGCGGCCTACTTCAACGGCCAGCCCGCGGGCGTGGCGATCGGCGCCGCCAAGGTCATCCGCAGCTACAACTGCCCGACGTCCGACGGCGCCCGCACCCGCTTCGCCGACCTCGACGGCGACGGCCGGGACGAGATCATCAGCGTCGGGGTCAACGGTGACGTGGTCGCCTACCGCAACCTCGGCTGGGACGCGCCCAAGGTCTACGACGGACCGGCCAGCAAGCTCGTCGCCCAGGGCTTCACCGACCCGGCCCGGACGAAGTTCGCCGACCTCGACGGCGACGGCCGCGACGAGATCCTTTCCCTGCAGCGCAACGGTGACGTGGTCGCCTACCGCAACCTCGGCTGGGACGCGCCCAAGGTCTACGACGGACCGGCCAGCAAGCTCGTCGCCCAAGGGTTCGCCGCGCCCGACTGGACCAGGTTCGGCGACCTCGACGGCGACGGACGGGACGAGATCATCACCATCGGGGTCAACGGTGATGTGATCGCCTACCGCAACCTCGGCTGGGACGCGCCCAAGGTCTACGACGGACCGGCCAGCAAGCTCGTCGCCCAAGGGTTCAGGGACCCGACGCGGACGTACTTCGCCGACCTCGACGGCGACGGCCGCGACGAGATCATCACAGGCGGCGACAACGTGATCGCCTACCGCAACCGCGGCTGGGACCAGGCCAAGGTCTACGACGGACCGGACAGCAAACTGGTCGCGCAAGGCTTCACCGACGTCGCGCGCACGCACTTCGCGAAGGTCGACGGCGACCGCCGGGAGGAGATCGTCTCGAACCTCCGCTCCGGCGACGTCATCGCCTACCGCAACCGGGGCTGGGAGCAGCCCAAGGTCTACGACGGACCCGACAGCAAACTCGTCGCGCAAGGCTTCACGGGGTGACCGGATGAAACTCACGCATGCCCTCTTAGCTTTCTTCACGGCGACCACGGTCGCGGCCACTCCCGCTCCGGAACCCGGCACGAGCGAGACGCCTTCGCCGGTGGCCTCGCCCAGCGCGGGCGCCGTCGACGCCCAGCGGCTGCTGGCGCCATGCGATCCCGGCGGCGCCACCCCGCTGGACTCGGCGCTGGCCGCACAGCTCAACGGGCGGCTGCAGGCCAAGATGCGCGGATACATGCAGGCCTACCGCGTCTCGTGCGCACGCATGGTGATCAAGGCGGTGCAAGATCGCGGCCTCCATCCCCGGGCGGCGGTGATCGCCATCACCACCACCATCGTGGAGTCGAGCATCGACAACATCGCCGAGGAGATCGACCACGACAGTCTGGGGTTGTTCCAGCAGCGGGCCTCCTGGGGGAGCCGGGAGCAGCGGCTCGACCCGATCTGGGCCACGAACGCCTTCCTCAACAAGATGCTCGCCCGCTATCCGAACAACAGCTGGATGACCGCGCCCATCGGAGAGATCTGCCAGGCGGTTCAGGTATCCGCATTCCCCGAGCGTTACCAGCCCCAAGCCGGTGACGCGCAGATCATCGTCGACGTTCTGTGGCCCTATGTGGCCTCGATGCTCAGGACGCGCTTCGCCGACCTCGACGGCGACGGCCGGGATGAGATCATCAGCATCGGCGGCAACGGCGACGTGGTCGCCTACCGCAACCTCGGCTGGAGCGCGCCCAAGGTCTACGACGGACCCGACAGCAAGCTGGTGGCCCAGGGCTTCACCGACCCGTTGCGTACGGCTTTCGCCGACATCGACGGCGACGGCCGGGATGAGATCATCAGCATCGGCGGCAACGGCGACGTGGTCGCCTACCGCAACCTCGGCTGGAGCGCGCCCAAGGTCTACGACGGACCCGACAGCAAGCTGGTGGCCCAGGGCTTCACCGACCCGTTGCGTACGGCTTTCGCCGACATCGACGGCGACGGCCGGGATGAGATCATCAGCATCGGCGGCAACGGCGACGTGGTCGCCTACCGCAACCTCGGCTGGAGCGCGCCCAAGGTCTACGACGGACCGGCCAGCAAGCTCGTCGCCCAGGGCTTCGGCACTCCGGCGCAGGTCAAGTTCGCCGACCTCGACGGCGACGGCCGGGATGAGATCATCAGCTTCGGCGGCAACGGCGACGTGATCGCCTACCGCAACCGCGGCTGGGACCAGGCCAAGGTCTACGACGGGCCCGACAGCAAGCTGGTGGCCCAGGGCTTCACCGACCCGTTGCGTACGGCTTTCGCCGACCTCGACGGCGACGGCCGGGATGAGATCATCAGCATCGGCGGCAACGGCGACGTGGTCGCCTACCGCAACCTCGGCTGGAGCGCGCCCAAGGTCTACGACGGACCCGACAGCAAGCTGGTGGCCCAGGGCTTCACCGACCCGTTGCGTACGGCTTTCGCCGACATCGACGGCGACGGCCGGGATGAGATCATCAGCATCGGCGGCAACGGCGACGTGGTCGCCTACCGCAACCTCGGCTGGAGCGCGTCCAAGGTCTACGACGGACCGGCCAGCAAGCTCGTCGCCCAGGGCTTCGCCGTACCGAGGAGCACNGGTGGCCCAGGGCTTCACCGACCCGGCCCGGACGAGGTTCGCCGACCTCGACGGCGACGGCCGCGACGAGGTCCTGTCCCTCGGCAGGAACGGTGACGTGGTCGCCTACCGCAACCTCGGCTGGAGCGCGTCCAAGGTCTACGACGGACCGGCCAGCAAGCTCGTCGCCCAGGGCTTCGCCGTACCGAGGAGCACCGCGTTCGCAGAGATCGACGGTGACGGCCGGGCGGAGATCCTGACCGTCAACGGTGACGTGGTCGCCTACCGCAACCTCGGCTGGGACGCGCCCAAGGTCTACGACGGACCGGCCAGCAAGCTCGTCGCCCAGGGCTTCACCGGCTGACGGCGATGGGGTGGGCCGGCGCGTCGTCCAGGCCGGCCCACCCACGGGTTTCGTCACATCGGCCTCCGGTTCGGCGCCGACCCCGCCGAACTGGAGGCGGACGTGCGTCACCAGGAGCAGGTCGCCGGAGTGATGCGTTACCCGGTGTTCCTGGCGGTCACGTTCTTCTATGGACGGCCGGCTCCGGGCACGCTCACCTGGACCGCGAGCACCTGACCGGTTCCCGGGGGCACCATCACGGGCGGGCCGACCCACTCGGCCGCCGTGATGAAGAGCGTCGACCTGTCCTCACCGCCCAGCACGCAGGCGAAGGCGCCGCGATCAAGTTCGATCACCTCGGCGATCTCCCCGCCCTCTCGAACCCGCACACACCGTTGGTTGGGCACGTCCGCGTACCAGACCGCACCCTCCGCGTCGAGGCAGATCCCATCCGGGACACCGTTGCCGAGAGGGGCCCACACTCGGCCGTTGGCCAGGGAGCCATCCATCTGGATGTCATAGGCCAGCAACTGGTTGCCGTAGGAGTCGGCGACGATCAAAGTCGCGTCGTCCTCCGTCACGGCCATTCCGTTGGGGAAGGCGATGCCCTCCGCGACCACGCGCGCCGAGCCGTCAGGCGCGACGTGGGCGACGTACCCGGGAGCGAATGGCTGGCCTGCGAGCATGTCGAAGCCGATGCGGTTGACGTAGGTGTTGCCACGGCCGTCGATGACGATGTCGTTCCAGCTGGTCGCGAGGTGGGACAGGTGGGCCCGAGTCGACAGGGAACCGTCGGGTTCCCGGCACAACAGCAATCCGCGCCGCCCGTCGACGACGATCAATTCGCCCTGGGGCGACCATGCGACGCAGAGCGGCAGCGTGTCCACGTGTGCCACGACCCCGTGCTCTCCGTGGGCGCCGAGCATGACGATCTCGCGTGACGTCCAGTCCGAGAAGTAGAGCCGACCGTCATGCCAGCGTGGTGACTCCACCAGCCCTAGATCGGCGAGCAGGACAGATGGGTTGGCCATGGCGATTCTCCGTTCGCGTTGCGGGAAGGGCCGGACGGTCCCTCAACCCCCCATACGAACGGAGAACGCCGGAATCGACACCCGAGCGAGTTGTGTGGTCCGGATCCCCGGTGACGTCATGGCTTCCCTGGAGCCGACGTGGAGAGGCCGTCATCGCCTCGGGCGCGGAATGGACGATCCTGCGTCCGCTGTTCCCGGCGATCAACTCGCTGGCGTTCGGGCCGCAGGTGCGCGCCGGTGACGTGATTCGCGCGCCGTACCTGCACGGGGCCTCCAGCGCCATCCACGAGCACGACGTCGCCGCCTGAGCCCGAGGACCTCGGCCCCGAGCCGGTGCTGGAGCAGATGAGCCGGTTCATGGACCCGGACTTCGCCCGGGCGTTGTTCAGGCTGATGGCGGCGACGGTGGGTGGGGCCCACCCACGACAACTTCTCGTTTCAGGTCGTCGCCGAAGGCGACGATCGCAGCCGGCTGGTGTGGATCCACGACGTGCTGACGACGAACTCGCCGCACCCCTTGCCGCCGCCATGGACGGTGGGCTCAGCGTCATCAAGCAGGCGTTCGAGCACAACGCCGCGCCCGCGGAGTAGTGAGCCTCGCGCTGCGGAACACGGCTCGAATATGGCCTCGCTGTAGCGGGCTCTGCGAGGATCTCGCGCCTGGTTCTCGGTGCCGAACGGCATGACATTTCGCGGAGCGTTACGTGTCGACCCTTTCTGAGAACCTGAAGGACTCGCCGGGGGCGAAGACAAGTTGTGCAGGGACTGGCCTGGATGGAGTATCTGGACCAGCGACCGTGGAGCACGGGCGGGGGTCGGCGGGCCGGCCACGTTCGTGGTCACCGTGATCCCGGCGGCGGCCACGACCTGCAGGCTGAGTGTCAGCCCCCACGCGCGGGACCGCCCGCGGCCTGGCAGGCCGCGGTGAAGAACGCGAGAAACGGCGCATACGTGGCCAGTGCCGGCCGGTGTTACAGCGGATTTTCAGCGAGTGTTGCGACCCTTACCGTGCATCTCACCCCAAGGGACGCAGCCATGCGATGGACCCCATACTTCGCGGCTGCGCCGTGGCCCGGCTCTCATGCCCCCCATGCGAGGAGAGCCGGGCCACACTGCGGTGCGTTGCTGTGGTGAACAGGTGCCGGCGTGGTCGACGTAGGCGGGACCAACGCGTGGCTGAGGTACGGCAATAGCGATGATCATGGATAGGCTGACGGAGTTCCTCGAGGCGCAGATGGCGGCTGGCCGGCTGCCGGGCGCAGTAGTGGGAATCGCGTATCACGGGCACGTGGTCCTCCTCAAGGCGTATGGCCATCGGGACAAGGCCCGCGATGTCCCCATGACGACGGACTCATTGTTCTGGATCGCGTCGATGACCAAGCCGGTCACGGCGGTTGGCGCGTTGCTGCTGGTCGAGCGCGGCCGGCTCGTGCTGGACGAGCCCATCGGCACGTATCTTCCCGAGTTCGCGGGGTGGACGGTACAGCCCACCGTGCTTGACCTGCTCCGGCACACCGCCGGCATCCCGGAAGGGCTGCTCGGTGACTCGCGGGTGCACAAGCTCTACGCGGAGGCTGTGGGCGACGGGATGACCGGCCTGACGGGCGAAGAGTTCATCGACAGGTTGAGCAGGCTGCCTCCACTGCACGAACCGGGCGCGATGTGGCACTACGGCTGGGGTCTCGACCTCACAGGCCTGATCATCGAGCGCCTGGTGGGCACGTCGCTCGGAGACTTCCTCCAGGACGAGGTCTTCGCACCACTCGGTATGACGGACACCACCTTCGGCATTCCGAAGCAGCGCCGGGACCGCTTCGCCCAACCGGCGTCGCCGGAGGTCCTGCCCGACCTGTCGATCGCGCGTTTCCACTCCGGTGGAGCGGGGCTGGTGAGCACGGCGGGCGACTACCTGCGATTCGTCCAGATGCTGCTGGACAAGGGAAAGCCGGTGCTGGCCCGCAAGACAGTCGAGTACATGCTGTCCGACCAGCTCGCTCCGGGCACCGACACCAGCCGCCTGCACAGGCCGGGCTGGAATCCGGGATATGGCTTCGGGATCGGGCTGGCGGTACGTCGCCGGATCGGTGGCGCGCCCACCCCGGGTTCGGTCGGGGAGGTGACATGGCCGGGAGCGGGCGGCACCACCTGGTGGGCCGATCCCGCCGAAGAACTCGGCGTCGTTGTGATGGCGCACACCAAGGCCAAGATCGAGCCGCAGATCAGGGCGATCGTACTGCAGGCCTTGACGTGAGCGTCCCCGGCCCCGCCCAGGGCCGAGCCGATGCGCCGCCTGGCGTTGCCGTCAGGCAGCCGGCCGGGATCTCCGTCGTTCCAGGTGCGCCCTTCCCGCGATCATAGAGAGGCGCATCTGCAAGATCATCTATACGGATCCCGCTGGTCACGTCTCGGGGCGTACGGTCATGCGTGACAGGTTGAGGTAAGAGACGTTTATTCCAGTGTTGGGAATGGAGACGGACACCTTGCGCAGGGTCTTGCCATCGGCACGGTTGAACACGGTGTATGTGATGTCACCATCGGCACCCCGGATCGCGCTGAGAGCGTGGAGCTGAGTGCCGGAGAATGCGAAGAGCGTCTGCATCGGGCGTGTCACACCTGTTCCAAGGGCGGTGTTGAAGAGGGTGGCGGTTTTCCCCGTGGCGACATCGGTGGAAAAGACCCGGCCATCCGCATAGACCCAGTGCAACTGACCGTCCTGCCGGTCCTGCACGATGTAGCCGAAGTCATCGAAGTCCAGCTTCGTGGCATCGTCGAAGATCAAAGGGTGCGCCTGGTAGTCACCGCTGACGGTGTCCCAGGAGACGATCCTCGGCTGTTCGCGACCATCGGCGTCGGTGTCCCAGGACAGGAAAGTGATCACGCCGTCGTGGCAGGGAACCTGCCCAGCCGGAGTACCGCCGCCGAAGTGCGGTCGCCAGGCGATGACCTTCTCGCCCCCGCCCGCCGACTGCGGATACAGGCGGGCCAGCATCTGCGGTCGCGCGGCCGGGTCGGCCGTCGAGGTCATGCCGGGCAGCTTGGCGGCTTCGCTCTCATGGGTGCCGGGTCTGTTGGTCAACCCGAAGATCTGGCCGTCGCAGGAGGCGCCGGTGAAGTAGTTGCCCTGCACGTCATACAAGCGGGCGTCGCCTTCGGTGGTTACGGCGACCTGGTTGCTGTAGCCACCGTTTGCGCCGAACCCGTTGTTGTAGACCCCTACAGACCCGTCCTTCGGCAACGCGAACATCAGGTTCTGCGCGGTGATTTTGGGGTTCGCGACCCTCGTCAGCCCTGATGCCGTCAGGCGATAATCGCTGCCTTCGTCGGCGAAGTACAGGCCGTGGCCGGACCAGACCGGGGTCATCATGTCCATGCGTTTGGTTTTCACGGCGCGGAAGGAGCCGTCGGCGTCGACGAGAACCAGATACCCCGGCTCGTGCACTTCTCCGACCGGTGAGTACATTTCGGAGTTCTGTGGCCCGACAAAGAACGCCATGACTGCATCGCCCAGCCTGACCTTGGTTTCTGGTACCACGGCGCGGTCGAAGAGTTCCTGCGGGCCCGAGGACGAGCGGGACGTGCATCCCGTCAGGGCCACCGCCGCCATTGCCACCGCCGCGGCGATCGCGCGTCCCGTTCTCCTCAACATCCTCACTATCCTCACTCTCGTCCAGCAGGGACCTGGAGAGATGTCGCGACTCCCCAAGCCCCCACGTGACCTCAGTGGACCGCTCCGCCGAACAGCGCGGCTCGCTTCGCTAACCGATGACCGAGTATGTGACCGTCAGCGAGGAATTCTTGATGTCGTTTGGGTAGACCCCCAGACCGCCATCCCCGTCGAGGTCGATGTTCACCGACCGCTTGTACGCCTTGTACACCAACTCCGAGCAGTTGAGAGTGGAGATGTCGCCGCCCTTGTTCCAGGCGAAGTTGCTGTTGTAGGGCTTGCCGGTCAGGTATGCGGACGCATAGTTACCCGCACTGTCCCGGTTGGTTTGGCTGGTGGAGACGAACATCTTCTCGATCTTCGAGCAGTATTGACGCCCCGAGTAATAGAATTCTCCGCTTAGATCGCCCGAGCCGCGGGCCTCGGTGATCCAGGCCCTTTCGGAGTAGATTCCGGTGTGTCCATGGGAGACGCCATAAGTGGAGGACGCGGAGTAGAAGATATCCCCCTTGTAGGCCGCTGTGCCGACGTAAACCCTGTTACAGGTGGAAGGGTCGCTCTGCGTGCCGGCCGAGCCGCCGGACCGTGCGTGGCTTTCGGCTTCGGCCAGGGCGGTCATGATCGCCTTGTCATAGGTCAGCCCGGTGGTGGCGGCGGCCTCGCGCATGCTCCTTTCGAGCTCGGCGGCGCTCAGGCCGGGATTGAGCTGCAACAGCCGAGTGAAGGCATCGTCATCGACAGCGGCCGAGGCGGTGCCGCCTGCGGCGAGGGCAAAAGCTGCGGCGGCGGCCAGCGCGCCAGTCAGCCTCGCGAGGCTTGCGCGCTTGGGGGAAAGTTGTGGCATACGCATCGTGGGTGTTGTTGCCTTTCCGGGGTTGGGAGGAGCCCGAGTGAGATCTCGGGAAGGAAAGCAAGCCTCGATGCTCGGGTCTGGAGGCCCCGCTCTGGTCAGGGGGAGAGCCGGGCCTCCAGCGGCGAGATGCGGCGTGGGTCCATCTCTCCAGTCGCGGTCGCCGTACCTCGAGGCCAGATCAGCATGGCCGGTCCTGGCGAAGATTCCCTGTAATCACCCTGTAGTTAACGAGCTTGAAGGCGTGATGTCGTCAGGGTGAGGCCGGTTGCTGCGAGGAAGCCCTCGATAAGGCGGCTGCGGTATTGGATCTTGCGGAGCCCACGGCGCAGCGCCTTGAGGAGATGGCCGGGGTCGGTGAAGGCGGTGTTGGCCTGACTGCTGCGGCGTAACACCGACCAGATGCCTTCCACGGGGTTGAGGTCGGGGGCATACGGCGGCAGATAGGAGACGGTGAGCCAGGCGCAGGAGTCGATGAAGGTTGTCAGGCGGGCGTCGCGGTGCACGTTCAGGCTGTCCCAGATGAGCACGATCGGCGCGCCGAGTTGCCGGTGGGCGGCGATCAGCAGGTCGCGGTAGTCGCTCCAGGCGAAGCTGCGGCGCCGGCCGCTTTTGTGGTCGGGATGGCGTTTGGGCCGGTAGATGATCCGGGAACGCGTGCCGGATGTGGAGCAGGCCAATGCGGCGATCGAGAAGCGGCGCCGGCTGCGTCCGCGGACGGTGACCACCGGGGTGTGGCCGCGGCGGGATCAGGTACGGCCGTCGCGGCGGCGTCATCGCCAATCCGGCTTCGTCTTCGACGACGATCCAGGCCCCGAGCGCCGCCGCGGTGCTTTTATCTGGGGCCAGGTGTGTTTCAGCCACCCGGCCAGGTCACGTCCACGGCCTGGGGGTCTCCTTCGACCGCACGCCGAGCCGGGATCTGGTGACTCCAGCCATGCCGGCGCAGCATCTGGGCGATGCCCGACAGGCTGTTAGACCGCAAGGCCCGTGCCCCGCCGTGTTGCCAGGCGTGGCGCCAGCGCTGCACCGAGCGCACGCTGACGCGTAACTCCTTGGCGATCACCGCGGTGTCCACCCCGCCGGCGAACATCTCAGCGGCTCGCAGCCGGATACGCTCGCGGAAAGCCCGCCGCTCGGTGGTCAGCCCTCCGCCTTGCGGATACCTCATCAACCAGGCATACCGCCACGGCCGCCATCTGTCAGCCCGACGACATCACGCCTTCAAGCTCGTTAGCAGGCAGCGACATACGTACCGAGATCCTGCCCCGGTCCTGCACGACGGACAGCGCGGGCAATGGTCATGGCCCCGCTCGCCCCTGCGGTTCCCGGCCTGGTGACGTCTCCCACACAGCGTGTCAATGGCCAGGTGCGTGTCAGGTCTGGCCCGCTTTTCGTGATCAGTAGCCGTGCGGGACGCGTATGCGGAGTAGGTCGGGGTTCGCTCGCCCGTACATGATCCGTTTGATCATCTTGATGCGGTTCACGTTGCCTTCGACGGCCCTGGAACCGCAGGACAGGATGAACCCGGCCCTGGCCGCCACCCCGTCGCGACGAAGCCCGGCGGCGAAGTCGCGCAGTTCACGGGCGGGGCTGGTTTCCGCTCGCGTGGCCCAGCCGTCCAGGTCTTGCGCGCCGCGACGGTGAAGGAGCATCTCGGCGAACTGGCGATGCCGGCCTCATCGCTGACCGGACTCGACTCCCGTGCGGGCGATACGAACCGCGATGCGCTTGCCGCGCAGCCATCGGCGCAGGTCATCGCGGTCGTAAGCCTTGTCTGCGTGGAGCTTGCCAGAATTGATGTGCCGGCCGTGGCGAGGGCTGCGTCTCATGTGGAGCTCGGTCACGAGGGGCTTGAGGCTCTCGCTGTCGTGGGTGTTGCCAGATGAGACACCGGCCACGACGGGCAGCCCGGACCGGTCGGACAGGAGGTGCATCGTGGAGCCCGGCTTGCCCCGGTCCACGGGGCTCGGACCGGCAAGGCCGCCCCCCCTTTGGCCCGCACGCGGGCGGAGTCCAGCACGACACGGGAGAGGTCGAGCAGGTCGGCGGCAGCGAGGTTGTCCAGTACGGCCTGGTGCGACTTGGCCCACACGCCGGCGCGTGACCAGATCAGAAAGCGGCGGTGCACAGTGGACGTCGCTATCCCCAAACACGGCGGCAGCGCCCGCCACGCACACCCGCTCACCAGCACGTAGACGATGGCCGCGAACCCCGCTTCATCCGGCGTGTTCTGCAGCCCACCTGTAGGACGTCCAAGTTGTCCACGTAGGCCACATTCGTGGCGTCTCTATGGACGACAAGAACGGCCCCGCCAGGCTGATGCCGGACGGAGCCGTCGTGGTCGTGGTGTCGGTTTGGTGGTCACTCTGTCGCGATCACCTCGCTGACCGCGGCGCGGGCAGCGGACTCGTCGACCAGTTTCTTGCCGGTGGCGAAGCTGGCGACCAGGGTGGCGGTGGCCAGATGTTGACGCTGCGGGGTCGTCCCGCGCCGTGGTGGACATGCTGCGCGAAGGCACTCTGCTGTCGGCCGGGATCGCTACGCCGACCTGGCTGATCGGCGAGGAGCGATGGTCGGCATCTGTGTCAGACCTCAGGGGCCGCGGCGGCCAGGAGCCGGGCGAGCTCGGCAGGCCGTGTGATCATGGGCCAGTGGCCCGAGTCGATGTCCACAAGCTCAAGGTGCTTGACCTTGGCCAGCTCGGGCACGTCACCGGCGGCGATCCACTCTTGAGCCTGGGCGGGGGTGAACTCGGGGCACACGACGAGGACGGGTACGTCGAACCGTCGCTCGTCCGTCAGGCGCACCACGCCCTTCGCCACCCCGGCAGGGACGGGAATCGCCGCGGACGTGAAGTCCCTCCTTGCCTCCTCGCTGAGGTCGGCGGAGTCCGGTCCTTCGAACGGACCCCAGCCGGGGAAGGGCATGACGCCGTCCTTCACCTCGAAGAAGTCGGCGTAGGGCTGCCCGTCCGAGGCCGGGAAGCCGCCGATGAACGCGACCTTGGCGACCCGCTCCGGGCACGCGTCGGCGGCCAGCCAGGCCAGGGTGCAAGCGGCGGAATGCCCCACCACCATGGGCTTCCCTGAGGCCGACTCCACGGCGGCGATCACGGCTGGCACCTGGTCATCCAGAGTGGCCGAGGCGGATCCGTCGTCCTGCCCGGGCAGGGTGATCGGTACGGGGCGGTGGCCGAGCGCCTGGAGGGCGGGCACGACGTCGTCCCACGCGGATCCGTCGAGCCACAGGCCGGCGATGAGCAGGATATCCATGATCGGTTCTCTTTCTTCGGCACGTTCCGGTGAGGACGGAACTCGGACAGGACGTCAGGCTAGGAGCGATTCCGGACGTTCTACTTCCTGTTCATGACGTGATCTCGTACTGTGCTCGTGTGCCGCCCGATCTCAGTCCCACCGCACGGGCTCTGCGCGCCATGGAGCTCCTCCAGGCCCGCCCTGGCGTGACGGCCGGCGAGCTCGCCGCCTGTCTGGGCGTCACGGAGCGGGCCGCGCGCCGGTACGTCGGGATCCTCCGCGAGGCGGGCATCCCCGTCGAGTCGGCTCGCGGCCCGTACGGCGGGTACAGGCTCGGGCGCGGGACGCGGCTGCCTCCGGTCGCCTTCACAGAACCCGAGGCGCTTGGCCTGGTCATGGCGGTGCTCAACGGCCAGCCGGCGGCCGCCGATGCCGACGACCTCGTCGGCGCCGCCCTGGGCAAGGTCATCCGGGCCCTGCCCGAGAACGTCGGACGGCAGGCGGCGGCGCTGCGTGAGTACGCGTCGGCGGCGCCCGACCGGTTCTCGGCCCGTCCGGATCCCGCCACCACCAGCGCGCTCGTGGCCGCCATCGCGGACCGGCGGCGCGTGGTGGTCGCCTACCGGAGCGAGTCCGGCAACCAGTGGGAGGCCGAGGTGGACCCCTGGGCGGTCGTCGTCCGTCACGGGCGCTGGTACCTGCTGTGCCACTCCCACCGCGCGGACGCCGTCCGCACCTACCGGGTCGACCGCGTCCTCCAGGTTCAGCGGAGTACGCACACGTTCGAGCCGCCCGACGACCTCGACCCGGTGGCGGCGCTGGAGGAGAACCTGGGCACCGGGTGGGAGTTCGCCACGCGCGTCGTGTTCGACGCTCCCCTGGCCGAGGTGGCGCCTTGGATCCGGCCGCCGATGGGAAGGCTCGAACCGTCGGGGGACGGGTGCGTGCTCGTCGGCAGCACGAGCAATCCGACGATGTACGCGCAGGAGTGGCTGCCGAACGTGCCGTTCCCTTTCCGCGTCGAGGGCGGCCCGGAGCTGCGTGCCGCCCTCGCGAGTCTCGCTTCGCGTCTCGCCGCCGCCCTGGGGCCGGCCCATAGACGAGTCACGCCCGGGCCGGGGTCTTGAGGGAGGAGACTGAGCGCATACTCCCGGCTCGGTCTCCACGAGGATGCCCTGGCCGACCAGGCGTTTGAGCTTGGCGCGGATCTTCACGGTGTTCTTCGGGACGATGGGCGGGTCCAGTGCCTGGCACAGGTCGCGAGCCCGCAGGGGCCGCTCCACGTCGGCGAAGACGTCCAGGATCTGCCGGTAGGTGGGATGGTTGGGCAGCACGGGCACCGGTGAGTCGACCTTCACCTGGAACCTGACCACCTATGCCCCCGGCACCTACAAGGTCTATGTCACCTACCCGGCCGGGGCGACGGCGACCGACGCCACCTATGCCGTCAAGCACGAGTCGGGTACGGCCAGCGTCACCGTCGACCAGACCAGGAACGCCGGTACCTGGGTGGAGCTGGGCTCCTACACCTTCACCGCCGGGCTGGGCCAGTCGGTCACGCTGACGGACCAGGCCAACGGCACCGTGATCGCTGATGCGGTGAAGCTGGTGCGCGACACGAGCGGGCAGGCCGATGAGGAGAAGAAGGACTTCCGCTACCTCTACGACCCCAACGCCAACCTCACCAAGATCGAGGACCATGCGCCCACCGCGAAGATCGACGTGTGGGACGTCGGCTACACCGGCCTGAACCAGATCGATACGATCAAGGAGTACCTCGACGGGGCGCTGAAGAACACCACCGCCTACCGCTACAACGAAAACAGCGCGGTCATCGAGCGCACCCATGACAAGACGCTGGCCACCTACCGCTACGACGTCCGTGACCTGGTCGATGAGGTGGTCAACAAGAAGTCGGCCACCGACACCGCACCGAAGGTCACCCGCTACGCCTACACCCCGCGGGCCGAGCGGCTGAGCGAGACCAAGGCCAACGGCAACACCGTCACCTACGACTACTTCCTGTCCGGGGTGCTGGCCCACTCGCTGGAGAACAAGCCGAACGGCACGCTGGTGGCCGAGCACACCCTGAACTACCAGGGCAACCTGCACCGCTCCCGCGACCACGCCAAGATCGCCAACGCCGACACCCCCGGCGCCTACCTCGAGGACATCTACACCTACGCCTACGACCCCCGCGACCGCACGACGTCCAAGACGAAGAAGGAGGGCACCGCCGCAGCCAAGGCCACCGTCTACCCCTACCTCGGCCTGTCGGGGGAGATCCTGGATGAGGAGGTGGTCGGCAAGCTGGTCCGCCGAACTCTTTCGAGAGATCAGCGCCGGTGCCGCTCATCACCAACCGGGCGACGAAGGTTCGTAGGTTGCCGGGATAGGGGTCTCGGCCGGCGCGTTGGCAGCCAGCTGCGCCTGCCGATAACGTCATCCGGTCAGATCAAGCCTTGCTGGGGAACCGTCGGACGTACGCGATCCCCAGCCGCTCAGGGTGCGCCGCCTCAACCAAGGTGGCGACATCCGCTTCATCCCCCATGCGCCCGGACCAGGCCACATGATGTGCTCGCTGGGTCGCGGGCGCGCCGACGTCGGCCAGATATCCCGCGATGCGGGCATGAGCTCGGAGCCGCCACCCTGCGCCTGCCGAGAGGTAGGCGGCACGCCGCACCAGGGGATGACGGAAGCGAAATCGTCCGGATGACTCCACGGGACGGACGATGTCACGCGCCACCATCTCATCGAGGGCTTGCAGAATCGCACCTTTCGGAAGCCCGGACGCCACTTCGGTCACCACGGGCTCGAACTCGTCACCGGCCGCTGTTGCCGCCGGCGCAGGTGCGTCCGCAAGGCGGCGGCACTCAAAACACGCCTGATGAAGCGGTGTATGCGGCGGTCGTCTCTGTGCTGGTGAGCGGATGTGCGTGGCGGGCGCTGCCGCCGTGTTTCGGGATAGCGAAGTCCACCGCGCACCGCCGGTTTCTGATCTGGTCACGCGCCGGCGTGTGGGGCCGGCCGCACCAGGCGGTGCAGGATCAGCTCGTCGCCGAGCTGCTTGACCTGTCCCGTGTCGTGCTGGACTGCGCCCATGTACGGGCGACCCCGGCCGCGGCCGGCACACCAAGCCCGGCAAGCTCCACGCGGACAGGGCGTACGACCGCGATGACGTGCGGCGATGGCTGCGGGGCAAGCGCATCGCCGTCCGCATCGCCCGCAAGAGAGTCGAATCCCGCCAGCGGTCAGGCCGGCACCGCTGGGTGATCGAGCGCACCATCTCCTGGCTGACCGGCTACCGCAGGCTCACCTCCGCTACAAGCGCTATTCCGGCAACTGCCTGGCCTTTCTCAGCCCCGCCGCCACTGTGTGCTGCTACAAGCACTTCATCCGGCCCACCACGTAGGACACGGTCTAAGCGGCGAGCGGTGGACGGCTTGCCCGCCCCTGAGCCTCGGCCCGAGCCGCGCAAGCCGCGGTGGCGCAACCTGCTCGCCCTCAGCGAGGTGGCCCGATGACCCGCTACCAGTGCCCCCACTGCTACGGCCTGCACCGCAGCGAGGACCTGCCGCGCTGCCCACCTACGGGCTCGGCTACTCCCGCGTCTGCGAGGTGTGCCGGCAGGTCGCCACCCAGACCCCATGTCGAGGTACCCGGTGAGCGCCATACCCGTCCACGCCTCCATCACCGACCGCCACACCGGCCAGGCCATCGCCCCCTGCCCCTCCCGGCTGAGCGACCAGCAGGTGGCGCTGCTGGTGGCCGAGCATGTTGAGCTGCTCGCCGCCGCCCGCACCGCCGGCCGTCACCGGCCACGCAGCTTGGCCTGCAGATGCTCGATCGAGACGGCCGAAGCATTGGCGAACACAACAGGCGGGCGCATACTGACCACGACCTCGCCGGTGGGCGGACGATGTGGGCAACCCCGATCCAACCCCCGGCGAGGCCCCTGTCAACGCCGTCGTCCCTGGCGTTCTCACACCCGGTCACGCGCAGAACTTCTGGATAGGCGCTTAGCAGCGTCACGCGGTCACCAGGCCAAACTCATACTCCTCTGCCGTGGATGTAGCCCAAGCTTCAAAACCCTTTGAAAAGATGTCCGTGTCCTCGCCTCATGGTCCAGAATTGCCTGTGCAGGGAGCGTTAAGAAACCGGCAGGCTCGGCCGACGACTTGCGGCCGACGGACCGGGATCATCTCATGAGTGCTGACAGGAGGCGTAAATGGACCAGAATGTAGTTCATGAGCTTTGCAAGGAGATCTACGAACCGCCCATCGTGGTGGATGCGGGAGATTTCGCCAAGCAGACGCGTGGACTCACCCACTTCAACCGAGAAATCGTTTGGGGGAGAATGGGCGGATAACTCGAAACTGACGTCGGACGCCCTGGTTCACACGTAGCGGACCGGAACGCAGCCGACGACGGTGAACCATAATGGCATTCGGCACGGCATTGAGCACTCGCCCACTGCGGGAACCGTGGTTTGTGGTCCTTCCAGATCACCCCGCCATTGTTCCCGCAGTCCGAGTGCTGCGCTCTCAGGCGCAGCATGTGTATCGCCACCGATCCGGCCGTCCATGGCTCATGGGCTGCTGGCCGGACGAGTGGACGAACATCGAGGCGACCGGAGATGCGCAGACGGCGATACTAGGTCCGAAGCGGATCGGTGTGGACGGACATCGAAACCGGTGCCATCTCGCTGTCAACGAGGAGGGACGCCTGAGAATTCAAGGCACGCTCTCCGGCCAGGCCAGAGTTTTCCATGCGACATTTAACACGGTTACCTTGGCTGCGAACCGGGCCGATGTACTGGCGCTTGTCACACGAGCCTCCTTTGATGAGGAGGCATTAGCTACTCGCCTGCTCGAGCTTCCTCTGGACCTGCTTCCCCTGTGGCGAGGAGTACACGCGGTCCGCCCAGACCATTGTCTTTTCATCGACCGACAAGGTCGTGCTTCAGAAATCCGATATTGGGTTCCTCCGGAACCGGAGCTTCCGTTGTCGGCGGGAGCTCGCGAGGTCTATGCCGCCTTGAGGCGATCAGTCCGCAGCCATTTGGTGCCCGAAAGAATATCGGCAGACCTTTCGGGTGGGCTTGACTCCACAGCGCTGTGCTTTCTGGCAGATCACGAGATGACAGCGTTGACCGCGGTGTCGGAGGATCCTGCCAATGAAGACGCGCACTGGGCCGAGCGAGCCGCTCGCCACCTGCCGCATGCCGTCCATAAAACCGTGACGAGGGAGGAGCTCGGTCTCCACTATGACCTGGTAGACCGTAGCGGATATGGACTTGACTTCCCTTTCGTCGCGCTTCATAGCTTCGGGATCTGGGCTCGCCGCAGCGAACTGCTGGCCGCAATGGGAAGCCGCATCCACATGTCCGGAATCGGCGGCGATCAGCTGTTCCAGCTCGGTTGGTCGTACCTCCCAGATCTGATGCGTCGGCGGCCTTTGGCGGCGATGTCGCATCTGAGAGGCAGGAGAGCACGGTGGCGCTGGCCCCTACGTACCGTCGCGCGCATGATGTTCGCCAGAACTCCCTATAGCACATGGCTCGCCAATGCCGCTACCGTCGCTGGCGTCCCGGAACCAGGGCTTTGGGGGTTGCCAGCGCGAATACCTCCATGGGCCACTGCTGAAGCGGTTGACGCCATCCAGCGCATACTACGAAGAACTGCCGAGCAGGCTGGATCTGTTTCTCCTCATCCGGCCCAACATCAGACCGTGTTGCAGCTCTGGCAAGCCGGCATCATCTGCCGGCAGTCTAACCAGATCCCCAGCAGCTCGCGGGTGTGGCAGGTCTATCCCTACTGCGATGGGGATGTGCTCGACGCTGTCTTACGGGTGCGGTTGGAGGATCGTGGCGACCCGTGGCGCTACAAGCCATTGCTCGTGGAGAGCATGCGTGGCCACATGCCGGACCACCTCCTGGCACGAACCACCAAAGGCCATGTCGACCAGGAGATACACGAAGGCTTCCGCCGTAACAGAGCCGACCTTCTAGCACTATGCGATGACTCAATACTTGCCGAACTCGGCCTGATAGACGAACAACAGTTGCGGCGCGTGCTGCTGGGACCGCAGGCCCCTGATACGCCCGTCGACGAGTTCGGTCACACGCTCGCCTGCGAGGCATGGCTTCGCACGCAAACGGAGGGTTCACAGTGGCTCTACACCTGAGAGAGGACGTTTCGTTGACGTCTGCTGATCACGGTGCCGTCCTACTCGACGAACGAGCTGGTCGTTATTGGCAGCTCAACTCATGTGGGGCTCTCGTCCTTGGAGTGCTGCTCGATAACGGCGACCTTGAGCGAGCGGTAGCCGAGCTGCGACTCCGATACAACGTATCGGCGGAACGAGCGTGTATGGATGTAGCTGCTTTCCTGGAAGAGATGCGGGACAAAGGGCTGGTGGTGGAGCAATGACCTTCGTCGCTGCCTATGACCGTCCTGGGGTGCCCTGGCGCAGCCGACCGGCGGCATGGTTGGCGATTGGCGCCGCCCGTATCATCGCGTCAAGAAGTCCTCGGCAGATCCGCCGGATATTGGAAGTCGTCCGCCGAGGCGCTCGCCCGGCTCGCTACGCGCACGCCGCACGGGCTCGCAAGGCGGTTACAGGACTCAGCGCTCGCTGTGCTGGTGAGGGATGTCTGCAGCGGGCCATCGCCGTGGCGTTGTTGTGCCGGTTACGCGGCATGTGGCCAACCTGGCATGTGGGAGTACGCATCGAGCCGTTCGGCGCGCACGCCTGGGTGGAAGCTGACGGTGTCCCGGTGGACGAGCAGCAGCCTGCTGGTTACTACATGCCCTTGATCACCGTTGCTGCCCGGCCATGACATTCCTCGGCGTCAGGTGGATGCTGTCGTTGTCGACGATCACCACGATGGCCGGGGCGGCCGGGACGGCGGCCCCGGCACCCAGCCGGGCGCTTGTCGTCCGGGCCGCCGACTTCGCGTGGCGTCACGATTCAGATATGGCTGGATATGACACCGCCAAAGCGGCCGGGTCGACCCGAGGGGCTTCATGGGGTGCCGGCCGTCGGTCACCCGCCAACCCGCGCGGATATGCCAGGTGGCCGGCCGATGGGGTCAAGGTGGTCTTCTCGACCACCTTGACCGAAGCGCCGTGGAACGCGCCCGCATCGTGAACGCTACCGCCGCCACGGGCCACGAAGCGGCCGGAGCCGGGCGGGACGCGCACGCAGCGGAGCTGGGTTCGATCAGGGGGCGCGATTCGTTTCGGATCATCCGGATCATTCGGGCGATTCGATCCCTGTCTGATGCTGAGCCTATGTCATGATAACGACAACTGTTTTCATTGCGAGTCCCCCCTCCGAAAAGCCGGCCCGTGAATCCTGTCTCCCCATCCCGCGCGCGCATGTGGCTGGAACGGTGGGACGCGCAGCAGGAACGGTACGCCGCCGACCGTGAAGGGCGTTTCGCGACGATCTGCCACGCACTCGCACACGCCTTGCGGAATGTGCCCGAGTCGCTGATCCTTGATCTCGGGTGCGGTCCCGGCTCCTTGTCCGCGCGGGTGGCCCGGCACCTGCCCGCGGCCGAGATCGTCGCCGTGGACATGGATTCGCTCCTGCTGGTCCTCGCCCGTGCCGGCCATCCGGGCGGCGTACGGTTCGCCGAGGCTGATCTGAGCACTCCCGGCTGGTCGGGCAGCCTCGGCCTGAGTTGCAAACGGACGCTGCCATGTCGACCACCGCGCTGCACTACCTGCCACCAGAGGCCCTGGCGTAGCTGTATGAGGAGCTGTTCGGGCGGACGCGGCCTGGCGGCGTCTTCATCAACGACCCTGCTGGTTAACTCGCGGCGCGTTGGTTGTGGTCCGTGACCTGACGGTGGTCGGTGTGGATCATGAGGGTGGCCGGTTTCCCCTCGTCCCGGCTGCTGTTGGAGTGTTTCGGTGTCTGTGCAGCCGTGTCCGTGGCCGGAGCCGTCGCCGCATGTGGCCGAAGCGATCCGGGCGATGCATCGAGGACGGCGGGAGATGCCGTTGCCGGTTCGGGCGCGCGATGAGCTGGGTGAGTTGTTCGCCAATGAGCAGTTCGTGGCCGCATTCGGGGGCGGGGGGCGGAGGGGCGGCCGGGCTGGTCGGGCCTTCCCGCACAGAAGTGGACACGCGTTGGAGTGTGTCATGCGGCCAGGGTCAGGCTACTCGGTCTTTGCCGTGTAGCTGCTCGTAGGCGACGGGGCTGAGGTGCCCGTTGGGCGAATGCCTTCTGCGGGTGTTGTAGCGGGTCGGCCATCGAAAGACCGAGCGCCGGCAGGTGGCGTCGCCGTCGTGGGGTGCACCTTGGCCTGGCCCCACTGCGCACGCTGTCTCACCAGCCAGGTCATACCGCGGTGGCCGAACGCCTGGATGAGATCACCGGGGTCGGGGTGACCTCTGGATGAGATCACCGAGGTCGGGGTGACCTCCGCCCACGAGCTGATCGCCGAAATCGGCGTGACCATGGCCGCCCTTCCCACGGCCGGTCATCTGGTGTCCTGGGCCAAGTTCGCCCCGATCGACAAGAACTCCGCCGGCACGAAGAAAGGCAGCTCCACCGGCAAGGGCAACCCTTGGCCGGCCGTCACTCTCGGCGAGATCGTCGCCGGCCGCACCTACACTTTCCTCGGCGCCCGCTACCGCAGGCTCGTCAGACGCCGGGGAAAGAAACGCGCGATCGTCGCCCTGGGCAACAGCATCCTCACCATCATCTGGCATCTGCTGTCCGACCCTGAGGCCCACTATCAGGATCTCGGTGCCGACTTCCACGAATCGAAGATCAACAGACGGCGCCGAGAGCGCGACCTGGTCCGTCAGCTCGAACGCCTCACCGGTAAGAGGGTCATTCTCGATCAATCCAACGAGCAGCCTGCCGCCTGACCACTGCCCGCGCTCGCTGCCTCATCCGACGATCACCGGCTGAGGTTCGCTGCCGCCTGCCCAGCTAAGGGCCTATTTTCGAGTCAGATCGACAGGCCACGGCCCTCGGTGAACAAGGCGTCGATTTCGACGCGGATGGCCTGAACGGGCGGCGGTGCGAAACGCCATGTCCCGTCCCTCTCTTTGGAGAGCTCATCCACCGATGAACTTCTTGGAAACATCTCCACCAGAGCCGATGACTCCTTGTGACTTCCTCCATTCCCTCAGCTGACATGCCGCTGTTTTGCTGAACCCACAACCCGCATGGCCACGACCGAGGTGATTCACGATGACGTCACCTGTCTTCCTGATCGACGACGCACCGCTGAGCCGGTTCCATAAGAAGCTCACGCTCTATTCCGCCGGCGGCCCGTTTCTGGACGGCTACGCGCTCACCATCATCGGCGTCGCGCTCATCACCATGCGCCCCGCGCTGGACATGAGCGGCGCTGAGCTAGGGCTGACCGCCGCCGCGGCGCTGATCGGCATCTTCGTCGGCGGCGCGGTGTTCGGGTACGTCACGGACAAGGTCGGCCGACAGGTGATGTACCTGCTCGACCTGGCCGTCCTCACGCTCACCTCGCTGGCTTCGGCCTTCGTCGGTGAGGTGTGGCAGCTCGTCGCGCTGCGGTTCCTGCTCGGCATGGCCATCGGTGCCGACTATCCGATCGCGAGTTCGCTGCTGGCCGAGTTCGTGCCGAGCCGGCACCGTGGGCGGCTGCTCGGTGCGCTGTTCGTGGTGTGGGCGGCAGGAGCCGCGGCGGCAGCGGGCTGTGGCTGGGCACTGTCGCACCTCGGCGACGACGCCTGGCGGTACATGCTTGCCTCTCCCGCCGTATTCGGCGTGGCGACGATGGCGTTCCGGCTCGGCACGCCGGAGTCGCCACGGTGGCTGCTCAGCCAGGGCAGGACCGAGGAGGCCGACCGAATCTGCCGCCGGGTCTGGGGTGACGAGGCCAGGGCCGCCGACATCCGCGAGGATCCCGCTCCCGTCGGGCTGCCAGCCGTGTTCCGCGGCGTCTACCTGCGCAGGATCGTGTTCATCGGCGTCTTCTACACCGCGCACGTCATCCCCCTGTTCGCCGTCTACAGCTTCGGACCGGACATCCTCGCCGAGATCGGCATCGCCCCCTCCAACGTCTACGCCGCCGAGCTGATCATCAGCTCCCTCTTCCTGGTCGGCGGCGTGCCCGGACTGCTCCTGGTGGACCGGGTCGGCCGTCGGCCGCTGCTGACGTGGACGTTCGTGGTCATGACGGCGACCTTCGCCTTCATGGCCCTGGCGCCCGGCGCGCCGCCGTGGCTGCTGTTCGCCGCCCTGGCCA
This sequence comes from Thermoactinospora rubra, assembly GCF_002093975.1. Classification (GTDB taxonomy): domain Bacteria; phylum Actinomycetota; class Actinomycetes; order Streptosporangiales; family Streptosporangiaceae; genus Nonomuraea; species Nonomuraea rubra_A. The sequence goes on from NZ_KZ084337.1 coordinate 30,021, forward strand.
CGTACGCCGTCACCTCGGGGGCGTGCAACTTCATCGAGATCATCTACCCCAACGAGCTGTTCCCCACCGCCGTACGTGCCACGGCGACCGGCGTGGTTGTCGCGATCAGCCGCATCGGCTCGGCCACCAGCACCTTCCTGCTCCCGCTGGTCCTGTCGGGCGCGGGGATCGGCGCCGTCATGTGGGTGATGGCGGCAGTCAACGTCGCGGGCCTGCTGGTCACGCTCGCACTCGGCGAGGAGACCAGAGGGCGACCGCTCGCCGATGCCGCGAGCGCCCCGGCCGAGCGCACCTTGACCGGTCCCGTCACCACAACCCGGAAAAGAGCTCTGTCATGACGCTCAACCCACCGTACGACGGTGTCGCCATCGGCGAACGCATGGCGGCGGGTGAGCTTGACCCGGGTGAGGTGGCCGAGCGCGCCTTGCAGGAGGCGCGCTCCCCTCGGGCCGCAGGCACCTTCATCGAGCTCACCGCCGACCGCGCGGCACGCGAGGCCGCTGCGGCCCGCGACCGGCTCGCGGCCGGACGGGCCAGGAGCCCTCTGGACGGGGTACCGGTCGCCGTCAAGGACCTGTTCGACCTTGCAGGCACGGTGACGACCGCAGGCTCGCGCACCCGGGCTGCCCTGCCGCCCGCCGAGCGCGACGCCACCGTGGTCCGCAGACTTGCCGCAGCGGGGATGGTCTGCGTCGGAAAGACGAACCTCAGCGAGTTCGCCTTCTCGGGGCTCGGCATCAACCCCTCCTTCGGCACGCCGCCGAACCCGAACGGCGGCGGTGAGCGGCTGATCCCCGGCGGCTCGTCCTCCGGATCCGCCGTCGCGGTGGCTCTCGGGATCGTGCCGGTCGCCCTCGGCACCGACACCTCGGGCTCGGTACGCGTGCCGGCCGCCTTCTGCGGCGTGATCGGCTACAAGGCCAGCGAGGGCAGATACGCCACCGACGGCATGGTGCCGCTCGCTCCCACCCTCGACACCGTGGGCATCTTCGCCACCTCCATGCGCGACGTGATCGCCACTGACGCCATCCTCACCGGCAGGGTGCCGGTTCCGCCGGACGACCGGCCGCTTCGCCTTGTCGTTCCCCAGGGTGAGCTGATCAGCGACTGCACGCCAGAGGTGCGCGGGCCGTTCGAGGACCGCCTGACGCTCCTGGCGAGGCAGGGTGCGGACATTGAGGAGCGGGACGTACCCGTCCTGCGGGCGGCGCTCCGGGTCCTGGCAGAGCACGCGCCGATCGTCGAGACAGAAGCCCACGCACGCTATGGGCACCTGCTCCGAGCGGGCGACGGCGCGCACGTCGACCCTGGAATTTTGCGCCGACTCGCCCGATACGAGGCGCGGCAGCGGGACGCCGGTCCCGTCTACCGGGCCATGCGGGCGCTCCGAGAGGGCATCGCTGAGGAGCTCGGTGGCGCGTTCCTGGCCTGCCCCACCGTCCGTCACCCGGCTCCCCCGCTGGCCGGGCTGCTGGCCGACGACGACCTGTACGATCGGGTCAACCGGCGCACGCTGCGCACCACCATGCTGTTCAGCTATCTGGGCATGCCGGGCGTCAGCCTGCCGATCGGCGCATGGGGAGCCGGTGGCGCGGGGCTCCTGCTCTCGGCCGCGGAAGGCCGGGACGACGCGCTCCTGGCGGGCGCGGCCCGTGTCGAGGCCGCGTCACATCACGGCCGGAACGGCGCGCCCAGGTGAACGAAGCGGGAGTCGACGCGGCCCAGCGGGCTCAACCGGCCGATGTCGATCCGGCCGTCCGGGTCGACCACGCCGGGGTCGACGTGGAACGCGACCACCTCGCCGATGACCATCGTGTCACCGCCGGGGCGCAGCGCCATGCGGAGCACGCATTCCATGCTGATCTTCGCCTCGGCGACCCTCGGCGGGCGGACCCGCGACGAAGGAGCCGGGGTCACCCCGCAGGCCGCGAACTCGTCCACCTCCGGTGCGTACGCCCGGCCGCTGGCGTACATGGGACCGGCGTGCCAGGTGGACACGGTGTTGATGACGAACTCGCCGGTGGCCTCGATATTGCGCAGCGTGTCCTTGACCGCTCCACCCGCCCTTGCCTCGATGACCAGGCACACCATCGGCGGCACGGTCGACACGACGGTGAAGAAGCTGAAGGGCGCGAGGTTGCGGATGCCGTCCGGGCCGACCGTGGAGGTCCAGGCGATCGGCCTGGGCACCACGCTGCCGATCAACAGATCGAAGATCCGCTCGCGTGGCAGGCCGGCCGGATCGATGCCGTTGAGGCAGTACGGCGAGCGCACCGACATGGGTCCTCCCGTTGAAGCGCGTGGGGTCTCCAGAAAACCAGAGTCCTGGCCGCCATGCGGATGGAGGAATCCCCAGCGTTCGCCGTCCTGCGATGGAGGAGCTCACCGAGCCAAGCATTGTGTGATTCTCTATCGCAAGAGCCGGATCCGATAACAATCTCCATGGCTTTGCTTACTGGTTCGCTGATTGGCTGGGGGCATGCGAGTCATCGTGCCCGCCGCAGAAGGGCGGGCGGTAAAGGTCAGGGCAGGACAGCGCGTTCGCGTGGTTGACCTCGAAGGCGGCCAGGTCGGCGACGTGTTCGCCTTCGCCGCGGACGACGTGAGCGAGCACCTCAGCGCCTCCCATACCCGGGCCGCCACCAGTCGCCTGTTCCCCGCGATCGGAGAGCCGTTCGTCACCGACCGGCGCAGGCCCATTCTCACCCTCGCTGCGGACACCTCGCCGGGGGAGCACGACATGCTCATCGCGGCCTGCGACCCGGCGCGCTATCGCGACCTGGGCGCGCCCGGCCACGCCTCCTGCGCCGACAACCTGACCGCGAGCCTGGCGAAGCTGGGCCTGGCCGTCCCGGTCGTCCCCCAGCCCGTCAACGTGTTCATGCGGATCCCCGTAGCCGACGGCGGCCGGCTGAGCTGGCTCAACTCGATCAGCCGCCCCGGTGATGCGATCACGTTCGAGGCGGCGATGGACTGCCTGTTCGTGGTCTCGGCGTGTCCGCAGGACCTGGTCGGCATCAACGGTCACAAGCCGACCCCGCTGGCCATCGATCTGCTAGCCAAGGAGTGAGCGAACGATGGGCGTTCCCCGGAGTGTGGGCACGGGGTTCATGCTGCTTCGAGCACTCCATCGGGTCGGTGCTCATAGTCGATCGGGCTGAGGTTCCAGAGGGTCGAATGTCTCTTCTCGTGTTGTAGCAGGTGATCCACCTGAAGACCGCCAGTCGCGCCGCGCGTGTGGTCGGCCAGCGTAGGTGTCGTCCTGCAGCCGGGTGCGGCGGCGCTCCAGGGTGGCCTGGGTGGTCGGCGAGGCGCCGGCGTGTTCCTGCTTTCCGAGGTGTCGACGGACACCATCCGGATCGGTATGCGGATGTTGGGGGTGTCGCCGACGGAGACGTCCAGCGGGGTGTGGTCGCCGTCTGACCGGAGGCGGCAGGTGGTTTTCCGGCGGCTGGCGGGACGCCGGCTAGGGCGTGCAGCCTGGCGGTCGTGGGAGCGCCCGTCGGCAGTTCCCGATCAGGACGGGCCCGCCGACCCGGCGAGCAGACCCTGGAGGAGTGGCTGCGGGCCCGCGGCGCGCTCGCGCGCGCCGTCATCGACCAGCTGGAGACCCGGACCCGGGCGAGGCAGGATCCGGCGGACGCGACCTCGCCCTCATCGGCAGAGGAAAACCCATACCCTGCCGCGACGGCGAGCCCATCCCTGATCCTTCGCACGCCGGCGGCCTGCTCGCGCAGGCGCTGGAGCGGGTCGGCAGGCGGCGCCCGCGTCGGTGCGGTGGACGAACATGCTCGATCGTCTCCGATCAGGTGCGGGCGTCGAGGTCGATGAGGGCCAGACCGGTGCGCGGGTCGTGGCGGCGGCGCAGGTAGCGGGGCGACTGGGTGACGATCACTTCCAACGTGGGCCACACCTCGCCCGCCAGCAGGTGGCCGCCGCGCGCTTCGCCGTCGGGCAGCCCGACGACCACGTGGGCGTGCAGCTGGGGCCGTCTGCCGTCCTCGGCCATGGCGAAGTCGCCGACCAGGGCCAGTACCTGGGTCTGGCGGTTGACCGGGATCTTGTGGAGTTCCTTGGTCTCGGGGTCGAAGAAGCCCAGGACGACCTGCCGGAATCCGCCGATTCCGGTCAGCCGTGCGGCCCTGATGCCCTTGTCGTCGGCCCACGCTGTCAGGCTCTCCACAACCTCGTCGCCGGGCTCCAGGACGACGGCGTAAGAGAGCTCTTTGTCGGTGGGAAGCTCGGTGGAAAGCTGCTTGACGCGCACATCAAACCCCTGCCCGGAGGCGGGAGAAGGCAACATCGGCTGCGGCCCGCACAAGGGAAATTCGGGACGCTTTCTGCCGGACCGGCGCTCCGGCCGCCGCGGCGGACAGCCTACGACGCCCGCCGTCGAAAAACGCTTTCACGATCATCGGATCCCGATCCCCAGCGGCAGGACCTAGGCGCCTTGTCGGCGCGACCGGTCTCGGGCCGGGTGCGCGGGCGGTCCGGCCCGAGACCGATGCTCACCTCTGATAGTCGTAGGTGAGCCACACGGCGCCGGAGTCCGTGGTGGTCACATCGGTCAAGGTCCACGAGCACGGGGCGGTGCCGTCCTCGAAGTAGCGGATGCCGTCTCCGAGGATCTGCGGCACGACCTGGACCTCCAGCCGATCGATCTCGCCATGCTCGAGAAGCTGCGCCAGCAGAGCCTTGCTGGACATGACCCAGATGTCTCCACCTTCCTGACCGCGCAGCTCACGCACGGTGTCGACGAGGGAAGCACTCGCCAGGCGGGAGTTCTTCCAGTCGGTAGCGGTCAGCGTGCGGGAGAAGACGATCTTTTCGACCTCATCGAGATACCGGGCGAACTCTCGATCACGCGGGTCGGCCTCCTCCATGTCGACGACCGTGGGCCAGTAGCCGCCGAATCCTTCGTAGTTGCCCCGCCCGAGCAACACGGTGGTGCTGCGCTGCGCCAGCGTCAGTACCGCATCGCGGCTCTGCTCGGTCGTGGCGTGCGGCCCGATCCAGGCCATGTCGTGCAGCCCCCCGGGCCCGGTGATCCTGCCGTCGAGGGAGACGGACATGTTGGCGAAGACCTTCCGTTCTGACACCGGTGTCCCTCCTTGTTCACGTGCCGATATCGGCACATCGGATGTTGCTGACGAGTCTTCAGGGCCTGTCGGGAGACAACATCCGCCAACTGGCAGATATCGACGCCGACAGTGGAGGATGGTGGGCATGACCACCCATCCCGGGAGCGTGTTGAGGCAGGCGGCACGCCTGCCGAAGTTCGGCACGAGCTTCGTCGGGCGTGACCAGGAGCTCGCCAGCGTGGCGACCGCGCTCCAGGCAGGACGGATGGTGACGCTGACCGGGCCGGGCGGGAGCGGGAAGACGAGACTTGCCGCGGTGGCCGGGAATCGTGCGCGACAGGACTGGCCGGATGGGGTGCACTGGATCGGCCTCGAGGAGACCTTCGACGACACGGCGGTCGCCGCCGTCGTCGCGAACGCCCTCGGCATCACCGCGTCACCGGGAACAGAGCAGCTCGCCGTGGTCAACGCCTTGGATGGGACGCGGAGCCTCCTTGTGCTGGACAACTGCGAGCAGGTACGTCACGGAGTGGGCGGCCTGGTCGAAGAGCTGCTGTACGGCACGCCGACCATCGGCGTGCTCGCCACCAGCCGGACACCCGTCGGCGTAGCGGGGGAGCGGTTGTACCGCGTCGGCCCGCTGACGCTGGAGGATGCTCTCAGCCTGTTCTGCGCCCGCGCGGAATCGGCGGGAGCGCGGCTGTCGGGCAGCGGTGCCGCCCGCCGGATCTGTGACCGCGTCGATCGGCTTCCACTCGCGTTGGAACTGGCCGCGGGCTGGACGACGACGCTGTCCACCGATGAGATCGTCGATCTTCTCGCGCGCCCGCTCGAACTGCTGGACGACTCCGAGTCCCGGGCGCCGTACCGGCTGCGGAGCCTTGCCGGATCTGTGCAGTGGAGCTACGACCTGCTCGGCGAGCGCCATCGCTCCGTCTTTCGGCGGCTCAGCGTGTTCCGGCGCGGCTTCACTGTGGAGCAGGCGGTGGCCGTGTGCGGCGACGCCAAGCTCGAAGCCGTGGCTGTGCTGAGGTGCCTCCGAGACCTCGTCGACGCGTGCTTGGTCATCGCCGATCCGGAGGCAAGCCCCGCTCGCTTCTCGATGCTCGATGTCATCGCTGCCTTCGCGCGCGAACGGCTCGTCGAAGCCGACGAGGAAACCGCTGTTCGTAATCGGCACCTGGATACGTATCGCGACCTCCTCGAGCGCCAGGCCTGCCTGCGCGAGGCCGACAAGGACGTCTGGCGAGCGACTCTGGCGCCGGAGTACGGAAACCTGGTCGCGGCCATCGAGTGGGGTCTGTCCGGCGGTCGCCTGTCGGGGGCGCGGGCTATCGCAACCGGCCTGGCCTGGTTCTGGCACCTCGAGTCGCGTCGCCCAGAGGGCGTCTCGCTGCTCACCGCGGTCGTTCACGCCGGTGGAGGCGAACGATCGGCGGCCCAGGCGCGGGCCGAGGTCGCCCTGGCACTCGTGGCCGACACCGCGGCGCCGGACGCTGATCACCGCGACGCTCTCATACGGGCGCTGGAGGTCGCGACCGAGTACGACGATGAGGCCACCGCGCGCCTGGCCCGTATCCTGCTCGCCCTCCGATTCCTCGCCGACGACCCGCGACAGGCGCGACGGCTCGCTCAGGAGAACGCCGAGGCCGCGGTCTCGGCCGGCGATGTCTTCAACGCGTGCGCATCGCAGGTGTTGCTGGGCATCCTGCATTGCCTCGACGACGACCACGTCGACGCGATCCGGCTCCTGGAACCGGTGTCCGCGACCCTGCGCGACCGCGCCGATCGCGGCGTCGCCGCCACCGCACTCGGCTACCTGGCTTCCGCATATGCGCGCATCGGATCTCTCGACCGGGCGATTGAGATCGCAGAGCAGGCCGTCGACTGCGCACGGCCCCTGCATGATCTCCACCGGATCGGTCACGTCTCGGTCATCCTCGCCGAACTCGTGGCGATGCGTGGCAGGATCGCTGACGCTTATGCGGCCATCGAGGCGATCGACCAGCTCATGGACAGGCAGGACGGCCCTGCACTCGTGCCCGGCTGGGAGCTGACACACGCACGCATCGCGGCGTGGGAGGGCCGGCACACCGACGCGATCGACTGGTGCCTACGCGGCATCCGGCTGGCCAGGCAGGGAGCCGTCGACCATCGAGTCAGCCTTGCAGAAACGCAGCTCGAACTCGCGTCGGCACTGCGGCTCACCGGCGACCTCGAGCGGGCCACAGCGGCGCTGTCGGAGGCGGCCGCGGTCGCCGAGCACACAGAGCGGCCACGGCTGCGAGCTGAGGTGCAGGAACAATCAGCGTTTCTCGCCCCCGACGCGGAAGCGGCGTACCACCAACATCAGGAAGCACTCCGGATCCGCAGCGAGGCAGGCCTGACCCTCGACGTCATCGACAGCCTCGAACACCTCGCCGCTGCCGCCGTTACCTGCAGGTCTCCCGCGTTCGCCGTCATCCTCGCCGCAGCCGCGCACGCCGCCCGTGACGAGTATGGCTATGCCGCCCGCAGGGTACCGCTGGCCTCGTCGGTGTCGGACCTGCTGGCTGATCCCGCCCATGCCGAGGCGGTCCGCCACGGACGCGAGCTTCGCCTCGACGCGGTCACCCTGGCTCGCCGAATGCGCGGTCCACGAGACCGGCCGGACAGAGGCTGGGCCAGCCTCACCCCCACCGAGAGTACCGTCGCCCAACTCGCCGCCGAGGGGCTCTCCAACCCCCAGATCGCTGAACGGCTCTTCATCTCCCGTGGCACGGTCAAGACCCATCTGGCACATATCTACGCGAAGTTGGGAGTAACTAATCGAACCGAACTCGCCGCCGCCCATGCCCGGATCCGACGAGCGCATCTGAACCATCGCCGGCCCGATGACTGACAGCCGGGCCAGTCCCAGGCGGCTGCGGCCTCCACGGCATGGAACGAAGAGCGCGTGATGGGCATCAAGCGGTGGTTCTAGCAGGTGCGCCTGCCGGCAATGGCGTCCGCCCAGCTCACGGCCGTGTGGGCCTTGCTTGGCGTGCGTGAGCTCCGGCCCTCAGGAGAGGGAGAGGCATGCGGAATGATGATCGACCGTGCTCTTTCGCCTGGCCTATCTCGCCGTTACGAACGCCTTCGCCGCGCTGCGGCTGTTGCCGGTGGGCGATCGGGACAAGGACGTCGAGATACTCGCCCTGCGCCACCAGGTCACCGTGCTTGAACGGCAGCTCGGCGCCGATGCCAGGGTGAGGTTCGCGCCCGAGGCCCGAGCTTTCCTGGCCGCGCCGCTGACCTCGCTGCCGCGGGAGGTCTTGCGCCGGGTACGGCTGCTTGTCCGGCCGGATACCGTGCTGCGCTGGCACCGCGATCTGATGCGACGGCGTCACGTCCGTACCTGCCGGCCGAAGCGGCGTGGGCACCCGCCCACGGTTCGCTCTATCCGTGTCCTCATCCTGCGGCTGGTGCGCGAGAATCCGGCGTGGGGATATCGGCGGGTGCACGGTGAGCTCACCACGCTCGGCATCACGATCGCACCGTCCACGGTCTGGGAGATCCTCAAGCAGGAAGGGCTTGATCCGGTTCCTGGGCGGGCGTCCACCACGTGGGCCGACTTCCTGCGCTCGCAAGCTGACGGCCTGCTGGCCTGCGATTTCATCGAGACCATCACGTTGAACGGGCAGCGCCAGTACATCCTGGCGGTCATCGAGCACGCTACTCGGCGTGTGCGCGTGCTGGGCGCCACAGCGCATCCGACCGCGAGCTGGGTCATCCAGGCGGTCAAGAATCTCGTGATGGATCTGGAGGATGCGGGCTGCCGGGCGCGCTACCTGATCCGAGACCGGGATGCGAAGTTCCCGACGCTCATGGACGAGATCCTGTCCGAGGCTGGCATCGAGACCGTGCTCACCGTGCTCACCGTGCTCACCGGGATCCGGATGCCGCGCATGAACGCGGTCATGGAGCGGTGGGTGCAGTCGTGCCGCGGTGAGCTGCTGGACCGCTGCCTGATCTGGAACGAACGCCACCTGCGGCACGCCCTGCGCGAGTACGAACGGTTCTCCAACGAACACCGAGCCCATCAGGCCCTGGCTCAAGCGGCACCACTGCGTACCGTCCCGGATCCGATCACCGATCCGAAGCGAACCGACGACCTGAAGATACGTCGGCGAGATCGGCTCGGCGGGGTCCTCCACGAGTACTCACATGCTGCTTGAGCTGCGCGGATGGAATTCTCGGCAGGCGCAAGGTCCAGCGCCTTCTCCTCCAGCCCGTGGGCGATGACCCGAGTCCGGAACTCGCTCAGCACACTGGCGTCGAAACCGGGATCGTCCAACGCCAGCCCGAGCGCGTATTTCCAGCTCAAGTCCGTCCGCACGGTGTCGGCGGCCTGCCGGTCGGTGAGGTTGTCCACCCGCTGCAACACCGTGATCAACGCCAGTCGGCCCGGTGACCAGCCCGGCTTGCCCTCGATCCCACACGCTGCGGCGAACTCCTCATCGGCGAACAACTCGCCCAGCTCATCCCGCACCCGGACAGGCAGCGGCGGCTGCCGCTTGACGCGATACATCGACCGGATCGCTGCCGCGATCACCGGGTCCGGTTCCGGCCAGGACCGGGGTCGCATCGACATCGACCACTCCATCCGCGACCGGGAGGAGGGGAACCCGGCCGCGCACTGCATGATCCCGGACGTCAAAGACTCAGGTCACGAACCTACAGTCGCGTGTCGCGAGTTAACCAGCAGGATCAGCGCCTAGCAGCTTCGAGGCGTACGAAACGGCCGCCATGGGGACGTGAGGATGGCACGATAGGAAATCACGTGGAGTCCTTGGTTGAGCACGGATGGTCACATACCCGCTCCTGTCGAGGACTCCGCTCCCATGTCAGGCGATTGACGACACCTCCACATCCATGATCATCCGGCGCTAAAAGCCCCCGCTTTGCCTGCTGAGAAAACCTCACTGGCCACATTGGCCTCCATGGGCTCGGAAGTAGCTCCACTCACAGTGCCTCCTCGGGTACCGAGGGTCACGCCGTTACGTACAAACTACGTACTGTTATACAGTCCCCATTGAGATTCAAGGCTCCTTGCTTTCGTTTTCCGCCTTGAGGGCGCGCGCATGGTCAATAAGTCCTTGAATCTGCTGTGGCGTTAAATAGCTTGCCGCAGCGACCAGTTGGCCAATCTCAGCAGATGCTGGAAAAGGTGCGGCTCGGCTTGGCGCGGACTCAATCGAGATGCCTGCGATGGCAAGCAAATCGGTAAGGCTCATCTGCAGGACTGGTGCGATGTCTTCAAGGATTTCGGCTCGGGGCTCAATCCTCCCGCTGAGGAGCTGATTGATTGTCGATTCGGCCCGCGCGGAAGCTCGACTCATGGCCCTAGGTGACAAGTTGCGATTGTTCATAAGGCCGCGCAAGATTTCGGCGAACTCTCGGCCCATACCCGGAGCTTACCGGTCTCCTGAGCAATGGTGTACCCATACCTCGTCTACGTCGACGATCGTCTGGTCGCGTCCTTGGCCTCGCTGACTCACGGGGTGGCCGTCCCTTCTGATCAGTTTCGGCTGATGGAGGTTTCCGCCTGGTTGTCCCGTGCGCTGCGGATGGTGGCACGGCAATCTGCCCGGGACGCTCGGGCGGGCGGTTCCACAGGCCGCGATGAGATCGGGGCTCCTCCATCCTGGATCGGGGGGACGCGTTGGCAATGGTCAGGTGGGTGCCGGCAGGGCGCAGAGCCGCTGCCGGCAGGTCAGGAACGCGTGCTTCCACGGCCAGGTGGCACTGATCTTCACGATCCGCCGGCGGGCGTGACAGACCAGGCGGGCGGGCAGGTGCCATAGGCAGTAGCGCAGGGTCTGTGGTTCGGCGCGGGCGAGTTCGGGGTCGTCGTGCAGGCCGAGCAGGCGGGTCCAGGCGTCGAGATCGGCGGCGAGGTTGGCCGCCAGTACCCACCCGACGTTGACGTTCCAGCTCTTGGAGGGCAGGTTGCGCAGACCCGTGGCCTTGTTGCAGTGGATGCGGTCTTCGACTTCGGCGTGGTCGCGGTGGACGGCGTCGATGAACTGCACGTGATGGCTGCCGGGGATTGCGCCTGCCGATAATTACATCCACCCAGGTCATGGCGATGCAGGCCTTCGCGTGGCGTGCGCGGGCTCCGACCATCAGGAGAAGAACGTGCGGCATGATGATCAGTCGTGCTCCTTCGCCTGGCCTACTTGACCGGCATGAACGCCATCGCCGCGTTGCGTTGCTCCCCATGGGCGATCGGGACAAGGATGTCGAGATTCTTGCCTTGCGCCACCAGATCACCGTCCTGCGACGACAGCTCGGCGACGACCCCCGGGTGAGATTCGCGATCGAGGACCGGGCCTTTCTCGCCGCGCTCCTGACCTTGCTGCCCCACGATCTCCTGCGCCGGCTGCGGCTCCTCGTCCGACCAGACACCATCCTGCGCTGGCACCGCGATCTCATGAGACAGCGTCATGCCCGTACCTGCTGGCCGAAGCGGCCCGGGCGCCCGCCCACGGTCCGCTCCATCCGCGCACTCATTCTGCGCCTGGTCCGAGAGAACCCCGGCTGGGGCCACCGGCGGGTCCACGGTGAGCTCACCACGCTCGGTATCAAGGTCGCACCGTCCACCGTGTGGGAGATCCTCAAGCAGGAAGGTCTTGATCCAGCGCCCGAGCGGGCATCCACTACCTGGGCCGACTTTCTGCGCTGCCCAGCCGACGCCATACTGGCCTGCGATTTCTTCGAGACCGTTACCCTGAACGGGCAACGCCAGTACATCTTGGCCGCCATCGAGCACGCCACAAGGCGCGTCCGCGTGCTGGGCACCACCGCTCACCCGAGCGCCGACTGGGTCATGCAGGTGATGAAGAACCTGGTGATGGACCTGGACGATGTGGGATGCCGAGCGCGTTTCCTGCTCCGGGACAGGGACGGGAAGTTCCCGCCCTCATGGACGAGATCCTCACCGAGGCTGGCATCAAGACAATGCTCACAGGGATCCGGATGCCGCGGATGAACGCGATCATGGAACGGTGGGTGCAGTCCTGCCGCCAGGAACTCCTCGACCGCTGCCTCGTATGGAACGAACGCCACCTTCGGTACGCCCTGCGCGAGCAGGAACGCTTCTACAACCAGCACCGAGCCCACCAGGCCCTGAACCAAGCAGCCCCGCTGCGTCCCGCTCCGGGCCCGATCATCGATCCCGCGCGAATCATCGACCTGAACATACGCCGACGAGGCCGGCTCGGCGGCGTCCTTCACGGATACTCACATGCCGCTTGAGCTGCATGGATGGAATTATCGGTAGGCGCAGTGTCGCTCGGGTCTGGCCTGACGATCCGGCCCTGGATGATCGATGGCCGACACCGCGCATGGCGGGGCACGTGCCAAAGAGCATGTGACGAGCGCCAACTCGGCCGTCTTCGCCTCACAGAGGGCGGTCGGGAACCGAGAAATCGCAGGTCAGACAGGGTGTCAAGTGGTAGGGCGCCCGGGGCTCGAACCCGGAACCTACGGATTAAAAGTCCGCAGCTCTGCCAATTGAGCTAACGCCCCTCGCAACAAGCAGGGTACAGAGGCTACCGCCTGCAGCGCGACGCCACGATAGCGCGAGCGCACGCGGTAGCCCTACCACATCTACCGATAAGCCGCCAACCCGGTGAGCGCCTCCCCGAGGACGAGCGTGTGGATCTCCTGCGTCCCCTCGTACGTCAGCACGCTCTCCAGGTTGTTCATGTGCCGGATCACAGGGTACTCCAGCGTGATCCCGTTGCCGCCGAGGATGGAGCGGGCCTGGCGCGCGATGTCCAGAGCCGCGCGGACGTTGGCCAGCTTGCCGAAGCTGATCTGCCGCGGCTCCAGGGTGCCCGCGTCCTTCAGGGCGCCCAGGTGGAAGGCGGTCAGCGAGGCCTGGGCCAGGCCGACGTACATCCAGGCCAGCTTCTCCTGGGTGAGCTGGAAGGCGCCGATGGGCTTGTCGAACTGGACGCGCGTCTTGGAGTACTCGATCGCCGCCTCCAGGCAGGCGCGCGCGGCGCCCACGACGCCCCACAGGATGCCGAAACGCGCCTCCGACAGGCACGACAGCGGGCCGCGCAGGCCGGTCACCCCGGGGAGTACGGCGGAGCCGGGGAGCCGGACGTCGTCGAAGTAGAGCGAGGAGGTCACCGAAGCCCGCAGCGACAGCTTCTTGTGGATCTCGGGAGCGGAGAAGCCGGGTGTGTCGGTGGGCACGACGAAGCCGCGGATTCCCTCGTCGGTCTGCGCCCACACGACGGCGACGTCGGCGATCGAGCCGTTGGTGATCCACATCTTGGAGCCGTTGAGGATCCAGTCGGAGCCGTCGCGCTTGGCGTAGGTGCGCATGCTGCCCGGGTCGGACCCGTGGTCGGGCTCGGTCAGGCCGAAGCAGCCGATGGCCTCCCCGGTGGCCATGCGCGGGAGCCATTCCTCCTTCTGCTCGTCCGAGCCGTACTTCCAGATCGGGAACATGGCCAGGGAACCCTGAACCGACACGAACGAGCGCAGCCCGGAGTCGCCGGCCTCGAGCTCGCGGCAGGCCACGCCGTACGAGATCGCGTCGGTCCCGGCGCAGCCGTACCCGGTCAGGTGCATGCCGAGCAGCCCGAGGGAGCCGAGCTCGGGGGCCAGCTCACGGGCGGGGAAGGTGGCCTCCTCGAACCAGTCGGCGACGTACGGCAGGACGCGGTCGGCGACGAAGGAGCGGACCGTGTCGCGGATCAGCCGCTGGTCGCCGTCGAGCCGGTCGTCTATGCGGAGCAAGTCATCCATGGACGGTCCTCTCCTCACGTAGGGGGCTACCAGGGTTCTACCAGGGGGAATCCCGATGTGCGAACGCAGGCCCTGGGGGCAGTCTGGAGACATGAACGAGACCAAGCAGCTTCGCAGGACCCACCAGGGCCGGATGATCGCCGGCGTGTGCTCCGGCGTGAGCGCCTACACCGGCATCGACGCCAACGTCCTCCGGATCGCCCTCGCGATCCTCAGCTTCTTCGGCGGCACCGGCATCGCGGTCTACGCGGTCGCCTGGCTGCTGCTGCCGGAGGAGGGCAGGGAGACCTCGATCGTGCAGGACCTGCTGGCCAAGCAGCAGGGCAAGGCGCAGTCGCCGTGGACGGGGACCACCGACTACCCGTCCGGCACGACGACCTACCCCTCCGACCCCACGAGCCACCCTTCCGAGCCTACGACGTACCCCTCCACGCCGACCGAGTACCCCGGCGACCGCAAGCCGCAGCAGTGATCACGCCGTGGCTTGGGCGCGCACGCGGGTGAGGAGGTCTCCGCGAGACTCGGCCCAGACCATGGCGAGCACCGCCGCGACCGTCAGCCCGCTGACGCCGGCGAGCGCGACGACGGGTTCCGGGCCGAGCTTCTCGGTGGCCAGGCCGCCGACGAGGATGCCGATGCCCTGCGCCGCCATCAGACCGGACTGCACCAGGCCGAAGGCCTGGCCGCGGCGTTCGGCGGGGACGCACTGGACGAAGGCGGCGTTCGCCGCGAGCTGGTAGGCGCCTCCGATGCCGGAGGCCACCCACAGCACCAGGACGACCGCCAGCGGCGGCCGCATCGCGCACCCGATGAGCGGCGCGCAGCTGAGCATCGCCAGCCATCCCATCGCCCGCAGCCGCCCCGACGGGGAGACGAACCTGCTGAACAGGAACGCCCCCAGCACCGTTCCCGTCGGCATCGCGGCCATGAGCAGCCCGGCGATCACGGGGACCGGGAGGGCGCCGCCGTCGAGGAAGATCGCGCCCCAGTCGATCCCTCCGGTGTCGAACGGCGTGGCGCCGCTGGTCAGAGCCGTCCCGTCGATGTCCACGGGCTCCGTCCCGCCGCCTTCCGCAGATCCTGCGCTCCCGCTGTCTTTCGAGGGCACGTGCCCGCGCTCCCACGTCGCCTCGATGCCCGGCGGCGTGTTCGCTCCGCCGTACAGGGCGATGGCGTACGGCACGGCGATGCCTTCAGGAAGAACGTAGAAGCCGCATAGCCACGCGAACAGCACGAGCGTGCGCAGCTTCCTGTCCCCGAACACGAGGGTCGCGCCCGCCTTCGTCATCGTCCACATGGATGCCCGCCGCCCGCTCTTGGCCGCGGTACGGCGCCGCCGTACCCCTGAGGCCAGGATCAACGCGGAGAACAGGAACGAGGCGGCGTCGATGGCGAGCGCCCGGTAGGGGCCCAGGATCGCGATCATCGCGCCGCCGGCCGCGAAGCCGAGCATCTGCATGGCCTGGTTCGTCATGTTCTGGAGGGCTGAGCCGGCGACGTACCGGTCGCCTTCGAGCACCTCGGGCAGCAGGGCGGCGCGCGCGGCGGAGAAGGGGGCGCTGAGCAGGACGACGAAGAAGACGAGCAGGCATACGGCGGGCAGGGGCATGCCAGGGACGGCCATCAGGGCGACCAGGACACCGCGCAGGATGTCGCAGGAAATCATGACCCTGCGCCGCGGGAACCGGTCGGCCAGACCGGCCAGGAACGGCCCGCCGACGATCTGCGGCAGGTAGGTCAGCGCGTAGACGGCGGCCGTGGCCAGGGGCGACCTGGTGCGTTCATAGACGAGGACGGCGAGCGCGACCTGGGCGAGCTGGTCGCCCAGCAGGGAGAGCGCCTGGCCGTACCAGAGCGCGCGGAACTCCCTGATGGCGATGACCTCGCCGTACGTGGCCTTCTTCTCGGGAGCACGCCTGTGCTTCCCCATAGTCCCCGCCCGCCGTGTGACAGCTCAGAGTGCTCAGTATGTCACCCAAGGTGCCTGATCGAGAGAGCCTGTCGCAACCGAAAGCAGCCAGTCGCTTGCAAAAGGTAATCACAGATGCCGAAATGTCGGGTTGAACCGGGCATTCAGCTCAAAGCTGGGCGGCTGGTTAAGGCCGGGCATTCGGGTTAAGGCTGGCGAAGACCGGCCCCGGGGTCACCAGCCGAGCTCGTGCAGCCGCTCGTCGTCGATCCCGAAATGGTGCGCGATCTCGTGTACCACGGTGATCTGCACCTCCTCCACCACGTCCTCCTCGGTATCGCAGATCTGGCATATGGGATTGCGGTAGATCTCGATCCGGTCGGGCAGAACTCCTGAGTACCAGTCGCCGCGCTCGGTGAGGGGGACACCGGTGTACAGGCCGAGCAAGTCCGGTTCGGGAGGATCGTCCACGACCACGACCACGACATTGCTCATCACACGGGTCAGCTCCGGAGGGATGGTGTCCAAAGCCTCGGCCACCAGCTCTTCGAACTTCTCCCGCGAGACCTCGATCACGCTCGCCATCCTATGAAGTCCCCCGACGTCGTGAAGTCCCCGGAGATCGCGAAGTTCCTCGAGACCGCATGAAGCTCCTCAAGATCGCAGCGCTGCTCCTCGTCGCCGGCGCGGGCGCCTGGCTGGGCGTGTTCCTCAGCGGGACCGTGCGCGCCCCCGTCGGTCCCGTCGACACCGGGCTGACGCTGCGACCGGCCTGGCACGGCCAGACGGTCGTGGACGCCAGTCCGCTGGGCACGCTCACGTTCCGGACGCACGACGCCCCGCTCCAGCTGCGCGTCACGCTGGAGAACATCGACCAGGAGCAGGCCAAGGCCCTCATCGAGGACCCGCGCCTGACCGACCGGCTGCCGGAGATCATCGAACGCGACCTGCGCGACGCCGTCCGCGCCGTGATCGTCCGCACGGCGCTGTGCGCGGGCGCCGGGGCGCTGATCGCCGTCCTGCTGGTGTTCCGCCGGCCGATGCTGTCGTTCGTCGGTCTCGGGGCGACCGCGGTGGTGCTGGCCGGAACGGGCGTCGCGGCGTCCGCGACCTTCCGGCCGCAGGCGCTGGTCGAACCGCGCTACAGCGGCCTCATCGCCGCCGCGCCGTCGCTGATCGGCAGCGCGGAGTCGATCGTGGCGCGCTTCGAGTCGTACCGGCTGCAGCTCACCAAGCTGGTGACGAACGTGTCCAAGCTGTACGACACCGTCTCGGGCCTGCCCGTCTACGACCCCGACCCCAACTCCATCCGGGTCCTCCACGTTTCCGACATCCACCTCAACCCGATCGCGTGGAACGTCATCCGCTCGCTCAAGGACCAGTTCAAGGTGGACCTCATCGTGGACACGGGCGACATCTCCGACCACGGCACCAAGGCCGAGAACGCATTCGTCGGCGAGATCGGCAAGCTCGGCGTGCCGTACGTCTTCGTCAGGGGCAACCACGACTCGCGGACCACGGAGCGCGCGGTGGCGCGGCAGAAGAACGCGGTCGTGCTGGACGACGCCATGAAGACCGTCGCCGGCCTGCGCATCTACGGGCTCGGCGACCCGCGGTTCACCCCGGACAAGACCGTGGCCGAGGACAACGACCCGGCGCGCCTGGAGCAGTTCGGCCGGGAGCATGCCGTACGGCTCCCGCAGGCCCCCGACATCGTGGCGGTGCACGATCCGACCGTCGGCAGGGGATTGTCCGGGAAGACCCCGATCGTGCTCGCCGGACACGGCCACCGGCGGTACACCTCGATCCTGCCGTCCGGCACTCGCGTGTTCGTCCAGGGCTCGACCGGCGGGGCGGGCCTGCGGGCGTTGGAGCACGAGCAGCCCACGCCCGTGGAGGCGTCCGTCCTGTACTTCGACAAGGAGACGCACCGCCTGCAGGCCTGGGACGACGTCACCCTCGGCGGCCTGGGGGAGCAGTCGGTCAACATCCGGCGTCACGTGGAGGTGGAGCCTGGCCGTATGATTTCTCCGGAGCCTACGAGCGCCCCGTCGCCAACGGGATCGGTCACCGGCGCCGCGACGCCTCCACTTTGGCAAGAGGGGCAAACGTCCCCTATGCTTCAGTGGTCTCCGACGGAAGGCGTCGGGAACAGGATGCGAATCCTGAGCCCCCATCGTCTAGCGGCCTAGGACACCGCCCTTTCAAGGCGGCGGCACGGGTTCGAATCCCGTTGGGGGCACCGGTTTACCGGGGAAAACGGATGGTCGAAGACCTCCGGAGAGCTGGTAAGCTAAGCGAGGCCGGTGAGGCCAAGCGAACAAGCAAGGTCCTGTAGAGCAGTTTGGAGTGCTCGCCACCCTGTCAAGGTGGAGGTCGCGGGTTCAAGTCCCGTCAGGACCGCTCCGGGTCAGGTAGCTCAGTTGGTACGAGCGTCCGCCTGAAAAGCGGAAGGTCGGCGGTTCGACCCCGCCCCTGACCACCGCTCTTCATCAGGTGTGTTGCCCCGAACGGATCACCGTTCGGGGCTTTTTGATCTCTGGTGACAGCAACGCTGACAGCAACGTTCGTTGCCTACCGTCGGATCATGAGCAGAGCTCTGATGATTACGGCTCAGACTGTCGGCATCGTTGGTTACCGTGATCGAAGCACATCAGCTGGACCAGCGCGCCAGCCGGACGCTGCCACCCATGATCTTCAGATGCCCTCGGCAGTGTTGATCTATGCAGGGAGTTGTCGATGGAGTTCAGGCGGAAGACGATCTCTCAGATCGCGGAAATGATCTGCGGCAACTCTCAAGGGGAAGAGGAATGCTACTTTGAATATAGAAGTAGCTATTACCTCACTCAGTTCTTTGAAGACGTTGGAACTGAATATCGCCACGATGGATCTACCCGGGCGCGATGGGTCGCAGACGTTCTCACTGAGATACTGAAGGAACCGCGGCCTGGCCCAAACAAGCTCCCCGAGACCTTCGTGAGGGTCATCCGCAGGCTCATGGACCCCGCGGATGCGACGAACGAAGGGCCTGATCGTGCGAAGGCTCTCGAAGCATTTAATGTCGTGCTCCGTCATGAGGGGTTCGAAGCCTTTTATGCATCCGATGGGCAATGCTATCTACGTCACGTTCCCTCTAACTCTGTCGCTGCTCCAGTACCCAATCCCCATCGTGCGCTCTCTCCTGCAGAGATTAAGCGGCGTGAGCAACTGGTTACGTACCTCGAAGCGGCATCTGAGGACTCGCTTATCGAGGAGATCCTGCTACCACTGTTCCGTCAGCTCGGGTTCCACCGTGTAACCGTCGCCGGTCACAAGGACAAGGCTCTTGAGTACGGCAAGGATGTGTGGATGAAGTACACATTGCCGACTACACACGTTCTATACTTTGGGATCCAAGCCAAGAAGGGGAAGCTTGATTCGTCCGGGGCCACAAAGAACGGCAATGCAAATATTGCCGAAATCCTTAATCAGGCACTAATGATGCTTGGGCATGAGATATTTGACCCGGAGATAGGCAAACGCGTCCTGGTGGATCATGCGTTCATAGTTGCTGGCGGCGAGATCACGAAGGCTGCTCGTAACTGGCTTGGGAACAGGCTGGATGCTACGAAGCGTAGTCAGATTATGTTTATGGACCGCGAGGATATCCTTAACCTGTATGTGGTCACCAACTTGCCACTTCCTAGCGAGACCTGGCCTAAAGTCGACTCATTTCCAGACGAACCTCCATTCTGAGTTCGCTGTCCATTGACGAGAGAGTGACTCTTGAAACCGACAACCGCTCCAGCTGGTAGCCGGAGCGGTTGGAACGGTAGCGGACCAGGAGGGGTCCCTATATCAGGGTGTCGCCCAGCTTTCTGAGGGCATTGCGCTTGTCGTCGAGGGATGCATGGGCATAGATCGTCATGGTGACCTCGATGTCGCTGTGGCCGACGATATCGCGGACCACCTGGGGTGGCGTGCCGAGATTGAGCAGGAGCGTCACGCAGGTGTGGCGGAGGTCGTGAAACCGCATGTCGCCGAGGCCGGCGGCCTTGCGGATTGCTTCCCAGCTTCGCCGAAGGTTGTCCGGTTCCATCGGGGTACCGACGCGCGAGGGGAAGACCAGGCCGTGTTCCTGCCATTGCTGCCACCGCTCGGACCGCTCGGCGAAGAGCTGCTTGCGGTGCTCCCGAAGAGCCTCCACACAGATTGGCGGCAGGGGCACGGTACGTTCGGAGTCTGAGGTCTTGGGGCGGACGAACTGAAGACGGCCGCCGACCCGCTGGAGGCTCTGAACCACCTCCAGCTTGCCGGCGTCGAGGTCGACATCCTCCCAGCGCAGGCCGAGGAGCTCTCCACGCCGCAGGCCGAGGCACAGCGCCAGGACGTACAGCGCGTAGAGCCGGTGATCCTTGGCCGCCTTGAGGACGGCCCGCGCTTGCGGGACGGTGAGGCCGCGATTGACCTTGTACTTCGGCACCGGCACCTTGACGAGCTTGGCGACGTTGCGAGCAATGATCTCCTCACGGACGGCGCACTCAAGGGCATTCCGCAGCACAGCGTGGATCGACTGGACCATCCGAGTCGAGAGCCGGGACTCGCAGCACTGACCGCCCTTGAGAGCGCAGCACACCGGCTTCTCGCGAGAGGCGTCCCAGCCGTTCCGGCAGCACTGGCACTCCGAGCGGACACGGTTGATGAAGAGACGGACGTCCTGAGCGTTGAGCTTGCCGAGACGCTTCTTGCCCAGGCCGGGAATGAGGTGGAGGCGGACGACGCTCTCGTATCCCTGGTACGTCTTGGGGCGCCGTTCCTGGCTGACGATGTGCTTGAGCCAGTAGGTCAGGAAGTCGGCCACGGTCCAGTTCTCCGAGGATACGGGGATGCCCTCGTCGGCCTTGCTGAGGAGTTCGGTCAGCTTCTTGCGGGCCTCTTCCTGAGTGCGCGCCGAACCCTGCACACGCCTGACGGTGCCCGCGGTTGTCGGTACGAAGGCGGCGTAGCCGTACCGGCCATCTTTGCGCGGCCAGATGCTCCCCTCACCGTTGGCGCGCTTGCGGATACGGCGGCCCTTACGGGAAGGCTTGGGCTCTTCCCCGGGAGTGCCGAGCATGGGCTTGGGCATCAGGCCACCTCCCCAAGGTTGTGGATGCATTCGGTCAGCGAGTCGACCGGCACGAGGCGACGGCGGCCGATCTTGATGGTGCGGAGCTGCTTGGAGCGGATGAGGGTGTAGAGGGTCCACCGGGAGACGCGGAGCCGCTCGGCGGCCTCGTCGACGGTGAGCACGAGGTCGGTCATGCGGAGCCTCCAAGCGGTGTTCCGGTGAGGGCGGC
This sequence comes from Thermoactinospora rubra, assembly GCF_002093975.1. Taxonomy (GTDB): domain Bacteria; phylum Actinomycetota; class Actinomycetes; order Streptosporangiales; family Streptosporangiaceae; genus Nonomuraea; species Nonomuraea rubra_A. The sequence continues at coordinate 51,116 of NZ_KZ084337.1, forward strand.
GGCGAGGAGCTGGTCACCGGCGGACAGGCCGCGCCCGGCGTACTCCCAATGGGCGATCACGAGGACGGTGTCCTCCTCGAAGAGCGGCAGGCGGCCGGTAGTGATCTGTTCGGTGCGCCGGTGTTCCTCGCGGGCGGCGCGCAGGGCGCCCAAGGTGGTGGAGTAGCGGCGGGACTTGGTGGCGAAGTGGCCGCGAAAGCCCAGCATGTGCGCCCACTGGGCCAGCCGCAGGTCGGCCAGGTCCTCGCGGGCGGCCAGGCGCAGGCACTCGGCGATGAGGCGGCGGGCGTGCTCCCGGATAGGCAGGGCGGCCAGGTTCTCCAGCGGCGTGATGCGCCGGTCCAGGGTGCCGACGCATTCGGCCGCCTTGGTGGCGTACTTGGCGATGTAGGCGGCGACGGCCTGCTCGGTGAGGTCGCCGTCCAGGGCGATCTGCCGGATGTCGAGCTGGGCACCCCAGCGCAGCGTGTGCCCGGCCGCCGAGACGGTGACCGCGGCGGCGGCGTGCCGTACGGCATCGGCCAGGGCGTCGGCGGTAGCCCAGGACGGGGGAGCGGCCGAGGGGCCGCCGGGTCCGTCCAGGCGGATGACGGCGTGGAAGTGGACGACGCCGCGCCGCTGGTATTCGGCGACCTTGGCGAAGGAGATCGTGAGCTGGTCGTGCAGCTCGCGCAGGGTCAGGCCGGAGGTGCGGGCGAAGCGCCGGCGCAGGGCCTCGGTGAAGCGGCGCCACAGCTCCGGGGCGAGGGCGTTGAACAGCACCGAGCTGGTGTAGTCGTAGCAGTCGGGGCAGAGCGGTTCGCCCAGGCGGGAGTCATCCCCCGCATGCCGTGCCGTACAGGACAGGACCCGCCCGTGTGGGCAGACGGGGGCGTCGCGGCGGGCGTGGCAGGGCAGGACCGTGCCGCCCTTCTCGCGCCGGGTGTGGACGGCGCCGAAGGACGGCGCGGTGAGGGTGACGAACAGGGCCGGGTGCGTGCTGACCGTCTCCGGCACGCCCTTGCCGCCGACCAGCCCGGCGCGTACCAGGTGGAAGGTGTCGGCGCGGTAGACCTCGGCGCAGGCCGGGCAGCGGGAGGCGCGGCGGGTCTTGCACGGAACGCGCAGCACGCCGCCGGGCTCCAGGGCGGTGCTGTAGCAGTGCAGGAGGGCGCCGGTGGCGCGGTCGTAGTGCTCGACCTTGCCGCGCAGGTGGATGGGCTGTCGGCAGCCGCCGGCGCGCTTGATCTGGGCGGCCCAGCGGTCGTAGTCGGGATCGTGGAGCCGGGTGATCATCCCGGCGATGGCGTGCTGGTGGGCACGGTGGGGCATGATGGTGTCCGTCCTATCCGGATCCGGTCTGGTGGGATGGCCGCTCACCTGGCGCGGAACTTGGCGGTTGTGCAGCCAGGTGAGCGGGCTCACGGCTATGCGCCGTGGTTGTCGACGCCGGTGCCCTGGCAGTCGCGGCAGGTCTCGCGGTCGCCGTCGAGGCCGGTGCCGTTGCAGGTGCAGCAGGCGAAGTAGGTCAGCATGGTGATCACCTCTTGCGCGGGGTGATCGTGACGTACAGGCGGTAGACGCGGGGCCGGGCCCGGTCGGGGTAGGCCCGCGACATCGAGGTCACGGTGAAGACCTCCCGCAGATAGGCCATGCCGAGGGCGATCTCGGCGCGGTTGCCCTCCAGGCGGATACGCATGATCAGGTACCTCCGGTGTCGGTGTCGGGCTGGATGCAGCCGCGGTAGCTGTCTTCGGCCCGGTAGCGGGCGCGGGCGGCGGCCAGGATGGCGGTGAAGCGGTACTCCACCGGGCCGAACCAGCGCACGGTGGTGTAGTGGCCGTGCGGCAGGTGATCGGGGTCGATCTCGGAGCCGAGCAGGGCGGCGACCTTGTCGACCTCGGCGCACATCTCGGCGTCGGGTCCCTTGGCGGGGAAGGTGTTGAAGGTGAGCGAGTACGGCGAGGCGGGCACGTCGGGGTTGGCCTCCAGGAAGTCGGCCAGGTCCCGCAGTCCCGTGATGAGGGCGGTACGACGGTCGGACATCAGGTGATCCCTTCAGGCGGTCCGCAGGGCGCGGAGCAGGTCGGAGGCGAGCTGGTTGGACACGCCCAGGCGGGCGCGCAGGGCGTCGCGGGTGATGGGCTTGCCGTGCTTGGCGTGGTGTTCGGCGGCGACGCGGCGGGCGTAGTCGACCAGGGCCGCAGCGGGACCGTCCTGCCGTTCGTCCTGCGGTTCGTCCTCGCTGCCGGGGACGAGTTGCGGACGGTCCGGGACGGCCGAAGACGTCTCGGGGACAGAGCAGGACGCCGTCACGGTGGCGGGGGACGTCTGCGGGACGTCCTGGGGACGGCTTGCCGAGGCGCGCCGTTCCAGCATCGAGATCGCCACCAGGAAGGCGCCCGCCGGTGTCGCGGCGGTGATCCAGCCCCACACGGTGGGTTCGGCCTGGGCCAGGTTGGCCGCCAGCGACAACACGATCCCGCCGGTCAGGACGAGCACCGGCCAGGAGACCGGGCCGCGCCGTACCCGCCCGCTCTGCTTGTCCCGCTGGCGTTCCCGCGCTGCCATGACACAGGTCAGGTCGATGCAGACGGCCACGGCCCAGGACATCCAGCCGGTCTGGCCGTGCTCGGCGGCGGTGTCACGGATGTGGGCGAAGGAGCCCGCGCCGGCGATGAGCGCCAGGACCAGGACGGGGCCGCTGTTGAGCAGCCAGGCGGCGAGGCGTCGCATGGCGGGTTCAGCCCTTTCGTGGTTCGGGGACGGTATCGAGGAGTTCGGCGTAGTCGGCGCCGGTGATCTCCGCCCAGGACGGCGCGAGGTGGTCGTAGGTCTGGGCCGCGTGCTCGGCGTCCTGTTCGGAGACGTAGAAGGAGCGGGCGCGGTACCACTGGCCGTCCTGGTGGGCGACGATGGCCACGCCCGGGGTGTCGGCCGGGATGGCGCGGGCCGAGACCAGCGCGGCCGGGTCGAGGTCGCCGAGGGTCATGGTGGCGGTCTCCGGGTCGTTGACCCGGTGGCAGATCCGCCCCGAGCACTGCGCCCGCAGCGCCGTGACGCCGGGGCCGAGGTCGGAGCCGATCCGCTGGCCGCAGCAGAACAGGTAGATGCCGAACGCCCGCCCGAGCTGCGCGACCCGGAGCAGCGCGGTCGAGGTCTTGGCGATCTCGTCTTTCTCGCTCTTGTCGGCCATCAGGTACAGCTCGGCCAGCTCGTCGATGAGGACCACGATCGGGACCGGCCGCCGCTGCTCGGGGAGTTGCCAGATGTTGCGGGCGCCCGCCGTACGGCACAGCGTCATCCGGTCGGCCATGACCTCTTCCAGGTCCTCCAGCAGGGCGACGCATTCGCGGCGGGTCGTGGCCAGGGCGGAGAACCGGGGCGAGTAGGGCGTGAACTCCACCCCGCCCTTGAGGTCGAAGCCGACCAGCGCCACCGGTTGCGGCGCGAGGCCCTGAATCAGGGCGTTGGCCAGGTTGGACTTGCCCGATTGTGTCGCTCCGGTGTTCATCCAGTGCGGGATGACGCGGAAGTCGACGACCCACGGGGCGCCGGTCTCCAGGCGGCCAACGGTGACCCGCAGCAGCTCGGCAGCGGCCGGGAGCCGGTCGACCTTGACCAGCGGGTCGCGCATGGTGGCCATGAGGACCACCCGGCCGGGGCGCGGGGAGGAGACCCGGACCGCATGCACGCCCCAGGAGTGGGCGAGGCGTTCGGCCGCGTCGGCGTAGTCGCCGGGTGTTTGGCCCTCCAGGGTGTGCAGGGTGACGCGCCAGCCGTACCGGGTCGGCTTGGGCAGCCACATGAACGGCTTGGTGTCGACGGCGACCCGCTGGAAGCGGCGCTTGACGCGGACGACGCCGGTCGACTCGACCAGGCCCGGGACGGTGGTGAACCACCAGCGTTGCCGCTTCTTGGTCAGCCCGCAGCCCAGCGCCACCCGCCGCCAGGAAGCGCGGACCGAGATGGCGGTGATCGGGTAGCCGACGAGCAGCCAGAAGGACCGGTAGTGCCAGCGGCGCCAGGCCCACAGCCCGGCCGCCGTGGCGGCCAGGACTGCGAGCCAGAGCATCAGGTCACGCATCGGCGGTCTCCCTTGCGGGCAGGAGCGCCGAGGCGCGGTAGGAGATGCCCCACCGGCCGGAGATCTCCCAGACGTAGCCGAGCAGGCCGACCGGGGTGATCTGGTCTCCGGCGGCGATGGACGGCTCTCCGGTAGTGGCGATCTTGACGAGCTCGATCCGGCCGAACTCGTCTTCCACCGAGGCGGTGATCTCGTAGACGGTGTTGCCGTGCTTGTCGGTCTTGATCTCGCCGGTGTCCTTGTTGACCAGGCGCGGCCGGGGCGCCTTGACGCAGGTGATCGTGAGCTTGCTGGTGTCCACGGGGATCGGGACGGTGCGCATGAGGTGATCTCCTTCGAGAGTGACAGTGCTAGCTATAAAGATACCTAGATATCTGGCTATGTAAACCGACACAGCTTGGTTGCCTCTTCAACTTCGTTACAGGTTGTCTGGAGACCTAGACATCTAGAACCGATATCGTGTGGTTATGGCACCCACCGACCGGCGCAGGCCGTACCTACGGATCGCCGACGACATCCGGCGCGACATCGCGGCCGGCCGGTACGCCGTGGGGGAGCAGCTTCCCGTCGCACGCGAGCTGGCCAACAGGTACGGCGTGGCCATGATGACCATCGGCAACGCGCTGGCCGTACTGCGCGACGAAGGACTGATCGAGACGCGGCAGGGGTCCGGAAGCTTCGTCATCCGGACCCCCGACGCCGCGCCGCCCGCCGAGACCGAGCGCAGCGAGGAGTTCCGCATCCTGTCGGAGCAGATCCGCGAGATCCGCCAGCACGTGGAGAAGCTGGCGATCAGGCTGGACGAGCTAGACGCTCGGACTCGATCCGGGCAGTGATCTCGACCGTGCGCCGCTGAAGCTCGGCCAGGTCGGCCGCCAGCTCCGCCAGCTCACGCAACAAGATCTGCCGTTCGATCTCACTGAGACCCACGAGTACGTCCCCATTCGTTCCGGGTGGCTGGTGGATGGGGAGCCCTTGCGCGGGGAAGGCTCACCGACGATTCGATCAAGGCAGCCTCATCGCCTTGGCGAGGCTCAGCAGCTCGCGCCGGCGCAGAAGCCGCCCGCTTTCTCGCAGGTCACGCACGATGTTGCGGACCAAAGGGCGGTTACGGACGTGCTGAGGTGCAATGCGATCCGCGCGAAGGAGCGCGTCCACCGCCTCGTTGTCTTTGCGGTTCATGTGGTATCCCGCTGCTGCGCAGGTCCAGTAATGCGCCTGCCTCTCCGAGGAGGCAATCTCGGCGATCTCTACATGCTCCGCCCGCGTGATCACATCACGGGGCCGCCCCAGCTCCATGCTGACTTCTACGGCGTGAATGGTGGTGTTGACCCGGTTGAACTGGGTCTGGAAGACGTTCCCGTCTCTCGGGAGAACTTCAGCGACTCGTCTCGCTTCGGCAAGGTGGCTCTCGGCTTCCCGCTGGTCCCACAGCCGGGAGTAGGCGACGGCCGCGCGCAGGTGCAGCGCGCCCCACATCGCCTTGATCGTGTCATCCGTACCGACGTACGGCTCTAGCTGGTCAAGCGCGGACAGCGCCGCGTTCTTGGCTGGGTCGAGCTGTGCTTCGTGCAGCCACACGCCGCACAAATCCCAGGCCGCCGCGGCCATGAGGTCCGGCGAGCCGACCGCTTGCGCGGCCACCAGCTCCCGCTGCACCGCCGTCCAGCCCAGATCGTGATGACCCAGCAGGTTGGAGGACACGCGCGCCATGTGGCAGGCGCGCAGCATCAACGCCTCCGCCCGGTCCCGGTCGGCTGAGCTGTCGGCGGTGATCAGGGTCAGGTCGGTGATGATGCCGGGCAGCACCTCTCCGAGGGCGGTGAACTTCGCGTCCTGGCGCAGCCGCTCCGCCAGCCGGACGTGGGCCTCCAGCTCCTCCAGGCTCCGCGGCTGCCGGTCCCGCAGCAGGCCGGCCCCGCCCGGCATGGTGGCCTGCTGGAGCGCGAGCCGCAGCCCGGGGATGGCCGAGTGGCCGGAGTCGAGGTCTTCCGTCTCGTGCCGGTACGGCTGGCCGGTCAGCTCGGGCACCTCCACGCCGAGCGCCTCGGCGAGCTGGCCGAGCACGCTCATGCGGTCCAGCGGCAGGCGCCCGTTCTCGACCTTGGACAACCACGAGACCGAACGGCCGATCTTGGCCGCGAGGGTGGCCTGATCCCAGCCCTTGCGGTGGCGGGCCCGCGCGATCCGCTGGCCGGTGGTCAGCAGCTCGGTTGCCATGGTCTCCACCCCTCCTTCTCGTCGTCGCCGTGCTTCGACGATAAGGCGGGGGATGCGGCCCACTGGCAGAAAAACTGCCAGCGCACAGGCACGCCAAAAGGCAGGCCGTCCGATGGCCTGCGGAAATGCGTGGTGATGGAGTTGTCCGCGATTTTGTACGGCTACCGCGACACGCCGTCTATCGGGCTTGACCAGCCAGAATGCGGCGCCAGAGGTCTTCCGTTTCCCTCCATATTGCCCAGGCCGATTCGGTTATTTCCGTTGTGCCCCTCCGGTGTCTGCTGCGCCGTACGAAGAACAATCCGCCCGCCCCGCACAGCTCATAGACCACCGGCAGGCACGCGCAGGTGTACTCAATGACCCTGACGCGCACGGCGCGTTGGGTCTCGGGGCGCCAGTCCAGGTGGATGCTGTCCTCTCGCGGGGGTAGTGGATGAAGGTCGTGATAGGCCGGCATCGGCGAGCGAGTCCTCCATGGGGACCCCACCCGAAGGGCCGCCCAACCATCGCTCACCGACGCCATGCCTTGAGCGTAAGCCAACCTGTCCTAACCTGTCTACACCATTCCTAGGAATTCCTGTTCTATGTTCGCAGGTAGAGGGCTACCTACAGTCGTCTTGTGATCGATTGGGACCCGAGGCTCTACAAGTGGGAGCAGATAGCGAACGTCGTAGCCAAGCGGATCAAGGACGGCACCTATCCGCCCCTCACGCTCATCTCCGAAGTGAAGCTTCAGGAGGAGTTCGACGTCGCCAGGGTCACCGTCCGAAAGGCCATGGAGTCCCTACGGGAACAGGGCCTGATCACCACCAAGCCCGGCAAAGGCTCGATCGTCAGCCCTCAGCCCGACCCGAGTGAATGAGAACTTTCTCTACAGTCTCAAGGCCGTGCCGCCTGCGGCGGCCCGGCGCGCGTCGGGGCGGCCAGCGGGCCGCGCTGCGGCTCTCCGGCCGGTCGCGGCCCGCGCCGCCCACGCGCTGACCCGCCACACCGAACAGGCCTGAACCGATCAACGCTCACCACGGGTACGGCCGGCGGCAGCCATACCCGCCGCAGCCGATGCCGGTTAGAACGGCGCCTCCGGCGGGGATCTCCGGCCCCGAGGTGATCATCTCGCGATGGCCGAGCGTGCGGAGTGGCTGACGTGGAATCTGATCACCTCGTACGCCCTCGACCCAGGCAAGCCCAGCGGCCCGGCTCCTGCGCCTCAAGCCCGGCTGTAACCGGTAGGGCAACACATGATCGGGGAACGGCGGCCGGTGCACGGACACGCCAAGCCGGGCTTGACGCTCCGTCGCCGGGCCGCTGCCGCTTCGCGGTGGGTCGACGGCGTACGAGGTGATGCCCCACGAGGTCCTATGTGGTGACAACCCGGATCGCCATGTGCAGAAGAAGCAATAGGAAACTGGAGTTTCCTATTATTGGCTTGACGGCGTCGTCTGTGCGAGTTTAAGTGAATTCATGTGATCGCAGGTGCCGCCAGAGGGCGAAACAGCCCTCCTTGTGAAAGGGAACGAAAGATGCAGCTCGCAGTTACGTTACGGCGACAGGTCTCGCTTTCCGCGATTCTCGCAATCTTCCTGGTGATTATCGCGGCGTCACCGGCAGCGGCTGAGACTGCTGCGGTATACACCCATGTGTACCGAAGCGACACTGACTGCACCTGGTCCGAATCAATCATCTCAAACTCTGGCGCAGATCCGTTAGCGCGGTCTTACACATCTGCCGATTATGTAGTGAGCGTACCGTATCCCCTCCACTGCTGGGAGCGAATAAATAAGTCGGCAGGGAATATTGCGGTTGCGATGACGCTATTCAAATGGACAGGCTCCGATTGGGCCGTCTGCTCGGACTCCGGCTTTTACTATAATACTATTTACTCCCATAGTTGGGAGATAACTCTATCATATCTCCGGATAATGAGGAGATGTGGGAGTGGATCCATAGGCAATAGTACCGGTTCTTATGTATATAACGGCGAATGGCATGGCGGCTGGAACTGGAGCGGCCATGTTTCGATGGCCTTGGCAGGCTCAGAGCCAGTCACCCTTGGTGAGCCCCCAACGTCGCCCGCATGGGTTAACCAAGACGGGACGATCAATCTCGCTGCGGTGCCCAAGAGGCTTCCGGTGGTAGGTGCAAGCGGGCGCCCGGTTAGAGACAAGCTCGGAAATATGGTGACGATCGATTCTCGAGAAATATTCAAGCTCCCCGCATCGCCCGACCAGGTCGACATCACAAAGCAGAATATAGGGGTTAAACAAAAGGCTCCTGGTGAATATACTAAGGTGCTCCAAGAGTGGGAGCTGAACTTCCCGGGCCAATAAGCGAGATGTGGCTGTGGCTGAATATATAAAGTTCAGCCACAGCTAATCTCATATATAATTCCTGAGGTGGAATGTGAAGAGTGGACATGCAGCTGGAATGGCTCTTTTTATTGGCATAGTCATTGTGTCTGGGTGCACAAGTACTGCGGTCGAGCGCACCCTTGTTGGGCGGATCTCAACCATAACTTCTACGCAAATTTGTATCACGGTGAATCAACCGCCTGATGCCCGTCAGCGGAGCGAATGTTTCGATCGACAGCGTGCCACTCAATTTTACGGCAAATCGGATGTCGGTACGCTCGTGCAAGTCTATGCAGTGGGGAGGCTGGCCAAATCAGTTCATCAAATCGAGGCGCCAAAGAGCTAGGCCAACCGCCTACTGATGTTGGCTAGTCTCGAATCTGAGGAGGTCGAGTCGTTCTCGTAGGTAGCCGGTACTACATCTGTAGATCTTGGGGTTTGCCTGCGCAACGGGGGTGATCGGCGGATAGTCGGTGTGTGACCTTGTTGCTGACCTACGATCTCGTTATGTCCTGGGAGGCCGACCTGCGGGCGGTGACCGATCGGATCGCCGGCCCGCTGTTCAAGCGGCCCGAGCCGCGTCAGGTCTTCGCCGACCTGGTCCGGGCGCTGCTGGGCGAGGTGCCGCGGAAGAACTCCTGGCAGTTGTCCGATCACATCGGCCATCCCACCGCCAACCGGTTCGAGCACCTGCTGTCGCGGGCGGTGTGGGAGGCCGACGCGCTGCGTGATCGAGCATCTGGGCTGCGGCGAGGGTGTGCTCATCGCCGATGACACGGCCGCGATCAAGAAGGGCGTCAAGTCGGCAGGGGTGGCCCGCCAGTACTGCGGGCTGACCGGACAGGTGGAGAACTGCCAGGTCATGCCCATGCTCACCTACGCCGGCCCGGCCGGGCACGCCTTCATCAACCGGCGGTTGTACCTGCCCGAAGCCTGGGCCGCCGACCCGGCGCGCCGGACGCAGGCGCATGTCCCCGAGCAGGTGGCCTTCGCCACCAAACCCGCGCTGGTGATCGCGATGCTGGAGGAGCGGCGTCGGGTGCTGGGGGAGGAGCATCCCGACACGTTAGCCACTCAGAGAAATCTCGCTGCGGTGGAAGAGGCGCTGGCTAGCAGCGTTGACAACGAGAAGCAGTAACTCGTTGCTGTACAGCAACACCCTCTTACGCGATCACACTTGGGCACCCACAGCCAGCCGAGGTATTCAAGCCGAACGATCCCTACCTCAAGATTGCTCAGTACTCGTAATGAAGGGGTCTCCACCGTTCCCGGTCCGCCTCTACAGCGGGTGAGGCTCTTCAAGCTCGGTCGCTGGTGGTCGATCCCAGAAAGTGGTCGCGATGACGAGCGCCGCTGCGACCAGGAGGTGCCATCGGGTCATCTTGGTCGCGTATGCGAGGTATTCGCCGCCCGCGACGATGAGAACCGTCACGAACCCCTCGACAGCGGCGAGGAGGAGGAGCGCACCGATTCCCCATGCGACCCGGTGCCGCGTCCGGCCTGCCATGACGCCGCCGGCCGCCGCGGCCAAGGCGATGAGCACGATCAGCACACCGTCCACGTCGGCCTTGCAGGACCACGCCCCGGGTTGCTTCCACAGCAGTTCCGCCGGCGGTGTGGAGGCGAACCAGCCGAAGGAGGTGGACTCACCGGTCGGAAGAGAGAGCCGGCCGACCGTCCACGCAGCCGCCACGATGGCCGCCGCCCAGAGCACGATGCCCTTCCGCACCGGAGGCAGGGGCGAACGTGCCGCCACAAGCAGCGCCACGATGGCCACGGTGTAGCAGACGATCGACGGCCAGGGCTCATCGACGGGAAGGGGCCGGTCGGTGAGGGGGTGGGTAACGGACGGGAGGGAGATCGCGAGCAGCCTGAACACAAGGACGGCACAGACCGCCGCGCTCCCGAGGAGCGTGGTCCGGCGCGAGGCGCACAACAGGAGACCGGCCAGGACCACCGGCAGCAGGAGTTCGCCCCATGACAGCAGCTGCCACCACGGGCTCGTCGTCATGCGGAAGGGAGCGACGGAGTCGGCTCCCCAGCAGATCCCGACGTTCAGCTCTGCCGCGCTGACCCTGGAGGTCTTCAGGATGACCGGCCCGGAGGCGGCCAGGACCGCCCCGACGCGGAGTGCCTCTGCAGAAAGGCGCGTCTCCGCATGAGATGCCTGCGTCACGACGGCCTCTCCGTTCCCCGCTTGCTGGTAGATCGACTCGGGCGACAGTAGCGGACGAAGGTCGTGATCCCGCAAGGGCGATGACAGCAGCGCTGACAGCAACGTCCCTGCACACGGGCTCACTTCGGCTACCGTCCACCACCTTCTGATCAGGGTTGCCGCTATCTGAGCAGGGTGATTGGTCCGCCTGAAAAGCGGAAGGTCGGCGGTTCGACCCCGCCCCTGACCACCGCTCGTGACCAGCACGAATGCCCCGAAGCGATCATCGCTCCGGGGCGTTTTCATTGCTCTGACGACAGCGCTGACGGCAACGTCCTCTGGTCTTCCCTCGTAGTGTGGAGATCGAACCGGGAGAGGTTTGGTCGTGGCAGCAGTCAGGCGGCGGCGCTTTGATCCGGAGTTCCGGGCGGGCGTGGTGCGTATCGTCAAGGAGGCCGGCAAGCCTGTCGCCCAGGTGGCGCGGGATCTGGGGATCAGCCCGTACACGCTGCACAAGTGGGTGCGGATGGATCGGCTGGACGAGCAGGGCAACGGCAACGGGGGCAGAACGCTGGAGGAGTCGGAGCAGGAGGAGCTGGCCCGGATGCGAGCCGAGAAGGCCGAGCTGGTCAAGCAGCACGCCCGGGAGAAAGCGGCCTGAGAGAAAGAACGCGAGCAGCTGGAAGACGAGGGCGACGACGCCCTGGGCTTGTCAGGCCGTAATAGCCTGATCAACCCGTCTACCAGGGGCTTCTCTACGTTATCAGGTAAACGCGGACTTCGCGATCATGCCGTGATCAGCAGACTCCCGCCCAGAGGATAAAAAGGGCTGAGTGTGTTCCTGCTCGACTTCGACGCCAAACCTGTGAGATCTTCGCTGGCATGCCAGCATCACAGGTTGCCGCGTCACTGCGCAGCTTCCTTGTCGCACGTGATGTCGAGATTTCTTCTTTCTATGCGACCTCAGGCTCGATGCCGCCCGGTTCGCGAAGAACTAGTTTTGGGTGTAGCTGCTTGAGTCTTCTCTCTCCTTCAAGAAGCGCTTCCCGTAGCCGCATGACTTCATTTATATAATTGCGATCGTCGATCTCGATCGCGTTCAAATAATCGAGAGTCGCTCCATACATATCGTCGAGCACCGACACTGTGGATGCTCCTGCATTGAATGTGTTCGCTGCGTCCTCAATTAGACTGCGTATAGTGAAGATGGAGCGCGTTACCCGCTCGCAATCGGCGCGCTCGTATTCATTCAGTTCCGCCGATCGGGCTGCAGTTCTCGGGACTTTCCTTAATGCGCGGCTTCTGTAAATTCTGTCGATCAGGCGCTGGAGTTTGCTGATCTCCGACAACGCCTGCTGGCGTCGCGCCACTGCCCATGCAGTAAGAAAAGCAAGCCCGGCACCTACAAATGTGCCCACCAGATTGGCGGCTGCGTTGCTGATGAAGTCATCCATGTGTCCCCCTAAGTTGCAAAGAGGGAGCATATGCACTCCCCTATCCTCATGATCGACGTTTTCTCAATGGGTTTCAACTGATCCGTCTGTGTTCGAAGTGGACGAGGGCGAGCGCGGCGCGTACAAGGTCGCCGATCCGGCTGGGGCTGAGCGTGGTGTGTCATAGGGCCGTCCAGCGTTCGGCAAGAAGGGCGAAACCGCGCTCGCCTCCGGCGCCAACTCCGAGGAGGCCTGGCCCTTGCGCAGGTAGCCCAGCACACCCGGCAGGGTCTGTCGGTTGGGGTTGAGTCGCCGCCAGGGCAAGCCGCTCGCCTTGCGGTGCCGCCGGATGATCCCGGCCACATAGTCCAGCGTTGAACGCGACGGCGCGGACGCCACTCATGAGCTGGCCGAACGGATGAAAGGGCTGAACGCCACCCGGCGCACGGTCCACTTCACGACCGACTGGAAGATCACCGAGGTCGACGAGACCGCGATCACCAGATAATGCCCGGCAGGGTGCTGGGGTCGATGAAGACGAGCGCGGAGGCGACGGATCTCGTTGACGGCAAGCGGGGGCTCAGCTCCGGCGTCTCGGCCGGGCGACCAGCCGTTCTTCCGTTCCGGATCGCTCAGCAGTCCCTCCAGGGCCGCCCGCGCCCGTAATCGCGGCTCGCGCCGCACGAAGTACGGCGCCAGCACCTGAGAGGACAGCTCATCCAGCGGACCGTCCCAACATGTCGAAACGACCTGGGCTACCGCGGACGGCACAGCCACTGTCCGATCACTTTTGAGCTTCACAACCCCATGGTCTCGGCGGTGGCCGTCTCATGTTCGGGACTTCGACCAGCTCGGATCTCGAAGTGCGGCTGGAGTCCTGACAAAGCCCAGGATATGCTGCGGGATCATGCGGTTAGACAATCCGAGCGGTGAAGCCGAGGGCTACTCCCCGATGGAGTGGCATCGTGATCGGTCAAGTGTGATATGACGCGAGTTCGCGACCCTAGGATCGCTGTGGGGTTGATAATCGCGGTCTCACTTGCCGTTTCGTGCGCAGGCGCGGATACCGATCAACGGCCGCTTCCGCCCCCGAAAAACCTTCCGGAACCTCCTCGGCTGGAGCCGGCGGCCAACCTGTGGCCAGAGGCAATGATAACTCTGCCCGCAAGGGGGCCGGGGGGAACGGAGGTTCAGCCACTGGCGATGCTTGGCGAGGATGAGGCGCTCATGATTACCTCGGTCGAGTGGCGTCCTATCTTCTATTCATACGATCTACGAAAAAAGAAATTTCGCGTCCTGGCTACAGCGCCCGAGTGGGCTGAATGCGGTTCATGCTTTGAAGTCATGAGCGTCGGGGTAAGCGAGAACCGGATCGTGTGGACTGCGGGGGTCTACCGATCGGAACCTTGGAATTCAGGTAAGCGCCACGTGGAACTGTGGACGATGCCGCGCTCCGGAGGCCCCATGGAGCTGGTGGCCTGGCTAACAGGTCACGGTGAGCTCCCGTTCAGCGATGAACTCTCAATTATTGATGATCACGCAGTCTGGTCTGGTGGCAGCCGGGCATATCGGGTGTCGTTGGACAGTGGGGCTGCCGTGCCTCTTCCTGTGCGTCCGAAAGCCAAGCTCGTGTCCGTGCTGGGGCTCCGTGACAGCTCGTGTGGGCCTGAATGGTGTGTGGCCGGCGTTGCCGCTCGCAGATTCGAGATGACCAAGCTCGTCATTCAGCGCAAAGATGGGTCGGGCAGGCGGGAGATCGCCGCGGCTTCCGGTGAGGCTCTGATGAACGACCGCTTCGGTCTGTTCGAACCGCCGTATGTGTATGGTGCAGGTGAGAGAAGCTTCACGAACACCCATCCAGCTCCACAGCCGATCCTCTACGACCGATGCACCAACAGGTCAGGTCGAATCGGCGGGCTCCGAGAGGATAGTGCGATCCCCGAAGTCTTCCGGGGAGCGGCGGTGCCAGGAGGTGAGCCAGTTCTGTACTGGAACACTCAGAATCACAAGACGTGGCATGTACTTGATCTCTCTCGCATCTCAGACCGTCCATGTGCAGACTGATCGAGAAGTGACGGCAACAGTGACGGCAACGTCCGGCACCCAGTCCACACGGAGATCGGCGCATGCCGCCATCTGGCCTGTGGTCGGAGTGTCTCAGATGGATGATCGCAACTTCCGAAAAGCGGAAGGTCGGCGGTTCGAGCCCGCCCCTGACCACCGCTCTTCATCAGGTGTGTTGCCCCGAACGGATCTTCGTTCGGGGCTTTTGATGTTTGGTGACAGCAGCGCTGACAGCAACGTCTCCGCCGCTTCAACGAGTCGCCCGTCCTCGCCGCGGTGAATGATCGTTCTGATCTACCTTATGGTCTGACTTGTAGATCTTGAACAGACGTTGATCTCCTACGGCCGAGTGTCTGCCGGATCGACGTCGACTCCGGAAAGGCCGAGCCATACCGGCGGTGGTTCCCGAAGATCTCGGGGAAGCGGGATTTCCGGGGTGTACGTGATGATGGGTGGCGCGAAAGCGTACGCGTGACATTGTTCGCGATCATGATCGGCAGAGACGTCATATCGGACGGGCGGGCTGTACCGACTCGTCTTACAGTTCCCTGTGAATTATCGCCGCCGCGCCTGTGGTGATCACTCAGAGTGACATCTCTTGAGCCCTGGGCCTGCTGTTACATGCGGTCAATGCCCACGTGGACGGCGCTTCCGGGGTTTGGTCGAGTGTTCGGGACGGCTGCATGATCACTCGCCGTGGAGCTTGACCGAACATCTGTTCCTATGGCTTGATCAATCCGCCTTCACAGGAACAGACCTGGAGATGATGAATGAAGCGTGTCTTGGTTGTGTTGGCTGCCGGCCTGCTGACCTCCGGGTTCGTGGCCGCACCGGCTCGGGCCGCCAATGAGGCGGCGGACAAGCTGGTGGCTGATGTGGCGGCCGCTCAGCAGGTCGCGGCGTTCTGGCTTGGAGACGACGGGGCCAACCTGAGGAACGCCACGCCGTACAGCGTCCAGACCGCGGTCGTCGGTGAGCGGGTTTCGGCCACCGACGTCCCGGCCGACACCAAGCCCGGTTACATCCCGCCCCTGGTGCCGAGCGTCTCCGGTTCACCGAACACCAAAACGCCCGTCACCTCAGGCAAGGTGTTCTTCGTCGGCGCCGACGGCCAGCCGCACTGGTGCACGGGCACCGCCATGCAGTCGACTTATCGCAACGTGGTCGCCACCGCGGGGCACTGTGTGTACGACACCCAGAGCAGCGCCATCACACTCGACAAGTGGGTCTTCGTTCCCGGCTACTCCGCGGGCACGACCCCATGGGGTCTCTACGTCGGGGAGCAGGCCTTCACTCACTACGATTTCCGCTGGTACAGCGACTACGACCGCGACTACGCCTTCGTCAACGTCTACAACGGCGTCGTCTCCTCTCCCTCGGGTGGGCTGACCGACATCGGCAGGCTGGGCGACAACGTCGGCGGACAGGGTTTGGCCTACAACCTGACGCTGGACACCTCGGTCGACGTCTTCGGCTACCCGGCCGGCCCCCACCCGGACGGCAAGCAGCCCTACACGGGCGAGACGATCGAATCGTCCAGCGGCTCGACGCTCGCCATGAGGCTCACCGGCTTGCCCGCGGACCATCCCATCGGCGTCGATTCCCGGTTCACCGGTGAGGGCTCCCTCGGCTCATCCTGGCTGGCCTCCTATGACGGCGGCTCTCGCCGCGGCCATCTCAACGGCATCACCATCAGCGTCTCCGACACCGACGGCGACCTGCGCTACGACACGAGCGTCTCCCCGTACTTCGACGGCCAACTGGCCGCGGTCTACGCCGCCGCCAGGGAGGACTGGACCGGCTCGATGCTGTGATCGGGCCCGGCTTCTCCAGGCGGTGCTCGACGAAGATCAGGGGTCGGCGGCGCCGGTCCCAGGCGGCCGCGGCAGCGGCTCGCATGGCGCGGAGCATCTCGGCCTTGTCGACCTGGTCCAGGGGCGGTGCTGTGCGCGGTCTTCATGGTGATCCGCCTCGGCTTGCCTGCCTCAAGATAAGTGCCAGTCAGTGGCAGGCGGTCGATGGCCGGCCGCGGCATGCGGCTGCCGAAGGCCTACGACCCGCGCTGACCTGACCCCTGGATTCCTCCAGGCGATTCGTCCGCCAGGATGCGCTCCAGGGTACGGCGGCCCATGCGGCTCATGGCCGGATTGCCGTCCACGTAGTACCAGACCAGGCCCATCGCCTGCACGAAGGCCCACGCCTTGCCGCGCTCCCACTCGAGGTCGTCGCACCCGAGGCGGTCGCGGAGCGCCTTCCGCGGCCCCGCTTCGAGCAGGTGCCAGGCGCTCACGAGATCCAGGGCGGGGTCGGCCGGTCCGAAGCCGCCGACGTCGAGGATTCCGGCCAGCCGGCCTGCGGACACGAGCACGTTGCCGGGAATGAGATCACCGTGGGTCATCACGTCGGCGGCCGTGCGCGGCAGGGTCCGCATGGCCGCCCACATCCGGCGGAGCCGGGGCACGTCCAGGAGGTGTTCGCTGCGGCGGAAGCAGGTCTCCAGCCATGCGTCGTGGGATCGCAGGTCGCCTCCCCGGCCGGTGCCGGAGAACGTACGGCCGCGCGTGTCGACGGCGCGCAGGTCGCCGATGAGATCGGCCAGGTCGTGCGCGAACGCGACCGATTCGCCCGGGTCCTCGTCGGTGGCCACGGTCCCGGGCAGCCACGTCTGCACCGACCACGGAAGCGGGTAGCCCGCCCCGGGCTCGCCGAGCGCGACCGGTTCTGGCGTGGGAAACCGGGTACGGCCTGCCAGCTCGCGTGCCGCCTCCGCTTCGGCCTTCAGCGATCGCCGTACCGAGTCGACCTCTGCGGGCTGGAGCGGGAACCGGGCCGAGAGCCGGTCGCCGATGCGGAAGATGGCGTTGACCGTCCCGTGGGCGGCGACGCTCCTGACGGGCAGGCTCCGCCACTCGGGAAACTGCTCATCTACCAGCGCGCGCACCGTCTCAAGCGGCACCGTGAGCTGGTCGGCGTGCATCTTCACGCCGACCAGCGTTCCGCATCTCGATCTTCACCCGCAACGTGATTTCGGCCGTGCGAGGCTCGAAGGCCGGATCGCGAACGCTCCCGTCAGCCCGCCCCGGGCGGCCCGAAGTCGATCCGCATGACCACCCGCCGCAGGGTGGGGCGGTGGACCTCCTCGAACCCGGCCTCCTCGAAGACCTGGCGGGCGCCCACGTGCAGCTCGCCCCAGGTGATCTCCTTGCCCGGCTGGGTGATCATCGGATACGCCTCGAGCGCCCGGGCGCCGCGCTCCCGGGCGAAGCCGATCGTGGCCCGCGCGAGGTGGTAGGTGAGGCCGCGACCGCGGTAGCCCCTGCGGACCACGAAGCAGGTCACCGCCCAGACGTCGTCGTCGTCCTTGTCCTCCTCCCGGCCGCTCCACGGGACGCGCAGGGTGCGCAGCTTGGGGTAGGCGGTCCGCGGCTCGACCGCGACCCAGCCCGCCGGTTCCCCGTCGACGTAGGCCACCAGTCCGCTGGTGGCCGTGGCGTCCGGGTCGCCGCAGGCGGTCTGCGCCCGCAGCATCGCGGTCCGCCCCTCCTGCGTGGAGTCGCGCCAGATCCAGCCGACGACCTTGAACTTCTGGCACAGGCAGCGGCTCGGATAGTCGGCCCTGCCGAAGATCGCGGCGAGGTCGTCCCAGGACGCCTCGTTGGCGGGGACGACGGTCAGCTGCTCGGCGGAGACCGGCCCCTCCGCGGCCGCCTTCATCGCCGCGGCCGGTACGGCTGGGCGAGCCTGCCCGGAACGGAATCCTTGGTCATGCCCCGCATGCTAGGGTCCGTTCCGGACGTTCTCCATCCGGATTATGAGGTGCTGTGAAGCACGACGGGAGCCCTGCGGCACGGGCGCTGCTGGCCCTCGAACTCATCCAGGGCAGCCCGGGCATCACCGCGGACCGGCTCGCCGACAGGCTCGGCGTCTCGGAGCGGGCCGTCCGGCGGTACGTCGGCGTGCTCCGCGACGCCGGCATCCCGGTCGAGTCGGTCCGCGGGCCGTACGGCGGCTATCGCGTCGGCCGCGGCCTGCGGCTCCCGCCTTTGATGTTCAGCGCCGCCGAGGCTCTCGGCCTGGTCATGGCCGTGCTCGACGGTCACCACGACGCGGGCGACGCCGCCGATCCGGTCGGCAGCGCGCTCGGCAAGATCGTGCGGGCGCTTCCCGAGCCGGTGGCCGCCCAGGTGGAGGCCATCCGCCGCACCACGGCTCCCGCCCCCGACCGCGCCGCCGCCCGCCCCGACCCCGAGACCACGACCGCCCTCGTGCGGGCCTGCTCCCTCCACCGGAGGGTACGGCTGGGCTACCGATCGGAGGCCGGATCGGAGTGGGACATGGAGGTCGACCCGTGGGCGGTCGTGGTCCGGCACGGCCGGTGGTAC
The DNA here is from genome assembly GCF_002093975.1 of Thermoactinospora rubra. Taxonomy (GTDB): domain Bacteria; phylum Actinomycetota; class Actinomycetes; order Streptosporangiales; family Streptosporangiaceae; genus Nonomuraea; species Nonomuraea rubra_A. The sequence goes on from NZ_KZ084337.1 coordinate 69,784, forward strand.
CTGCTGTGCCGATCCCACTCCGCCGACGCCCGGCGGGCCTACCGGATCGACCGGGTCCGCGCGGTGGAGGTGCTGGAGGAGACCTTCAGCCCGCCCGCCGGCCTCGACCCGGTGGCCATGCTTGAAGAGCACCTGGCCGTCGGATGGGAGTACGAGGTCGAGGTCGTCATCGACGCGCCCGCCGATGTCGTGGCACGTTGCCTGCCCCGCGCCCTCGGGCTGCTCGAACCGCTCGACGAGCGGACCACCCGCCTGTCCGGCAGCACCAGCAACCCGGTGTGGTACGCCGAGCAGCTCGTGGTCCTGCCTGCGCCGTACCGGATCGTCGAATGCCCCGAGCTGCGGAAGGCCGCCCGCGTCCTCGGGCAGCGGCTGCTGGCGGCAGGCGAGGACCCGCCTGCCTGAGCTCGCCGACGGCGGCCTGCTTCGTCAGCTCAGCAGGTCGAGCAGGCGGCGCAGGAGACACTCGTCGGCGTCGATGATCGCCTCCGCGTTGTCGAAGACGGCCTCGGCCAGCGGTGACAGGCCCGACTTCAGCTCTCTGCCCTGCCGGTAGCGCTGCCGTGCGGCGGTCAGCCGTTCCATGGCCACGGCCAGCCGGGCGAGGACCCGCTCGCGGGGGAGCAGCTCGATCCACGCCAGGGCCAGGGGCAGCGCCGACTGGAGCCCGTGCGGCGGCTGGGCGAGCACGTCGAGCAGCAGGCCCTCCAGCTCGGTCCGCCCCGCCGGGGTGATCGCGTAGATCCTTCTCCGCCGGTCGCCCGTCCGCTCCTCGGCCTCGGCACGCACGAGGCCGTCGCGTTCCAGCGTGGTGAGCGCGTGGTAGATCGACCCGGGCAGGACGGGGGCCCAGCGGTCGAGCTCGTTCTCCGCGACGAGCTGGGTGATCTCGTAGCCGTGCATGGGCCGCTGCTGGAGCAGGCCCAGAACGAGCATGCGGGTGCTGGAGGTCAACGCAACTCTCCCCTGGACGGCGAATACTCAACGTTGACTATAGTGATAGTCAACGTTGAGTATCGGGAGGCGACATGTTCCGGCGGATCGGATCACGCATGGCCGCGCTGGTGAAGGCGTACACCAGGCTCGGCCGGTTCAGCGGAGCGGTGCTGGTCGCGAGAGGCGACCGCGTGCTGCTGTCCCAGGGGTACGGCATGGCCAGCTACGAGCACGGCGTGCCCAACACCCCCACGACGGCCTTCAGGATCGGGTCGCAGACCAAGGCGTTCACCGCGATGGCGATCCTGCGGCTCCAGGAGGAAGGCGTCCTCTCGGTCGACACGCCGCTGAGCGCCTTCCTGGCGGGATACCTGAACGGCGGCCGCATCACGCTGCACCATCTGCTGACCAACACGTCGGGCATTCCCGACTACATCACCACCGACGACTTCACGCGGACCATGGGCCTGCCCAGGACCACGGAGGAGCTGATCGCCACCTTCAAAGACCGCCCGCTCCTCTTCACGCCCGGGGAGCGCGTCAGCTACAGCAACTCGGGCTGGGTCCTGCTGGGTGCGGTCATCGAACGTGTCTCCGGCCGGCCGTACGGCGAGCACATCCGCGAGCGTCTGCTCGAGCCGCTGGGCATGGAGCGCAGCGGGCTCGGGCGGTACGGCGACGTGCTCCCCGGCCACGCCGACGGCTACATGTCGCAGGACGGAGAGATGATCCGCACGCCGTACCTGGACAACTCCAACCAGCACGCGGCCGGCGCCCTGCACTCGACCGCCGAAGACATGTTCCGCTGGAGCCGGGGTCTGCGCTCGTGTGCGGTGCTGAGCCGGGCCGCCACCGATCTGCTGCTGGGCGAACCGGCCTACGGTTTCGCCGTCGGGCGGGGAACCGGCGGCCGTGCCAGGGTGGAGAGCTCGGGAGGGACCATCGGCTACGTGAGCGTCACCGCCTCCTATCCCGACGACGATCTCACGATCGTCGTGCTGTCGAACGTCGAGAACGCCGCGTACGCGGAGATCGAGTCGGGCCTGGCGGCGATCGCGTTCGGCGAGCCGTACGAGATGCCCACCGCTCGTGTCTTCGTTCCGGCGGACCCGGAGGTCTTCGACTCCTATGTGGGCCTGTACACCTGCAGCTTCATGGGGCGCACCTCGCAAATGCGGGTGACCGCCGAGGGGGAGCGCCTGATGGTGGAGGTCCAGGGCCTGGCGAAGACCGAGCTGCGGCCGATGTCGCGCACGCGGTACTTCGCTCGGATGAAGGGGGAGGTGGAGCTGACGTTCGTCGGCGAGCCCGCGCGGGAGATCAGCATGGTGTGGTCGGGGCACGCCGTGACCGCGCGGCGCGTGTCCTGACCCTGTCCCCCGCGTCCGACGGCAGTGCCGGCTGGCGGGTGCGCCGATCACCCCGTCCTCGGAGCGGCCCTTGAGCAGGCCGAGCGCGCGGCGGTGGTGGTCCGGCTGCTTCGTGGCGAACTGCCCGCCGACTCCGTGTAGCGCGGCCGTTTCCGGCGGATTGCCGTACGGCAAGCGGTCCGCGTGCCACCGCCGGGGAGACAACCGGTCACGGCCAGGTCTTGGCCTGCGCCTCGAAAACCTCCTTGTCGCTCTCCACGGGCAGGACGCAGACCAGGTGCCCGCCGGGCACGCGCAGCACACGGCACTCCTGCCACTGCGACACCTGCGTGGCACCGAGGCCGATGAGGCGCGCGGTCTCCGCCTCGACGTCGTCGGTTTCGATGTCGAGGTGGACGCGGGGCGCGTCGTCGACGGCCTGGACGGCGGTGACCAGGCCGGGGATGGCGTCGTGCAACGTGGTGAACTGCGGCTCGGAGGGGAGGCGCTCGGCGCGGGCGCCGAGGGCGGCGGACCAGAAGGCGGCCGCGTCGGCGGCCTCGGCTTCGGGCGTGTCGATCAGGATGGCGTAGACGCGGCTTCGGTGCATGGGCCGCACATTAGCCGCGCGGGCCGGGACGCTCCCATTTCGGCATCGACCTGTCGCCGGGGATGGTCGCCGAGGCTCGCCGTGCCTATCCGGAGCTGCGGTGCGAGGTGGGTCGATGCTGGACATGGACCTTCCCGACGCCTGCCTCGGCGGGCTACTCGATCATCCACATCCCGTGGGAGCTGCGGCCCCGGCTGTTCGCCGAGTTCCACCGGGTGCTCGCGCCCGGCGGGCAACTGATGCTCGGCTTCCAGGTCGGTGACGAGCGGCACCATCGCGACGAGGCATGGGGCGTGCCGATCCGCCTCGACTGGTACCGGCAGCGGCCGGATGAGGTCGCCGAGTTGCTGCGCGAGGCCGGTTTCGAGATCGTCGCTACGGTCGTGCGGCAGCCCGAGCTCACGGAGAAGACCCCGCACGGCTATGTCCTGGCCCGCAGGCCGGCGCCCTGAGATCCCAGCCGCTGCGGCCACCCGGTGCGGGAGGTCACCAGCTGTCCCAGCCGTGCCAGCCGTACCAGTGTCCCGTGATGTGCCGGTAGCTGTCGTCCATGGTGCCCTCGGGCCGGCCTTCGGGCAGCCAGACGAAGCCGGTGTTGCTCTCTATCGCCCATTCCCGCGACGTCATGACGGCGCTGCCGGGAACGCGCCTGCCGTCCAAGGTCTCGTACGGCCACGCCCAGCACACCCGGTACAGGCCCAGCCACCGGCAGGACCCATCAGGCGGTTCCCGCACCGCCACGGTCCTGGCGAAGGCCTCCATGGCCGGTTCGGAGACCGTGAACCGGAAGCGGAAGGGGGCATCGGTGACGAGGGCGAGCACGACCCCCGCGACGATGAGGCAGGGGAGCGACCAGCGCCGGCGATGAGCGGAGAGCGTGCCGTCGGCCGCGGCCAGGGCCAGGCGGACGAGCCAGGTCACCAGCAGCGGGAAGCCGAGGAGGAGACCGACGAGCATGATCTCGATGCCGTACGGGTACGGGACGCTGGCCCAATAGAGCACGGCTAAAGCCGTGGCGGAGAAACCGAGGAGAAGTATCCATCCAGGCGGCTTGGACGTCACGGCATCACCCTAGTGAGCGCCGGCCTCGGCATCCGGCGGTGTCCGCCGCTACGCCTGACCCACGGCCAAGCCCACGTGCCTGCGCAGATCGGCCGCGCCCGGGCCGGACAGCTGCGCCACCGCGGCGGTGCGCCCCGTCAGCAGCAGCAGGATCGCCGAGACGGGACCCTCCACCCGCTGTCCCTCCCCGGCGGACCACGAGCAGTCGGTCGCGGCGAGCTGGAATCCCCGCAGCCTGCGCCGCGCCCGGAACGGCCAGCCCATCGTCCACACGCGGTCCGCGCAGGCCGCCGCCGCCCGCACCGGCATCGGGCGCTCGCGGCCCAGCGGGATCGCCATGTCCTGCCCGTGGACGAGGGCGTCGAGAAGGGGCTCCATGGGCGTGACGAAGGGCGCCGTCCTGCGGGACCCGATCATGGCGCGCAGCAGGCCGCTGTAGCCGTCGACCGGGAGCCGCGCCTGACGGACGGCCGTGTCGCGGATCATGCGGTCGAAGCTCCCGCGGGCCCGGACGAGGTCGAGGAGGGCGCGGCCCGGCCCGGTGTGGGCGAGGGTCAGGTGGGCCGCGACCTCGCGCACCCGCCAGCCGTCGCACAGCGACGGGGTCTCCCACTCGCGCTCGGAAAGGTCGTCCAGGAAGTCGGCGAGGCCGGCCCGCTCCCGGTCGATGGCTTGCCAGACCTCGTCGCCGTCCATCGCGCGCTCCTGCCGCCGGGGCTAAACTAGTACGAGAATGGAACAATAATGGTTCGATAATCTGTCTAAAGTCAAGAGGTCTCGTGAATCTCGGCATGCTGTGCTTCATCCCCGCCCGCGCCATGGAGGCCAGGGTCATGGAGGCCGTCGTCAAGGCGGGGTTCGACGACATCACGCTGGCCCAGAGCCGGGTGTTCCAGCGCATCGGGCCGGACGGCACGCGGGTGACGGACCTGGCCGAGCAGGCGCGGGTGAGCAAGCAGACGGCGACGTTCCTGGTCGACCAGCTGGAGCGGGCGGGCTACGTCGAGCGGGTGCCCGATCCGGGCGACGCGCGGGCCCGGCTCGTACGCATCGCGCCGCGCGGCAGGGCGGCGGTCGAGGTCGCCAGGAAGGCCGAGGCCGAGGTCGAGGCCGAGTGGACGCGCCACCTCGGCAAGCGCGACGCGGACCACCTGCGCCGCATCCTCACCAAGCTCCGTGAGATCACCGACCCCTACCGCTGAGGGCTCACGCCTCCAGCTCGGCCAGCACCTCTCTCAGCATCCGGTAGGCCTCGCCCAGGTCGGCGTTCCCCAGCCGATGCCGCTCCAGGATGATCGACGCCACGTGCCGGGCCCGGTAGTACAGCGACCGCCGCGAGTCCGGCTGCGGGCCGTACCCCTCCCAGAAGGCCGCGCGTGGCTTGCGCGAGGCCAGGAAGATGGTCCAGTCGGCCGCCGGATCGCCCCACAGCGCCCGGTCGCAGTCGAACACCCCGGTGATCGTCGGCTCCGCCGTACCGGAAGCGATCATCACGTTGACGGTCCACAGGTCCCCGTGGAGCAGCCGCGGCGTCGTGATCTCATCCAGCAGCGCCGAGTCCGACACGGCGCAGGTGGCGATCGAGCGCACCAGCGACGACTCCAGCCCGCAGGCCTGCAGGTCGTCCGCGATCTCGTCCAGCGCCGCGATGACGGCCGCGCTCCACGACGGGAAGCCCGGCCCGGCCACCGGCCCGAAGCGCTCGCCGCGCACCGAGTGCACGGTGCGCGCGATCTCGCCCAGCTGCCGGTAGAAGCCGTCCCAGGCCGAGCGGGGATAGGCCGGCAGGCCGTCGGGGGCCGGGACGCCCTCCAGCACGGACTGGAACATGTAGTCGCGTTCGACGATCTCGTGCGTGAAGTCGATGGCCAGCGTGCGCGGCAGCAAGGAGGCGATGGGCGCGAAGTACGGCACGGCCGCGTGCTCGTTGCGCATGAGCCCGCGCTCGCTCGCGAACTGCCTGCCGGAGCAGGGCGCGACCCGCAGGATCGAGCGGAACGACCCCAGGTCCACCAGGTACGTCGTGTTGTACAGGCCGTTGCCGAGCTCGACCGCCGACACCACGCCGGTCCGCTGCCCGAACGCCCGCCTGCACATCTCGACGAGCTGCGGCTCGGTCACCGGCTGCTGGAAGGCGCCGGGCGGGCGCTCGATCGGACGGAACTCCACGATCGGCCAGTCTAGGGCGGTTCCGGCAGCAGCACGGTGACCGCCAGCCCGCCGTCGGGGCGCGGCCGTGCGGCGACCGTGCCGCCGTGCGCGTCGACGATGGCCCGCACGATCGACAGCCCGAGCCCCGCGCCGGTGGCCGAGCGCACCCGGTCGCCGTGCAGCCGCCGGAACGGCTCGAACAGGTCCTCCACCTCGTAGGCCGGCACCACGGGCCCGGTGTTCTCCACCTCGACCACGCCCGGCTCGCGCACCCGGACCCAGACGTGCCCGTCGCGGACGTTGTACTTCACGCCGTTCTCGACGAGGTTGTACACCAGCCGCTCCAGCAGCAGGGGATCCCCCTCGACGACGACGTCGCGCAGGTCCCTGTGGACGGTCACCGACCGCTTGACGGCCACCTGCTCCAGCGCCATGCGGGCGACCTCCTCCAGGGACACCGGCTTGCGCACGTCGAGCTCCTGGGAGGACTGGGCGAGCAGCAGCAGCCCCTCGATGAGCCGCTCGTAGCGCGCGTTGACGCCCAGCAGCGACCGCGCCGTCGCCTTGAGGTCCTCCGACGTGCCGGGCTCCTCCAGGGCCACCTCCAGCACCGTGCGGTTGACGGCCAGGGGAGTGCGCAGCTCGTGGGAGGCGTTGCCGATGAAGCGGCGCTGCCCCTCGAAGACGCGGTGCAGCCGGTCCAGCATGGCGTCGAAGGTGTCGGCCAGGCGCTTGACCTCGTCCTTGGGCCCCCGCAGCGCGATGCGCTCGTGGAGGTTGCTCTCCGAGAGCCGTTCGGCGGTCTCGGTCACCCGCTCCAGGGGCCGCAGCGCGCGGTCGGCGATGAGGTAGCCCAGCACGAGCGCGATGAGCCCGATCCCGACCATGACGATCAGCGAGGAGCGCAGCACCTCCTGCAACACGGAGTCGGCGCGGTGCTGGACGTCGACCTCGATCTGCCGGAACAGCACGTCGGCGTTCTCCGGCGTGGGCAGCCGGCCCCCGGGAACGGGACCGGTGCTCAGGACCTTGACGAACTGCCGCTCCAGCGCCCTGGCCACCAGCAGGTAGACCACCCACAGCAGCACCGACCCGGCCAGGAAGAACAGTCCCGTGAACAGCAGCGTGAGCCGCCGCTTCACAGCCGGTACCCCTTGCCGGGCTCGTTCTCGACGACGGCCGGCGGGCCGAGCTTCTTGCGCAGCGAGGCGATGGTGACGCGCAGCACCCCGGAGGCCGCGTCCGCGTACTCGTCCCACACCTTCCTGCGCAGGTCCGCCGCGCTGACCAGGGCCCCGTCCGCCAGCATGAGCTCCCGCAGCACGTCGAACTCCTTGCGGTTGAGCGCGATCTCCCGCCCGTCCCTGTGGACGGTACGGCGCGCCGGATCCAGCACGATCCCGCGGCGCTCCAGCGGGGAGAGGGTACGGCGGGGCGTCCGCCTGGCCAGCGTCCTGACGCGGGCCACCAGCTCGGCGAACACGAACGGCTTGACCAGGTAGTCGTCGGCGCCCAGGCCGAGCCCGTGCACCCGGTCGCGGATCAGCCCGGCGGCGGTGAGCATGAGCACCCGCCCGCCGGGCCGCAGCGCCCGCACCACCTCGTCGCCGTGCACCTCGGGCAGGTCGCGGTCGAGGACCACGACGTCGTAGTCCACGTAGGAGGCGAGCTCCAGCGCCTCCCGCCCGTCGAACGCCACGTCGACGGCCATGGCGTGCAGCCGCAGCCCCCGCGCGATGGCCTCCGCCAGCGGCTCCTCGTCCTCGACCACAAGCACTCGCATACCGGCAAGCCTCGCCGAGCAGGCGTTAGACCCGGATAAGCGGGCATGCCCCATGAGCCGGCACCGCTTACCCGTGTTTAGCACCGCGCCCGCTGAAGTGTCCCCCATGAAGACGACGACCAGGCTCCTGCCGGCCCTCGCGCTGGCCATGACGATCACCGCGTGCGGCGCCGGCGCCCCCCAGGGCGACGGCATCGCCAGCGCCGGCGGCGGCACCGCCGATCCCACCGCCTCCCCCTCCGCCTCCACCTCGGCCGATCCCCGCGACGCGGCGCTGAAGTTCGCCCAGTGCATGCGCGAGCACGGGATCGACATGCCCGACCCCGACGAGAGCGGCCGCTTCATGTTCAGAGGCCGCCAGGGCGACCAGGCCAAGATGGAGGAGGCCCAGAAGGCCTGCGAGAAGCACCTCCAGGGCGCCATGGGCGAGATGGGCCGCAACGACCCCAAGGCGTACGACCAGATGGTCAAGTACGCCCAGTGCCTGCGCCAGCACGGCATCGACATCGACGACCCCCAGCCGGGCAAGGGCCTCCAGATCAAGGTCAGGCCCGGCATGGAGAGCAAGATGAAGGCGGCGGAGGAGGCCTGCAAGGAGTTCGCGCCGGGGAGGAAGGGGTGAGGCGCGGCCTGGCCGCCGCCGCGGCGATCGTCGTCGTGGGGGCGGGCGCGGCGGCAGCCGTACTCCTCCAGGACAGCGGCACGGACGCCGCCACCCCCTCGCCGGCGCGGCCGCTCGCCACGGCCGAGGTGACCAGGGAGGACCTGGTCGACACCAAGACCGTCGACGGCACGCTGACCTACTCCGACGAGCGGCGGGTGGCCGCGGAGACCTCCGGGACGGTCACCTGGGCGCCGGAGCAGGGCGCGGTCGTCAGGCGCGGCCGCTCGCTGCTCAAGGTCGACCGCGAGCCGGTCACGCTGATGTACGGCACGCTGCCCCTCTACCGCGACCTGTACTGGGGCGTGTCCGACGGCCCCGACGTCACGCAGCTGGAGCGCAACCTCAAGGCCCTCGGCTACGGCGACGACCTGGACGTGGACGACCACTTCAGCTACGCCACCTACGCCGCCGTCCTGGAGTGGCAGGAGGACCGCGGGCTGGCGGAGACCGGCCGGATCACCGCCGCGCAGGTGGTGTTCCTGCCCTCCGCCGTCCGCGTCAAGGAGGTCAAGGCCGAGGTGGGCGACAAGGTACGGCCCGGGCAGCAGGTCCTCACGGTCAGCGGCACGGACCTGCGGATCCACGTCGACCTGGACGCCGAGGATCAGGCGCTGGCGCGCGAGGGCGCGAAGGTGAGCGTCGAGCTGCCGGGAGGCGAGCAGGTCGCGGGCCGCATCACCGAGGTCGGCAAGGTGGCCGAGACCAGCGGCAGCCGCGAGGAGGAGTCGACCACGATCGACGTCGAGATCACCCTCGACAAGCGGCCAAAGACCCGGCTCGACCACGCCCCCGTCGAGGTCGAGCTGGAGAGCGAGCGGCACGAGAACGTCCTGTCGGTGCCCGTGGAGGCCCTGCTCGCGCTGCGGGAGGGCGGCTTCGGCGTCGAGGTCGTGGAGGGCGGCCGCACCCGCATCGTGCCGGTCGAGCTCGGCGCGTTCGGCAGCGGCCGGGTGGCCGTCGAGGGCCAGGGGCTGAGCGAGGGCATGAAGGTCGGGGTGCCGGCCGGATGAGCGCGGGCACGAGCGTCGCGGAGCTGCGAGCGGTGACGAAGGTCTACAACGGGCACGTGCACGCGCTGCGCGGCGTGGACCTCACGATCGAGCAGGGCGAGCTGGTGGCGATCGTGGGGCCGTCGGGATCGGGCAAGTCGACCCTGCTGCACCTCATCGGCACGCTGGACAAGCCGACGAGCGGCACGGTGCGCATCGCCGGGCACGACGTGGCCCAGATGTCCGACCGGGAGCTGTCGGCGTTGCGCGCTCGCCACCTGGGCTTCGTCTTCCAGCAGTTCAACCTCGCGCCGGGGGTGAGCGCGCTGGACAACGTGGCCGACGGCCTGCTGTATGCGGGCGTGCCGTTGAAGGAACGCCGGGAGCGCGCGGCCAAGGCGCTGACCAGGGTCGGGCTGGGCCACCGGCTGGACCACAAGCCCTTCCAGCTGTCGGGCGGCGAGCAGCAGCGGGTGGCGGTGGCCCGGGCCGTGCTGGGCGACCCGCCGCTGCTGCTGGCCGACGAGCCCACCGGCAACCTCGACTCCGCGTCCGGGGCCGAGGTGCTGCGGATCCTGAGCGAGCTGCACCAGTCCGGCACCACGGTGGCGATCATCACGCACGACAACGAGATCGCCGGATGGTGCCCGCGCCAGATCCGGGTCCGGGACGGGAGGATCGTATGACGACCGCGACGACCGCGGCGGGCGCCCGGATGCGGCCCGCCCGGCTCAGCGCCGCCGACGTGCTGCGGGTGGGCGCGGCGGGACTGCGCGCCCGCCCCACCCGGGTCGTGCTGTCCGCCCTGGGCATCGCGATCGGCATCGCGACCATGATCGCGGTGATCGGGATCTCGTCGTCCTCGCGCGAGCAGCTGCTGCGCCAGCTCGACCGGCTCGGCACCAACCTGCTGACGGTCGCGCCCGGCACCACGCTGTTCGGCGAGGAGGCCAAGCTGCCCACGAGCGCCCTGGAGATGGTCAAGCGGATCGGCCCGGTCAAGACGGCCTCGGCCACCGGCACGGTGGACGCCACGATCCGCCGCACCGACCACATCCCCGAGGCGGTCACCGGCGGCATCGCGGTCCAGGCCGCCACCACCGAGCTGCTGACCACGCTGGAGGGCCAGGTGGTCAGCGGCACGTGGCTGAACGCCGCCACCGAACGCCGGCCCGCCGTCGTCCTCGGCGCCGAGGCGGCCAAGCGGCTGGGCATCACCAGGACCGGGGTGCGGGTGTGGCTGGGGGACCGCTGGTTCACCGTGATCGGCATCCTGGGCCCGATGCCGCTGGCCCCGGAGATCGAGCGGTCCGCGCTGGTCGGCTTCCCGGCCGCGGAGGAGTACCTGGGCTTCGACGGCCACCCGACGACGATCTACGAGCGGTCCACCGAGGAGTCCGTGGAGGCCGTCCGCGGCGTCCTGGCCCGCACGGTCAACCCGGAGAACCCCAACGAGGTGCAGGTCAGCAGGCCCTCCGACGCCCTCGCGGCGCGCGCCGCGGCGGCCGGCGCGTTCACGAACCTGCTGCTCGGCCTCGGCGCGGTCGCGCTGCTCGTCGGCGGCGTGGGCGTGGCCAACACGATGGTCATCTCGGTGCTGGAGCGCCGCAAGGAGATCGGCCTGCGGCGGGCGCTCGGCGCCACCCGGGGACAGGTGCGCCTGCAGTTCCTGGCCGAGTCGCTGCTGCTGTCGGGCCTGGGCGGCGTGGTGGGAGCCGTGCTCGGCGCGCTCGCCACCGTCGCCTACGCCGTCTCCCGCGACTGGCCGCCCGTCGTGCCGCCGTGGGCGATCGGCGGCGCCGTGGGGGCCACGCTGGTCATCGGCACGATCGCCGGGATCTACCCGGCCATGCGGGCCGCCCGCATGTCGCCGACCGTGGCCCTGGCGACGACCTGAGGGGCGTACGGCTACCGCGGGCGGCGGTAGCCGTACGTCTCGTGGGTCACGGCGAAGCCGAGCGAGCGGTAGAGCCTGGCGGCGGGCCGGTTCTCGGCGTCGTGGTTGACCGTGACCGTCTCCATCCCGGCCTCGCGCATCCCGCGCATGGCGTGCAGCATGGCGGCGCGGGCCAGGCCGCGCCGCTGGAAGGCGGGGTGCGTCCCGACCGGCTCGAAGTGGCCGGCGCGGTTGACCGGGTCGGTCCAGGCGACGGCGAACGCGGCGATCCGCCCGTCGGGCGCCTGGACGACGCTCGGGCGCCCCGGCGAGTCCGCCCTGAACGTCCAGCCCTCCCCGAAGGCGGCGGCGTGCGCGGCGTCGAGCCCGCCGGCGTCGGCCGCGGTGGCCGCGCGTACCGTGAACCCGCCGGGCACGACCGGCTCGGCCACCGGCTCGGCGAGGGGCCGCTCGTTGACGTGGTCCCACACCCGGAACCGCGCGAAGCCGAGCCGCTCCAGCACCTCCATGCGGGTCCGCTCGCAGTCGAAGACGTCGGTGAGCAGGTACGGCTCCCGCGTCCCCCGCGCGGTGGCCTCGGCGGCCGCCTCGATCATCCTCTCCTCCGCCTCGCCGCCGCGGACCCGGGGCGCGGCGAACACGTCGAAGGCGTTGCCGAAGCGCCCCGAGATCGTCACCCCGGCCAGGCCGGAGGCGTCCTCCCACACCTGGACCGGCTCGCCGGCCGGCGGGCTCCGGTGGATCTGGTGGATCTGGTGGATACGGTGGATCTGGTGGATACGGTGGGCCAGCTCGCCGACGTGGTCGTAGGCGCACCGGCCGGCCGCGGCGATCCAAGCGGCCATCGCCGCCATGAGACCGGGCAGGTCCTCCTCGCGGTAGGGGCGTCCCTTCACGGGGAGATCTTCTCGCGGGTGCGGTACTCCTGCGGGCTGAGGCCGCGCGCCCGCTTGAAGGCGGCGCTGAGCGCGAACGGGGTGGCGTAGCCGACCTTCCTGGCCACCGCGCCGACGGTCGCGCCCGGCTCGCGCAGCAGGTCGGCGGCCAGCGTCAGCCGCCAGTCGGTGAGGTAGGACATCGGCGGCTCGCCCACCAGCCGGGTGAACGCCCGGGCGAGGGTGGCGCGCGAGACGCCCACCCGCTCGGCGAGGGAGGCGACGGTCCACGGGTGCGCGGGGTCGTTGTGCAGCAGCCGCAGCGCCCGGCCCACCACCGGATCGCCGAAGGCCAGGTACCACCTGTCGCCCCGCTCGGCGAACCAGCCGCGCAGCACGGCGATGACCAGCAGGTCGAGCAGCCGGTCCAGGACGACCTCCTGGCCCGGCTCGTCCTTGTCGATCTCCTGGTCGAGCAGCGCGATGAGCGGGCTGTCCACCCCGCGCGAGATCAGCAGCGGCGGCAGCGTCCGCAGCAGCCGCCTGCTCACCTCCGAGTCCAGCTGGTAGGTGCCGATCAGCATGCACACCGACCCCTTGACCGAGGTGCCCCAGGTACGCAGGCCCAGGCCCAGCTCCTCGCTCAGCGGCCGGCCGTCGGGCGTGCGGCAGTGCTGGCCGGGGTCGACGACGATCTGGACGGGCGTGGCGGGGTCGTCGCAGAAGGTGAAGGCGTCGGGGCCGCGGGTGATCGCGATGTCGCCCTGGCGGAGCCGTACGTCGGGCAGGATCCACGCGTCGCCCCGCAGCATGATCACCACGCTCAGCGGCGCCTCGTCCTGCACGCGGATCGACCACGGCGGGTCCAGCAGCGCCCGCAGGAGGAACGCGCCGCGGGCGCGGGGCCCGTCGAGCAGGCCGGTGAACGCGTCCACGACGTTAGACGATAGGACATGCGGGTGAGCCTCTCAACTATGGAGAGTCTCACGGGGTCGCCGGTTGACTGAGGCCATGACCTTCCTCGTGATCGGCGGCTCCGGCAAGACCGGCGGCCGCGTCGTGACCCGCCTGACCGAGCGTGGCCTGCCCGTGCGGGCCGTCTCCCGCTCCACCGAGATCCCCTTCGACTGGAACGACCGGGCCACCTGGCCAGCCGCGCTCCGGGGCGTGACCGCGGCCCACGTGGCCTACCAGCCCGACATCACCTTCCCGGGAGCCGCGGAAGCCATCCGGGAACTCACCCGCCTGGCCGCTGACAGCGGCGTGCGGCGGCTGGTCCTGGTGTCCGGCCGCGGCGAGGAGCAGGCCGCCGTCAGTGAGCGGACCGTCCAGCGGTCAGGGCTGGAGTGGACCATCCTGCGGTGCGCCTTCTTCAACCAGAACTTCAGCGAGGGCGCCTTCGCCGACATGATCGCCGGTGGGGAACTCGCGCTGCCGGCCGACGAGGTGGCCGAGCCGTTCGTGGACGCCGAGGACATCGCCGACGTCGCGGTGGCGGCTCTCACCGAGGACCGGCACGTGGGCGAGCTGTATGAGCTCACCGGACCGAGGCTGCTCACCTTCACCGACGTGACCGCGGAGATCGCTGCGGTCACTGGCAGGCCGATCCGCTACCGTCCGATGGAGCCCGAAGACTACGTCGACATGCTCCAGCAGTACGGCATGCCCCCCGAGGAGGCCAAGCTGCTGACGGACCTACTCACCCAGGTCCTCGACGGGCGGAACGAGAGCCTGGCCGACGGCGTCCAACGGGCGCTGGGCAGGCCGCCCCGCGACTTCTCCGACTACGTGGAGGCGACATGGAAACCCTCGCGCTGATCGCCGCCTTCGCGGCCCTCGTCACCGGGGCCGCGCTGGCCGGGCTGTACTACGCGTTCTCCATGTCGGTGATGCCGGGCCTGAGCGGTGTCGCACCCGCCGACGCCGAGGCCGCCATGCGAAGCGTCAACCGGAAGATCATCAATCCGTGGCTGTTCCTGGCGCTCATGGGCACGCCGGTCCTGGCCGTCTTGGCGGGTGTGTTCATGCTCCTGGCGGGCCGCAACCCGCTGTGGCTCTTCCTGGCCGCCGGGGTGAACGCCGTCGGCTCGTTCCTCGTGACGATGATCGTGAACGTGCCGATGAACAACGCCCTCGACGCGGGGACCATGCCCTGGAGCGCCTACGCACCACGCTGGACCAGGTGGAACACGGCGCGTGCGGTGTTCAGCCTGGCCAGCGTGGTGCTGGTCGGGATCGGGCTGCTGGCCTGGTGAGCGGTACGGCCGGGCCGTACCGCTCACCGGCTCTCACGGGAGCGTCAGTTCAACGGCGGGTAGGCGTTGCGCACCAGCTCCTGGAACTGGGCGGAGAACCACTGGCCGGACAGCGGCGCGTCGGGCAGCGCGCCGGTCGGGTTGTTGCCGTTGAGCTGGTTGCCCTGGTAGGTCGGGTCGCACATCCGGTCGAACTTCTTGCCCTCGTCGTTCGGGATGTCCCTGCTCGCGCCGTCGGACTCGCCCGGCGGCTTGATCCACACGTAGGCGTCCAGGCCCGGCTCGGGGTTGGCCCTGGGCCGCTCGCCGATGCCCGCGCCGCTCTGGTTGCACCAGTTGCCGGCGTGGATGCGGCGGTCGATCCGCGACTCGTTGACGAACTGGTTGATGTCGGTCTTGGTGCTCGGGCCGGTGGGCCGGGCGGCGCCGCCCCAGCCGTTGCGCGAGGTGTCGATCAGCATGCCCAGCCCCTGGCGGAAGCCCTTGGCGACGAGGGCGTCGCGCAGGGCCAGGGCGAAGGACGTCTCATCGACGTACCAGTTCCAGTCCACCCACTTGGACTGGCGCACCGAGACGCCGTTGACCGTGGTGTTGATCGTGAAGTACGGCTCCTTCGTCGCGGAGTAGTTCGCGGTGTTGACGATGAAGCCGTCCACGCTGTCCACGCCCGCCGTGGTGCCGGACACGGTGTTGTAGAAGAGGTTCACCGCGGGGCCGAAGTTGCTGTCCCAGCCCAGCCAGGCGTGGTGAGCGGCGTCCACGTAGGTGTAGACGTTGGGGATCGCGTGGAGCTTGTTGAGCGCGTACCGCACGCCGTCGACGTAGCCGCCCGGGCCGTTGGCCTCACGGCACTTCTCGAAGGAGTTGATGTTGGTGACCAGGTTGGGCAGCGAGTCGGGCTCGATGATCGTGACGATGCGCAGGTTGGCGTACTGCGGGTCGTCCAGGATGTCGGCGATCGGGTTGATGTACTCGTTCTGGTAGCGGGCGAAGCCGTTCTGCGCGATGAGCAGCTCGCCGTTGGAGGCCAGGGCCGAGCAGTCGCGGTTGGGCAGGTTGTAGATGACGACCTGGATCGTCAGCGGTGCGGCGCCGTTGGCGGCGTCCTGCCGTACGGCCTCGTCCATGTGGGCGCGCAGGCCCATGCCGCCGCTCGGCCCGGCGATGGCGGCGATGCGGTCCATCCACACCGCGGTGGAGGTGTTGGCCACCGCGGCGCCGCCCGGCTCGGCGGCCGCCCTGGCCGACCAGAGCGGGTTCACGTACCCGGTGGCCCCGGCGTACGGGTTCTCCACGTGGCCGCCGCCCGGGTTGCCGTCGTTGTCGGCCTCGGTCGCGGTGACCGACTTGGCGGTCAGGCCGGTGGAGGCGACGGAGAAGGTCCGGGTGCCGGCGGTGGTGTCGGAGTCCTCGGCCGCGCCGACCGTCACGTTCTGCGCGGTGTTCCAGTTGTCCGGGGTGAACGTCAGCGAGGCGCCGGACCTGATCGTCAGGTCGGCGTCGCCGCTGCCCGCCGTGGAGGTGACCGTCACGTTGGCGGACGGCCTGGCGGCCAGCTTGACCCCGTAGGTGGCGGTGCCGCCCTCGGGGACGACGATCGAGGTGGGCGTGACCACGATCGCCTGCTCCTGCGTGCTGTCGTCGTCGACCTCGGTGGCGTTGACCGTGGCGGAGGTGACGCCCGCGCCGCCGACGGTGAACGCGGCGGTGCCCGCCGTGGTGTCGGAGTCCTGCGCGGCGGCCAGGGTGACGGTCTGGGCGGTGTTCCAGTTGCTGGGGGTGAAGGTGAGCGAGCCTCCGGAGCTCACCGACAGGTCGGCGTCGCCGCTGTTGCGGGTGGTGACGACCGTGACGTTGGCGGCCGGGGCGGAGGAGAGCTTGACCGTGAAGGTCGCGGTGCCGCCCTCATTGACGGCCACGGAGCTGGCCGACACGACCACCGACGGGGTCTCCTGGGTGCCGCCGCAGGTCGTGCCGTTCACCTTGAACGAGGTCGGGTTGGGGTTGCTGCCGGTCCAGGTGCCGTTGAAGCCGATGCTGGTGGAGGCGCCGGTGGCCAGGGTGCCGTTCCACGGCATGTTCCGGCCGGTCATGGTGGTGCCCGACTGGCTCCACTCGGCGCCCCAGCCGGCGGGGGTGTACCGCTGGCCGCTCGTCGGGAAGTCGAAGGTGAGCGTCCAGCCGTTGAGCGGGTCGCCGAGGTTCTTGAGCGTGATGTTGGCGGTGAAGCCGCCCTGGCCCGGGCTCGAGGTCCAGGAGTTGGCCGTATAGGTGACGTCGCAGGCGACGGCGGCGTGCGCCGTGCCGGACGTCCCGCCCACGAGACCGAGGGCCGCCACGCAGGCGGTGGCCGCGGTCACGGCCCATCTGCGCAGGCCGCGATGCTGTGTCACGGGTCATCCCCTCCAGTGGAGAACGGGAATGGTTGGGAGCGCTCCCATAGTGGGCGGGACTCACAGGGGTGTCCAGGTTCGAGTGAGGGCTCCAGGCTGCATGCTGGGAAGATGCCCGCGAGGTTGTTGAAAGTTTCAAGCATGTTGACAGCGGGGCCGGTTGGGTGGCTCTCTTGGTGGGAGCGCTCCCGGCTTTTGGCGAGCCGTCACGGCCGCGTTGTGGACGAAGGAGGTGAGGCCGTCGACTCGGTGACCCGCACCTCGTTGTCTTGGCAATCCATCCCGCCCGGATGCCGGCCGGGGGCTTCGGCTCCCCGGCCGGACACGCCTGTCAGCGGTCGCCTGTCAGCGGGCGCCTGTCAGCGGGCGCCTGTCAGCGGGCGCCTGTCAGCGGGCGCCTGTCAGCGGTCGCCGAACCGCCGCCGCGCCGCCTCGATCACGCCGGTGTCGGCGAAGCCCTCGAACGCCCGCTCGTGGTAGCGCCGGGGGATGATGCGGGCGATCTCCTCGCGGTAGTTCGCGCCCGAGCGCGGGAGCCGTACCTGCGGATGATGGCCCAGCCGTACGGCCAGCGGCCCGGCCGCGCGCACCGAGCGCGCCCACGTGCCGCCCGCGCCCGTCACCGCGCACATGTGGTGCGCGTAGACCCACTCCACCTCGGCGACGCTCGCCACGTCGGCGGGGTCGGTGCCGAAGACCTCCACCGCGCAGACGATCCGGCCGTCCTTCTCGGTGAAGCCGTGGCCGTGCGCGTGGTGCTCGGCGAGCGAGGCGTTCTCGAGGACCGCCGTCACGCGGTCGGCCAGCTGGCGGCGCACGCGCTCCTGGTCGCCCTCCCGCGTCAGCGCCACCAGCACGCATCCGGCGGCGACGAGGAGCGCCAGGATGAGGCCGGCGCGGACTTTGGTCATGTGGACCGCCTTTCCGCTCGTCGTTCGGGTCGGGTATCGGGGCGATCGCCTCCACGGGTTCCCGGAGGTTCCACGGGTTCCGGGACAGACGGGCTCCGGGCCAGACGGCTTCCGGGGCGCCGGGGCGCCCCGGCCGGTGGGCCCGGGATCCCCCAGCGGACCCACCGGCGTGCGGGGCTCAAGCCCGGGCGGCCGGGGCGCGGGCGAGCACGCCCCGGCACGGGGATCACGGGCTCGAGCAGGTGAGCGCCGGCGGCGTGGACGGCGCCGTGCCGGTGGCGTTGAAGCCGAACGTCGTGCTGGCGTTCGGGGCCAGCTGGCCGTTGTAGGAGGCGTTGCGCACGGCGACCTCCGGCGGCTGGCCGACGAGCACGCCGTTCCACGGGGCGCCCTCGAAGCCCTGGCCGCCGGTGTAGGTCCAGCGGACCGTCCAGCCGTTGATCGCCGCCGCCCCGGTGTTGCGTACGGTCACCTCGGCCTGGAAGTGGCCCGGCCAGCCGGTGGTCGGGACGGTGCGCCACGTCGCGGTGCAGCCCGCGCCCGTCGGCGTGGCGGTCGGCGTCGACGTGGGCGTCGAGGTGGGGGTGGAGGTCGGGGTCGACGTCGGGGTGACGGACGGCGACGGGGTCGAGCCGCCCGGGCCCACGCCGGTCACCTCGCCGTTGCCGCCGTCGAAGACCACGTCGGAGCAGCTGTAGAAGTTCTCCTGGCTGTCGGACCTGATCCAGTGGATGAAGATGATGTGGCGGCCGGTCTTGCCGGAGGGCAGCTGGAGGTTCCAGTAGTAGTAGTTCAGCTCGCCCGGCCCGCCCGACTGCGGCGGGTTGGCCACGCTGCCGATGGACTCCAGGTCGGCCCACCTCAGCGGCGCGTTGGGGTTCCAGCCGTTCTTGGTGATGTAGACGACGAACGAGCCGGGGTGCGCCGCCCAGTTGCTGTGCCGTACCTGGATGGTCCTGCCCGCCGTCAGGTGGGTCAGCGGCCAGTCGTTGCGCACGGCGTTGTAGGGCGTGAAGTCGTACGGCCCGCCGGTGCCGCCGCTGCAGATCTGCCCGTCGGGGATGAACCCGGTGGTCCGGCCGCCGCCGTCGGAGCGCAGCACGGCGAACCAGTTGTACAGCGGCGTCGTGCCGCTCTGCGCGACCGCCGCCGCGCAGGCCGGGTTGTAGGGGATGATCTGCCCGTTCTCCCGCAGGCCGTCCTGCCAGCACAGGAACGTCCGGCTGCCGGGGAACATCGTCACGCCGTGGGCCTGGGCCGGGGACGGCCCGACGACGACGCAGGTCGCGATGAGCATCGCCGCCAGTAACACCATGCGGCGAAGGAGTCTCATGGTCACGGGGGATGTGCCTTTCCGCGTCTGGTACGGCATGCCGTACCGCACTCACGATCCGCCCGCCCGGCGCTTCGCGGTGACCCCGCACGAGTGAGCGCAGTCAAACACGACCTTCACAGGGTCGGCAAACCGCTGTGAAACTTTCACGACCATGGGGCTGTTCGCCCAGGTGGCGCGGGTGCGCGGGAGCCGTGAGCTTGCGGACGGCCGGGGCGAGGACGACACTCCGGCTTCTGGGAGCGCTCCCAACCGTCCACCGGCAACGGAAGGAAGAGGGCATGATCAGAGCGATCCTGGCCCTGCTCGGCATGATCGTCGCGACGGCGGCCGCCACGGCCGTCCCGGCCCACGCCGCGCCCGTGATCTGCGAGAAGTATGGCTCGACCGCCATCCAGAACGGCCGCTACATCGTCCAGAACAACGTCTGGGGCGCCGACACCGCCCAGTGCATCGACGTCAACCAGGCCGGCGGCTTCACCGTCACCCAGGCCGCCCACAACAACCCCACCAACGGCGCCCCGGCCGCCTACCCCTCGATCTTCGCGGGCTGCCACTACGGCAACTGCACCACGGGCAGCGGCCTGCCCATGCGCGCCGACGCCGCGGGCTTCGCCGCCCTGCGCAGCTCGGTGAGCATGACGTATCCGAGCAGCGGCACCTACAACGCCGCCTACGACCTGTGGTTCGACCCGACGCCGCGCACCGACGGCCAGAACACCGGCGCCGAGCTGATGATCTGGCTGAACAAGCAGGGCTCCATCCAGCCCATCGGCTCCCAGGTCGGCACCGTGAACCTCGCCGGGGCCACCTGGCAGGTGTGGTTCGGCAACATCGGCTGGAACGTCATCTCCTACGTGCGCACCAGCCCGGCCACGTCGATCGACTTCACCGTCGACACCTTCTACGCCGACGTGGTCGCTCGCGGGTACGGCCAGCGGTCCTGGTACCTGACCAGCGTCCAGGCCGGGTTCGAGCCCTGGGTGGGCGGCGCGGGGCTGGCGGTGAACTCCTTCAGCTTCTCCACCTCGGGCGGCGGCGACACCACCCCGCCCAGCACCCCGACCGGCCTGCGGGCGAGCGACGTGACGGCCACGGGCGCGACGCTGTCGTGGAACGCCTCCACGGACACCGGCGGCAGCGGGCTGGCCGGTTATGAGATCCTCCGCGCCACCGGATCGGGCGCCTTCACCCAGGTCGGCACCTCCACGACGACCTCTTTCACGGACTCCGGTCTCACTCCGGCGACGACGTACCGCTACCAGGTGCGGGCGCGTGACGGCGCGGGCAACCGTTCCCAGCCGTCCGACCCCGTCACCGTGACCACGCAGAGCGGCGGAGGCGGCGGCGGATGCGAGGTCACCGCCGCCACCCAGAGCCAGTGGGGCAACGGCTACGTCATCCAGGCGACCGTCACCAACGCGGGAAGCACGACCATGAACGGCTGGACCGTCACGTTCACGCTGCCCGCCGGGCACACGATCACCGGACACTGGAGCGCCGAGGTCAGGGTGTCCGGCGACACGGTCACGGCGCGCAACCTCTCCTACAACGGCACGCTGGCGCCCGGGGCGAAGGCGTCCTTCGGCTTCCAGGCCAGCCGTCCGAACGGCGACACGCGGCTCCCATCTGGATACACCTGCTGATCCGGGTTCCGGTCGCCGGGTGAGCCGGGGCAGCGGTGCTCGGCCTCGCCTCGCCGGCCACCCGGCTTCCGGAACGCCTCGACGCTCCCGCGCGCCGACGACGCGGCGCGCGGGAGCGTGTCGGCGGTCTTCCACAGGGCCGGCCCAGGCCGGAAGCCCGGCCGCAGGCCGTCAGGAATCGAGAAGCGCGGATCACCGGGCCGCACCTAGCGTGACAGCCATGGCTACCATCGAATTCGTCACCCTTGAGGTGGCCGACGTCGAGGCCGCCAAGCGCTTCTACTCCACCGCCTTCGGGTTGGACAGCTGGCTGCGCCTGCGGGCCTCGGAGGCGCCGACGACCGGCTTCCGCGGGTTCACGATGTCGCTCATCGTGTCCCAGCCGGCCACCGTCAACGGCCTCATCGGCGCCGCCCTCGACGCCGGCGCCACGGCGTTGAAGCCGGCCGCGAAGTCGCTGTGGGGCTACGGCGGCGTCGTGCAGGCCCCGGACGGGACGATCTGGACGGTCGCCACCTCGGCGAAGAAGGACACCGGCCCGGCCACCCGGCGGATCGACGAGGTCGTGCTCCAGCTGGGAGTCGCGGACGTGGCCGCGAGCAAGCGGTTCTACGTCGGCCGCGGCCTCACCGTGACGAGGAGCTTCGGCCGCAGGTACGTGGAGCTCGCCGATCCGTCGAGTCCCGTCAAGCTGACGCTCTACAAGCGTCGTGCCCTGGCCAAGGTCGCCGGCGTCGCTTCCGACGGCACCGGATCGCACCGGCTCGTCATCGGCAGCGACGCCGGGCCCTTCACCGACCCGGACGGCTTCGTGTGGGAGGCGGCCTCCCTATAACGGCAAAGGCTTCTGATCCGGGAGCCACACCAGGTCGCGGCCCGCCGTACAGGATCGACAGGACTGGAGGGCCTCCTTCGGGTGTTGCGGGCGGGACAAACGATCAGACGGCTCACATTCAGCGGGACACAACGATCGCGAGCCTTGGCGCGCCCGCCCTCCTGACGGCGATCACGGGACTTCCTAGCGGGTCGCGTCCAGGACCGGTTTCACGTCGACGATCGGGGTGCCGTCGACGGCCTCGAGATCGGCCACCCGCACCCGAAGCCCGTCGATCTCAAGCACCCGGACTCGGTGCAGGCCGACGGGGTTGGGCCGGTCGGCGGAACGGGTGCTGAAGACACCGGTCAGCGGGTTGCGTGGATCGTCGCGCGGATGTACGGCCAGCACGGATCGGTCGGCGAGGTGCAGCCACGTGAGGACGAACACCTCATCGCCCACCGTAAGATCACGGATGCCATCGGCCACGGCGGGGTCGAACGCCAGCCAAGCCTCGGGAGCGCCCTCCACACCCTGCTTCGGAGCGCTCGCGCGATCCGTCAACGGCGACTCGACGGCTCCGATGGGAAGAATCTCGTACGTCATGACTTCTCCGTCCCGTGAGCCGGCCCGATGTGTGGTCTGGGCGTCGTCTTCCTCCTCCACCCGGACGAAGCCCACCGAATGAACGGCCAGACCCAGGATCCCGCCGACCAGGACGACCACTCCGGCGATCATCATGATGTGCCAGAAACCGGCGACCACCCCGATGAAGCCGAGCCCGAGCGCCGAGCCTTTCGCCACGCGCACGAAAACGGACGTCGTCGCGCGTCGCCGGTAGGTCTCCTGCCGGTTCAGTACGACAAGAGCGGCCAGAAGCGGGATGGCCAGCGAGAACGCGATCACGCAGATCTTGGCGGACAGATCGAGGGGGGCGGTTCCCGGCGTCAGGAACGGCTGGACGAAGACGACCCCGATGCCGATCAGGCCGCCGTACATCAGGTTGTCCTGCCGGAGGGTCTCCTCCACCTGCCCTGCCGTCCGTTTCCGCCACCATTCCACTTGCGCGGCGGCTTGCCGCTCCCACCACTCTGCGCTCTGCGTGTTCTCGTCCACGGCGACCATTGTGCAGGCGACGGCGATTCCTGAGTGAGGCGCCTGGCTAGCCGTCCGAGCCCGCGGCAGCCGACGGCGGAACCTCCACGACGAAGCACAGGAAGCTGAGCTTGGTCGACACGTCATCGAAGTCGTCGGGGAACACCTCGCGGGCGGCCGGGTCGACCTGCGGCTCGCTGATGACGGCAAGGCGGAAGCCCGCTGCGGTGAAGGCGCCGGTCATCGCCTGCAACGGCCGGCGCCAGAAGACCATCGGAAAGGACCGCCCGCCGAACGTCCACTCGTCGGTATTGCTGGTGGTCGCGAAATAGCTGGGCCGAGGAGGACTCTGGCACAGGTGGTCCACGAAAGGATGGCTCACCGACGCGATCAGCTGGCCGCCGGGCCTGAGCACGCGGCGCATCTCGGCCAGCGTCGGCCCCCAGTCCTCCAGGTAGTGCAGCACCAGCGACGCGACCACGTCGTCGAACGTGCCGTCGGCGAACGGCAGCGGATCACGCAGGTCGGCCACGTGCAGGTCCGCGTCGTCACCGAGCCGCCGCCTGGCCAGCGCCAGCATCCCGGCGCCGGCGTCGACGCCGGTGACGACGGCGCCGCGGTCGCGTAGCGCGGCGGACAGCGGGCCTGAGCCGCACCCGGCGTCCAGGATCCGGCGGCCGGCCACGTCCCCGGCGAGGGCCAGGATCGCGGGCCGCGCCAAGTATGCGTTCAGGAGGCTGTTCTCGGTTTCCGCCGAGTACGCCTCGGCGAAGCTGTCGTAGTCGTTCGCCTGGGCCGGATCCGCGGGCCGGGTCGCGGGCGAGACCCAGTCAGGTTGCCGCGGTGTGAAGATCTCGGGCCCGTCGCTTGTGCGTTCCATCATCGCAGCCTAGCGATCTTCGGCCGCGTTGAGCGGCCTATGGCGCTCGCATTCGTCTTGGCCGGACCGGCGTCATGGTGGGCAGATTCCGGTGGCCCAGCGATGAGTTCCGAGCAGGAGACGGGTCGACTCAGGCACGAGACCGACGAGAGGAACGTCATGGACAGCGCAGGGACCCCCGAGAGCATCGGCATCACGCCCACCCCGTCGCTGCCGGACACGGAACGGCAGACCGCCGCGGGGAAGGTGCTCTGGCACTTCACCATGTCGCTGGACGGGTTCGTGGCAGGACCGGACCATGCCATGGACTGGATGACGGGTTTCTCCTCCCGCCCCGGCCTCATCGAGGAATATGCCGAGACGACCGGCGCCGTGCTGGGCGGCCGGAAGGGCTGGGACGCCTTCCCCGATCCCGGCAGCATCTACGGCGGCGCGTGGCAGGGTCCGCTCTTCGTCCTGACGCACCATCCTGAGGACGCTCAGCCCGCTCCGGGCGCGACGTTCCTGAACTGCGATGTGGCCGAGGCGGTCCGGATCGGGCTGGAGGCCGCCGGCGGCAAGAACCTCGAGGTCTTCTCGCCCACGATCGGCCGGCAGCTCCTCGAGCGCGGACTGATCGACGAGATCGACCTGCACGTCGCGCCGGTGCTGCTCGGCGACGGGGTCCGGCTGTTCGACAACCCCGGGGGCGCCCCCGTCCGCCTCGAGCTCCTCAACGGCGACGATCCGTCGGCGGTGGTGAACCTGCGCTACCACCCGGTCGCGGCCGACCGCAGCGGTTAGGAAGGCATCCGGGGCTGAGAGCCTGCTGACGAAGGGTTTGGTCGGTACGGCCGAGTTGG
>NZ_MSZZ01000050.1 GCF_002093975.1 Thermoactinospora rubra
GGCACAGGCTGAATCCCCGGCATTCATGCCGGGGAGCACGTCAATACAAGAACCTGGGCGGCAAGCCCACGTCCCGCGGCACGGCCCCGCGCGTGGGCCGCTCGCTGCGCACCGCGCTCGGCTCGTGGTTCCTGGCCGGTGACGCCGACAGTGTGGCGTTCAAGGCGTGCAAGGCGATGCGGCGCAAGACCCCGCAGGGCGAGGACTTCAGCCTGCGGGACGTGCTGCGCATCGCCCACCCGGTCGCCGACACCGAGCAGCGCAAGACGCTGCTCGGGTGGATCGCCGGCAACGTCGCCGACGAGCAGGCGCGCGAGCAACTGCCGTCGGTGGACGCCTTCCTGACGGCCAAGGCGGTCACCAACGCCGACGAGGCGGTCCGCGTGGTGACCGAGCGGCGGGTGCCGTGGGAGTTCCTGCCCGACGCGATGCTGCGCGAGCCGCAGGTGTGGGACGCGCTCGTCGACACGGTCGGCATGACCGCGCTCCTGCGCAACCTCGCGCGCATGACCCGGATCGGCACCCTCAGGCCGATGGCCGACGCGACCCGCCGCGCGGTCGCCCGGCTCACCGACCGGGAGGCGATCCTGCGTGCCAGGATCCACCCGATGGACGCCTGGCTCGCGCTGCGCGTGTACGGCTCGGGCCGCTCCCAGCCCAACCCGCGCGCCGAGGCCCAGGCCTGGACCCCGGTCCCGGCCGTCCTCGACGCGCTCGAGGAGGCCTACGAGCTGTCCTTCGGCGCGGTCGAGCCCACGGGGAGGCGGCTGCTGGTGGCCGTCGACTCCAGCGGCTCCATGGCGTACGCGACCGTCTACTCCGGCGGCTCGCGGCTCGGCACCGCCTACGAGGTCGGCTGCGCCATGGCCGTCATGCTCGCGCGCATCGAGCGCGGCAACGTCCACGTCATCGACGTCGACACCGCCGTCCACCCCTCGAAGGTGACCCCGCGCACCAACATGCGCGAGATCGCGGCCTGGCGGCCCTCCGGCGGCGGCACCGACCTGGCGCTGCCGTTCACCTGGGCGCAGCGTGAGGGCCTGGACGTCGACGGCATCGTGGTGTTCACCGACAGCGAGACCTGGGCGGGTCGCGCTCACCCGGCCCAGGCGCTGGCGGCCTACCGCCGTACGGTCAACCCGGACACCCGCGTCGTGGTCGCCGCGATGACCCCGGTCGGCTACTCGATCGGCGACCCGCGCGACCCCGGCGTCCTGAACGTCGCGGGCCTGGACGCCGGTCTGCCCCTAGTGGTCAACGGGTTCGTCCGCGCGGCGGCTACTCGCCGGTGACGCCGTCGATACGTTCGCGCAGCAGGTCGGCGTGGCCGTTGTGGCGGGCGTACTCCTCGATCATGTGGACGAGGATCCAGCGGTGCGTGCAGTCCTGGCCGTTGCGGTCGCCCACGGCGTCGAGGGGCTTGGCGGCCGAGATGGCGCGGGCCCGCTCGATCTCCTCCCGCCACGTGGCGAACGCCTCCTCGACCGAGGCGGTGTCGACCTCGTTGAAGTCGGCGTCGTTGTCGCGGTCCTTGCCCCAGAGCTTGTGGACGTCCTCGCCGTTCAGCACCCGGCGGAACCAGGAGCGCTCGACGTGCGCCATGTGCCTGACCAGGCCGAGCAGGGACAGGCTCGACGGCGGGGCGGACCGCGTGCGCAGCTGCTCGTCCGACAGGCCGGCGCATTTGACGGCGAGGGTGGCGCGGTGCCATTCGAGCCAGTTGGTGAGCACGGTCCGCTCGTCTCCGGTCAAGGGCGGCGGGGTGCGGGTGTCTGTCACGGGCGCCTACCTTATCGCCTGCCTTGATCTGGATGTCCGCTAAATTCCCTGGCATGGTAGACAAGCAAGATGATCCGGTTCGGGAGGCGATCAATCGGGAGATGCGCCTCCTCGACCCGGCGGTCCGGTCCTCGGCGGAGCTCATGGGAGAGCTTCTGGATCCCGAGTTCACCGAGATCGGAGCGTCGGGGCGCCTGTGGGACCGGTCGTCCATCATCGCGGCCGTCACTCAGGACGCCGATCCGGATGCGGCGCCCATTGCCGTCGGCGACATGGCGGGCAGGCTCCTCGCCCCCGGCGTCGTTCATTTGACGTACGTCTCCGACGGCAATGGCCGGCGGGCGCGGCGAAGCTCCATCTGGCGGCACACGGAGCGGGGCTGGCTGATTTACTTCCATCAGGGAACGCCGAGCTCGTCCTGAGCGATGACCCCTCGGCTCTGGAGAGGGGTCTCCCGGTGCGGGCGTCGCGCACCGGGAGCTCGGCGACGAGGTCAGGCTCTAACAGCCCCGAATAACCCCGGTGGGCCGATCGAAGACCTCGATGGGGAAGCCCAGCAGCCGGACGTCGAGGAGCGTGGCCTTACCCCAGTAGATTCTCTTGCCGCTGACCGAGTTGCACGGCACGGACGCCTGGACGTATGTGGTGCCTTTGAAGTTGTACAGCGTCTTGTGCTGCTGGGCCAGGTTGTAGTTCCGCAGCCACCCTTTCTTGAACAGGGTCGCATCGATGCGGATCGAGTGCCTCTTGTTGCAGGTCACGGTGGTACGCGCCCAGAGGCGTCCGCCCCAGACGAAGGCCGAGGCCACAATGGGGCAGTCGTTCTTCGTGTTGCCGAGCGCCACGAGCGGCGCGGTGGCGGCCGGCGTCTGGGCGGACGCCACGTGGGTCGTGCCGAGCAGCGCGCCTGTCATGGCGAGCCCGGTGATAGCGGTCTTGGCGAGGTGCATGTTCATGATGAAGGCGGCGGGCCTGTTCGTCCGGCTGCGTTTGCCCGGCCCGCTCTCCCGCCGTCGGGCATTCGCACGTGTCGCCATTCTCGAAAACCGCTTTCGCCTGCTCCGCGGAAAAATACTCACTTAGCGTTCTCTGTCGCCTTCGATATCGCGTGAAGAAAAAAATCGTGGGCAGCACTGAATCCCGCCGCCGGCGAATCCGGCGGCGGGTCGGCGGCCGTCACTCAATCGCGGATGGGAATTCCGGGAATGCGGCCGAATTCTCCGGCGTCGAAGGTGACGCTGGTGACGTTCGCGGGCGGTGCGGGCACGTACATGAATCCCCTGTTGGTGGTGCCGGGTTCGAGGCGGAAATGGGCGCGGCCGGGATCGACGAAGGCGTCCTCGTAGTCGTTGGCCTTGTCCGGCCCGACGCGGACGCCCCGGTAGAGGCGGCCGGTGGCCGGATCCAGCACGCCGAAGGAGCCGAACGTGCCGCCCGTCGCGCCGGGATAGGCGAACATCCAGCTGACGTGGGACGGCCCGAGGTTGGTGATGTCGAAGACGGCGACCAGGTAGCGGCCGTCGCGGTAGAACGGCTTGACGTCGATCCGGCGGCGGTTGTCGGCGAAGTCCGCTTCACGGCTGGCCACGGTCTCGCCGTCCCGCTCCCTGAAGCGCGCGGCCCGGCCGTACTCCGTGGGCGCGGGCGTGCCGCCCGGCTGCCTGAGCCGGTAGGAGATCTCGACCCTGCGGTTGCGCCGGCGGGCTTGGGCGTCGTCGGCTCCGCCCTCCTTGGCCACCGGCTCGGTCTCGCCCTTGCCCTCCGTCTGATACTGGTGGCCGGTTCCCAGACGGGCCTGGAGCTGGGCGTGTACGGCTCGCGCGCGCCGCAGGGACAGATCGGCGTTGTAGTCGTGGCTGCCCTTGCCGTCGGTGTGCCCCTCGATGTGGACGGGCGAGGCGGCCTCCTGCCGCATGGCGCCGGCCAGGTCGTCCAGCTCGGCCTTGGCCTTGGCGGTGAGCCGGTCGGAGTCGAAGGCGAACAGGACGTCGGTGCGCAGGGCGATCGTCTTGTCCGAGCTGCCGGTGACGGTGGTGGACTCGGGGTCCTCGACGACGTCGTACAGATCGTGCACCTCGCCCCGGGGCTGCCCCTGCGGCTGGAAGACGGGCCAGGCGGGCGTGCCCAGCGGGCCGGGCGTGGTTCCCGGGGGCGCGTCGGCCACCGGAACCCCGGTGAACTCCCCGGCCGTGCCGGGACTGACCACGGTGAGGGTCGTGACGTGCGCGGGCACCGGCGGGAAGTGGAGCACCGCCTCGTAGCGCACGCCGGGCTCGGAGGCGGACGCCTGGCTGCCCACGGTCGTCTCGGTGTCGTCGTACAGGGGGTAGTACAGCTTGCGGCCCACCGGATCGACCAGCATGAAGTGCAGGTTGGCCCGGCCGGCCACCCCGGCCACGCCGAAGCTGGGAACGGTGGCCTGCTCGGCCAGAGACGTGACGAAGAACCGCAGAACCGACTTGTCCGGATGTCGTTCCACGTGCTGGATCTCCAGCCGCGCGTGGCTGCCGAACCCGAACCAGCCCTCCTTGACCATCGCCGGCTGCCGGGGCGTCGCATCGGACGCGCCCGGCCGCGTGACGGGAGCCTGCGGGGTGCCCGGCGGCTGGGGAGACGACGCGGACGCCGGGGGCGACGGGGGCGAGGCCAGAGGTACGGCACAGCCGGCCACGGCCACCGACGCGGCGGCGAGCGCCCCGGTCCATCGGCGAGGCCGGCACGACTTGACGGTCATGACGGCACCCGAGCCGCCACGCCCGTCCCAGCGACGCCGCTGTGGTGATCGACGGAGTAGCCGCCTTCCTTCTTGGCGTTGAGCATTTCCCCATGCTCGCCGCCCGGCCCGGACGCCGTCTTTGCCTCGGGTGCACGGTGCTTGGCCGTCAGCGCACGCGAACCGCTCCGGCGAGCGTGCGCGCGTCGACAGGCATCGTGCACTCACCGTCAAGGACACCTCGCCATGCGTTGGCCATGCTCGTCACGACCGCAGGCATGATGGAAGGACAGGCATGACCGAGCACGCATCCCCTCCGGCCGGCCCGCAGGGCTGGGCGCTGACCAGGTTGATCAAACTCCACGATGCCCTGCGCGGGGACATGGCCTTGCTGAGAAGTGTGGGCGCCGCGGTCGCCGGCGGCGACGACGAGACGGCCGCGGCCGCGTTGCGGGAACTCGCCGTCCGCCGGCCCGACTGGACACTGCGGAAATTCTGCGCGTCCTTCTGCGACTTCGTGCACGGGCACCACTCCGTGGAGGACGAGGTGATGTTCCCCATGCTGCTGCAGCACGGCGGGGACGACACCGCCCGGCTGGCCCAGGTGATCGAGAAGCTCAGGGCCGACCACGAGGTCATCGCCGGGCATCTGGCCGAGATCGAGCAGGCGATCGCCGACGGCACGGCGGACCCGTTCCGCGCCTCCTCCGTGCTCGCGGCCATCGACCGCCTGGCCGGCGAGCTCGACGAGCATCTCGCCTACGAGGAGACACAGCTGGCCGCGGCACTCAACGCCTTCTCCATGGTGGTGTCCGAGGACGACATCCCCGAACCGCCGCCCGACCACCTGCCGTGAGGGCCGCTGCACGCCCCTGCCGCCACGGCGGCTCGAAACCGGGCGCGCACTGTGCGCCGCGGGCCGCCGTCAGGCTCGGCGTGGGCCTTGACGCCGCTCGATGCCCGCCTGTTGCTTCCCTGCTTGCTCCTCGGCCTGTTCCTCGGCTTGCTCTCCGGCTTGTTCCTCGGCGCATTTGAGCCGATAAGCGCCCGGCGGCAAGCCGTACGCCTGCCGGAAAGCCGTGCTGAACCGGGCGGGATCCGTGAAACCCCACCGCGACCCGATCGCGTGGACCGGGACCTCGGCCAGGACCGGGTCGGCCAGGTCCAGGCGGCACCGCTCCAGCCGGCGGGTGCGGATGAGCCCGGCGAGGGTCGTGGGCTGGTCCTCGAACAGCCGGTGGAGGTAGCGCAGGGACACGTGGTGCGCGTTCGCGATCGTCCTGGGCGACAGGGCCGGATCCTTCAGGTTCTCCTCCACGTACGCCCGGATGCGCAACAGCAGGCTGTGCCGGCGCGGCTGCGGCGGTGCGGCGGCGGGCGGCGTGGACGCGGGCGCGAACGCGGCGAGGGTCAGGTCGAGCAGCGCGGAGCCCACCCCGGCCGCGGCGGCGCCGAACCGGGTGGGGTCCTCGGCGACCTGGCGCACCATGGCGTACAGCAGCGCGCCGGCGCCGTCCCGGCCCGACACCACGACGCCGGACAGGTCCGCGCCCCCGCCGGCGAAGGGCAGCAGCGCGCACGGGAAGACGAGCGACACCTGGTGATGCGCCGCGCCGGCCACGCGGGTCGGACGCGACAGGTCGACGAAGGCCAGATCGCCGGGGCGCACCTGGATCTGCCGGTCGCCCTGCTCCACCACCGGGTGCCCGCGGATCTGCACGTGGATGCTGCACACCCGCGGACCCGACCGGCGGATCAACGCGCGGTCGCGCACCGCCTCGCTGCCGGGAGCGGCGATGTCGACGAAGGTGACCACGCCGAAGTCGACGGTCCTGATCCGCCCGGCGTGGCCGTTCTCGTCACGGGGACGCAGCTCGAACGGGGCAACCGCCTCCCGCGTCCGCCCGGCCGCGGGAGCTCCTTCGCGCGGGCGCGGAGTCCGGCCTTGCGATGGATGGTCCACCGTTGCTCCTAACCGCCCGTCCCGTCCGGCTCCAACAGCGCCGCGAGCGCCTGCTCGGTCAGCCAGCGCTCGGCGTCGTCCCACGACCAGCCGCGCTCGGTCACCAGCAGCTGCCACGACCGGTGGCCGAACAGGAACCACAGGATGTCGGTCGCCCGCTCCACCGGCAGGCCGCGCTTGAGAGCTCCCAGCTCGTGGAGCCGGTCGGCGGTGTGCGCCAGCGTCTCGACGTAGATGCGGTCGGACCGCGCCTTCGTGGCGGCGGCGGTCTCGTCCAGGGTCGCGGCGGTGAACACGACCTGGATGAGGTCGTGGTAGCGCTCGTTGTCCGTGCGGGTGCCGTGCGCGGTGAGCTCGACGACCTCGGACGGTGTGGTGCTCCGCCTGATCCCGGCCAGTGTCGTGTCGACGATCGGGTCCCGGATGGCCTCCTCCACGATGGTCGCCAGGATGGCCGACTTGCCTCCCGCGCTGGCGTATACGGTGGGCACGGCGACCGAGGCCTCCTGCGCGATGTCGTTGACGGTGACCCGGCCGTAGCCGCGCTCCACGAACAGGCGCGTCGCCGCGGCGAGAATCGCCGCGCGCGTGTCCGACGCCGCCTGGGAACGGCGCGGCGACCGGTACGGCCGGCCGGTGCCGGCCGGAGACCCTGGATCCATGCGTCCCCTCGTCCGAATATAGGCTTGCTATGGTGAATATAGCTAGCCTATATCGCTGGAGACTGTTGGACCGAGGAGACGACCGGCGGCGCCGGACGGCGAGGTGAGTAATTTTCCGTAGAACCTCCGGAGACCGGCTCGGAGGCTGGCGTTACGTGCGAATGCCCGAAGCGGGGAAACGGGCCGGGCAGACGCAGTCGGACAGGCCCGCCGCATGATCATGAACCTTCGCACCGTCAGATCACTGGCCACACGGTTCCTCGCTACGATGGCGCTCCTGGCCGCGGTCCTGGCGCTGGCGCCGGCCCAGCCGAGCCAGGCGGCCGGCGCCCGAGTACGGGTCAACTGCGGCATCGTGACGTGCTCGATCTACTACAGCAAGAGCGCGACGGCGGCCATGAACCGCTCGATCGACTACCTCGGGTTCGACCCGGCCAAGGCCATAGCGGGCCTGTGCGGGTTCGCCGACAGGGCTGCGGAGGCCTGCAAGGAACTGGCGCTGGCGCACGCCGGTTCGTCGGGGATCGCCAACATCAGGGCGGCCGTCAAGCGCGGCGGCTGCCTCGTGGCCCGCGTCAATCCCTACTCGGCGATCACGGGCTTCGGCTTCTACGGCAACGTCCCGTTGAGCAATCCGTACTGCGAGCCCTGAGACGCACGCGGCCCCGGTCTTCCCCTGGTGGAGCGCTGGCAGGTCCTTCCGTGGAGAGTCGCGGGGCAGTCATCATCCCTTCCGCGTCGCGCCGAGGTGACGCAGGGCGAGCAGGCCGCCGACGCCCGGGACGAGGGCGCGCCAGAGCACGCCGGTCGCGCCCTGCGCCATCGACGCGGCGGCGACGACGGTCAGGTAGGCCATGCCGTGCAGCGGGCCGGCGACGCTCGTGATCGTCCTGGCGTGGACCGTGAGCAGGTTGGCGAGCAGGATCGCGAGGGAGATCGCCTCGACGGCGCCCGCCGTTCGCAGGACGCGCGTCGCCGTCACGCTCCCGCCCCCGAGCCCGGGCGGACGATCATGAGGACCACGACGGTCGCCCACACCAGGTTGTAGACGCCGGCGAGCATGGACAGCGTCCGCAGCCCCCGGCCGTCGTCCGGGGCGGCGAGCGCCCGCCTCTGGCGAGGATGGATCTGCGTGGCCAGCAGCAGGCCCGCGACGCCGGTGAGGACCATCGACACGGTGATCCAGATCTCGCCCATCCGGCCCTGGACGGTCGCCAGCGCGATCCCGGCCGCCGGGACGATGAGGCCGAGCACCGCGTACCCGCCGGTGATGCGGTGCAGGGCGGCGGCCACGGCCGGGTTCCGGTCACCCGAGCCCGGCGAGGGGACGACCGGCGCGTAGCGGGGGAACAGGCTCGTCGCGACGGCCGAGCCGCCGACGAACACGATGCTGCCGAGGACGTGCACCGCCAGCAGGACATGGTCCATGGGATCTCCTCCAACCTTCAGGGTTCCTGAAGCCTAGCGTCAGCTTCAGTCACCCTGAAGGTCGGGTCGGGAGATCGCACGTAACCCCAGGTCAGCCGCCTTCGTCGTGGAACGCCGCGTACAGGGCCCGGCCCACGCGCTGCTGGACCGGGTCCGCCCCGGGGCCGAAGAGCCGGGCGTCGACCTGCGCCACCACCTCCTTGGCGGCCTGGAGGAGGCGGGCGCCCTTGGCGGTGACCTCGATCGTCGAGGCCGATCCGGCCCGCGCGGTGCGATCGCGCACCAGCCCGGCTTTCACCAGCCCCTTCACCGCGGAGTGCACGGTCTGGACGCTGGTTCCCGACATGCGCGCCAGGTCGCTGAAGGAGACTCCGGGCACGCCGGCGATGTGACCGAGCAGCCCGAGCTTGCCGACGGTCAACTCCAGCGGCGCCAGCGCGGCGTTCAGCTCCGCCTCGACCCGCCGCGCCAGCGTCAGCACGACGATGGAGGTGCTCCACGCGGGAGGCCCGTTCTCGATGGACACCGCCCCAGTCTCCCGCACTGGCCGGGAACGGCCCCGCACATGGTCACGTACTCCGGCCTCACCCCGGGATTCGATCACCTGCCCGCGCCGTCCGGGAGCGGAGCCCGAGCACGACGTCGACCACCAGGAAGGCGGCCAGCGAGATCCCCATCAAGGGCAGGAACCAGCCGACGACCACGGCGAGCAGCACGAGAGGCGCCAGGACGGCCCAGTGCACCCCGCGCCATCCTCCGCGCGGGTACGGCCTGCCGAACCCCCGGGTCGGGCGGCGCTGCCACCACATGCGGTAGCCCAGCACGATGAGCGCGATCACGCCGACGGCCAGCGTGGCCAGCAGGATCTGGTTGGCCAGGCCGAACAGCAGGCCCATGTGCCCGTCGATGCCCCAGCGGGCGAGCTTGGCGGCCAGCGGGTAGTCGGCGAAGCGCAGCTCCGCGACGACCTGGCCGGTGGCGCCGTCCACGGCCACCTGGTCCAGCCGCTGGGGCGCGGTCTTGTCGATCTCCTTGACGACGTATGGATCGCCGGGACGGCCCGGCCAGACGATCTCCAGCGGTCCCGACAGGCCTCTGCCCGCCGCGGCCCGGGCGATGCCGTCCACGTCGGCCTCGGCCACGTCGGCCTCGGAGTGGCCACCGGAGTGGGCCCCGTGGTCGCCCGAGGAGGCGCTGATCGCAGGCGTCGTCCAGCCGAGCGCGGCACGCAGCTCGTCGACGTTCTCGCCGGCGTACTTGGACCACGTCAGCCCGGTGGCTGACAGGAAGAGCAGGCCGGTCACCGCCCACAGGCCGATGGAGCCGTGCCAGGGCAGGCTACGCCGCGGCCCGGCGGAGCGGCCGGGAACGACGAGCCCGAGGAGGCGGCGGGTCCTGCGGCGCCTGGTGATCCACAGGAGCAACCCGCCGAGCGCGACCACCCACAGCCAGCTGGCCGCCAGCTCGCTGTAGAGCCGGCCCGGCTCGCCCAGGTGCAGGTTGCGGTGCAGGGTGGAGATCCACGCCCGCACCGGCAGCGCTCCGGAGCCGCCGTAGCTCTCCAGCTGGCCGCGCACCTGGCCGGTGTAGGGGTTGACGAAGACCGCGAGCCGGGTGCTTTCCGGCAGGCCCGGCACGTCCATCAACACCTGGGTGGTCACGCCGGGCTCGGCCGCCGGCCGTACCGCCTTGACCGTGCCGTCGGGACGGGCCGCCCGGGCGGCGGCGACCTGCCGGCCCAGCGGCAGGTGGGTCTGGCCGGCCGGCACGGTCAGCTGGTCCCGGTAGACCACCTGCTCGATCTGGAAGGACGCCGCGTACAGCAGTCCAGTCGCCGCGGCGACGAGGAGGAAGGGGGCGATGAGGATGCCGGCGTAGAAGTGCAGGCGCAGGATCAAGGGCTTCAGCGCGGTCCAGGTGGCCCGCCCGGGGGACCGCTGTTCGGCGCCGGCGACAGGGCGCACGTCGGTGGATGTCATCAGCAGGCTCTCCGTTCATGGGCGACGCGCACATCGACAGGTACGCGGCGTCCCGGATGGGGGTTCAGCCGTGCGCGGTCCGGCGCGCACGGAAAGAGCCGGGCACGGCTCGTGAGGGTGAGGGCCCGGTCAGCGAACGGAGAGGGGAACGGGCGGTCCCCGCCGGGAGACCACCGCGGCGAACAGCACGACGCGCCGCCGCTCGGCGCCGTGGGACACCGGGGCGCGGCCGGGGAAGCCGGCGTCGACGAGCGCGCCCGCGAGGATCAGCAGCCCGGTCCAGAGCCTGCCCAGCGACGTGACCGCCAGGCGCAGCATGGTGGCCAGGGCGGAGTCGCCCCGCTCCAGCCACCAGGCGGACCCGGCCGCGGCCGCCGCGTGAACCAGGAGCATGCCCAGCCCGCCGCCGTGGTCGTGCCCGGCCACCTGCGGCGCCGCGACCCCGGCGCCCGCCGCGAACAGGTGGTGCATGCCGTACTGCGCCGCGAAACACGCTCCCAGCAGCGTGCTCATGCCCCTTTGCCGGCCGCCGGCCAGATAGGCGGCGATCCAGGCGAGCGCCATGGCCGCGGCCAGGGTGTGCGGCGGCACCACCCCACCGCCGGCCAGCGCGTGCAGGGCGGCCGACACCAGCACGCACGCCGCGGCGAACACCATGGCTCGCAAGGCGCGCACGACAGGCCGGCCGACATGCATCCCGACATGGTGTCACGACAGGGTCCGATGTGGCGATGTCCGGAACCGGCGACGATCGCGACTCCAGGGCGGGGTGAGGTGGGTGGTACGGTCTCCCGCCATCGAAGTCGGAGGTTCGCCTCCATGATGGCTGGCCCGGCGGCGCCTCCGCCCTCGGCCATTCGTGATCAGATCAGGCGGCTTGTGTATCCGGCCTGAACCAATCGCTCGTAGGAGGATTGGACATCGGCGGGAACCGGTTGCTCGACGGCGAAGCCAAGCTTTGGGTATTCCATGATCCGCTGAGTGTCGCCGACGAGCATGTTGATGACCCGGTCGGGTCCGATCTTCTCTAGGTAGTCATCAAGTGACATCGAAAGCGATGCACACGTGATGTCGATCTCCGGCCAGAGCTTCTTGCAGGTTGCGTAGGCGCGTCGTTGCTGGTAGGGCCTGGAGATGATGACGGCTGAGCGGATCTCGAGGCCTTCTTTGGAGAGAAGGTCGCGCGTTCGGCTGATGTTCTCGCCGGTGTTCGTCGCGGTCGGTTCGATGAGGATCGCCTCGGCCGGGACCCCGCGGTGGATGGCGTGCTCCCGGTAGTGGACCGCTTCGCCGCGGGGGAATTCGTTGACCGTGGTCGGGGCGTTGGCGCCGGTGAAGACGATCAGCGGGAACATTCCGCGCAGATAGAGGTCCGCGGCGCAGGTCGCCACTCCCGCATCGTGGCTGCCCAGTCCGATGCCGACGTCGGCCG
Source organism: Thermoactinospora rubra (assembly GCF_002093975.1). Taxonomy (GTDB): domain Bacteria; phylum Actinomycetota; class Actinomycetes; order Streptosporangiales; family Streptosporangiaceae; genus Nonomuraea; species Nonomuraea rubra_A. The sequence continues at coordinate 11,957 of NZ_MSZZ01000050.1, forward strand.
GCCGTACGACATGGTGCATGTCGTGGTAGTTCCATAGCGTCTCAACGTCGGCGCGGAGTGTGCCGGATAGCACGGTTCGGGCTCTCATGGCGTGGTTCCGCCCTCAATCGGGGATGCTGAACGTGTAAGACCATGCAAAGCGAGAGGCGGCATGAATGCCTCGGGCGAACTCGACCAGGCGTCCGTCCCGAGTGAAGGTGCGTCGCTGCAGAACCATGACAGGCTCCCCGATGGGAAGCTGGAGTGTCTTCGCCTCGCTGGGTGTCGGCATGCGCGCATAGATCGTCTCGGTGATGCTGTCCGGTTCGAGGCCCTGAGCGGTGAGTACGGCGAAACCTCCGCCATGTCCCGCCGGCCCTGGGGCCGGGTCAACCAGGGGTGTTCCTTCGACGTCCTGGGGACGGTAGTAGCTGTTGAGCATGTGCGTTGGTGAGTCGCCCTCCTTCACGAGCCGGGCGCGTTCGTAGACGGGTGAACCTTCCGGTATGCCGTAGGCTTCGGCGATCTCCGCGTCTGCTGGTATCCGGCGAACCGTTTGCGTCTGGTCGGTGAGCTTCCATGCTCGCTCGGACGCTTCGCGATCGGCGGCGAAGGCCACGAGGCCGAACTTCCACTTGCTCTTGGCGTAGCGCTCTACCCCAAGACGTCTCATCGGTGGGCGTTGGCGTACGACGGTTCCCCGACGGCGGACGGGTGTCACCAGTCCTTCGGCTTCGAGAAGTCCGATGGCTTGACGGACGGTCTTGATGTTGACGCCGTGCTCCTCGGCAAGCTGGTCCTGCTTGGGCAAGGTGTTGCCTGGCGGGTAGTCGCCCCGCTGGATGCCCGCGCGAAGGACGTCGGCCAGCTCGCGATAGCCGATGGCCATGCTGCTCTCCCCACTCGCGTACCCGGGGCAAGGGTAGCGATTTTCCTTGCACACCCGCCGTAGACATATAGAGCTAGCTCTATTGACACCACTTCTCCATCCTAGTTCTATAGAGCCACCTCTAATTGCGTGCGGGAAAGGTAGCGCGATGGCGCGTGATGTGGATCTCCCCAGGCATCGGCAGGGCGCTCCAAGCAGGAACACAGGTGCGACAGCCGATCGGCCGCGTGCCTGCTGCGGGGGTGGTGCTCGCGTGAGCGCGTGGCAGATGGCCGAACGGCTGCGGGTGGAGCTGGCCCGGCACAATGTGCCCAGCTACGTCTGCCCCCTCAGCGATCGGCGGGTGGCCGTGTCGCTCTGGCGCGGCCTGGTCGCCCGCACCGATGGGGAGATCATCTGGTGGACGGTGCCGCACCTGAGCCGAAGCGGGCGCGCATTGTGCACCTTCGCGTTCTCTCCCGTTGCCGCGGCCGAGCGGATCAGCGTTCACTATCGCCAGGTCCGCGCCCGTGATCCGGAGCCGGCGGAACTCCTGCCGGAGCTGACGCGCGCCACGCTGGGGCCCGGGGCGGCGCCACTGTGAGCGCGCGCCTGGGTGAGGTGGAAAACGAGTACGGCCATCAGTGGATCATCTCCGATGGGGCCGGATGCGGCTGGTACGCCGTACGCCGCGCCCTGCTGCCGGATCACGGCAAACAGCGCGGCCTGTCCAACGTCCGGTGCGGCCGGACCCTGGAGGAACTGGCCCGCCACCTGGCCGAAGAGCGCAGGCTCGAAGCATCCTGGGCGGCGCCTGCTCAGCTGTGGCCTCACCTTCGGCGGGCGTCTTGACCGTCACCGATCCAGGCACGGCGGCGCGGGCGATCTCGCCCTCACCGAAGCGGAAAGGAATTCCTTCCACCCCGCATCGACGTGCCGATGAAGTCCACAGATCCGATAACGGGGGTGGAATCGCTGCTGGAGGCCGTCGAACGGCATCGGCCCGACGTGGCCGTGATCGACGTGCGTATGCCGCCGACCCACACCAGCGAGGGTCTGCGGGCGGCGCTGGAGATCCGCGACCGCCATCCGGACGTCGGAGTGCTCGTGCTGTCCCAGTACGTGGAGAAGACCTATGCGGCCACGCTTCTCGCCGGTCCGGCCGAGGGGCTGGGATACCTGCTCAAGGATCGGGTCTCGGAGGTGGCCGACTTCCTCGAGTCGCTGGAGCGGGTGCGTGCCGGGGGCACGGTGTTCGACCCGGAGGTGGTCCGCCAGCTGCTCGCCCGCACCACGCACACCGACCCGCTGAGCAGGCTGAGCCCGCGCGAGATGGAGGTGCTGCGCCACCTGGCGCAGGGTGCCGGCCGTCCTGCGGTATCTCGGCAACTGAACGACAGGCAGATGAAAGGTCCGTTCCCGAAACTGCCGGTGACAGACCCCACCGAGGAAAGGCAGTGTCATGGATCTGGAACGGGTCAAGCGGTTCGCCGGCGACATCGCGCTCAAACGCGCGGGCGCCAGCGCCGTCCTGCTCAGCTACCTGGGCGACAAGCTGGACATCTGGCGGGCGATGGCGGGAGCGGGCCCGCTGGACAGCGGCGAGCTGGCGGCGCGCACCGGACTGTCGGAGCGTCATCTGCGCGAATGGCTCGCGGCGCAGGCCGTCGCCGGGCACGTGATCTACGACCCCGGCCGCGGCACCTTCGAGCTGCCCGACGAGCACGCCGCGGTCCTGGCGGATCCGGACTCCCCGGCCTATCAGGGCGGCGGCCTGGAGTGCGCGGCCGCCTTCTGGCTGGCGGCCGACCGGATCGCCGAGGACTTCCGCACCGGCCGCGGCGTCGGCTGGCACGAGCACGACCCGCGGCTGTTCAGCGGGGTGGCGCGGTTCTTCGAGCCGCTGTACCGCACGGCCCTGGTCGGCCAGTGGCTGCCCGCCCTGGACGGCGTGGCGGACCGGCTGCGCGAGGGTGCCCACGTGCTGGATGTGGGCTGCGGCCACGGTGGTTCCACCGTCCTGATGGCCCAGACCTACCCGCAGTCGCACTTCATGGGCGTGGACTACCACGAGGAGTCCATCGCCGCGGCACGGGAGGCGGCGAAGCGGGCGGGGGTGGCGGACCGGGTGGAGTTCCTGGTCGCCGACGCCCACTCCTACCCGGCCGGGTCATGGGACCTGATCTGCTTCTTCGACGCCCTGCACGACATGGGCGACCCGCTGGGCGCGGCGGCCCGGGCCCGTGCGTCGCTGGCGCCCGGCGGCGCCGTGATGGTGGTCGAGCCGTTCGCCCGCGACCGGCTGGAGGACAGCATCGGCAGCCTGGTGGCGCTGTCGTACTACACCGCCTCGACCATGGTGTGCGTGCCCAACTCGCTCGCGCAGGACGGGGCGGCGCTCGGCGCCCAGGCCGGTCCGGACGCGCTGGCCGAGATGCTGCGCCTGGCGGGCTTCGGCAGGGTCAGGACCGCGCTGGAGACGGACTTCAACCTGGTGCTCGAGGCCAGACCCTGACCGGGCGGCCGCGCCGTACCATCATGGTTCGCATGGCAGCACCCGACGTGCCCGGCTTCCGCGTCCTCGGGCCGCTGGAGGTCGAGGGCGTCCCGGCGGCGGCGCTGGCCCGGTCCCGGCGGCGCGTGCTGCTGGCCTGCCTGCTCGCGCAGGAAAGCCACTGGGCCTCCGCCGACGTGCTGAGCGACGTGCTGTGGGGAGACGACCAGCCGCGGCACCCCGCCGCCGCCCTCCACACCCAGGTGTCGCGGCTGCGGGAGATCCTGCGCCAGGCCGGGAACGGCGCGCGGATCGTCCCCGAGCAACGCGGCTACCGGTTGATCGTGGACCCCTCCGACATCGACGCCTGGCGGTTCGAGTCGCTGCTCCGCCAGGCCGGGTCGGTGCCCGCGGCCGAACGCGCCGAGGTGTACGGCAGGGCGCTGGCCCTGTGGCGTGGCCGTGCGCTGGAGGAGATCGCCGACCACCCGGCGGTGCAGCTCACGGCCACCCGCCTGGAGGAGCTACGGCTGGCCACGGTCGAGGACCGGGCGGCCGTGCTGATCGCCGCCGGGGACCTGAAGACCGCGACCGCCGAGCTGTCGGCGTTCGCCGCCGCGCACCCGCTGCGCGAGCGCGCGCTGGAGCTGCTGATGACCGCGCTCTACCAGGCCGGCAGGCAGAGCGAGGCGCTCGCGGTCTTCGAGGACTACCGCGCCAGGATCGCCGACGAGCTCGGCCTGGATCCCACCCCGGCGTTGCGTGCCCTGCAGTACGACATCCTCACCCAGGCGATCCCCGAGCGGCGCCCCGCCCACCGCCCGGCGGACCTGCCCGCCGTGCCGCTGTCCCGGCTGGTCGGCCGGGAGGCGGCCCTGCGAAGGCTGGACCGGCTGGTCCGCGAGCACCGTCTGGTGACGCTCGTCGGGGCGGGTGGCGTGGGCAAGACCCGGCTGGCCCTGCACGCCCTGCCCGGCCTGGCGGACGGGTTCCCCGACGGGATCTGGTGGTGCGACCTGTCGGTGATCGACTCGGACGTGGTGCAGGCGGTCGCGTCGGTCCTCGGCGTCGCCGAACGCTCCGGCGTCCCGCTGGCGGCCCGGCTGGGCGAGTTCCTCGCCGACCGCAGGTGCCTGGTCGTGCTGGACAACTGCGAGCACGTGGCGGAGGAGGCCGCGCGGACCGCCGAGCTGCTGGCCCGTAGCGGCCCGGCCGTCCACGCCATGGCCACCGGCCGCGAGCCGCTGGGCGTCGACGGAGAGCATCTGTTCACGGTGCGGCCCCTGGCGACCGATGCGGAGGAGGGCACGCCCGCCGCGGTCGAGCTCTTCCTGGACCGGGCACGCGCCCACGACGTCCAGCTCACCGCGGAGCCGGGCGTGCGCGAGGCGGTGGCCGCCATCTGCCGCCGTCTCGACGGCCTGCCGCTGGCCATCGAGCTGGCCGCCGCGCGCACCCGGTCGCTGGGCGTCGAGGAGATCCGGCAGCAGCTGGAGCGGGAGGGAGCGGCGTTCCTGTCCAACCCGCGCCGCGGAGCCTCCGGCCGGCACCGGGACATGTGGAGCGTCGTGGACTGGTCCTACCGGCTCCTGGCTCCCGCCGAGCGGGCTCTGCTGGAACGGCTGTCGGTCTTCGCGGGGACCTTCGACCGGGTGGCCGCGCGCGCCGTGTGCGCGGGCGGCCAGGTGCGCGCCGAACGGCTCGACGCCCTGCTCGGCGGCCTGGTCGACAAGTCGCTGGTGGTCGTCGGGCGCGACGGCGGCGCCACCCGCTACCGGCTGCTGGAGACCGTGCGGGAGTACGGCGCGCAGCGGCTCGCGCCCGATTCGGCCAGGCTCGGCAGGGAGCGTCACGCCCGCCACTACATCGAGGTGGTACGGCGGGCCGACCGCCTGCTGTGGGGGCCCGAGGAGCCGCAGGGCAGGCGCGCGATCGACGCCAACCTGGCCGAGCTGCGCGCCGCACACGGCTTCCTGCGCCAGGCCGGCGACACCGAGAACCTGCTGGCCCTGAGCGCGCCGCTGACCGAGTTCGTGATCCATCGGTCCAGGTCCGAGCTGTACCGCTGGGCCGAGGCCGCGGTGACCGCGGACTTCGCCGCGGCCTTCGAGGACTTCGCCGCCACCTGCGCGCAGGCCGCCTACGGCGCCTGGCAGCGCGGCGACCGGGCGCGGGCGGCCGAACTGGTCGAGCACGGCCGGCGCGGGCGGGGCAGCGTGGGCCACGCGCTGCACGTGGCCGGCCAGCTGGAGCTGTTCGAGGGACGGCTGGAGGAGTGCGTCCGCCTCAGCAGGCTGACGCGGGAGGCGTTCGCCGCCGACGGGCTGCACGGCTGGGCCGACCAGTGCGTGGTCGTGGAAGTGCTGGCGCACGCCTACCGAGGCGATCCCGAGGCCGAGGCACTGGCGCGCCGGTTCCTGCGGCGCATGCACGAGTGGGGCGCGCCCTCCATGGTGGCCTGGGGCGAGTTCGTGCTCGGCGAGGCGCTGCAGGGCAGCGATCCGGCGGAGGCGCTGGCCTGCCTCAGCCGCGCGGCCGCGGCCGCCGCCCCGGTGGGCTCCGACCTGCTGACGGGCATCTCGCGGCTGTCCGCCCTGGCCCTCCACGTCCGCCACGGGTCGCTCAACGAGGCGCTCGCGCTGGTTCCCGGCCTGCTCGACCACTGGGCCCGCGCCGGCGTGTGGCACCAGCAGTGGATGACCCTGCGCCTGCTCGCCCAAGCCGTCGCCGCGGCCGGCACGCCCGACCCGTGGGCCGCCGCGGCGATCCTCGGCGCGCACGACGTGTCCGCCACGGCCGGTCCGGTCTACGGGCCGGACGTGGCGCGGCTGGACCGGGCCAGGGACCGGCTGCGGGACACGCTGGGCGAGGAACGCTACGCCGAGGCGCTGGCCCACGGCGCCGCACTCGGCGACCGAGGGGTCCTGGCCCTGGCCAGGTCGATGTTCTCGGCGGAGGAGCATGCACCATGACCGCCGGAGGAGAGCCCACCACGGCCCCCGTCTATGACGATCACTCAAACCCTGCGCCTGCCCGGGATATAGCCCGACATCGTGGACAATCATGGCATGGGGGATCCAGTCGAGATCGTGGACTATGACCCGGCCTGGCCGGAGGAGTTCGCTGCCATCGGGGCAAGGTTGCGCGAGGTGCTCGGTCCCATCGCGCCACGGATCGATCACATCGGCTCGACGTCGGTGCCCGGTCTGGCCGCCAAACCGGTCATCGACATCCAGATCTCGGTAGGCTCCCTGGAGCCGTTGGAGGCATACAAGGCTCGGCTGGAGCGCCTGGGCCTGGTGTATCGGGCGGACAGCCCGGAGCTGACCAAGCGCTACTTCCGGGAGGCGCCAGGGAGCCGCCGCACCCACATCCACGTGCGCGAGCTCGGCAGCTTCTCCCAGCAGCTGCCCCTGCTGTTCCGCGACTACCTGCGCGCCCACCCCGCCGCCGCGGCCGAGTTCGCGCAGGCGAAGCGGCGGTGTGCGCGACAGTTCCGCGACGACCGGCAGCGGTACATCGCCGCCAAGGAGCCCCTCGTCTGGGACATCGTGCGGCACGCCGACACGTGGGCCCAGAGCATCGGCTGGCGACCGGGCCCGAGCGACGCCTGACCCGGCCTCGGCTCGCCACCATGCCGAGCGCCCGAAGTCCAACCGTGATCGTTTCCGGTCAGGGCACCAGCCCGCCGCGCTTCGCGGCCTCGTCGAGGTGCCGGTTGAGGCCGACGGCGGCGTTGATCAGGGCCAGGTGGCTGAAGGCCTGCGGGAAGTTCCCCAGCTGCTCGCCGGTCAGCCCGATCTCCTCGGCGTACAGCCCCAGGGGGCTGGCGTAGGTGAGCATCTTCTCGAAGGTGATCCGGGCGTCCTCCAGCCGGCCGGAGCGGGCGAGGGCGTCGACGTACCAGAAGGTGCACAGGGAGAAGGTGCCCTCGCTGCCGCGCAGGCCGTCGGGCGAGGCGCTGGGGTTGTAGCGGTAGACGAGGCTGTCCGAGACCAGCTCGCGGTCCATCGCCTCCAGCGTGGACAGCCACTGCGGGTCCTGGGGGGAGACGAAGCCCATCATCGGCATGAGCAGCAGGGAGGCGTCGAGCACGTCGCTGCCGTAGTGCTGGACGAACGCCCGCCGCTGCGGGTTCCAGCCCCGTTCCATGATCTGCCAGTAGATGCGGTCGCGCTCGGCCTGGAGCCGCTGGTGGTCGGTGGGCCGGCCCGAGTGCCGGGCGATCCGGATCGCCCGGTCGAAGGCGACCCAGGACATGAGCCGGCCGTAGGTGAAGTCCTGGCGCCCGCCGCGGGTCTCCCAGATGCCCTCCTCGGCCTGGTCCCAGTTCTCGCACAGCCACTCCAGCCCCTGGAGCAGCCGCGTCCAGCCCACGTGCGCGGGCTGGAGGCCGTGGCTGTCGGCGACATACGCGGCGTCCAGGAGCTCGCCGTAGATGTCCAGCTGCAACTGGTCGGCGGCGCCGTTGCCGACGCGGACCGGCCGGGAGCCGCGATAGCCCTCGAAGTGGTCCAGCGTCTCCTCGGTCAGGTCGGAGGAGCCGTCCACGCGATACATGATCTTCAGCGGACCGGACGCATGGCCCGCCTTCTCCTCGACGCGGTCGCGCAGCCAGGCCGCATAGCGCCCGACCTCGTGGGTGTAGCCCAGTCCGAGCAGCGCGCGGATGCTGAACGAGGCGTCGCGGATCCAGGTGTAGCGGTAGTCCCAGTTGCGCTCGGCGCCCACCTGCTCGGGCAGGCCGGCGGTGGGCGCCGCCACGATGGCGCCGGTCGGCGCGTACGTCATGAGCTTCAACGCCATCGCCGACCGCGACACGGCCTCACGCCAGCGCCCGGTGTAGGACGATCGGCCCAGCCACGCCCGCCAGAAGCGGATCGTCTCCTCATACAGCGCCCACAGTTCCGCGATGGCGACATGCCGGGCGGCGACGCCGCCGGACTCCATCACCACCCCGTCGACCTCGCCCGCCCGCAGCTCGACCGCCAGCCGTACGCCACGGTCGGCTCTCTCGGGTACGGCGGAGCCGGTCAGGTGAAGGGTGAGGCCCAGGTCCCCACCGGCGTGGAAGACGGCGCCCTCGGGCGAGAGCTCCAGCTCGTGGTCGCGGCGCCCGTAGTCGAAGCGCGGCTGCGCCTCCACCGTGAAGCGCATCCGGCCGCGGACGGTGCGGACGATCCGGACCAGCCGGTGGCACGCGGTCTCCCGCTCGGCGACCGGCATGAAGTCCAGCACCTCACCGACCCCCTCGTCGCTCATGAAGCGGGTGATGAGGATGGCGGTGTCGGGCAGGTAGAGCTGCCTGCTGACGTAGTCGTCGTGGTCGGGGCCGATGCGGAAGTACCCGCCGCGGTCGTGGTCGAGCAGCGAGGCGAACACGCTGGGCGAGTCGAACCGCGGACAGCAGAACCAGTCGACGGTGCCGTCCGAGGTCACCAGGGCCGCCGTCTGCAGGTCGCCGATCAACCCGTGGTCGCTGATGGCGGGATAGCGCTTCCTCATGTCGCTGTCCGGGTCGTGGCAGGCGCCGGTCCGGGGGCGCCGTGAGCTAACTGCGCATGCCGGCGGCCTGGACCGCTTCGCGCAGGTTCGTCTCCTGTTCCTGGCTCAGCGAGGTCTGGATGATGTGCCCGCCGTGCGGCGCGATCCGGGGGATCACCTTGTCGGGAGTGCTCTGGACGACCAGGACGAAGAGCGCGGCCGTCCCCGGCTCCAGCTTGTCGGCCAGCTGGCGCATGAAGTTGTCGTCGACGCCGACGTCGGTGGCGGCGCCGCCCGCCGCGCCGGCCGCCGCGCCGAGTGCCATGCCGAGCAGCGGCATGAAGAACAGCATGCCGATCAGCCCGCCCCACAGCGCGCCGCCGGCCGCGCCCATGCCGACCATGCTGGTGGCCTGGTGGAGCTTGATCTTGCCGTCCGCTTTCCGCTCGACGACGACGGCGTCCTCCATCGTGATCAGCTTTTCCTTCTGCAGCTGGAACAGCTGGTCCCGGACCGTCATGGCGGTGTTGACGTCGGGGTAGGCGACGGCGATGAGGTGGCTCATGGTTCCCCCTGTCCTGGCCGGGCGCCGTCGTGGCGCTCAGCGGTGGGTGTCGGTGTTGTGGTCACATGCCATGTCCCGTTCTGCCCGGTGACGCCTCTGCGGAAGGCAGATATCTCTCCAAAAACGGGCAATGCGCTCACCGATGCCGTGGGCTCCCCACCGGCCCGCCGTCCACAACGGCAAGGAAACGGTCAAAAGCGGATAAGGTGGTATCAAGGTGATTCGTCTTGGAGGCATCGATGCGCAAGGTCGTCCATGTCAGGCCGGTCGACGACGCAGTGGGGCACGAGGAGTCGCCGGAGTGCGTGTGCGGTCCGGCTGGACGGGACGTGTTCGCGCGGACGGCGGACCGCGCTCTCGGCACCATCTACCAGCACCACGCCCTGAGCCCCTGCAAGGAGTGGGAGGCGTCGGCCTCCTAGCCCCTGCTCCCGTACGGCGGGCTATCGGGGAAGGCGGGCACGCAGGGCGTTCAGCACGATGGAGATCGCGGACGTCACGAGGAGCAGATCGAAGATCATCTGCACGATCACGATGGCGCGGGCGGCCTGCCCGACCGGCGTGATGTCCCCGTATCCGACCGTGGACAGGGTCTCCACGGCGAAGTACAGGGCATCCAGCCGGGTGACCAGGCCGTCGAACTGGTCGGCCATGACGACGTACAGGCCGGCGAAGAACACCACGACCACGTCGACGATCATCAACAGCATGGCGACCTGCTCGGCCAGCACGCGGGCCGGGCTCAGCGCGCGCCGTACCTGCAGCCCGACGAGCCAGCCGACCGCCGCCAGGCCGCACAGCAGCGCGCCCACCCGCACGAGCGACTGTCCTCCCTGCAGGTCGGCCCGCTGCAGCGGCACCACGAAGTAGAGCCCGGTGACGATCACCACGGACGCCGACGCCCGTGCCCAGGCCAGCCACCTGGCCCGCCGGTGCCCGTCGGCGGCCGTCACAGGGGTTCCGATCGCTCGGCGACCTTGGCCCGGTAGAGCCTGAGCGCGATGAGCGGGTAGACCAGCACGCTCAGCACGCCTGCCATCACCATGGCCGCGGCCGTGCTGGGGGTGATCGCGCCGAGCTCCACTCCGGTCGAGGTGATCACCACGACCAGGGGCAGCGCCGCCGAGGCGAACAGCGCCAGCGCGACCGCGTGCTCGTCCCGGCGGTTGACCAGGTAGGCGGGCACGCCCCGGCTCACCAGGAAGAGCACGAGCACCAACGGGATGAGCAGCAGGCTCGCCGGGTGGGCGACGAGCGACTTGACGTCGAGCTTCACACCGCTGACGACGAAGAAGAACGGGATCAGGAAGCCGAAGCCGACGGCGTCCAGCTTGGCGGCGACGATCCTCTCCTCGCGCTCGTCCCTCGCCTCCATGCCGAGCCGTACGACGATTCCGGCGGCGAAGAGAAAGGCGGCGCCCGGCGCGATCACGGCGAAGGCCAGGACGACCAGCAGGGTGTGCAGCGGCGCGTCCTCGGAGAACACCAGCGCGATCGCCACGATCGGCCCGAACTCGCCCAGTGCCCCGATCGCGAGCACGCGGGCGCCGAAGGGGGTCGGCAACGCCCCCGAGTCCCGGATCATGGGCAGGATGGTGCCCAGGGCCGTGGTCGTAAGGGCCAGCCCGATGACCTGGGCGGTGACGGTCAGCCCGCCGCCGAGCAGCGTCCCCAGCAGGATCCCGAGCACCACGGACGCGAACCAGCCGAGGATGGCGGACTTCAGCGGCGCGCCGCGGATCTGCCGGAAGTCGATCTCGTATCCGGCCATGAACAGCAGGACGGCCAGGCCGAACTGGGAGATGGCGTCGACGACCTCGTCCACGCGCACCCAGCCGAGCAGGGCGGGACCGATCACCACGCCGAGCAGGATCTCCAGCACCACGCTCGGCACCCGGATCACCGGCGTCAGGCGGTCGGCGGCGATCGGCGCCGGCGCCGCCGCGAGCACGATCGCCGGCACGCCGGTCAACCCCTCCACGGCCGCCTGTCCCGTCTCGCGAGGGTCATCCGGCCGAGGGGTCACATGCCGGGCTGGAGCGACCGCGCCTCACGCCCGTGCACGATCATGGCGTAGAGCACCAGCGCGTCGATGGCGATCACCAGAAGCGACCACCAGGGATAGACCGAGATCGACCACATCTGCGCGATGGCGTTGAGCGCCACCAGCACGATGCCGACCATGCGGGCCCAGGTCTTGCCCACGGTCAGGGCGCCGCCCACGACGATCAGGACGACGCCGACGATCAGGTGGACCCATCCCCAGCCGGTGACGTCGAACATCAGGACCTGACCGGCGACGCGGACGAAGAACTCGTCGTTGAAGATGGCCGTCAGGCCGTAGATGACGTTGAAGACGCCGTTGACGATCATCATCATGCCGGCGAACCAGATCCAGCCGACCCATGCGGTGACTCGTTCTTCCACCATATCCGCCCCCGGTGTGATAGGTGATTTTGAACTAATTCCCGCGCCTTTAACGATATCTTCCCAGAAAACGGAAAAGACGTCTCAAATAGGAGTCTTCACCAATCCTTGACCCCCTTCGTGGAGCGGGGAGGAGCGCTGAGAGGGATGCTTCACATCAGGGCTTTTCGCTGGCAACGCCGTACAGCAGGGCAAAAGACCACACGGGCGGCGAATCCATGAGCCACCTGGATGCCATCGCGTACCCGGAGACAAGGAGGCCCAGGCCATGCCCGCGACGACCGCCGTGGGAGGTGAGCGGGAGATCGGCGGCGCCTGGGGCAGGGTGCGGCGGGCCGCGCCGCTCGTGGTCTCCACGTGGGCGAGGCTGGTCGTCGCGCTGCTGGCCGCGATGGCGTTGCTCCACCTCGCCGAGCAGGACGCGCGGGCGGCGCTGGCGGAGCGGTTCCAGCCGGGCCAGCGGGAGGTGGAGGCGCTGGTGACGCTGGCCCTGCTCCAGGCGCGCCGCGGCCACCCGGACGCTGCGGACTGGCTCCCCGCCGGCCTCACCGGCAGGCAGGTCGAGGTGCTCGAGCTGCTGAGCGAGGGGCTCAGCGACGCCGAGATCGCCGCGCGCCGGCTCGGGGTCGGCGCGGCGAAACCTGGGAGCCGAACGGCGAAAGGTAGGGATCCGCTCCCGATTCCCCCGTTCCGGAGGCGTCCTAGCGTTATGGGAGTCCTTCGGCCCGTGCGAGATGCTCGTCGTCTCCGGCAGCCGCTGACCGTCGACACCCCATCGACTGCAAGGAGACACCCATGGCAGGCAAGGCTGTCATCAGCTTGACCACCGGGCTTGAGGACCCCGAACGGGTCACGGTGGCGTTCCTGGTCGCGGTCGGCGCGGCCGAGCAGGGCCGCCCGACGCTGATGTTCCTCACCAAGGAGGCGACCCGGCTGACGCTGGAGGGCGTCGCGACCGGCGTCGCGTGCGACGGCTGCCCGCCGCTGGCCGACCCGCTGGCGCGCTACCGCAAGGCGGGCGGAACGTTCCTGGTCTGCCCATCTGCTTCGACTCCCGCAAGCTCGACAGGAGCCTGCTGATCGAGGGAGCGGAGCTGGGCGGCACGATCCCGATGTGGCAGTGGATCGGCGACGAGGGCGCCACCACCTTCAGCTACTAGACGGGGTGGCGAAGCCCGCCCGCTCGACCCCGCGACGCCGTACGGGAAGATCCACGGCGATCCCCGTGCCTAGTGGGGGCCCGCGGCCTCCGTGCCGCACGGGCCGCCGCCTGCCGCCGGCGCCAGGTGGATGCGCTCGCCCGACATCGTGAGCGTCGGGTAGTACTCGGCGATCCGCTCCGCCGAGCGGCCGGCGTAGTGGCAGATGAAGCTGCGCCTGAAGCGGTCCGTCGTGGTGTTCGGCTCCGAGCCGTGCACCAGGCTGCCGTTGAAGAACAGCACGTCGCCGGGGTCCATGTCGACCGGGACCTTCTCCAGGCCGGGCGGCGGCGGGACGTACTCGCGGGTGAAGGACACCTCGGGATCGGCGTCCTCCGGGCAGAACACGTCCATCAGGTGCGTGCCGGGCACGACCTCCAGGCCGCCGTTCGCCCGGTCCACCCGGTCGAGCGCCACCCACGCGGCCACGCACGTGCCCGGCTCGACCCGCAGGTAGAAGTTGTCCTGGTGCAGCGCCTGGCCCCTGGCGCCCGGCGGCTTGAAGTAGAACATGCTCTGGGCTGCTATCGGCTCCTCGCCGAGGAGCTCGCGCAGGATCGCGGCGATGCGAGTGTCGAGCAGGTACCGCAGGGCGAGGTCGCTCACCTCGTGGGGATGCATGATGCGCGGGTAGTCGCGCAGGACGTCGTACGGCTTGCCCGGCTCCTGCGGCATCGGCGCGAAGTGGCCGGGGATTGGGCCTCCGGCGTGCATCGCCATGAACTCGTCACGCAGCTCGGCCACCTCTTCGGGGGCGAGAAGGCCGGGCACCAGCAGGTACCCCTGGTCGTGGAAGTCGTCGAGCCTCATGCCCTCCACGCTAGGGAGCGGGATCGGGTAACGGTATGCCTGTGATTGCTGAGGACATGTCCGTTCCTGCTGCCGAGCTGATGATCGTGGGCCACTACGACAAGCCCGCGGGGTACGGCACGCGCCGGCCCGCCGGGTCGCCCAGCTGGCTGCTGATGTGGACGCAGGCGGGTGCGGGGCTGGTGGCGCAGGGCGGGGCGTCCGCCGAGGTGGGTGCCGGGGACCTGGTGGTGCTGGGACCGGGGGTGGCGCAGCGCTACCGGGTGGCGCCGGGGGCGGCGCGGTGGCGGTTCTGGTGGGTGCACTTCCAGCCGCGCCCGTCGTGGGCGGCGTGGCTGGGGCCGTACGCGAAGGGCGGGGGCTGCCACCTCGTCCCCGGGGTGCCCGAGGGGCTGCACGAGCGGATCGACCTGGCGTTCGGGCGGGCGCTGCGGGACGCCCACTGGGTGCCGCCGGCCGTTCCCGCCGCGGGCCGTGACCCGGCGACGCCCGCGGTCGTCGTGGGCGGGCCCGCGCGGGAGCTGGTGCTGGGTGCCGTCGAGGAGGCATTGGTGCTGGCCACCGCCGCGGCGCGGCCCGCGGGGACGCGGCAGCCCGGCGAAGGGGACGAGCGCGTTCGGCGCGTCCTGGCGATCATCGCCGCCGAGCCCGGCGCGCCGCACTCGGTGGCCTCGCTCGCCCGCGCGGTCGCGCTCTCGCCCTCCCGGCTCGCGCACCTGTTCACGGCCGAGACGGGCCGCACCCCGATGCAGGCGGTACGGCAGGCCCGGATCCGCCACGCGGCCGGGCTGCTGGAGGTGACCGACCTGGACGTGGGCCAGGTGGCGGCGGCGTCGGGCTTCGTCAGCCCGTTCCACTTCAGCCGGGCCTTCAAGCGGGAGTACGGCCTGCCGCCCCGCGACTACCGCGCCCGCCTCCGCCCTGATCCGGCGCGGAGAGGCCGGCAAGCGGGATGAAAGGGATCGGCAAGCGAGAGCGGTGGTCTGGCGACTTGAGTTTCCGATTCCTCGGCGCGGTCGGGGATCCGGGCGTTCGTGAGGATCACGACAACTGGGATGAAAGGGATAAGCAACCAGGTCTGACTAGAAAGTTCACAGAAGTCCGATAAACAAGACAAACGGAGCTTAACCCGATGATGATCCTCAAGACCGCTCTCGTCACCGGCGCCATGGCCGCTTCCGCTCTCGCCCTTCCGCTGGCGGCGTCGGCCCAGGCGGCCACTTCCACGGCCCCGGTCGCCGCCCACCAGGGCAGCGCGAGCATCACCGCTGAGGTCGGCACGACGACCGCGAGCTACGCCAAGCCGAAGCCGAACTACAAGCAGAAGCAGTACAACAAGGGCTACCACGCGGGATACACGGACGGCAGATCCGACTGCAAGAACAAGAAGCCCTATGACCTCAACGGGTCCGGGTGGGGCCCGTACCTGCGTGGGTTCATCGACGGGTACAACGCGGGATTCCATAGCTGCAAGGCGTAGGCGAAACCGGAAACGATCGGCTCCCGGCCGCATGGGGAGCCGATCGTTTCCGCGTTGCCTTTCCAGTTGCCTTTCCATCCGCGGGTTCCGAGCCTCGGGTGACGGAGTCCGCCTGCCTGTGCGGAGCGGTTCAAGGACCGGGGTGAGCGGAACCCGCCGGCCACGGCCGGCTATCTCATCTCCATCGCACGCACGAACGCCGCCACCATCCGAGGATCGAAGTGCGTGCCGGCAAGGGCCTGGAGTTCCGCGAGCGCCTTCTCCCGCGGCCAGGGCCGGTGGTAGGGCCGTTCCGTGGTCACGGCGTCGAAGAAGTCGGCCACGGCGATGATGCGGGCGAACTCGGGGATCTCCTCGCCCGCCAGCCCGAGCGGATAGCCGCTGCCGTCCACGCGCTCGTGGTGGTGCATGACGCCGCCGACCGCCTCGCGCAGGAAGGCGATGTCCTTGATGAGCTGACTGCCGTACCAGGGATGCAGCTGGAGGGCGGCCCACTCCTCCTCGGTGGGCTTGCCCGGCTTCTGCAGGATGGCCGTCGGCACGGCCGTCTTGCCCACGTCGTGCACCAGGCCCGCGTAGCGCAGGGCCTCGATGCGGCGCGGCTCCAGCCCCAGCTGCTCGGCGATCAGCACCGCGCCCTCGCCGACGCGCAGGCAGTGGCCGCGGGTGTAGGGGTCCTTGGTCTCCACCGCCTGGCAGATGGCCGCGATGGCCGCCTCACAGGCTTTGGCCTCGGCGTACGGCACGGCCAGCGCCCAGCGGGCCGTGATCAGGGGAACCAGCACCAGCAGCGCGGCATACGGTCCCAGGCTGGGCCACAGGCCGACCAGCACCAGCCCGAAAGCGCCGTTGCCGAGCGTGGGCAGGGCCAGGTGCCGCAGCTCGCGCCGGAGCTGCCGCGTCGTCGCCTGGCGGCTCAGCAGCAGCATGCCGGCAACCAGCACCAGGTTGACCACCACGTACGCCACCAGCGCCGCGCCGAAGGCCAGGTACGTGCGCTCGGTCAGGGTCCCCGCCCATCCCGGGTCCAGCCCGGCGAACACCACCGCGGCCACGAAGCCGGACAGGGCGAACTGCGCGCCGTTGAAGGCGCGCTTGACAGCGGGCAGGTCCGGCTGGAGGGACGCCACGGCCGTGAGCCCGATGAGCGCCGCCGCCCCGGGCCCGAGCAACACCGCCGAGGCCACGCCGACGGCGTAGCTCATGGAGGCACGAGCGTGGTGCACGGTCAGCCGGACGGGGCTGACCTCGCAGTAGTGGAACAGCAACGCCAGGACCAGCACGTAGCCCCACGCGAACGTGGTGGAGCCGACGGCGAGGGTGAACCCGGCAACGCCCAAGGCGGCTGTGACCACGACGGTCAGATACAGCCGGGCGGCAACGGGAAGGCCAGCCACGCATGCTCCCGAGACGGCGAAGGAGAGACGGCACCGGCTCGACGATCGCGAGTCGATGGTGACTGCTTACCAGCCGGCGGAGCATGATCGGGCGAGGTTGGTCACGCAGGTGGCCGGTTCCCGCAGAGAGTTCCGGATGAGCGTGACCGAGCAGGATCTTCGCCGTACCGGCCTCACGCCTCCACGGCGCGGCGTGGCCTGCGAGCGCCGGAGACGAAAGCGCCGATGCGGCTCAGGGCGGTGCCCGCCTCGGGCAGGAACGACCAGAAGTGGTGGAAGACGTGGGCGTCGACCGGATACAGGTCGAGCCCGACGTCCACCCCGTGCTCGCGGGCTCGCTCGGTGAACCGGCGCGCCTCGGGGGCCAGGGGGTCGCCGGTCCCCACCTGCACCAGGATCGGCGGATAGCCGGACAGGTCCGCGGCGAACGGGTCGACGAGCGGGTCGTCCGAGGGGTGTCCGGCCAGGTAGTGCCCGGCGTACTCCAGGCTGAGCGTGAGCATCGCAGACGGGCCGGTTTCGGCGAGGTGGCGGCAGCTCAGGTCCAGCCAGGAGCTCAGGAGGACGACCCGCCCGGGAAGGGGCAGGCCGCGCTGCCGGAGCGCGGCCAGCAGCGACATGGCCAGCCCGCCGCCGGAGGAGTCCCCCGACACGGTGAGCGTGGCGGGGTCGGCGGTCCTGCCCAGCAGCCACTGGTAGGCCCGCACCGCGTCGTCGACCGCCGCCGGGAACGGGTGCTCCGGGGCGAGGCGGTACTCGGGCAGCAGGGCCGCCGCGCCGGTGGCCACGCACAACGCCCCGGCCAAGGAGCGGTAGCCGTACGCGGAGCCCAGCACGTAGCCGCCGCCGTGCAGGTGGAGCAGGGTGACGGGCCGGTCAGGCCCGGGGGTCAGCACGAGCGACGGCACGCCGCCCGCGTTGACCGAGCGGGTGTCGACCTCGGAGGGCACCGGGAACTCTGCGAGAACCGCCTCGTTCACATCGCGCAGTTCCTGCAGCTCCGCGGACCCGGCCATGGTCGTCATCGGCTCCATCAGCCGGGCGATGCGGCCGGCGACCTCGCCGCCCACGGCCCGGGTCACGGCCACGGCGTCGTCGACGTCGGCGAGGATCCGCCGCGCCCGGTCCAGAAGCGCCTCACCGGCCGGCGTGAGCTCCACCCGGTGGGTGCTGCGGCGCAGCAGCTCGCAGCCGACCAGGCGCTCCAGCGCGCGGATCTGCCTGCTCAGCGCGGGCTGGGACAGGTAGAGACGGCCGGCGGCGCGCCCGAAGTTGAGCTCGTCGGCCACCGCGACGAATGACCGCAGGTGGCGCAGCTCGATCGCGTCGGGGGCCTGGGGGAGCGGCAGCACGGCACCGGTCGGGCTGTCCTGGTTGTCGTCCACGTCGCCATTGTGATGGAAGGCGCAGGCAGCGCGTCATGCGTTGCGTGCACCACCGTCATGCACGTTCGGCCTTTCCCTTCGCGTCAGCCTCGCTGCCAGGCTGGCCGCACCGACCCAACCGAAGGGACACGCCATGGGCCGCCTGGTCAATTCCACCTACATCACCCTCGACGGAGTCGTCGGAGAGCCACACGAGTGGCCCTCGACCGGTGGCGACGACGGAACCGCGCTGAAGATCCAGACCGACCTGCTGTTCGCCACCGACGCCGTGCTGATGGGACGACGCACCTACGAGGTGTTCGCCGGCACCTGGCCCGGCCGCGCGGGCGACCCCTACAGCGACCGGATCAACGCGATGCCCAAGTACGTCGCCTCGACCACGCTCGCCGACCCCGCCTGGAACAACACGACGGTGCTCGCCGACCGGGTCGCCGACCGCGTCGCCGAGCTCAAGGACGGCGGCACGAATCTGGTCCAGTACGGCTTCGGCGAGCTGTCGCACACGCTGCTCCAGCACGGTCTCGTCGACGAGCTGCGCCTGTGGGTGCACCCGTTCCTGGTGGGCAAGGGGGACCCGCTGCTCCGCGACGGCTCCACCGCGGCCTTCGCCCTCGCCGACTCCACCGTCCTGACCTCCGGCATCGTCGTGCTCACCTACCAGCCTCGGCGATGACCTGGGCAACCCTGCACCTGCGTACCCGTAGCGGAACGGTGCCGGTCAGGGTCTGCTGGCCCGGCGCGCGCACGGTCGCGACCGTGCTGGCGGTCCGCTTCCAGGACCTCCCCGGCCACGGCCCGCAGCCCGCCGGGACCGTCGTGCTCGCCGCCCGGCCGGCCACTGTCGAGGACGCGATCGCGATCACGGAGTGGGCCGCCGACCACGTCCGCGAGTTCACCGCGGCGCCCGGCCGCCTGGTCGTCGGCGGCACCGGCGAGGGCGCCGCGCTCGCCGCCGCCGTGGTACGGCACGCCGCCGAGCAGGGCTGGCCTCCGCTCACCCACGAACGTGACCCTGACTGTCCCGCGCAGGTACGGCGCGGCGACGGAACCCGCCTGACGAAGGAGAACACCATGACCGCCTACGCGATCGCGCACCTGAAGACCCCGACCCCGCATCCGGACGTGCTGGAGTACATGGAACGCATCCAGGCGACGCTGGACCCCTTCCACGGATGTTTCCTGGTTCACGGACCCCAGGTCGACGTGCGAGAGGGCGAGTGGCCCGGCACGGTCGTCGTCATCGAGTTCCCCGACCTGGCCGGCGCCAGGGGCTGGTACGAATCTCCGGCATACCAGCAGATCCTGCCTCTGCGCACCGGCCACATCGACGGCGCGGCCGTCCTGGTGGAGGGCGTGGAGCCGGGCCACGACGCCGCCGAGTTCGCGGCAACCCTGCGGCGTGCCGCGCAGGGCTGAGCGCACATCGTCAGTCGCTCGGAGAGCGGAGTCGATCATGACGCTTTTCGTCCACCTACACATGGGCTGACGTGCGACACGACTGGGCCGGGGAACCCCGTCGGGCTCCCCGGCTCAGTCGTGCCGGCCGCGGATCGCCGGCCGTCCACGCCCGTGGTCACAGGCGCTGCCACAGGGCCGGAGCGTTGGGGGGCTCCCAGCCGTTGAGCGAGGTGTGCGCCTGCCGGCACCGGTACGTGGCGCCGCCGTACGTCACCGTGGCGCCGACGGCGTAGGAGACGTTCGGCGCCCACGTGCCGCCGGGCGGGGTGGTCTGCGTGGGCGTCGGGGAAGGCGAGGGGGACGGAGAGGGCGTGCTGCCGCCGCCGCCGACGTTGACGTCGACGCAGCTGTAGAAGGCCATGGCGGTGTCGGCGATGTTCCAGATCGCCAGGATCTTCTGCCGGCCGCTGAACCCGCTGAGGTTCAGCGTGTGCGACACCGTGGGAGGCGGCTGGGCGCCGCCGCCGCTGAAGTATCCCACCCTGGTGCCGCCGATGTAGTACTCGTAGTCGCGGGTCGCGTGCCGGGCGGTGAAGGTCCAGGTGAAGGTCACCGAGGTGCCGACGCCCGTGACCGGCCAGGCCTTGCTGTCGTCGTTGAGCGGCGCCCACCTGGGGTCGCCCGCGTGGCAGTTGCGCTGGCCCTTGGGGCCCTCCACGCTCTGCGGCTCGTAGATGATCGGCCCGCAGTTGGCGACCCGGCCGGCCGCGCAGTGAGCTTGGCGGCTGGGCGGCGCCGACACGTAGCCGTGCGCCAGCGCGGGCTGGGCGATGACGACCGTGCCCGCGACCGTGAGGAAGACCATGGACAGGAGGGTTAAGAATCTTCGCATCGCTGGCTCCTGCGAATGGGGGGTGCCTTCAATTTAAAGGAAGGTTTACTATTTGTTAAGCGCCAGTGCTGAGATTTCGCCCGGTCCTCCGCCGCGATGGTAGGGCCGGCCGCACTCCGGGACGCCCGCCAGAAAGATCGATTATGGCGCCGCGGCTGTCTAGCGTGGTCGGCCATGAAACGGTGGATGCTTCTCGCGCTGGGCACGGCCGTGTGCCTGGCCGGTCTGCACGGCCGCTGGGAGATCGCCGGCGCCGTGTGGATCTATCCGCTGTTGTTCCTGCGCTTCAGCCGTACCGCGAAGACCCTGACCGGGGTGCTCGGCGTCTGGGCGGCCATCGCGGCCGGCACCGTGTACTGGCTCTACGAGAGCGGGCTGCTGCTGCAGCTGGCCTCGTCACCGGCAGCTACGGCATCAGCTTCCTCGCCGGAGCGAAGCTCGTGGTGGGCCCGGAGGTCGGCGTCTCGGTGCTGGAACAGGACAGAGACGAGCTGCTGGCGAGCTTCGGGCGCATGGCGGCCGCCACGGGCGCCCATGTGGAGCTGGGAGTGCTCGTCATCACCCGGGCGGCGCCCTTCTACCAGCGCAACGAGGCCGTCCTGATCGACTCGCGGGGGGACGGTGGTGTGGACCTACGAGAAGGTCCGCCCCGTGCCCGGCATGGACCAGTTCGAGACCGGCGACGGGCGGGTGCCGACCGCCGACACGCCGATCGGGCGGCTGTCCAACGTGATCTGCTTCGACGCCGACTTCCCCGACCTGATGCGAGAGCCCGTCGGGGTGGACCTGATGCTCGTGCCCGCCAACGACTGGGACGGCTTCGGCGCCACCCACACCGAGAAGGCGGTGATGCGCGCGGTGGAGAACGGCTACGGCCTGGTCCGCCAGGACAGCAACGGCCTGGCCGCCGCCTTCGACCACCAGGGCCGCATGCTGGCCTCGGCCGACTACTTCGCCGCCGACCAGCAGACCATGGTCGCCCAGCTGCCCGTCAAGGGCACGACGACCGTGTTCGCCTGGCTGTGCGCGCTGGGCCTGCTCGCCATCGCGTTGGCACGATTCCACACCCGTAAAGAGACTGTTACCCATGATCCGCATCAGCAGGCGTAGGCTGCCCCACTCCGCTTGTAAAAGCGTAACTTATGAGTTACATTTTTCGAGTGGATGACGTAGTGGGCGCCATCGCGGACCAAGTGCGCAGAGACATCCTCGCCATGCTGCGAAGGTCTCCCCTGCCCGCGGGCCGGATCGCCGAGCACTTCACGATCAGCAGGCCCGCGGTGAGCCGCCATCTTCGCGTGCTGCGGGAAAGCGATCTGGTCCGCGACGAGCTCGTCGGCAGGAACCGCATCTACGTCCTCAACACCGAGCCGCTCGCCGAACTCGCCGAGTGGCTCGCGCAGTTCACCCGGCCGCTGAGCCTGGAGCAACGTCTCGACGCGCTGGAGACAGAGGTGTATCGCCTGCGCCGCGAGCAGCGCACGAACCAAACCGTCACGAAGCCACCCGACCTGCGAGAGGAAGGCACGGCATGAACCGTGAGCCGACCGCCGGACTGTTCCGCACCGCCGAAGGCGGCAAGCTGCTCCTCACCCGCACTTTCCGCGCCTCAATGGAGGACGTGTGGGACTGCATCACCGAGCCGGAGCGTACGGCACGCTGGTACGGGCCGTGGGAGGGCGATGCGCGCCCCGGGCAGACGATCAAGGTCCAGCTGATCTTCGAAGAGGGCGCGCCATGGGCCGATCTGCTGATCGAACGCTGTGAGCCGCCGCGTCGCCTCGACCTGGCGATGGTCGACGAGACGGCGACGTGGCGGCTCCAGCTGTCGCTTTCGGAGTCGGACGGCACGACCGAACTCCGCTTCGTCCAGCACCTCGACACCGAGGAGGGCCTCGCCGAGATCGGTCCCGGGTGGGAGTGGTACCTCGACAAGCTCGCAGCCGCCTTCCACGGCGCGCCCCAGCCGGCCTTCGAGGAGTACTACCCCGCGATGAAGCCCTACTTCGAGCAGCTCACCCCACAGACCGGCGAAGCGTGAGGCTCGTCTGGCACACCTTCCGGTACGGCTAGCCGAGCCTGATGATGCCGCGGGAAGCCGCGACCGTCACCGCGGCGGTGCGGTCGTCCACGCCGAGCTTGGCGAAGATGTGCAGCAGGTGGGTCTTGACCGTGGCCTGGCTGACGCACAGGTGGGCGGCGATGGCCTTGTTGCTCATCCCCTGGGCGACCGCGCCGAGCACCTCGATCTCCCGCCCGCTGAGGGCGTCGGGAGCATCGGCACGCGCCCACGACAGCACCCGGGTCGCGATCGCCGGCGACAGGGCGCTCTCCCCGCGCGCCGCCGCCCGGATCGCGTCGAACAACTGCTCGCGGCCGGTGTCCTTGAGCAGGTAGCCGATGGCTCCCGCGTCGATGGCGCGTGAGATGTCGCCGTCGGTGTCGTACGTGGTCAGGACGATCACCCTGGCTTGCGGGTCGTGCTCGCGGATCCGGCTGATCGCCGTCGCGCCGTCGATCCCGGGCAACTGCAGGTCCATCAGCGTGACGTCGGGCCGCAGGTCACGCGCCAGCCGTACCGCGTCCGCGCCGGAGACCGCCTCGCCGACCACTTCCAGGTCGTCCTGGGTGCCGAGCATCGCCCGGATGCCGTCGCGGACCACAGGGTGGTCGTCGGCGATCAGGACCCGGACGGTCATCGCACCCCGCTCGGCGCCACCGCCGGCAGGCCGGCCACGACCGTGGTGCCCGCGCCGGGGGCGCTTTCCACGAGCAGCGTGCCGCCGAGCTGCTCCATCCGCTCCCGCATGATCGACAGGCCGTGTCCGGGAGCGGTCCGCCCGGGATCGAAGCCGTCGCCGTCGTCGTGGACGTCCAGCACGATCAGGTCCTCCATGTACGACAGGGTCAGCGTGACCTGCCGGGCGCGGGCGTGGCGGCGCACGTTGGCGACCGCCTCCTGCGCCACGCGCAGCAGCTCCGCCTGGACCTGGGCCTCGAGCGGCCTGGGCGTCCCGGTGATCACGGTGTGCGCGTCGACGCCCGTCTCGTCCGCCAGCCGGCCGGACAGCCGCCGCAGGGCCTCCGGCAGGCCACACTCGTCGAGCGGGCCGGGCCGCAGCGCGCCCACCACCCGGCGGCTTTCCGCCAGGTTCTCCCGTGCCGCCCGCAGCGCCTGGGTCAGGTGCTTGTTGTCCGGCAGGGTCGCCTGCGCCGCCTCCAGCAACATCACCACGCTGGCGAACCCCTGGGTCAGGCTGTCGTGGATGTCGCGGGCCAGCCGCTGCCGCTCGGCCGCCACGCCAGCCTGCCGTTCGGCCGCCGCCCGCGCCTCCTGCGCGGCGTGCAGCTGGTCGATGAGCCGCTTGCGCTCGTCGCTCTGGCGGGCCATGGCGCTGATGTACCCGACCGCGATGGCCCCGCTGACCGCCATCAGCGCGGTGGTGGTGACCTCGCTCCAGGTGACCGACCCCGTCGCGTGGAAGCGATGCCACAGCCAGCCCCCGGTGCACGACACCACCGCGACCAGGCCGACCCCCACCGCGTCCATGCAGTACGGCACGAGCACGCACAGCGCGACCACCAGGAAGGAGGAGTCGACGGCGAGCAGCCCCAGCCAGAGCAGCCCGCCGCCGAGCACGTACGGCACCGGCACGTCGTCCGGGGGCGGCGTGCGCAGCACGAACCACACCGCGTACCAGGCGGCCAGCCCGGCCACCAGCGCCAGCGGGAGCGCCTGGCCCGCCTCCGCCAGGGGTCCGGCCGAGGTCAGCACCAGCCACGAGGTGAAGAAGGCGTGCTGCCACCGGCGCCGTGACCGCTCCCAGGACTCCACACCGCCGACGATAATCAGCCACCCGTCCGCTCGGCATCAACCAGTCGGCCGATCGCGTGATCGGCGTGCTGCTCGATGTGCGCGCGGCCGTACCGGAGCCAGACTCGGGTCCGTGACCGCCATCCCCAGCCCGTCCCAGGCCGTCTGGCACCTCGGCCCGGTGCCGATCCGCGCCTACGCCGTCCTGATGCTGCTCGCCGTCCTCGTCGGCATGTGGGTGACCCGGCGCCGCTGGGTGGCTCGCGGCGGCGAGCGCGGCGCGGTCGGGGACATCGCTGCCTGGGCCGTGCCTTTCGGCCTGGTCGGCGCCCGGCTCTATCACGTCGCCACCGACTGGCGGCAGTACTTCGGGCCCGGCATGGACCCGCTGCGCGCCCTGGCGATCTGGGAGGGCGGGATCAGCATCTGGGGCGCCGTGGCCGGTGGCGCCGTGGGCGCCTGGCTGGCCTGCCGCCGGCGCGGCATCGCTCTGCGCGACTTCGCCGACGCCGTCGCGCCCGGGCTCGCGTTGGGTCAGGCGATCGCCCGCTGGGGGAACTGGTTCAACCAGGAGCTGTACGGCAGGCCGACCACCGTGCCGTGGGCGCTGGAGATCGACCCCGCCCACCGGCCGGCGGGCATGGAGGCCGTCGCCACCTACCATCCGGCGTTCCTGTACGAGTCGCTGTGGAACCTGGGCGTGGCCGGGGTGGTCGTCTGGGGCGAGCGGCGGTTCCGGCTCGGCCGCGGGCGGGCGTTCGCGCTGTACGCCGCCTGCTACACCGCGGGGCGTGCGTGGATCGAGTGGCTTCGCATCGACCCTGCTCCGCACCTGCTCGGGGTGCGGTTCAACGTCTGGACCGCCTTGCTCGGCTTCGGGGCGGCGGTGGTGTACCTCGTCGTCACGCGAAAGGCGGCCCGAGAGTAGCGTCGCCCACTAGTTGGCGAGACACACTAGTTGATGTTACCTTGTTCGTGTGACGGACAAGGCAATCGCGGCGCGTCAGGCCCAATGGCTGCGCGGGGTGCTGGACCTGGCCGTGCTGGCCCTCCTGGAGAAGGAGGAGGGGTACGGCTACACGCTGCTGCGCCGCCTGTCGGACGCGGGGCTGCCGGACATGAAGGCGGGCACGCTGTATCCGCTGCTCAACCGCCTCGCCGCCGACGGGCTCCTGCACGCCGAATGGCGAGCCGGAGAGGGCGGTCCCGGCAGGAAGGTCTTCACGATCACCGACGCGGGCCGGGCGTTGCTGGCCGCACAGGGGCCGCAGTGGGTGCGCTTCGCCAGGAGCGCGACGTCGATCATCGAAGGGAGCGAGCCGGCATGACGGTGCTGAACAAACGCTACATGGACGAGCTGACGATGGCCCTGCGGGTGCGCAACGTCGACGGGCGCCGCGTGGGCGAGGTGCTGGCCGAAGTGGAGTCGCACGTGGCGGAGACCGGCGAGGACCCCGTGACGGCCTTCGGCCCGGCGCGTGAGTACGCCGCGCGGGTCGCGGCCGAGCTCGACGCCGCGGGCGGCAAGAAGCCCACGGCCCACGCGGTGCTCGGCGGGATCGCCACGGGGGTGCTGACGTACTTCGGCGTGGGCCTGCTCCTGGGGGCGATCGGGAGCGACGGGGCGATCGCGGTCACCCGCTTCGAAGCCCTGGGCGTCGGGATCACGCTCGTGCTCTCGCTGGCCGCCGCCTTCGTGCTGATGCGTGCGACGATCGTGCTGAAGCGGGCCCGGCTCTGGGTGGCGGGCGGCGTGGCGCTCCTGCTGGCGGCGCTCCTGGGGGGCCCGATCCTCAAGTGGCGGGCCGGTGACTCGGCCACCTGGGTGGAGCTGCCCCGCGCGGGCGCCGCCGTCGCCGGCGGTGTGCTGCTGGCCGCGGCGGTCGCGTCGCTGTACCGGGCGATCAGGGAGGGATGGATCGTCCGGCCGCGCACCGGCGGCGATCCGGCTCCGTAACGGCGGGCTTCACCACGTCGTCACGGCGTCTGCGAGGGCGCGGCGATCCCGGCCAGAAGACGGCTGCTCGTGCTGCTTGGCGTCACGGGCGCAGGAGTGCCTTGATGGCGCGGCGTTCGTCCATGGCCTTGTAGCCTTCGGCGGCCCGGTCGAGGGGGAGTTCGAGGTCGAAGACCCTGCCGGGGTTGATCGTCCGGTTCCAGATCAGGTCGATCAGCTCGGGCAGGTGTCGCCGGACCGGAGCGGGGCCGCCGTGCAGGTGGACCTGGGAGAAGAACAGTTCCTCACCGGCCAGGACGACGTCGTGGTTGACGCCGACGAAGCCGACGTGGCCGCCGGGCCGGGTGGACCGGATGGCCTGGAGCATCGACTCCTGGGTGCCGACCGCCTCGACGGCCGAGTGCGCGCCCAGGCCGCCGGTCAGCTCCTTGATCTTCTCGACGCCCTCGTCGCCGCGCTCGGTGACGATGTCGGTGGCGCCGAATTCCAGGGCGAGCTTCTGCCGCGCCGCGTGGCGGCTCATCGCGATGACCCGTTCCGCGCCGAGCTGCCTGGCGGCCAGCACCGCGAGCAGGCCGACCGCGCCGTCGCCGATGACCGCCACCGTCTTGCCGGGCCCGGCCTGGGCGGCCACCGCGCCGAACCAGCCCGTGCCCAGGACGTCGGAGGCGGCCAGGAGGTCGGGGATCAGCTCGGCGTCGGGCACATCCGGGGTGGCGACGAGAGTGCCGTCGGCGTTCGGGATCAGGGCACGCTCGGCCTGCGTGCCGATCGCGTTCATGAACGTCCGGTTGACGCAGGAGGACGGGTAGCCGGAGCGGCAGATCTCGCAGGTGCCGTCGGAGGAGACGAACGAGCCGACCACGAACTGGCCGGGCCTGACGTTCCGCACCTCGCCGCCGACCTCCTCGACGATTCCCACGTACTCGTGGCCCATAGGGGTCGGGCCTTCGACCGGCTCGACGCCGCGGTAGGGCCACACATCCGACCCGCAGACGCAGGTGGCGGACAGCCGGATGACCGCGTCGGTCGGGGCGAGGATCTTCGGGTCCTCGCGCTGCTCCACCCGGACGTCGCCGGGGGCATGCATCACTACGCCACGCATCTCGTGTACTCCTGGGTTGGTGTTCTCTCCATCGCATCGCCCATGGCGACGATTCCAGTAGAAGGGCCGGCCGTACGGGGAGGAAGGCACTGGTGAAGGGTGTAACGACAGGGCACCCCAGCGCGAGGGAAGCCCGCCTAGCCTGGGGAGGGTGGACAACCGCAGCGAGATCCGTGAGTTCCTGACCTCCCGGCGCGCCAGGATCAGCCCGCAGCAGGCCGGGCTGCCCTCATACGGCACCCGCCGGGTTCCCGGACTGCGCCGTGCGGAGGTCGCCCAGCTGGCCGGAGTGAGCGTGGAGTACTACTCCCGCCTGGAGCGCGGCGACCTGTCGGGAGTCTCCGACCAAGTCCTGGACGCCCTGGCCCGCGCGCTGCGGCTCAACGACGAGGAACGCACCCATCTGGAGGACCTGGCCCGCGCCGCCGGCCCCGTCCCGCGCCGGCGGCGCCGTCCCGCCTCCAACCAGGTCCGGCCCTCGGTGCAGCGGCTGCTGGACTCCATGACCGGCGCACCGGCCTTCGTCATGAACGGCCGCGGCGACGTCCTGGCCACCAACGCCCTCGGCCGCGCCCTGTACGCGCCCATGTTCGACGCCGCCCGCGGCACCACCCCCAACCACGCCCGGTTCATCTTCCTCGACCCCCGCTCCCGGCGGTTCTGGGGCGACTGGGACCGCGCCGCCGACGACACCGTCGCCCTCCTGCACGCCCAGGCCGGCCGCGACCCCTACGACAAGGACCTCACCGACCTCATCGGCGAGCTGTCCACCCGCAGCGAGGACTTCCGCACCCGCTGGGCCCGCCACGACGTCCGCCAGCACCACCTCGGCAGCAAACCCTTCCACCACCCCGTCGTGGGCGACCTCCACCTCGCCTACGAATCCCTGGACCTGACCGCCGACGACCTCACCCTCGTCGCGTATGCCGCCGAACCCGGCAGCGACTCCGAGGACAAGCTCCGCCTCCTCGCCAGCTGGGCCACCACACCCGGCCACGACACCGCCCCTCACACGCCGGACGCGGCCGACGCACCCGGCGGCCTCTCATAAAGGCCCCGCACGTCATGAGGGCCCCGCTTATGAAGGCCTCGCTTATGAAGGCCCCGCTTATAAAGGCCCGCACGGCCGCGTCACCTCATCGTGTCTCGTGGTCGTGTCTCGTCGTCGGCGTCGGGCCTGCCCGTCCAGGTGAAATCGCGGCCCTGCGCGCAAGAGCTGGACATCTTGCTGGACCGGCTGCGCTCGGGCGCCGTCGCGACGGTCGTGTCGGGGCTGGCCGACGTCGGCAAGACGGCTTTGGCCGTCGAAGCCGCCCGCCGGCTCGGCGACCGCGAGCGTGAAGCGTTCGCCCTGAACGACCTGGCGATCGTCTACCGCGACGCGGGCCTGCTCGACGAAGCGCTGGAGGCGTGTGAGGAGTGCCTGGCGATCGTCAGGCAGCGCGCAGACCACGCTGCCGAGGCCACCACGCTGGTCAACCTCGGCAGCGTGCCGCGCAGGCTTGGCCGGGGCGAGGAGGCCATCGCCGTACTGCGCCGGGCGGCGGCCGACTTCGCCGGGCTCGGCGATCCGGAGACCGCGGGCATCGCGCTGCACAACCTCGCCGTCGCCCTGCTCGACGCCGGGCGGCCGGTCGAGGCGGGGAGTCCTTCATCCGGCCGGCCTTCAACGCGCTCCTGGCGGGGACGCTGGCCGAAGAACAGCGGATCTCCGGGCGGGCTCCGATCAACATCTGCACGCGGGCAGGGGTCATCACCGGTCCGGTCATCGCCACCCTGCTGGCCGGCTGTGCCGAGGCGCTGCCGTTCATCCTGGCGGCTATGGTGTTAGCCGCCGGCTCGGTCGCGTTCGGACGCGTGATCGAGGCGCCGTGGACCCCGGTGCGACGGCGGTCTCTGCTCGGCGAGGCGTGGACGGGAGTCGCCGTCGCAGGGCGCCGGCCGTGGCTGACGGCCCTTCTGCTGTTGGCTGGGTTGCGACTACGGTGAAGCCGCGCTGTACACCCGGGGCGGTTTGACGCTCACCCGGACCTTCTACTGGAGCTCCAACCAGAAGGCATATGTGGATGCCGAGGATCCCGTCCAGTGGGTCGGTGTTGACGTATGCAAGTGGGGGAAGAAAACCGGGACCGCTAGCGGCACTGTACGGAGAACCAACTGGTCCACCGGCGAATCAGATAATCTTTTCGTCACCGATCAGCCCGCCGGAACCGAGTGTGACCATGGTGACAGCGGTAACCCGTCGACGGGCTTCACCGCATATGGCATCGCCGCCGGAGAGGGCGCGTTCGAGGGCCGGGCGGGCATGTACTGCGCGTACAGCCACGTGACCGTGTACCGGGATGCCTTCGGCATAGGATTTGGAACCGAGAATAGAGAGGCAAGGAGTAGCGTAGAGGGCTGGACTGCGGCCTCATGGGCGGCGGCCCAGCCATCCCTCGCCAGAAGGGGTTGTCTCCGTGAGACGACTATCTGAAGTCACTGCGATGCTCGTTGCGGCCGTGAGTTTAGTGGCCTGCACCGCGGACGCACGCCGAAGTGGGTCACCTGCGGCCGCTCCGCCTAGACCGTGCCCATCGGGTACGGTGTGCCACGCCGTTATTGGCACCGACCCGGCCATCGCTGTATATCAGGGGGAATTCTACTCCCACCTGATGCCGTTGACGGCACGGCTTGAGTGGGTGGACAGTGAGTCGTGTCTTGTGGTGACGAGACACGGCGATCACTATCTACAATTCAGGACGCTGGTTCCCCTATGGCCCGAGGGGACGAAACCGGTCCGAGCGCCAGACGGCAGACGAGGCATCGAAATTCCCCGAGTCGGACAGATCTTCGAGGGCGAACTTTTTACGGCGGGCGGCTCAGATTATCCACCTAATCTCAACCCGCCCGTCCCTCGGATCTCCACTCTTACCCAACCGCCTGGTACGTGTACCGCCCATGACGGATTTTTCGTCGTCGAGCCGTCTGGGATTGAGCGTTTGACGAGTTAGTCTTGCACCGGATGCGGCGCATGGCGCCTCCTGGCTGTAGTAGCACGCGGTGCGTCCGCCCTGCCGTAGACCTTCACAATGTTGCGATCATTCCCTGCCATGGCAATTCACGCCACCCGGTGAAAAACTACGAGCTTGGCTTTCAAGCAGGCCGTACGCCTTCAGCGCCGTAGCTGTCGCCGCTTCGGATACGGCGGCCGCAGATCGTGATCTCGTGTGTCCCTGCGGGTCGTGAGGCGGAACGCCAGACACGAAGAGCCGCCGCAATCATGACGAGTTGTGAGACACGATCACGATGCGGGCGGCCCGCCGGGCTGCCGATGGAGCCGGAGGACGAGAACTGCTGGACGCTGGCTGAGGCCATCGGGCACGTGACGCCTGACCGACTGCAGCACTTCCTGGCCCGGGCCTCCTGAGATGAGCAGCGTGCACTCACGCGGACGGCCCGATGGGCGACGACCACCGGGAAGACGGCCACCATCAGGATGACCCTCAGGATGCGGTGCCGATCCTCGACGAGACCGCCGACGCCAAGTCCTCCACCGATGCGGCCGGTGCCGCCCGCCAGTACGGCGGCGCCCCGGGAGGGGTGGCGCCATGCCAGGTGGCGACCCATCTGGCGTATCCCACCAGGCGTGGACACGCCACCATCGACCACGCTCTGTACCTGCCCGAGCACTGCGCGGCCGATGAGGAGCCCGCGAGCTGGCCCACATCCCAGCTGGCCCGCATCCGCGAAGACGTCATGTTCGCCACCAAACCCCAGCTTGCGGGCGAACTGCCGGAACGCGCGCACGCGGCCGGGGGTCTACGGCGGGCGCGAGCTGTGCCGTCGCATCCGCTCGCTGGGCATGGGGGTATGCGCCGGCGATCCGCTCCAGCCATACCGTCCATACCGTCACCACTCACGCCGTGCCCACCTCGGCCGCCTGGGCGGGCCGGGCCGGGTGCGGGGCCCGGCGGGCGAGCGCGGGCGTGATCACGAGCGCCGTGACGAAGGCCGCGATGGCGATCCCGCAGGCCAGCGCGAAGCCCAGGTGCCTCATCATGGGCGTCGGGCTCAGCATGAGCACCGCGAAGGACCCGGCGAGGATCACCCCGGCCGACACCACCGCCGGCGCCGCCTCGCTCGCCCCGCCCTCGCTCTTGACGACCAGGATCGTGTAGTCGGTGCCGACCGCGACGACGAAGACGTAGAGGATCAGCGGCATCATGGCCGTCAGCGGCTCGGTGAAGACCAGGGACGTCGCGCCGAGCGTGGCCAGGTAGCCCAGCGCCACGGCCGCCAGGAGGGCCAGGGGCAGGAGCAGGCGCCTGAGCAGCGCGACGAGCACCGCGAGGATGAGCAGCGAGGCCAGCGGGAAGACGATCCGGTAGTCGCGCGAGACGGCGGCCTTCATGTCCGCCAGCGCCATGGTCTCGCCGCCGACCAGGGCACGGGTTCCGGCGGGCGCGGCGTCGTGCGCCACCCGGAGCAGCTCGCCGCCGACCAGGTCGATGGCCTCGGGCGAGGTGGGCTCGTGGGTGAGGACCACGTCGAACCGGGTGAAGCCGCCGGATCCGGAGCTCGCCGGCTGGGGCTGGACCTGGGCGACGCCGGGCACCTGGGCCAGGCGCCTGCCGTACTGGTCGACGAGGGCGGCGTCGGCCGTGCCGACCAGGTAGACCCGGGTCGGCGAGGTGGCGCCGGCGGGGAAGCCGCGGCGCAGGTCCTCCAGGGCCGCGACCGAGGGCGCGCCCTTGGGCAGGGCGCCGGTGCCGGCGACGTCGGGCTCGAAGGTGAGGACACCGGCCGACAGGGCGATGAGCGCGGCGGCGGCCAGGGGCGCGGCGGCTCTGGGCAGGCGGTCCGGCCACCGCGACGGGCGCGCCCCCTCGGGACCGGCCTGGCGGCGCGAGGGCCAGAACACCCGCCGTCCCATGATGCTCACGACGGCCGGCGCGAGCGTCAGACCGGCCAATGCGGTGACGGTGACGGCGAGGGCCAGGCTGAGGCCGGTGTCCCGCATGCCTGGCGTGTCGGCGGGGACGAGGGCCAGGAACGCCCCGGCGACCACGGCGCCCGCGGAGGCGATCACGGGCCCGCGGCCGACGGCGTCTCCGGCCTGGCGGTACCGGAACAGGACAAACAGCACGTAGTCGGTGCCGATGCCGAACAGCACGATGATCAGGAGGGACGCGACCGAGCCGTCGGCGCGCAGCCCGAAGAGCGTCAGAAGGCTCACGGAGATCACAGCGGCGAGCGCCACGACGACGATCGGCAGGAGCGCGGCGACGGGGCTGCGGAAGACCGTCAGGCCGAGCAGCACGATGAGGGCGAGGGTGGCGAGCATGACCAGCATGTCGGTCGTGCCGCCGGCGTCGTCGAGGTCGGCGGCGAGGGCCGCCGGGCCGGTGACGCCGACGTGGAGGCCGGAGTACGGCTGCCGCTGGGCGGCGTGGGCGGCGGGCAGGGTGACGTCGGGGTCGCCGGGCAGCGGGGCGAGGCCCACGCGCTTGTCGGGCGACAGCACAACACCGGGCCCGCCCTCGGGTGACACCGCCGAGTCCGGCCCGCCCTCTGGCGGCTCACCGCTCGGCGGCTCGGCTCCAGATCCACTCGGCGCCGGACTGCCCGGCGAACCTCCATCGGAGTTCCCCGCGGAGCCGTCTGCCGAGGCGGCCAGCACCTCGCGCGTCACCCGCGCGGCCTCCGCCGTGTCGGCCTCGGTCAACGGCCGGCCGTCCGCCCGCGTGAACACCAGCAGCACCTGCGGCGCCTCGGTGCCCGGCTCCAGCCGTGCGGCCCGCACCGACTCGTAGCCGTCCGGCAGCCCGCCCCCTTCCCGCGTGTCACCGCCGCCGAGCGCGGCGAGCACCGCGAGCACGACGGTCGCCACCAGCCATCCGGCCACGAACATCCAGGGTCGCCGGGTCACCGCCCGGCCCAGTGCGCTGAGCATGCCTCCACGCTCGCCGTCCGGCGCCCGTCGCCACTACTGACGAAAGTGAGCACCGGCGCGACGAAGGTGCGAACCTCAGGGCGTCAGGTGTACGGCAGGCACCCCGCTCATTCTGCCCTCCAGGCCAAGATTCAGGACACGACGGCAGAGCCTTCCCCAGCCACGCGAATCCGGTCGAAAGGATCGAAGCCCTCGGACCCGCCGATGACCGAGAGCCTGACCCGCAACCCGAGGAGCGAGCATGAGCACACCCGTCGCGGGACCGCTGAGCACGGCAGAGCAGGGCATGACGCTGGGCGTGGAACTGCCGTCGGCGGGCGCGAGCGCGTCACCCGAGGAGATCGTCCGCGTGGCGCGGCATGCCGAGCGCATCGGCCTCGCGGCCGTCTGGACGTTCGAGCGGCTGCTGCTGCCCGCGGGCCCGGCCAAGATGATCGGCGGTCCGGAGGTGCCGCTCCCGGAGGCGTACGGCAGCGTGTACGACCCGCTGGAGACGCTCAGCTACGTGGCGGCCGTGACCGGCCGGGTCGCGCTCGGGACCAGCATCGTCGTGGCGACCTACCACAACCCCGTAGTGCTGGCGCGACGGCTGGCCACGCTCGACCGGCTCAGCGGCGGCCGCCTGGTCGCCGGGCTCGGGCAGGGCTGGATGGCCGACGAGTTCACGGCGGCGGGCGTGCCGCCGCAGCGGCGCGGCGCCCGCTTCGAGGAGCTCGTCACGGCGATGCGCACGGTGTGGCAGGCCGATCCGGTGACGTTCGAGGGCGACTTCTACCGGATCCCGCCCGCGCACGTCGGCCCCAAGCCGGTCCGGCCGGACGGGCCGGCGCTGCTGGCCGGGGCCACGTCGCCGGGCAGCCTCGAACGCGCCGCCCGCCTGGGGCTGGGGCTGAACGTGGTGATGATGACCTGGGAGGCTTTCCACGACTCGGTCGCGATGTTCCGGCGCGCCGCCGAGGCGGCCGGCACGGATCCGGCCACCCTGCCCGTGGTGGTGCGCGTGAACGGCATGGTCACCGAGAAGGCGCAGGACGATCGGGCACCCGTGACGGGATCGGCCGAGCAGGTCATGGAGGACCTCGCCCGGCTCCGATCCGCCGGTGTCGGCCACGTCTTCTGGGCGATGGACACCCAGCCGGACGAACGGCTCGCGGCCATGGACCGGCTCACCACCCTGACCTGAAACGGCGTGGTGATCGGCCACGGCCGCGGCCGTTAGCCTGAACGCATGAGCAGGCGTGAGCTGCCGGCCGACGTCGCGATCGCGCTGGGCCTGGCGGCCGTGGCAGTGCTCGCCGACGTGTACGCCACGGGAACCGCCCGGCAAGCGACTCCCAGCCCCGGCATGCCGTTCCAGGTGGCGGGCGCGGCCTTGCTGGCGTTCCGCCGCCTCGCGCCGGCCACCGTGACCGTGCTGGTCAGCGGGCTGTGCGTGCTGACGATGCCGCTCGCCCTGCCGTTCGCCGCCTACGCGGCCACGGCGCACGCCCGCCCCCTGCGCGGCGCCTCGGCGGGCCGGTCGCCGGTGCCGCCGAGGGCCGTCGGCGTGGTGGCGTTGGCGGTGGCGAGCGCGGCGTTCCCCTGGGAGACGGCCGTGCCGTCCCAGCCCGATCATGCCGCCGCCGCGCTCACGGTCGCCGCCGGAGGGTTGCTGGGCGCGTTCGTCCGGGCGCAGCGCCGGGCCACCGGCCTGGCGGCGGACCTCGCCGCAGCCGAGGAGCGCGAGCGGCTCGCGGCCGACCTGCACGACGTGATCACGCACCGGGTCAGCCTCATGGTGCTGGAGTCCGGCGCGCTGGGCGCGTCGTCGCAGGACGAGTCGGTACGGCGAGCCGCCGCGCGCATCGGCGACACGGGACGCCAGGCCCTCCGGGAGCTGCGCGACCTCCTCCACGCCGACCGTCCGGCTCCCGAGCGGACCGCCCGGCTCGACCTGTCCGACCTGGACGTCGAGCCGGTGGTCGTGGGCGAACCGGTCGAGTTGCCCGTGGCGGTGGCCCGCACGGCGTACCGGGTGGTCCAGGAGGGGCTGACCAATGCGCGCAAGCACGCTCCGGGCGCCGAGGTGACGGTCCGCGTGGGGTATGACCCCGGTTGCCTGCGGGTCCAGGTGCGTGACCGGCCGGCCGGCGGCGCGCCGTACCCCGTCACGACGTCGGTGGACGGCGGCGGGCTGGGGCTGGAAGGGCTCCGCCGCCGCGTCGAGACGCTCGGCGGCGAGCTCCACGCCGGTCCGGCCGAGGACGGCTTCGCGTTGGACGTCACCCTGCCGACGCAAGCGGCGGCGAGGGAGGAGGCCGGGTGATCAGGGTCGTGGTGGCCGACGACGAGCGGCTGGTCTGCGCCCATCTTCGCACCATCCTCGAAGCCGATGGGGAGGTCGAGGTCGTCGCCGAGGCGCACGACGGCGCCGAAGCCGTCGAGGCCGCCGTACGGCACCGCCCCGACGTCCTCCTGCTGGATCTGCGCATGCCGGGCGTCGACGGCCTGACCGCCATGGAACACCTCGCCCGGCTCCCGAAACCGCCGGCCGTGGTCGTTCTGACGGCCTTCGACACCGACGCCAACGTCCTGCGCGCCATGCGCATGGGCGCCACCGGGTTCCTGCTCAAGGACACCCCGCCCGACGACCTCCTGGCCTTGGTCCGGGTCGCCGCCAGGGGCGCCACGGTCATGTCGCCGTCGGCCGCCGCCCGCCTGGTGGGCGACTCCGGCGAACGGCAGGCGGCCCGCGAGCGGGTGTCCAGGTTGAGCGAGCGCGAGCACGAGATCCTGGCCCTGATCGCCGAGGGCGCCTCCAACGCCGAGATCGCCAAGCGCCTCTTCCTGACCGAGGGCACGGTGAAGGGGTACGTCTCGCGCCTGCTCGACAAGCTGGGCTGTGGCAACCGTACCCAGGCCGCGCACCTGGCGTTCAAGGCGGGCATCCGGCGCCGGAGCGGCTGACGGCCGCGCGGGTTCCGGCCTCGGGTTTCCGGATGCTGGCGGCGGCCCTGGAGGGCACGAGGGAACCGTGACCTACCGCCGGCTGAACGACTTCTTCCTCCATCAGGATGTCCGCCTGGGCGACACGCACGGCTTCGAGATCATCGGCCGGGAACGGACGTCGATGGCCGAGCCCAGCGCCGACATCAAGTCCCGCTACTACGGCGGAGCCAGGTCGCCGACGAGCTCGGGCGCCTGCGTCCCGGCGAAAGGATCTCCCCCGTGACTGAACCGCGCCGGGTTCTGATGAACGTCCATGACAAAGGCGACGAAGAGTTCGTTCTCAGCTGTCGATGGATTGGGAGAGCTGGAAGATCACCGATATGCTGAGCGCCGGGATTGTGACCGAGAGCGGTGGAACATGGCTGACGACAGGCGGCGCCGGGCGCTCACCCGCAAGGAGACCAAGGCGATCACCCGCGCCCGCCTGCTCGAGGCCGGGCTGGCCATCCTCGACGAGGCGGGCGAGGCCGCGCTGACGACCATCAACGTCACCCGCCGCGCCGGCATCGCGCAGTCCAGCTTCTACGTCCACTTCGCCGACATGGACGACCTGCTGCACAACCTGATCGACGAGCTGTCGCTGGAGCGGCTGCGGCTGACCAGGGCGGCGCGGCGGGAGTCCAGGCACGCCCCGCACGACGTCGAGCGCTTCCGCGACACCTTCCGCGTGCCGATGAAGCACTCCATCGCCCACCCCCGGCTGTTCCGGCTGCTGCTGCGCAGCCGCCACGACCGCACCTCGCCGCTGGGGGAGTGGGCCCGCCAGGTGCACGAGGAGAGCCGCGACGCGCTGATCGAAGACCTGACCAGGATCGGCCTGCCGCACGGCACCGAGGACGAGCGGCGGCGGCTGTCCATGATCGCCGACGGCGTCATCGCGCTCACCGAGGCGCTGACGCTGGGCCACCTCGAGGGCCGCTACCCCGACCTGGAGGAGGCGATCGACGTCCTGGTCATGTTCTCCGAGGGCTACCTGAAGCTGTGCGGACGCCAGTGAGCGGTCACGCGGGACATCTTGTGCCTCGCGGTTTCGCCGGTAAGGTTATCACTCAATAGCGCTGCCCGCGAAGCTGGAGCGATCATGGACGAGCGCGAGTACCCGGCCCGCCTACGGGCACGACAACGCCGGCGCCGGCCGCACGAGTTCTCCGGCGGCCAGTGCCAGCGGATCTCCATCGCCCGCGCCCTGCTGGCCGCCAGCCCGGGCGGCGGCCTCGGCCTGCCCCCGGCGGACCGGCTCATCAGCGGGGAGCCGCCCTCGCCGGTCAGCCCGCCGACCGGCTGCCGCTTCCGCACCCGTTGTCCGCGTGCGGCAGGGAAGTGCGCGCAGGAGGAGCCCGAGATGCGCCCGGTCAACGGCGGCCACTACGTCGCCTGTCACTTTCCGGTGGCACCATGAGGGCGTGAAGAGCTCGCCCCCTGGCAGCGGCTCCGCCGGCCGACCGGCGGAGCCGGTGCTCACCGCCGGGGCCGTGGCGCGGCGGCTCGGCATCCCGACCTCCACGCTGCGCAGCTGGAACCGCCGCTACGGCATCGGCCCGAGCGACCACGTGCCGGGCCGGTACCGCCGCTACACGCAGGCCGACATCACGGTCCTGGCGACCATGCAGCGGCTGATCGCGGCCGGCATGCTGCCCTCCTCGGCGGCGGAGGTGGCACGCGGCCAGGCCGGGCGCACGACGAACGCGCGCGGCGGGCGGCCCGACGCCGCGCTGGTCGGCGCGCTGGTCCAGGCCGCGCACGCGCTGGACACCCAGACGGCCGTCGAGGTGGTCACGCGCGTGGTGGAGCGGTACGGCCCGCGCACCGCGTGGGAGCACCTGTGCCGCCCGGCGCTGGGGCGGGTGGAGGCGGAGGTCGTGGGGACGGGCCGGTGCATCGACGTCGAGCACGTGCTGTCCTGGTCCATCCAGGCCGGGCTGCGGCGGGTGCGTCCCGCACCGGCGCGGGCGCCCGGGGCGGCGAGCGTGGTGCTGGCCTGCGCGGCCGGCGAACTGCACAGCCTGCCGCTGGAGGCGCTGCACGCCGTGCTGGCCGCCGAGACCGGCCGCGCCGTGCGGATGCTGGGGCAGGACGTGCCGGTGGAGGCGTTGCGTGACGCCCTGGACAAGACCGGCGCCGCGGCCGCGGTGCTGTGGTCCCAGGTGCCCGCGACGGCGCAGGCGGCGGCGCTGCGGGTGGCGTGCGACCGCGCCGCCACGGTGATCGCCGCCGGTCCCGGCTGGGCGGGCCGGCGGCTGCCCCGACCCGCCGTCACCGCCGCGTCCCTGGCCGAGGCGACGGCCCTGCTGCAGGGCTCATGACCCGTGGTCGGCCAGCACCGCCCGGGCCGCCCGGCGGCCGGACACCAATGCGCCCTGGATGGAGCCGGTGTCGCGGTGGTCGCCGCAGATGTAGTGGCGGTCGGACAGGCGTACCGGACGGCGCAGCGTCAACGGCGGCGTCATCGCCGGCAGGGCGTGCTCGACGGGATAGGTGGCCAGATGCGCCCAGGTGGAGGTGTCGCCGTAGATGTCCGCCAGCCGGGCGCGCACCCTCGGCTCCTCGGCGTCGCCGGCCAGGCCCAGCACCGAGGTGGCGACGAGGGCCCGGCCGTCGGCGGAGTACTCCGGCGCGACGTCGGTGAGCACCACGGTGTCGGCGATGACGCCCTCCACGTCGGCGATCTGGATCGGCTCGCCCAGCGGCGAGCGCGGCGCGAGGTGGTAGAAGGTGGTGACCGACCGCATCTCGGGGACCTCGGTGCCGGGGACGAGGCCGGCGGCGGTGTGCGGGTCGGTGGCGATGACGACGGGGCCCTGGAGTTCCTCGCCGCCCGCCAGCCGTACCCCGGTGCCGGTCAGCTCGGTGACCCGCGTGCCCAGCCGGACCGTGCCGGGCGGCAGGTTGCCCGCGAGCTGGGCGGGGATCTGCCCCATCCCGCCCGCCGGCAGGGCGATGGTGCCCCGCGCGAAGGACCGCCACAGCAGGTGGAAGAACCGGCTGGAGGTCTCCAGCCGGCGTTCCAGCACCACGCCGGCCAGGAAGGGCCGGAAGAACCGCTCGATCATCGCCTCCGACAGCCCCCAGGCCCGCAGCTCGCCGGCGGTGTCGCGCTCGACGCCGGCGGCGATCCGGCGGGCGGGCAGCAGCATGTCGCGGGCGGTCAGCGCGCCCAGGCGGGCCTTGTCCGCCACCGTTCCCACGTCGGCGAACAGGCCGCTGAAGGCGTGCTCGGGATGCTTCCATGGCAGCATGACCCGTTCCATGCGGCCCCGGTGGAACAGCAGCAGGCCGGAGCGGAAGGGCCGCAGCCGCAGCGCCGGCAGGTCCAGCACGCGCGCCGCCTCGGGGTAGCCGGTGTTGAACACCTGGAAGCCCCGGTCCAGCCGGAAGCCGTCCACCACGTCGGTCCGCATCCTGCCGCCGACCCGGTCGGCGGCCTCCAGGACGCTCACGGCCAGGCCGGCGCGGTGCAGGTGCAGGGCGCAGGCCAGGCCGGCCAGGCCCGCGCCCACCACGATCACCGGGTACGGCATGGCCGTACCCCTCACAGGGACGCCACCGAGCGGCGGCCCGGCCCCCGGCCCAGGACGGCGCCCAGCGCGACCATGCCCACGCCGAGCAGCAGGTGGAGCCAGTTGTCCGCGGTG
Source organism: Thermoactinospora rubra (assembly GCF_002093975.1). GTDB lineage: Bacteria > Actinomycetota > Actinomycetes > Streptosporangiales > Streptosporangiaceae > Nonomuraea > Nonomuraea rubra_A. The sequence continues at coordinate 51,766 of NZ_MSZZ01000050.1, forward strand.
TTGAGCGGGACGAAGTTGGCCGCGCTGTCCTGGTCGACGAGCAGGCCGTAGATCCACAGCATCAGGTAGACGACGCCGCCGCCGATGAGGAAGGCGCGGGCCGCGGTCCAGGTCCGCGCCATCAGGATGCCGGCGACGCCGAACAGCAGGTGGACGACGTTGTGCAGGATGGAGACCTGGAAGATCCCCAGCAGCATCGCGTCGGAGTGGTGGCCGGCGAACTGCATGGTGTCGTATCCGGTCGTCAGGCCGGGGATGAAGCCGAGCACTCCCACCAGCAGGAAGGTCGCTCCCACGACGAGTGCGGCCAGCTGCAGGGGCGAGCGGGTTGTGGTCGTGCCGTGTGACGTGCCCATGAGGGCCTCCAGGTGTCGGGTCGACGGACTCTGGGTCCCTACCCAGCGTGCAACGTTTATGCATCGTTTCCTGACGAGGGGGTAGTCCGAAGCGCATGGCCTACACTCCCGAGGGCGCCGTCGCCGATGCCGAGCCGTACGGCAGGCCGCGGATCGCGGTCTCCAGCTGCCTGCTGGGCGAGCCGGTCCGCTTCAACGGCGGGCACAGCCGCGACCGCTTCCTGACCGGCGCGCTCGATCCGCACGTGGACTGGGTGCCCATCTGCCCGGAGATGGAGCTCGGCCTGGGCTCGCCGCGCGAGACCCTGCGGCTGGAGGCCTCGCCGTACGGGCCGCGCCTGATCACCCGCAAGACCCGTGTCGACCTCACCGGCCGCATGACCGCACTGGCGGCGGACCGCGCCGGCCGCCTGGACGTGGACGGTTACGTGGTCAAGGCCAGGAGTCCCAGCTGCGGCATCCACGGCATCCCGCTGTATCCCGCCGAGGGCCGCGACGGGCCGCCGCTGTCGCGCCGCCACCGCGGCCTGTTCGCCGCCGCCGTCCTCGCGGCGCACCCGCTGCTGCCGGTCGAGGACGAGGGACGGCTGACCGATCCGCTCCTGCGCGAGCACTTCGTCGAACGGATCTTCGCTCACGCCCGCCTGCGCCGGCTGCTGGCCGGGCCGCGTAAGCTGGGCGACCTCGTCGCCTTCCACACGCGGCACAAGATGCAGCTGCTGGCCCACGACCCGGCCGGCTACCGGGAGGCGGGGCGGATCGTGGCCGGGCTGCGGTCACGCCAGGCGTATGCGGAGACGTTCCGTGCGATCCTGGCCAGGCGGGCGACGCCCGGCAGGCACGTCAACGCGCTGCACCACTGCCTGGGCATGCTCGACCTCGACGCGGCCCGGCGTGCCGACCTCGTCCAGGTGATCGATGCCTACCGGGCCGGGCTGGTACCGCTCAGCGTCCCGATCTTCCTGCTGCGCCACCACATCGGCGGGCACGCCTACCTGGCGGACCAGACGTACTTCTCGCCGTTCCCCGACGGCCTGCGGCTGCGCCACCATGTGCCCGCCTGACCATGGACGCCCGCCCGGTGCTTCAGACCGTCGTGATGAGCCTGATGAGCTCTTCCCGGAACCGCTCGTAGTCCGCCAGCGCCCCCAGGAGGCGGTCGGAGTCGCGTTCGGCGGCACGCGCCGAGGCCAGCACCCGGCGTCCCGACTCGGTGATCTCCACGACGATGCGCCGGCGGTCGGCTTCGTCGGCCTGCTTGCGGACGTGGCCGGCACGGCGCAGGTGCTCCACGGTGCGGCTCATCGTCTGGTCCGCCACCCGGCACAGCCGCGCCAGCTCCCGCTGCGTCCGCCGCGCCTCCTCCAGGTGGTGCAGCACGATCAACCCCGCGTGGGTGAGCCCGTGAGCCGCCAGCACGTCCTGGAACCGGCCCTCCACCAGCCGGGCGGCCACCGACAGCAGGCGGCCGGTGGGCCAGGAGCGGATGTCGGCCCGCATCGCGTCGGCCGCCTGCCGGGCCTCTCCCTCGACCATGGCGGCATTGTCCCAGAGCCGGGCCGGGAGATAATGTTCAGCGTGCTGAAGAATGTGCGGGCGAGCCACGCCCTCGTGCTGGGCGTGGCCGGCTGTGCCGTGCTGACCGGGGCGGTGTGGCTGCTGGGGCAGCGGCTGCACGGCGTCGGCCTGCTCCCCGACCAGGGGGCGTCCTGGTACTACTGGAAGCTGCCGGACCCCACCGTGTGGACCCGGCTGTCGGCCTGGACCTGCTATGCCGCCCACCAGATCACGTTCTGGTGGCTGATCCACCACGCCCAGACCCGGGTGCGCCGCTACACCGGCGACCTGCACCGCGTCAACGTCGTCGCCCTGGCCGCCAACTTCGGCTTCGTCCTGCTGCACCTGCTCCAGACGCAGCTGTTCTACGACGGCCTGGCCCAGGACGTGTCGATCTTCAGCTCGCAGGGCTCGGTCGTGCTGCTCCTGGTGGTGGTCCTGCTGATGGAGAACCGGCGGCGCGGCCTGTTCCTCGGCGCCCCCGCGCCGCTGGGCCGCGACGTGGTCGCCTTCGCCCGCAAGTACCACGGCTACCTGTTCAGCTGGGCGGCCGTCTACACCTTCTGGTACCACCCGATGGAGGCCACCAGCGGCCACCTGATCGGCTTCTTCTACATGTTCCTGATCCTGCTCCAGGGCAGCCTGTTCCTCACCCGCGCCCACACCGACCGCTGGTGGACCGTGACGCTGGAGCTCGCCGTGGCGGTGCACGGCACGCTGGTGGCCGTCATGAACGCCGGGCCGGACGGCGCCTGGCCCATGTTCCTGTTCGGCTTCCTCGGCGTCTTCCTGATCACGCAGATGCACGGGCTGGGACTCTCGCGCGCGGTCCGCTGGGCGGTGGCGGCGTGCTACGCGGGCGCGCTGATCGGCGTGCAGCTCGCCCGCGACGACCTGGTCGGCGCGCTCGACGCCCTGCGCATCCCGGCCATCGAGTACGCCCTGGTGGGCGTGGTGGCGGTGCTGCTGTGGCTGGGACTGCGCGCCGTACGGCTGGCCCGGACGGGGGAGCGCTGAGATGGTCATCGTCGTGACAGGAGGGACCCGCGGCATCGGGCGCGGACTGGTGGAGCGGTTCACCGCCATGGGGCACCAGGCGGTCACCGGAGGCAGCGGCACCGCCGACGTGACCGACCGCGGTCAGCTCCAGCGGCTGTGGGACACCGCCGTGGCGCGGCACGGCCGCGTGGACATGTGGATCAACAACGCCGGCGTCACCCACGACCGCCGCCCGCTGTGGGAGCTGCCCGCCGAGCAGGCCCGCCGGGTGGTGGACGTCAACCTGACCGGAGTGATCAACGGCTGCGCGGTCGCCCTTGGCGGCATGGCCGCCCAGGGGCACGGCCACGTGTGGAACATGGAGGGCCTGGGCAGCGACGGCCGCACGGTCCCCGGCCTGGCGGTCTACGGCGCCACCAAGCGGGCGCTCACCTACCTGACGAGGGCGCTGGCCGGGGAGGTGCCGCCGGGCGTCTCGGTGGGCCTGCTCAGCCCCGGCATGGTCGTCACCGGCCTGCTCCTGCACGACCTCGACCCGGCTTCGCGCCGGGTGTTCGACGTGCTCGCCGACCGGGTCGAGACCGTCACGCCATGGCTGGCCGAGCAGGCCGTACGGCGTGCCGCCAACGGCGCGCACGTGCGCTGGCTGACCCGGCGCAAGATCCTGGCCCGCTTCGCGTGCGCCCCATTCACCCGCAGGCACGTCATGCCGTGACGGCACCCGCGGCGTCAGCGTAGGGGTGTCAGGCGGATGACGGCCTTGCCGCGCGACAGGGACAGCACGCGGATGCCGATGCCGTTGAGCGATCCGGACGCGCCCTGGCTCAGCCGGTTCTCCACCATCGCGCCGGGGGTGGCGCCGCGGATGCGCATCGTGTGCTCGGTGAAGGAGATCGACAGCCGGGTGAGGCCGAAGCGGGGGCTGACCTTGAACGACACCTTCTTGGTCAGGGCGAGCTTGCATTTGCCGTCGTAGCAGGCGCGCAAGCTGGGCGCCGAGGCGGCGGCATGGGCGGGCGCGCCGGGCGCCGTCACCGGCGCCAGACCCGCGATCAGCAGTGCTACGCCGGGGCAGCGCCGACCGCTGCCGGCCGACCGTGGCGCTCATGGATTCGGAAGACGGGGTGACCAGGTGCGATCCGGTGGAACTCCGGCAGGGGCGCCGTCGGGTTCAGCCCCAGGTGCGGCCTCGCGCCGGGTGCGACGGCGAGGTAGCGGCGCAGGATCTCGGCGCGATGCTCGGACGGGATCTCCTCCAGCAGGATCGGAGTCTCGCGACCCCGGCGGCGGAGCACAGCCGTACCGCCCGCGGCCCGGATGTTCCGCACCCAGTTCGAGTTCGGCCCCAGCATCGAGACGAGGAACTCGGCGCCGCGGTAGCTCGTGACCGCGACCGGAACCGACGTGACGGTCCCGCTGCGGCGCCCCACCACCTTCAACACGGCGGCCTGGCGCGGTGACAGCCGCCAAGCCCCGTACATCAGGACGTCAAGCCGGTTCATGAGCCGCATGAGCGCGTTGGGCCGCCCTCCTCGATACATCGCGCGCTTGAGCGCCGCGACCTCGGCCACAACAGCGCGGCCGATGCTCCGTGCCTCCGTGGGGCCTTCGGTCATGCCGTCCTCCTCCACAGCGCGACCGCGGCCAGACCGGCGACACACGGAAGGACCTGCAACCAGCCCAGCAGCGGCGCCAGGCCGACATCCCCCGAGGTGTCCCGGACGGTCAGTGCGGCGATCGTGATGCAGACCGCGACCGCGAGCAGCCCGGTCGCCAGCCCGTACGCCCACTTCTTGCCGGCGCGGGCCGCCCAGGCCGCGCCGAGCCAGCCGAGGAGTCCCAGCGCCCCGACCGTGGACAGGATCGCCAGGTATGCGGCGACAGCGGCGTCGATCGCACCGGAGTCGTAGGCGGGATAGCTCGCCTTGATGTGGTCGGCCAAGACGGCTCGGTCGATGAACGGGACGAGGGTGACGATCACGGTGAGCCCCGCCCCGGCGTACATCGTCGCCAGTGCGGTCCGGTTGCGCGGTCTCGTCTTCAGCGTCGTCAAGGCATGGGTCCTTCCAGGTGAGTGGGACCGGTCGGCTTGCCACGTCCCATCGAGATAGTGACTTTCTCTAGCAAGTGACTCTAAGGTTTTGAATTCAGACAGTCAATGTCAACGTGACAGTCACGTGCTTAAGCGTGTGCCTTCCTGATAGCCTGCTCGCGTGAGCGGTCTTCGCGAGCGCTGGCGGCTCAGGGCCATGCGCGCCATCCAGGAACGCGCCCTCGACCTGTTCGACGAGAGAGGGTTCACCGCGGTCACGATCGAGGAGATCGCGGCCGCGGCCGAGGTCTCACCGTCGTCGGTGTACCGCTACTTCGGTACCAAGGAAGGGATCATCGTCGCCGACGTCGAGTTCGACAGCATGAGCCCGGAGGCGCTCAAGGACCTCCTGGACCCCCGGGACCCCGTTGGCAGCCTGCTCCGGGCCGTCCGCGCCTACGAGGCAGCGCCCGAGCGCACCGCCGGTTCCGAGGGCGCGGGCCAAGCCCCTCATGTCGACAGGAGCCCGTGGCGCAGGGTCCGTTACTTCTTCGCCGAGCCATCGGTGCGCATGGCCGTCTGCGCCACGCTCGACCGCGCAGGCCAGCGGATCGCACCGCTGATCGCCGCGACCGGCGAGCTGACGGAAACGCAGGCCCGCGTGATCGCGAACGCCCTCGCCTTCGGCTACTTCGCCGCACTCGAGCAGTGGTATCTCGACGGCGGCAACCGCCCTATCGCCGACTACGTCGAGGAAGGCCTGCGACCGCTACGCAGCATCTGGAGCGCGCCACATCCACCCTCTGACCACGACCATTCCGCGTGACGGACGATTCCGGGACGGTGGAGACGCCGGGAAGGCCACCCAGGCCGGTGCGATCGGTGAGCCCTCCTCGAACTCCTGCCGGCCGTAGAGGGCGCCGTCAGGGCGTCGCCGCGGCCGGGGGGTCAGGGTGCAGCGGGCAGGAACACGCAGTCCATCCGTCCGGCATCGGGCCGAGGTCGTCATCGCGTCCCGCCTGGAGCCGTGGCCACTGGGCCATCGGACGGCCGTCGTCCATTCGGAACTGGCCGCCTTTGGAGCCCCAACGCTGTGGCCAGCCCTCGGGTGAGTCCTCCCAGGTCTCTTGCCGGCCGTAGACGGTGCGATCCAGCAGGCCGTACGACGGCGCCATCGCTTCGTTGCCGCGGCCGGAGGTCCAGTAGGTCTCGTAGACCTGGTCACCGTCTCGGAGATAGCAGGCCAGAATGCCGAAATACCGCCCTGCGATCAGCCGGTCCACGGAGTCCTTCGGCACCGCGTACCAGGGAACGGTGTAGCCCATGAAGTCGCGATAGCGCGAGCTCTCCTCGTACGACCCCTGAGACAGGACCGCGTAGCTGACGTCGCGTGAGTGCAGGTAGGCCAGCTCGTTGACGTGGGAGGTGTTGAAGGTGCAGCCCTCGCACTGCTCAGCCGCGGGCCTGCCGGGGTGCCACATGTGGAAGTACGCGATCAACTGGGATCGCCCGTCGAAGATGTCGATCAGCGGCACCGGCCCGTCCGCTCCGATCAGCGGTGTCCGCGGATCGACTTCGACCATCGGCAGGCGGCGTCGGGCGGCGGCGATCGCGTCGCCCTCGCGGGTGTGGGCCTTTTCCCGGGCCCGAAGCTGGTCCAGCCGGGCCTGGAACGTGGCCCGGTCGACGACGGGGGGCTTGGCCGCGTCACGGATGGTTGAAACGTTGGGCTCGGGGGGCTGGTTGGTCATGGCAAGCACCTGGAGTTCCGTCTCGTAGTGGTGATCAGATCGCGTCTCCTGGCCCGAGGCCGGGCAGGATCCGGTCAGGGTCGTGGGCTGCCTTCACCCGCGCCAACCTCGGGAGGTTGCCGCCCCAGTAGGCGTGTTCGGGATCGGGGAGGGCGGGGTCGGGGAAGTTCGGGTAGACGCCGCCGCTCGACCAGGAGTGGACAGTCTGCCAGGAACGGCGCAGCCACTCGCTTTGCGGACAGGCGGTGTCGTTCGGAGCCGGTCGGAGCGTGGCGGCGTGTTTGAGCAGGAACCGCTCGCCCCGATGGGGAAACGCCGTGGCGTGCGGCGGGACGCGATTGTAGGCCCCACCCCACGGTGTGAAATCGAGTTCGCGGGATTCGCCGGCCCGCCGGTCGGCGATCAGCTGATCGGCCAGAGCTTCGAGTGCGCCCGGCGGTATGTCCTGCCGGAAGAAGCCGGACTTGCTGAACAGATGGCCGGCATCGTCGCCGGGCACGCGCGTGGCGAGAACGGCTTGGGTGTCCATCCATGACAGCTGCCGGCGCCACCGGCTCTGCGGCCGGGCCCCGACCCTGGCGATGAGATCGTCAAGGAGATCATCGGTTTGCGCGGGCGACAGCCCCACGGCCGCGCCGAACACGATCACCTGTGCTGGATCGTGCGGTTCGGCCGGGACGGTGAGCAGCAGGCTCGCGGCGAGCTCGTCCGGCGCGTCCGGGCTCCACCTCTGCCAGGCGTCGACGATCTCAGCCGCAAGCCGGTAGTCCCACCTGATCTCCAGGGCGGTGCATCGTGGAGACGGAACCAGCGCGAAGGACAACTCCGTGACGACGCCGACACCCGCGGCGCCACCACCCCGGAGGGCCCAGAACAGGTCGGCGTGCTCGCGCTCGTCGCAGTGCACGAGGCTGCCGTCCACGCGGACGACACGCGCCCCGACGAGCCGGTCGCAGGTCAACCCCCAGGTGCGTCCCAGGAAGCCCATGCCGCCGCCGAGGGTCAACCCGGCGATGCCGACGGAAGGTCCGCTGCCGGCAGGCAGCGTGTGGGCGCGCTCGTCCAGGTACCGATAGATGTCGGCGAGCCGTGCACCTGCGCCGACGCGCGCGTACCCGTCCTTCAGGGACACGGAGATCCCGGTGAGTTCGCCGAGATCGACGAGCAGCCCGGTGGTGGTGGATCGCCCGGCGAAATCGTGCCCACCGCTGCGCACCGCCACGTTCAGGCCGTTGTCTTTCGCGAACCCAAGGGCGGCTGCGATATCCGAGGCGGTACGGCAACGCACCACCGCCTGCGGACGAACGTGACCGAAGCGCTGCCCGGCCGGTTTGACGGCCGCGTCGTAGCCGGCCGAACCACTGGTCAGGACGGCGCCGCTTACCCGCCGCGCCAAATCCCGCCACGACCGGTCCGGCAGCGCATCGACGCCGCCACTGCCGCCGTGACGTCCGCTTCTGATCACGGGATTCACACTAGGTGGCCATGACCAGGCTGAACATGGCCATCGAGGTGCGCCAGGGCGCTTTATGGATGCGATCGTAAAGTGGACGTCATGAATTCTTCGCGATCGGCAGGCGACCTCGATGACCTCGACTGGAAGCTTCTCGAGGAACTGCAGGCCGACGCCCGGCTGTCCTACAACGAGTTGGCCCGCCGGGTGCATCTGTCCGCGCCCGCCGTCGCCGACCGGATTCGTCGCCTGGAACGGCGCGGCGTGATCGTCGGCTACCAGGCCCAGATCGACCCCGCCGCGGCCGGGTTTCCCATCCAGGCGTACATCCAGCTGCGTTGCGCGCTTGGCCATTGCCTGCTCAAGAGTTCAGCCGCCGAGGACTACCCCGAGGTGATCGAAATCGACAAGCTGAGCGGCCGGCACTGTTCCATGCTCAGGGTCAGAGCCTCGTCGCTGGCACATCTCGAAGGCGTGCTGGAACAGATCGGAAAGCACGGCGAGATGGACACCCACATCGTCTTGTCCACGCAGTACCAAGACCTGCGAGTGCGCCGAACCCACCCCGACCGGCCGGTGACCCCTTCCGCGGGTTGGACACGCCGGCGTGCGGAGGCTTCGAATTCAACGGAAGCTTCGAATTCGGTGAATGACTGAGAGCGCCCACCAGAACGATCTCTCGCTGTGGTCGTGCGAGAGGGCTTATCCGGGGCGGCGAGCTACGGTCCGGCCTCGACCTGCCCCTGGTCGTCGAACTGCTCTACGGCCCGCTCTACTACCGCCTCATCATCCACCGCGACCTATACTCTCCCGAGCGCCTCCGGTCGCTGATCGACCATGTCATCGGGCCGCTGCGGAATCCAGAGGTCACAAGGACGATCAGGTAGGCTACAAGAACCGAGGACTTTTCGTGCGTTGGCATTCGGCCGGCGTCGCCCACGGCGATAGACGGCTGAAGGCTCCTGCGTCAGGCAGGGACCTGGACAGGCCAGGCCACCATGACACCAACGCCCCCTCCCATCGTTCTCCACTCTCCGCGGCCGCCTCGGCAGCCGGCCTGAGCGCCATGCCGTACACCACCCAAGACGCGGTCGACCGCTGCCGGGCGATCCGCTTCCTTGAACGGAGAACCCCATGACCGTCACCCAGACCGCACCCTCCCGATGATGGCGTGAGCAGGATGCGTCCCCAGACCCTCGCGGAGGGCTACGACGGCAGATCGCCGTTCCCCGAGACCGCCACGCACCCGCCGGTCAACGCCGCCCAGGTGGCCGTGACCACCGCGATCGTGGTGGCGCCGTTCCTCGCACTGGCCGTCGGCATCCGGCTGGCATGGGGAACGGGCATCTCTGTCACCGACGGGCTGCTGGCGGTGGCCCTGTACCTGCTGACCGGGCTGGGGGTGACGGTCGGCTTCCACCGGCTGCTGACCCACCGCTCCTTCACCGCCCGGCCGTGGCTCCGCGTCGCGCTGGCCGTGGCCGGGTCGATGAGCTTCCAGGGCAACGTCGTCGACTGGGTGGCCACCCACCGCCGCCACCACGCCTTCACCGACCGGCCGGGCGACCCGCATTCGCCCTACCGGTACGGCACGCACCTGCGCGGCCAGCTGCGCGGCCTGGCCCACGCGCACCTGGGCTGGATGTTCACCGACGACCCCACCCCCGCCTCCCGCTACGCCCCCGACATGCTGGCCGATCCGGCGATGACGCGGGTGGCGCGTGCCTTCCCCGCCCTGTGCGCCCTCTCGCTGGCGCTGCCGTTCGCGGCCGGGTGGGCGATCAGCGGCGGCCTGTACGGCGGGCTGACCGCGTTCCTGTGGGCCGGGCTGGTCCGCGTCGCCCTGCTGCAGCACGTCACCTGGAGCGTCAACTCCCTGTGCCACATGTTCGGCGACCGTCCGCACCCCACCCGACGGCACGACCGCGCCACCGACTTGTGGCCGCTCGCGATCGTGTCCCTGGGAGAGAGCTGGCACAACGGGCACCACAGCCAGCCCAGCTGCGCCCGGCACGGACGGGCCCCGCGCCAGGTCGACCCGTCCGCGGCGCTGATCCGGCTGTTCGAACGCCTGCACTGGGCCACCGACGTCCACTGGCACGCCCCCGACGGCCCTCGCCGCGACGGCCTCAACCACCGCCGCGCGGTGGGCGGCCTGCACACCCTGCACCCTCCAGGTGCCGGGCGTCTCGACCACCGCGGGCCACCTCGCCGGTGACCGCACTGCGTCGCGTCACGGTGCGGATCGCCATGTCCGCCGGCCTTCATCCGGCCCGGCTCCCCTCGCCGTGACCACGGCGCTCCATGCTTTCTTGCCTCTTTCGTGGCGCTGCTCTGGCCTGGACCAGGGCATGGTCCGGCAGTACGGCTGAAACCCGCGCCGAGGAGACACTCATGGCCACTCTGCCGCCGTTTGAGGACCGGATCGACTTCGAGAACGCCGACAGAGGCTTCGTCGCGACGGCATCGCAAACGAAGATCAGGGATGCGACGGGCCGGGTCGTCTGGGACTTGGACGCCTACGCCTTCCTCGACGCCGGATGTCCGGACACGGCGAACCCGAGCCTGTGGCGGCAGTCCCAGCTCAATGCCAAGCACGGGCTGTACGAGGTGGCCGAGGGCGTCTACCAGGTGCGCGGGTTCGACCTGTCCAACGTCTCCTTCATCGAAGGCGATCGCGGCGTCATCGTCGTCGACCCGTTGCTGTCGGTGGAGCCCGCCGCGGCGGCGCTGGCGCTCTACCGCGAGCACCGGGGGGATCGCCCGGTCACCGCGGTGATCTACACCCACTCGCACGCCGATCACTTCGGCGGCGTGCGCGGCGTGGTGGACGAGGGCTCGGACGTGCCTGTCATCGCCCCGGCCGGGTTCCTGGAGCACGCCGTGGCCGAGAACGTCTACGCGGGCACCGCCATGAACCGGCGGGCGATCTACATGTACGGGGCGGAACTGGCCAGGAGCGCGGCGGGCCAGATCGGCGCCGGTCTCGGCCAGACCACCTCCACGGGCACGATCTCGCTGATCGAGCCGAGCCTGTCCATCACCGAGACCGGGCAGGAGGAGGTGGTCGACGGGGTCCGGATCGTCTTCCAGCTCACGCCGGGGACCGAGGCGCCCGCGGAGATGAACTTCTACCTCCCCGACCGCCGTGCTCTGTGCATGGCCGAGAACGCCACCCACAACCTGCACAACATCCTGACCTTGCGTGGCGCCCTGGTCCGTGACCCGCGCGTGTGGGCGCGCTACCTGACCGAGGCGATCGAGCTGTTCGCGGCGCGGTCCGACGTGCTGTGCGCCTCGCACCACTGGCCGACCTGGGGTACGGCGGAGCTCACGGCCTTCCTGTCCCAGCAGCGCGACCTGTACGCCTACCTGCACGACCAGACCCTGCGGCTGCTCAACCAGGGCTACACCGGCACGGAGATCGCCGAGCTGATCCAGCTTCCTCCGGTCCTGGAGCGGTCGTGGCACGCGCGAGGCTACTACGGCTCGGTGTCGCACAACGTCAAGGCCGTCTACCAGCGCTACATGGGATGGTTCGACGGCAACCCGGCCCATCTGTGGGAGCTTCCCCCCGAGGAGTCGGCGAAGAAGATCGTGGAGTACATGGGCGGCGCCGCCGCCGTCCTGCCCAAGGCCGAGGCCGCCTTCCAGGCCGGCGAGTGGCGCTGGGCCGCGCAGGTGCTGAACTACGTCGTCTTCGCCGATCCGGGCAACGCCGACGCCCGCGAGCTGCTCGCCCGGGTCTACGACAGGCTCGGTCACGGCAGCGAGAACGGGACCTGGCGGAACTTCTACTTGCAGGGCGCGGCCGAGCTGCGCGGGAACAAGCCCCAGAACACGCTCGACACCACCAGCCCGGACGTCCTCAGAGCGCTGAGCCTGGAGCAGGTCTTCGACTCCCTCGCCATCCGGGTCAACGGCCCCCGCGCCTGGGATGTCCGCCTGACGATCGACTGGAGGTTCACCGACCTCGGCAAGGAGATCAGGCTCAGCCTCGCCAACGGCGTGTTGACCCAGACCCGGAACCACGACGGCACGCCGGCCGATCTCACCGTGACCCTGACCAAGCCGCAGCTGCTCGGCGTGCTCGCCACGCAGAGCCTCGACGGCGTGCGGACCGACGGCGACCCCGGGGCGCTCGACACCCTGATGGACCTGCTGGACGAGGGCGATCGTAACTTCGACATCGTCATTCCGTGACCCGGAGAATTCCATGACCCGGAGGATTCCGTGACCCGGGGACGACGGGACGAGATGCTCGGCGGCATGCTCGGCGGCGTCAGGGACCGGCTGGTTCCCGCGGCGCAGCGCCGGACGCTGGAGGAGCTCACCGAGGATCTCGATCTCCGGGTGGGGGACCGCTCCTCGCGCTACTCGGCGTTCTGGACGATGCTCGTGCTCTCGGCGGTGATCGCGGCCGCCGGCGTGATCGCCGACTCGACCGCCACCGTCATCGGAGCGATGATCATCGCGCCGTTGTCGACCCCCATCATGGGGGTGGCCCTCGGCCTGGTGAAGCGGACGAAGACCGGGGCGGCCTGGTTCGTGCTGGGCGGGGTGTGCGCGGTCGTCGCGGTCGGGCTGGTGGCCTCGCTGGTCATGCCGAGCTCCTACGAGCTGCTCGCCAACAGTCAGATCTCCGGCCGCACCTCGCCCGGCCTGGCCGACCTGGTCGCCGCGATGGCGACGGGACTGGCCGGGGCCGTCGCGCTGGCCCGCCGCGACGTGGCGGCGGTCCTGCCCGGGGTGGCCATCGCGATCTCGCTGGTCCCGCCGCTGGTCGTGGTCGGTGTGTGCCTCGGCGACGGCGCCCCGTTGCTGGCGCTCGGCGCCCTGGTGCTGTTCCTGTCCAACATGCTCTCGCTCGTGCTGGCCGGCACGTTCGTCTTCGCCGCTCTCGGATACGTCGCGCCGCCGGCCGCCGCGTCACGTAAACGGGCGGCTCTGGCACTGGGCGGGCTCGGCGTGGTCGTCGCCGCGGTGCTGATCCTGAGCACCGCGGCGAACTACCTGTCCTCGGAGTGGGAGAGCCAGGTGAGACGGATCGCCTCCGAGTGGCTCGCCGGTGTGCCGGACGCCGCGGTCACCGGCGTCCAGATGCACTCGACGACCTTCCACATAGCCGTCCGCACCCCCGCCGACCTGCCGCCGGTCTCGGACCTGCTCACACGCCTGCACGGTGTCGTCCCCGACGGCTTCCCGGTCGTCGTGCAGTCCGTCCAGGGCCGCTTGATCGCCGCGGGACGGGTGGGTTCCTGACGGCGCGGGCAGAGGCCGGAAACCACCGTCATTCAACGATTGGGCCGATTCCGAATGCACCTACGCCGCCTCGCCGACGAGAGCGCTCCGCCGACGCTGTTCCGGCGGCCTCGGCGGCGGTTGCGCGCCGGACTGGCCGAGCTCGGCTGCGTCCTGGCCGGCCTGGCGGCGGGGCTGGCCCTGCCGTCCTTGCCGCCCTCACCCGGCGTGCTCGGCAAGGACGTCACCGGGGCGCTCTTCACCGTCGGATTCGGCGTCCTCGGCCTGGCCAGCATCATCTTCTCCCTGCTGTTCCTGGTCGTGCAGTTCACCTCCAGCACCCTCACACCGCGCCTGAACCTGTTCCACGACGACCCGATCGTCTGGCGGACCTTCGCCTTCGCCGTCGGCGTCTTCACCTACACGATCACCGCGGCGCTCGCCGTCGCCCACCGCGGGCGCGTCTCCCTCGCCGTTCCCGTGGTCGCGCTGCTGCTGACGCTCGTCGCCGCGGTGCTCATGCGCAACATTCAGGTGCGGGCCCTCGGCTCCATCCGGCTCACCCCATGCCTGGACACGATCAACGAGCGCACCCGCACAGTCCACGACGCCGTCTACCGCGAGCCCTATCGGGACGGCACCCGGGAACCGCCCGACCTGCCCGGCCCCGCCGTACCGGTCCACTGGGCCGGCCGGCCCGCCGTCCTCCAGCAGATCAACGTGCCGGCGCTCGTCGCCGCGGCCGCCGGCCACGACGCCGTGATCGTCCTGCGCGTCCCCCTCGGAGGCCAGCTCTTCCAGGGAGATCTGCTGGCCGAGGTCCATGGGAACCCCGTTCCCGGACGGCTCCTGCTGCACCATGTCGTCACGGGAGCGGAGCGCTCCTTCGACCAGGACGTGACCTTCGGCCTGCGCCTGCTGGCGGACATCGCGCTGCGAGCCCTCTCCAGGGCCGTCAACGATCCCGCGACCGCGGTCCAGTGCCTGGAGCAGATCCACAACCTCCTGCGCCGCCTGGCAGGAAAGCGGCTCGACATCGGCGACGTGGCCGACTCCCGCGGCCGGGTCCGCCTGGTCGTCCCGCTCCCGACCTGGGACGACTACCTGTGTCTGGCTCTCGACGAGGTCATCGTCGCCGCCTCTCACACCCCCATGGTCCTGGTACGGCTGCGCGATCTGCTGCGCGGGATGCACGATGAGGCGCCGCGGGCCCGCCGGGGCTCGATCGCGGCCCGCCTGGCGCTCGTCGAGGACCGGCTGTCCATCGCACGGTCCGTGTGATCGGCTGCGCACGACAGCTCACCGGGACGGACGTCGTCATGGAGCATCCCGATCGTTCCGGGTGGACAGGCCGGACACCACGCCGTCAAGCGCCTTGAAGATCTCGGGCTCGCCGGCGACCACGTTCTCCTCGCCCAGGACCTCCGCCACCCCGCTGGCCCGGAGCAGGCGGGCGAACTGCTCGTCGACGCCCACCAGGATCAGCCGCCCACCGCCGGCACGCAGCCTCGTGGCCGGTTGACGATCACCTTCAGCAGCGTGGAGGAGGGCACGTCCGGCAGGCCGCGAACGCTGAGCACGATCACAGCGCCGTCCCCCTGCGGCCAGGTGTCGTTGATCTTGCCGAGCTCGGCGAAGAAGCTGGTCCCCATGTACTGCAGGACCACCACCTCGCCCGGTGCGGCCGACTCCGGCACCTCCTCGGCCCGCCAGTAGCCGTCGTCTGAGCGCACCAGCCGTACCAGCCCCGACTGCTTGGCCACCCGGGCGCAGAACAGCAGGAGCGACAGCACCGCGCCGAGGATGATGGCCTGCTGGAGCGGCAGCTGCGTGGTCGCCAGGAATGTGACGATCATCGCGGCGGCCGGCATCCACGAGGTGTGCAGCACCAGCCGGATGTCGGCCAGCCTGCCGACGATCAGCTCGCCGCCGATGACCAGCACCAGCCCGCCGATCACGGCCATCGGGATGTATTCGGTGAGCGACCCGCACACGACTACGATCAGCGCCAGCCAGAGCCCGGCGAACACCCCCGACCACCGGGTCCGCGCCCCGGAGCCGGTCGCCACCCCGGTCCGCGACAGCGAGCCTCCGGTGGGCAGCGCCTGGAACAATCCACCCGCCAGGTTGGCCGCGCCCTGGGCGACGAAGTCTCCGGACATGCTGCTCCTGCTGCCGTCGGGATTCGGTACGGCGGCGCCGATCCCCGCCGCCTGCGCCAGCGCGACCAGGGCGACGGCGACGGCGCCCACCACCAGGTGTGGCACGGCCGACCATTCGGGCAGCTCGGGCATGGGCAGGCTGTTGGGAACCCGCGCGATGTCGCGCACCAGCCTCACCTGAACGCCCGAAACCGCGACCGCGGCGGAGACCACCAGCAGCGCGATCAGCGTGGCGACCGCCTTCAGCGGCCGGACCAGCCTGGACAGCCACCACACCCCGATGGTCGCCGCCGTGACCGCGACCGTCGTCCACTGCCAATGGCCGATGTGCGCCAGCCAGTCGGCCACCTGGTAGAGCTTGTTGTGCCCCGCGGGGTCGTAGCCGGTGGCGTCGCCCAGCACGCCGACGACGATCAACAGCGCGATGCCGGTGGTGAAACCCGTCATGACGGCGTTCGAGACGAAGTCCATGATGGAGCCGAGCCTGAGCAGGCCGAAGATCAGCATGATCAGGCCGACCAGCAGGGTCAGTGCGGCCACGTTGCCGACCTCGGCGGGGTCGAGCCCGGCCTCCTGCAACACGTTCTGGGCCGACAGGGCGATGGCGCTGGTCAGGGTGGTGACCATGAGGACCGTGTGGGAGAGCAGCGAGCCCACCATCGTGGGCACCATGCCGGAGTAGAGCCCGAGGACGGGGTTGAAGCCGCCGATGGCCGCGTACGCCATACCCTCCGGGATGCTGAACAGGCCGGTGACGAACCCGGAGACGACATCCCTTCCCGTGGGCTTGTCCGTCGCCTTCACAGCCCGCCGAGGCCCTTGCCCACCAGCAGCACGCCGATGACCAGGAGCAGCACGAACATCACGGTCGCGTTGTTGTGCGCCAGCCACCCGCGCAGGCCGTCCAGCGGCCCGCGCATCCGCTCGGCCGCCACCGCGTACGCGATCACGGGGATCGCCACCGTGCACGCGGCGACCACCGTGAAGACGATGATCGGCAGCGCGTAGGCGCCGCCCTGAGCGGTCGCGACACCGGCCGCCGCGCCCATCATGAGGTTCTTGGGATTGACCGCCGACAGCAGGAACCCCAGCGCCGCACCCTTGGTCCAGCCGATCAGGAAGCCGAGGCTCGTGCCTCTCGCCTTGGGGGCCAGGAGCATGAGGATCACGGCGATGACGGGGATCGGGCTGATCGCCACGCCCAGCGCGAGAGGCAGGATCTCGCCGATGACCTCAAGATCGGTGGACATACGGGGTCGTTACCCGCGCTGAGGCAGCCGAGCGACGACCGGCGCGCATCTTGCCGGAACGATGCCCTGGTATCTACCTGGCGAGGCCGCTCGACCGGCACCCGTACCTGGAGCTGATCGTGTCGCCGACGCTCGCAAAGCCTCTTTGAAGCGTTTTTGCCCACACGTCCCACTGTTGAGGGAATTATCGGTCGTAGCGGCCTCCCCCTGCCGTCGGGCGACACGGGGGAGTGGCAGAGGATGTGGGATTGGTTCGTCGGCGCGATGCGGGACCATCCCGAACTGGCGATCTTCCTGACGATGGCGCTCGGCTTCTTCATCGGCCGCCTCAGCTTCAAGAGCCTCACGCTCGGCGCGGTGACGGGCACGCTGCTCGCCGGCGTCGTCGTCGGGCAGCTCGGCATCCAGATCCCCGACCTGGTCAAGACGGTCGCGTTCATCGGGTTCCTGTTCGCCCTGGGCTACCGGGTGGGGCCGCAGTTCTTCGCCGCCCTGACCAAGGACGGCGTGCCCCAGATGATCATCTCGGTGGTCGGCTGCGTGGTGGGCCTCCTGGTGGCGACGTGGTCAGGCTCACCGGCACCAAGAAGGACCTCGCCGCGTTCACGCAGGGGATCGGCTTCCGCCTGGACCCGGGCGTGAAGGCGGACTTCGTCTTCATCGCGATCGGCGTGATCGCCGGCATGCTCGTCGGCAAGATCGTCATCCCGCTCGGGGACGTGCCGCTCTCACTGGGCACCGACGGCGGCCGCCTTCATCTGCGCCGTCGGGCTGTCGTCCGGGCCGCAGGCGGTCCAGCTCATCGCGAAGTTCGGACTGTCGCTGCCGATCGCGGGCATCCTGATGCCGCTGGTCCCGGCGTCGATCTCGCTGTTCGTGGCCTGGAAGTGGATGAAACTGCCGGCTCCGCTGGCGCTCGGTTCCATTGCCGGTCAGCAGTGCTCGACCCCGGTCATCACCGCCGTGCAGCAGGCGGCGGGCAACACCACGCCCCTCATGGCCTACACGATCGTCTACGCCCTGTCCAACGTGGCCCTGCCGCTGCTCGGGCCGATCGTGGTGGCCATGACCAACGCCCTGGGAGCCGGCACGTCATAGGACCGCTCGGGTCGTCAGGCGCGGTCGCTCCAGCCCGGCATGTGACCCCTCGGCCGGGTGTCAAGGCTCTCCGGCATCCGGCCGTTCGCGACCCTGCCCGGCGACCAGCGGCGACGCCCACACAGTCGACGGGTCGGCGTCGAGCAGCACGGCGCGGACGAACGCGCTGAGCGGAACCGCGAGAATCGCGCCCAAGGCGCCGAGCGCCCACGTCCACACGAGCAGCGACAGGATGGTGATCGTGGTGGACAGGCCGGCGGATTCGCCGACGAACTTGGGCTGGATGACCGACTGGATGACGAAGTTGATCACGCAGTAGGCCGCGATCACCCAGATCATGGTGGACACCCCGGAGTCCAGCAGGGCGAGGACGGCCGGGGGCACCAGTCCGATGACGAAGCCGACGTTGGGGATGTAGTTCGTGATGAACGACAGCAATCCCCACAACAGCGGGAGCGGGACAGCCAGCACGGCAAGGACGGCGACGTCCAAGGCGGCCACGATGAGTCCGAAGACCGTCGAGACGATCAAGTAGCGGCAGGTGCCGCGGGCGAACTCGCCGAGTGCCCGGGCGATCCGTGTTCGGGGCCCGGCCAGGCCGGCCAGAGTGCGCTGGAAGAAGGCCGCGTCCAGGCTCATGCCGTACAGCACCAGCACGATCAGTACGGCGGCGGCCACCGTCCCGGTGAGACCGGAGAGCAGGCCGCCGGCGAACCGGATGATCTGCTCGCCGTCGATGATTTCCCTGACCTGGGCGGGCGTGATGCCCAGTTGCTGCAGGGGCTCTCCGATCGAGGTCAGGAGCTGCTGGTACTGCGACACGTAGGTGGGTATCAGGGCGGCGAAGCGGGCGACGGCGACCACCATGGAGACGCCGAGTCCGCCGAGGACCAGCAGGACGACGAGCAGGGGGATGAGCGCCACCACCCATGCCGGCGCGCGTGGCCTCAGCCAGGATCTGAGCGGGCTCACGGCGATCGTCAGCGTCAGCGCCAGGAAGGCGGGACCGATGATCGCGCTGAGCGCCTTCACACCCATGAGCGCGACCACGGCTGCCGCCACGCCGACCAGCACCCGAAGACCACGTGACAGCGGCGGCACAGCCTCGACCGACATACCGCGACAGTAGGGTCGCCCCGTCTCGGCGGGCCCGGACGACACACGGCTCTTGGCCGGGTCGATACCACAGCCGGTAACGACACGACAGCGGATCGCCCGGACGCGCGGGACCCTTTATCGTGCCGAACACCCTGCGCGCCGGCCCTTCCCGACGGCTCGCCGTACGGCGGGCTCACCGGCGCGGGTGGCTGATGGCATCGATGCAGACGACGATCGCCAGCAGCAGCGGAGCGTCCTCGCCCTGGACGATCGAGACGCCGTAAGTGTCGCGGGCGCGCAGCCAGCGCTTGGACACCAGCGCGATCTGCGTGCCGTCCCTGCTGATGGCGTACTCGTGGTCGACGAAGTTGCCCTTGGCGTGGAGCTCGCCCCGCTCGCCCAGGTCGATGACGTACCGGTCCCGCAGGCTGATGAGGCGCTTGTGCAGGGTGGCGACCCTCTCATCGCCGCGCTCGATCACCATCGTCTCGCGGAAGCGGAGGATCCGGCTCTGGATGCGCAGCATCTCCTGCCCGGCGAGGTCCTTGAGGAGGAACGTCTTGCGGAAGTGGAACACCTTGCCGTCGACGCGGTAGACGCGCTGCCCCAGGCCGTTCTCGATCCAGAAGTCCTCGCCAAGGGAGAGCGCGCGTTGCTGCAGCTGGTAGACCTCCGTCACGGGCGGCGGAGCCTGGTGCCTTCTGCCGATCATGGCTGGCTCCTCATCCGATCGCGTGCTTCGGCGCCGCGACCAGACCGTAGATGACCAACACGCACAACGTGATGTCCACGACGGACCAGATCGGGTAGGCGTTGAGGAAGGCGAACTGACCGATCATCGCGAGGCTCGCGAAGATCGCTCCTAGCCAGCGGGCCCACGTCTTGCCGGCCAGGATGCCGAGCCCGACGGCTATCTGGATGAAGCCGATGGCCAGCCAGATCCACCCCCACGTGGTGTAGTCCAGGACGAGGAGACTGCCGCCGGGGGTGAGGAAATAGTTCTGCACGAAGAGGGCGATGAAGCCTTGCATGGCGTGGAAGGCGCCGATCATGACGCTCAGCAGCCCTGCGAAGCCCAGCCATCCTGAACGGCGTGGTTCGGAGTAGTAGCCGCCGTACGGCGTGGACGAGGTGGACATCGTCACCTCCTGCTGAGAGCCGGACGATGGGCACACTATGTCTCGCATGCCCTCGCCCGGGATCGGAGACGCTCAACCATTGGCAAAAGGCACCCATGTCAAAGAGAGGCTGTGATTCCGGGAACAGATAATTTCGCCACGATGAATTAAGGATTTCCGATGATCGCGCCTTTGCCGGTGCGCCGGCCTGAGCGGACAACACCAACGGCTCCAGCTCCGGACTCGGCGTCCTCCCACCCCATGATTAATGACTCAGGTCACTAGCGACGTACCTTGAACCTCAGGTGCAGCACCCCGTCGCCCTGGAGGACCACGTGGGGATCCTCCAGCAGATGCCGCCCGTCGATGCTGCCGAAATAGCGCTTGCCCGACCCGAACACCACCGGCACCACGTCCATCGCCACCTCGTCCACGAGGCCGGCCGCGAAGATCTGGCCGCCCACCTCGCCGGCGTTAACGCTGACGGCTCGCCCTCCGGCGAGTTCCCGGGCCTTGCCGATCGCAGCCGTCACGTCATCGACGAAGTGGTACGACGCCTCCGGGTGCCAGCCCTCGGGCTTGGGCCGGTGGGACACCACGACCACGTGGTCGCCCGCGGGCGGATGCCCCTCCCAGCCGTTCACCAGGTCGAACAGGTGGCGGCCCATCACGATCGTGCCGATCGACTCCCACATCGACCGGACGTACCGCGCCGACGCGCGTGAGACCTTGAAGCCGCTTCCGGCTCCGGAGTGGTCGTACTGCTGGTCGCCGCCTTCGGTGATCGGGGTGTCCCCGTTGAAGTACCAATCGTGAAGTGGCCCGACGTCGTCGTTCTTGTCGGCGATGAAACCGTCCACCGATACCACGTTGTGCATGAACACCGTGCCCCCGGTGTTCTCCTCAGTTCTCCTCGCGTATTCGGCCGATCTTGCCGCCCCGGAGGCCGGTTGGTCTTGTAAAAAATCAATCGACGGGCATCGGACCGCTGTCCGGCGGAAACCCCTGCTCGGCGGGGAACCGGCGCCGCAGTGCCAGGTATTCCGTCGGCGTGTGGCCGGTGAACTCCCTGCCGAAGTGGGCCTGGTCGAAGTAGCCCGCCGCGTGGGCGAGCTGCGGCCAGTCGACTGGCCGCAAGGCGTCTACGGACACGATCAGCCGCGCGAAACGGTAGATCCTCGCCAGCCGCTTGGGGGTGACACCGACATGAGACTTGAACTGCGTGGCCAGGTGATTGCCGCTGACCCCGGCGGCGTCGGCCAGCGCACCGACCGGGATCGCGCCGTGGGAGGTCTCCAACCGCCCGCCTGTGTGCTGGACCAGGTCGAGACCGCGCGCCAGTGTCTCGGCAAGCCGCGATCGCAGCTCCCGCTCCACTGCCCGCAGTGTCTCGATGGCCGGCGCGAGCTCGCCGACCTGGTTGCGAATCCGGTCCGAAGACCGTTGCCAGACGGCGTCGACCGGCACCCATCGGTCCCGCAGTTCGGTCGCCGGCATCTCGGCGAACGGCGATATCCCCCAAGGCTTGAAGTGCACCCCGACGAGCCGCACCCGGGTCGGGTACTCGAGGAGGAAACGCCTGGTCCATACACCCATGAACCACCCGTCGGCGAACACGGCCGGCGGCACCGAAGGGTCGGAATCCCACAGGCGGACGGGTTCGCTCAGGTTGATGAACAGATGTGCCGACGGCATCGGCGGGACGTTCACCCGGCGGTGGCGCGGCACGCCGGTCAGGCAGTAGATGTCGTCGATGAACCGATCGAGCGGCGGGGCGGGCACCCGGCCGACGTATTCCATGGTTTCCGTTCGCCAGGAAGGTCGTCGGCCGGCGGTACGGCAAGTTGAACCGGTGCAGCCGGCGACAGCTCAACGGCGTAGCGCATCCACCGCTTCGGGGGACGCTTCGATCACTATGGAGTGGTAACTCTCCAGCCGCGAGACGATCTCCTCTCGCGGCCCCCGCAGCCAAGCGTCACCGGTGTAGAACGCCTCCTCCTGCTCACCGTGCGCCTGGAGCGAGGGGAAGGCTCGGATGAGGTAAGCCTCTTCCCGGCCGTTCTCATCCACCAGCGACGCCCCGCAATCCACCACGTCGATGCCGTGACTCCGCAGGAGCGGGACGACCTGCGTGGTCATCACATGGACGAAGTCGCGGCGGGTGCCAGGTTTGAGCCGGTAGGTGCGGAGTTCGAGAATCATCGCGTCTCTCCTCTCATATCCCCCTGTCCTCAGGCTGGGTCGCCCCACTCCACCGCCGAAGCCGCTTCCCGCAGCTCGGCGAGGCGGCGCAGCCCGTCCTCCACCGTGGTGGAGGCCATGTCGGCGAACAGGACGTGGTCGACCTCCAGAGGGGCGAGCCGGTCGAGATCGGCGGCGACCTGCCGGGCCGAGCCTGCGAGGAACGGGCGGGAACCGTCGAGGTCTTCCGCGGTGAGAGGGGTGTTGGCCCGCACGATCACCTGGAGATCCGCGGCATCACGACCGGCGTCGGCCGCCGATGCGCGGAACCGTGCGATGGCCTCCGCCAAGGACTCGTAGGAGAACCCGATGGGGTTCAGCCCGTCGGCCAGCCGCGCGGCCCGGTCGATGGCGGCCGGGGTCGTCGCCGCGAGCACCACCGGCACCCCGGGCCGCTGGACCGGCTTGGGATTGATCGCCGACGACGGGATGGTGTAGTGCTTGCCGTGGAAGCCGACGGGGTCGGGGCCCCAGGCGGCCCGCAGGGCCGTGATCGCCTCCTCCAGGGCCTCGCCCCTGGTGCGCCGCGATACGCCTACCGCCTCATACTCCTGGTCCATCCAGCCCAGCCCCAGGCCCGCGATGGCGCGCCCGCCGCTGAGCCGGTCAAGGGTGGCGAAACGGCGGGCGAGCACCACGGGATTGTGGAACACCGCATTGACCACGCTGGTGCCGAGCCTGACCCGGCTCGTCCACGCGGCCACGTAGCTCAACGTCTCGAGGGGTTCGTAGGTCGAGGCGTAGTAGTCGGGGAGCGGCAGAGGACTGCCTCCAGAGGTGGCGCCGGCTGTCGGGAACAACAGGCGCTCGTACGTCCAGACCGCTCCATAGCCCAAGCGCTCGGCCTCCTGGGCCACCCGCACGATCGTCTCCACCGAGGCATACGGGCCTGATGTGGGCAAAGCCACTCCAAGATCCATGCATACTCCAGGTGTATCGCTGATTAGATAGTTGAGCTATCCTAGCGAATTCAGCTTCTGGCCCGAAGCGAAAAACTGTCATATTGCATCGACTTTCTGTCAGGCCGGAGGCAGGGGCGGGTCGGCGGCTCCACCTCCGAAGGCCGCGTGCCGGGCACCTTCTCACGCCGATGCGCTCCAGCACGTCAGGCCGCCGACTCGCCGGGGGAGTGGATATCCGTGACCGCGGCGGTGCGGTCGTAGCTGGACAGGCACGGGGCCGTCCGCTCATGCGGGGATCAGGTTCCAGGCCGTGAGGAGCAGCAGCAAGCCGAGGCCGAAGTCGAGCACGAAGCAGAACTCCGCGAGCGAGCGGTCGACCGCCTTGTCGCGGTAATAGGTGATCGCGTCCCAGACGGCGTGTCCGATGGCCGCGCCGGCGGCCAGGTGCGCGGCCAGGAGCGGGCCGGCCGTCATGGCGCTCAGGGCGACGGCGCTGAACCCGGCGAAGGCGAGGGCCTGGATGACGAGCTCGCGTCGGTCGATCCGGGCGCCGCGGAGGAATCCGTACACCGCGAAGGCGGCGCCCATCGCGAGCAGTATCGCGGTCGGGTCCAGGCCGGTGGCCTTGGCGGCGGTGACGGCGAGGACGGCGACCCCCAGCATCACCCAGCCGCTGCGGCGGGAGCCGAGCGCGGCGGCGGCCAGGTAGCACATCGCCGCCAGGATGATGATCATCGCGGTCACGTGGGAGTCCAGGCCGCCTGCGGCGTTGGCGATCAGGGCGAGCAGGCCGACCGCGCTGGGCCAGCGCGCCAGGAGGTGACCGCCGATGCCCGGACGGTGAGCGGAGCCGTGGCGTGGCGAGGTGGAGTGGTCGGCGGTGCGGCGAGAGGTGTCGGGTCTCGTTGTGGTGGTCATGCCGACAGCTTGGGCCCGGAGGGTGCACGCCGGCCCCGTGCGTCTGTCATGGAAAAGGTGTGCGCATCGCCCGCGGTGCCCAGCACACAAGCGGCGAGCCTGCTCCGCCTTGCACCCGGCCGAGCCACGCCGACACGGGACGGCCTCCGCTTGCAACCATCGGGGCGGGGTAGGTGCCGTAGCGGGACTCTGCGAAGGGAGCCGATCATGACCGACAAAGCCGTCCTGGTCATTCGGTTTCACCCGCTCGGCGGCGAGGACTTCTCAGTGATCAGCGCGGACTTCGAAGGAGAGACCGAGGCGTTGCGGACGGTCGCCCGTGCTGTCGACGAACGGCAGAGCCTGGTGCTGACCCGCGCCAGGTACGACCGCGAGGCCGATGACCACGGTGTGGTCGTCAACCTGGCCAACGTCGTGTCCGTACGGGTGTCGAAGACCGACAGCGTCGAGGCGGGCCAGTACCTGTGAGCCAGTGCCTGTGAGGGCGCCTGCATATCCAGCTCGCGGAGATCGGCATCGCGGCCGACCTGCGCGACAACGACACCGCCCTGGCCGTACACCGGCCGGAACCGAGCCTGCCCCTGTGGGTCTTCATCGGGTACGGCGGGGCGTCATCTGCTGCCTCGTCCGCGCACGGGGCAAGATCAGGGCTCTGGTCGCTGCTCCACGTCCGCGAGCTTCGGCGCCGGCCAGTAAGACACGTCTCCGAAGGTCACGGCGCCGTACCCGAGCAAAGCCCAGCCCAAAGCCAAATCCAAGGGCAACAGTGGTAGGGCGCCCGGGGCTCGAGCCCGGAACCTAGGGATGAGAGAAGACGCCGTGATCAAAGTAGACGGCTTTGAGCCGGCGCCTTGGCGTCCACTCCACGAGCCCACCGAGGGCAGAGGGCAAAAGTCAAGCCAGGGGGTTGGCGGCGACCTCGGCAAGGGGCACGGCAAGTCGCACTATGCGAACGTTGGTGAAAAAGATCTAGATGCACGGAATGCAACTCCGTGTTGCGCGATTTAGGCCCTGGGAGTGAGCATCTCCCCCATGGCAGACGTCGAGCGGAGCGCCATGGCCAGGATGCTGGCGACGATGGAGGCGCTCAGCAGCTCAAAGGCCCGGGATGGGCTGACGGTCGCCGAGCTGGCACGGGAGTTGCGGCGCGACAAGTCGGTCATCTCGCGGCAGTTGCGTCTCCTGGTGGAACTGGGGTTGGTGGAGCGCTCGCCCGAAGGCCGCCACCGGCTGGGCTGGCGATTGTTCACCCTGGCCGCCCGAGCCGGGGACCAGCGCCTGCTCTTGCTGGCTCCTCCGGTGTTGCGCAGGCTCGCCGATGTGACAGGTGAGCGTGTGCATTTGAGCGTCCTGCACGGGCGTGAGGTGCTCACGATCTTGTCGGAGAGCTCCCGCCAGGTCATCGAGGCCGTCGGCTGGGTGGGGCGTACCTCGCCCGTGCACTGCACGTCCTCCGGCAGGGTGCTCTTGTTCGATCACGCCGATGACGAGATCCGTCATCTGCTCAAAGACGTGCTCTTCCCGGGACCGGGGCCGGCTGCCCCCAAGAACGTAGAGGATCTGCTGCATCGCCTTCATCAGGACCGGCTGCGCGGATTTTCCATGGTGAACGGCGAGTTCGACAAAGATCTCTCGGGTGCGGCCGCGCCGATCCGCGACTTCGGCGGAAGGATCATCGCGGCGCTGAACGTCTCCGCCCCTTCTTTCCGGCTGGGTGGCCGATTGTCCTCTGTGGGACAGCAGGTGGCCTCTGCCGCAACGCTCCTGACGCAGGCCATCTCGTCCGCGCCGGACGCACCCCCGTCTCCAACCCGTAACAGCGTCTAAGGAGAACGCATGCCCATCGTGCCCCTCCCTTTCTTCAGCAACGGGCTACGCCTCGATGCTGATCTTCACCTTCCCGACGACGCCGGGCTCGCGCCCTTTCCCGTCATCATCCCGGCCAGCGGCTACCAGGGACTCAAGATCATCCACCCTGAGCGCTTCGCACGTGCGCTGACGTCGCGTGGGTACGCGGTCCTGGCCTTCGACTATCGCGGCTTCGGAGCCAGCGAGGGCGAGCGTGGCCGGCTGGTGCCGCAGGAATGGGTCGAGGACGTACGCGCGGCCGTTGACCGGGTGGCCAGTCATCCCGATCTCGATCCGGACAGGATCGCCCTGCTGGGCTGGGGGCTGGGCGGCGGCGTGGTGATCGCCGAGGCCGCGGACGATCCCCGGGTGCGTACGGTGGTGGCGTGCAACGCGATCGCCGACGGTCACCGTTCCACCAGGAACATGCACGACGAGGAGTCCTGGGACAGCCTGCTCAAGCGGGTCGAGGCCGATCGCGCGCACCGTACTGTCACGGGCCGGTCAGAGATCACCTCACCGTGGGACATCGTCCGCCTGGACCTTGACGACCGCACCGACGGGTACGTGGACGATCAGCTCTACCGGGCCCCGGGATTCGGCTCCGGGGTATCCCTCGAATCGGCCGACTACCTGCTGCGCTTCCGTCCCGTCGATGTCGTGCACCGTCTGGCCCCGCGCCCCTTGCTGCTCGTCCACGGCGCCGTGAACCGGCTGCACCGCATCGAGGAGGCGCATGCGCTCTACGAGCAGGCCGGCGAGCCGAAGAGGCTGGAAGCGTTGGAGGGGCACGGCCACACGGAGTGGATGTTCGACGACCATCCGACCTTCCTCAGGGTCGTCGACCTCATCGACGACTTCGTCGCTCAGGCGTTCGGCTCCGGCCCCGTCACCAGATGAGATGCAGCGGTCATGTCCTTCTACGACTATGTGGCGCGCAACGCCGACCGGATCACCTTTCTGGCCGTCCAGCACATCGAGGTGGTCCTTCTGTCGATCGTCTTCGCCACGGTGATCGGCGTAGGGCTGGGGGTGGCGACAGAGCGTAGCCCGCGGCTGCGCCGGACCCTGCTCGTGCTGACGGGGACGCTGCTGACCATCCCGTCGTTCGCCCTGTTCGGCATCCTCATCCCCGTCTTGGGGCTGGGGGTCGGACCGACGGTCGTCGCGCTGACCGTCTACGCGGTCTTCCCCATCCTCCGCAACACCGTCACCGGGTTGGAGAGCGTCGATCCGGCGATCATCGATGCGGCCCGGGGGATGGGCCTGAGCTCGCGGCAGTGTCTGCGGCTGGTGCGCCTGCCGCTGGCTTTGCCGGTCATCCTCAACGGCATTCGCGTGGCAACGATCATGGTTGTCGCCATCGCGGCGATCGGTGCGGCGGTGCGCGGGCCAGGGCTCGGTGAGCTGATCTTCCGCGGGCTGTCGCGCATCGGTGGCGCCAACGCGCTCAACGAGGCGCTCAGCGGCGTGGTCGGCGTTGTCCTCGTCGCGCTCGTCCTCGACCTCGTCTTCCTGGTCATCGGCCGTCTCGCCACTCCCCGGGGTCTCCATGTCTGACACTGCCAGCACGATCACCCAGCCACCGTCCGCCAAGCCTCCCTCCCACGTAATGATCCGGCTTGACGGGGTCTCCAAGCGCTATGCCGGTCAGGCGGGCTATGCGGTGTCCCCGCTGTCCATGGACATCCATCGGGGCGAGTTCGTCGTTTTCGTCGGCCCGTCAGGCTGTGGGAAGACCACAACCCTGCGGATGATCAATCGGCTCGTCGAGCCGAGCAGCGGGCGGATCTGGATCGACGGCGAAGACGTCACCCACACCGATCCCGATCAGCTGCGACGCCACATCGGGTACGTCATCCAGCAGATCGGCTTGATCCCCCACATGACGGTGTCCCAGAACATCGGTCTCGTGCCGAAGTTGCTGGGCTGGAGCAGGTCACAGGTCGCTTCCCGGGTGGACGAGCTGCTCGACCTCGTCGGCCTGGACCCTGCGCGCTATCGCGATCGTTACCCCAAGCAGCTGTCCGGCGGCCAGCAGCAACGCGTCGGTGTGGCGCGGGCGCTGGCCGCCGACCCTCCGGTCATGCTCATGGACGAGCCGTTCGGCGCCATCGACCCGATCACCCGCGACCGCCTGCAGGAAGAGTTTCTCAAACTGCAGCAGCAAATCCACAAGACGATCGTCTTCGTCACCCACGACATCGACGAGGCGCTCAAGCTCGGCGACCGCATCGCCATCTTCGGTGAAGGCTCCACGCTCGCACAGTTCGCCACCCCTTTGGAGATCTTGACCAACCCTGCCGACGATTACGTGCGCAGTTTCATCGGGACGGGAGCGGAGATCCGCCGACTGGGGCTGGTCAACGTCGGCGACATCTGCGCGCGCGGCACCGAGGCTCCGGAGCGGGCGGTGGTGCGGGCCAGCAGCGACACCTCGGTGTATGCGGTGCTGGAGCGGATGCTCGCGGCGGGCGCCGACCGCGCTCTCATCGGTGATGAAGAGCGCCCGCTGACGCTGCGCGATCTGCTCCTGGCCGCCGCCCGGCCTCGGCAGGGACAGTCATGAGCGACCTCATCGGCCTCCAGGTCGAAAGCAGCGAGGGCGTGCGGGCGCGTGCTTGGCTGCTGCCGGCGATCGCGTTGACCATGACGGCCGGAATGATCGCCTACCTGCGTGTCGCGCCGCTCGACTCGATCGAGCGGCGGCTGCTCAGTACCGACGTGCTCATGGAACGAGCCGTGGAACACGTCTGGCTCGTCGTCGTGTCGACCATCGCGGTGATCACCATTGCCGTCCCCCTCGGCGTGCTGCTGAGCCGTCGCCGCGCCCGATGGCTCGGCGTTCCCGTTCTCGCCGTGGCCAACGCCGGCCAGGCCATCCCCTCCATCGGCGTGCTCGTTCTCCTCGCCATCTTGTTCGGGGTCGGATTCTGGATGGCGGTGATCGCCCTGACCGCTTACGCGGTGCTGCCCGTGCTGCGCAACACCATGGTGGGGCTGGGCCAGGTCGACCGGTTCCTCATCGAAGCCGGACGGGGCATGGGCATGAGCTCGCGCCAAGTGCTCACCAAGATCGAGCTGCCTCTGGCCGTACCGGTCATGCTGGCCGGGATCCGTGTCGCCCTGATCCTCAATGTGGGTGTGGCCACGCTGGCCACCTACACCAATGCCGGCGGCCTCGGTTCACTGATCGAGAGCGGCATCGTCCTCAACCGGATGTCGGTTCTCGTGACCGGCAGCGTCTTCACCATCGCCCTCGCTCTGCTCGTCGATTGGCTCGCGGGCCTGACCGAGCGGAAGCTTCGCCCTCGCGGCCTGTAACACCCTTCTCGGAAGAAGAATCCACCATGCGCAAGACACTCACCCTCACCGCCGTCACCGTGATCACCGGCCTCGCGCTCGCCTCCTGCACCTTGGGCGACACGCCCGGCGGTGTCGAAAAGGGCTCGCTCGCCGGTCAGCAGGACCTCAGCGGGACCAAGCTGACCGTCGGTTCGAAGGAGTTCACCGAGCAGCTCGTGCTCTGCGAGATCGCCGCGCTCGCCCTGGAATCGGTCAACGCCGAGGTCGAACGGAGCTGTGGCATGTCCGGCAGCGCCACCGTCCGCCAGGCGCTGCTCAGCGGCGATATCGACCTTTACTGGGAGTACACCGGCACCGGCTGGATCACCCACCTCAAGCAGACCGAGCCGATCACCGACCCGCGGCGGCAGTACGAGGAGATCGCCAAAGCCGACCGGGAACAGAACGGCGTCCACTGGCTCGAACCCGCACCGGCCAACAACACCTACGCCATCGCCACGACCGAGGAGAAGGCCGCTGAGCTGGGCGTCAACTCCATCTCTGACTATGCCGAGCTCGCCACGTCCGACCCGGCGAAGGCGTCCTTCTGCGGGGCGTCGGAATTCTTCGGCCGCGAGGACGGCTGGCCGGGTGTGCAGAAAGCCTACAACTTCACCATCCCCTCGAACAGAACGGCCGAGCTGGCCGCTGGAGCGATCTACAACTCGATCGACCAGGGAAAGCCGTGCAACTTCGGAGAGGTGTTCGTCACCGACGGCCGTATCGCCGCACTGAAGCTGAAGGTGCTCGAGGACGACAAGAAATTCTTCGCCGTGTACAACCCCGCACTGACCGTCGGCAAGCACGTCGCCGCCAAGCAGCCGGCACTGGCCGCCGTCATGGCGCCGGTGACCAGGGCACTCGACAACCAGACGTTGCGCGTGCTGAACGCGAAGGTGGACGTCGAGGGGGAGACTCCCGAGCGGGTCGCGGAGGAGTGGATGCGCGAAAAGGGCTTCATTAAATGATCGAGGACGTGGACGTCCTCCGCGTGGCGCTGCTGCAGACAGCGCCCCGCCTGGGCGAGGTCGATACGAACCTGAGGGACCTGCAGGAGCGGCTCGACCGGGTCTCCGGAGCCGACATGGCCGTCACGCCCGAGCTGGCGTTGCACGGCTACCACCTCGGTTCGCTCACCGACGTCGAGCCGGTCGGCGCGGACGACCCACGCATCGCCGGTCTCGGCCGGTACGGCCCCGCCGTGATCGTGGGCTTCGCCGAGGCGCAGCGCCATCACCGCTACAACAGCGCCGCGATCGTCGACGGGGGACAGGTGCGGATGGTGCAGCGCAAGCTGTACCTGCCGAACTATCGGGACTGGGAGGAGCGCAAGCACTTCCGCCCCGGCGACCGGTTGCACTGCCTCGACGTGCGCGGCGCCCGCATCGCCGTACTGATCTGCAATGACCTGTGGCAGCCGCCGCTGCCGTGGCTGGCGGCGCACGACGACGCAGAGGTCCTCGTCGTCGTCGCCAACAGCGTGCGCAGTCAGCCCGCGGCCGATGTGCGGCGGGTGTGGGACCTGCTGATCGCCCATGCCGCCGTGACGTTGCAGTGTCATGTGGTGTTCGTCAACCGGAGCGGCACCGAAAACGGCCAGCGGTTCTGGGGCGGTTCCTGTGCGGTGGGGCCGGACGGCCAGGCGCTCGTACGGCTCGGCGAGGACCCGGACACCGTCGAGGTGGAGCTGGACCTCGCGATGGTGCGCGACCTGCGGCGGCGCTGGCCGCTCCTTCAGGAACCCCGCTTCGAGCTCATCGCGCGCGAAACCGCCAGGCTCGCCGCCCAGCAGTGACGGAACACGCCAGGGATCGGTGACCATGTTTGATCTTCACGTGCACGCGGCGCCGGACGTATGGCCGCGCCTGGCCGACGACGCCGAACTCGTCGCGGCCTACGCCGCCGCGGGCTACTCGGGTTGTGTGCTGAAGGGGCATTACGACGCCACCGCCGGCCGGGCCCACCTGGCCGGCAGGAACACGACGCTGCGGGTCTACGGCAGCGTGGTGCTCAACGCCCAGGCGGGCGGGTTCAATCCGGCGGCCGTGGCCGCGGCCCTCCAGTCGGGCGCCCGCGTGGTGTGGATGCCGACGGCCGACGCCCACACTCAGCACAAGGCGGGCCTGCCCCGCCTGTGCGGGGTACGTGGTGAGATCTCCGGCCAGGTCTACGCCGCACCTCCGGTCGACCCGTCCACGGCCGAGGCGATCGGCGTGATCGTACGGCTGATCGCCGACTTCGACGCGGTGCTCGCCACGGGCCACCTGAGCACGCCCGAGGTGGAGTGGCTGCTGCCGGTGGCCAAGGCGGCAGGCGTGCGCCGGATGATGATGACCCATCCGAGCTACACCGTGCCCGCCATGCCGGCCACCGACGCCGCCCGCCTAGCCCGCCGGTACGGTGCGCTCGCCGAGGTGACCGCGTACCAGCTGCTCCACCAGCCCCGGATGGATGCCGCCCGGCTGGCCGCGTTCGTGCGCGAGGTCGGTTACGAGCACGTCGTGCTGTCCTCCGACGCGGGCCAGCCCGACTCTCCCCCGCCACCCGAGGCCTTGGAACTGCTCATCGACGCGCTCGCAACGGAAGGGTTGGATCGTTCCGCCCTGGTCGCCTGCGCCTCCGAGCTACCCGAACGGCTCGTGACCCCTGAAAGAGGCAGCCGGTGAACCGCGATTACGACAGCGCCCTCCTGCGGCGCAGACTGTCCGCCGCGCTGGGCGAGCAGGCGGCGTTCGACGCGGGGACCCGGGCGCTCTACGCCACCGACGCCTCCAATTACCGGCAGGTGCCGGACGCGGTGGTCGTGCCGCGCACCGTCGAGGACGTGCTCGCCACCATCGCCGTCTGCCACGACCTGCGCGTGCCGCTGGTGCCACGCGGCGGCGGGACCAGCGTCGCGGGCAACGCCCTCGGCGGCGGAGTGCTGCTCGACACCTCCCGCCATCTGAATCGCGTCCTGTCCATCGATCCCGATCGCAAAATCGCCCGAGTGCAGCCCGGTGTCGTGCTCGACGACCTGCGCGACGCCGCCGCCGCCTACGGGCTGACCTTCGGCCCGGACCCGTCCACGCACAGCCGGTGCACCCTCGGCGGCATGATCGGCAACAACGCCTGCGGGTCGCACTCGGTGTTCTGGGGCCGCACGTCGGACAACGTGCACGAACTCGACATCGCTCTGGCCGACGGCACCCGGATGCGGCTCGGCCGGCACCCACGCGAGGAGCTCGCCCGGCTCGCCCGCCAACCCGGCCGCCCCGGAGAGGTCTTCACCGCTCTGCGTGCCTTCAGCTCCAGGCACCTCGAGTTCGTCCGCCGCCGCTTCTCCGCCTTTCCCCGGCAGATCTCCGGCTACGCGCTGGAGCAGCTGCTGCCGGAGAACGGGTTCCACGCGGCGCGCGCCCTGGTCGGCAGTGAGGGCACCTGCGCGACCGTGCTGGAGGCGACCGTCGCACTGGTCGAGGCGCCGAAGGCCCGATCCCTGCTCGTGCTCGGATACCGCGACGCCGTCCACGCCGCCGAAGCGGTGCCGTACCTGCTGCCACATCGCCCGCTCACCATCGAGGGACTGGACCACCAGCTCGTCCAGGCGCTGCTCACCCGTCGTTCCCGGCTACCGGTGGCCTTGCCGGACGGCCAGGCCTGGCTGCTGGTCGAAACCGGAGGCGACACCGCACGGCAGTCCCTCGACCGGGCCCGCGAGCTGGCGGCCGTGGTGGAAGCCGAAACCGGCGCCACCGCGTCCCGCGTCGTCGCCGACCCGATGGAGCAGCGGGCGTTCTGGCGCATCCGGGAGGAGGGTGCCGGCATCGCCACGAGAATGGCCGACGGCAGCGAGGCCTGGCCGGGTTGGGAAGACGCTGCGGTGCCTCCCCAGCACCTGCCCGCCTACCTGCGGGACTTCCAGCGGCTGCTGGCCCGGCACGGGTTGCGCGGGCTGGTGTACGGCCACTTCGGCGAGGGCTGCCTGCACGTCCGCAGCGACTTCGACCTGCTCACCCGGCAGGGTGCCAAACACTTCCGGGCATTCATCGAGCAGGCCGCCGAGCTGGTCGTCGCGCACGGCGGATCGCTGTCCGGAGAGCACGGCGACGGGCGGGCCCGCTCCGAGCTGCTTGCCCTCATGTACGGCGAGCAGGGCGTGCGCGCCTTCAGCGAGTTCAAGGCGATCTGGGATCCAGACGATCTGATGAACCCGGGCGTCCTGGTGCGCCCGCGCCCGCTCGACGAGAACCTCCGTTTCCTGTCTCAGCCAGCGGTTTTGGAAGGACGGGCCGAACCCGCCACCGTCTTCGGTTACCCACACGACAACGGCAGCTTCGCCCAGGCGCTGCGCCGCTGTGTGGGCGTGGGGAAGTGCCGCAATCACAGCGGCGGGGTGATGTGCCCCAGCTACCGGGCGACGCGGGAGGAGAAGCACTCCACCCGCGGCCGTGCCCACCTGCTCGCCGAGATGCTCTCCGGCGAGGTGGTGACAGGAGGGTGGCGGTCCACAGAGGTCCGTGACGCCCTCGACCTGTGCCTGTCCTGCAAGGGCTGCAAGAGCGACTGCCCGACGAACGTGGACATGGCCACCTACAAGGCCGAGTTCCTGCACCACCACTACGCCGGCAGACTACGGCCCGCCTCCCATTACTCGATGGGCTTCCTGCCGGTATGGGCGCGGTTGGCCACCCTTGCGCCGGGGTTGGTCAACGCCGTCGGCCGGTCACGGCTGCTCTCGGGAGTGCTGAAGGCCGCAGGCGGCATCGCCCGCGAGCGTGACCTGCCCAGATTCGCTCCGCAGAACTTCCTGCGCTGGTGGCGCGGACGGCCTGCGCAACCCCACGCGGACCGTCCCCCGGTGCTCCTATGGCCCGACACGTTCAACACGTACCTGACGCCTGAGGTCACGCGCGACGCGACCGAGGTGCTCGAGGACGCCGGGTTCCGGGTCGTGCTCCCCGGGCGTTCGGTGTGCTGCGGCCTGACGTGGATCTCCACCGGCCAGCTCGGTGTCGCACGCAGGGTGCTGCGCCGGACGCTGCGGACGCTGGCGGGCCCGCTGGCGGAGGGGATGCAGGTGGTCGGCCTGGAACCCAGCTGCGCCGCCGTCTTCCGCTCCGACGCCGTCGAACTGCTGAGCAAGGACGATCCGCTGCTGCCCGTCGCCCGGCGGCTGGCCGAGCGAACCCGCACCCTCGCCGAATTCCTCACCGAGCAGGCTCCCGACTGGTCACCGCCCCCGATGCACCGCGCGTCGATCGCCCAGCCCCACTGCCACCAGCACGCGGTGATGGGCTTCTCCGCGGACGAGCGCCTGCTGGCGGCCGCCGGGCTGGACAACCGCACGCTCGATGCGGGCTGCTGCGGCCTGGCAGGCAACTTCGGCTTCGAACGCGGGCACTACGAGGTGTCCCAGGCAGTCGGCGAGCAGGCCTTGCTGCCGCAGGTGCGAGCCGCCGGCCCGGACACGCTCGTACTCGCAGACGGCTTCAGCTGCCGCACCCAGATCGCCCAGGGCAGTGGCCGCCGGGCGCTGCACCTCGCACAGGTGCTGCGCGAGGCGCTACGCCACAAGGTGTAGGCCGTGCACATGGAACCATAAACGCGTGGCGGGGGAACGGCGTGGTGCGCATCGACGAGAGCAATGACCGGAACCTGTGGATGTCGGAGGGGTACCTCATGAGTCATGAGTCCTGGGAGCAGGCCATCCGGCCAATGTCAGGAACTTAAGAATGAGCGGAAAGCACGAAGCTC
>NZ_MSZZ01000051.1 GCF_002093975.1 Thermoactinospora rubra
AGGGTGTAGCCGTTCTGGGACACCTGAAGCCCTCCGGGGGTATCGTTCCCGGCCGTCTGCGGCGCCGGGGTGGCGGCGTGGCCGCCGTGGCCGGCCGTGGCCGGGGCGCTGGGGGAGGCTTGCGCGCCGTGGGCGCTCTCCCCGCTGTGGACGGGCGCCGGGGAGGGCGTGCGCACCTCGCCGACGGCGGCGCCCACGCCCAGGGCGCCGCCGAAGACGACGGCGAGCCCGAGGGCGTAGGCGCCGAGCTTGGCCGCCGTGTTCACGCCGAGCTCACCACCTCGTACCCGGCCTCCTCGACCGCGGCGGCGATCTTCGCCGGGTCTATCGGGCCGTCGCTGTCGACGGTCAGCAGCCCGCTGGCCAGGTCGACCTCGACGCCGGTGACGCCGGGCACCTCGCCGACCTCCTCCTTCACCGAGCTGACGCAGTGGCCGCAGGTCATGCCCTTCACGGTGTAGGTCGCGGTGGCCATATCAATCTCTCCTTCGGAAAATCTCGGCATTGTTCAGGAACGGACGAGTCGCGCGATGGCGTCGGAGGCCTCCTTGACCTTGGCCTCGGCCTCCGGGCCGCCCTTGAGGGTGGCCTCGGCGACGCAGTGGGCCAGGTGCTCCTCCAGCAGCGAGAGCGCGAAGGACCGCAGGGCGCTGGTGGCCGCCGACACCTGGGTCAGGATGTCGATGCAGTACTTGTCGTCCTCGACCATCCGCTGCAGGCCGCGAACCTGTCCCTCTATTCTCCGCAACCTGCGCTGGTGGTCCTGCTTGGTGTCGGCGTAGCCGGCCATGTCCCCTCCTCTCGCCGCCCTCCCATAACACCATACCCCCCTATGGTATTTCAAGCGCCTTCGCCCAGGAGGTTCGCCAAGCAGGTCACCAGAGGGCCGCCGCCAGGACCCCCACCACGATGAGCACCGCCAGGAGGCGGACAATCAGAGTCATGCGTCAACCATAGGTTGACGTTTGGTGAAGGGTCAACTTGAAGTTGACGAGGAGACTTGTCGTGTACGGCGTCGCGCCGATCGTCTGAAG
Organism: Thermoactinospora rubra; assembly: GCF_002093975.1. GTDB lineage: Bacteria > Actinomycetota > Actinomycetes > Streptosporangiales > Streptosporangiaceae > Nonomuraea > Nonomuraea rubra_A. The sequence continues at coordinate 1,035 of NZ_MSZZ01000051.1, forward strand.
GGCAGGAGGTGGTTCACGTGAAGTACGCATTGCTGTTCGTCGAGACCGAGCAGTTCGAGCAGGAGCTCGCGGCCATGAGCCAGGACGAGCGCGACCGCGCGGTGGAGAAGGTCATGCGGTGGCTGGACGACCACGCCGGCAGGATCACCCACCGCGCCAAGCTCCAGCCCGCGCACACCGCGACGACGGTACGGCTCGGCGAGGGCGACGAGCCCCTGATCACCGACGGGCCCTTCGTCGAGGGCAAGGAGGTGGTCAGCGGCTACGTGGAGATGGAGCTGAACGACCTGGACGAGGCGATCGCCGCGGCGCGCTCCTGGCCGGGGTGTCCCGTCGTGGAGATCCGCCCGGTCGAATGGTGACCACCCAGGACGCGCTGGCCAGGACGGTCCGCGAGCACGCGGGCCGGCTGGCCGCCGCGCTGGTCTCGCTGCTGGGGGACTTCTCGGCCGCCGAGGACCTGGTGCAGGACGCCGTGGAGGCGGCGCTCAAGCACTGGCCGGTCGAGGGCGTCCCCGAGCGGCCGGACGCCTGGCTGTTCACCGTGGCCCGCAGGCGCGGGCTGGACGTCCTGCGCAGGGAGGCCACCTACCGCGCCAAGCTCGCCCAGGTCCAGTGGCCCGTGCCGCCGGAGCCGGACGACCGGCTCCGGCTGCTGTTCACCTGCTGCCACCCGGCCCTGTCCAGGGAGGCGCAGGTGGCGCTCACCCTGCGGGTCGTCTGCGGGCTGACCACCGCGCAGATCGCCGCGGCGTTCCTGGTGCCGGAGGCCACCGTGGCGCAGCGGATCACCCGCGCCAAGCGCAAGATCGCCGAGGCGGGCATCCCGTACCGCGTGCCCAGGGACGAGGAGCTGCCCGCGCGGCTGAACCAGGTGCTGACGGTCGTCTACCTGATGTTCAACGAGGGCTACCTGTCGAGCTCCGGCGGCCAGGCGCACCGCCGCGATCTGGTGGACGACGCGGAATGGCTGGCCTCGCTGCTGGCCGGGCTGATGCCGGAGGAGCCGGAGGTGGCCGGCCTGCTGGCGCTGATCCGGCTGCACCGGGCGCGCGGCGCCGCCCGCTTCTCCCCCGACGGCCGCCTGGTGCTGCTGAAGGACCAGGACCGCCGGCTGTGGGACCACGAGGCCATCGACGCCGCGATCCGCCTGCTCACCCGTACGGCCCGCCGCCACCATGCCCCCGGCCCCTACCAGCTCCAGGCGGCCATCGCGGCCTGCCACGCCGAGGCCCCGAACTGGGAGGAGACCGACTGGCCGCAGATCGTCGTGCTCTACGACATGCTCCTGGCCTTGGCGCCCTCGGCGGTGACCCGGCTGCACCGGGCGATAGCCGTACGGCACGCGCGCGGCCCGGAGGAGGCGATGGCCGAGGTGGAGAAACTGGGCGAGGCGCTGGACCGGTACGCGCTCTACCACGCCACGCGGGCCGAGCTGCTGCGGGAGCTCGGCAGGACCGAGGAGGCGCGGGCGGCCGGCCGGCGGGCGCTGGAGCTCACCGGGAATCCGGCGCAACAAGCCTTGCTGGAGGAGCGGCTGCTGTCGTGAAACGGCGCCGCCCGTTCGTCTTGTCTGTGAAAGCCGCGGAACCCGAAGATCCCGACGAAGGAGTCAGCACATGAATCCCGACCTCGCCTACATCGACGTCGTCGTCTCCGACATGGACGCCTCGCTGGCCTTCTACTCCCGCCTCGGGCTGAAGTTCCAGGTGGATCCGGCCTTCCCCGGGCACGCCGGTTGCGACATGGCCAACGGGGTGCACCTGATGCTCGACGCCGAGGAGTTCATGACGCCGTTCCTGCCCGGATGGACGAGGGGCGAGGGCGGCCGGCGCACCATGCTGTGCTTCGGCTTCCCCACGCCGGCCGACGTCGACGCCAAGTACGGGGAGCTGGCGGAGGCCGGCTACCGGGGGATGGCCAAGCCGTTCGACGCTCCCTGGGGCATGCGGTACGCGACCGTGCTCGACCCGGACGGCAACGGGGTCAACCTGTACGCCCCGCTGAACCCGGCGACGGGATGAGGAGCCAGACCGGGTTCGACCCGGGCCGGTGTCGCGGAGGCCCGGGTCGAACGCCCCCCACATGCGGTGCAGGTCTTCCTCTGGACCCCGACCGTAACTCACCGGATTGCGGATGGCCAGAACGTCCGCTTTTACGTGTCCATCACAACGTTTGTCACGTTCCGGAGGCGGGGCGTACCGAATCGAGCAGCTGGTCGAAGGGCACGAATGGCGCGGCCGCCCGCCGTACCGGCTGGTTGAGCAGCTGCGCCGCCAGCTCGCCCGCGGCCCGCTCGATCCGCTCGGCCAGCCCCTCCGAGCTCCCCCAGTCCTCGGCGGCCGCGTAGACCGCCGTCGGCATGACGACGGCGCGCAGGTAGGCGAACATCGGCCGGACCGCGTGCTCCAGGGCCAGCGAGTGCCGCGCCGTGCCGCCGGTGGCCGCGATGAGCACCGGCTTGCCCGCCAGCGCGTCCCTGTCCAGCACGTCGAAGAACGACTTGAACAGGCCGCTGTAGGAGGCCGTGAAGATGGGCGTGACGGCGATGAGCGCGTCGGCCCCGGCCACCTCGTCCAGCACCTCGCGCAGCGCCGTGCCCGGGAACCCGGTGACGAAGGCCTTGGCGACGTCGACGGCCAGGTCCCGCAGCTCCACGACCCGCACCTCCAGGCCGGGCACGCGGGCCGCTGCGGCCTCGCCCAGCCGGTCGGCCAGCAGGCGCGTGGCCGACGGCACGCTGAGCCCCGCGGAGACGGTCACGAGCTTCACGCCGTCACCTCCTTCAGCCGCGCCAGCCGCGACTGGTGCGTGGGCGCGTCGGGCACGCTCGCCGGGCGGCCGATCGCGAACTCCTTGCGCAGCACCGGCACGATCTCGCCCAGGAAGTCCAGCTGCTCCATGACGGTCTTGAGCGGCAGTCCCGCGTGGTCGATGAGGAACAGCTGGCGCTGGTAGTCGCCGAAGTACTCGCGGAACCTCAGCGTGCGCTCGATCACCTGCTGCGGGCTGCCCACGGTGAGCGGCGTCTCGGCCATGAAGTCCTCCAGCGAGGGGCCGTGGCCGTACACCGGCGCGTTGTCGAAGTAGGGGCGGAACTCGCGGATGGCGTCCTGGGAGTTGCGGCGCACGAACACGTGGCCGCCGAGCCCGACGATGGCCTGCTCGCGGGTGCCGTGGCCGTAGTGCTCGAAGCGGTCGCGGTACAGGTCGATCAGCCGCTGGAAGTGCTCCTTGGGCCAGAAGATGTTGTTGGCGAAGAAGCCGTCGCCGTAGTAGGCGGCCTGCTCGGCGATCTCCGGGCTGCGGATCGAGCCGTGCCACACGAACGGCGGCAGCCCGTCGAGCGGGCGGGGCGTGGAGGTGAAGCCCTGCAGCGGCGTGCGGAAGCGGCCCTCCCAGTCCACGACGTCCTCGCGCCACAGCCGGTGCAGCAGCGCGTAGTTCTCGATCGCCAGGAGGATGCCGTCGCGGATGTCCTTGCCGAACCACGGGTACACCGGGCCGGTGTTGCCGCGGCCCATCATCAGGTCGACCCGGCCGTCGGCCAGGTGCTGGAGCATCGCGTAGTCCTCGGCGATCTTCACCGGGTCGTTGGTGGTGATCAGCGTGGTGGCCGTGGACAGGATCAGCCGTTCGGTGCGCGCGGCGACGTAGCCGAGCATCGTCGTCGGCGAGGACGGCACGAAGGGCGGGTTGTGGTGCTCGCCGGTGGCGAAGACGTCCAGGCCCACCTCCTCGGCCTTCTGCGCGATGGCGACCATGGCCTTGATCCGCTCGTGTTCGGTGGGTGTGCGGCCCGTCGTGGGATCGGGCGTGACGTCGCCCACGGTGAAGACTCCGAACTGCATCATGGCCGCCGCTCCTCATGTAGTTGAAAATTCAATCGCCAGTGGAACGCCCAGGGCGGTGCGGTTATTTCTGCCCCGCTAGACTCTCCCTCGTGATCGCGAACCGCAGCCAGTGGTGGCCCGCCTCCTAGGCGGTCCACGGGTCTGCGTACGGCGCAGCACAGCAACAACGGCCGCCTCGGCGAGGCGGCCTTCGTCGTTCCCGGGCGCCTTGCCGACGACTTCGGAAGGTGCATCGATGATCTGGAAGACCCTCCTCCCCCGGCTCCTCGACAGCGAGTCTCTCACCGCGGACGAGGCCGCGCGGGCGATGGCCGAGATCGTCTCGGGCCGGGCGACCGACGCGCAGATCGCCGCGTTCGCGGTGGCCCTGCGGGCCAAGGGCGAGACGCCGGAGGAGCTGACCGGCCTGGCCGACGCCATGCTGGCCCGCTCCACCCCGGTCGGCGTCCGCCGCGAAGCCGTGGACCTGGTGGGCAGCGGCGGCGACATGGCCTGCACGGTCAACGTCTCCACCATGGCCGCCGTCGTCGCCGCCGCCACGGGCGTGACCGTGGTCAAGCACGGCGGCCGGGCCGCCTCGTCCTCCTGCGGGGCCGCCGACCTGCTGGAGGAGCTCGGCGTCGCCGTCGACCTGCCGCCGGAGCGCGCCGCGGCCGTCGTCGAGGAGGTCGGCATCGGCTTCCTGTTCGCGCCGCTGTACCACCCGGCGCTCAGGCACGCCTCACCGGCCCGCCGCGAGATCGGCGTCCCCACCGTCTTCAACCTCCTGGGCCCGCTGATCAACCCGGCCCGGCCGCGCGCCCAGGCCGTGGGCGTCGCCCACTCGCGGCTCGCGCCCGTCGTGGCCGAGGTCTTCGCCCGGCGCGGCTGCTCGTCCCTGGTCTTCCGCGGCGACGACGGCCTGGACGAGCTGACCACGTGCGCGCCCTCGACCGTCTGGCTGGTACGGCACGGCCGCGTCGCCGAGACCCGGTTCGACGCGGCCGACCTGGGCATCCCCCGCGCGACGCACGACCGGTTGCGGGGCGGCGACGCCGTACGCAACGCCGAGACGGCGCGGGCCGTGCTGGCCGGGCGGCCGGGACCGGTGCGGGACATCGTCCTGCTCAACGCCGCCGCCGCGATGGTCGCCGCGGAGGGCGCCCCGGAGCCCGGCGAGCTGGCCGGGCGGCTCGCCGCCGCGTACGGGCGGGCGGCCGAGGCGGTCGACTCCGGCGCGGCCGGGGAGCTGCTGGAGCGCTGGGTCCGGGCCTCCAGGGCGCACTTCTCCGTGTAGGGCCTCTCGGCACGAGTTCTCCACGCGAATGTGGGTAGGCGCGCAGACATGGCAGAGATGCACGAGGACCTGTTGTGGGAGGAGTTCCACCGGGTGGTCAACATGACCTCCGAGGAGCTGCGCGCCTTCCTGCTGGCCGATGCGTCCGGCGAGACCGCCTTCCCCGCCGACCCCGACCTGGGCGTGGGCGGGCTCGGCCGCGGCGTGCTGCACATCCTGAGCAAGCGCAAGGTCGACCTGACGCCGGACGACCTCCGGGTCATGCGCCAGGTGATCGAGTTCGTGGAGGAACGGCGGGGCGAGGATCCCAAACGCGACGAAGTCCGGCATGAGCTGATGTCGGTGGGACACGACCCTCTGCGAGACTAGTCAGATGGACCTGAAGGCCTGGATCGACGGCTACGTCAGGGCGTGGAACTCCAACGATCCCGACGACATCGCCAGCCTGTTCACGGACGACGCCCGGTACCACACCGAGCCGTTCAGCGCGCCGTGGGAGGGCCGCGAGGAGATCGTGGCCAACTGGCTGGCCCGCGCGGACCAGCCCGGGGAGGCCAACTTCGAGTGGCGGACGGTGGCCGTGGACGGCGACGTGGGCGTCGTCCAGGGCACGACCCGCTACCCCGACCAGACCTTCAGCAACCTGTGGGTGATCCGCTTCAGCCCCGACGGCAGGTGCCGCGAATTCACCGAGTGGTGGATGGAACAGCCCGCCGAGTGATAGAGAGCACCTGTGACAGACAATCTCGACCTCGCCGCGACCGCTCAGGAACTGGCCGAGCGGGCACCGGAGGGATCGGTCGACCGCGCGGCCGCCCACTCCGTCGCGATCACCTGCGCCACCACCCGCGACGCCGCCCACGCCAGGAGCACCCTGGAGGGGATCGCGCCGGAGGAGGTGCGGGCGGCCGCGATCGCCCTGTTCGACAGGCTCTCCCAATAAGTGTCTGAGTAGGGCGTACTCATGCGCCGCCGGGCCCGCGGAGGGACCATGGGCGCATGCTCACCTTGCGCGCCCGCCGCGTCTTCGACGGCCGGGACCTCCTCCACGACCAGGTCGTGACCGTCCGGGACGGCCGCGTCACGAGCGTGGCCCCCGGCCGGACGGCCGACGTCGACCCCGACATCGACCTGGGCGAGGCCACCCTCCTGCCCGGCCTCATCGACGCCCACGTCCACCTCGCCTTCGACGCCGGCCCCGACGTCGTCGACCGCGTCACCCGCCTCGGCGACGAGGAACTGCTGGAGGTGATGCGGGACTCGGCCGGGCGCCAGCTCGCCGCGGGCGTGACCACCGTGCGCGACCTGGGCGACCGCGGCTTCCTCGCGCTGCGCCTCGGCCTCGGCGTGAACGGCCCCGAGGTGCTCGCCGCCGGGCCGCCCATCACCTCGCCGCGCGGCCACTGCTGGTTCCTCGGCGGCGAGGCGGCGGGCGAGGAGCAGGTACGGCAGGCCGTACGGGAAAGGGCCAGGCGCGGCGCGCACGTCGTCAAGATGATGCTCACCGGCGGCGAGCTGACGCCGGGCACCCACTCCCACCGGGCGCAGTTCACCGCGGCCGAGGCGAAGGCGGCGGCCGAGGAGGCGCACGTGCACGGGCTGCCGATCGCCGGGCACGCGCACGGCCGCGAGGGCATCGTCCTGGCGCTGGAGGCGGGGTTCGACACGGTCGAGCACTGCTCCTTCCTCACCGAGGACTCCGCGGAGGCCGACCCGGCCGTGGTCGCCCGGCTGGCCGCGTCCTCGGCGATCGCGTCGCTCACGCTCGGGTTCGTTCCCGGCGCGGGCGAGCCGCCGCCCCGGATGCGGCGGCTCCTCCCCAAGCTCAGCGAGGTGCTGCGCACGCTGGGGGAGGCCGGGGTGACGTACGTGATCGGCAGCGACGCCGGCATCGGGCCGCCCAAGCCGCACGGCGTCCTGCCGTGGGGCGCGCAGATGGCGGCCGACCTGGGGTTCGAGCCGATCGACGTGCTGCGGGCCATGACGTCGCGCGCCGCGCTGGCGTGCCGGGTCGCGGACAGGAAGGGCCACATCGCCCCGGGCTACGACGCCGACCTCCTCGTCGTCGACGGGGATCCGCTGGCCGACGTCGCGGCCCTGCGGCGGCCGGTCGCCGTCTACCGGATGGGCACCCGCGTGGGGCCGTGAACCGCCGGCGGCGCGCGGGCCGCCCGCGCCACCTACGATGATGACCGACCGGCAGCGGCGATGTCCCAGGCATGCGGATCGTCCCGCTGGAGGGAGTCGCGTTCTGAAGGGTGAGCCGTGACCGCCGAGATTCTGCGCTCGAGAAGCGGCCTGGGCGGTCGCGTCGCGCCGATCGAGCTGTTCTTCGACCTCGTCTACGTCTTCGCGGTCACGCAGCTGTCCCACCTGCTGCTGGACCACCTCAGCCCGGCCGGCGTCGCGCAGACGGCGCTGCTGATGCTGGCGGTCTGGTGGGCGTGGATGTACACCACGTGGACCACCAACTACCTCAGCCCCGAGCACCCGGCGCTGCGGCTGACGCTGGCAGGCGTCATGCTGGCCGGGCTGGTCATGGCCGCCGCGCTGCCCAGCGCCTTCGACGGCGGCGCCCTGCTGTTCGCCGGCGCCTACGTCGCCATCCAACTCGGCCGCACCATCGTGGTGACGCTGCTGGCCAGGGGCGAGGCCGTCCAGCTCGTCTTCGCCCGGGTGCTGGTGTGGATGGTCGTCTCGGCCGTCCCGTGGATCGCCGGCGCCTTCGTGGAGGGCGCCGCCCGGGGCGTGTTGTGGACACTGGCGGTCCTCATCGAGTACACCGCCCCCTGGCACGGCTACCTGACGCCGCGGCTGGGCCGGTCGGCGACCTCCGACTGGACCATCGACGGCGGCCACATGGCCGAGCGCTGCCAGCTGTTCGTCATCATCGCCCTGGGCGAGTCGGTGCTGGTCACCGGCGCCACGCTGCAAGAGCACCACTTCGGCGCGGGGGCCATGGCCGCGTTCGTGGTCGCCTTCCTCGGCAGCGTGGCCCTGTGGTGGGTGTACTTCGACCGTACGGCCGAGGCCGCCGCCCAGGCGATCGCCGCCTCCGACGACCCCGGGCGGCTGGGCCGCTCCGCCTACACCTTCATCCACCTGCCGATGGTGGCCGGCATCATCGTGGCGGCCGTGGGCGACGAGCTGGTGATCGCCCACCCCGGCGCCTACGGCGACAGGTGGTGGACGGCCGTCATGGTCTGCGGCGGCCCCGCGCTGTTCCTGGCCGGTCACGCGCTGTTCAAGCGGGCGGTGTTCGGCTACGTGCCGATCAACCGCGTCCTGGCCGTGGCCGTGCTCGTGGCGCTCATCCCGCTGGCGAAGGCGGTGCCGCCGCTCGCGCTGGCCGCCGCCGCCATGCTGGTCGTCTGGGCGGTGGCGATCTGGGACGCCGTGCTCGTCCGGCGCGGGAGCCGGAACCCCGAGCTTGCGCCCTGACCTCCGGGCCGTCACTCTTGGCTGGGGCGACACCCAAAGATCGGGCGGACGGGGGACATGTCACGGTGAGCGCGGGCACGGCGGAGACGAAGGGGAGCGACTTCTCCCGGTTGGCAAGGCGCATCACGGACGCGGGCCTGCTGGAGCGGCGCCCGGTCTACTACGCGGTCCGCGTCGGCGCGTGGGCGCTGGCCTACGCCGGAGGGTGGGCGGCGTTCGCGCTGATCGGCGACTCCTGGTGGCAGCTGCTCGTCGCGGCCGGCCTGGCCGTGGTCTTCGCGCAGTTCGGCTTCATCGCCCACGATCTGGGGCACCGGCAGGTCTTCCGGCGCCGCCGCCCGAGCACCGCGGCCGGGCGGATCATCGGCAACCTGTGCATCGGGCTCGGCTGGGACTGGTGGACCGACAAGCACACGCGGCACCACGCCAACCCCAACCACGAGGAGCACGACCCCGACGTCTCCCCCGCGGTCATCGTCTGGTCGGCCGGGCAGGCAGCCGAGAGCCGGGGGCTGCCGCGGCTGGTGGCCAGGCACCAGGCCTTCTGGTTCTTCCCCCTCCTCACCCTGGAGGCCTGGCACCTGCACGTGGCCAGCTTCCGCGCCCTGCTGCGGCCGGACGCCAGGGGCCGCTGGGTGGAGGCGGCACTGCTGGCCGCGCACTCCGCCTGCTACCTGGGCGCGGTCTTCGCCGTGCTGTCACCGGGCAAGGCCGTGGCGTTCCTCGCCCTCCACCAGGGACTCTTCGGCGTCTACCTCGGGTGCACGTTCGCGCCCAACCATAAGGGCATGCCGACCCTCACCGGCCGGACGTCGCTGGACTACCTGCGCAAGCAGGTGCTCACGGCGCGCAACGTGCGGGGCGGCGTGCTGCTCGACGTGGCGCTGGGCGGGCTGAACTACCAGATCGAGCACCACCTGTTCCCCAACATGCCCACGCCGAACCTGCGGCGCGCCCAGCCGATCGTCCGGGCCTACTGCGCCGAGCTGGGGGTCGAGTACGCCGAGACGGGCCTGCTCGACTCCTACCGCCAGGCGCTGCGGCACCTGCACGCGGTCGGCGCCCCGCTGCGTGCCGGGTAGCCTCACGTCGCGCCGTCGAGGCGGCGCTGCAGCTGCTCCCGCCGGGCCTGCAGGTCGGCGATGAGCCGTTCCTGCTCCTCGGCCATGGTCATCATGGAGGCGCGGTCGACGGCGTCGCCCGGGCCCATGTCGGAGATCTGTTCTCGCAGGTCGGCCGCCGAGGCGCGCAACTTGGCGAGGTCCTCGTCGACCTGGCGAAGTTCGTCCTGGATACTCATCCCTGTCTTCTACCCAAGCTAGAGTGGGGATCATGCAAACCAGGACGATCGTGACGATCGCGATCGTCGTCGCCGTCGTCGTCGGCACCGTCCTGTCCGCCGCCCTGCGCGCTCACGAGCCCGTGAACGTGCTGGACTTCGCGCTGCCGGCGGTGGCGTGCGCGGCTTTGTTCCTCCGGCACCGGTACCCGGTGGCGGCCCTCGTCGTGATCACCGCGGCCACGCTGGTGTACTACCCCTACGCCCGGCTCGACGGCCCGATGATCATCCTGCCCATCGTGGCCCTCTACACCGCCGCCGACCGGGGCTACCTGCTGGCCGCCATCGTCACGGGCGGCACCGCGCTGCTGCTGATGGGCCTGGGCGAGATCAGCTCCTCGCAGCGGCACATCGACGACACCTCCTTCCTCATCGTCGCCGAGGGCGTCGTCGCGACGATCGCCGCGGGCGGCGTGACCCGCAACAGGCGCGCCTATCGCGCCGAGATGGAGCACGCCAAGGAGGAGGAGGCCAAGCGCAGGGAGACCGAGGAACGGCTGCGCATCGCGCGCGAGCTGCACGACGTCATCGGCCACAACATCTCCATGATCAACGTGCAGGCCGGCTCGGCCCTGCACGGCATCCGCAAGCGGCCGGAGGAGGCCGAGGCGGCCCTACGGACGATCAAGGACACCAGCAAGGAGACCCTGCGCCAGCTGCGCACCACGCTCGGCATGCTGCGCCAGGTCGACGAGCACGCCCCGACGGCGCCGGCCGGCAGCCTGGCCCGGCTCGACGAGCTGGTCCGCGAGAGCGGGCTGAAGGTCGTCACCACCGTCTCGGGCCCGCTGACGGACCTGCCCGCCGAGGTCGACATCGCCGCCACGCGGATCATCAGGGAGGCATTGACCAACGTCGCCCGCCACTCGGGCGCCGACCACGCCGCCCTCACGGTCGGCCGCGACGGCGAGGACCTGGTCGTGCGCGTGGAGGACTCCGGCCCGGGCGCCACCTTCACCGACGGCACCGGCTTCGGCATCCAGGGCATGCGCGAGCGGGCGACCGCGCTGGGCGGCAGCCTGGAGGCCGGTCCGCGGCCGGAGGGCGGCTTCCGCGTCGTGGCCCGCCTCCCCCTGGTGAGCGCCCGGTGATCCGCCAGCCCCATCGGAGGAACCCATGATCCGCGTCCTGCTCGCCGACGACCAGACCCTGGTGCGCGCCGGCTTCCGCTCGATCCTCAGCGACGAGGAGGACATCGAGGTCGTCGCCGAGGCGGCCGACGGGGAGGAGGCCGTCGCCAAGGCCCGCGACCTGCGTCCCGACGTGGTCCTCATGGACATCCGCATGCCGCGGCTGGACGGCCTGGAGGCCACCCGGCGGATCGTCGCCGATCCCCGGCTGGAGGAGGTCAGGGTCGTCATCCTGACCACCTTCGACCTGGACGACTACGTCTACGGCGCGCTGCGGGCGGGCGCGAGCGGCTTCCTGGTCAAGGACACCGAGCCCGCCGAACTGATCCACGCGGTGCGGGTGGTGGCCAGGGGCGACGCGCTGATCGCGCCGTCCGTCACGCGCCGCCTGATCGCCGAGTTCGCCGGCCGGGTCAAGCGCCCCGAGCCCGGCCCCGAGCTGAACGGCCTGACCGAGCGCGAGCGCGAGGTCCTGTCGCTGGTCGCGCAGGGCCTGTCCAACGACGAGATCGCCGCGCGCCTGGTGCTCAGCCCCGCCACGGCCAAGACGCACGTCAGCCGCATCATGACCAAGCTGGGCGTGCGCGACCGGGCCCAGCTGGTGGTACTGGCCTACGAGGCCGGGATGGTCACGCCGGGCTGGCTTACTTCCTGAGTCGTACGGCCCGGCCACGCCTGATACCCGGGATGTAGGGACGGTGCACGCTCCGGCATGACGCGGCGGCGGGAGCCGTACCGGGACCATCTGGGGCATGGACGCCGTAGAGCTCGCCCGGTTGCAGTTCGCGCTCACCGCGGGGGCGCACTTCCTGTTCGTCGCCCTGACGCTGGGCCTGGCCACCCTGGTCGCGATCGTGCAGACGCGCGCCACGCTCACCGGCAGCCGGGTTCACATGCGGATGACCCGGTTCTGGGGCCAGCTCTACGTGATCAACTACGCGATGGGCATCGTCACGGGCCTGGTCATGGAGTTCCAGTTCGGGCTGTCGTGGAGCGGGCTGACGCACTTCGCGGGCAACGTGTTCGGCGCCTCGCTGGCCCTGGAGACGCTGGTGGCGTTCTTCATCGAGTCGACGTTCCTGGGGCTGTGGATCTTCGGCTGGGACCGGCTGAACCGGTGGGCGCACCTGGCGCTGATCTGGGTGGTCACGCTCACCGCCTACGCGAGCGCGTTCTGGATCATGATCGCCAACGGGTTCCTGCAGAACCCGGTGGGCCACCGGCTCGTCAACGGCGGGCTGGAGCTGGTGGACTTCGGCGCGATGGTCGCCAATCCGGCGGCGCTGACGGCCTTCGGCCACGTCCTGTCGGCCGGGCTGGTGGTCGGCGCCTTCTTCATGGCCGGAGTGAGCGCCTGGCACCTGCGCAGGCGGACGCACGAGCAGGAGTTCTTCCGCAAGAGCCTGCGCCTGGGCGTGGGGGTGAGCCTGCCCGCGCTGTTCCTGACCGCCTCCTTCGGCGGCGTGTCCTTCGACAGCATGCAGCCGACCAAGGTGGCCGCCTGGGTCAACAGCCCCGAACGGCTGGCCGAGGCGCAGGCTCAGATGGAGGCCGTCCACGGGCCCGGCGACTACCTGCCGCCGGTGGGAGCCGTGCACGCGGCGGGGACCGTCATGATGACCCTGTTCGCGGTCATGTTGCTGGTCTCGCTCGTCAGCGTCGTGCTGATGGCCTTCCGCCCGGCGGTGCTGCGCCTGCGCCCCTGGCACTGGCTGCTGACCCTGATGATCCCGATCCCCTTCGTCACGACGATCGCGGGCTGGCTGTTCCGGGAGCTGGGCCGCCAGCCGTGGGCGGTGTTCGGGCTGCTGCGGACCTCCGACGCGGTCTCGCCCCTCACCCGGGGCCAGACGCTCGCCTCGCTGGTCGTCTTCACCACCCTGTTCGGCGTGCTCATCGTCGTCAACTACTGGCTGCTGGCCAGGACCGCGCGCCGCGACCCCGGCACGGTGGCGCTGGGCGCGAGCCGTACCGCCGAGACCCCCGAACCCGCCCTGAGCTACTGAGGAAACCCGCCATGGAGATCTTCGTCCTCGCCTTCTTCGCCCTCGGCTACCTCGTGCTCGGCGGCCAGGACATCGGGGTGGGCATGGTCCTGCCGTACCTGGGCCGGACGGCGGGCGAGCGGCGCGAGGCGATCGCCGCCATCGCGCCCTTCTTCCTGGGCAACGAGGTCTGGCTCGTGGCCACGGCCGGAGTGCTCGCCGGGCTGTTCCCCACGCTGGAGGGCGAGCTGCTCAGCGGCAACCACGCCGCCGTGGTGGCGCTGCTGGCCGGCTGGGTCCTGCGCGACATGGGGCTGTGGCTGCGCGGCCGGCTGCCCGGCGGCCGGTGGCAGGCCTTCTGGGACGGCGCCGTGGTGGCCGGCAGCTGGGTCCTGGCGCTGAGCCTGGGCACGCTGCTGGGCGGCGTCCTGCTCGGCCTGGCCGGACCGGTCGGGATCGTCCCGGCCGTGGTCGTGGCGGTGCTGTTCGCGCTGCACGGGCTCGCCTTCGCGGCCCTGCGGCTGCGGGGCACGCTGCGGCAGCGGGCCGGGGTGCTGTCCGGCGGGGCGGCCGAGTGGCGGACCTACGCCCTGACCGCGGCCGCGCTCGTCGCCGTCGGCGTGATCGCGGGGACGCGGCTGGACCTGGCGTCCGGCGCGACCTCGGCCTTCCTGGCGCCGGTGGTCGCGGGGCTGATCCCCTTCCTCGTGGCCGCGCAGGCCTGGGTGTGGTGGACCTTCCGGCACCGCGTGAGCGGGCCGTCGTATCTCTGAGGGGAATAGCGCGGCGGTGCGGGCTCTTGTGACCGGCATGAGCGTTCGTGAACTTCGCCTCGTCGTCACCGCGGAGGACTACGAGGAGGCGCTGCGGTTCTACCGGGACGTGCTGGGCCTGCCGGAGCGGGAGGCCTACTCCTCCCCGGACGGCCGCGTGACCATCCTGGAGGCCGGCCGCGCCACCCTGGAGATCGCCGACCCCAACCAGGCCGAGTTCATCGACCGGGTCGAGGTGGGGCGGCGGGTGGCGGGACACATCCGGGTCGCCTTCGAGGTGGACGACTCCACCGAGGCCACCGCCCGGCTGGCCGGGGCGGGCGCCACCGTGGTCGCCCCGCCCACCCGCACGCCGTGGAACTCGCTGAACTCGCGCCTCGAAGGCCCGGCCGGGCTGCAGCTGACGCTCTTCGAGGAGCTCGGCGACGTCACCTGACGATGAACTCCCTGATCAGCCGGCTGAGCTCGACGGGCCGCTCGTGCACGACGACGTGGCCGCTGTCCAGCTCGGCGTAGCGGCTGCCGGGAATGGCGGCGTGCATCGCGCGGGCGTGCTCCACCGGGACGAGGTAGTCCTGCGTGGCGCCGATCACGAGCGTGGGCGAGGTGATGCGCGGCAGCAGGGGGCGCAGGTCGACCCGGAGGTCCAGTTCGATCTGCCGGGCGGTGCCGGGCGGCGCCTGGGCCGACAGGAGCGCTTTGACCCCCTCCTCGCCCAGGGAGCTGACGTGGCGTGGGCTGAAGGCGACCAGCGGACCGTAGGCGGCGAACGCCTTCGGGTCGCTCGAGGCGAGCCGCGCCCACGTCTCCAGGCCCAGCCGGAGACGGGGATCCTCGGTGTGGGTCCAGCCCGCGATCAGCACCAGGCGGCGCACCAGCTCCGGACGCGTGGCGGCCAGGGCGGCCGAGACGACGGCGCCCAGGGAGAAGCCGACCAGGTCCGAGGGGCCGGGGAAGGCGGCGGCGACCTGCTTCACCAGCAGGTCAAGCGTCAGCTCGCCGCCGGGGTCGTAGGTGCGCCCGCTGCCGGCGTAGTCCGGCGTGACCACCGTGCGCACGTCGGTGAAGCGGTCGACGAGGTGGGCGAAGTTCGTGACCGAGTCGCCGCCGGTGCCGTGGACCATGACCAGCCCGGGACCGCTGCCCGCGACCGCGTAGTGGACCCCGTTGACCTCCGGCATCAGAGCTCCCCTCCCGCGGTGGCGTCCACGGTGGTGCCGGTGACGACGGCGGACCGCTCGGAGGCCAGGAAGGCGACCACGTCGGCGATCTCCTCGGGCGTGGCCAGCCGTCCCAGGGCGTGCCGCGACACCGCGTACGCCATCGCCTCGGGGTTGCCGCGCAGCCAGCCGGCGTTGATGTCGGTGTCCACGATTCCCGGCGCGACGTTGTTGACCAGCACGTCCACCCGGTCCAGCCCGTCGGCGAGCGCTTCGACGGCGCCCGGGGTGCCCAGCTCGGCGCGGACCGCGAAGGCGCCGCCCCCGGCCGCGGCCACCACCTCCTTGGCCGCCACCTCGTCGCGGGCGTAGTTCACCACGACGCGGAATCCGTCGGCGGCCAGCCGCAGCGCGACGGCCCTGCCGATGCCCCTGCTCGCACCCGTGACCAGCGCGGTCTTCATGACACGCACCCCCACATTTCTGTAGCGATCGATACATAAACCATAACATAGCGATCGCTATAGAATTTGGCCATGGCCAGACAGCGAGCCTTCGACCGGGACGCGGCGCTCGAGAGCGCCCTGCTCACGTTCTGGCGGCACGGGTACGAGGCGACCTCCGTCGCGGCGCTCACCGAGGCGATGGGCATCCGGCCGCCCAGCCTGTATGCGGCCTTCGGCGACAAGCGGAGGCTGTTCGAGGAGGTCGTGCGGCGCTACCAGGAGACCCACGGCGCCTTCACCACCAGGGCGCTGCGTGAGGAGCCGACCGCGCACGCCGCGATCGGGCGCATGCTCAGGGAGCTGGCCGTCGAGTACACCGACCCTGCGCATCCGCCGGGCTGTCTGATCATCTCCGGGGCGGTGAACTGCGGGCCGGAGTCCGCGCAGGTGCAGGAGTGGCTGCGCGGCTTCAGGGACGCGGCCAAGGCGGCGCTCCGTGCCAAGATCGAGGCTGACGTGGCGGCCGGGCTGCTGCCCGCCGGCACCGACAGCGCGGGGCTGGCCGCGTTCTACGCCTCGGTCATCCAGGGCATGTCCACCCAGGCACGCGACGGCGCCTCACGCGAGGATCTGGCGCGGATCGCCGAGCTGGCCATGCGGGTGTGGCCGCGAGCGCGCTGACCAGGCGCGCCGCCGTACCGGGCCGGGGCTCACAGCGGCAGCACCGCGTGGACGCTGTAGCCGCCGGTGGCGGCGGGGCCCGCGGTGAGACGGCCGTTGAACATCGCCACCCGCTCCCGCATGCCGAACCGCGCCGACCTGCATGGTCATCATGCTGACGCTGTGCGCCACGATGCCGTGCAGCTCGCGGACGATCCGCGTGCGTTCCCCAGCACGAGGGCGGCGCTCGCCCAGTCGGCCGCCGGGAAGGCCAGACGCTGCCTCAGCACGCGGTGCTCGCGGATGTCATGCGGTGAGGCTAGTTGACTGACGCCCGTAAAGAATCACCCGTGAAGCGGATCCGGAGAGCTCCTCACGACGGAGAGGCCGTCGCCCGCGCCTTGACCGAGGCGTCCTCGGGCGGCACCTCGGGCGTCGTGGCGCGCAGCCACCGCGAGCCGTGCGGGTCGAGCGGCAGCTCCACCGCGTCCCGGTCGCCGATGCGGAAGGTGTCGTCGGTCAGCAGGTCCGTGAGCACGCACGAACGCAGCCCCTTCAGCGTCAGCTCCGCGTCCACGGCCTTGTCGCTCAGGTTGTGCGCCACCACGACCGTGGCCTCCTCGGCGTCACACCGGTAGGCCAGCACGGCCGGATGGTCGCAGTCCAGCACGGTGGTCTCGCCCCAGGCCAGCTCGGGGCACTCGCGGTAGCGCTCGATCAGCAGCTGGATCCAGCGCAGCAGCGAGCCGGGGTCCCGCTTCTGGTCGGCGACGTTGACGCGCTCGGGCGAGTAGGCCCCCTCGGGCATGTCGCGCTCAGGCTCGACGAGGCTGAAGCCGCCCTCCGGCGCCCACTGCATCGGCACGCGGACCGCCATGCGGCCCTCGGCCCGCAGGTTCTCTCCCAGTCCGATCTCCTCGCCGTAGAACAGCACCGGCGTGCCGGGCAGGGAGAACAGCAGGCTGTAGGCCATCTTGACGCGCCGCAGGTCGCCGCCGAGCATGGTCGGCAGGCGGCGCCGCAGCCCCCGGCCGTAGATCTGCATGTCCTTGTCGGGGCCGAACGCCTCGAAGACCTCCCGGCGCTCCTCCTCGGTGAGCTTGTCCAGCGTGAGCTCGTCGTGGTTGCGCAGGAACACCGCCCACTGGGAGTCCTTGGGCGGCCTGGGCCGCTCGCGCAGCGCCGCGGCGAGCGGCGCGGCCTCGCCCCTGGCCAGCGCCAGCCACGCGCGCTGCATGGTGACGAAGTCGAAGCACATCGTCAGCTCGTCGCCGTTGCCGTCGCCGAAGTAGGCCAGCAGCTCGTCGTAGGGCAGGTTGACCTCGCCCAGCAGGATCGAGCTGCCCTCGCGCCGGCACATGAAGGCCCGCAGGTCCCGCAGGAACTCGTGGGGGTCGGGGAGCTTGGGGTTGACGTTCTGGATGAGGTACGGCACCGCGTCCACCCGGAAGCCGGACAGGCCGAGCTCCATCCAGAAGCCGAGGATGCGGGCGATCTCGTCGCGGACCTCGGGGTTGCCGACGTTCAGGTCGGGCTGGTGCTTGTAGAAGCTGTGCAGGTAGTACTGGCCCGTGCGCTCGTCGAACTCCCAGAAGGAGTTCTCCTTGTCGGGGAAGACGACCTGGGAGGGGTCGTCGGGCTCGGGGGTGTCGGACCAGACGTACCAGTCGCGATAGGGGTTGTCGCGGCTGGAGCGGGCCTGCTGGAACCACGGGTGCCGGTCGGAGGTGTGGTTGACGACCAGGTCGGCGATCACCCGCAGGCCCCGGTCCTTGGCGGTGCGCATGAACTCGACGAAGTCGCCCAGCGTGCCCAGACGGGGGTCGATGCTGTAGAAGTCGACGACGTCGTAGCCGTCGTCCCGGTTCGGGGTCGGGAAGAACGGCATGAGCCACAGGCACGTGACACCGAGCCCGGCCAGGTAGTCGATCTGCTGCGTGAGCCCGCGGAAGTCGCCGACCCCGTCGCCGTTGCCGTCCTTGAACGTCTCCACGTCCAGGCAGTAGATGACGGCGTTCTTCCACCACAGGTCGCTGGTAAAGGTCAGTCTCACGGACCTCCCGCTACCCCGGCGGGCGCTTGGTGAACGCTTTGCCGTACGGCTCCCGCCGATCGGCAGGTCAGCCGCCAGGTCAGCCGGCGTACTGCAGGCCGGCCCGGGACGATCCGCCCGCCGGCCACGGTGAAGTCGTAGTGGGCCCGCCAGCCGTCCGACCCTGCGGGCGCCCAGTGGACCAGGAGCCGCTGCCCGTCGGGCCGGGCCTGGACGATCCGCAGGACGCGCAGCGTGCCGCCGATCACCTCCCGGCCGGGGCCGCGGCCGGTTCGGTGGAGCCGCAAGCGGCCAGCACGGCGGCCGGCACGGCGGCGAGCAGCGTGGCCGTCAGCGCCCTCACAGCAGGGTCCCTCCGCTGACCTCGAACCTGGCCAGCGCCTTGCCGATGCGCTCCAGCGTGTCCGGGTGCAGCGTGATGTCGGCCGCCGCCGCGTTCTCCGCGATGTGGCCGGGGGTCCGGCTGCCCGGGATGGCCACGACGTGGTCGTCCTGGTGCAGCAGCCACGCCAGGGCCAGCTGCGCGGGGGTGATCCCCAGGTCCACGGCCAGGTCGCGCACCGGGGCGTACCGGTCGTTGTTGGCCGCCAGGTTCTCCGCCGAGAAGCGCGGCGCGTGCCGCCGGAAGTCGCCCTCGCCCACCTCGCTCACGCTCCCGGCCAGGAACCCGCTGCCCAGCGGGCTCCAGGCCACCACGCCGGCTCCCAGCTCCCTGGCCGCAGCCAGCAGGCCTGAGTCGATGGGCCGCCACATCGACCACTCGTTCTGCACGGCCGCGATCGGGTGCACCGCATGCGCCCGCCGCAGCTGCTCGCCGGTCACGTTCGACAGCCCCAGGTGCCGGACGAGCCCGGCCCGGACCAGCTCCGCCATCGCCCCGACGGTCTCCTCGATGGGCACTCCGGGGTCGGGATAGTGCAGGTAGTACAGGTCGATCACGTCGGTCCCCAGGTTGGCCAGGCTCCGCTCGGCGTAGCGGCGCACCAGCCGCGGCTCGGCGTTCACGCGCAGCTCGCCGAAGGCGTAGCCCACCGGGAAGGGCCTGCTCTCCTCTCCCTCGGGGACGGCCAGGCCGAACTTGGTGGCGAGGACCACCTCCTCCCGCCGCCCCTTCACGGCCCGCCCCACCAGCTTCTCGTTGTGCCCGCCGGGGCCGTAGGCGTCGCTGGTGTCCACGTGGACGGCGCCCGCGTCCAGGGCCGCCCGGACGGCCCGCTCGCCGCGGGCGTCGTCGATGTCGCCGTAGATGCCCGGCGAGAGCACCATGGCCCCGAAGCCGATCGCCGGGACCCGCAGGTTTCCAAGTTCGCGTGTCTTCATGCCCCGATCCTGTGGTCCGGGCGGCTTTGCCGTCCAAGACCTGTTGCGATAACCATTGGCTATGGACGTCCACCTGCGGGACCTGCGCTACTTCGTCGCCGTGGCCGAGGAGCTCAACGTCACCCGGGCGGCCGAGCGGCTGTTCGTCTCCCAGCCCGCCCTGTCCAAGCAGCTCAGGGCGCTGGAACGGCAGCTGGGCCTCACGCTGTTCGAGCGCGTGCGCGGCGGGGTGGCGCTCACCGAGCCCGGCAGGGCGCTGCTGCCGTACGCCCGCGAGCTGCTGGAGCGCTGGGGCACGGGCGTCGAGGCGGCGCGGGCCGCGGCGCCTGCCGGGACGCTGGTGGTCGGCATGCAGACCGCCGTGGGGCGCGGCATCCAGCACGACACGCTGCGGCGCTTCCGCGAGGCGATGCCCGGCTGGGAGGTGTCGCTGCGGCTGGTGAGCTGGGAGGACCCCAGCGCCGGGCTCGCCGACGGCAGCTCGGACGTGGCCTTCGTCTGGCTGCCCGCCGCGCCGGGCGTCCAGACGCGGGTGCTGGCGACCGAGCGCCGGTTCCTGGCCATGGCCGAGTCCCATCCGCTGGCCGGGCGATCGGAGATCGCGCTGGAGGAGCTGCTGGACCAGCCGTTCATCGCGCTCCCCGCGAGCGCCGGGCCGCTGCGGGACTTCTGGCTGGGCATGGACGCCAGGAGCGACGAGCCCGTGGTCGCCCTCACGGCGGGCACGGCCGACGAGGCGTTCGAGGGGATCACGAGCGGGCTCGGCGTGGCCCTCATCGCCGAGGGCAACGCCGCGCTCTACAAGCGGCCGGGCGTGGTCTACCGGCCGGTGGCCGGGCTGGCGCCCGCCCGGCTGGCGGTCGCGTGGCGGGCGGGCGACCGCCGTCCCCACGTCCGAGTCTTCCTCGACGCGCTGTCGCGGTCCCACTAAGGTCTCGGGGCATGAACGACTACCAGGCCACCTTCAAGCTGATCGACGCCGACAACGACGGGCTCATCTCCGCCGAGGAGCTGGTCCGCCTGATGGAGGTGCTCGGCCAGCCGATCACCGTCGAGCGCGCCCAGGCCGCCATCGCCCAGCTCGACCAGGACGGCGACGGGCTGATCAACGCCGAGGAGCTGGGCGCCTACCTGAGCTGACCGCCGCCCAGCGTGGCGAGCAGCCAGGGGCGCAGCACCGGCAGCACGTTGGCGGGCTGCATGGCCTGGATGTGGTTCAGGCCCTCCAGCTCCCGCACCTGCCAGCCGAGCGCCTCCAGCTCGGCCCGCCGCTCGCGCACCGGGCCGGCGATGTCGACGCGCACGCCGCCCCAGCGCTCGCCGTACTCGATCACGTCGGCCGTCCCCGCGAAGCACAGCCGGGGACAGCGGACCAGCCGCTGCGCGTCGCGGTCGTCGAAGCCGCGCAGCGCCTCGTAGAGCGTGACGAACTGCCGGGTCTGCTCCTTGGACAGCGTCACCTCCGCCGAGTCCCAGTCGCCCGGCTCGGCCGTGCTCCCCGTGGGCGCCGCGCCCGCCAGCTCGTGGGTGGCCATGGTGACCTTCAGCATCTCCTGGTACGGCCCGCCCAGCGGCGGGAAGCCGCCCATGACGAGCGCCGTGAGCCGGTCGGTGCGCATGGCCAGCTGGAGCCCGCTCAGCGCCAGCCACGAGTAGCCGTAGTAGGCGAACCGGTCCGCCCCGGCGGCGTCGGCCACGGCCAGGAAGTCGGCGGCGATGGAGTCCGGCGTCAGCGTGTCCGGCTTGGGCTTGGCCATGACGTGGCCCTCGTAGTCGAACGCGATGACCCGGAAGGCGTCGGACAGGCCGTCGATCAGCGAGCGGCCCAGCGCCGGGTCCATGCCCCACTTGCGCTTCTCCTCCGCCTCCGCGCCCTCGGCGGGCCTGGGGTCGACCGGGAGCAGGAGGGCGGGACCGTCGCCCCACACCTCCACCTCGATGGAGCTGCCGTCGTGCAATTCCGTAAGCTGTAGATTGTTTGTCACAACGAATACCTTACGCCATAAGGAGTTATCGTGCACGTCTTCGCCGGGCAGGGAGACGCCAGCCGGTCGATGGCCCTGCTGTGGGGTCCGCCGCCCGAGCCGCGCAGGGCTCCCGGCCCACGGCCCACGCTGACGCTCGACGCGATCGTGGCCGCCGCGATCGAGGTGGCCGACGCCGGTTCCCTCGCCGGGCTGTCGATGCGCACCGTGGCCGAACGGCTGGGCTGCTCGTCGATGGCGCTGTACACGTACGTGCCCGGCAAGGCCGAACTGCTGGACCTGATGTACGACCGCGCCCACGCCGAGCTGCTCGGCGAGGCCCGCGAGTCGGGAACCTGGCGCGAGGCCGTCACCGCCTGGGCCCACGACCTGCGCGCCTTCTACCTCCGCCACCCCTGGGTGGTCCAGGTCTCCTACGCCCGTCCCGTCCTCGGCCCGAACGAGCAGGCCGTCCTCGAACGGCTCCTGGAGATCCTGGAGGGCGCGGGACTGCCCGCCAGGACGCTGCGCGGCGTGGTCAGCACGCTCTTCCACTACGTGCGCGGCAACGCCCAGACCGCCGCCGAGGCCCGCCAGGCCGCCTCCGCCACCGGCGTGCCCGACCAGCAATGGTGGATCGACCGCGCGTCCCGGCTCGCCAAGCTGGCGCCCGACTTCGCCGAGCGGTTCCCGCGCTCCGCGCGCCTGTCCCGGGAGACGTCCGGCATCGGCCATCCGGCCGCGATCGAAGACGTTTTCACCGTTGGCCTGGCCGTACTCCTGGACGGGATCGAAGCCGCGTCACGCTGAACCCCTTGCAACCGGAACTTCTGTCGGTTTTAGTCACTAGCGACAGGAGGGACGATGACCATCAAGAGTGATGCCAGCGACACCCGGCTGCGGGCCTGCGTGCCGTCCGCCGTCGTCAGGACGCTCCGCCAGGACATCGACCGGGTCTCCTGCGAGGTGCTCGAGGAGATCCAGAGCCGGATCCCCGAGTACGCCAGGCCCTCGGACGAGACCTACATCAAGGTCATCAGGACGGCGGTGGAGCAGGCCATCGACGGCTTCCTCGACAGGATCGAGAACCCGGACGCCGCCTGGGACCCCGAGCCGTTCCGCATGATCGGCAAGGGCGAGGCCGTCGAGGGCCGCAACCTGGAACCCCTGCAGACCGCGATGCGCCTGGGCGCCCGGGTCGGCTGGCGGCGGCTGACGGAGCTGGCCGAGCCGCTCGGGCTGTCGCCCCGGTCGCTGTACGACCTCGGCGAGGCCATCTTCGTCTACCTCGACGAGCTCGCCGACGCGGCGGCCGAGGGCTACCAGGAGGCCAGGGCGCACACCGCCGGAGAGATGGAAAGGCGCCGGCGTCGCCTGCTCGACCTGCTGCTCAGCCAGCCGCCCGCGTCGCCGGAGGCCGTCGCCGACGCGGCCAAGGCGGCGGGCTGGCGGCTGCCCAGGACCGTGGCCTGCGTGGCGCTGGACGACCCCGGCGGCTACCGCCCGCCCGTGCTGCACAACGACGTGCTGGTGGGTCTGGACCGCACCACGCCCTGCCTGCTGGTGCCCGACCCGGCCGGCCCCGGCCAGGCGCAGCTGCTCGACCACGCGCTGCGCGGCCGGCGGGCCGCCGTGGGCCCCGCCGTACCGCTCGCCGACGCCGCCTCGTCGCTGCGCTGGGCGTCGGAGGCGCTGGCGCTGGCCCGGCGGGGCGTCATCGAGGCCGGGCCCGGCCTGCTGCGCTGCTCGGAGCACATCGCCACGCTGATCGTGTTCAAGGACGAGGAGCTGGTCAACGCGCTGGCCGCCGTACGGCTCGCGCCGCTGGCCCACCTGCGGCCCAGCCAGCAGGACCGGCTCGCCGAGACGCTGCTGGCCTGGCTGCGGCACGGCAGGGGCGCGGGCGAGGTGGCCGCGCGGCTCCACGTCCACCCGCAGACCGTGCGCTACCGGCTGCGGCAGCTGGAGGAGTTGTACGGCGAGCAGCTCCACGACCCCGACATCCGCTTCGAGCTGGAGATCGTCCTGCGTCACCGGCAGGCTAGCGGAAAAGCCTGAGCCGCTCCTCCCCGATGCGCTCGCGCAGCGCGTGGTCCTCGACGCCCAGGTCCTCCCGGGGCGCGAGGCACAGCACGCCGACCTTGCCGACGTGCCGGTTGGTCTGGACGGCCCGCGCCGCCTCGCCGGTCCGATCGAGCGGGTACACCCTGGACAGGGCCGGGTGGATCATCCCGAGCGAGATCAGCCGGTTGACCTCGTGGCATTCCTGGTAGTTCGCGCCGTGCGAGCCGATGATGCGCTTGAGCCGCATCCACAGGTGGCGGTTGTCGTACTCGTGGGCGTAGCCGCTGGACGAGCCGCACGTGACCACCGCGCCGCCGCGCCGGGCGACGTAGACGGACGCGCCGAAGGTGTCCCTGCCGGTGTGCTCGAAGACGATCGCCGGGTCCTCCCCCACCAGCCGCCGGATCTCCGCGCCCAGCCGCCGCCAGGCCTTCTCGTCGCCGAGGTGCTCGAACTGCGAGCGGTCGACGGCGTGCTCGCATCCCAGGCGGCGCAGCAGCTCGGCCTTCTCCGGCGTGCCGACCACCCCGACCGGGATGCCGCCGCCGTTCCTGACCAGCTGCACGCCGTACGCGCCGAGCCCGCCGGTCGCGCCCCACAGCAGCACCACGTCGCCCTGCTTGAGCCGGGCGCCCCGCTCGGAGACCAGCATGCGGTAGGCGGTGGACGCGCACAGCATGTTGCACGCCGCCTCCTCCCAGCTCAGGTGCTTGGGCTTGGGCAGCAGCTGGGTGGCCTTGACCACGGCGAACTCGGCCAGGCCGCCGAAGTTGGTCTCGAAGCCCCACGCCCGCAGATCGGCGGCGAGCATGCCGTCGTGCTGGACGATCGGGTCCTGGGAGTCCAGGTGGGCGGGGCTGGTCACCACCCTGTCGCCGATCCGCCAGTGCCGTACGGCGGCGCCGGTCCTGACGATCACGCCGGAGGCGTCCGAGCCGAGCACGTGGGTGGGCAGGTCGTGGCGGGGGTCGGTGCGGCCCAGCCGTTCCAGGAAGGCGAAGCCGGGGATCGGCTCGAACATCGCCGACCAGACGGTGTTGAAGTTGATCGCGCTGGCCATGACGGCGATGAGCACCTCGTCGGGGGCGAGCTCCGGCATGGGCACCTCGCCGACGTGGATGGACCGGCGCACGTCCTTGTCCACGCCGCCGGTGCCGTGCGGGACCGGGCCGAACATGCCGACCTCGTCCTTGCGGAGGTAGGCGGCCCGGTAGGCCGACGGCACCGGGAGCGCGGCCAGCTCCCCGGGCTCGGCTCCCTCGATCACGGCCTGTGCCAGCGTCATAGGACCTCCCTCAAACGGCGTGCCAGCCGCTCCACGTGCGGCGGGTCGAGCAGGTTGAGATGGTGCGAGCCGGTGATCTCCACGACCTCCAGCCGGGGCGCGAACGGCCCGAACCCCCGGGCCGGATCGTCGCGGTGCCGGTAGCGGGCGTCCTCCACGGCCCACGGCGTGGGCTCGGTGGAGCGGAACAGGACGACCCTCCCCTGGTACGGCCCGGCCGCGTAGCTCTCCAGCGCGCGGGTGTCCTCGTGCGAGGTGATCTGGTGGCGCAGGATCGCCGGGCTGATCGCGCCCAGCACGCCCGACTCGGCGACGCGCGCCTCCGTCAGCGCGAGCTGGGCGGCCTCGTCCAGGGTGGCCAGCTCCTCGTAGGCGAGCTCGACGGTCACGTCGTAGGTCTCGCTCAGGTAGGCGGCGAAGGCGGCGTAGCGGCGGGCGTGGAGCAGGCGGCGCTCGCCCGGGGCGGCAGGCTCGGGGAGACCCGAGTCGATCATGGCGACCAGCTCCGCGCCGCCCAGCTGCCTGGCGAGCTCGAAGGCGAGGACCCCGCCGAAGGACCAGCCGCCCAGCCGGTACGGGCCCGGGCACAGCTCGCGGACCGCCTCGGCGTACCGGGCGGCGCGCTCGGGGATGCCCAGCTCGGCGCCGAGCACACCGACCTCCTCCAGCCGCTCCAGGCCGAACACCGGGACGTCGAGCCGGGCGGCCAGGAGGCCGTAGACGCCGGTCGTCCCGCCCGCGGGATGGGCGAGGAAGAGCGGCCTGTCCCGGCCGTTCCAGTCCCGGGCGGCGGCGTTGAGTGGCCTCACCACGCCCCGCTCGGCCTCGTCCTCGTCGGCGGCGCGCACCGCGTCGGCCAGGTCGGCGACCGTGCCCGACGCCCGGACGGGACGGCCCAGCTCGCGGCCCAGCGCGTCGAGGACGGGCTCCAGCAGCTCGGGCGGGACGGCCTCGGTGACGCCGGGCTCGCGGCCGAGCAGCCGCCCCAGCACCCGCACCACCTGCCGTTCCGCCGCGTCGCGCGGCCCGACCGGCCGCCCGGAAACGGCGCCGTCCCCAGGGCCGCCCACAGAGCCGCCCACCGGGCCAGCCGCAGGGCCGTCCACGGTGCCGTCCGCAGGGTCGGCCGCGATGCCCAGCTTGGCGGCGACCGCCCGCGCCAGCTCACCCAGCGTGCCGCCCCTGAGCAGCGGCGCCGTGGCGACCGTCACGCCGAAGTCGTGCTCGATCGTGCCGCGGAGCCGGGTCGCCGCCAGCGAGTCCAGCCCCAGCTCGGTCAGCACGCTGTCCTGGCCGAGCCACACCGCGTCGAACCCGAGCAGGGCCGCGGCGCGCTCGGTCAGCTTCGCGGCGACGACGGCCAGCGCCTCGTCCGGGCGCAGCTCCGACAGGTCCTGCCCGGCCTCCGGCGCGGCCTCGGCGACCAGGGAGAAGTACGGCATGCGCGCGATGCCAGGGAAGGCGGCCACGGCCCGGGCCGGGTCCAGCCGGACCACTCCGGCCGACATGCCGCGCTGGATCAGGGCCTCCAGCGCCTCGATGCCCTCCTCGGGCGTGAGCGGCTCCACCGCCGGGAGCGGGGCGGCGCCCAGCCACGTCCCCCAGCCGATGGAGATCGCGGGCAGGCCCTCCGCCCGGCGGCGCTCGCACAGCGCGTCGAGGAAGGCGTTGGCGGCGGCGTAGGCGGCCTGGCCGGGCGAGCCCAGCAGCCCGGCGGCCGAGGAGAAGGCGACCCACCAGTCCAGGTCGAGGTGCCTGGTCGCCTCGTGCAGGCGCAGGCCGCCGTCCACCTTGGGAGCCCACACGCGGCGCAGGCTCTCGGGATCGAGGTCGGCGACCAGCCTGTCGTCGAGCACGCCCGCCGCGTGGACCACGCCCCGCAGGCGCAGCCCGCCGGCGGTGGCCGCCTCGACCAGGCGCTCCGCCGTACCGGGACGGGCCAGGTCACCGGCGACCACCTCGACGGGCAGGCCCGCGAGGGCTCCGGGGTCGGCGGGACCGGAGCGGCCGTTGAGCACGATCCTCGTGGCGCCGCGCTCGGCCAGCCAGCGGGCGACCAGCAGGCCCAGCGAGCCGTACCCGCCGGTGATCAGGTAGGCGCCGGGCCCGGCCACCGGCCCGGGCAGGCGGACGGCGGACGGCGGCAGGTCCGCGCGGCCGAGGCGAGCGGAGGGTGGCAGGTCCAAGCGACGCAGGTTGGCGGGAGGCGGCAGGTCCGCGCGGCGGAGGCGGGCGGCGTAGCGGACGCCGTCGCGCCAGGCCACCTCGTCGTCGCCCGTGTCGCGCTCCCGGTCCAGCACACCGAGGTCATCGACGTCGACCAGGCGGATCCGCAGCTCGGGGTGCTCGAAGGCGAGCACGCGCACCAGCCCGCGCAGCGCGGCGGCGGGCCGCGCGGGCTCCCCGTCGAGCACCGCCTGGGCGTTCTGGGTCACGACCGTGACCCGCTCGCCGCGGGCGGCCCGGCAGGCGACGTCGAGGACGACCCGTTCCACGCCGGGCACGTCGAGGTCGCGGGGGACGACCATCATGGGGCCCGGGCCGTCGTCGCCGCGCGGCGGGGACGGGACCCAGACGCGCTCGACGAGCTTGTCCTCCAGGCGGACCGGCACGGGCGCGTGCGCCGTCTCGTCCACGACGACCGCCTCGGGGGCGAGCCCGCGGGCGAGGTCCGCCGAGCCGTACACCCGCCACACCCCGGCGGCGTCCTTGGCGCTCACCTCGACGCGGTCGCCCGCGAGCGTCACGCTCACCCGCGCGGGCAGCGGGAGGAGGGCGTGCAGGCGGACGCGGCAGGGGGCGGCGTCGCCGTACACCTCCCGCGCGGCGGCCCCGGCCAGCGTCTCGACGGCGGCGGCCGGCAGCACGGGATGCCCGTCGCGGTGCCAGCCCGCCGGATCCAGCCGCCACGGGAGGTCGGCCAGGTCGTCCAGCGTGGTCGTCCACGAGTGACCCGCCGGGGTCTCCACGTGGACGCCGAGGATCGGGTGCCCGGGGGTACGGCGGTGCGGGGCGGCCCAGTGGCGTGTATGCCGCCACGGTGAGCCCGGCATGTCGGCGACCCTGCCCCGGGTCCTGGGCGTGACCTGCGCCGCGACGGCCTCGAGCTGGGCGTGGAAGGCGTCCTCGTCCTCGCGCCGCATGGAGTGGGTCTCCAGGCCGAGCAGCGGATGGGGGCTGATCTCGGTGCGGAGGGTGAAGCCGTCCTCGGCGGCGGCCTGGAGGGCCTGCATGAGCCGGACCGGCCGCCGTACCCCGGCCGCCCAGTAGGCCGCCTCGAAGACGGGCGTCTCCCTGGGGTCCTCGAAGACCGTGGAGTAGTAGGGGATCTCCGGCTTGCCGGGGACGATGGCGGCCAGCTCCTCCCTGATCCGCGGAAGCAGCGGCTTGACCTGGGGCGAGTGCCCGGCGCCCTCGGCGGTGAGGGTCCTGGCGAACAGGCCGCGCGCCTCGACCCGGGCGGCGAAGCCCGCCACCCGGTGCGGGTCGCCGGTGACGACCGTGCGGCCGGGGGCCGAGTAGACGGCGACGTGGAGGTCGGAGGGCACCTCTGCGGCCGGGACCTCGACGACCGCCATGGCCCCTCCGCCGCCCAGGGTGCCCAGCAGCCGGGCCCGGCGGCACACCACCCGCACGCCGTCGGCCAGGCTCAGCCCGCCCGCCGTCACCGCGGCGGCCACCTCGCCCATCGAGTGGCCGATCACCGCGGCGGGCTCGATGCCGTAGGCGCGCCACAGGCGGGCGAGCGCCACCTGGACGGCGAAGATGGCGGGCTGGGCCTGGGCCACTCCCTTGGCGGGCGACCACGGGTCGATGCCGGCCTCGGCCTTCAGCAGCGGGGCGAGCTCGTCCATGGCCTCGCGGAAGGCGGGTTCGCGGTGGTAGAGGCGGCGCCCCATGCCGTTCCACTGCGAGCCGTACCCGCTGAAGACCCACACGGGACCGGCGCCGCCGGAGGGGCCGGGCCGTACGGCGCGCAGCTTGGCCGCGAGCTCGCCGGGGGTGGCGGCGACCACCGCGGCGGCGACCTTGCCCCGTCCGGCCCGCCGGGCCAGGGTGTGCGCCAGGTCGGCCATCGGCGTGCCGCCGTCCACCCACCCGGCCAGGACCTCCGCGTGGTCCCGCACCCGGTCGGCCGAGACGTCGGACAGGACGAAGACGTGCTTGGCGGTCCTCGGCGGCGGCTCCGGGGCCTGGGGAGGCGCGGCGTCCAAGACCACGTGCGCGTTGGTGCCGCCGAAGCCGAAGGACGACACGCCCGCGCGGGCGTCGCGGCGCGGCCAGGGCGTGGGCTCGGTGACGACCCGGAGGCGGTCCCAGGGCAGGTGCGGGTTGGGCGTGCGGAAGTGGATGCTCGGCGGGATGACGCCGTGGTGCAGGGCGAGCACGGTCTTGATGAGGCCCGTGACGCCCGCCGCCGCCTCCAGGTGCCCCAGGTTGGACTTGACCGACCCGATGAGCACCGGCTCGTCGAGCGCCCCGGCGATGGCCCGGCCCTCGATGGGGTCGCCCAGGAAGGTGCCGGTGCCGTGCGCCTCGATGTAGTCGGGCCCGCGCTCCAGCCCGCCGTACACCTCGCGCAGCAACGCCTCCTGCGCCTCCGGGTTGGGCGCGACGAGGCCGTTGGACCGGCCGTCCTGGTTGACCGCCGTGGCCCTGATCACCGCGAGCACCCGGTCGCCTTGCCGCAGCGCGTCCGACAGCCGCTTGAGGACGACGACCCCGCACCCCTCGGCGCGGACCATCCCGTCCGCCGAGGCGTCGAACGCCTTGCACCGCCCGTCCGGCGAGGTGCCGCCGCCCCGGTCGAAGGCCAGGGTGACGACCGGCGACAGCAGCAGGTTGACGCCCGCCGCCAGGGCCAGGTCGCTGTCGCCCGAGCGCAGGCTCGCCACCGCCAGGTGGGTGGCCACCAGCGAGGAGGAGCAGGCGGTGTCCACGGCCAGCGAGGGGCCGCGCAGGTCGAGCAGGTAGGACAGGCGGTTGGCCGCGATGCTGAACGCCGCCCCGGTCGCGGTCCAGGCGTCGATCCGGCGCGGGTCGGCCGTGGTCAGGTAGGCGTACTCGTTGGCGGAGATGCCGACGAAGACCCCGGTACGGCTGCCGCGCAGCGACCGTGGGGCGATGCCGCCGTGCTCCAGCGCCTCCCAGGCGGTCTCCAGCAGGATCCGCTGCTGGGGGTCCATCGCCCGCGCCTCGCCCGGCGCGATGCCGAAGAACTCGGCGTCGAAGCCGTCGATCCCCTCCAGGAAGCCGCCGTGCGGCGTGGCCTCCAGCCCCTCGCCGAACGCCTCCCACCGGCCCTCCGGCACCCGCCCGACCGCGTCGCGGCCGGACAGCAGCAGGTCCCACAGCTCGGCCGGGCCGTGCGCGCCCGGCACGCGGCAGCCGACGCCGACCACGGCGACCGGCTCCTCCGCGGCGGCCCGCCTCCCGGGCGCGGAGCGCTCCTCGATCCGGGACAGCGCGTGGGCCAGCCGGTTGATCGTGGGATGCTCCCACACCAGGGTCGGGCTCAACTGCCTGCCGAGCAGGTCGGCCAGTTCCCCGGCGAGGGACACGGCGTCGCGCGAGGACAGGCCGTACTCCTCCAGGGGACGGTCGGGATCGACTCCGGATTCACCTTCATCGGGGGAAATATCCGGTGAAGCGGAGCGCGCGGCGATTCTCCCAATTCTTCCCATGAGGAAGGTGCGGATCTCGGTTTCGCTCAGAACACCCACGAGTGCTCCCATGCTGCCGGGGTGATCGGCCAACCTACCCATTCACCCCGGTCAGGGGCAGATCCGCCGGAGCACATTCCGTGGCGCCGATTTGTCACCGCTGTGACAAGCACGGCGATATGCGCGGGGCGGCACATCGCTTTTGTCCGGCAAAGCGCATCCGCCATCGGAATTTCGTTGCCTCAGCTCATAGCCGTGGCTTCGCCGTACGGCCTAGCCTCCCCACACCCCGCGTCGTGCGAAGGGATGGATCATGCGTCGCGCCTTGCTGGCCGTGGTGACCGCGGTGGCCATGGGGCTCGCTCCCGCTCCCGCGCTCGCCGATCCGGACTGGGCGCTGGTGCCCGACGACGCTCCGGCGGCGGACGGGCAGCAGGGCCAAAGCGGGCGGCCCGCGAAGGGGAGCCCCGCGAGCGGGCGGTACGCGCCCTGGCGGCCCGCCCTGCCGGGGCCGGCCAGGGTCGTGAGCGAGCGCCGGCTCAGCGCCCGCGTGCTGGACGTCCTCGTCTCCTCGCCGTCGATCGGGCGGATGCTGCCCGTCCGGCTGCTGCTGCCCCGGGGCTGGTCCAAGAGCGCCAAGCGCACCTGGCCCGTGCTGTACCTGCTGCACGGCGGCGCCGACGACTACACCTCCTGGACGCGCATGACCGACGTCGAGGCCATGACCGAGAACGTCGGCGCGATCGTCGTCATGCCGGAGGCGGGACGGGCCGGGAACTACTCCGACTGGCACAACCGTGGCCGGGGCGGCCCGCCCAGGTGGGAGACGTTCCACACCTACGAGGTGCGGCGCCTGCTGGAGATCGGCTACCGCGCGGGCGCCCGGCGCGCCGTCGCGGGGCTGTCCATGGGCGCGTACGGGGCGATGAAGTACGCCGCCCGCCATCCCGGGATGTTCCGCTTCGTCGGCGCCTACAGCGGCATCATGGCCACCCAGCTGCCGGGCATCCCCGAGCTCATCATGAACGCGCAGGCCAGCGAGAAGCAGGACCCGCTGGCGCTGTGGGGCGACCCCCGGCGCGACAAGAAGGTGTGGAACGCCAACGACCCGCTCGCGCTCGCCCCGGGGCTGCGCGGGACGAGCATCTACATCTCCAGCGGGACCACCAGCTTCCACGGCCCGCTCGACCCTCCCGGCTCGCCGTGGCACCCCGCCCACCTGGGCGAGCCGGTCTCGGCCTACACCGCCAAGGCCCTCAGCCGGCGGCTGCGGAGCCTCGGCATCGCGCACACGCTGAACCTGTACGGCAACGGCACCCACACCTGGCCGTACTGGCGGCGGGAGTTCCAGAACTCCTTCCCGATGATCCTCGCGGCGCTGGGGCTGCCGGGCGGCGGCCCGGCCAAGGTCACGCACGAGCAGGACGACTGGCGCCTCGCGGGATGAACGCTACTTCCACTCCCAGACCTGGGCGCTGGTCTTCCCGCTGTCGTCCACCTCGAACTCGAAGACGCCGACGCATCCGTTGATCCGCGCGAACCGCTCCGACTCGCTGCGGTAGTAGATCGCGCCCCGCCAGGAGGAGCCGCCCCCGGCGCCCGTGATCCGGCCGATGCCCTGGCCCCGCCAGGTGACGACGTCGCCGTCGGCGCTCATCATGACGCCCTGGCCCTCGCCGAACAGCGTGCCGTCGGGACGCGGCACGGACGTGTAGGTCCCCATGTCGGTGATGTCGGTGTCGAGCACCCTGCCCTTGGCCTCGAACGACACCTCCACCGTGGGCGGCTGTCCCTCGGTGAACGGCAGCACCCGCGTCGAGGTGGCCTGTCCCTGCTCCTGCTCCAGAAGATCGCCCAGCATGACCGGCCCCCTTTCTCTGCGATTGGAATCCCCAGCGGCGATGCCCGGTCCCGCGTGACGCCAAGCGAGACTCCCGGCAACAGGTCGGTCAGGATTTCAGCCCCTTTGACCAGGTTTCTCCACGATGACGGATTCAAGACGCTCTCAGGCGGCCGAGCGTGTCCCTGATCCTCCCCGCCAGCTCGACCGCCTGCCCGCGATCCCACGGCAGGACGCCGTTCTCCGCCATGAGCGCGTGGTACTGCTGACGCTCGTACGGCACGCCGGGCGGCAGCGGGGCGATGTGCCAGTGGAGGTGCGCGTTGCCCTGCCGGCTGCCGAGCGAGAGCAGATAGGTCCGCTCGGTGGGAACCACGGCCTCCACCGCGAGCGCCACCTTGCGGATCACCCGCATCAGGCGCAGGAAGCACGCCTCGTCCAGGTCGCGGACGACGTGCTCGACGTGCCGCTTCGGAGCCACGATGACGTATCCCTTCAACGTGGGATATCTCGCCAGGAAGGCGATGTTCTCCCCGTCGTCGAAGACGATCTCCTCCAGGTCGTGGGCCGGATCGCCGGCGACGACGGCGCAGACGAAGCAGGGGCCGTTCCTGGAGCGCTCGACATAGGCCTCCAGATCGAACGGCACGCGGTCGCCGGCGGGATCGCCGACCCCGGTCATGAGCCGACCGCGATGCGCTGCTCGGCTTCCGTCCGCGCGTCGTACTCCGACCGCGCCCGCGCGATCTCCTGCTGGTGCGCCTCCGTCCAGTCCACCAGCGACTTGATGACCTCGTGCAGCGTCTCCCCCAGCGGCGTCAGGGTGTATTCCACCCGGGGCGGCACCACCGGGTAGACGGTCCGCCGGATCAGCCCGTCGCGCTCCAGGTGCCGCAGCGTCACGGTGAGCATGCGCTGGCTGACTCCGTCGATCTCCCGGCGCAGCTCCGAGAAGCGCATCGTCCGCCGGTCCAGCAGGGCGATGACGAGGAGCGACCACTTGTCGGCGACGCGGTCGAGGATCTGGCGGACCTCGCAGTCCTCCCGCTGGTCCCACTGGCGGACGTCGTAGTCGCCGGTTCCCTCGCAGTAACTCTGTGCCTTCGAAGTGCCGTCTTCCATGGCACAAGATACTGGGCCAGGATGCCTGTGGTTACAAGAAGGAACCCACGCATCTTTAGGAACCATATGACGACGACCGCTGTCCGCACCCGCATGACGACCCGCGAATGGAGCATGCTGTTCGTCCTCTGCGGGGCCATCTTCCTTGAAGGCATCAACGTCGCGATGCTCAACGTGGCGCTGCCCGCCATCCGCGCCGACCTGGGCCTGTCCACGGGCGAGCTGCAGTGGGTGATGAGCGCCTACGTCCTGGGCTACGGCGGCTTCATGCTGCTCGGCGGCCGGGCGGCCGACCTGTACGGGCGGCGCAGGATGTTCCTCGGCTGGCTGGCGGTCTTCATGGTCGTCTCCGCCCTCGGCGGCCTGGCGACCGAAGGCTGGCACCTCATCGCGGCGAGGTTCGCGGCCGGGGTGGCGGCGGCGGTCATGACCCCCGCCGGCCTGTCCATCATCACCACGAGCTTCGAGGAGGGCCCCGACCGCAACAAGGCGCTGCTCGTCTACTCGGGAACGGCCGCCGGCGGCTTCTCCCTCGGCCTCGTGCTGGGCGGCCTGCTCGCCATAGCCGACTGGCGCTGGGTGCTGTTCGCCCCGGCCGCCCTGTCCCTGGCGATCCTCGTCCCGGCCGTGTCCCTCATCCCGAAGCGCGACGAGGTGACCGGGGGCACGATGGACGTCGCCGGAGCCGTCACCGTCACCGCGGCGATCATGCTGCTGGTCTTCGGCGTCGAACGCGCCGCCCACGTCGGCGCGGGCTGGACCGCGCTGAGCATCGGGGGCGGGCTGGCCCTCCTGGCGCTGTTCGCCGCGATCGAGCGGCGCTCCCCCGCTCCCCTGGTACGGCTGGGCCTGCTCCGCTCCGCCCCGCTCGTCCGCGCCAACCTGGCCGGGCTGCTGTTCGCGGGGAGCTTCTTCGGCTTCCAGTTCGTCGCCGTGCTGTACCTTCAGGAGCTGCGCGGCTGGTCGAGCCTGGAGACGAGCCTGGCCATGCTCGCCATCGGCGCCGACGCCGTCCTGGCTCCGACGCTGACCCCCCGGCTGGTCGACCGGTACGGCAACGCCCGCGTGATCCTCGCCGGGCTGCTCCTGGCGGTCCTGTCCTACGCACTGTTCCTCCCGATCGGGGCGGACTGGCCGTACGCCCTCATGTTCCCCACGATGATCATCCTCGGCCTCGCCTTCGCCCTGGCGTACGGCCCGCTCACGATCGTGGGCACCGACGGCGTCGCCGAGCAGGAGCAGGGCCTGGCCGGCGGCCTGCTGTACACCTCGTTCCAGTTCGGCGCGGCGCTCGGGCTGTCGGCGACCACCGCGGTGCTGGTGGCCGCCTCCGCCTCCGGCGACCAGCTCGCCTCCTACCGCACCGCGCTCGCCGTGCCGCTCGCCGCCGCTTTGCTGGCCGCGCTCGTCTCCGTCACCAGGAGGGTTACGCGATGACCGACTTCGCCGAGATCAAGGCCGAGTTCGACGCCTACGTGGGCGCCATCGGCTACGCCACCATGGTCACCGTCGACGCCAAGGGACGGCCCAGGACCAGGATCCTCATTCCCGTCTGGGAGACGGTGGACGGCCGCCCGCTCGGCTGGCTGGCCACCTACCGGACCCCGGTCAAGGCCGCCCACCTGGCCGCCAACCCGCACACGAGCTTCTCCTACTGGAAGCCCGGCAACAACTCGGCCGCCGTCGACGCGACGGCCGAGTGGGTCGGCGACCTGGAGGTCAAGCGCCACGTGTGGGACCTCTACCGGCGCACCAGCCCGCCCGGCGCCGGTTACGACCTGGGCAGGTTCTGGCGCTCGCCGGCCGACCCCAAGCTGCACGTGCTGCGGCTGGAGCCGTACCGCATCCAGGTCATCCGCGGCCTGGACCTGCGCAGCCGCATCTGGAAGGCGTGAGGCCCCCTCACTCGGCGCGCAGGTAGACCTGGCCGAACACCTCCGCCAGCTTCTTCAGGTCGGTCGCGGCGTCCACCTCGGGCGTCGCCGGGTCGTAGATCGTGGCCAGGCGCGGCTTGACGGCCTGGAGCTTGCGCAGCTGCTCCCACGTCGCGTTGTCGGCCAGCTTCTCGCCCAGCACGCGGTTCACGGTGCCGTTGGCGTCCTGCCAGCGCGTCCACAGCAGCACGCTCTCGGCGGCGTCGGCCTGCAGCGGTGCGACGACCCGCTCGGCCAGCGTCTGGGTCGCCTGCTCGGCGGTCAGCTTGGACGAGCCGGGGGCGGTGAGCACGGCGTCCTCGGCGGCGATGTGGCCGAAGGCGTCCCAGGACCGGGCGCGGACCTCGATCCACTGGTTGCGCTGCGCCTTGACCGCGTCGATCTTCCAGGCGGCGTACTCGGTGGCCAGGTGCCCGTTGTCCAGGCCCAGCTGGTCGACGAGGCCGCGGGACAGGAAGCCGTCGAAGACGTCGGGGCTGAGCAGCGGGTACTTCTTGGTCAGCTCGGTCTTGCAGGCCTCCTCGGCGCCGCAGCCCAGCACGGGCAGCACGGTGTGGACGGCCAGCTTCCTGCCGGGGAGCGCCTGCCGCAGGGCCGCGGAGGTCTCGGTGACGAACTTCTCCAGCTCCTCGGGGCTGGTGAAGGTCTGGTTGTAGCCGAGCTGCGAGCTGAACCTGATCCCGACGACCCCCGGCTGGGCGGCCAGGGCGCCGACCCGCTTGACGGCCTCGGCGAGCTTGCCGGCCTTCCAGTCGTCGGCCAGCTCGGTGTCGATCCAGGTGCGCAGGCCCGTCTCGGCGGCCGTCTTGGCCTGCTGGCCCGCGGGCGTGGCGGCGGCCTTGGCCACCTCGGCCTGGGAGATCGGCCCGGGGTCGACCGCGCAGGTGCCGCTGCCGTCGGCGCACTCCGGCTTGCCGTCCTCCTCCTCGGCGCCCGGCACGTCGGGGTCGCCGTCGCCGCGGACCTCGCCGTCGCCCTCGCCCGGCAGGCAGGTGTTGGCGGGGTCGCGGCAGTCGATGCTCTCCATGGGCTCGGGCTTCGCGTCGATCATGTTCTGGCCGTCGTTCTGCAGCCAGAACATGGCGATGCGCTCGGCCTCCTCGGGGGTGGCCAGCCAGGTGCACACCACGTAGGAGGGGGTGCCGGGTGGAAGATCGCAGGGGCGTTCCGGCTGGGCCTGGGCCGCCGACGCGGGCACCACGATGCCGAGCATGCCCAGCACGAGTCCGGCGACGGCGATCTTCCGCTTTCTCATTCGCGCACTCCTGGGGGGGATCAAGGGGGCACCACGCACACTATCCGGACGATCTAGTTGCTTCAATGAGATCGACCGCATTGTTCACGCCGTCTTCCACACCAAGTTGTCTCCCGAGTTGCGCGGATTTTTCCTGACAATGCAGGACGGCCTGCCGGATCCTCGCCGCCAGCGCCCGCGCGGTCACCCTGGACACCGGCAACGGCCGCGGCCCCGCCCCCAGCGCCTCGACCCGGCGTCCCCAGAACGGCTGGTCGGAGAAGAACGGGCAGACCACGCTCGGCACGCCCGCCGCGAGGGCGGTCGCCGTGGTGCCCGCGCCGCCGTGGTGCACCACCGCGGCCACCAGCGGGAAGAGCCGGTCGTGCGGGACCTCGTCGACCAGCAGGAGGTCCTCGCCCGGCGCGGCGGGCAGCCCCTGGAGCACGGCGCGCATGCCGGCCAGCCGCAGCGCGCCCACGACCTGCTCGGCCAGCTCCTCGGTGACGGACATGCTGCCGAACCCGGCGAACAGGGGCGGCGGGCCGGCCCGGCAGAAGTCCTCGACGTGTTTGGGCAGGCCGCCGCCCGCCAGGCGCCAGGCGCCGGTGAGGTGGACGTGCCCGGGCCAGTCCCGCGGCCTGGGGACCACCAGCGGGCTGACCCCGCACAGCACCGGCACCCGATCCCGGCGGTCCAGCGCGAACGGGCTGCCGCGCAGCGGTCCGAGCCCCAGGACCCCGGCGCGCAGCCGGTTCGCCATGCCGCCGAGCAGCAGCCACGACAATCGCTCGACCAGCGCGTAGCTCGCCCTGTTGCCCAGCCGCCCCAGCGTCCTGGCGGGGATCAGGGGGTTGGGGAACTCGGTCGTGGGTTCGCTCGGCTGGAAGTGCATGATCGCGTACGGCATGCCGTACCGGTCGGACAGGTGCCGGCCGAGGGCGCCGAGCGCGGGGGCGAGGACGAGGTCGGCGTCCCGGCACGCGGCGTCGACCTCGGCCACCAGCTTCTCGGCCAGCGGCTCGACCACCGTCCGGAACCCGCGCACGAAGCCGAGGGGCCCGCTGCGCAGCCATGCCCTGCCTTCCTCGCTTTCGACGATGGCCACGGGATCGACGCTGACGGGCGCGTGCTCGATCCGGCCCGCCGCGCCGCCGACCGGCCCGCCGGATCGGCCGTCCACCGGCACGTCGCCGGGCCCGATCTTGGCGCGGGCCACCAGCTCGGCGTACCGCGAGGCGGCCACGACCACGACCTCGTGGCCCCGCCCGGCGAGCCCGCGGCCCAGCGCGACGCACGGCTGGGTGTCGCCCCGCGAGCCGAGCGCCACGATCGCCACCTTCACGGCGCGACCCACCTGGCCGAGGTCATGGCAGCGTCGCCAGGGTGACGACCGCCCCGGCCAGCACGAGCAGCGCGGCGGCCAGCAGGCCCAGGGCGTAGCCGTGGGCGAAGCTCCCGGCGGTGTGGACGATCACGCCGATGCCTACAATCCCGAAAAGTCCGGAAATCTCGCGACTCACGGTGAACACTCCCCCGGCCACGCCCGCCCGCCGCTCCGGCACGGCGCCCAGCACCGCCGACCCCAGCGGCATGGTCAGCGCCGAGCCCACCCCGATGAGGCACACCGAGGGAAGCAGCCGCGCGAAGCCGTCGCCCGGCCCGAGGAACGCCACCCCGGCCATGCCCGCGGCCACCAGCACGAGCCCCAGCGCCACCGTCCGCCCCGGCCCGAGCCGCCGCTCCACCGGCGGCGCCAGCGGTGTCACCAGCACCACCAGCAGGGCGAGCGGCACGAACGCCAGGCCGGACTCCGTCGGCGTGAAGCCCAGGACGCCTTGCAGGAACAGCGCGGTGTAGAAGAACACGCCGTTGACGCCGAGCCCCCACAGCACCTGGGCCAGCACGCCGCCGGTGAACGTCCGGGACCGGAACAGCGCGAGGTCCGCCGTCGGCTCCGGCGCCCGCCGCTCGGCCACCACGAACGCGACGGCTCCGGCCAGGCACGCCGCGCCCGCGACCACGATGGGCGGCGCGGCCCAGCCGTACCCGGGGCCGTGGATGAGCGCGAACGTCCCGGCGGCGAGCACCACGGCGGAGCTCAGCAGCCCCGCGACGTCCAGGCGCGCGGGCCTCCTGGCCGTCTCGGGCAGCGCGCCCGGCCCGAGCCCGAGGGCCAGCGCCCCCACGGGGACGTTGACGAGGAACACCCATGTCCAGTGGGCGTGCTGGCTCAGGTATCCGCCCACCACCGGCCCCAGCGCCAGGGCCGCCGCCCCGGCCGCCATCCACACCGCCACCCCCTGGGAACGTCCCCTGCCGTCCCTCCCGGCCAGGACGGCGAGCGTCGCGGGCAGCACTGCGGCGGCCCCCGCGCCCTGGAGGAGCCGGGTGGCGACGAGCGCCTCGACGGTGCGTGCCAGCCCGGCGGCCAGGGAGGCGGCGGTGAACAGGGCCAGCCCGGCGAGCAGCACGCGGCTGGCGCCGTAGACGTCCGCGAGCCGTCCCCCGGCCGGCATGAGCCCGGCGAAGGTCATGAGGTAGCCGGTCGACACCCACTCCAGGGCCGCGAGCGGCGCGCCGAGGTCCCGCTGGATGCTGGGCAGGGCGACGGTCACCACGGTGGTGTCGAGCGTGGTGACGAACCCGGCGAGGCCGACGACCACATACAGCGGCCACGCGCGGCCGCCGTGCCGGACAGGCCGGGCCGGAGCCGCCGCGGGCCGGGCGAGGCCGCTCACGGCTGCTGCTCCTGCTGCTCCTGCTGCTCCTCCGCCCAGACCCAGCCGTCGCCCGCCGCCTTGACCACCCGCGCCGGCCCGGGCGTGACCTTGATCCAGCCCGTCGTCGCGCGCTCGCGCCGGGCCTCGACGGCCGGGAGGCGGGAGCGGGGCGCCGCGGGGAGCCCGTAGGGAGGACGCCGGAACCCCGTCACCGGCGCCGCCGGTGCCGTCGGCGCCGCCGTTTCGGTCTGGACCAGGACGGGGTCGGTGTCGGCCCCGAAGACGGCCGGGCGGCCGTAGGCCGTGAGGGGCCGTGGCGCGGCGAGCGGGCCGGGCACGGTGAGCGGGCCGGGCACGGTGAGCGGGCCGGGCACGGTGAGCGGGCCGGGCGTGGTGAGGGGGCGGGGGGTGGCCTCCGGCGCCGCCGCCTCCACCGGCCGCCTGGCGATCGCGGCCGCCCCCGCGTGCTCCCGGATCTCCACGCGCCGGTGCAGCCCGCCCAGCCAGGCCGGCAGCCACCAGTTGGCCCGGCCCATCAGCCGCATGGCGGCCGGGACGAGCAGGGCACGCACCAGCGTGGCGTCGACCACGATGGCCACGAACATCCCGACCCCGAGGAGCTTGACGAGGGTGATCCCGGCCGTGGAGAAGGCCGCGATGACCACCAGCAGCAGCAGCGCCGCGCTCGTGATGATCCCGCCGGTGCGTTGCAGCCCCACGGCCACCGCCGCCGTGTTGTCCCGCGTGCGCAGCCACTCGGCCCGCACCCGCGACAGCAGGAACAGCTCGTAGTCCATCGACAGCCCGAACACCACGGCCAGGATCAGCACGGTGACCGTGGCCTCGATCGTGTGGGTGGGCGTGAAGCCGAGCACCGGGGCGAGGTGCCCGTCCTGGAAGGCCCAGACGATCACGCCGAAGGACGCGCCGATGGACAGCACGTTCATCAGCAGCGCCTTGACCGGCAGCAGCAGCGAGC
The DNA here is from genome assembly GCF_002093975.1 of Thermoactinospora rubra. Lineage (GTDB taxonomy): Bacteria > Actinomycetota > Actinomycetes > Streptosporangiales > Streptosporangiaceae > Nonomuraea > Nonomuraea rubra_A. The sequence goes on from NZ_MSZZ01000051.1 coordinate 41,280, forward strand.
CGAAGGCCGCGAACAGCAGCGCGAGCGTCACCCCGCCGACGAACAGCGCCATCCACGGCAGCCGGGCGCCGAGGCTGTCGAGCAGGTCGAGCTGGGCCGCCGTGGGGCCGCCCACGACCACGGCACGGAAGCCCGGCTCCGGCTCCATTGCCCGGATGAGCTCCACCAGCGAGCGCGTGCGGTCGTCCATGGGGTCCCAGGCGTAGCGGACGGCCAGCCGTACCGCGCCGTTGTCCTGGGAGAAGCCCGCGTAGTCGACGGCGGTGACGCCGTCGAGGCGTTCGAGGCGGGTGACGAACGGCTTGACGTCCACCGGCTCGACGGGCGCCACGAGCCGGGTGGTGCCCTGGCCGGCCGGTCCCGGCGTGGCGGGCCGTCCGGCGAAGTCGCGTTCGAGCAGGATGTGGACGTCGACGGCGGCCATGGCGTTCTTCGCGAAGTCGCGGTCGATCGCCTCGGCGACCTGCCTGCTCTCCACGGTCGCGGGCAGCACGCGGTGGTCGACGTTGCCGAAGTCGGCGCGCAGGAACGGCAGGGCCAGCGCGACGAGCACGGCGGAGACGCCGATCAGGTAGATCACCGGCCGCCGCATGACGCTGGAGGCCACCCGATGCCACAGCCCGCCGGAGAACCCGAAGTCGGGCAGCACCCGCAGCGCGTCGACCCGCCTGCCGAGCACGGCCAGCAGCGCGGGCAGGACGACCAGCGCCGACAGCATCGCGACCACGACGACGGCGGCGGCGCCGAGGCCGATGGAGCGCAGGAACATCTGCGGGAACAGCAGCAGCCCCAGCAGCGCGGTGGCCACGGTCAGGCCGGAGAAGGCGACGGTGCGGCCCGCGGTGGCCATGGTGGCGGCCACGGCGTCGGGTACGGCGGCGCCGCGCCGGATCTCCTCGCGGAAGGCGCTGAGCACGAACAGCGAGTAGTCGATCACCAGGCCCAGGCCGAGCATGGTGACGACGTTGAGAGAGAAGACCGAGACCTCGGTGACCTCGGTGAGCAGCCGGAGCAGCACGAGCGCGCCCAGCACCGACAGCAGGCCGACGACCAGGGGCAGCCCGGCGGCCACCAGGCTGCCGAAAACCACGACGAGCAGCACCAGCACCACCGGCATCGAGATGGCCTCCGCCTGGAGCAGGTCGGCGGCGGTCTGGTCGTTCAGCGCCTTCAGCAGCGGCACCGCGCCGCCGACCTTCACCTCCAGGCTGGGGATCGCGAGCCGGTGCTCGATGGCCGCGAAGGCCCGCTGCTTGGTCTGGGGGCCGCCGCGCAGGGTGATCAGGGCGTAGGTGGCGTGGCCGTCCTTGGACACCAGGGTCTCGGCCCGGCTGGTCCAGTAGGTGACGATCTTGGCGACGTGGCCGGCGGGCAGCCCGCGCAGCGCCTTGTGGACCGTGTTCCGGTAGCGGGGGTCGCTCACCTTGACGGACGGGTGGCGGTAGAGCACGACGACGTCGGGCGAGCTGCCGCCGTACCACTCCTCGCTCCACCGGGCCGCCGTGGTCGACTCGGCCGCGGGGTCCTCGAAGCCGCCGTCGGCCATCCTGCCGAACAGCTCCAGGCCGAAGGGCGCGACCAGCACGGCCACGGCCAGGCTGAGCGCCAGCACCGTCCAGCGGCCGCGGTAGACGACCCTGCCGAGCGACTCGAACACGGTCAGCCTCCCGGGAAGGCGCCCGCGAGATACGCCTCCCTGCAGGCGGCCCGGGCGATCTTCCCGCTGGAGGTGCGCGGGACGGCTCCGGCCTCGACGAGGCGGAAGTCGTGGAGTGAGACGTCGTGCGCGGCGGCGACGGCGGCCCGGACCCGGCGCGCCACCTCCTCGGCGGGGGCGGACGCGCCCCGGCGGGACCGCTCGGCGACGACCACGAGCCGCTCGGTGTCGCCGCCCGGGACGGCGAAGGCCGCGACGTGGTCCCTCCGCACCGCGTCGCTGGCCTCCTGGACGCTGGCCTCGATGTCCTGGGGATAGTGGTTGCGGCCGTCCACGATGATCAGGTCTTTGAGCCGTCCGGTGACGTAGAGCTCGCCCTCGTGGATCACGCCCAGGTCGCCGGTGCGCAGCCAGCCGCCGGCGAAGACCTCCTCGGTCCTGGCCGGGTCGCGCCAGTACCCCCGCGCGACGTTGGGGCCTTTGACCCAGATCTCGCCGACGTGCCCGTCGGGCAGCGGGGCGGCGCCGGGCCCGGCGACACGCAGGTCCTGCCCGTACGGCCGGCCGCACGACACCAGGCGGCTCCTGCGCCCCTCGCCGGAGTACGGCACGGCACGCCCCGCGCTCAGCGCCTCCCCCGAGAAGTCCGCCACCCGGGCCGGTTCGTCGCGTCCCGCGGCCGAGACGAACACGGTCGCCTCCGCGAGCCCGTAGGCCGGCGTGTGCGCCTCGGGACGCAGGCCGTAGGCCGCGAAGAAGCGGTTGAAGCGCTCGATCGTGGCGGGCCGGACCGGCTCGGCGCCGTTGAGCATGACCCGCACGCCCGACAGGTCCACCCCCGCCATGTCCTCGGGCGTCACCCGGGCGAGCGCGTACTCGTAGGCGAAGTTCGGCCCGCCCGTGTACACGTCGCCGGACTCGCCGAGCAGCTGGAACCATCGGGCCGGGCGCATGACGAACGCCACCGGGTCCATGAAGACCGCGTGGTTGCCGCCCACGATGGGCAGCGCGATGGTGGCGACCAGGCCCATGTCGTGGAAGAGCGGCAGCCACAGCGCCAGCGACGAGGCGCGCGGCGTGCCGCGGAAGGCGGAGTACAGCTGCTCGGCGTTGGCCGCCAGGTTCGCGTGGGTGATCTCCACGCCGGCCGGCGCCCTGGTCGACCCGGAGGTGTACTGCAGGTAGGCCAGGTCGGACGGCTGCGGCGGCGGGGACTCCCACTCGTCGGCCAGCAGGTCGGAGACCGCGTCGACGAGGACGACCTCCTTGGGCGCGGGCGCGGTGGCCAGGAAGCCGTCGAGGTCGGCCGAGGAGACCGTGAGCACGACGGTGGGGTCGGCGTCGGCGTAGGCGCGAGCCAGCCGGTCCGCGTGGCCGGGCAGGTCCGGGGAGAACAGCGGCACGGCCACGACGCCCGAGTAGAGGCAGCCGAGCATCGCCACGACGTAGGGCAGCCCGGACGGCGCCATGATCGCCGCCCGGTCGCCGGGCCGGGCCGTCTCGCGCAGCCGTACCGCCAGCGCGCACGCCTTGAGGTGCGCCTGCCGCCAGGTGAGCGTCCGCCGGGAGCCGTCCCCCAGGTAGTCGGCGAACGTGTACGCCGGAGCGTCCGGGATCTCCCGGGCCCACCGCGCCACCCGCTGTGTCAGGATGCTCACGAACCAGCAAAGTACGGCACGAGATCCCGCGGGTCTTGCCATCCACCCGCATCATTCGCTTTCCGCACTTGTCATCCGGCGATAAAGGAGTTGCCCAGGCCGGAAGAATGGGACAGGTGAGCAGCTTCCGCCGGGACCTCGGCCTTCTCAGGGATCGCCAGTTCGCCCTCCTGCTCACCGCCAGGACGATCTCCATGCTCGGCAGCTCCTTCACGCCGGTCGCCCTGGCCTTCGGCATCCTCGACCTGCCGGGCGCCACCGGCACGACGCTGTCGGTGGTGCTGACCGCGGAGTCCCTGCCGACCGTGCTGTTCATGCTCGTGGGCGGCGTCATCGCCGACCGGATGCCCCGCCAGCGGGTGCTGATGGCCTCGGAGATCACCAACGCCGTCGCCTTCGCCGGCATGGCGGCGATGCTGCTCACCGGCTGGACGCCGCTGCCCGCGCTGGCGCTGGCCGCCGCGGTGAGCGGCACCGCCATCGCGCTGGTGTGGCCGGCGCTCACCGGCATCATCCCGGAGGTCGTGCCGGCCGACCGGCTGCAGGCCGGCAACGCCCTGCTGGGCCTGGGGGTGAACTCCGCGCGCATCGCCGGCTCGGTGCTGGGCGGCGGGGCCGTGGTGGTGCTGGGCGGCGGCTGGGCGCTGGCGGTGAGCGCCGCGATGTTCGCCGCGGCGGCCGGGTGCGTCGCGCGGTTGAAGCTCAAGCCCGCCGGGCGGGTGGCGGCCGGATCGGTGCTCAAGGACCTGCAGGAAGGCTGGCGCGAGTTCAGCTCGCGCCAGTGGCTGTGGGTGGTGGTCGCGCAGTTCTCGATCCTGGTCATGGCCATGCAGGCGGCCCATGGCGTGCTGGGCCCGCTCGTGGCCAAGAGCGAGCTGGGCGGCGCGGCGGCCTGGTCGGCCGTGCTGGCCGGCGAGGCGGTCGGCACGATCACCGGGGTCCTGCTGGCGATGCGGCTGCGGCCGAGCCGCCCGATCTTCCTGGGCACGCTGCTGATGGTCCCGACGGCCCTGCCGTACCTGCTGCTGGGGCTGAGCGCGCCGCTGTGGAGCGTGGTGGCGGGGTCGTTCCTGCTCGGGGTCTGCTTCGACGTGTTCGCCGTGCTGTGGCAGACGACCATGCAGCGGGAGGTCCCGCCGGAGTCGCTGTCGCGGGTCAGCTCCTACGACGCGCTCGGCTCGCTGATGTTCGGCCCGATCGGGCTGATGCTGGCCGGTCCGGTGGCGGGCGTCACGGGGCCGAAGCCGGCGCTGATCGGCTGCGCGGCCATCGTGACGGGCGTCTCGCTGCTCGCCCTGCTCGCCCCCGGCGTGCGCGGGCTCAGGGCCCCGGCGTCAGGCTGACGTGCGCCCGCTGGTGCGCAGGCCGCGGGACGGCTTGCGCTCGTGCAGGCCGAACCGCGGCTCGGGCGCGTGATCGCCCTCCAGGATCCCCGCCACGTACTCCGCCAGCGCGGGAGCGTGCTTGAACCCGTGCCCGGAGTCGCCGCCGAGCAGCCAGACGCCGGGCGAGACCTCGTGGACGACCCATTCGGCGTCGGGCGTCAGCGCGTACTGGCAGACCTGGGTGAACAGCAGCGACGCATCCCGCAGCGAGGGGAACCGGCGCGCCAGGTACGCCCTGGCGAGGTCCACGCTGTCCTGGTCGATCTGCCGGGAGCCGGTCTCGGGCTCGTACGGCCGGCCCTCGGCGTCGCACGTGGCCTTCATGCCGACGCCGTCCACGTCGCCGTGGCCGTACATGGAGGCGTCGTAGTCCACCCAGGCGGGCATGCCGGGCGTGGACCACGCGGCGGGCACCCGGAAGTGCAGCGTGTCCTGCTTGGTCACGGTGACCGGGACCGGGAACAGCTCGGGCAGCCAGGCCCCGCACGCCCACACGACCCGGTCGGCGCGCAGCACCTCGCCGTCCACCGAGACCGCCTCGCCGTACGGCACGGCCCTGCCCCGCACCAGCCGCGCCCCGGACTGGACGGCCAGCCGCGCCGTGACCTGCGTGGCGCGCCTGGCCCTGATGACGCCCGCGTGCGGCTCCCACAGCAGGAAGGCCAGGCCGTCGCCGGCGAAGTCGGGGAAGAAGCGGCGGCCCTCGGCGGGGTCCAGCACCTCGTGCGGGATGTCCAGCTCACCCAGCACCCGGGCGCTGGCGTGCTCCCACCCCTCGGCCCGCTGCGCCAGCCACAGCATGCCCGCCTCGTGGTAGAGCTCCTCGCCGGCGCGCTCGCCCAGCCTGCGCCAGCCTTCCCGGGCGCGCCAGGCCAGCTTCGGGTACCAGTCGTCTGTTCCGTGCGCGCAGCGCAGCAGCCGCGTCTCGCCCGCGCTCGCCTGCCGTACGTGACCCGGGGTGTGCTGCTCGACCAGCGTCACGCGCCACCCGGTGTCGGCCAGCCGCAACGCCAGCGACGAGCCCCAGATCCCCGCTCCTACCACGATGACCGATTTCATGGCCTCTGAGCGTGTCATACCACGATGAGGGTGGCCACCACTCCCGCGCAGTTTCCGGCCACGCAGACGCGCACGGGGACGTCGAAGACGCCGGCCCGGTGCGGGACGCCGCCGATGCGCCCGTCCGGGCCGATCGTCACGCCGCCGGGCAGCTTCCCGGAGTCGGTCACGGTGAACGTGGGCGGCACGTCCGGCGGCCCGCCCTCGATCTCGATCGTCTCGTTCAGCGGCCGGCCCGTCTGGGCGGGGAAGGTCAGCTTGCCGGGCCGCCACGGGGTGTTCCGGTGCACGACCAGGGTGACGACCTCCTCGACGCAGCCGCTGGGCCGGCACAGCCGGATGGGGCGGGTGAACGCGCCGGGCCGCTCGGGGGCCCCGCTGATCGTGCCGCCGGGCTCCAGCGTCACGCCGGGGGCCAGCTCGGCGCCCTGAATGTGGAGCCGCTGGTCCAGGGCGATGAGCCGCGCGTCGACCTCGATGCCGTGGGTTACGTGGAAGGTGTCCTCCAGCAGCAGCTCCCCGCGCGAGGTCATCTGCCTGACCAGGGTGGCGGCCTGCTGCGGGGTCACGGTGTGGCAGCAGGGCAGCAGGGCGAACGCCGTCGCCGCGACGACTGCGGCCACCCATTTCGGCTGCACACTAACCCTCCCCCCTGGCCATCCGGGTTCCTACCCCCACGGGGAGATAATCAAGCTATGGCCGCTGAATCCGCTCAGACTCTCGAGCGCGGGCTCCACGTGCTGCGCCTGCTCGCCGACGGACACGGCGGGCGGACGCCCACGGAGCTGGCCAAGGAGCTGTCGCTGAGCAGGCCGGTGGTCTACCGGCTGGTGACGACGCTGATGAACGCCGGGTTCGTCAGGCGCGACGCCGACGGGCGGGTGCACCTGGGCTTCGGGGTGCTGATGCTGGCGCAGGCCGTCCAGCCGCTGCTGCGGGCGGCGGCGCTGCCCACCCTGCGGCGGCTGGCCGAGGAGGTCGGCGCGACCGCGCACCTCACCGTCGCCGAGGGGGACGACGGGCTGGCCGTGGCCGTGGTCGAGCCGTCGTGGACGAACATGCACGTCGCCTACCGGGAGGGCGCGCGGCATCCGCTCAGCAAGGGCGCGGCCGGGCGGGCGATCCTGGCCCTCCGTACCGGACAATCCGGATATTTCCTAACCGAGGGGCAGTTGCAGGAGGGTGCCAGGGGCATCGCCGCGCCGGTCACTGGCGTGCCGTGGCTGGAGGCCTCGGTCGGCGTCGTGACGTTCGGCCCGCTCAAGGAGGGCACCGGCGACCGGGTGGTCGCGGCGGCTATGGAACTTTCCGCAGCCCTCGCCTAGGATGTCCCTATAGAGGACACTAGTGTCCGATAAGCGGACAGATCCGGGAGGGCTGATGCCGTACTACCGCGTCGTGGGCGAGGTGCCACGCAAACGCCACGTCCAGTTCCGGCGACCCGACGGAGGGCTGTACGCCGAGGAGCTCATGGGCGAGGAGGGCTTCTCCTCCGACTCCTCCCTCCTGTACCACCGCTATCTGCCGACCGCGATCGTCAAGGCCGAGGCCGCCGAGCCGCTGACCTCCGAGGCGCTGTCGCCCAACCTGCCGCTGTCCCCCCGCCACTTCCGCACCCAGGACCTGCCCACCGCCGGAGACCTCGTCAGCGGCCGGATGCTGCTGGCCGGCAACGGCGACGTCCGATTGTCGTACGCGACCACCGACCGGCCCAGCGAGCTGTACCGCAACTCCAAGGGCGACGAGTGCGTCTACATCCAGCGCGGCGCCGCCCGCTTCGAGTCGACCTACGGCGCGATGGACGTCCGCGAGGGCGACTACGTCGTGATCCCGACCGGCACGATCCACCGCTGGGTGCCCTCCGGCACGGTCAACGCCCTGGTCATCGAGGCCGCCGGGCACATCAGGCCGCCCCGGCGCTACCTGTCGCAGTACGGCCAGTTCCTGGAGCACGCCCCCTACTGCGAGCGCGACCTGCGCGCGCCGAGCGAGCCGCTGATCGTCGAGGGCGAGGAGGTGCCGGTGCTGGTCCGCACCCGCGGCGGCCTCACCCGGCTCGTCTACCGCCACCACCCCTTCGACGTGGTCGGCTGGGACGGCTGCCTGTACCCGTTCGCCTTCAACATCGAGGACTTCGAGCCGGTGGTGAAGAAGACCCACGCGCCGCCGCCCGTCCACCAGACCTTCGAGGGCCCGGGCTTCGTGGTCTGCTCCTTCATGCCGCGCCCGCTGGACTTCCACCCCGAGGCCGTGCCCATCCCCTACAACCACCACAACGTGGACTCCGACGAGTTCATGTTCTACGTGGGCGGCGACTACTCGGCGCGCAAGGGCTCGGGCATCGACGTCGGCTCCATCTCGCTGCACCCGGCGGGCTTCACGCACGGCCCGCAGCCGGGCGCCGTCGAGGCCGTCATCGAGGCCAAGGCCACCCACACCAGCGAGATGGCGGTCATGGTCGACACCTTCCGCCCGCTCGACCTCGGCCAGGGCGCGCTGCAGTGCGAGGACCCCGGCTACGCCTGGACCTGGTCGCGATGAACCCGCTGTTCGAACGGCTCGTCGACGACGCCGGACTGTTCCCTCCGACCTCGCTGCACATGGACGAGGCCCTGGCCCGCCACAGGCGCGACCAGGAGTCCGGCAACCCCGTCCTCACGCACCGCTTCCTGTGCCCGGCCAGCCGCCTGGCCGGGCTGCGCCGCGAGAGCTTCGTCCCGGAGCGCATCGGGCTCATCGTGGACACCGAGGAGATCCCCGACTTCAGCGACCTGCCGGTGGACTTCGTGGAGGTACGGCTCCCGCCGCACACCGGCCTCGCCGAGCACCTGGCCTCCGGCGACGTCGAGCGGACGCTGGCCAAGCTGCCCCCGCACGTGCGCCTGTTCGTCGAGGTGACCCCGGAGACGCACGTCGGCGGCCTGCCCGAGCGCGTCGGGCTCAAGGTCCGCTGCGGCGGCATGACCCCCGACGCCTTCCCGCCCGCCGAGCACCTGGGCACGTTCATCAGGTACTGCGTCGACCACGACATCCCGTTCAAGGCCACCGCCGGGCTCCACCACGCGGTGCGCCACTTCGACCCCTCGCTGGGCGTCGACAGGCACGGGTTCCTCAACCTCGTGCTGGGCGTCTGCGAGGCCGTCGAGCGGCGCGACCCGGTGCCGGCGCTGCGCTCGACCGACGTCGGCGGGCTGGTGCGGATGGCGCAGGCCGTACCGGAACAGACCGCCAAGCGGGCCCGCGACCTGCTGGTCAGCTACGGCTCCTGCAGCACCCACACACCGATCGAAGACCTGCGGACCCTGGGGATCCTATGACATTCGGGCTCGACAACCTGCCGTACGGCGTCTTCTCCAGGCCGGGCGAGCGGCCGAGGGTCGGGGTGCGGTTCGAGGACCGCGTCCTGGACCTCGCGCCCGCGCTGCACGACGAGGTGTTCGCCGCGCCGTCGCTGAACCCTTTCCTGGCGCGGGGCCGCACGGCCTGGCGCGGCGCCCGTGAGCTCATCCAGGAGAAGCTGTCCTCGTCGAGGTCGCTGGTGGAGCCGCACCTGATCCCGCTGGAGCAGGTGACCCTCCACATGCCCTTCGAGGTGGCCGACTACGTCGACTTCTACTGCTCCCTGGAGCACGCCTCCAACCTCGGCCGCATGTTCCGGCCCGACTCCGAGCCGCTGCTGCCCAACTGGCGCCACCTGCCGGTCGGCTACCACGGCCGGGCCGGCACGGTGGTGGTGTCGGGCACGCCGATCCGGCGGCCGCACGGGCAGCTGCGCGCCGGCGTCTTCGGGCCGAGCGCGAAGCTGGACATCGAGGCCGAGCTGGGCTTCGTCGTGGGCGTGCCGACCGAGCTCGGCTCCCCGGCCGGCGACTTCGAGGAGCACGTCTTCGGCGTGACGCTGGTCAACGACTGGAGCGCGCGCGACATCCAGGCCTGGGAGTACCAGCCGCTCGGGCCGTTCCTGGGCAAGTCGTTCGCCACGTCGATCTCGCCGTGGATCACCCCGCTGGAGGCGCTTCCGCGCATCCCCGGCCGCGCCCAGGACCCGGCGCCCCTGCCGTACCTGGAGCGCAAGGCGGACTGGGGGCTGGACATCTCCGTCGTCGTCCAGCTCAACGGGCAGGTGATCTCCCGCCCGCCGTACTCGGCCATGTACTGGACGCCGGACCAGATGCTCGCCCACATGACCGTCAACGGCGCGTCGCTGCGCACGGGCGACCTGTTCGCCAGCGGGACGATCTCCGGGCCCGAGCCGGGCGAGCGCGGCTCGCTCATCGAGCTGACCTGGAACGGCGCCGAGCCGATCAAGCTCACCGACGGGTCGGTGCGGACCTTCCTGGAGGACGGGGACGTCGTGACGATCTCGGCGACGGCGGGCGGCATCAGCCTCGGCGAGGTGTCCGGAAAGATCGTCTGACCTACCCGGCGCGCTCCACGCCTCGCCGTAACCAGCCGCGAGGAATACCGTGGGAAGAGGGGGAACCGGATCGAGCCACCGGCCCGTTGACCCCTTCAGGAGGGCCGCAGCATGGATGAATGGGTCATCTGGATCGTCCTCGCCGTCGTCCTGGGCATCGCCGAGATCTTCACGCTCACCGCGGCCCTCGGCCTGCTGGGCGGCGCCGCCCTGCTGACCGCCGCCGCGGCCGCCATCGGCCTGCCCATCCCCCTGCAACTCCTCGTGTTCGCCCTGTCCTCGGCGGCCGGGCTCGTGGTCGTCCGGCCCATCGCCATGCGCCACATCCGCCAGCCGCCGATCCAGCGCTTCGGCGTCGAGGCGCTCGTCGGCAAGCCCGCCTACGTCGTCCGGGAGGTCACCGCGCACGACGGCCGGGTCCGCATCGGGGGCGAGGAGTGGTCGGCGCGTGCCTACGACGAGACGCTGGTGATCCCGCCGGGCACGACCGTCGACGTCATCGAGATCGAGGGCGCCACCGCCCTCGTCTACCCACGGGAGTAAGCATGTGACTCCTCCGCTCTCTGAAGGGAGCGGCTTCTCGCTAAGCCGCTTCCGCAGCCTGGCGAAGGGCAAGCCCTGCCCTGAGAATGTTCGTGGCCGCGTTGACGTCGGCGTGCGCGGCATGCCCGCACGCCGTACAGGCGAAGGCGGCTTGGGTGAGGCGGTTCTCCGCAGCGCAATGCCCGCAGCGGGCACACGTGCGGGAGGTGTTGCGGGGCTCGACTGCGATCAGCTCGCGACCGGCGCTTTCAGCCTTGTGCGCGAGGATCGTCAGGAACACCCCCCAACCCGCGTCCAGGATCGAGCGGTTGAGGCCGGATTTAGCGGCGACGTTGCGGCCCGGGGCCTCGATCGTGCCGGACGCCGACCGGGTCATGTTCGCGATCTTCAGGTCCTCGTGCACGATCAGGTCGTAGGCGCGCACCAGCGCCAGCGCCGTCTTGTGCGCCCCGTCGAGCCGCTGGCGGCGCACCTTGGCGTGCAGCGCGGCGACGCGGGCCACCGCCTTGCGGCGGCGCGTCGAGCCGCGCTTCTTCCGGGCCAGGTCGCGCTGCGCGGTCGCGAGCCGGTCGGCGGCGACGGCGAGGTGGCGCGGGTTGGCCAGGTGCTCACCGTCGCCGGTGGTGACCAGCCAGGCCACCCCCATGTCGATCCCGGCGACCGCGCCGGTGGCGGGCAGCGGGTTGGCGGGCACGTCATCGCAGGACAGGATCACATACCAGCGGGAGCCCTCCCGCTTGACGCTGATCGTCTTCACCGTGCCGCGCACCGGCCGGTGCTGGTGCACGCGCACGTGGCCGATGCCCTGCAACCGCATGAACGTCGCGGTCGGGTGCTGCGGCTGGGAGTCCCACCGGCAGCCGTCGCCGTCCTTGGGCCAGGTAACGGTGTCGAACCAGCCCCGCCCCTTGAACCGGGGGAATCCCGGCGTGCGGCCCTCGCGGACCCGCGTGAAGAACGCGGCGAACGCCTTGTCCAATCGTCGCAGGGTGGCCTGCTGGGAGGAGAACGACCAGCGGCCCTGACCTTCTGGGTCGTCGGCGCGGATGTGCTTCAACTCCCCGGACTGGTCGCCGTAGGTGATGCTCACGCCCGCCATGCGGTAGGCGGTACGGCGGTGCTCCAGGGCGGCGTTGTACAGGGCGCGGTGGTCATCCAGGCACGCGGTCAGCGCGACAACCTGGCGGGCGGTGGGGCGCAGCAAGAACTTGCAGGACCGCCTCACCGCTTCCCCTGTTCCGTGCGCAGGGCCTCACCGAGGAGCACGCACGCGGCGGCGTTGATCGAGATGCCGGTCTGTGCGGCGTACTCCTCGATCTGGCGCTTCAACTCCGGCGGGACGCGAAGGTTCAGCGACTCGCGGGGCGCTCCCCTCACCACAACCAAAATGCTACCACAATGCAACCTTGAAAGGAGGGAGCGCGGATTCCTCGCCAGCTGAAGCAGGCGATCCCCTCCGCGCGAATCTGATGGATCCCCTGCTCATCGTCGGGACGTTGATCATCCTGTTCGCGGTGTTCACCGTGCTGCGCGCCGTACGGATCGTGCCGCAGGCCAGGGCACGCAACGTCGAGCGGCTCGGGCGCTACCACCGCACGCTCAAGCCCGGACTCAACTTCGTGATCCCCTACATCGACCGCGTCTACCCGATGATCGACCTGCGTGAGCAGGTGGTGTCCTTCCGCCCGCAACCGGTCATCACCGAGGACAACCTCGTCGTCGAGATCGACACGGTGCTCTACTTCCAGGTCACCGACCCGCGCGCGGCCGCGTACGAGATCGCCAACTACATCCAGGCGGTGGAGCAGCTGACGGTCACGACGCTGCGGAACGTCGTCGGCTCCATGGACCTGGAGAAGACGCTCACCTCGCGCGACACGATCAACAGCCAGCTGCGCGGGGTGCTGGACGAGGCGACCGGCAAGTGGGGGCTGCGCGTCAACCGCGTCGAGATCAAGGCCATCGACCCGCCCAAGACCATCAAGGACGCGATGGAGAAGCAGATGCGGGCCGAGCGGGACAAGCGCGCGGCGATCCTCACCGCCGAGGGACAGCGCCAGTCGGCGATCCTGACCGCCGAGGGCGAGAAGCAGGCGCGGGTGCTGCGGGCCGAGGGCGCACGCGCCGCGGCCATCCTGGAGGCGGAGGGCCAGGCCCGGGCGATCGACCAGGTGTTCCAGGCGGTGCACCGCAACGACCCGGATCCCAAGCTGCTGGCCTACCAGTACCTCCAGGCCCTGCCGCAGCTGGCCAACGGTCCCGGCAACACGGTCTGGGTCATCCCGAGCGAGGTCACCACGGCGTTGCAGGGGGTGTCGAAGGCCTTCACCGAGGCTCTGCCCCGGTCGGCGGCCACCCGGGAGGGGGACGGCGAGTCGTCGGCCGTGGACGAGGACGTCGAGGAGGCCAAGTCGGCCGCGGCCGAGGCGGTCGCGGACGCGCAGCAGGCCGAGACGGGTCCCCGCCAGCTGACCACCGCGGTCCCCGAGCCGTCTCCGCTTCCCGACCTGGAGCGCGAACGCCGTCAGGCCGAGCGGCCGTAGGGCTCCGCACCGGCCCGCTGCGCCCCATCTGGGAACCGCCGTTGCCGGCGTGGCCGGAACCCTGGAACCAGAGCCCCGTCGGCCTCGACGAGGTGCCGGCGCCGCGAGAGACGACGAGCGAGCGCCGCGCGGCCTGAGCGAACCGTCGCCGATCCGTCGTGGCAAGCAGGCCGCGTCACCGGTGTCGCGGCCTGCCGTACCTCACAGGTGAGGCCCCGGTCAGTACTTGTAGACCACCGGGATGCCCCACGGGCCGCAGTCGGAGCTGAACGTGCCGCGGTCGCAGCCCTGGACGGAGAAGTGCCAGGTGTCGGTCGCCCTGCCGTGGCTGACGGTGTCGTCGAAGTCGACCCGCGGGTTGGCGGAGATAAGGAACTGGCCGCTCCACGGGGTCAGGCGCTTGACCTTCACCTGGGTGGTCTTGTTGCCGAGGTGCGGGTCCTTGCTCCAGCGGACGTTGAAGAAGTCCCAGTCGCGTCCCAGACCGCTCCACTTGAAGACCATGGTCCGGTCCTTCTTGAAGACGCGCAGCAGGGTGCCGCCTCCCAGGTTGGGCGACCAGACGATCTTGCCGTTCTGGAAGCGCTGCCACGACCCCTGCTTGTCGGGGTAGCCGTACTCCTTGGTGACCGGGCAGCCGTAGACGCTGGTGCGCCCGCCGTTGGACCGCCACAGGCCGCCGACGAGGCTGCCCTCCGGCGCGACCAGCGACGGGTCACAGGCCGCCGACGTCGCAGTGGTGGCAGTGGCGGCGGCCTGCGCGCCGGCGGGAGCCAGAGCGAGGGCTCCGGCGGCGACCGCCGCGGCGGCCAGCAGAGTGCGAGTGGTGGACATGGTGCTCCTCATAGCGGTCAGTGGCTCATCGTGACGGACGTCGGGATGCTCCACGGACCGCAGTCGGAGCTGAACGTTCCCCGGTCGCAACCTTGGACGACGAAGGCGAACTTGTTGGTCTCGTGGCCGTTGGTGGTCGTGCCGACGCCGTCCTTGACGTAGGGCGACATGCTGTACTGGCCGCTCCACGGGGTCAGGCGCTTGACCTGCACCTGGGTGGCCCGGCCACCGTCCTTGCTCCAGCGGACGTTGAAGAAGTCCCAGTCGCGTCCCAGGCCGCTCCACTTGAAGACGACGCGGTTGCCGTCGGCGAAGGCCCGCACCAGCGCGTTGCCTCCCAGGTTGGGCGACCAGACGATCTTGCCGTTCTGGAAGCGACGACCCCTGCTTGTCGGGGTAGCCGTACTCCTTGGTGACCGGGCAACGGTAGACGCTGTTCTGCCCGCCGTTGGACCGCCACAGGCCGCCGACGAGGCTGCCCTCCGGCGCGACCAACGACGGGTCACAGGCGGCCGACGTCGCCGTCGCGGTGGTGGGAGTGGCCTGGGCGGCGGCGGGAGCCAGGACGGCGATCCCCCCGGCTATCGCGGCTGCCGCGGCGAGGCTGAAGACTGAACGTGATGTGCGGCCCACGGGGTGGTCCTTTCTGAGGGGCCGGTTGGACCGTCCCTGTCTACGCCCCACCCCTTTCACGTCGGCTGACGCGACTTGACGCACGGTTGACAACGGCTGTCCGGTCCTGCTCGGAGGAGCGCCCGAGCAGGACCGGCGTCGTCACATGAGCCGGATCACCTCATCCGGCTCGTCGTCGTCCGCGACGCGGTTGCGCCTGACGAACCCGCACGCCAGCACCGGTGAACGAGCATGAAGCCCTTCGCCGGGTGGTGCTCCATCGCCACGGCGCGTCGGCCTTCCTTCCCAGGATCTTCCAGGGTGATCCGTCAGCTCCCAGTCTGGCCGCGATCGAAGTAGGCGACCAGCTCGGGGTCCAGCGGCGGCACGTCGTACGGCACGCCGCCCTCGCGCAGCGACATCGTCGCCATGTAGCCGGCCGCCACGCTCATGCGCGCGGAGACCGGGGAGGTGTCGGTGACGCCGCCTTCCCGGACGAAGCGGGCGAACTCCCGGATGACCTCCGCGTCCGCGCCGCCGTGCGAGCCGGTCGCGTCCGGCACCCGGTAGGCGATGTCGCAGTCGGCGCGGTACGACGACGGCCCGGTGTTCCAGACCTTGACCGTGTCGCCGGGCAGGTCGCCGAAGTTCTCCAGCCGCCCCTCCGTCCCGATCACGGTGTAGTTGCGCCAGTAGTCGGGCGTGTAGTGGCACTGCTGGTAGGCGGCGATGACGCCGTTGTCCAGCCGCATGTTCATCACCGACACGTCCTCGACGTCGACCACGTGGTTGAGGTCGCGCCGGGCGGTGGGCGGCCACTCGAACTCCCGCAGCCAGCCCTCCGGCCGGGGCGTGCCCGCCGGCCGCCGGGGCAGGTCGCCGTAGACGGTCAGCGCCCCGAGCGCGTTGACCGTCGTCGTGTACCCCCCGGCCAGCCAGTGCACGACGTCCAGGTCGTGTGCGGCCTTCTGCAACAGCAGCCCGGTGGTGCGGGCCCGCTCGGCGTGCCAGTCCTTGAAGTAGTAGTCGCCGCCGTAGGACACGAAGTGGCGCACCCAGATCGTCTTCGGCTCCCCGATGTCGCCCTTGGCGATGATGTCGCGCATCAGCCGTACGACGCCCATGTGCCGCATGTTGTGCCCGACATACAGCCTCGTCCCGGTACGGCGGGCCGTACGCAGGATGTTGTCGCAGCCCTCGACCGTGATGTGCATGGGCTTTTCCAGGTAGACGGCCTTGCCGGCCTCCAGGCAGTCGACCGCGATCCGCTCGTGGGTGTCGTCGGGCGTCATGACGAGGACCGCGTCGAGGTCGGGCCGTTCCAGGAGCTCGCGGTAGTCCTCGGCCCGCGCCGGGTCGCCGAAGGCGGCGGCCTGCGCCTTGAGCGCCGCCGGGTCGGTGTCGCAGACGGCGGCCACGGTCGTGCCGTGGCCCGGCCGGTGCGCGGCCAGCGCGAGGTTCTTCCGCAGGCCGAGGCCGATGACCCCGATGCGCAGGTCTTCCACTGCTGTCCTTTCGAGAGGTTACTTGGATCCGGTGAAGGCTATGCCCTGGATGAGCTGCTTCTGCATGATCACGAACACCACGATGATCGGCGCGCTCGCCATCAGGGACCCGGCCATGAGGACCGGGTAGTCGGTCATGTGCTCGCCCTGCAGCGCCGACAGGCCGGCCGACAGCGGCATCTGCTCGGGGTCGGTGTTGACGATGAGCGGCCACATGAGGTCGTTCCACGACCACAGGACCGTCAGCACGCCCAGCGCGAGCAGCCCGGGCCTGGCCAGCGGCAGCATCACGCTCCAGAAGATCCGCAGCGGGTTGGCGCCGTCGAGCCTGGCCGCCTCCTCGACCTCGGCGGGCAGCGTCATGAAGAACTGCCGCATCATGAACGTGCCGAACGCGCTGAACATGCCGGGCACGATGAGGCCGGGCAGCGTGTTGAGCCAGCCGAGGCTCTGCACGATCTGGTACTGCGGGATGAGGAACAGCTGGCCGGGCACCATGAGCACCGACAGCAGCGCGATGAAGATCACGTTCCTGCCGGGGAAGCGCAGCCGGGCGAAGGCGTAGGCGGCCAGCGAGCAGAACAGCAGCTGCGCCAGCGTCCGCCCGGCGGTCATCACGACGGTGTTGCCGAACTGCCGCAGGAACGGCCCGGCCTCGAAGACCTCGGCGAAGTTGGACCATTCGAAGGACGGGATCCACACCGGCGGCATCCTGGTGGCCTCGGTGAAGCTCTTCAGCGCGGTGAGCACCTGCCAGAAGAACGGCATGACCATGGCCGCGGCGCCCACCGCGAGCACCAGGTGCACCGGCCAGAGCCGGCCGCTACGCATAGTGCACCCACCTCTTCTGCATGCGGAACTGGAAGACCGTCAAGGCGAGCGTGATGAGCATGAGCACCACCGCCATGGCGGCGGCGTAGCCCTTGGCGCCCTCCTCGAAGGCGCGGCTGAAGAACAGCGACACCACGGTCTGCGTCTCCTCGCGCGCCGGGTTGCCCTTGCGGAACAGCAGGTAGACCAGGTCGAACATCTGCAGGCCGTTGATGACGCTGAGCACCGAGACGAAGAAGACGCTCGGCGACAGCAGCGGCAGCGTGATGCCGAAGAACTGCCTGACCCGCCCGGCGCCGTCGATGGAGGCGGCCTCGTAGAGGTGGCTCGGGATGGACTGCAGCCCGGCCATGAAGATGACCGCGTTGTAGCCGATCTGGGTCCAGATGCCGACGACGGCCACCGCGTACAGGGCCGTGTCGGGGTCGGCGATCCACGAGGTGCCCTCGATGCCGGCGAAGGACAGCGCGTAGTTGATCAGGCCGTAGTCGCCGTTGTAGAGCCAGGACCAGATCATCGCCACCGCCGCCGGCATGGTGACGACGGGCAGGAAGTACAGGGTCCGGTAGAACGACACCAGCTTCAGCCCGCGGGTGCCCAGCAGCGCGGCGACCGCGATCGACACCGGGATGCCCAGCAGGGTCAGCCCGCCGTACAGGAACGTGTTCCGCAATGCCTTCGCGTTGGCCGGGTCGGTGAGGACCTGCCGGTAGTTGTCCAGGCCGATCCAGGTGGCGTCGCCGAACAGGGTCCACTCGGTGAAGCTGTAGTACACCGACTGGGCGACGGGCCACAGGTAGAAGACGCCGAGGCCCAGCACGAGCGGCGCGATCATGGCGTAGCCCCAGACCCACTCGCGGTCGCGCAGCCGGCGGCGGGCGGAGGGGCGGGCGGCCGCCCTGACGGCGACCGCCCTGTCGAGCGCGCTCACTTCTCCTGCGCGAGCGCCGCGTTCATGGTGGCCGCGAACTCCCTGGCGACCGCCTCGACGTCCTGGCCCTCGGTGAAGGCTTTCGTCATCGCGTCCAGTTCCGGGCGCGACCAGGCCGCGGTGTTCTTCGAGACCGGGTACGGCCTGGCGTACGGCAGCTGGTCGATGAAGGCCTTGAGGTTGAACTTCGGCATGGACTTCACCCACGTCTCCTGCAGGCCCTCGTAGGCGGGGATGACCGCGCCGGTCTCGGCCTGGATCCTGTTGGCCTGCTCACCGGCCAGGAACTTGACGAACTCCCAGGCCTCCTGCGGGTGCCTGGTCTTGGCGTAGATGACGTTGGCCAGGCCGTGGATGACGGTGGCCCTGCCCTTCGGCCCGGCGGGCAGCGGGGCCACGTCGGCGTCGAGGCCCTCGGTCCTGAAGTACTGCGGGGCGTCGTAGGAGCCGTCGTACCACATCGCGAGCCTGCCGCTCTTGAACATCTCGATGGGGTCGTTGTCGGTCATCTGCTGGACGGTGGGCGAGAGCTTCTGGTCCAGCAGGTCCTTCCAGAACTTCAGCCCCTCGATGGTGGCGGGGTCGTCGAAGCCGGACTTCTTCTTGTCGTCGGAGACGACGTAGCCGCCGGCCTGGAAGATCGTGTTGTAGTAGAGCTCCTGGGGCCAGGCCATAGCGCCGATGCCGTACACGCCCTTGGCCGGGTCGGTCAGCTTCTTGGCGGCGGCGCGGACGTCGTCCCAGGTCCAGTTCTCGTCGGGATAGTCGACCTTGGCGGCGTCGAAGAGCTTCTTGTTGTACCACAGGCCGATGGTGTCGAAGTCCTTGGGGATGCCGTACTGCTTGCCGTCCAGGGTGTAGAGGTCGACCAGCGACTTGGGGAACTTGGTCATGTCGACCTTGTCGCGGGCGATCCGGTCCGACAGCGGCAGCAGCGCGCCCTGGGAGGCGTACAGGCCGATCCGCGGGCCGTTCATCCAGAAGACGTCGGGGGCGGTGCCGCCCGCTGCGGCGGTCTGGAGCTTGGTCCAGTACTCCTTGTTGGGGGTGAACTGGAGCTTGACCTCGATGTTCGGATGGGTTCTGGTGAACTCCCGCGCGATCTTCTCCATGGCCGCGCCCTGGTTCTCTTTGTCCCAGTAGGCGTAGGTCAGCGTGACCTTGCCGTCGGAGCTCCCGCCGTCGGACGAGGAGCATCCCGCGAGTCCTGCCACGAGCGCACCGGCGCACACGAGCGCCCACGCCTTTCCTGTCATGTCGACCCCTCTGTCGGGCTGTGCGAGTGACTGGAAGATAGCTCCCATTTATGCAACTTGCCAGCAATAATTGAGCAGAAGACGCCAGAAGATGCGCGGAAGCGACTGTACTGTGACAGCTTCGTGATGGAATTACTTAAGTGATCTACAAAAAGAGCAGCTGGTCGGCGTTGTTGAGCGCGAGCTTGACGGCGCCCACCACGATGGACTCGGCGCCGAGCCGGGAGGCGACCACCTCGGGCGGGTAGAGGCAGACCCGATCGAGGTAGTCCTGGATCGGCTCCACCAGCAGCGCGCCGCCCTTGGACAGGGAGCCGCCGATCACGACCATTTCGGGGTCGAGCGGGTTCACCACGGTGACCAGGCCCTCGGCCAGGCTGACGGCGAGCGCCTCGACCGCCTTGGCGGCCCGCTGGTCGCCCTCCGCGGCCCGGGCGAAGGCGAACTCGGCGGCCTGGCCAGGGGAGCGCAGCTCGCCCGGCTCCACGGCCATGGCGTAGTCGATCACGTGGCCGAACACGCTCCACAGCCCGTGCGGCTGCTCGCCGATCTCGCCGGAGGCCGCGTGGGCGCCGCGGTACGGCCGGCCGTCGATCAGCAGGCCGAGCGCCATGCGGTTGCCGGTGAACAGGTAGACCACGTTCCCGCGGCCCACGGCCACGCCGCGCCAGTGCTCGGCCAGGACGGCCAGGCGCATGTCGTTCTCGACCAGCACCGGGGCCGGGATGCGGCGCGACAGCTCGTCCTGCAGGGCCAGCCCGGTCCAGCCGGGCAGCACCGTGCTCTTGACCACGCGGCCCGTGCCGTCGACCACGCCGGTGGTGCCGACGCCCACGGCGGCGAGCCGGTCGGTGGTCAGGCCCAGTTCGTCGGCGCACTCGTCGACGAGGCGGGCGATCTCGGCCATACGCTCGTCTGCCGACATATCTGGAAATACGCCCATCTTTCGCGACAGCACGATCTGCCCGCCGAGGTCGGCCGCCATCGCGTGCAGCCGGTAGGCGCCGATGCTCACGCCGAGCACGTGCCCGGCCGAGGCGCGGAAGCGGTAGCGCTTGGCCGGACGGCCCCGCTGGCGCTCGCCCGGCTCCTCGCCGCACTCCTCGGCCCAGCCCTCCGCCAGCAGCTCGTCGATGATCGCCTCGACCGTGGGCCTGGAGACCCGCGCCGCCTGGGCCAGCTCCGTCAGCGTGGCCACCCCCGCCGAACGCAGGATGCGGAGGATCGCGGCGGTGTTGAGCCGCCGCAGAAGGGAGGCGTCACCGCTCTGCTGTCGCACCCGCCCATCCTACTTAAGCAAGCACATTGCGGAATCTAGGTGGAGCGTGAAGTGCAGCTGTGGGGGGAGTTAAGAAACCCTCGATGGACACCGCACGGCCCGGCCCGGCACAGTGCGTTACGGTCGGACAAGGGGGTTGGACCGATGAAGGCGCTGGTCAAGGAGAGAGCCGAGCCCGGGCTGTGGCTCGTGGACGTGCCGGAGCCCACGCCGGGGCCCGGCGAGGTGCTGATCAGGGTGCTGCGGACCGGGATCTGCGGCACCGACCTCCATATCCGGAAATTTGATGACTGGGCGCGCAACACCCTGAAGCTGCCCCTCATCGTGGGGCACGAGTTCAGCGGCGAGGTCGTGGAGGTCGCCCCCGGGGTCGAGGACATCAAGCCCGGCGACCTGGTCAGCGGCGAGGGCCACCTGGTGTGCGGCAAGTGCCGCAACTGCATGGCCGGGCGCCGCCACCTGTGCATCAACACGGTCGGCCTCGGCGTCCACCGCGACGGGGCCTTCGCCGAGTACGTCACGCTGCCCGCCTCCAACGTGTGGGTGCACCGCGTCCCGGTCGACCCCGACATCGCCGCCATCTTCGACCCGTTCGGCAACGCCGTACACACGGCCCTGACCTTCCCCATGGTCGGCGAGGACGTCCTGATCACCGGCGCCGGTCCGATCGGGCTCATGGCCGCCGCCGTCGCCACCCACGTCGGCGCGCGCAACGTCGTCATCACCGACGTCAGCCCCGAACGCCTGCAGCTGGCCGAGAAGCTCGGCGTCTCGCTGGCGCTCAACGTCTCCCACGGCTCGCTCAGGGACGGCATGCGGCGGCTGGGCATGCGGGAGGGCTTCGACGTGGGCCTGGAGATGTCCGGCAACCCGCGGGCGCTGCGCGACATGATCGCGCACATGACCCACGGCGGGAAGATCGCGATGCTGGGCCTGCCCGCCGAGGAGTTCGCCGTCGACTGGTCCACGGTGGTCACGTCCATGCTCACCATCAAGGGCATCTACGGCCGGGAGATGTACGAGACCTGGTACAACATGTCGGTCCTGCTGGAGAAGGGGCTCGACCTGTCGCCCGTCATCACCGACCGCTACTCCTACCGCGACTTCGACGCGGCCTTCGACACCGCGGCCAGCGGCCGCACCGGCAAGGTCATCATGGACTGGAGTGACTAGTGTTCGACAACGTGCGCCAGCAGCTGCGTGACACGCTGGAGGAGATCACGCAGGCCGGGCTGCTCAAGCCGGAGCGGGTCATCAGCACCCCGCAGAACGCCTCGGTCCGGGTGGGCGAGCGGGAGGTGCTGAACTTCTGCGCCAACAACTACCTGGGCCTGGCCGACAACCCCGAGGTGATCCAGGCGGCCAAGGACGCCCTGGACCGGTGGGGCTTCGGCATGGCGTCGGTGCGCTTCATCTGCGGCACGCAGGAGGTGCACAAGGAGCTGGAGCGGCGGCTCGCGGACTTCCTCGGCCAGGAGGACACGGTCCTGTACAGCTCGTGCTTCGACGCCAACGGCGGCGTCTTCGAGACCCTGCTCGACGGCCAGGACGCGGTCATCTCCGACGCGCTGAACCACGCGAGCATCATCGACGGGATCCGGCTGTCGAAGGCCCGCCGGTACCGCTACGCCAACAGGGACATGGGCGAGCTGGAGGCGCGGCTGAAGGAGGCCTCCGACGCGCGGCGCAAGCTCATCGTCACCGACGGCGTGTTCTCCATGGACGGCTACGTCGCGCCCCTGCCGGACATCTGCGACCTGGCCGAGCGGTACGGCGCCATGGTGATGGTCGACGACTCCCACGCGGTCGGCTTCGTCGGCGCGAACGGCCGCGGCACCCCCGAGCTGCACGGCGTCATGGACCGGATCGACATCATCACCGGCACGCTGGGCAAGGCGCTCGGCGGGGCGTCCGGCGGGTACGTCTCGGCCCGCAAGGAGATCTGCGAGCTGCTGCGCCAGCGGTCGCGGCCGTACCTGTTCTCCAACTCGCTCGCCCCGATGATCGCGGCGGCGTCGCTGAAGGTGCTCGACCTGCTGGAGACGACGAGTGAGGCGCGGGAGCGGCTGCGGGCCAACACCGCGCGCTTCCGCACCAGGATGACCGAGGCGGGCTTCGACATCCTGCCGGGGGACCACCCCATCGTCCCGGTGATGATCGGCGACGCGGCCAAGGCCGGCGCCATGGCCGACCGGCTCCTGGATCTCGGCATCTACGTCATCGGCTTCTCCTACCCGGTGGTGCCCCAGGGCCAGGCGCGCATCCGCGTCCAGCTGTCGGCGGCGCACTCGGCCGAGGACGTCGACCGCGCGGTGGAGGCGTTCATCCAGGCCCGCGGCTGAGGTCCGCGGTTTGTCGGCGTGATCGTCTAGGGTCCCGGCATGACCAACGCCTGGGACGCCGTCCGCACCGCGCTGGACGCCGAAGACGCCGCCGCCGTCGCGAAGCTGGTGACCGGACTCGACGACGCCCGGCGTCGCGAGGTGGCGCGCGAGTTGCCCGGTTACCTGAAGCACGCGCAGCGCACCGGAGAGCACCACCCCTACACCTGGGCGGCGAACGCGCGGTGGACGGCCGCCATGAGGGTCGCGGGAGCGGGCACCATCCCCGGCGCGACGGCGACCGCCACCTGGCTGGCGAGGCGAGACCTCGAACCAGCCTGGGAGTACCCGCCGATCGACGACGTCCCTTCGGTTGTCGAGGCGACAAGGACCAGGCCCGCCGCCTGGCGAGAGGATCTGGCGGTACGGCTGGCGTTGAAGCTGCGCTCGACCCGCCCGGAGCCCGACCAGCGGGTGCGGCTCACCCTGGCGCTGCTCCGCGAGACCGGCGTCACGCCGCCCGACCACGATCCCCTGACTCTCGCCTGGATCGCGGCCACACCAGCCGGCGATCTCCATGAAGACCCGCTCCTCAACGCGATGGTGCCGAGGCTGTTCTCCGCCGAAGGCGTGGGCCGCCTCCTGCGCAACGACGCGGACTGGCCCGCCACGCTGGCCACCCTTGCGGACGGCGGCAGGATCGAGCGAGAGGCCCTCCTCAGCGGGTGCCGCACCCGTTTCCTGGTCGGTGGCCAGGCCATCGACCAGCGCTTCTTCGTCCGCCTGCACGAGCTGCTCGACCCGTCGGATAACGAGACGGCGCCGCACCTGCGCGACTACCTGGCCCTTCTTCCCTCCGCCCCGGCCAACGTCGCCGATCTGGCGCTCAAGCGGGTCCGCCGGACCAAGGCCGTGCCGCCCGGCCTGGCCGGTGAGGCCGTCGAAGGGTTGCTGTTCCGCGCCGAGGGCAGGCTGGTGCGGGCCGGGCTGGCCTGGCTCGACCGGCTGCTGAGAGACACCGCGAACGACCTCGACGCCTACGCTCCGGCGCTGGCCGCCGCCCTGGTGTGCGAGTCGGGCGAGGCGCGGTCGCGGGCCGTGAAGCTGGCGGTCAAGCACGCCGACCGGTTCGGCCCGTTGGGCGTCGACGTGATCAGGGACACGGTGGCTCTCCTCCCACCGGACCATGGCGCCGAGCTGGCCGCCGTCTTCGGCGGCGAACCGGTTTCCGAGCCGCGCCCCGTGCGGTTCGTCCCGCCTCCGCTCCGGCGTGCGCCGGAACCCGCGCCGATGCCACTCCCGATGCGGGACCCGGAGGAGCTGGCGCGGATGCAGCCGTCGGAGTACGACTGGCTGAGCTCGGAACGCTGGCTTGACGGCTTCGTCACGCTGGCAGCCACCCGTCGCGCCGAGCTGACCACCGCCTTGAAGCCGCTCGCCCGCCGTTGCGGCAACATCCACTACAGGACATGGCCGTGGTGGAATCCGTCCGACTGGGCGATCGCGA
The DNA here is from genome assembly GCF_002093975.1 of Thermoactinospora rubra. GTDB lineage: Bacteria > Actinomycetota > Actinomycetes > Streptosporangiales > Streptosporangiaceae > Nonomuraea > Nonomuraea rubra_A. The sequence continues at coordinate 65,618 of NZ_MSZZ01000051.1, forward strand.
TGGCCCGGGAGCTGGCCGAGCCAGGGTCGGAGCGGGCTGTGCTGGGGCGGCTGGCCGGGGCGGAGCGGGTACCCGAGATGACGCACAGCAACCTCGGCCTGCTCATGCCGCTCACCCGGTACGCCGAGGTCTACCGTGCGCTGGCCGACGATCGGCTCCCGCCGTACCTGCTGAGCACCCCCACCCGCGCCAACGGCCTGCTCGACGCGGAGGCATTGGTGGAGCGGCTGGAGGGATACGAACGGGCCGCGGTCGAGGCGCTGCCCCTGGACCTGCGGCAGGCACTGCTCCGGCTGCGCCGTGACGTGAGCGACGAGGTCGCCGCCCGAGCCGGCCGCCTTACCAGTGAGGCGGGCCGGCGGGTCGCCCGCTGGCTCACGAACCGCCCGGCCGATCCCGAGGTCGTTTTCACGTGGACGACATATCAGGGTGACCCTCGCATCGACTCGGAGTTCGTGTGCGGGCCGGAGTATCAGGAGGTGCTGGGCGACCTGCTCGTCTCGCGCTTCCACGACGAGTCGTGCGAGCGGCTGCTCGCCGTCCTGGCGGGCCATCGCGATCTGGCAGCCGCCAGGGCCGCATGGACGCTGCTCTCGTGGTGGCCTCTCAACAAGCCGAAGGTCAAGGACCTCGCGCTTCTGGCGTCCGCCGACGGGCCAGCGGGCCCAGGCGTGGGGCTGATCCTGGCCCGCTTCCTGCTCGACGGGCCTGACGGCGGTGCCGTACCCCCGTTGCTCCGCCTGGCCGCCACGGGAAGGTTCGACGGGCGCGAGACCGGCAGGCAGCTGGCCGTGCTGCTGCGGCGGCACAACCAGAGTCCGGGTGAGGCCGTCGCAGCGTTACGAGAGGCCGCCGAACGAGGCGCTCACCAGGCCGTGTGGCAGGTGATGGCCGGACTGCTGCCCGACTACCTCCCCAAGTCCGGCGAGCGTGCCACGACGGTGCACACCCGGCTCATGGCCTTCGCCGCGGACGTGGCCGAATGGGCCGACGCTCGTGGCGAGCTCGCGGTGGTGGCCGAGCTGGCGGGCCGGGCTCGCGGCAGTGAGCTGGTACGGCTGGCGCGACGACTGCACGACCAGCTCACGGGCCCGTCACTAGACTCGGCCGGGTGATAGACACGCGCCGCCTGCGGACGTTCCGCGCGGTGGCCGACCACGGCACGGTGACGGCCGCCGCCGCGGCCCTCCACCTCACCCCCAGCGCCGTCTCCCAGCAGCTCGGCGCCCTGGAGCACGAGGTGGGGCACCGCCTGTTCACCCGCGACGGGCGGGGAGTACGGCTGACCGCGGTCGGCAGGATCATGCTCTCCCACGCCAACGAGGTCCTCGCCCAGCTCGAACGGGCCGAGGCCGAGGTCGCCGCCTACACCGACGGCCAGGCGGGCGAGGTGACCGTCGCCTCGTTCGCCACCGCCATCAGCGCGGTCGTCGCCCCGGCGATCCGGACGTTGCGCGAGCAGGCGCCCGGCATCCAGGTGCGCGTCCGCGACGCCGAGGGCGACCAGGCGCTCACCATGCTGCTGGACGAGGAGGCCGACCTGGCCATCGCGGTGGAGTACCGCGGCGCCCCCGAGCCGTCCGACCCCCGCCTGTTCCGCCTGCCGCTGTACTCCGAGCCGTTCGACCTCGTCCTCCCCTGCGCGCACCCGCTCGCCGGGCGCGACCCGGCCCTCGCCGACATGGCCCGCGAGCCGTGGATCGGCCCCTACCCCGGCAACCCCGTCCACGACGTGCTGTCCTTCGCCTGCGAGCAGGAGGGCTTCACCCCGGACTTCGCCCACTTCTCCGACGACTTCCGCGCCGTGGTGGCCCTGGTCGGGGCGGGCGCCGGCGTGGCGCTGGTCCCGCGCCTCGCCCTCCGCGACCTGGACCTGTCCCAGGTGGCCGTCCGGCGCGCCCCCGGCCCCGAGCGCCGCGTGTTCGCCGCCACCCGGCGGGGCGCGGAGTCGCACCCCCTGCTCCAGCCGCTGCTGGAGACCCTCGGCGGCTTCCCCGGCGAGCTGTGAGCCGTCTCAGCTCCGGCGTGCGCGCGCGACGGCCTGCTCGAACGCCTCGTACCGCGCCCTCTCCTCCTCGGCCGGCATGAGCACGTAGTCCCGCGCCACCTCCGCGATCGCCGCGTGCAGCGCACGCGACGTCTTGCGCGCCCGGCGGCGCCCGCCCAGCCACGCGGCCAGGCGCGACAGCAGCGCGACCAGCAGCCCGGCGACCACGCCGCCCAGCACCAGCGCCGTCGGCCAGGGCACCTCCCACACCGTGGGGGTCGGCGGCTCCGGCAGCAGCGCGTAGTCCATGACGAACAGGACGGTGAGCCACAGGATGCCGGCCAGCATCGTGGCGAGCAGCAGCCACTGGACCGCGCCCACGAAACGCCACCACCGGGGCCGCCGTGTCCCGGCCAGGACCGTGGTGGCCACCGTGCGATCGAGGACGTCGGCGAGCTCGCCTGACCGTGACCGCGCGGCCTGCCGTACGGCGGCGGCCCACGGCGGGGGCAGCTCGCGCGCGGCGGCTTCCCCGGCGTCCCGGATGGCCGTGTCCAGGCGCGATTTCTGTACGGCTGGCGCGGCCGGGATGGAGGTGCGCCCGACGACATCGCCGGAGCCGTCCCCGGAGTTCTGGACGCGCAGGCGGCGCAGCGGGTCGGGGCGCAGGCGGCGCAGCCAGCGCGTGACCGGCCAGCCGGTGGCGGCGACGGCCCGGTGCCGGTGCGCCTTCGCCACGGCGCCCACGACCAGCGGCACCCCGGCGGCCTGGGCGAGCGCCCTGGTCAGCGTCTTGTCGCGCATGGGCACCACACCGCCCTTCGCGGGCTCCGGGTGCGGGGCGGCCGAGGCGGCCTCCAGCCGGTCGGCGGCCGTCACCACGTCGGCCGCGAGACGGGACGCCCACGCCGTACGGGCCGCCACCCGCTCGGCGAGGAGCGCGCGGACCCTGGGCAGCCCCGCGCCCGTCCGCACCGAGATCGGCACCACGGGCACCCCCTCCAGCCCGTCGTCGTCGAGCAGCCGCCGCAGGTCCTTCACGCAGCGTTCGACGGCGTCGTCGGGCAGGCGGTCGATCTGGTTGAGCGCGACGACCATGACGTCGCGGTGGGCGGCCAGCGGGCGCAGGTAGCGGTCGTGCAGGGCGGCGTCGGCGTACTTCTGCGGATCGACGACCCACACGAGCCCGTCGACCAGCTCCACCAGCCGGTCGACCTCCAGGCGGTGGTCCACCTCGATGGAGTCGTGGTCCGGGAGGTCCAGCAGGATGAGTCCGGAGAAATCGGGACTGGAAAAATCGGGGTCTGAGCGCTCATGTCGCCGCGGCACGCCCAGCCAGTCCAGCAGCGGCCCCGACCCCTGGCCGTCCCACATGGCCGCCTGCGCCGCCGCCGTGGTCGGCCGGATCACCCCGACCGCGGCCAGCTCCTCCCCTGCCAGCGCGTTGAACAGCGACGACTTGCCGCTCCCCGTCGCACCCGCCAGCGCCACCACCGTGTGGTCGACCGACAGGCTCCGCCGTACCCCGGCCCTCGACACCACGGCCCTGGCCTGCGCGACCACGTCGGCGGGCAGCCGTCCCTCGGCCAGGTCCGCGGCGGTGGCCAGCGCCTCCAGCCGCTCGTCGAGAGCGGGCCCCTGCCGCCCGCGCAGCAGCTTCATGGCCGCCCTCCGCCCTCGGCCGTGCCGCGGGGAGGAAGGGGCCGCGTGCCGGCCACCCCCGACGGCCGTCCCGGCACCTCGCCGGAGGCATCCCCGGGCGACTCGCCGGACAAGCCCGGCAGCTCGCGGCGGTGTTCCAGCACCGCGCGCACGGCTCCCCGCAGCGCCTCCGCCGCGTCCGGGGGCGGCTCCAGGCCCTCCAGCAGGGCCGTGAACCGCGCCGCCTCCTCGTCCATCAGCCCACGCACCCTGGAGCGCAGGTCGTCACGCGCCTTCGCCGTCAGCTCACGCACCGCCTGGTCCCCGAAGATCGCCTCCAGCAGCTTCTGCGACAGCAGGCTGGTGCCGCCCGCGATGCCGACCTCGATGCCCGTCAGCCCTCCGGTGGAGGCGAAGACGGCCAGCATGAGCAGCAGTCCCGCGCCGTTGACGCCGAACGACGCCACCCGGGCGGTGGTCCTGCGTTCCGCGCCCTCCTGGCTGACCAGCTCCAGGACGTACTCCTGCCAGCCGCGCACCAGCTTCTCGGCCCGCTGCGGCAGGTCGGGCGAGGCCCGCCCGAGCCGCGAGGCGGCCACCGCGCCGCCCCGGTCCAGCAGCTCCGCCCCGCCCGGCGCGGCCGACCAGCCCTCGATGGCCCGCTCGGCGGAGGCGTCGGCCGCCGCCCTGATCAACGCCACCACGCCGCTTTCCAGGGCGACACGCAGCTGCACGGTGGTCTGCGGGCGGCCGGTGAAGAAGCCGACGATCCGGTCGCGCAGCCAGCCGACCTTCGACTCCAGCGCCCGCATCAGGTCGCCGGTGCCGATGAAGTCCTGCCAGCGGGCCAGCACCTCGCCCCGCAGCAGGGAGCCGTCGCGCATGCCCTCGTCGAAGTCGGCCATCCCGCCGCCGTAGGCGGCCTCGACGATCGAGCGCAGCCCCTCGAAGCCGGACCGCTGCCGCTCGACCGCCTCGGCCAGCGGCGGCACCCGGGTGCCGAGGCTGGCCAGCGCGCCGGAGAGCGTCTGGCGCACCACCCGAGCCCGCTCGGCCGCGTCGGCGGCCAGCTCGGTCAGCCACTGGCTCACCGGACGCACCGACTCCTGCGGCAGGCGCGCCTTCTCGTCGGGCAGGACCGCCTCCGGCACGGTGAACAGCCGGGTGCCGCCCAGGCCGTTGGCCTCCAGCAGGCGCGACAGGTCGGCGGAGACGGCCGCGACCGCCTCGGCGGGCACCCGGTTGAGCACGACGGCCAGGGCGGTGGACCGGTCGCGGGCCGAACGCAGGAAGCTCCACGGCACCTCGTCGGCGTAGCGGGCCGCGGTGGTGACGAACAGCCACAGGTCGGCGGCGGCCAGGAGCTGGGCGGCCAGCTCGCGGTTGGCGGTGACCACCGAGTCGATGTCGGGCGCGTCGAGCAGGGCCAGGCCGGGCGCCAGCGAGCCGGCGGTCTCGACGCGCAGCGTCCCCGGCTCGGCGCGGCCGGTGGCGCGGGGCAGGCCGGGCAGGACGTTCTGCTCCAGGAACCAGGGCCGGTCCGCCGCGCTGACCACCAGCGTGGGGGTCAGCGTGGTGGGCCGCAGCACGCCCGGCTCGCACACGTCGGCCCCGACGAGGCTGTTGACCAGCGTGGACTTGCCCGCGCCGGTCGAGCCGCCGACCACGGCCAGCAGGGGCGCGTCGATGGAGCGCAGGCGGGGCAGCAGGTAGTCGTCGAGCTGCCCGATCAGCTCGCGCTGGGCGTCGCGCGCCGCCGCGACGTCTCCCACGGCCAGCGGGAAAAGCTCGCGGTCCAGGCCGCGGCGCAGCTCCTGCAGGGCGCCGAGCAGATCCATGGTGCCAGCCTAAGGTCGCGTGTCCTTTCCCGGTGGACTACCCAGGAGGCTCCCGCAACACGTAGCCGACGCTGCGCAGGGTGTGGATGAGCCGCGGTTCCACGTCGTCCACCTTGCGCCGGAGGTAGGACACGTACGACTCCACGACGCCCGCGTCGCCGCCGAAGTCGTAGTTCCACACGTGGTCGAGGATCTGCGCCTTCGACAGCACGCGGCCCGCGTTGGTCATGAAGTAGTGCAGCAGCTTGTACTCGGTCGGCGACAGCCGTACCAGCCGGCCGGCCCGCCAGACCTCGTGCTTGTCCTCGTCGAGCATCAGGTCGGCGACCTGGAGGCGGGCGCCGGGGGTGACCTCCCCCCTGGTACGGCGGAGCACCGCCCGGATCCTGGCCTGCAGCTCCTCCAGGCTGAACGGCTTGGTGACGTAGTCGTCGCCGACCCCCAGCCCCGCGATCTTGTCGTCGGTGGCGTCCCGCGCGGTCAGGAAGACCACCGGCGTGTCGATCCGCCTGGCCACCTCGAAGCCGTCGAGGTCGGGCAGCATCACGTCGAGCACCACCAGGTCGGGCGCGGTGTAGGCCACGGCCTCCAGCGCCTCGTGCCCGTCGCCCGCGGTCACCACGTCGAAGCCCGAGTGGCGCAGGCTCGCCGTCAGCAGGTCCCTGATGCTCGGCTCGTCGTCGACGACCAGGATGCGCGCCTCAGTCACGGTGTCGAGCCTGGCAAAGCCGGCTGAGGAAACCCTGAAGTATCACTCCAAGGCGAGTGGGAGTTCGACGCGGAAGGTCGCGCCGGCGCCGGGCTCGCTCTGCACGCTCACGGTGCCGCCGTGCGCGTCGACCAGGGCGTCGACGATGGCCAGGCCCAGGCCGCTGCCCCGGTCCTCGCCGGAGCGGCGGGAGCGCGCGGAGTCGGCCCGGTAGAACCGCTCGAAGACCCGCTCGATCTGCTCGGCGGTCAGGCCGGGCCCCTTGTCGGCCACCTCCAGGAACACCCGCTCGCCCGACAGGCCGACCCGCACGGTGACGGGCGTTCCTTCCGGGGTGTGGGCGAGCGCGTTGGACATCAGGTTGCCCACGACCTGGCGCAGCCGTACCTCGTCGCCGGAGACGATGAGCGCGCCGCCGCCGGCCACGTCGAGCGTGATGTCGCGGTCCGGGGCGAGGATGCGGGCGTCGTGGACGGCGTCGGCGGCCAGCGCGAGCATGTCCACCGGGCGCATGCGCAGCGGCCGGTGCTGGTCGACCCTGGCCAGCAGGAGCAGGTCGTCGACGAGCAGCCCCATGCGGGAGGCCGCCTCCTCGATGCGCTGCATCATGGCCGCGAGGTCGGCCTCGGGGTTCTGGCGGGAGTACTCGGCGAAGCCGCGGATGGAGGTCAGCGGGGTGCGCAGCTCGTGCGAGGCGTCGGCGACGAAGCGGCGCATGCGGTCCTCCGACCGGCGGGCCGCGGCCTCCGACTCCGAGCGGGCCCGGAAGGCGGCCTCGATCTGGGCGAGCATGCTGTTGAGGCCGCGGGCCAGGCGGCCGATCTCGGTGCGCGGGTCGCCCTCGGGGACGCGCCTGCTGAGGTCGCCGGCGGCGATGGCGCTGGTGGTGCGCTCGATCTCGTCGAGGGGGCGCAGGCTCCGCCGTACCGTGGCCACCCCGACGACGGCGAGGATCAGCAGGATGCCGCCGCAGCCGAGCAGCTCGATGAGCACCAGGTGACGGTTGATGTCGGCCACCTCGCGCAGGTCCACGGCGATGACCAGCACGCCCTGGTCGACGGTCGTGGCCTTCACGCGCCACTCGCCCTGGCCGCCGGCCGCGGGCACGGTCCGCTTCTCGCCGTCGGCCGGCTGCGGCAGCACCGGCCTGGGCAGGGAGTCGACGTCGCGCGACATCTCCACCATCGACCGGTACGGCTGGCCGGGCCGCCCGAGCAGCACGATCGCGTCGAACTCGACGTTGGGCAGCTTGTCGTCGAACGGCCTGCCGTTGGACAGCTTGCGGTGCGCCCGCTGGGAGATGAGGTCGATCTGCTCGTCCACCCGCTGGATCAGGTAGGTGTGCATCACCGACACGCTGACCACGCCCATGAAGGTGAGCCCGACCGCCAGCAGCGCCAGCGTCAGCGCGGTCAGCTTGATCCGGAGCGGGATGGCGCGCATCAGGCGTCGGGTGGTGTGCGCATGATGTAGCCGACCCCGCGGAGGGTGTGGATGAGCCTCGGGTTACCGTTGTCGATCTTGCGGCGCAGCACCGAGACGTAGGACTCCACGATGCCGACCTCGCCGCGGAAGTCGTAGTCCCAGACGTGGTCGAGGATCTGCGGCTTGGACAGCACCCGGCCCGCGTTGGTCATGAAGTAGCGCAGCAGCTTGAACTCGGTCGGCGACAGCGCCACCGGCTTGCCGCCGCGCCAGACCTCGTGGCTCTCCTCGTCCAGCTCGATGTCGGCGAAGGTGAGCCGGGGCGGCGGGCCCTGCGTCTCGCCTGCGGTACGGCGGAGCACGGCCTTGATGCGGGCGACGACCTCCTCCAGGCTGAACGGCTTGGTGACGTAGTCGTCGCCGCCGATGGTCAGGCCGTGGATCTTGTCCTCGACCGCGTCGCGTGCGGTCAGGAAGACGACCGGGGTGGCCGATCCGCCGCTGCGCAGCCGCCGTACCACCTCGAAGCCATCCATGTCGGGCAGCATGACGTCGAGCACCACGAGGTCGGGGCGCTGGCGCTGCACGGCGGCGACCGCGTCGACGCCGTTCTTGGCCATGGTGACGGCGAAGCCCGCGAACTTCAGGCTCGCGGCGAGAAGTTCGAGGATGTTCGGGTCGTCCTCGACGACCAGCAGTCGCGCTTCCATCGCCTACCAGGATGCCTCACCGCGTGCGTGTGGGGATAATTCCGGCGATATGCCGGGCGATCGCCAGGCTCGACGTCGCGGCTGGCGAGGGTGCGTTGCGCACGAGGACGATCGGGCCGTGCACGTCGACGACGAAGTCGTCCACCAGCCTGCCGTCCCTGGCCACCGCCTGCGCGCGCACGCCGCCGGGGGCCCGCTCCAGGCCGGCGGCGGTCAGCTCGGGGACGTAGCGCTGGGCGGCCCTGACGAACGCGCCCTTGACGAGGGAGCCGTAGACCTCCTTCAGGCCCGTGCGCCAGTGCCGCGCGGCCAGCCGCCAGGTGCCCGGCCAGCGGGCGAGCTTCGCGGCGTCGCGCACGTCGCGCCAGGTGTAGCCCTCGTAGGCCAGCGCCAGCACGGCGTTGGGGCCGACGAGCACCTCGCCGTCGACGCGCCTGGTGAGGTGGACGCCGAGGAAGGGGTAGCGGGGGTCGGGGACTGGGTAGATCAGGCCGCGGACCAGGTCCTTGGCGTTGCCCGCGAGCGCGTAGTACTCGCCGCGGAACGGCACGATCCGCACCTCGCCCGGATGCCCGGCCATCGCGGCGACCACGTCGGTGCCGAGGCCCGCGCAGACCACGAGCCGGTCGAAGGCGAACCTGCGCCGGGCGGCGATCACCTCGACCTTCCCGGCCCTCTCCCGCAGGGCCCGCACGGGGTGCGCGAGCCGTACGGACCCGCCCAGGTCGGTCACGTCCTGGGCGAGGCGGCGGGCGACCGCGGGGAAGTCGCAGATCGCGGTGTGCGGCGAGTGCACGGCCGCGACGCCGACCGCGTGCGGCTCGACGTCGCGCAGCCCGAGCGCGTCGAGCTCGGCGATGCCCGGCACGCCGTTGGCCCGCGCCCGCTCGGCCAGCGCGCGCAGCGCCGTCCGCTCGGCCCGGGTGGCGGCGACGACGAGCTTGCCGACCTCCTCGTACGGCAGGCGGTGCTCCTGGCAGTACTCCTTGAGCAGGGCGACGCCCTGCCGGCACAGCCTGGCCTTCAGCGAGCCGGGCGGGTAGTAGATGCCCGCGTGGACGACGCCGCTGTTGTGGCCGGTCTGGTGGGCGCCGACCTGGCTCTCCTTGTCCAGGACGGTCACCTCGGCGCCCCTGGCGCGCGCGAGCTCGCGGGCGACCGCCAAGCCGACGATCCCCGCCCCGACGACTCCGATCTTCTCGGTCACGGGCACAGTCTGCCGATTTCCTGCCGGTTGAGGTGGCCTTCTGCCGCTAGCCAGCACAATGTATCCGAAATGGTGTCTTTGACCGGGCGGAGCGAGAGGCCGAGCCGGGTCAGCGCGGGCCGGTCGTCGGTGGGGACCATGGCGAGCATCATGTCGGCGGCGTCGCGGGTGAGGGGGTAGTCGACGCCGCCGAGCCTGCCGTTTCCCAGGCGGCGGAGCGCGTCGAGGGCGGTGCCCGCGGACTTCAGCAGCGCGCCCGGCAGCCGGTAGCGGCGCGCCCGGCGTCCCGTGAGGTCGTCGCACAGGGCCGCGATGTCCGGCCAGGTGAGGAAATGTCCGCCTAAGAGGTAGCGGTTCCCGGTCTGATCAGTGGTCACGCAGCGGGCGAGGGCGGCCGCGAGGTCGCGCACGTCCAGCACGCACACCCCGCCGGGGACCATCGGCCAGCCGTGCCGCACGCCCGCCCGGATCCCCTCGTTGAGGGCGTCCAGCCTGGGCTGCCCGGGTCCGGCGACGCCGCCGGGGTACACGATCGTGACGCCGTCGAGCCGCCTGGCGTAACGCTCGCCCTCGACCTTGGAGCGGCCGTAGGCGCCCCGGGGCTCGGCCAGGGGACTGCCGGCGGTGATCACGGGGTCGGGCGAGGGGACGAAGACGGCGACCGTCGAGACGTGGACGACGGGCTGCAGGCCCAGCTCCACCGCCTGCCCGAGGACGTTGCACAACCCGGTCACGTTGGCGCCGCGCAGGTCGGCCTCCTTGCCGGTGACGCCCATGTCGGCCGCCGCGTGCAGGACCGCGTCGCATCCCGCGAGCGCCCGCCGTACGGCTCGCGCGTCCCGCACGTCCCCCGGCCACACCGCTGCGCCCTTCCCCGCCGCCTGCCGTACGGCGGGCACCCCCAGGGCGGCGAGCACCCGGCACGCCTTGTCCGGGCTCCGCGCGAGCACCCGGCACTCGTGCCCCTCGGCCACCAGGGCGGCGACAGCGTGCGATCCGACGAAGCCCGACCCGCCGGTGACCAGAACCCTCATGCCTCGGCAAGCTAACGCTCACTTGGTTCCGTGCTCAATCGAACATGAGTACGATAGACGCATGTACCTGCCGCCCGAGTGGCCGCCCGAGGTCAGACCCCCGAGCGTTCCCGAGTGGGAGATCTCGGCGGTGGCCTGGTTGCTCGACGCCGTGCCGCCCGACTACCGGGCCTACGAGGTGCTGAGGCGCCATCCGCTCGCCCTGGCCAGGATGGCGCTCCACCACGTCGAATCGGCGGTGCGAGCCGCCAGGGCGGGATACCGCAGCGCGGCGGTCGAGCTCAAGGGACATCTGCCGCCGCACGCCGTCGAGGCGGTGCTCGATGTCTATCGCGAGGAGGGACCGCGCCTGGTCCGCCTGGCCCGCTCCATCGGCGTCGTCGAGCGAGCCCTGCGCGGCGAGATGTTCACCCCGACGATGCGCGACGTCCGGTGACGGTCACAGGGGCTGCAAGGCGGGCGCGGTGAGGCGGTTGCTGAAGCGGGCGAGCATGGCGGTCTGGGAGGTCTCGGGGAACAGCCGGCCGATCAGCGGGGGGATGCGCCAGTTGGCGGGGTTGCGCCTGGCCAGCCGGGAGACCAGGGAGATGTGCGGATAGCGGGCCTTCTCGTTGGCGCGCAGCCGCGCCGCCGGGTCGCCGTCGCCCGTGGCGAGCTCGCGGCCGAGCACCCAGGCGTCCTCGAGGGTCTGGTTGGCGCCCTGTCCCAGGGTGGGGGGCATGATGTGGGCGGCGTCGCCGACGAGGGTGACGCGGCCCCTGCCCCACGCCTGCCTGACCCTGACCCAGTGGTGCCCGAAGAACTCCAGGTCGTCCTCGGTGGCGGCGGCGAGCACCTCGGGGACGGGCGAGGCCCAGTGCCCGAAGCGGCGCCTGAGCTCGGCCAGCGGCGCGGCGGGCCGCGGATCGGCGGGCGACCAGCGCACGTCGAACCACCACTGCAACAGCCCGTCCCCCGCGGGCATGAGCCCGCACGCCCCCTCCCGTCCGGTGATCATGAGATGGCGGGTCGTGTCGGTGATGCCGATGTCGATCGGGCTGAGCCCCTGCCAGGTGCCGAAGGTGGTCGGCTGGACGGCGCCGTCGCCCCACAGGTGGCGCCGCACCACCGAGTGGTGGCCGTCGGCGCCGACGAGCAGGTCTCCTCGCGCGGCCGACCCGTCGTCGAAGGTCACCGTGACGCCGCGGTCGTCCTGGGACAGGCTCCGGCAGGCCATGCCGTACCGGACGATGCCGTCCTGGAGGCCGTCGGCTAGGCGTTCCAGCAGGTGGCGGCGGGGGATCGCCTTGGTCTCGAAGCCGTAGCGGCCGGCCGCGTGGGCGATGTTCATGCTGGTGCGCAGCCGGCCGTCGGAGGTCAGCGCGTCGATCCTGTCGATGCGGGAGCCGACGCCGTCCAGGCTGACGCCGAGGTCGTTCAGCACGGCGTTGCCGTTGCTCCACACGAGCAGCGCCTTGCCGCCCGTCCGCCGGGCCGGGGCCTGCTCGAAAACCCGCACCCGGTGACCGGCGGCCAGCAACACCCGGGCGACGGCCAGCCCACCCACCCCGGCGCCTATGACGATGATCTCCATATATCCTCCAAAACGGAGTATCTTCACTTCGAAGATACATCGGTGTGGAGTAGCCTCGGAAAGGTGGTCGACAATCACCCGGAAGAGGATGTCTTCCGCGAGTTCGTGATCGCGGTCCTCCTGCACAACGAGGCGGTCGCCGACCGGCTCGGCCTGCAGCCGGTCGACGTCGCCGCCACCATGCTGCTGGAGATGCGCGGCCCCCTCTCGGTGGGGGCGATCTCCGAGGAGCTCGGGCTGCCGTCCGCCTCGGCGACCCGGATGGTCGACAGGCTGGAGAAGGCCGGCTACGTGCGGCGGGTGCGCGGCGAACGCGACCGGCGCACGGTCACCGTGGAGCTGGTCCGGGACGGCATGGACGACTACGACGCCGCCTGCCACGCCTCCAGGCGGCACCTGGCGGCCCTCGGCGCGCACTACGGGCCGGAGCAGGTGCCGCTGCTGCTGGACATGTTCGCCCGCGTCGCCACGGCCTACCGGGCCGCCACCAGGGACCTTCGAGAGGGCGCGACCTGAGCCGCCCCGGCAACCGGTCAGCGGGTACGGCGGGCCAGGACGACGATGCCGGTGATCGCGACCGCGGCGGCGCCCAGCCAGATGAGGGCGCCCGTCAGCGTGAACCCCTGCCGCTCGGCCGGCTTCTCCGCCGCGGCGGCCTTCGACGGCGTCGGCGTGGGCCGGGCGCTCGGCTCCTGCTTGGGCAGCGGCACCCGGTAGACCGGGCTGCGCGGCCCCTCGCTGCCGGCGAGCAGCGCCGTGCCGTCGCGGGTGAACGCGATCGACTCCGCCTGCTCCAGCTCCGGCATGCCGACCCTGGCGATCACCCGTCCGGACGGCTCGTACAGCGTGGCGGAGAAGTACGTGCGCACGACGTACTTGCTCCCGTCGGGGGCATAGGCCGCGTCGGTGGCCATGATCGGCGCGGGGGCGACCCTGCGCAGGACGTTGACCCGGTCCGCGCGCAGCCTCCTGGGCGCCTCGTACACCCCGCCGGAGAACTCCTTGGACACCACATACAGCCGCCTGGTGACCGGGTTGACCATGATGCCCTCGGCATTGCGCCCGCCGCCCTCGTAGCGGAAGCGGTACCGCACGGCCGTCACCACGCCGTCGCGCAGCCGCGCGGGCTCCTCGACCCTGTAGACCGACACGTCGGGCCAGGCGCCGTCCAGGTTGTCGCCGATGTCGGCGAACCACAGCACGCCGCGGCCGGTCGACGGGTCGGTCGAGGCGGCCATCGCCTCCCAGTCGCGCGCCTGCGCGCCCCGCACGGTGAACCTGGCCCTGGTCCGTCCCGTCGAGTCGACCGCGAAGAACTCCGGCGCGGCCGAGCTGTCGTTGTGCGTGTAGTAGACGTCCTCGTGCGTGGGCGAGACCGCCAGCCCGCTCGACTCGGTGATCCGCGCGTCCTTGAAGACGAACAGTCGCTCGGTGGTCTCGTCGTCCGCCCAGGCCGCGACCGGCGTCAGGCACGTCAGGCAGACCAGGACAGCAGCCGCAAGCACGCGAATCAGGACAGCCCCCACCCCGCCATCATGCCCGTTCCCGGCGAATGCGATGTCCCGGCGCGCCGTCACAGCCAGCCGTCGTGCCGGCCGGCGCGGGCGGCCTCGATGCGGTTGCGTGTCCCGGTCTTGGTGATCGCGGCGGACAGGTAGTTGCGGACCGTGCTCTCCGACAGGTGCAGCCCGCGGGCGATGTCGGCCACGGTGGACTTGCCGGCGCCGTTGGGGCCCAGCAGCGCCACCGTCTCCCCTCTGCGGATCGTCAGGTCGACACCGTCGACCGCACGCACCTGGCCATAGCTTTTGACCAGGCCTTTCAACGAGATCGCTGTCATGCCTCCACGCTAGGGAAGGCGGTTTTCGCGGGGCAGAGCCGTCGATCCACGGTCGGGCAGGACAACTGTCCCATCGCCCGGGCTCACGCGGTCACGCCGGCGTGTTCGGCGGGCACCGGTGGCGCGAGCCGTCCGCTGTGCCGCAGGAACCCGCCGCCCTGGAGGACGACGAGGAGGGCGTTGGTGGCGGCGATCGCGATCCACAGCCCGGTGAGCCCCCAGGCCGTGGCGACGGGATGGGCGGCCGGCGCCAGCGTGCCGTACCCGATCGCGAAGCTGGCCAGGCTCCAGCTCGACCGTTTCAGCCCGGTCAGCCCGAACCCGGCCACCGCCTGGCAGGCCTCAAGCAGCGCCGAGAGGGCCATCAGCGGGATGACGGCGAAGGCCGTCGCCCGCACGACGGCGTCGTCGGTGAACAGCCCGATGACCGGCTCGCGGAACAGCAGCACCACGAGCCCCGCGGCGCCCACACCGACGGCGGCCAGCAGGAGCCCGGCCCGGACCACCCGCCGCGCCTCCCCCGCGCTCGCCGCCCGGGCGACCTCCGGCGCGGCCGCCTGGCCCACCGCCAGCCCCGCCAGGAACAGCAGGCCCGCGATCGAGCTGACGACCGCGTGCGCCGCGGCGCCCACCGCGCCCGTCCGCGCCGCGGCATACGTCACCAGACCCAGCACGGCGAACTTGATGAGAATGGTCCCCGCCATCGGGACGCCGACACGGGCGAGCTTCACCACTTCGGCGAACCGGGGCCGTCCCGGCCACAGCGACTCCCCCGCCAGGCCGGGGATCCGGCGCAGGCACACGTTGGCGACCGTCACGCCCACGAGCGCCGAGGCCACGAACGCCACCCCGGCGCCCTCCAGCCCCAGCGGCGGCACGAGCACCACCGTCAACGCGACGTCGGTCGCCGTGGCGGCCACGCTCGACCACAGCACCTGGCGGCTGCGCCCCAGCGCGATCAGCACCGAGTTGGCCCCGCCGCCCGCGGCGAACACCAGCACGTAGGCGGCCAGCAGCCACGGTAAGCCGCCCAGCTCGCCCACGACGGCCGCAGGCGCGCCGCTCAGCGTGGCGATCGCCGGGATGGCCGCCACGACCGCGGCGCCGGCCGTACCGGCGGCCAGGGCCAGCCACCGCGCATCGCGCAGGATCCGCACCGCGGCGGCGGGGTCGGCCCGGTGCCGGGCTGCGAAGGGCACCACGCCCCGCAGCGCCCCCGCGACAGCGGCGGTGGCGGGGTTGAGCACCGCCATCGCCAGCGCGAAGGCGGCCAGCGCCGTCGTGGCGTGGTGGCCGAGCACCGCCGTGCCGACCAGGCCGCCGGCCGTCGAGGTGACCATCGACAGCAGCAGCGGGACGGCACTGGAGAGAAGGGTGCGGTGGGGGCGCGGCACGCGGACAACTCCATCACACGCGGCCGGCAGTTCCCGTGACCGGCAGGTGAAGGGTGATCGTCTTCTGAACGGTGACTGGCTCATGAAAGCAGACAATCCGGGCGGGCCCGGGTCTAGCCTCAATGCCGTGTAGTTAAGGTCTGGAGCCGGGCGTCAAGGGTCGGGTGCGGCCAGAATGTCGATGCTGATGGTGGCCTTGTAGCTGGTTCGGTCGACGGTGCCTTTGGCGTTGTATTTGGAGATGGCGCGTTTAACGACGCGGGGGCGGGTGCGAACGCGCCGGTCGGGCATGAGGTCGGCCAGGACGTGTCGGCCGATGGTGCCCAGGAGGTCGATGGCGGTGTCGGTGATGACGCCCGCGGCTTGGATGATCAGGTCGCGGGCGGTGTGCAGGGCGATGGTGAAGCTGGCCCGGTCGGGGTCCAGCCCGGGCTGGGTGGTGGTGGCGTCGGCCATGGCCAGGCGCACGAGTTGGTAGGCGGTGAGGAGGGCGTAGATCTCCTGGGTGATGCCGGCGGGGGTGCGGGTGCGCAGGGCCCGGCCGCCCAGAATGGTGGATTTGATCTCCAGGTA
>NZ_MSZZ01000052.1 GCF_002093975.1 Thermoactinospora rubra
CAGCCAGCTAACCCGGCCTCCACGAAACTCGGCGCGGTTCACTTTGGACGAGCATGGCCTTGGTGGCAGCTCAGGGTGTTATGGACCTGCTGGTCTGATGAGACGCCGCGTCGGCGGTCGGTGGGGTGTGCTGGTACGGCGGGGCGCATTACGGCGATGCCCCGCGTGGCGCCCGCGCCGTGACTGCCCCTATCCGCAGCGCGGCGCGGGGCGTACGGCAACGCAGCGCGCCGCCGCTGACCACGCGGGAGCGCGTTGATCTACCAGCACGCCGCGATGGGGCGCGACCAAGCCATCGTCGACGCCCTCGGCAAGCTCACCGAAACGGCCACCATGATTGACCCCTCGTCACCCGGCTAATGGCCCGGCAACCAGAGTCCTGACCGTGGAGACTCTTGATCGGTACGCTGATCGTCATGGGAACCGGTGAGGCGTCTCTGCGACGTGAGGACGTAACGTCGGCGTTGGAGACGACCCTGACCGCCCTGCAGGCCATGGGGGCCGACCCGATGTACCGCGTGGGGGGCACAAGTGCCGCTCTGCTGCACGGCGTGCACCTTCCTGCCGGAGACGTCGACCTCTTGGCGGCTCGACGGCAGGACGTTGACACGGTCGCCGCCGCTCTGTCGTCCTTCCCCTGCCTGTATGCGGCCTCGTGGCTTCCCGAGAGTTCGCAGTATTTCGCTCGGTACGACGTGAACGGCGTCGTTGTCGAGGTCAGCACGGTGGAGCAGGACACCGACTCCGATGGGCTGGAGTGCGCAGGCCGTGGCCCGTGGCAGCACTACATCCTGATCACTTGTGGCGCGCATCGGGTTCCCGTGGTTCGCCTGGAACTGCGGCTGGCCACAGAGCTCTTGCGTGATCGGCCCGACCGATACGAACCTCTCCTCGACCACATGGCGGCGCAGGGGTTCGATGCTGATCTTCTGGGCAGAGCGATGACTGCTCGCGGTCTGCCGCTGGAACGACAGCGCTGGGTTCATGACCGCCTCGCCCACTCCTGGCCCCGCTCCCAGTAGCTGCCAGGGATCGGCGAATCGCGGCCCGCGATTCTGCGGGGAGCGCTTACGCCCTGGACCGGTTCCGGACGCCGCCGAAGAGTCGGGCCGCCGGGGCGGGGAACCGCCTCTGGGTTGGCGGGTTAGCCTTGCGGGGGATCGTCTCGTGACGCCACCGCGCGGCCGAGCGATGGGCGCGAGAACAGCCCCCAAGGCCGCACGCGCAGCATATCGCCCCCCGGCCAGGGAGCCGGCTACGACTCATCTACCGGATTCGGCACCACCGTGGGCGCAAGGGTGAACGGAAGGGATTCTCCGCGGCCGACTACGCGGCGCTGTTCGACGCCAAGGCCGGCCTGGACTTCCACCCGCCGCAACCTCAGCCATGGCCTCTGTCACTTTCCTCGACCCCGCCCTTGACTGGCACCTCGCGAGCTCGCCCTGGACGAACTGATCGCGGTCCGCCGCCTTCCCTTGCCGGTATCACGTCGAGTAGATCACAGCGACGGTGCCGGACGGGAAGGATCTGGCGCTACGCAACGTCAGCGGTCGGCGTTCGGCCACGTCGGAGAACATCGACCCGCCTCGGCCGACGATCGCGGGGTTGAACTTGAGCCAGTACTCGTCGACGAGATTCGCGGCGACGAGCGAGCGAACGGTTTGCACGCCCCCGAACACCACGAGGGCTCCACCAGAGGACGACTTCAGGCGGCGAATCTGGTCCGCTCCGTCCCCGGCGGCCAGCGTCGAGTTCTCCCAAGCGCTGACGTCGAAACTGCTGTCTGTTGACAGCACGACCTTCGGCGTCGCGTTCATCCAGGCGGCCAGCTCGCCCTCCGCGGCAGTCCAATAGGCAGCCGAGTCGGGGAACGATCTGCGACCGAAGACAATGGTGTCCGCAACGGACATGAGCTCGCTCGTCAGTTCGTCTTCGAGCCGGGGGTCATCGACCACGAAGTCGAGGTCGTTGTCCGGCCCTGCCATGAATCCGTCGACGGTCACGTCGCTGAAGACGATCAGTGGTTTCATCTTCTGTCCTCACTCAGATCGGCATGGGGTGTCACGAGGCTGCGTCATTGGCGACATCGCTGGTGCCGTGACTGAGGTCTGCACCTCGCCACTGCGTCACCGGTATTGCAGAGACGGTGAATGTCGTCGGGTGGGGCGGCCCGCTGTCGTGCTCGCGGCGCAATCCGCTGCACCAGTTCGGCCAGCCGCGGTCTGGGCGGTGCGTCGATGAGGGCATTGATCCCCCGGTCATGCGATCAATGCTGGCCTGCTGGAAGCATGACGTCCAATGCCAAAAGCAGCAGGGTTCCATCGATAAAGTCGATGGATGCTGACACTTACCCACCTCCGGGTGCTGGAGGCGGTCGCCCGCCGTGGATCGGTGACCGACGCCGCGAAGGAGCTGCATTACTCCCAGTCATCAGTCAGCCACCACCTTGGCCGCCTGGAGGCCGCTACCGGAGCCAGGCTCGTTCAGAAAGTGGGCCGCGGCATCCGACTCACTCCTGAAGGGGAGCTACTCGCTCAACGAGCAGCAGAGATCGTGGGGCGGGTGGACGCGGCATCCGCCGAACTGGCCGCACACCTGGGACTTCGTGCTGGACGTGTGCGACTCGCCGGTTTCCAGACGGTCCTCGCCACGCTCGTCACGAAAGCCGCTGTCGAGCTGTCCCGATCGCACCCGGGAATCGAATTGAACCTCATCGACGCCCACCCGGTGGAGGGCCTGAAGATGCTGCGCTCCGGACACGTCGACATCGCCTTGATCTTCCGGCACACCGACACCCCACTCGAAGAGGAGGGGTTCCGGCTCACGCACCTACTGGACGATCCGCTCTATCTCATCAGCCTCCACCCCGGCCAACGCCTTGAGGATCATCGCGACTCGGCCTGGGTCGGCGGATGCGAACGCTGCCGAGAAGCCTTGATCGCGGCATGCGGGCGTGCCGGCTTCTCGCCTCGAATCGCCTACTCCAGTGACGACATGGTCGTCATCCAGTCACTGGTGGCGTCCGGAATGGGGGTCGCCACGCTTCCCGGACTCGCGCTCACGGCGCACCGGGCGCCAGGGATCCACGCCACAGAAATCGCCGACAACGCCCGTCAGATCTATGCCGTCACATACGGCGACCCACCAGACCCCCCGGCCACCACCGCGCTGATCGAGATCCTGCGGGCCATGGCGTAATGTCCCAGGTGCCGCCCCGGCGTGAGCACAGGACACGCATACGAGGAGCTCCACCACCTCGCGGATCGGCCGCCGCCCGACCAGGCGCGTCGTCTGTTGCGCTCGGTGAGGACAGATCCGGAACCGGCGGAGCGGTTCAATCGGTCAATGTGACCGCCACGCTCTCGGATACGCGCGTCGCCTGGTCACATCCGGCCCACATGAGCCGATCTCGGGCCTGCGCCGAAAATCAGCGCTTTATCGCTGTCCGGCCTTCTCCCATGCCTCGCCTCGCTCCGGAGGAGCACGTACGAAATGCAGGAGGGGGCGGCGGACCAGATCGAGGGGCGAACCGGTGAGCACAGGGCCGGCGCCATGAGATCGGCTCGCTCGTCATGCGGCCCGCGCGACGGGCCGTGGCCCGGACCGGTCGGCGAGCAGGTCGGCGTCGGCCGTACCTTTTCTTCTCCCCGGTGATGCCGCCACTCGTGTGCGTCCTGCCGCCGCCGGTCTCGGCCATCCGCGATCTGCGGCGGGCGAAGGCGTCCGGCTCCTAGCCGGCCAGACGCCTTGACCGCCGCATCCGTTTTCCACGCGATTGATCAGTTCGACCGGACGGGTTTCGGCGTCTCGGCGTAATTTGGGATCGATCGCATCCCGCGACCGACCCCGTGCGACAGAAGGGACCGGGCACGTGCTCGACGATGCCGGGCTTCGGGCGCTCCGCGAGGCGGTGCGTCTTTCCCCGGATAACCTCCCCTTGCGACGGCACCTCGCCGAACAGCTGCTGGCCAAGGGATATCTCGCCGAGGCCGAAGCCGAGTTCCGTGCCGCGCTGCTGCTGGCGCCCAAGGACCCCGACGTCGCGGCCGGGCTGGCGGAGGCCTTCGTCCGGCAGAGCGCCTACGGGGCCGCGCTGTCGGTGCTGGAACCGTTCCTGGCCGCGCCCGGCCACCCCCCGCGGCTGGGAGTGCTCGCGGCCAGGGCGCTGCTGGGCGAGGGCGACGCGATCGGCGCGGCCGAGCGGTACCGTGACGCGGTCTCCCGCGACCCGTCGGTGGCCGACCCCGATCTGGCCGCGCGGCTGGCCGTACCGCAACCCGCCCCGACGCACCCCGCACCGGCGTGGGACGGCACGGAGGTGGAGCGCTCCCGCGTCACCTTCGACGACGTGGCGGGCATGGAGGCGGTCAAGGAGGCGCTGCGGATCAAACTCCTGCTCCCCGTCCAGCAGCCGGAGCTGTTCGCCGCGTTCGGCAAGCGGGCCGGCGGCGGGGTGCTGCTGTACGGCCCGCCGGGCGCGGGCAAGACTCACCTGGCCAGGGCCGCCGCCGGTGAGCTCGGCGCGTCGTTCGTCAACGTCGGCCTGGCCGACGTCCTGGACATGTACATCGGCTCCAGCGAGCGCAACCTGCGCGCCACGTTCGAGCTGGCCCGCCGCAACCGGCCGTGCGTGCTGTTCTTCGACGAGGTCGACGCGCTGGCCGCCCGCCGCTCCGACATGCGCCATGCGTACAACCGCAAGGTGGTCAACCAGTTCCTGGCCGAGCTCGACGGCGTGGACGAGCACGCCAACGAGGGGGTCCTGGTGCTGGCGGCCACGAACGCCCCGTGGTACATCGACGTGGCCTTCCGCCGTCCCGGCCGGTTCGACCAGATGGTGTTCGTGCCCCCGCCCGACACCGCCGCCCGCGCGGCGATCCTGCGCATCCTGTGCCGGGACAAGCCGCTGGCCGAGATGGACTTCGACGCGGTGGCACGGGCCACCGACCAGTTCACCGGCGCGGACCTGAAAGGCGTGGTCGACCGCGCGGTGGAGGCCAAGCTGCGCCAGTCGATCAGCGTGGGCCGCCCGGTCCCGCTGACGACGCAGGATCTGCTGGACGCGGCCCGGGCCGCCAAGCCGACCGCCGTGCGGGAGTGGCTGGCCACCGCACGCAACTACGTGCTGCACGCCAACGACTCCGGCGCCTGGGACGAGCTGATTCCCTGGATCGACGGCAGACGGTGACCGCCGCGGCCCTGGTCGAGCGGGCCCGCGTACTGCTGGAGCTGCGCCGCCACGCCGACGCCGAACGGGAGCTGCGCGGGGCGCTCGCCCTGGATCCCCAGCACGCGAGGGCGCACGCCCTGCTCGCCATCGCCCTGGCGGAGCAGCGGATGCTGCCCGAGGCGGTCGACGAGGCCCGAGAGGCAGTACGGCTCGCGCCCGACCACTGGTTCTCCCACTACGCCGCCGGGCGGGTGTACCACCGGGCGCACCGGCCCGGCGACGCGCTCGCCGCCGCCCGCGCCGCCCTGGCCCTCGTCCCCGAGCACGCGCCCAGCTGGGAACTGCTGGCCCGGGTGCACATCCAGGCGGGGCAGTGGCCCCAAGCGGCCGACGCGGCCCGCCGCGGGCTGGCCGTCGATCCGGAGAGGGCCACCCTGGCCGGCCTGCTGGCGCTGGCCCTCACCGCGCTCGGCGACGCCGCCCAGGCCAGGGCCGCCGCGGCGCGAGCCGTACGGCTGGACCCGGAAAGCGCGCTGGCCCACCTGGCGTACGGCCGGGCGGCGCTGGCCTTCGGCGACCCCGGCGAAGCCGCCCGCGCCTTCCGCGAGGTGCTCCGCCTCGATCCCGGCATCGACCAGGCCAGAGACCTCCTGGTAGCGGCGCTGAAGCAGCGCAACCCCCTCTACCGGGGGCTGAGACGGCTGCGCGGCAGGTTCTTCGGCGGGTGGTGGATGGCGCTGCTGCTGCCCGCCGTACCCCCACTCGTCGCCGTCCTCGTCCTCATCGCGCTGCTGCACTGGGCGGCCTGGGTCGCCGAGGCGTTCGCCACGCTGCGCCTGGCGCGCGCCAGGTCCACCAGACTGCTCCTCGACGGCGTGGAGGCGCGAGTGGCCGGCCTGTGCTGCGGCCTGCTGTCCGCGGGCACGGCGCTGCTCGTGCCGAGTGTGGTGTTCGAGCAGGAGGCGATCGGCACGGCGGGCATGGCTGCCCTGGCGCTGATCACCCCGGTGCAGGAGGCGGCGCACACCGGCTCAGCCCGTGCTCGGGCGGTGCTGTACGGCTGGGCGGGCCTGCTGGGGCTGGCCGTCGTCCTGGCGGCGGTCCTGCCCTCGGTGACCGTCGCGGTGCTGAGCGCCTACGCCGGTCTGGCCACGATCTGGGTGGCGGCGGGCGTGCGGCGCCTCGCCCGCATACGGCCGTCCGCGCGCGGATCCGGCGACGCCGAGCGGGCCGGATGAGCCCGCAATAGAGATCAACAACTCCATACAAGATCAAAGGCCCGGGTCCGGATTCACGTCCTGACGTGGGCCTTCACAGTGAGAGCGGGTGACGGGAATCGAACCCGCGCTGTCAGCCTGGGGAGTCTTTCAAGATCACACGCTCTGAGCGGGGAAGACGCTGACCTGCGCGTATGCCGGTCGAATTACCGTGAGTTCCCCTGAGTTCCCGTAGATCGCTCTGCAAACGGGCACGCAACGGGCACGGCCATCAGCACCCACGTGCCTGTTACGCGCGGCACGAACCTCCTTCTCGGTACACCAGAGCCGACTATGGGTGAGGCATAGACTTCGAATATGAGCGCGATGCGTGAAGAACTGCATGCCCTGGTCGATCGACTTCCCGAGGACCGTGTGCTGCCAGTTCTCGCACTTGTCCGCGAGAGCCTGGAGACGGCGAGCCGACGTGAGCGGGCCCTGGCCACCATGGAGCGGATTCAGGAGCGCATGCGCGGCGTGAGCGGGGTGGACGAGGAACTTAACCGCCTCCGGGAAGGTGCGCGTGACTGACGCGTATGTCGTGGACACCGGCGTGTTCCTGCGCTGGTTCGTCGATCAGCCCGGCTTCGAGCACGCCCGCCAACTCCAAGACGACTTCTTGCATGACCGGATCAGACTGGAGACGGCGGACTTCGCACGGATCGAGGTAGCCGGAGTACTGCGAAAGAAGGGCTTGCTCGCGGGCCGGCTCACCGCAGAGGAGTTCATCGCGGCCGTCCGGATCATCGACGAGTTCGCGGTCCGGGTCCATCCCGTCGATGTCGACCGGTTGGAGCGAGCCGCCAGCCTAGCCGTACGGTTGACCTTGCGTATGTATGACGCGATCTTCGCGCAACTTGCGCTCGATCGAGAGATTCCGCTGCTGACAACCGACGCAAAACTCCACCGGGCACTGCACGGCGTCGTCAAGACTGAACTTCTCCGTGGCGTGAGCCCCACCGATCAACTCTGAGCCGAGCGTCCACCGCTACCGATGCCTACGAGAGCGGGTGACGGGAATCGAACCCGCGCTGTCAGCTTGGGAACCGGCTACTGATCTTGACGTCTTGACCTGCAAAACCAGGGGACCAGGTCACGCCGGGTCGAGTGACCGTGAGTACCCCTGACTGACCTCTGCTGTCCGTCCGTTCTGGCACGGATCTGGCACATGGATCATGACCGTTTCAGCGCAGTGGGAGCACCCGGACGCGGATACCCCCCTTGGTGAAAGCCGCGATCGCGCCTGTCTGAAGGTGCCGTTCGAGAACCTCGAGATTAGCCAAGATGATGTTGACCAAGTCGGGTGGACGAAGCTCCACCAGCTCTCGCACGAGGATGACGGAGGGCTCAGTCGCGCGGGCATAGGCCAGGAGCGCGCCGAAGTCGGTGTCAGCGGAGATGATGACCCGACCGTCCGCAACGGCGAGCTCCATGATCGTGGTGTCGGGCGCGCTCGTCGCCTGGAGATCGCGCACGTGCACCGCATTGTGACCAGCTTTGGTCAGCAGCTCGGCGACGCGGGGTGAGAGGTTCTCGTCGACCAGGAAGTTCACGCCGGCTCTCGAAGGCGGTAGAAGTGGACATTCGTCGACGCCGCTGCGTACTCGAGCGCCTGCTTGATGTCCTCACGCTCCAGGTCCGGGTAGTCCGCGAGGATCTCATCGAAGGACCACCCGCCGGCGACCAGCCGCACCACCGTCTCCACCGTGATACGCAACCCACGGATGGTGGGCTTGCCTTCAAGCTTGTCAGGCTCGATGGCGATCCGATCGAAGTTCATGGCGTCTCCCTCCCCTCCTGATACTGCCAGGCTGGCAACGAGGAAGCGATCGAGATACAGGCCAGCCCATGATGAGGGGAACCCCGCAAGTGGAGCGGGTGACGGGAATCGAACCCGCGCTGTCAGCTTGGGAAGTCTTTCAAGATCACGCGCCCTGAGCTGGGAAGACGCTGACCTGGGCGTATGCCGGTCGAATTACCATGAGTTCCCCTGAGTTCCCGTAGATCGCTCTGTAAACGGGCACGCAACGGGCACGACCTTTCGCGTCTTCACGCACACCGCTCCCTGCCTGATCGTCCCGTCGCCGTCGTCCCACACGTCAGTGGAGCGGGCCAGGGGCCGGGGGTGAAGGTGGAGCCCCCTACTGGAGGAACGACCTTCGCCCCCGGCCCCTGGTCTGCTCGGCTTGTCCTGGGCGACGGCGGCGGGACGATCAGGCTTCCGCCTCCGCCATCTACGGCCCTTCGCGCGCTTCGTGATCATCCTGGAGCCGGAGGCCCCCGCCGGAGGCATGAAGGACATCAGCCCGTGAGGACGGAGCGGCGCGGCTGGCGAAGTGCCGTGGGCGTCCGAAGGGCGAGCGAAGTGAGTCCGGTCTGCGCTGTGGCTGGTTTCCGTGCTGGGCGTCGCGGTCGCCGTGGTGTTGTGGGATCTGGTTCGTCTCGTGCCTGCCGCGCGGCCCGAGCACGGCGCACGCGAGAACGGCCCCCAGGCCGCACGCGCAGCGTGCGGCCGAGCGCAGGGCCGCGCGGTGGCGGCGCGGAGCGCCGCCCTTGATCCCTACAAGAGCAATTCGGCAGTGATCCAGCAACGATCACCCTCACTCGCTGGACACATAGCACAACCACTAGATGAGCTCTCTGCGGGCAAGCTCAAGACATTTCCGGCACACTGCCACGCAGCCAAGGGATGCTGACACTGCGCACTCCTAAAGTAACTCAACGTGTTCAGGTCAGCGTGAATACATCATTAGAGACAGCCCCATTAGCAGGGGCGGCACACACGGAGCTGTGCTCACGACTGAAAAACGTGCGGGACGGGTACAACGTTCTCCGCAAGCCACTCGAAGACACCGATAGCCGCATGAGCCCCTATCTGCTGACGATGCCCATGGACCAACCACGTATAGAACAACACAACCGACCAACCATAATAGGCTCACATTAGAAGGTACTTTCGAATGTAACAGGACACTTTGTCGCTCCGATCTCTCCGTGTACGCCACATCAAGTGGCAGGAGTACGCTGATACCTGTCACACCCGACCATAGCCAAGGGCACCAGATGACGACTGCTCCAAAAACGGTAGGCGAGTTCCTCGCTAGCACAGGACAAGAGCGAGCCGAAGTCAAGGTTCGCCTTTCAAAGGAGCTCATCACTCTTCTCTCGGAGCAGCTCTATCAATCCCCCCTAAAGGCAATCGAAGAGCTGGTAGTTAATTCTTTTGATGCCGACGCAACAGAATGCCATGTTGTCGTGCCAACTATTAGCCCAGGGACGGAAATTGGCGGGCTTGATGTCATAGCAGTTTACGACAACGGCGTCGGCATGGATCAGAATGGCCTAACCGATCTATGGCGAGTGGGATCCTCAACAAAGAGAAATGAAGTCATAAAGGCATTGCGCAAAAGGCGTCAAATAGGTAAGTTCGGCATCGGAAAGCTGGCAACCTATGCATTGGCCAACCGAATAACATATCTGACCTCGGCAGGAGCAGGAGAAATTCTTGCAGTAACCTTGAGCTTTACGGACTTCAAATCAGATCCGGAGGGACCTGAATCCCCCGTGCTTCTCGATGTTAGGGCACACACACGAGAATCAGTTCTGCAAGCCCCCACAGTGGTCAGAGCTCTACAAGCAGCCGAGCTCGACCCAGCCGCCGCCCTGGATCCTGCAGAAAGCTGGACGCTTGCCCTCTTGGAGGAGCTCAAAGACCGAGCGATTTCGCTTTCACCCAAGAAGCTTCTCTGGGTACTTCGTACGGCCATGCCACTTACGGACGACTTCAAGCTATTTCTGAATGGCGATCGCGTTATTTCGTCTAAGGCCGATTACGAAAAGGTTGTGGAATTTACTCTAGGCGACCTCCCACCCGAGCGGATAGCCAGTCTAACGAGCCGAACGTCAATGGACTGGCGGGTAGAGACTCGGCCCGCACCGCAGCACTATGGGCCTAATGCCGAGGAACGCCGCGCGCTAGTGTCAGAACAGTTCGAAGAAGGCATCTCCGGGCACGTAATCGTCACTCGCCAAACTTTGTATCAAGGCAAGAGTGCAGACCTTACGCGATCGCACGGTTTCTTCGTTAGAGTTCGTGGTCGCCTAGTAGATGAGGATGACCCACTATTTGGCGTTTCGCCGCGCTCTTATGAGACCTTCAACCGCTTCAAAGCAGACATCGATGCAGATGATCTAGATGAAGACATTACGGCACCGCGAGAAAACGTAGGCGACAGTGATCGACGGCAAGTCTTCATCGAAGTTCTTGTTGAGGTTTTCAATGAAGCGAGACAGCGCTATCTGGAATGGGAAAAGACGCAGACGAAACCTCAGGAGTATAAGCGGGAGCAGGAGAGAAATTATGTCGCGCCACGGCTGGTGGAGCGACCGCTAGCTGATGTCCTCCTATCTTCAGAGACTGATGAGCACGCACCCGGAACGGACGCTGATGATGATTGGTTCTATCTAGAGCAGCCAAGCAAGGATAACGTCAAGGAGCTCGCCGCTAGCCTATACGATCTCGAAACCAGAGAACCGTACGCGTACCGGATGGAAGAGCTGGGCCGGGACGAAAGGATGGTTCGTTTCGAGCCCGCTCGACGCACTTTTGTACTAAACGCGAATCATCAACTCGTGCTTGCCTTCAAAGATTCGCCCCGAGCTCTCGACCTTCTACACGACGTCGCTACGGCGGAAGCCTTGCTAGAGATATACCTACGTGAGGCTGGCGTTTCGCCCCACCTTATTGGCGATATCCTTGAACGTCGTGATGGGCTGTGGCGGAGCCTGGCGCAGGAGCAGATAACCTCCCCTCAAGCCATCGCCGACAACCTAAGACAGTCGATCGCTTCCGAACGCGATCTTGAGGTTGCCCTCATCGTTGCGGTGCGTGCTCTTGGCTTCGTAGCAA
This sequence comes from Thermoactinospora rubra, assembly GCF_002093975.1. Lineage (GTDB taxonomy): Bacteria > Actinomycetota > Actinomycetes > Streptosporangiales > Streptosporangiaceae > Nonomuraea > Nonomuraea rubra_A. The sequence continues at coordinate 11,336 of NZ_MSZZ01000052.1, forward strand.
AGCACCTGGGTGGCTCGGAACATCCGGATGGCCTCGCCCGGTTGCGCGACTACCCCCAAGGAGAACGTAAGATCACGCTGGAAGCAAAGTCGTCTGCTAGAGGCAAGTCCTCTCTAGGATCTCTAGATTTTGCGGGTCTAGCACAGCACGTAAAGGACAACAAGGCGTCGGGTTGCCTCCTCATAGCACCTGATTACCCAGGTGGTAGTAGAGGCGACAATGCCGCGGCGGCGAAGCGCGCAAAGGATCTGAGGATTAGCTGCTGGACTGTCGAGCAGCTGGCCCGCGTCGTAGAGGCCATGGATAAGCGCGACATAACGGCACGCCATATCCTAGACATCGTGCTATCAGCTTTTACTCCGGAAGAGGTAAGCGAAAAGGTCGATCAGCTACTTAACGATCCAAAGTACCCTCCGCGTGAGCTAGCGATTGCAATCGTCGCTGCTTTAAGAGAGCTTGAAACCTATGGCCCAATGGATTTGCCTCGCAGCGTAGATATGATCTCCGTTGAACTCCGACGTGCCGGCGTCGATGCGCCTATCGCTGATATACGTACTGCGCTATCGGCACTTGTGGCTGCAAGCCATGGAGCAATTAGCTTTATCACGCCCGATCGGATTACTTTGAACACCTCACTAGAAGAGGTGGAACGCAGGGTAGCACTCTGGCTTCAGTCACCATCCAGCGCTCGACGGGCAAGCACCTTCCGGAAAGAACCTCGCACACCAGATGTATCCTGAGCTGCTGGCCTTTGTCTCCGAAGAGCCTTGAACTCCGTAGAGATTTGTAATGCCCGTACGACCGGTATCGGGTAGAGTAGTTGGCTTAAGGGTGAAACGTAGAGCCGCCCTCTATCGACGTCAAGCACGCAACTAGGATGGGAAGTCTCCGTGGTGTACGAGGCTCAGATGAAGCCGAAGCTGCTAGGACTACAGAGGAAGAGAGTCTCCAACGTTACGCACTACCTTTTCAGGTATCCAGCAAAGTTTCATCCGCCTGTAGTCGACACTCTGCTTCAGCTGTACACCCAGCGCGGTGACATCGTTCTGGACCCTTTTGTGGGCTCTGGGACAACGCTCGTGGAGACGTCTATTTCCGGACGTGGTGGAGTCGGTCTGGATATCGACCCTGTTGCCGTGGCGGTGGCTCGCGCCAAGACGCGGAAATATGACCTCAATGAGGTCAATAGTGTGGTTGCTCAACTTATTCACACCTTGGAGAGTATTGAGCGACCAGCGGAGGAATATGAGCATCGCCAATTTGTCGATCTCGATGAGGCTGAGTATGAGAAAGTAATCGCAAACGAAGGGCTGTGGGTTCCCGAGATACCGCGCCTTTTCCACTGGTTTCGCCGCTACGTAATTGTCGATCTTGCTCGACTTCTTCAGATAGTCCGCGAAGTCAACGCGAGCGAGAGAACTCGACTTTTTTTGGAGATAGTCTTCGCTTCTATCATACGAAACTCATCAAATGCCGACCCCGTGCCGGTATCTGGACTCGAATACACTGCTCATATGCGGAGAAGGGATGCAGCAGGACGCCTTGTAAACCCTTTTGCTCTTTTCAGAGCCGCCCTCAAGAAGGCTCAGTCGGCCATAGCGGAATATGCTTCTCTTCTTCCTCTTGATGTAGAGGAGCCTGTGGTCATCCGTGGTGACGCAAAGCAGCTGCCAGCTGAAGCAATAGGGGAAGTTGATGCCGTGCTGACATCGCCGCCTTACCATAATGCTGTCGACTATTATCGTCGGCATCAGTTGGAAATGTTCTGGCTAGGGTATACCACGACAGCATCTGAGCGTCTCTCTCTGCTGCCTCACTATATTGGGAGGCCTCGCATCCCGATGAAGGATCCGCTACTAAGGGCGCCCTGGCAGTCAGGGCCTTTGGCAACTATGTGGGAGACGCGCATACGGAAGGAGTCGGCTCAGCGTGCTAATGATTTCCGCCACTATGTTCAGAGTATGACATTGGCGTTCGAAGGAATAGCAAAGCTATGCAAAGCCGACTCACCTGTCCTAATGGTAGTGGGTCACTCTTCCTGGAATGGCGACAAGATTCCTACTGCCGATCTATTTGCCGAGATAGCACACGATTTCGCGCTTGAGGATATCTTCTTCTATCCTGTCAAAAATAGATACATGTCATACGCTAGGCGCAATCTGGCCAGCATCGATGAGGAGTATGTCCTCGTATTTAGGCGTATGTAGCGCGTGGTCTGTCGGACACATATGGGTAGTTCTCACTCGTGGGTGGTTCTCACTCGTTCGTGAGGGGCGCTGGCACTACAGCTCAGAGAGCCACAGCACGGCCAGGCGACCGGCCTTACCGTGCCACGACACCGTGCAGGTGATGCGACCTAGAGGATGTAAGGATCTTACTTTTGAGGTAGCTGCTGAGGAGAGTCTCAGGAGGGTGGTAGAACGCTCGGTGTGGACGAGCGACGAGATCGCCTGCGGACGCTGGGCGAACTGCTGCGGCGGCTACGCAAGCACGCAGGACTGACCGGCAAGGACCTGGCACAGCGCGCTCACGTCGCGCAACCCACGATCTCCCGCATAGAGACGGGCCAGTTGCTCCCGACACCCGAGACCGTCGAGCGGCTGGTCGCAGCGCTTTGTCTCGACGAAGCGGCCCGTACGGAGCTGGACGGTCTTCTCGTGCGGCTTCGGGAAGAGGTCTCTCGACTGAAGGGTGGGCTTGCTGGTCGCGAGGAGGCTAATGCCGCAAGGGTCCGAGCGGCGCGAGAGTTCACCGTGTTCCAGTCCGCGATGATCCCGGCACTGCTACAGACCGGGGAGTATGCCCGTCTGGCGCTGGCTGTTGGACGCGATGTCGACGAGGGGGATGCGGCTAAGGCTGCAGCCGTCCGAGTGGAGGCGCAAGCCGTACTGTTTGAGGACTCGCGCCGGTTCGCGTTCGTGCTGACCGAGGGGGCAGTGCGGACGTGGCCAGGCTCTCCCAAGCTCATGGTGGCGCAACTCGATCGCCTGGCTCAGGTGGCAACGCTGCCGCATGTGAGGCTTGGCGTCGTGCCGTGGTCGGTGCAAGCGCCGGCCTTTCCGCTGCACGGCTTCACGATCTACGACGGCTCGGTCAGTGTGGTCGAGAGCCTGACAGGTGATCTCACGCTGACCGGGCCGGATGAGCTTGCCACCCATCTGGAGATCTTCGAGGCGTTCGCCGGGGTGGCGGTGTATGGCGATGAGTTGCGTGATCTTCTTGGCCGGATCGCTACCGATTTCCGGGAGCTGAGCAGGCGACTGGAAGAGTGACGCATTTATGCGTCGAATAGCTTGAGCGATAGCGCGGCTCGCTCATACGCTGACGGCAGGCTGTATAGTCCCCTAGACATCGGAGCTGCCCATGCCGTCCTGGCGCTTCTCCCGCTACTTCCTCGGCTCCGCCCCCTCCGTCCGGGAAGCCCGCCGCTTCGTCGCCGCCCTCCTCCCCGGCTCGCCCCTCGCCCACGACGCCGAGCTGATCGTGAGCGAGCTGGCCACCAACGCGATCCGGCACTCTGCCAGCGGACGCTTCGACGGCCGGTTCGTCGTCACCGTGCAGTCCCATCCCGATCAGCTCTGGCTCGGCGTCCTCGACGAGGGAAGCCCCTGCTCCCCCAAGGCACTCCGCCCCTGCCCCGAAGGCGAGAACGGGCGCGGCCTGCTCCTCGTCTCCTCCCTCGCCGATGACTGGGGCGTCTGGGGCGACCACCGTGGGCGGACCGTCTGGGCGGTGCTCCGCCGGCCGGTCCGCAAGGAAGCGGCATGCTGAGGCCCGGCTGCCTGGCGCCACATCCGCCGGCGTCGCAGGCCGACTGCATGCGGCTGGAGTGGCTGGATCCCCGGCTCGACGGACGGTGCCGTGTCCGGGACTGGACCTGCGACTGCCGCGCCGTCTACTACGAGCTGTGCGAATCCGGCGGCCTCGCCTTCGTACGGCGCGTCGTCCAAGGCGATGACCGCATCGTCGCCGAGACTCATCGCGTACGGATCGCCGAAGCGCATGCGATCTGGAAGGCCATTCTCAGCGGGCAAGCCAGATGAGCCCACGAGGGGTCCCTCGACGGCGTTCGGCGATTCGGGCGGTCAGTTTCCTAACCGGCGAACCGATCAAAATTGGCCCTTCCTGGGGAAGAGACGACATACTGTCTAGAGCCCTAGACTCTCTAGGAGCCTTGCGAGGGGGACCCATGCCGCCGAGTGACGTTGAGCGCATCGCCGCCATCAAAGACCCGTTCCAACTGCTGCGGGTCGCCACCGAACGCCTCAACGCCGCCCAGCAAGAGGTCACCGAACTGGCCCGGCTCCGCCGCCGCGTGATCCAGGAACTTCACGCCCAGGGTCTCTCCTATGCCCAGATCGCCAAGGAAGCCGGCCTCACCCGGGGCCGCATCCACCAGATCCGGCACACCGGCCCGGCCCCCGAGGGCGCCTTCCTCGGCACCGGCACCATCACCCTGGCCACTCCCCTCAAGCAGGAAGCCGTCAACGCCCGCCCCGTGGTCGCCATGGAAGACGTCACCGCCGCCAAGCGCCTGGAAGACCTCGCCCGCGGCTTCGACCTGGCCATGGAACTGGAACACGTCCCCCTCGGCGGCCAGATCGACGTCAACCGCCCCAACCTCATCGTCATCTGCGGCCCCAAGCTCTCCCCGGTCATGGCCCAGCTGTATGAATCCGACCCCGTCCTGGAGTGGGTCAAGGACGACGCCTGGACGCTGCGCGACCGCCGTACCGGCCAGATCTACCGCTCCGGCTCCGACAGCCAACCGCCGCGCCCGGTCGACTACGCCTATCTCGGCCGTCTCCCCCGCCCGGACGACAAGGGCACCCTGCTGGTGTTCACCGGCATCCACCCTCAAGGCACCCTCGGCGTGGTGCAGCTGCTCCAGACCGAGATCGCCACCCTGTGGGGGCAAGTCGGCGACAAGCGCTTCTCCACCGTCGTCGGCGTGGAGTACGACCCGCAAACCGGGGAACCGGTGAGGTCTGAGCTGGCCAGTCCGCTGTACCGCCACGAGGAGGACTAAAGCGTGCGGGTCACCTTCGCCACCCAAGCGGCCCCCGGCCGCCCGAACGAGGACTTCGTCGCCGCCACCCCGGACGCCGTCGTGCTGCTGGACGGCTCCGGCACTCCCCCGGGCTCCGAGTCGGGCTGCTCGCACGGCGTCGCCTGGTACGCCCGCACGCTCGGCTCCACCCTGCTCGCCGCCATGACGCAAAGCGCCGGCCCCCTGCCCGAGCTGCTGGCCGAGGGCATTAAGACCGTCGCCTCCCTACATGACGGCACCTGCGACCTGACCCATCCCGGCTCCCCCTCGGCCACCGTGATCATGCTCCGCCGTACCGCTGACGCCCTGGACTGGCTGGTCTTGGCCGACTCGGTCCTGATCCTGGACATGGCCGGTACGGCAGAGCCGACCGTGATCGTCGATGACCGGGAAGCCCTGGTCGGGCGGCAATACCGGGCCGCCATGGACGCCCTCGCCTCCGGCAGCCCCGAACACGTCGCCGCGCACCGCGACTACGTCGAAATCCTGCGCGCCTACCGCAACCGCGACGGCGGCTTCTGGGTCGCCGCCACCGATCCCCTGGCCGCCGAGCAGGCGCTCACCGGCAACCTGCCCCTCGACCAGGTGAAGGCGGCAGCACTGCTGAGCGACGGCGCGTCTCGTCCGGTCGATCGCTTCGCGCTGATGTCCTGGCGCGACCTTCTCGACGTGCTGGCCGGTCAGGGTCCCGAGGAGCTGATCCATCAGGTACGGCAGGCCGAGAACTCCGACCCGCACGGCTCACGCTGGCCGCGTGGCAAGGCGTTCGACGATGCGACGGCGGCGTACGTCCGGCTCTGACCTGCTCACCACTTGCCGGAGCGGCGCTCCAGCTTGGTCAGGAGGATGCCCACGATGGCACCCAGCACCGGCAGCACCAGCAAGACGAGCGCAACGAAGATCAAATCCCAGTCGGACGCGAGCATGTCCCGCCCAGCGGCATGCAGCACGAAGCATCCCCCGTAGGTAATCACCCCGACCCTAGTCACAAGGCGCTCCAACAAGATAGACCCGCCATGTTTACCCCCCTAGACAGTTCGGGGATACTCAGGTTATCGTCCTCTGCATAGCCCCCTAGACAGAACCCACAGCGGAACGGCCGCAACTGTCTAGGGGGATAGACGAAGGAGTGGTACACCATGGCTCTCCAGGGACCCATCCCTGTGACGTTCGAGATGGTCTTCCCGCACGGCTGCTACATCGTCGGGGAGGTCGAGCCGGTCAAGGACTTCGACGCCTCGACCGGCGGCCGGTTCGTCCAGGCCCGCGACAAGCAGACCGGTGAACTCGTCTGGCAGGTCTCAGTCATGGACGGCGACCCGACGCTCAAGGCCGCGCAGAAGACCGTCGCGGTGAAGATCCTCAGCCCGACCCAGCCGGTTCCTCCGCCGCCCATGCCGGGGCTGCCGTTCACGCCGGTGGAGTTCGGCCACATCACGGTCACGCCGTACGTCAACGGCAGTGGTCGGCTGGCCTACTCCATCAAGGTCCGCGAGATGCGGGCGCCCCGGGCGACGGCCAACGCCGGCAAGCCCGCTCCGGCGAGCGCGAAGGACGCGGCGTGATGGGGCGGCGGCAGGCTCGGCCGACGAGCATCATCACCCTCAACACCGCCTCCGGCGCGACGGTGGAGAACCACGCCTACCCGCTGCGCACGCCGATCCTGGCGCTGGCCTTCGGGCTGGTCCAGGTGCAGATCGCCACCTCGGCGTCGGATCACGTCACGGCGGCCGAGGTGGAGTTCGCCCGCCAGCTGGCCCAGCAAGCGCAGGACTTCGCCCGGTGCGTGGAGCGCATCCACCGGCGTGGGGTGATCGCGGCATGAGCGATCGCGGCCCATACACCTACGTCACGGTGACCATGCAGCCCGACGAGGCTCCTTGTCTCGTCGTCTCCTTCTACACGGCGGATCTGCATATTCGCGCCGGAGTGATCGACGGGCGACGGCCGTACTTCACGGTCAGCTCCGACGAGGCGGACGTGTGGATCTCCACCACCGGAGGTGGACAGGTCACCGGCGCCGACCTGCGTACCGCACGCCTGATCTTCGACGCCGCCGCTCGCTACCTGGCCGACTGCGAGCGGCTGCACATCCACCAGTCGGCCCAGGACGCCACGGATGCGGCCTGAGGTGCAAGCGGGGCCGCCAGAAGCGGCAACTTCCGGCGGCCCCTTGATCTTCCTCAACACGCGAATGTCTGGAAGGACACCAAGCCTAATGTTCAAGAAGATGCCCGGCGACGAGCCGCACCGCATCGTCTCGACCACCCCCGATACGGCGGTCGTGTTCAAACCGGCCGTCGTGCAGACACCCGCGATCATCACGCTCATCGTCTTCGCCTGGCGCGCCATGGTGAGCCTCGTCCGTACCGTGTGGCGGCATCCCGTGGCCGCCCTGGTCGCGGTCACGCCCTGCGTCCTGACCGTCCTGTACGGCTGGCGCGTCACGCTCATCGTGGCCACGATCGTCCTTGTCGGCCTGACCGGCTGGGGCCTCCTCGACCGGCCATCCTTCGCCGCGCTGGTGGGCCGGCGGTTGCTGGCCTGGTGGCGGCTGGTCTGGGTGTACCGGCGGCACTGGCAACCCGTCATGATCGTCTCCGGGCTCGGCAAGCACATCCGGGGCCGCGACTACCTGCCCAAGCTCGGCACGGTCACCTGCACCTCATGGGCGGACATCGTCACCGTCCGCATGCTCAACGGCCAGGCGGTCAAGGACTGGGCCGACCGGACCGACAACCTCGCCCGCGGCTTCAGCGCGGAATCCTGCCGTGTCGCCGTGATCAAGGGCGGACGGCTGCGGCTCACCTTCCCCCGGCGTGACCCGCTGGCCACGCCCCTCCCGGCTCTGCCCCTCCCCGAGGCGGCCTCGGTGGGGCCGGTCGAGATCGGCAAGCAGGAAGACGGCTCGCCGTGGCGGCTGAAGGTCCACGGCACGCATGTCCTGGTGGCCGGGGCGACCGGGGCGGGCAAGGGCTCGATCCTGTGGTCGACCATCCGCGGCCTGCTCCCCGCGATGCGGGCGGGCCTGGTCGAGCTGTGGGCGCTCGATCCCAAGCTGATGGAGCTGTCCTACGGCCGCGCCCTGTTCGGCTCCCGGTATGCGGCCGACCCCGGCGACTGCGCCGATCTGCTCGACGACGCGGTGAAGGTCATGCAGGCGCGTGCCGCCCGGTTCGCCGGCCACCAGCGCAACCACACCCCCACGATCGAAGATCCGTTCGTCCTGATCATCGTCGATGAGGTGGCGTTCCTGACCGCCTACCAACCCGACAAGCAGCTCCGGCACCGCATCTCCGCCGCCCTGGCGACGCTCACCACCCAGGGCCGGGCGGTCGGGATCGGCGTCATGGCCGCCTTGCAGGACCCGCGCAAGGAGGTCATGAACATCCGCAACCTGTTCCCCGACAAGATCGCCCTCCGGCTGGATGAGTCCGAACAGGTCGACATGGTCCTCGGCGACGGCGCACGGGATCGCGGGGCGCTGGCCGACCACATCTCACCGGTTCCCGAGCTGGGCGCCGGCGTCGGTTACGTCCGGCTGGAGACGAGTCCTGACCCGGTGCGGGTCCGCGCGGCCTACGTCTCCGACGAGGACATCCGCGCCATGGTCGCAGAGTTCGGCGGTGAGACCCGATGACACTGGCTCACTTCCTGGACAACCTGCGCTGCGCCGACTGCGGCGCGCTCAACGTCTTGTGGCTCGACCCGGTCCGCGCGCTGGTCGAGTGCCGCGAGTGCGGGGCCTCCGCACTCACCGTCCCCGACACCGACGACGGGAGGACCGCATGACAGATCGTTCTCTGCCTCGCGCGGTACGGCTGGCCATGCCGCACGCCCGCGACGTCGTCGAAGAGGTCGCCAAGCTGCACGGCGTGTGCATCCGGCCCATCCCGCTCAAGCGCCTGGACACCCACACCGGTCGGTGGGACCTCATCGACGTCCCGTGCGGCTCGACGCTGGAGAGCAAGTGCCCGCCCTGCGCCAAGCGCAACCGGCACCTACGCATGGCCCAATGCCGCGAGGGCTGGCACCTCGACCACGAGCCGGTCATCACCCCGGAGGAGGCCACCGACGAGCAGCGCTGGCTGATCGAGTTCCGTGCCGACATGCAGGCCCAACGCGACCACGCCGCAGCGGCCGGCGGGGACACCACCGACCTGGACGCCGTCCTCACCGCGATCGATGAGGAGATCAACGCCGCGGGCATGCGGGGGAGCGTCCTGGGCCGCACCGCCCCCAAGCGGGTCCGCTCCACCAAGCGCCGTCAGGACGCACCGGATCTGCCCCGGCGCAAGGTGGCCAGCACCACGCTGGGCCGCACCTTCCAGGCTCCGGACGGCAAGGTCTACCGGCCCTCGCTGTTCGTCACCCTCACCCTGCCGTCCTACGGCAAGGTGCGTGACGGCGTGCCGGTCGACCCGGACGCCTACGACTACGCCCGGGCCGCTCGCGACGCGCTGCACTTCGCCAAGCTCGTCGACCGGTTCGTGCAGAACCTGCGCCGGGTCGCCGGGTATGACGTGCAGTACTTCGCCGCCGTCGAGCCACAAAAGCGGCTGGCGCCGCACCTGCACATGGCCATCCGCGGCACCCTCCCGCGCGCGGAGGTCAAGCAGATCGCCGCCGCCACCTACCACCAGGTGTGGTGGCCCCAAGCCGACACGGTCATCTACGACGGTGAGCACCTGCCGGTTTGGGAGGACGGGACTGGTTACCTCGACCCCGACACCGGGGAAGTCCTCCCCACCTGGGATGAGGCCCTTGACCGGCTCGACGCCGACGAGGATGCCGAACCGTTGCATGTGATCCGGTTCGGCGACCAGGTCGACGTCAAGGGCGTGCTGGCCGGAACCCGTGATGCCGACCAGTGCATCCGGTACCTGGCCAAGTACCTGACCAAGAGTCTCGGCGAGAGCCTGGATGACGGCGGCCCGGCCCGGCGCGAGCACGCGGCCCGCCTGGTCGAGGCCCTGCGCTTCGAGCCCTGCTCGCCGACCTGCCCGAACTGGCTGCGCTACGGCGTGCAACCCAAGCACGCCAAGCGGGGGATGACTCCCGGCCGCTGCCGCTCCAAGGCGCACAAGCCCGACCACCTCGGCTACGCCGGCCGTCGCGTCCTGGTCTCCCGCAAGTGGTCCAACAAGACCCTGGCCGAACACCGGCAAGACCGCCGTACCTGGGTGCTGGAAGCCCTCGGCCTGCCCGCGGAGGCCACCAACCCACACCGCTACGTCTGGAAGCCCGTCCCGGCCGGTGACGCCAACCTGCCCCCGCTGGCCGTACGGCTGCTGAGATCCATCCACCAACGCCAACGCTGGCGCGCCCACCTCCGCCAGCTGGAAGCCCAAGCCACCGGCCAAGATCTTTCGGCAACTGAAGGGAGAGCGGCATGAGCAATACGGCTAAGCGACCGGCCGACCGCCTCCTGACGGTGGCCGAAGTCGCCGAACGGCTCGGCACAACCGAGCGATTCCCTCGGCGCCTCATAGAGGAACGCCGGATCACCTTCGTCCGTCTGGGGCGCAAGGTCCGCATTCCCGAATCCGCACTCAACGACTTCATCGCGGCGGGGCTCGTTCACCCGATCAACACTCGTCCCGGGAGAGCGGCATGAGCAAGCGTCGGTTCGGCCGCGTTCGGAAGCTCCCCTCGGGCCGGTACCAGGCCAGATATCCCGGTCCCGATGGTGTGGACCGTCCAGCACCGCAAACCTTCGCCACGAAGAAGGAGGCGGAGATCTGGCTGAGCAAGAAAGAAACCGAGATCCACGAGGGCGACTGGATCAACCCCGACCTCGGCAAGGTCAGCTTCAAAGAGTACGGCACCGCCTGGGTCGAGGAACGCCCCGGCCTTCGCCCCAAGACGGTCCAGCTCTATGAAGGGCTGCTCCGCATCCACCTCATCCCGACTTTCGGCAACCGGACGATCGCGGAGGTCAAGGAGCCGCACGTCAGGAAGTGGCGCAAGACGCTGCTCGACAACGGGGTGGGACCGGTGACCGTCGCCAAGGCGTACCGGCTGCTCAAGGCCATCTTCAACACCGCCGTGAGCGACGGGCTGATCAAGTCCAATCCCTGCAAGATCAAGGGCGCTGGCAGGGAGGACTCACCAGAGCGGCCCGTGCTCACCGTCAAGCAAGTCTTCACGCTGGCCGACTCGATCGAGCCTCGCTTCCGCATGCTCGTCCTGCTGGCCACCTTCGCAAGCCTGCGCTGGGGCGAGTTGGCCGCACTCCAGCGGCGGAACATCGACCTGGAAGCGGGAACGATCCGCGTCGTTGCCACCACGACGGAACTCAAGGACGGCTCGATCACTCTCGGCCCGCCCAAGTCCGATGCGGGCAAGCGCGTCGTCAGCATTCCCGCGATGCTCCTGCCCGGCTTGAAGGCCCACATGGAGACCTATGCCGAGCGGGGTGACGAGGGGCATGTGTTCGTCGGCCCCAAGGGCGCCAAGCTGCGGCGGGCCAACTTCACCCGTGTCTGGGCGGCGGCGCTCAGGAAGGCCGGCCTTTCCGGCATCCACTTCCACGACCTTCGCCACACCGGCAACGACCTCGCGGCCCGCTCCGGCGCAAGCCTTCGCGACCTGATGACCCGCATGGGCCACTCGACCACGCGGGCCGCGCTGATCTACCAGCACACCGCGATGGAGCGTGACCGAGCCATCGCCGACGCCCTCGGCAAGCTCGCCGAGGAGGCCATCACGAAGCAAGATCAGGAAGGATCGGGCACGTAACGGGCACGGAAGATCGAAAACGCATCCGGAAAGATCGAACGCCAGGTCGGGAATCCATCCCTGACCTGGCTTTTCATAGTGAGAGCGGGTGACGGGAATCGAACCCGCGCTGTCAGCTTGGGAAGCTGATGTTCTGCCATTGAACTACACCCGCGTCGGCCAGAGGCCGCGATCCCACTGTAGCGGAAACCCGGAGCACTTCGGCAAGCCAGAACCCCGCACACGGTAAGTTGCTCAGCGTGTTGCTTTCCGACCGAGACATCCTCGCCGAGATCGAAGCCGGGCGGCTCAAGCTCGATCCCTTCGACGAGGAGATGATCCAGCCGTCAAGCATAGACGTACGCCTGGACCGCTACTTCAGGGTCTTCGAAAACCATCGGTACCCCCACATCGACCCCGCGGTGGAGCAGCCGGACCTGACCAGGATGGTCGAGCCGGAGGGTGACGAGCCGTTCATCCTCCATCCGGGCGAGTTCGTGCTCGCGAGCACCTACGAGGTGGTCACGCTCGCGGACGACCTGGCGTCCAGGCTGGAGGGCAAGTCGAGCCTGGGCCGGCTCGGGTTGCTCACGCACTCGACCGCCGGCTTCATCGACCCCGGGTTCAGCGGGCACGTGACGCTGGAGCTGTCCAATGTCGCGACGTTGCCGATCAAGCTGTGGCCGGGCATGAAGATCGGGCAGCTGTGCGTGTTCAAGCTCAGCTCTCCCGCCGATCACCCCTATGGCTCCGAGCGGTACGGCTCGCGGTACCAAGGTCAGCGCGGCCCCACGCCATCGAGATCGTTCCTCAACTTCCACCGGACGAAGGTCTGAGACGAAGCAGCACAACGCCGTCCCCATACACTCTTTCCTCGGGACGGGGCCCCCGCCTGGACGTCCCTCTACGAGGCGCGAGAAGGTTTGAGTGCACACGGCCGGGAAACCGCCATGCCGCCGCACGAAACAAGCCCGAGACACAAGCCCAGGGCGCAACCCCCGGACACACACCCCCTGAACCCCACCCCTCGACCCATGCCGCCCGAAGGGAGATCCCACCACCGAGATCCAATCGCGGAAGGCGAGACCCACAGGCGGAACACGTGAGCCGAGAGGCCTTGCGGGGGAAGGCGCAAAAAGTGCTCACCGTACCGCCCAGCGCTGGTGTGGCACCACACACGGAGGGTAGCCAGGAGATGAAGTTCGCATTTCCGCTGGTAAGCCGTACCCTCTTCACGGACCATCCCCGCACATCTGGAGTACGACGTGCGACTGCGTCTCACGCCACGTGAGGACAGCTACTACGACCTGTTCGCGGACTCCGCGAACAACCTGGTCACCGCATCACGACTGCTCGTGGAGATCATCAGCGACGGATCGGACAGGGAAAGCCTGGCCGAGAAGATGCGTGCCTGCGAGCACACCGGTGACGAACGCACTCATGCGATCATGAACCGGTTGAATGAGAGCTTCATCACGCCCTTCGACCGCGAGGACATCTACCGCCTGGCCTCGAACCTGGACGATGTGATGGACGCCATGGAGGCGGCGTCCGACCTCATCGTCCTGTACCAGCTCGAACACCTGCCCAAGGACGTCGTCCGGCAGGTGGAGGTGCTGGAGCGCGCGGCGGAGCTGACGGCCGAGGCGATGCCGCGGCTGCGGTCGATGAAGAACCTCAACGAGTACTGGATCGAGGTCAACCGTCTGGAGAACCAGGCCGACCAGGTCTACCGGCGGTTGCTGGCCAAGCTCTTCAGCGGTGAGTACGACGCGCTCACCGTCATGAAGATGAAGGAGGTCATCGACGCGCTCGAGGAGGCCGCCGACGCCTTCGAGCACGTCGCCAACACGATCGAGTCGATCGCGGTCAAGGAAAGCTAAGTGGACCTCACGCTCGGCCTTGTCATCGGCGTGGTCGTCGTTGCGCTGGTCTTCGACTACACCAACGGCTTCCACGACGCGGCGAACGCCATCGCGACCTCGGTCTCCACCAGGGCGCTGACCCCCAGGGCGGCGCTGCTGATGGCGGCCGGCATGAACTTCATCGGCGCCCACCTCGGCACCCAGGTCGCCTCGACCGTGGGCAAGGGGATCATCACCGCGCCCGAGGGCAACCACGGGCTGGTGATCGTGGGCGCCGGGCTGGTGGGCGCGATCACCTGGAACCTCATCACCTGGTACTTCGGCCTGCCGTCCTCCTCCAGTCACGCGCTGATCGGCGGTCTCGTCGGTTCCGCACTGGCTTCCTCGCTCGTGCCTGTCCCGCCCGGTCAGGAGAGCACAGTGCAGTGGGCCGGCGTGGTGGAGAAGGTCGTCATCCCGATGATCGTCTCACCGCTGGTCGGCTTCTCGCTCGCCGCGCTAGTCATGATCGCGATTTATTGGATCTTCCGCAACGCGCATCCGGGAAGAGCCAACCGCGGGTTCCGGCACGCGCAGACCGTCTCGGCCGCCGCGATGGCGCTCGGCCACGGCCTGCAGGACGCGCAGAAGACCATGGGTGTGATCTTCCTGGCGCTGTTCACGGGCGGTTTCGTGGCCAAGGAGGACCCGATCCCGCAGTGGGTCATCCTGGCCGCCGCCGCCGCGATCGGCCTGGGCACGTACGCCGGAGGCTGGCGGATCATGCGCACGCTGGGCCGCCGGATCATCGCCCTGGAGCCGCCGCAGGGGTTCGCCGCCGAGACCGCCGCCTCGACCGTCCTGTACGGCGCGGCCATCGGGTTCGGCGCGCCGATCTCCACGACGCACACGATCACCAGCGCCATCATGGGCGTCGGGTCGACCAAGCGCCTGTCGGCGGTGCGGTGGGGCGTCGCGGGCAACATCGTCACGGCCTGGGTGCTGACCATCCCGATGGCCGCCCTGGTGGCCGCGGTGACGTTCTTCCCGCTCTACTGGCTGGTGGAGTGACCGGGTGACACGCGGCGCACGCCCGGGGTCGCGTACATCACGTCCACGTCCCACCGGCTGAACCCGAGGGACTCATACAGCCTGATCGCGGCCTGGTTGGCCTCGTCCACGTACAGCATGGCCTGGGCGAGGCCCCGCGAACGCAGGTGGCGCAGCCCGGCCAGCGTGAGGGCCTTCCCCAGGCCGGTGCCCTGCTGGGAGGGGTCGATGCCGACGACGTAGACCTCGCCGATGGGCTCATGCCCATGCTCGGACGAGCCGTGGATCTTCGTCCAATGGAACCCGACGAGCCTTGAATCCCGAAAAGCCAGGAAAAATCCGGCGGGGTCGAACCACGGCTCCGCCTCGCGCCGCCGCAGGTCCTCCAGCGTCCACGCCCCCTGCTCGGGGTGATTGGCGAACGCCGCCGCGTTGACCTTCAGCCACGCCTCCTCGTCCTGCCCCGGCACGAAGGTGCGCAGCCGTACCCCGTCGGGCCACGACGGCGCCGCCAGCGGCGCGAAGAGGGACCGCCGCATCTGCCACAGCGACCGCACCCGCTCGAACCCCATCGAGCGCGCCAGGGCCTCCGCGCCGGGCGACCCGCCGTGCGCCCACAGCCGCAGCCGTCCCCCGGTGAGGTCGAGGACGGCGCGCAGCAGGGCCTTGCCGTACCCGCGGCGGCGGAAGTCGGGGTGGATGACCAGCTCGCCGCTGGGCCCCTCGACCTCGTCGGTCGGGTCGACGTGCGCGTACCCGGCCAGGCGCGGCCCCTCGCGCAGCAGCACCGACCGCGCCCGGACGTCGCCGCCGTACCGCATGTGCAGCATGACGTGCTCGTTGAGGGGCCGCACCCCGTCGGCTTCCGTCGCCGCCTCGACCACGCCGAGCACCTCGGCGATCTCCCGGTCGTCGAGGCGCTGTCTGATCTCGGCGCGTGGAGTCACAGACCGAACTCTAGGCGTACGGCTGGCAAACAACGCCATAGGGCCGACCGGTGAATCGTTACCTTTGCGACATTCGATGCATGGGCGGACACCGTAACGTGAGGGCCCATGACGTCCCGTACCCTCCTCCGGCTCGCTCTGGCCGGAGCCGTCGCCGCGGGCGGGTTAGCCCTCGCCCCGCCGGTCACCGCGAGCCCGCAAAGCGCGGCCGTGCCGCACTCCACGATCCCCGTCCGTCTGCTGACCATCAACGACCTGCACGGCAACCTGGAGACCCCCAGCGGCTCCAGCGGCCGCATCACCGACGAGAACGGCGTGGTGGTCGAAGGCGCGGGCGGCGTGGCCCGCCTGGCCACCAAGATCAAGGAATTGCGGACCCGGAACACCATGCTGGTGGCCGCGGGCGACCTGATCGGCGCCTCGCCCCTCGTCTCGGCCGCCTACCACGACGAGCCCACCCTGGAGATCCTCGACCGGCTCGGCCTGCGCGCCTCCTCGGCCGGTAACCACGAGTTCGACGAGGGCTACGCCGAGCTCCAGCGCCTGATGAAGGGCGGCTGCCACCCGACCGACGGCTGCTCCCCGGCCGGCGAGTGGGAGGGCACGAGCTTCGACTTCCTGGCCGCCAACGTGCTGAAGGAAGGCAGCGGCCGGTACGCGCTGCCGCCCTTCTACGTCAAGTCGGTCAACGGGGTGAAGGTGGGCTTCATCGGCCTGGTCACCCAGACCACCCCCACGATCGTCACCGCCGAGGGCATCAAGGGCCTGCGGTTCACCGAGGAGGTGGAGGCGGCCAACAAGGTGTCGCGGTTCCTGGCCAGGCGCGGCGTGAAGGCGCAGGTCGTGCTCGTCCACGAGGGCGACCAGGTGACGCAGGGCCAGAGCCCCGACGCCTGCCCGGTGGTCGAGGGCGCGGGCTCGCGCATCGCCAAGAACCTCGACCCGCAGATCGACCTGGTGATCAGCGGGCACTCGCACCAGGCCTACATCTGCCGGACGACCGACCCGGCCGGCCAGCCGCGTTACTACACGCAGGGCTCATCGTTCGGGCGCGTGCTCACGCAGATCGACCTGCAGGTGGACAGGCGCACCCGTGACGTGGTCCGCTCGACGGTCACCGCCGACAACCACGTCATCCGGCCGACGATCACCCCGGACGCGGAGATCGCCGCCGCCGTGGCCACCTGGAAGGAGCGCAGCGCGGCCGTCGCCAACCGGCCCCTCGGCAGGATCACCGCCGACATCTCCAACGCGGTGAACAACACCTCGCCGCAGCTGGCCAACCCCGAGACCCCGCTGGGCAACCTCATCGCCGACTCCCAGCTCGCCGCGGCGCAGCCGGCCGGCGCGCAGGTCGCGCTGATGAACCCCGGCGGCATCCGCGCCCCGCTCACCTACGCCCAGAGCGGCAGCGAGGGCGACGGGGTCGTGACGTACGGCGAAGCCTTCACCGTCCAGCCGTTCGGCAACATCGTCCAGGTGCGCACCTACACCGGCGCCCAGCTGAAGGCCCTGCTGGAGCAGCAGGTCTGGAGCGTGGCGGCCAACGGCACGGTGACGCACCGCATCCTGCAGGTCTCCTCGTCGCTGACCTACACGTTCGACACGACCAAGCCGGTCGGCTCCCGGGTGTCCGACATCAAGATCAACGGCACGCCGGTGACCGACGGCCAGTCCGTCAGGATCGCGGCCAACAACTTCCTGATGGGCGGCGGCGACGGCTTCACGGTGTTCACGCAGGGCACCGACCTGTGGAGCGGGCCGATCGACCTGGACGCCTTCGGCGCCTACCTGACCGCCCACTCCCCGGTCGCCCCGCCGGCCACCGGCCGCATCACCTTCGTGAAGTAGCCGTCAAGTAGCCGTCAGGCAACCGCTCCGCGATTCCGATGGCCCGCGCCGCCCGCGCGGGCCATCGCCTTGTCCAGGCGGGCCACTTGCGCTCGACGAGGTACGGCTCGCGGGAACGTCACGGGAGCCGCCGCTCGTTGCCCGCGTGATGCGGTTCATCGAGTCGCGGGACGACATTGTCAGGTCGGCGGTCACCATCCTCCGCCGGCCTGGCACGCCGCTGCAGTTCGCGCTCTTCCCGATGGTCCACGTGGCCGAGCCCGCCTTCTACGAGCAGGTCGCGGCCCGGCTGCGCGGCTGCGGCCTCATCGTGGCCGAGGGGCTGCCGCACGCGGAGCTGAGGCAGCTCAGGCGGCTGGCCCGGGTGCGCTTCGACGGCCTGGTCGACCAGGTGGTGGCCCTGGACCTGGAGGCGCTGGGCGTGCCGGTGCTGTGGCCGGAGCGGCAGCCCGCCGACGAGCCGCCCGGCCCGTGGGATCCCGTCCTGGAGTCCGCCGGGGCCGCCGTGACGTGGCTGAGCCGCATCGCCTTCCCGCGCAACCTGCCGGACGTGGACGACACGACCAGGCCGCAGGAGCCCGCCTGGCCGCTCGGCAGGGCGTGGGACCGCTTCACCCTCCACGACCGCGACAAGGAGCTGCTGCTGGAGCTGGGCCGCGTCTTCCGGGCGCGGCAGCAGCAGCCGCTGGTCGTCGCCGTCGTCTACGGCGCCTACCACATGGCCGCCGTCGCCGGCTTCCTCACCGGCCGGCTCGGCTACCGCCCCGCCGAGACCGAGTGGCTGACCGTACGGCACGGCCCGGCGGCCGGGTGATACCGCGCCGGTGATCTAATGTGGGCGTGCGTGACATCACGGTCTTCAGCGGCAGCGCCCACCCCGCCCTGGCCCAGGAGATCTGCGCCCACCTCGGCGTGCCGCTGAGCCCCGTGCGGGTCAGCCGCTTCGCCAACGACTGCCTGGAAGTGCAGTTGCAGGCCAACTGCCGCGAGCGCGACGTATTCGTCATCCAGCCGCTCGTGCCGCCGGTGCAGGAGCACCTGGTCGAGCTGCTGCTGATGCTCGACGCGGCCCGGGGCGCCTCGGCGGCCCGCACGACGGTCGTCATGCCCCACTACGCCTACGCGCGCTCGGACAAGAAGGACGCGCCGCGCATCTCGATCGGCGGCCGGTTGGTGGCCGACCTGCTGGTGACGGCGGGGGCGAGCCGGGTGCTCACCATGACCCTGCACTCGCCGCAGGTGCACGGCTTCTTCAGCGTGCCCGTCGACAACCTCCATGCCCTGCGCGAGCTGGCCGCGCACTTCCGCCGCCACGACCTGGGCAACACCGTCGTGGTCTCCCCCGACCTGGGCAACGCCAAGGAGGCGGCCGCCTTCGCCCGGCTGCTCGGCGTCGAGGTCGCCGTCGGGGCCAAGCAGCGCTTCAGCGACGACCGGGTGGTCATCGGCACGGTGATCGGCGACGTGGCGGGCAAGGACGTGATCGTCCTCGACGACGAGATCGCCAAGGGCTCAACGGTGATCGAGCTGCTCGCACGGCTGCGGGAACGCGGCGCCCGGTCCTACCGGATCGCCTGCACGCACGGCCTGTTCGCGCACGGCGCGGTGGAGCGCCTGGCCGGCGAGCCGGACGTCCAGGAGATCGTCTGCACCAACACGGTGCCCGTGCCGGTGGCCGGCGACAAGCTCACCGTGCTGTCCGTCGCGCCCGCGCTCGCGGAGGCCATGCGCCGCATCCACGACGGCGAGTCGGTCAGCGCCCTGTTCACCACCTAAGCGCCCTGTTCACCACCTAATGGAGGCGGATCACGTTGCCGGTGACGCATCCGGCGGCGTCGGAGGCGAGGAAGGCGATGACCTCGGCGACGTCCTCCGGGCGGCCGATGTGCCGCAGCGGGCTGATCCCGGTCAGCGTCTCCCGCGCCTCGTCGGTGAGCCAGCCCGTGTCCGTCACCGGGGGATACACCATGTTGGCCGTGATGCCGTAGCGGCCGAGCTCGTGTGCCGCCGCCATGGTGTAGTTCTCCTGGGCCGCCTTCGCGGCGCCGTAGGAGACCTCGGTCGGGAAGCCCTGCGGGCCGCCCGAGGTGAGCCCGATGATGCGGCCCCACGTGGCGCCCCGCTCCACGTGGCGCCGCGCGAACTCGGCGATCAGCAGCGCGGGCGCGCGGGCGTCGACCGCGAACTGCCGGTCGAACGTGTCGGCCGACACACGGCGCATCGGACGCCCGAGGTCGTCGGCCGCGTCCGGCAGGAAGGTGTCCTGCACCCATCCGCTGGCGTTGTTGACCAGGATCTCCACCGGTCCGAGCGCCTCCTCGGCCCGGTCGAACAGCTCGCGGGCGCCGGCGGGGTCGGCCAGGTCCGCCTCGGCGGCCACGGCCGTGCCGCCCGCCTTGACGATCTCCTCCGCCACCTCCTCGGCCCCCGACGCGCGTGCCCTGTCGTACTCCTCGGGGAAAGCGGGATGAGCCAGCGGCTCCAGGCGCTTGTAAGTGAGAAAAACCTTCGCTCCGCGGGCGGCGAGGGTCACGGCCGTGGCGGCGCCGATGCCGTGGTTCGCGCCGGTCACCAGGGCCACACGTGCCTTCGTCAACGGTTCCTCCAAGGGCGGCGGGTTAGTCTTTGCACGGGCATGAATCCGAAGAAAGGGTACGCATGGGCAACGTCAGGGAGTCGTATCTGCTCGCCGCGTCCTCGGCGGTGTCGTTGCTGCGCGATCCGGCGGTGGCCGCCGCGTGGGGCAAGCCCAGCGCGCTGACGGAGTTCACCGTCGGCGGCCTGGCCGGTCACCTGGCCCAGCAGGTGTTCCGCGTGCCCCAGGCGCTGGAGGACGGCCACGACGGCGCCCCGATCCCCCTCAGCGAGCACTACGCCCGCTCGGCGTGGGTCAACGCGGGCCTCAGCCACGAGTCGAACGTCAGCATCCGCAAGGGCGGCGAGGCCGCGGCGGCGGACGGCCCGGCGGCGCTGGTGGCCCGGGCGCAGGAGGTGCTCGACGGCCTCAAGCAGGCACTCCCGGCCCAGCCGGAGGACCACGTCGTCTACCTGCCGTGGACGGAGTGGGCGCTCACGCTCGACGACTTCCTCCTCACCCGCATGATGGAGATCGTCGTGCACTCCGACGACCTGGCGGCCAGCGTCGGCATCCCGACCCCCGAGCTGCCGGGCGACATCATCGACCCCGTGGTCGACCTGCTGGCGCGGCTCGCGGTGCACAAGCACGGCCCGACCGCGGTGATCCGCGCGCTGAGCCGTACCGAACGGGCGCCCGCCACGATCAGCGCCTTCTGACGGACCGGGATTCCGGGTCCGGAATCCGCCGGAATTACCCGTCCGATCGCCGCCGGTCAGGCCTGGTGAGCTGCGAATACGTTCGTGGTCATGGATATGGGACTTGACGGCAAGGTGGCCGTGGTGACCGGCGGCTCCAAGGGCATCGGCCTGGCCGTGGTGCGCACACTGGCGGCCGAGGGCGCGAAGGTCGTGGCGGTCTCCCGCTCGGCCGGCGCCGGCGTGGAGGAGGCGGGCGCGGTGCACGTGCCCGCCGACCTGATGGACCCCGAGGCCCCGGCCCGGGCGGTACGGCACGCGGCCGAGCGGTTCGGCGGCCTGGACATCCTGGTGAACAACGCGGGCGGCCGGCCGCCGGGCGTCACGCTGCCGCGCTTCGGCTTCCTGACGCCCACCGACGAGGACTGGCGCCGGATGGTCGAGTTCAACCTGCTGGCGCCGGTGCGGGCCATCCGGGCGGCCATCCCGCTCATGCTGGAGCGGGGCGGCGGGGCGATCGTCAACGTGTCCACCACCATGGCCAGGATGCCCGCGCCGATGAACGTCGACTACACCGCCGCCAAGGCGGGACTCACCGCCCTGACCAAGTCGCTGGCGGAGGAGTACGGCCCGCAGGGCGTCCGGGTCAACACGGTCACCCCCGGGCCGGTGCGGACGGCCTGGTGGACCGAGGAAGGCGGCGCGGCCGACGTCCTGGCCGCCGCGACGGGCGCGGACCGCGACGCCGTGATGGACCGCGTGGCGCCGGAGATGATGAGGCTCCTCACCGGCCGCCTGATCGACCCCCAGGAGGTGGCCGACGTGGTGGCGCTGCTGGTCTCGCCGCGATCGGCCGGCATCGTCGGGGCGGACTACGTGGTCGACGCGGGCCAGCTGAAGGAGGTGTAGTCGGGCAGGTCGATGTCGGTGGCGAGCTTGTCGGTCAGCTTCATCAGTGCCCCGAACAGCAGCCGCCGCTTGAACATCCAGTTGCGCATCCGGATCCTTCCCCGCGTCGGCGGCGCGAGGAAGGATCCGGCGTTGCCGCTCCTGGCGGACCTCGCGTAGGGGTGGAAGAGCCTCTCGTAGCGTTCGAAGGCGGTGCGATAATCGGCCCGGCACAGCTCTCCGGCCAGCACGTAGGCGGCGACGACGGCCAGCCCGGTGCCGAACCCGGCGAGCGTGTTGCCGTAGGCGGCGTCGCCGATCAGCACCACACGCCCCCTGGCGTAGCGGTCCATGCGGACCTGGCTGATGGAGTCGAGGTAGACGTTCCGCGCCCGCGGCAGCCGGGCGATCAGCTCCGGCACCCGCCAGCCGGCGCCGCGGTAGGCGTCGGCGATGATCCGCTTGTGCTGCTCGGCGTCGTCGCGGTCGTAGTCGAGCTCGGGTGAGGCGAAGATGAGCAGGGCAGGCCCATGGGACCCCTCGACGGCGACCGTCCTGCCCGGCTCGGTGTACATGACCGAGCCGGACCCCACGCCACCGATGTCGGCGAGGGCATAGTAGTACCCCAGGTGCCGCACGTAGTCGCGTTCCGGGCCGAAGGCGAGCCGCCTGACCTGGGAGTGGATGCCGTCGGCGCCCACGACGAGGTCGAAGGTCCTGGGCGTGCCGTACTCGAACGTGACGTGCACGCCGGAGGGCGTCTCGGTCAGCGAGGCGATGGAGTCGCCGAAGACGTACTCGCAGCCGTCCTTCGTGCGCTCGTACAGCAGGGCCGAGAGGTCGCCGCGGAGGATCTCGACGTCGCCGCCGGTGAATTCGCGCGGGACGACCGCGAGCGTCCTGCCGTCGGCGTCGATGATGCGGTGGTCGGTGCCTCCGGTCTGGCGCCGCCGTACCTCCTCCAGGATGCCCATGCGCTCCAGGACGGTCAGGTGGGTGGCGCCCTTGAAGTCGACCGCCTGGCCGCCGGGGCGCAGCGCGGGGGCCTTCTCCACGACCGTGACGCGGTGGCCGGAGCGGGCGAGCCAGAGCGCGAGGGCGGGACCGGCGATGCCGGCGCCGGAGATGAGGATGTCCATGCCCTCGACGATCGGGGAGCACGCTGACAGCCCGTCGACTATCGGCTGACAGCCGCGTCCACCGCTGTCAGCGCCTCCTCCCGGCCCATCGCGGCTCCCCGTGCATACAGCGCCGCGAACGCCTCCACACCGAGGGCGGCTCTGGCCTCCTCCACGGTCCGCGCCACGTCCCGGTCTCCCGCCACCGTGGTCCCGCGCAGCGCGACGGCCGCGCCGAGCAGCACTGCCGCCTCCTGCGGCGGTACGGCTCCCGCCAGCCCCTCCACGGCGTCGGCAACGTCGGCCAGCAGCGGCGACCCGCGGACGGCGGCCGCCGCCTCCCGGTGCCGCGCCCGCGCCCTGTCCAGGTCCCCGGACGCCTGGGCCAGCCGTCCCAGAGCCGTGAGAATCCGCGCCCGGACGCCCTCGGCGCCGAAGCCGCCGCCCTGCCAGGAGCGCAGCGCGAGCTCCAGGCGAGCGCGTGCCCCGTCCAGGTCGCCCGACAGCCGGGCCAGCTCGCCGGATCCCGGATGCGCGACGCCGGTCCGGCCCGCCTTCCTGGCGTACCCCTCGGCCCGCGCCAGGTCGGCCCGTGCCGCGTCCAGGTCACCCTCGCGGATCAGCGCCTCGGCCCGGCGCGTGAGCACGTCGACGCACTCCTCCGCCGCGCCGAGCTCCTCCAGCAGCCGCAACGCCTCATCATGCAGCTCGCGGGCCCGCCGCCAGTCCCCGCGCCAGCTCGCGATCAGCGCGAGCGCGTCGAGCGCCTGGGAGATCCCCCACCGCTCGCCCAGCTCGCGGAAGCGGCCCAGAACCTCCTCCAGCTCGGGTTCCGCCTCGCCCGGCCGCCCGCCCACGGCCATGAGCAGGCTCTCGCCCAGTCCGGCCAGCGCCCTGCTCCACGGGTCGCCGCCGACCATCGTGTCGCCGTCGAACCCCGTGGGGCCGGCGACCATCCCCCACAGCGCGACGAGGAAGGGGTGGCGCAGCGGCCGGTCCATCGCCCGCATGATCTCGGTCGCCCGCTCCCAGTGCTCGGGCGCCGCGCGTGGCACGGCGTGGAGCACGCAGGCCACGTACTCCTCCTCCAGCCCCGGCAGCGGCTCCAGCAGCCCGGCCGCCGCCTCCCCGGCTTCGCTGCGCCGCCCGCTCAGCCACCAGTACGCCGCCAGCGCCGCGACCATCCGCTGCCCGGTCTCGGGGTCGTGCCGGAGGGCGGCCATGAGGTTGGCGTGCTCGGCCGACAGCCGAGCCAGCCACGCCAGCTGCTCGGCGCGGCGCAGGTGCGGCTCGGCCCGCTGGGCGAGCCGCAGGTAGTAGCGGGCGTGGGCGGCCCGCACGTCGCCGGTCAGGCGCTCGGCGCAGAACAGCCGGACGGTCTCCAGCATGCGGTAGCGCTCGCCGTCGAACATGACCAGCGACTTGTCGACCAGCCCGTCCGGCGGCCCGCCGCAGATCGCCTCGACCGCCTCCAGCGACGCGCCGCCGGCGAACACCGAGAACCGCCTGGCCAGCTCCCGTTCCTGCGGGGTGAGCAGGTCCCAGCTCCACTCCACGACCGCGCGCAGCGTCTGGTGCCGGGCGGCGGCCGTGCGGTCGCCGCGCGAGAGCAGCGCGAAGCGGCCGTGCTCGGCCAGCCGGGCGGCGATCTCCTCGACGCCGAACGTGCGCAGCCGGGCCGCGGCCAGCTCGATCGCCAGCGGCAGGCCCTCCAGCGCGGCGCAGATGCGCGCCACCGGCCCGGCCGTGGACTCGTCGAGCCGGAAGCCCTGCCGTACGGCACGGGCCCGGTCGGCGAAGAGGCGGACGGCGGGATAGTCCAGGGCGGCGGCCGGGGAGACGTCGGGCGGGGGCACGGCCAGCGGCGGCAGCGGCACCAGCGTCTCGCCGGTGACGTCCAGGGGTTCGCGGCTGGTGGCGAGCACGCGCAGCCGCGGGCACTCGGCGAGCAGCTCGCGGGCCAGGGCGGCGGCGGAGGCGACGACGTGCTCGCAGTTGTCCAGCACGAGCAGCAGGTCGCGGTCGCCGATGGCGGTGACCAGGCGGCCGACCGGGTCGGCGGCCCCCAGGCCGGTCTGGCGGACGCCCAGCGCGGCGAGGACGGCGTGCGCGACGTGGTCGGTGACCGGCGCCAGGTCGACGAAGCAGGCGTCGGGGTGCCGCCGGGCGGCCTCGACGGCCAGGCGGGTCTTGCCGACGCCGCCCGGGCCCACGACCGTGACCAGCCGCGTGGCCGGCCGGTCGCCGCCGAGCCCGGCCAGCTCGCGTTCGCGTCCGACGAAGCTGGTCAGCGGGGCGGCCACGCCGCGCCTGCGTGGCTGCTCGGCGCGCAGGACCGCCAGGTGGATCTCGGCCAGCTCCGGCGAGGGGTCGGCGCCCAGCTCCTCGGCCAGGGTCTTCCTGACCCGCTCGTAGACGGCCAGCGCCTCGGCCTGGCAGCCGGCCGCGTGGAGCGCGCGCATCAGCTGCCCGGCCAGCCGCTCGCGCAGCGGGTGGGCCTCGGCCAGGCGGCGCAGTTCGGCCACCGAGGTGCCCCGCGGAAGGGCGAGTTCGGCCTCGACCAGGTCCTCCAGCGCCGTCAGCCGCAACTCCTCCAGCCGCGTGGCCTGTGCCCCGGCCGCGGGCAGGTCGGCCAGCGCGGGGCCGCGCCACAGCGCCAGGGCCTCCTTCAGCGTGGCTGCCGCCTTTTCGAGGTCTCCGTCCGACAGCAGCCGCCGCCCCTCCGCGGCCAGGCGCTCGAACCGGTGCGCGTCGACGTCGCCGGGGTCGACCGCGAGGCGGTAGCCGGTGGGGTGGTGCTCGATCAGCCCGGGGAGGGTACGGCGCAGCCGCGAGACCTGCGCCTGGATCGCGTTGGCCGCGTTGGCGGGCGGGGCCTGGCCGTACTGGCCGTCGACGAGCCGGTCGACGCCGACCACGCGGCCCGCCTCCAGCAGGAGCAGCACGAGCAGCGCCCGGGGCCGCGGACCGGCGACGGCGATCTCCTCGCCCGTGTCCGCCCAGACCTCGAGGGGACCGAGGACGCCGAATCGCATGCCCTCCATTCTCGCATTCCTTGCATTTCCTACTTGTTTTAAGGAGAATAGGGCCATGGCGCTTCTCACCGTCCGATGTCGCCCTTCCGTTGTCCCCGTCCCCACCTCAACGGAAAGGCGAAATCCATGTCCCTCACCATCACTCCGGTCGCCGGGCGCATAGGCGCCGAGATCTCCGGCGTACGGCTGGGCGGCGACCTGCCCGCCGACGTCGTCGCGCGGATCCGCCAGGCCCTCCTCGCCCACAAGGTCGTCTTCTTCCGCGGCCAGGACCACCTCGACGAGCAGAGCCAGATCGCCTTCGCCGGGCTGCTCGGCGAGCTCACCACCGGCCACCCGACGCTGCCCTCGCTCGACGGGCACATCCTCGACCTCGACTACCGGTCGGGCCAGAAGGTCGACCGCTGGCACACCGACGTCACCTTCGTCGAACGGCCCCCGCTCGCCTCGGTCCTGCGGGCGATCGAGCTGCCGCCCGCCGGGGGCGACACCCTGTGGGCCAACACCGTGACCGCCTACGAGACGCTCCCCGAAGCGCTGCGCACGCTGCTCGACGGGCTGCGCGCGGTCCACACCAACCAGTTCGACTACGCCAGGATCGCGACCTCGGACGACCCGGAGCAGGCCCGCAGGCACGCCGAGGTCTTCGCCTCCACCGTCTACGAGACCGAGCACCCGGTCGTGCGCGTCCACCCGGAGACCGGGGAGCGTTCCATCCTGCTCGGCGACTTCGCCCGGCGGATCGCGGGCTATCCGCGTGCGCTGTCCGACTCGCTGATCCGGCTCGTCCAGGACCACGTCACCCAGGTGGAGAACACCGTGCGGTGGCGCTGGGCCCCGGGCGACGTCGCGGTCTGGGACAACCGCGCCACCCAGCACCGGGTGGTGCACGACTTCGCCGGGCCGCGCAGGCTGCACCGCGTCACCGTGGCGGGCGACGTCCCGGTCGGCGTCGACGGCGGGCGCAGCGTGATCCTGGCGGGCGGCGAGGCGGCGGAGTACTCGCCCCTGGCCGCCTGAGTTCCGGCCTGCCCCGTCCTGGCGGCGGCCGGGGCCGGCCCGCGGGGGCGCGGTCCGATGGGGTGCGGACCGCGCCCCCTTTCACCTGTTCGCGTAGTGGCAGGCCGCCTGGGCGTCCGGTACGGCCGGCAGCACCGCGAGCGCCTCATCCCGGCACCGGTGCCCCACGTCCGCCTCGTCCGCCAGCCCCGAGGCCAGCACCTGGCAGCGCGGGTGGAAGCGGCACCCGCCGGGGACGCGGGTCGGGTCGGGCGGCTCGCCGGCCAGCACCACGCGCTCCGGCGACTCGGGCAGGACCGACAGGAGCGCCTGCGTGTAGGGGTGGCGCGGCTCCTTGAGGACCTGCTCGACGGGGCCGGACTCGACGATGCGGCCGAGGTACATCACCGCGACGCGGTCGGCGATGTTCCAGGCCAGTCCCAGGTCGTGGGTGACGACCAGGGCGGCCAGGCCCAGCTCCTCGCGCAGGCGCAGCAGCAGGGCGAGGATCTCCCCGCGCACCGAGGCGTCGAGGGAGGCGACCGGCTCGTCGGCGACGAGGATGCGGGGCTGGAGCGCCAGCGCGCCGGCGATGACCACCCGCTGGCGCTGGCCGCCCGACAGCTCGTGGGGGTAGCGCAGGAAGTACCGCTCGGCGGGGCGCAGGCCGGCGTGGCTCAGCGCCTCGGCGACGATCCGCTCCTCGTCGGGCAGGCCGTGGATGCGCGGCCCCTCGGCGACGGCCTCGTAGACGGTGTGCCGGGGGTTCAGCGAACCCGTGGGGTCCTGCAGGACGAGCTGGACCTCCCTCCGGTAGGCCTTGAGCGCCCTGGAGGTGTAGCTCAGGGGGGCTCCGCCGTACATGACCCGGCCGGCGGTGGGACGCTCCAGGCCGAGGAGGGTGCGGGCGAGCGTGGTCTTGCCGCAGCCGGACTCGCCCACGAGCGCCACGATCTCGCCCTCGCCGACCGCGATGTTCACCCCGTCGACGGCTTTGGCCCTCCGGCCCCGGCTGGGGAACTCCACGCGCAGGTCGGTGGCCTCCAGGAGGGTTTTGCGCGCTGTCGCCACCTCGGTCACGATGCCTCCTTGTCGACGGCGACCCTCGCCTCATCGGGTACCGCGGCGGCCGGAGGGTCCTCCAGCACGTGGACGCAGGCCGCCGTACGGCCCGGCCCCGCCGGCCACAGCTCGACCGCCGCCGACGAGCACTCCGGCAGCGCCACCGGGCAGCGGGGGTGGAAGGGGCAGCCCGTCGGCAGGGCCATGGGGTCGGGCGGATCGCCGCCGAGGCCGCGGGGGGCCATGCGCGAGGCGGGGTCGCCGACCGTGGGGAACGCGGCGGCGAGCGCCCGGCTGTAGGGGTGCTTGGCGTCGTGGAAGACCTCCCGCGAGGGGCCGACCTCGACGAGGCGCCCGGCGTACATGACGGCCAGCCGGTCGCACATGTCCGCCAGGACCGACAAATCATGAGAAATCATGATCATCGAGATGCCGTGCTCGGCCATCAGCTTCTTGATCAACGACAGCACCTGGGCCTGCACCATGACGTCCAGCGCGGTCGTCGGCTCGTCGGCGATGATGAGCCGCGGCTCGCACGCCAGCGCCATCGCGATCATGACCCGCTGCCGCTGGCCGCCCGACAGCTCGTGCGGGTACGACCGCGCCCGCCACGCGGGCAGGCCCACCTGCCCCAGCAGCTCGGCCACCCGCTTGCCGGGGTTCTTGGCCAGCCCGTGCACCAGCAGCGGCTCGGCGATCTGGTCGCCGATGCGCCGCACCGGGTTGAGCGCGTGCTGCGCCCCCTGGAAGACGATCGACGCCGAGGCCCAGCGGACCGCGCGCAGCCGTCCCCACTTCATGGTCAGCACGTCCTCGCCGTCGAGGAGGATCCGGCCGTCGACGCGCGCGCCGCGGGGAAGCAGCCGCAGCAGCGCCATGGCCAGCGTCGACTTGCCGGATCCCGACTCCCCCGCGATCCCGAGGGCTTCGCCCGCGGCCAGGGCCAGGTCCACGTTCCGTACGGCGGGCACCTCGCCGGCCGCGATCCGGTAGGTGACCGAGACGTCGTGCAGTTCGAGCAGCGTCATCAGGCGTTCCCCCGCAGTCGTGGGTTGAGCACGGCCTCCAGCGCCCGGCCCACCAGCGTGAAGGCCAGCACGACCGCGACGATGCAGACGCCCGGCGGCAGGATGTACCACCAGGCGCCCTTCGTGGCCGCGCCCCAGTCGTACGAGCCGCGCAGCAGCCCGCCCCAGGACGCCTGGCCGGAGTCCGCGCCGAGGAAGGCCAGCGTCGACTCGGCCACGATGGCGCTGGCGACCTGGAGCGTGGTGTTCGCGAGCACGAGCGGCGCCACGTTGGGCAGCACGTGGCGGCTCATGATGTGCCAGTGCCCGGCGCCCAGCGCCTTGGACCTCTCGATGTACGGCCTGGCCTCCACGGCCAGCGTCTGCGCCCGGATGAGCCGGGCCGTGCCGGCCCAGGAGGTGATCCCGATGGCCAGGATGATCGTGGAGGTGCCGCCGCCCAGGATGGCCGACAGGACCAGGGCCAGCACGAGCGAGGGCAGCACCAGGAACCAGTCGGTGATCCGCATGAGCACGGCGGAGACCCAGCCGCGGAAGTGACCGGCCGCGATGCCCACGACCGTGCCGATGACCATGCTGAGCAGCGCCGACATGAAGCCGATGAGCAGCGAGACCCGGGAGCCCCACATGATCATCCCGAGGATGGACCGGCCGGACTCGTCGGTGCCGAGCGGGAACTCCAGGCTCGGCGGGGCCATCTTCTCGCCGGTGGCCTTGGTGACGTCCATGATGTCCGGGTCGCTGACCAGCGGCGTGGCCAGCGCCACGACGACGGCCACGACCAGGATGACCGCGCCCACGACCCCGGCCCGCTGCCGGCTGTACTGCTCCCAGAAGCGTCCGAGCGCCCGGCGCCGCCGGGTCCACGCGATCGCGGTCATGCGGCCTCCTTCGTCGGCCTCATGACCGCAGCGGTGCTGTGCTCACTGGTGAGCTCGACAAGCTCGCTCACGTCGACCTCACCCGGGGGTCGAGGATGTGATAGGCCACGTCGGCCAGCGTGTTCATGACGATCACCGCGACGCACACCACCAGGAACGTCCCCTGCATGACCGCGAAGTCGGGCCCCTTGATGGCCTCGTAGAACAGCAGCCCCAGGCCGGGCCAGGAGTAGACCGTCTCCACCGACACCGCGCCGCCCACCACGAAGCCGATGTGGATGAAGACGAGCGTGACGGTGGGCAGGAGCGCGTTGGGCACGGCGTGGCGCCGCCGTACCAGATCGTCGCGCAGGCCCTTGGCCCGCGCGGTGGTCACGTAGTCCTGACCGATCTCGTCCAGCAGGGAGGAGCGCATGACCAGCAGGTACTGCGCGTAGACCACGGCGACCAGGGTCAGGCAGGGCAGCACCATGTGGTGGGCGACGTCCAGCACGTAGGCGAAGCCGTCGGGCGCGTCCACGCTCTCCATGCCGCGCGTGGGGAACATGCCGGGGATCGGGCCGATCCCGGCGCCGAACACCATGAGCAGCAGCAGGCCGAGCCAGAACGTCGGCACCGACCACAGCACCAGCGACACGCCGGTGGACAGGCGGTCGAACCGGCCGCCGTGGTTCCAGGCGGCCCGGGTGCCCTGCCACAGGCCGAGGCTGACGGCGATGACCAGGCCCACCCCGGTCAGCAGCAGCGTCGGGCCGAAGCGCTCGCCGATGAGCTCGGCGACCGGCCTGCGGTACTCATAGGAGGTGCCCAGGTCGAACTGCAGGGTCTTGACCACGAAGTCGAGGAACTGCTGCGGCAGCGGCTGGTCCAGCCCCATCTGCTTGCGCAGCAGCGCGATCTGGTCGGGGCTGAGCGGCACGTCCCTGGTGTAGGCGATGACCGGGTCGCCGGGGATGAGGCGGAAGACGAAGAACGTCGCGACGATCACCATGCCGATGCTGAGCAGCGCCCCGCCCAGCTTGGTGACCGCGTACCGCAGCAGCCCCCGCGGGCCCGCCGCCGTCTCCTCGACGGCGGCGGGCCCGGTCTCGATCGGGGTGTCGATCGGGGCGGTCATCTACTCGCGGTCTTCCGCGGCGGTCTTGCGCCGCCTGGCCAGCAGGAGGCCGCCGCCGGCCAGCACGACCACGGCGGCGATCACGCCGATGATGACCCCCGTGTTGGCGCCGCCGCCGGCGGCCGAGGAGGCGGCCTCGACGGGCTTGGCGTCCATGGAGTACATCGGCCAGCCGCTGACGCCGCCGTACAGGATGCCCTCGCCCGGCCTGCCCTCGGGCACCGGGGTGATGCTGGTGATCCGGTCCTTGCGGTACAGCTCCAGGTTGTTCGGGTAGTAGATCGCGATGACCGGCGCGTTGACGTAGAGGTTGCGCTGCATCTGCTTGATGAGCTCGGCGCGCTTGGCGCGGTCGAGCTCCTTCAGCTGCTGCTGGTAGAGGTCCTCGTACTCCTTGTTGCACCAGAACGACTCGGTGCCGCCGCCCTCGCCGGTCGGGGTGGGCCGCCTGCTGCACAGGTGGGTGGCCAGCACCTCCTCGGGGTCGGGGTTGACCGACCAGCCGCTGATCGCGATGTCGAACAGGGCCGTGCTGCCGGTCTCCTCGGTGAACTTGTTGGAGTCGAGCTTCCTCGTGGTCAGCGTGATGCCGATCTCCTTGAACCACCCGGTGAGGAACTGGGCGAGCTTGTCCTCGGTCGGGGTGTCGGTGTGGATGCTGAAGCGGAACTCCAGCTTGCGCTTGCCGTCGGGCATCGTGCGGACGCCGTCGGGGCCCTTCTTGTAGCCCGCCTCGTCCAGGATCTGGTTGGCCTTGGCCAGGTCGAAGGTGACCTTCTCCTCGCCGGTCGCCTCCCAGAAGAAGTCCTTGTACATGGGCGGGACGATCGAGCCGTTGGCGGCCACCGCCAGGCCGTTCTGCACCTCCTCGACGAGCTTCTGCTTGTCGATGGCGTAGTGGAGCGCCTGGCGCACCTTGACGTCCTTCAGCGCGGGGTGTCCGTCGCCGACGGGCTTGTCGTCGCTGGTCGTGGCGCCGTGGTTGATCTGCAGGTAGGCGGCGCGGCGGCCGGGGGTGTTCCACTGCACGATGTTCGGGTCGCCCGCGCCGGCCTCCCACTGGGGCGCGGCCAGGCGGCCGATGAGGTCGATGTCGCCCTTCTTCAGGCCGGCGACGGCGGCCTCGGGGTTCTCGTAGAAGATGACCTGCAGCTCGTGGACGTTGGGCTCGCCGCGCCAGTAGTTGGGGTTGGCCTTGAGCTTGACGTACTGGTCCTTCTTCTGCTCGAACGGGATGTAGGGGCCGTTGGTGGGCGGGTTGTCCTCCGCCTCGTAGGTCCCGACGTCCTTGGTCTCCCACACGTGCTTGGGCACGATCGGGATGGGGTTGTCCAGCATCGACGCCTGCGGCGCCTTGGTCTTGATGACCAGCGTCCGGTCGTCGGTGGCGGTGACGGACTCGAAGTTCTCCACGGCCGGGCCGTTGCCCGCCTTGGCCGCGTCGTCCGTCATGATCTTGTTGAAGGTCCAGGCGGCGTCGTGCGCGGTGACCGGCTTGCCGTCCGACCACTTGGCTTCACGGATCTTGAAGGTCCACGTGAGGCCGTCCTCCGAGGTGCTCCAGGACTCGGCCAGGTCCGGGCTCGGCTCCAGGGTCTTGGGATCCGGCGTGGTGAGGAACATGTAGGTCCACCGCTGGATCTGCCCGGAGATCAGCCGCACCGCCTTGAAGGGGTTCAGCGAGTCCACGGACTGGATGGAGCCGATCCGGACGATCTTCTTCCCCGCCTGCTGGGGATTCTGGGCCAGGGCGGTCTGTCCCTGTCCCACCAGTAAAAACGCCACCCCGAGCGCCGACAGGCGCGCGAGCCATTTCGTCATGTGTGCCTCACCTTCAGGCGGGGTTACCTGTTGTAGAAGAAGGCACACCCTAGGGAGACCACGTGTCAACGAGTGGCGGAAAATTGTTTCATTCCCGTTGCATGGCGCGGTGTTATTTTTCACCCCGATAGGGCGACCGCGTGCCGCGCATGACCCGTTCCGGTACGGCGAGGCGGCCGGTGTGGCGCGGCATGGGGCGGCGATCCCCGGGCAGGGGAGCGGCATGACTATGGACGGCAAGACAATCGCGTTCCTCGTCGCCCCCGAGGGCGTCGAGCAGGTCGAGCTCATCGAGCCGTGGAAGGCCGTCAAGCAGGCCGGCGGCACCCCCCTGCTGGTCTCGACCGAGCAGGGCCGGATCCAGGCGTTCAACCACCTCGACAAGGGCGACCACTTCGCCGTCGACGCGACGGTGGACAGCACCTCCCCGGCCGAGTTCGACGGGCTGGTGCTGCCCGGCGGCGTCGCCAACCCCGACTTCCTGCGCACGGTCCCGCAGGCGGTGCGCTTCGTGCGGGAGTTCTTCGACTCCGGCAAGCCCGTGGCCGCCATCTGCCACGCGCCGTGGACGCTGATCGAGGCCGACGTCGTGCGCGGCCGTACGCTCACGTCCTGGCCGAGCCTGCGGACGGACCTGCGCAACGCCGGGGCGACGTGGGTGGATCAGGAGGTCGTGGTGGACACCTCGGGGCCGAACACGCTGGTGACCTCGCGCAAGCCGGACGACCTCAAGGCGTTCTGCCAGGCCGCCCTCGACGCCTTCGGCGCCTGAGCGGTCAGCGGCGCAGCGGGTAGACAGCGGGTAGACAGCGGGTGGACGGGGCCGGCGAGGCCGGGCTTCGGCAGAGGTCGACGACGTCGCGTGATCGAAACGGTGGAGTGACCCTCTAGCGGGCACGCCGGGAATGGTCTAAATATAGGCCAAAAGGAGTCCCGCATGCCTGACGCGATCGACCTGGTGGCCTCCTGGGCCGGACAACCCGTCACCGCTGTGCCGATCAAGGGTGGACTGAGCCACCGGATCGCCCGCGTGGAGGCCGAGGACGGCCGGAGGTGGCTGTTACGGGTGCTGGACCCGGCGGTCTCGGCCGCCGGGCTCGGGATCCCGATCGACCAGGAGATCGCCAACACGGTCCGGGCGGCGCGGGCCGGGGTGGGCGCGCGGATCGTGCACCTGTGGCCGGAGGCCGGCGCGCTCCTGCTGGAGTACATCGACGGCGTCACGCTCGACGCCAAGGGCGTGGCGGACGACATCGAGGGCGTCGCGAAGGCGTGCCGGACGCTGCACGCCGGGCCGCGGTTCGTCAACGACTTCTCGATCTTCGACAAGCTGCGGCAGTTCATCGCCATCTGCCGGGAGCACGACCTCCCCATGCCGCCCGGCTTCAAGGACGTCCTGCCCGCGGTGGCCGACATCGAGCGGGCCATGCCCGCCGTGCCTGCCGTCCCCTGCCACAACGACCTGCTGCCGGAGAACTTCATCACCACCCCCTCCGGCGTCCGCATCGTCGACTACCAGCTGTCCGGCAACAACGACCCGGCCTTCGAGCTCGGCGACATCGCCGCCGAGGCCGACTTCGACCCTGACCAGACGGCGAGGCTGGCCAGGGCGTACGGCATCGACGTCGCGCGGGTCCGGCTCTTCGCGATCATGTCGAACGTGACGTGGACGCTGTGGTTCTCGGTCCACTCCGGGCTGCTGACCACCAGGGCGGACTTCGACTACGAGGCCGAGGCGGCCGACAAGCTCGCGCAAGCCGTACGCGCCCTCGACGACCCAGCCTTCGGGCGGCTGATCGACGCCGTCCGGAAACCCCCCAGGTAAGGAGCACCACCCATGACCGTCGACGAGGACGCCAAGCGGCTCGCCGAGCTCGGCTACAAGCAGGAGCTGGCCAGAACGTGGAGCGGCTTCTCCAACTTCGCCATCTCCTTCTCCATCATCTCCATCCTGGCCGGCTGCTTCACCACCTTCGGCCAGGCGTGGAACAACGGCGGGCCGATCGCGATCTCGTGGGGCTGGCCGATCATCTCGATCTTCATTCTGATCATCGGTTTCTGCATGT
Source organism: Thermoactinospora rubra (assembly GCF_002093975.1). Taxonomy (GTDB): domain Bacteria; phylum Actinomycetota; class Actinomycetes; order Streptosporangiales; family Streptosporangiaceae; genus Nonomuraea; species Nonomuraea rubra_A. The sequence goes on from NZ_MSZZ01000052.1 coordinate 46,086, forward strand.
CGGAGCTGGTCTCGGCGTACCCGACCGCGGGCGGCATCTACTGGTGGGCCGCCAAGCTGGGCAGGCCCGTCCACGGCTGGTTCACCGGCTGGCTCAACCTCATCGGCCTCGTGGCGGTCACCGCCTCGGTCGACTACGGCTGCGCGACCTTCCTCAACATCACGCTCAACAGGCTCACCGGCGGGGCCTGGGAGGGCACGCTCACCCAGGCGTTCCTGCTGTTCGTGGTAATCCTCATCCTCCACGCGCTGATCAACATCTTCAGCCACCGGCTGATCTCACTGCTGCAGAACGTCTCGGTCTGGTGGCACGTGGCCGGCGCGGCGATCGTCGTCGCGATCCTGGTCTTCGCTCCCAGCGAGCACCAGACGCTCGGCTTCGTGTTCACCGAGACGATCAACAACTCCGGCTTCGACGACGGCGTGTTCTGGTTCTACGTGCTGCCGCTGGGCTTCCTGCTCACGCAGTACACGATCACCGGCTTCGACGCCTGCGCCCACGTGTCGGAGGAGACGCAGGGCGCGGCCCGGTCGGCGGCCAAGGGCCTGTGGCAGTCGATCTTCTACTCGGCGGTCGGCGGCTGGATCCTGCTGCTGTCGTTCCTGTTCGCCGCCACGAACGTGGAGGAGATCAACAAGCAGTTCGGCTTCGTGGGCGCGATCTTCGACACCGCGCTCCCGGCGAACCTGGCCACCGCGGTCTTCGCGATCTCCACGATCGGCCAGTTCTTCTGCGGCATGAGCTGCGTGACCTCGATGTCGCGGATGACCTACGCCTTCTCGCGCGACGGCGCCGTACCCGGCTGGCGGCTGTGGTCGAAGGTCGACCGCAACCGGACGCCCGTCAACGCGATCATCGCCGGGTGCGCCGTGGCCGGCCTGATCACGCTGCCCGCGCTCTACGCCCCTCCCGGACTCGGCACCCCGGTGGCGTTCTACGCGGTGGTCTCGATCGCCGTGATCGGCCTCTACGTGGCGTTCCTCATCCCGATCTGGCTGCGCCTGCGGATGGGTGACCGGTTCGTGCCGGGTCCGTGGACGCTGGGGTCGAAGTACCGCGTGCTGTGCTGGATCGCGTGCGTCGAGATCGTCGTGATCTCGATCTACTTCATCATGCCGCTGTCACCCGCCGGCATCCCCGGCAACCCCGACTTCACCTGGACGTCGGTCAACTACGCGCCGATCCTGCTGGGCGTGGTGCTCCTCGGCATCGCGCTGTGGTGGAACCTGTCGGCCAAGAAGTGGTTCACCGGCCCGCGCCGCACGGTCGACGAGGTGCCGGTCGCCTGACCCCGCTCGCGAGGGGTACGGCTCAGCCGTACCCCTCGAAAGCCTCGATCACGGCGGCGACGGTCTCGTCCATCGAGGCGCGCCCGAGCTCGCGCTTGATCGAGGTCATGTCGACGTCGGGCATCCCGCAGGCCACGGCCCACTTCCACGGCTCGAGGTCGCCGTCGACGTTGAGCGCGAAGCCGTGGCTGGTGACCCCCCGGCTCTGCCGCATCCCGATCGAGACGATCTTGCGGCCGGTCTCGACGGTCCACACGCCCGTGAGCAGCTCCGAGCCGGGCGGGGTGTCGCGGCGCTCGCAGGGCAGGCCCAGCTTGCCCAGCGCCTCGACCAGGCGCAGCTCGACCTCGCGCACGTAGTCGACGATGCCCTCGCCCTCGTCGAGCTTGACGATCAGATATCCGACCAGCTGGCCGGGGCCGTGGTAGGTGAGCTGCCCGCCACGGGTGGTCTCCACCACCGGCACGCCGCGCGAGGGGTCGGGCAGGTGCTCGATGGGAGTGCGCCGGCCGATGGTGAAGACCGGCGGATGGCTGAGCAGCCACAGCGTGTCGGGCCGCTCCTCGCGCTGGCGCTCGCCGACCAGCTCCTTCATGCGCTCCATCGCCGGCTCATAGTCGACCAGCTCGTCGCGCATCACCGACAGGGGCCGTTGCCTCATGCTTCGAGGCTAGCGCAGCGGCAGGATGATCCAGAGCACGATGTACAGGGGGATGCCGACGAACGGCAGGGCGGAGGCGACCAGCCACAGGATGCGGACGAGCGTGGGCGACCAGCCCAGCGACTCGGCGATCCCGCCGCAGACGCCGCCGAAGATCTTGTGTTTGCTGGAGCGGTGCATCGCTATGCCTCCCAGTGGATTCGGCTTTCACCTGGAAAACGGACTGCCCCGAGATCCGCGTTCCAGTTACCGACCCTGAGAAAACCCTGACAGGGTCAGCCATTCCCGGGCGCACTCGATGTGCTCCCTGGTCAGCCCGAGCCTGGGATCGACATTGATCAGCAGGAAGGGGCCGATTCCCCGGCGGGCCCCGAGGTACTTCTCGTCCTCCTCGAAGACCTGGTCGTCGAACCACACGAACGGCCGCCCGGCCACGTACTCGGCCACATGCGGGGTCTTGAACATCTCGCCCAGCTCGCACGGCAGGTCGGGAGCCATCGGGATGACCGGCAGGGGCGGCAGGCCGATGCGCGGCGCGATCCACTCGTTGGCGGCCTCCTCCCAGGTGGTCGCCCACACCAGCTCCGCCCGCGCCGACAGGGCGAGCTCCATCAGCCAGGTCCCGTGTGCCTCGTTGAGGCGGACCGTGTAGGTCTCGTCGCGGATGGCGCATTGGTAGCGCCTGAATCCGGGCCGCGCCGCCAGCGGGTTGAGCACGCCATCGACGTCGACGAGCACCAGGGGGCGCCCGTGCATGGCGCGCATTCTTCCAGCTTCTCCGCACGCCGTACACTCCCGTGGTCCGTTAGCCTTTGCTGGGTCTCCCCGTCAGTCTCCCGTCAGAAAGGTGCGCGCGCGTGAGCTGGTTGGAAGCGGTGGTCCTCGGACTCATCCAGGGGCTGACGGAGTTCCTGCCGATCTCCTCCAGCGCCCACATCCGCGTGCTGTCGGCCTTCTTCGGCTGGGAGGACCCCGGGGCGGCGTTCACGGCGGTCATCCAGCTCGGCACCGAGGCGGCGGTGCTCATCTACTTCCGCCGGCAGATCTGGGAGATCGTCTCGACCTGGACGAGGGCGCTGTGGCGGCCGGAGCTGCGCGGCGCCCCCGCCGCCCGCATGGGCTGGTACATCATCCTCGGCACCCTGCCCATCGTGACGCTGGGCCTGGCGTTCAAGGACCAGATCGAGACCGTCTTCCGCGACCTGCGCCTGGTCGGCACCACGCTGATCGTCTTCGCGCTGATCCTGTGGTTCGCCGACCGTACGGCACGCAACAAGCTGACGCTGGAGAAGCACCTCAGCCCGGTCCACGCGGTGGTGTGCGGCCTGGCCCAGTCGCTGGCGCTGATCCCCGGCGTGTCCCGCTCCGGCGGCACCATCACCGCCGGCCTGCTGCTGGACTACCGCCGGGAGGAGGCCGCGCGCTACTCCTTCCTGCTGGCCATCCCGGCCGTGCTGGGCGCGGGGGTCTTCGAGCTGCGCAAGATCGGCGAGGAGGGCTCGCCCGACTGGGGGCCCACGATCCTGGCCACGGCGATCTCGTTCGTGGTGGGCTACCTGGCGGTGTCGTGGTTCCTGAAGTACATCAGCACCCACAGGTTCACCGGCTTCGTGATCTACCGGGTGGCGCTGGGCGCGTTCATCATCCTGGCCGTGACCCTGGGCTGGCTGCCGGCCAACGGCTAGCCAGGCAGAAGACCGCCGCGAAGGCGGCCCAGGCCGCGACGTAGGCGACCGGCTCCGCCCAGGCCCGGCCGACCAGGTCCGCCAGCGCCTGGGCGCCCTCGAAGTAGACGGCGGCCCCGACGGCCGCCCCGGGGATCGCGCCCCACCAGCGCTTCCACCACACCTCGTGGACGACGACCTCGTAGACGACCAGCGCGATCGGGCCGAGCAGCAGGAACTTCCAGTTCGACGCGCCCGCCACCCGGCTCAGGGCGATCACCGCGACCGCCGAGAGGGTGGTCAGCCCCACCACGGTCCAGAACGGGGCGGGCTCGTCTCGGGGGTCTGCGTCAACGGAGGCGTCCACGTGGGCATTGTGGCTCAGGCGCGCCGGCCGGCGGCAGCGACTTTGGTCTGCGTTGCCGGCCTGCGGTAGGTCGCCAGCGTGAACAGCACGGTCGCCGCGCCTGCCACGACGGCGAACGTCGTCACGCCCGCTCTGCCGTACCACTCCAGGGCCAGGCCGCCGGACAGGCCGGCCACGAACATGCCGACGTACTGCGCCGACGACAGCAGGCCCAGCGCCACGGGCACGTCGCCGGGCGCGGCGGCGACGGTCCTGAGCTGCTGGGACGGGCCGATCAGCCAGCCCAGGCCGCCCCACAGGAACGCCCAGACCAGCGCGACGGGCAGGGCGAGGTTGGCCACCGGGATGAGCGCCATGAGCACCGTGGCCGAGCCGAGCGCGAGAAAGACCATCAGGCGCGGGCCGTAGGCGTCGGTGAGCCGGCCGCCGAAGTGGTTGCCGGCCACGCCGCCGACGCCGAAGGCCCACAGCACCGCCACGAAGGGCACGTCGAGCAGGGAGTCGAGGTAGGTGTAGGCGGAGAAGAAGGCCGCGAAGGCCAGCAGCTGGGTGACGAGCACGGCGAGCAGGCCCGGGTCGGCCAGCGGCGCGAAGCGGTCCCTGATGCGGCCGGAGGCGGGCAGCCGCAGGTCCGGCACCACCAGGGCGACGCCGAGGAAGCCGATCACGCCGAGCCCGGCGACCGTCCACAGCGTGGCGCGCCAGTCGGCGGCGCCGATGAGCGTGCCGAGCGGCACGCCGATCGCGGTCGACACGGTCAGCCCGCCCATCACCAGCGCCAGTGCCCGGCCGCGGCGTTCCTGCGTGGCAAGAGCGCTGGCCACGGCCGAGGCGGTCGGCGTGAACATCGACGCGCCGACCGCGGTGATCACCCGGGTGGCCAGCACGAGCTCCAAGGCCGGGGCCAGGGCGGTGAGGACGTTGCCCGCCACGAAGACCGCCAGGCCGATCAGCAGGACACGTTTGCGCGACAGGCGGGCGGTCAGAGCGGCCAGGACGGGCGACAGCACGGCGTACGACAGGGCGAAGACGGTCATGATCTGCCCGGCGACGGCCGGGGAGACGTCCAGGTCGTGGGCGATGGGCTGGACGAGCCCGGCGGTGACGAACATTCCGGTGCCGACGGCGAAGTTGCCGAGGGCGAGCGGGTACAGCGGCCGGTTCACGCGATCCTCCAAAAAGTTGGACGCTCATCAAACTGGCTCAAAGTTGGATTGTTGTCAAACCCTCAAACCGTCGTAGAGTGAGGGCATGAGCCTGTTGCCGCACCCGGCCACCGAGGAGATCCAGCTCGCGGAGGTGCTCCGCGCCCTGGCCGACCCCGTGCGCCTGGAGATCGTCGACCGGCTCTCCAGGGAGGGCGAGCTCACCTGCACCGGCCTCGGGTCCGAGGTCGGGCTCCACAAGTCGACGATGTCGCACCACTACCGGATCCTGCGGGAGTCCGGGCTCACGCTGACCCGGCAGGAGGGGCGGCGCAAGTTCATCCGCCTGCGCCGCGAGGACCTGGAGAAGCGGTTCCCCGGCCTGCTGGAGTCCGTTCTGGACGCGCTGGAGAGGACGGGCCCGCAAGGCTAGGCGAACGCCCGATCAAGGTCCAAAATCGGGACATGTCATGGGCTGGAAGATCGGCCGTCGAGATCGCCGAGGCGGTACGGCGGGGCGAGGTGTCGGCCGTCGCGGTCGTCCAGGACCACCTCGACGCCGTCGCCGAGCGCGACGGCCGGATCGGCGCGTTCCGCCGGGTCAGGGAGCAGGCGCTCGACGAGGCGCGTGCCGTACAGAAACGCGCGGACCTGGAGGACCTGCCGCTGGCCGGGGTGCCGGTGGCGGTGAAGGACAACCTGGAGGTCGCGGGTGAGGCGCCGCGCAACGGCTCGCGCGCCGGCGCCGGGGAACCCGCCCGCGAGGACCATCCCGTGGTCGCCCGGCTGCGCGCCGCGGGCGCCGTCGTCCTGGGCCTGACGAACGTTCCCGAGCTGTGCCTGGTCGGCGTCGGCGACAGCGTCTACGGGACGGTGCGCAACCCGTGGCAGCCCGAGCGCACCGCGGGCGGGTCCTCCAGCGGCTCCGCCGCGGCCGTGGCCGCCGGGATGGCGCCGATCGCCGTCGGCAACGACGGCATGGGCTCGCTGCGCATCCCCGCCGCCGCGTGCGGCGTGCTCGCCATCAAGCCCGGCCCGAGGCTGGTCCCGCCGCCCGCCCACGCCTGGCGCGGCCTGTCGGAGAACGGCCCGATCGCCACCACCGTGGCCGACCTCGCGCTCGCGCTGTCGGTGATCGCCGCCGACCCCGATCTGGCCGAGTCCTGGCAGTACGGCAGGCGCACCGAACCCGCGCCCCGCCCCCTGCGCTCGGTCTGGGACGAGTCCGACGACTACGCCTTCCGTGCGCCCCGCGAGCGCCCGGCCAGCCCGGAGCCGTTCGACCTGCGGGTGGCCGCGGCGCCCCAGCCGCTGCCGCCCGGCCTGCATGTCGACGCCGAGTTCCAGGCCGCGGTGCGCGCCGCCGTCGACACGCTGCGCATGGCCGGGCACACCGCCGTCGAGCACGGGCGGCGGCTCCCCGTCTGGCTCGGCCCGGCGACGGTGGCCGCCTGGCTGGCCTGCGCCGCCGACGACGCCGCCGGGCTGGACCGCAGGCTGCTGGAGCCGCGCACCCGGTCCATGGCCCGCGCCGGATGGCTGCTCAACCGGCTCAAGCTGGACGGCTCGCGCGGCCGGGCCCGCTGGCGCGACGGCGCGGCGGAGACGTGGTTCGGCGACGCCGACGTCGTCGCCACGCCGACCGTCGCCCTGCTCCCGCCCCCGGCACGCCGCTGGGGCAGCCGCGGCCTGCTCCGCAACCTCGCGCTGAACGTCCGCTTCGCCCCGGCGACCGGCCCGTGGAACATGTGCGGCTGGCCCGCGATCACCGTGCCGTTCGCCACCCACTCCACCGGCCTGCCCATCGGCGTGCAGCTCGTCGCCCCGCCGGGCGGCGAACCCCAGCTGCTCGGCCTGGCCGCCCAGCTGGAGTCCGCCCGCCCGTGGCCACGGCACGCGCCGGGCTACGGCTAGATCCCGGCCGGGTGCCAGACGGTCTTGGTCTCCAGGAACCGGGTCATCCGCTCGATCCCCGGCTCGGCGCTCCAGTCGGGCGTGACGGGCCGCAGCACGCGCTTGAGGTTCTCGGCCGCCGCCTGCTCGCAGGCCAGCGCCAGCTCGGGATCGGTCACGCCGGTCAGGTCGAGCCCGTTGACGTCCATGTGGGAGGCCAGCCAGGGGGCCAGCTCGGCCTGGTGACCGGTGAGGATGTTCACCACCCCGCCCGGCAGGTCGGAGGTGGCCAGCACCTCCCCCAGCGTGATCGCCGGGAGCGGCGCCCGCTCGGCCGCGACCACGACGCACGTGTTGCCCGTGACGATCACGGGCGCGACCACCGAGATCAGGCCGAGCAGCGGGTCGGCCGGTGCGACGACGCCGACGACGCCGGTCGGCTCGGGGGTGGACAGGTTGAGGTACGGCCCGGCCACAGGGTTCGGCGTGCCGTACACCGAGGCGATCTTGTCGGCCCACCCGGCGTACCAGACGAGCCTGTCGACGGCGGCGTCCACGGCCTCCAGCGCGGGCTTCTTCCCGCCGCCCACCTCCTCGGCGAACTGCGCGCGCCGCCCCTCCAGCATCTCGGCGATCCGGTAGAGGATCTGCCCCCTGTTGTACGGCGTCGCCCCCGACCAGCCGGGGAAGGCCTTGCGCGCGGCGGAGACCGCGTCGCGGACGTCCTTGCGCGAGGCCCTGGCGGCGTTGGCGAGGAAGTCGCCCTTGGGCGAGGTCACGACGTAGGACCTCCCGCTCTCGGACCGGGGGAAGGCCCCGCCGATGAACAACTTGTAGGTCTTGCGGACGGACAGCCTGCTCATCGCCGCGGCTCCTGGATCGGCAGGACGGGCTCGAAGATGTGCCCGCAGCGGCTGACCCCGCACCGGTGGGCGTAGGAGCCGGTGCGGACCGGGCGGCCCGCCCGCGCCAGCGCCTTGCCACGGGCGGCCTGCGCCCGCCTCCTGCGTCGCTTGGAGTAATCACACGTCAAGGTAGGCCTCCAGCCCGATCTTCCCGCCCTCGCGGCCGTATCCCGACTCCTTGTACCCGCCGAACGGCGAGGCCGGGTCGAACTTGTTGAAGGTGTTGGCCCAGACCACGCCGGCGCGCAGCCGGTCGGCCATCCACAGGATGCGCGAGCCCTTCTCGGTCCAGACGCCCGCCGACAGGCCGTAGGGGGTGTTGTTGGCCTTCTCCACCGCCTCGGCGGGGGTGCGGAAGGTCAGCACCGACAGGACCGGGCCGAAGATCTCCTCGCGGGCGATCCTGTGGGACTGGGCCACGCCGGTGAACAGCGTCGGCGGGAACCAGAAGCCGCGCTGCGGCAGCTCGCACGCGGGCGACCAGCGCTCGGCGCCCTCGCTCTCCCCGGCCGCGGACAGGTCGCGGATCTTGGCCAGCTGCTCGGCGGAGTTGATCGCGCCGATGTCGGTGTTCTTGTCCAGCGGGTCGCCCACGCGCAGGGTGGCCATGCGGCGCCTGAGCGAGTCCAGCAGCTCCTCCTGGATCGACTCCTGCACCAGCAGCCGCGAGCCCGCGCAGCAGACGTGGCCCTGGTTGAAGAAGATGCCGTTGACGATGCCCTCGACGGCCTGGTCGATCGGCGCGTCCTCGAAGACGATGTTCGCGGCCTTGCCGCCGAGCTCCAGCGTGAGCTTCTTGTTCGTCCCCGCCACCGTGCGGGCGATGACGCGCCCGACCTCGGTGGAGCCGGTGAAGGCCACCTTGTCCACGTCGGGGTGGGCGACCACGGCCGCGCCGGTGTCGCCCGCGCCGGTCACGATGTTGACCACGCCCGGCGGCAGGTCGGCCTGCTGGCAGATCTCCGCGAAGGCCAGCGCGGTCAGCGGCGTCGTCTCGGCTGGCTTGAGCACCACCGTGTTGCCGCAGGCCAGGGCCGGGGCGATCTTCCAGGCCAGCATGAGCAGCGGGAAGTTCCACGGGATGACCTGGCCTGCCACGCCCAGCGGGCGCGGGTTGTCGCCGAAGCCGGCGTAGCGCAGCTTGTCGGCCCAGCCCGCGTAGTAGAAGAAGTGCGCGGCCACCAGCGGCAGGTCCACGTCGCGCGACTCGCGGATGGGCTTGCCGTTGTCGAGGGACTCCAGGACGGCCAGCTCGCGGGCGCGCTCCTGGATGATGCGCGCGATGCGGAACAGGTACTTGGCGCGCTCGGCGCCGGGCAGCGCGCTCCAGACCCCGAAGGCCTTGCGCGCGGCCTGGACGGCGCGGTCGACGTCGTCGGAGGTCGCCGTGGCGACCTCGGCGAGCGGCTCCTCGGTCGCGGGGTTGACCGTCTTGAGGCCGGGCCCGCCGCCGTCCACGAACTCGCCGTTGACGAACAGCCCGTAGGACGGCTTGATGTCGACGATGTCGCGCGATTCCGGTGCGGGTGCGTATTCGAACATCGTGATCAGTCCAGGGTGAAGTAGTCGGGTCCGGCGTAGCGTCCGGTGGTGAGCTTCTCGCGCTGCATGAGCAGGTCGTTGAGGAGCGTGGAGGCGCCGAGCCTGAACCAGTCGGGGGTCAGCCAGTCGTCGCCGACGGTCTCGTTGACCAGCACCAGCATCTTGATCGCGTCCTTGGTGGTGCGGATGCCGCCCGCGGGCTTGACGCCGACCTGGATCCCGGTCTCGTCGCGGTAGTCGCGGACCGCCTCCAGCATGACGAGCGTCACGGGGAGCGTGGCGGCGGGCTGCACCTTGCCTGTCGAGGTCTTGATGAAGTCGGCGCCGGCCAGCATGGCCAGCCACGAGGCGCGCCGTACGTTGTCGTAGGTCGCCAGCTCGCCGGTCTCCAGGATCACCTTCAGGTGGGCCGCGCCGCAGGCGGCCTTCACCGCGACGATCTCCTCGAACACCTTCAGGTAGTCGCCGGCCAGGAACGCGCCGCGGTCGATCACCATGTCGACCTCGTCGGCGCCCGCGGCGACCGCCAGCGCGGTGTCGGCCACCTTGACCTCCAGGGAGGAGCGGCCGCTGGGGAAGGCGGTGGCGACCGAGGCCACCTTCACGCCGGAGCCCTTCAGCGCCTCGGCGGCCACGTGGACCAGGTCGGGATAGACGCAGACCGCCGCGACCCTGGGCGCCCCGGCTCCGGGGTGCATCGCCTTGGTGCACAGCGCGCGCACCTTGCCGGGGGTGTCGGCGCCCTCCAGCGTGGTCAGGTCGACCATCGAGACGGCCAGGTCGATGGCCTTGGCCTTGGCGGTGGTCTTGATGGACCGGGTGCCCAGCATCGCGGCGCGCTGGTCCGCGCCCACCCGGTCCACGCCGGGCAGGCCGTGCAGGAAGGCCCGCAGGGTGGCGTTGGAGGAGGCCACCTCTGCGAGCGAGGTCGTAGTTGACACCCTCACAGCATCGCCGACCCGCGCGTGTGATTCCAAACTCACGGATGGGAGAGAATGGCCTGTTCGCCGTGGGCGTCCATCGGTGCCGGCGTGGAGGAGATCAGGAGAAGCCTCACGGGGCTCCATGCTGGCACCGCCTTAGCCCGGCGGGGGCGCGTCCTAGGTAGCGCTAAGGCGATGGTTCGGCAAGAGATAAGGCATCCGCCCGATGTGACGGGGTGGGCCTTAGGCCGACTCTTGAACTAGGACGCGAAGGAGATGACATGAATCCCGAGATCGAGTACCAGCTGATCAAGAACCACACCAGCGACATGTACCGCGAGGCGGCCAACCACCGCCGGGTACGCGAGGCCGTGAAGGCGGGCAAGGCCGAGCGCCGCTCGGTCTTCGGCAAGCGTCGTCACGCCTCATGACCGCCTCAGGAGAGCCCGGCCGCAACCTCCCTCGCGGCCGGGCCTCGCAGCCCCCATGAGGGGATAACTCCATCGAAAACAACCGATGAGGCATGACATGCTGGACGACATGCTGGGACGCGCGGTCAGCCCGATCTTCGTCGGGCGCCATGACGAGCTGGCCGTCCTGTCCGAGGCGTACGACCTGGCCCGCCGGGGCGACGCCACGGCGGTCCTCGTCGGCGGCGAGGCGGGGGTCGGCAAGTCCAGGCTGGTCCAGCGCTTCGCCCAGCACGTCGGCGAGCAGGGCGCCCACGTGCTGTTCGGCGGCTGCGTGGAGCTGTCGGCGGAGGGCCTGGCCTACGCGCCGTTCACCGCGGCGCTCCGGCAGCTGGTGCGCGAGCAGGGCACCGCCAGGATCGCCGCGTTACTGCCGGAAGGCGCGACCCGAGACCTCGCCCGGCTGCTGCCCGAGTTCGGCGAGCCGAGCGACGGCCACGACAGCGACACCGGCCGCGCCCGGCTGTTCGAGCAGTTCCTCGCCCTGCTGGAGCGCGTCTCCGAGCAGCGGCCCACGGTCCTGGTGATCGAGGACGTCCACTGGGCCGACCGCTCCAGCCGCGACCTGATCGCCTTCCTCAGCCGCAACCTGCGCCCCGCGCAGGTGCTCATGCTGCTCACCTACCGGTCCGACGACCTGCACCGCCAGCATCCCCTGCGCCCGGTCCTGGCCGAGCTCGGCAGGGTCGAGGGCGTGCTCAGGCTGGAGCTGCCCCGGCTCTCCCGCGAGGAGGTCGCCCAGCAGATGGCCGGGATCCTCGGCGCCACGCCGGCCTACGACAGGGTGCAGAGCGTCTACGAGCGCAGCGAGGGCATCCCCCTGTTCGTCGAGGCGCTGCTGGACAGCGGCGACGACTGCGGCTTCCCCGAGTCCATGCACGACCTCATCATCAGCGCGGTCGAGCGCCTGCCCGAGGAGACCCAGCGGGTGCTGCGGATGGCGGCGGCAGGCGGCAACAGGGTCGGCCACGCGCTGCTCGCCCGGGTGAGCGGCCTGTCCGACGTCGACCTGGAGAACGCGCTGCGGCCCGCCATCGCCGCCAACGTCCTGCAGGTCGCCGACAGCCGCGCCTACGTCTTCCGCCACGCCCTCATCCGCGAGGCCGTACACGACGAGCTGCTGCCCGGCGAGCACCAGCGGCTCCACGCCCGCTACGCCGAGGAGATCTCCAAGAACCGCATGCTCGTGCCGCCCGGCCGGGCCCCGGTGGAGCTGGCCCACCACTGGTACAGCGCCCGCGACGACGAGCAGGCCCTGGTCTCGGCCTGGGAGGCGGCGCGCAAGTCGTTCAAGGCCTTCGCCTACACCGAGGCCATCCCCCTGCTCGAACGGGTCCTCATGCTGTGGGACAAGGTGCGGGGCGCCGCCGAGCTCATCGGCGTCGACCACGCCACCGTCCTGGAGAAGGCCGCCGTCGCCGCCCACGCCGGCGCCGAGATGGAAAAGGGGCTGAAGTTCGTCAGGGCCGCCCTGGAGGAGCTGGACGCGGCGGCCGAGCCGGAGCGCGTGGCCCAGCTCATCATCCTGCGGGCCGGCATGCACATCTCCAAGGGCAAGCTGGGCGTCATCGAGGACTACCGCCACGCGCTGAGCCTGGTGCCCGAGCCGTGCCCGGCGCGCGCCGAGGTGCTCACCCAGATCAGCCGCCACCTGATGCTCCGCGGCGAGCTGGAGGAGGGCAAGCAGCTGGCCGAGGAGGGCCTGCGCCTGGCCGAGGAGCTGGGCGACAAGGTGCTGGAGGGCGAGTTCCTCATGAACCTGGCCCTGGGCACCTCCATCGACGGCGACCTGGAGGCCACGCTCGCCGCCAACCTGCGGGCCCGCGAGCTGGGCGAGCAGACCCGCCACGGGCTGCTCGTCACCCGCGCCATCGGCAACACCATCGACAGCCTGTGCGACCTCGGCCGCACCCGCGAGGCGCTGGAGCTGTCCCACGAGGGCGAGGCCCTGGCCAAGAAGTACGGCAGGCTCCGGCACAACGGCACCTTCATCCTCAACAACCGGGCCGAGGCGCTGGAGGCGCTGGGCCGCTGGGACGAGGCCGTCGAGATCGTCGAGCGCGCGCTGGCCCTGCAGCCCGCCCTGCGCAACCGCTACCACCTCATCCGCGTCCGCGCCGACATCGCGCTGTCCAGAGGCGAGGTCGACCTGGTCGAGGGCATCCTGACCGAGCTGGGCGTGCTGAAGGAGCGGCCCGAGGACTTCGTGCAGGACATCACCAACAGCACCCGCCTGCACATCGGCTGGCACCTGCTCAAGGGCGAGCCCGACCACGCGCTCGCGGTCGCCGAGCGCATCCTGGCCCGCCCCATGCAGGCCAGCAAGGCCATGCTCGGCTGGCGGCTGCTGTCCGTCATCCGCCTGGTCTGCGACGCCGCCGAAGCGGCCGACCCGGCCCGCGCCCGCTCGGTGCGGGAACAGGCCCGCGAGGTCGCCGCCGCGCTGACGGTCGGCGGCCCGGTCGCCGAGGCCTACCGGCTCACCGTCGCCGGCGACTTCGACGCGGCGGCCGCCGCCTGGGAGCACCTGGAGCGGCCCCACCCGCGCGCCAAGTCCCTGTACTACGCCGCCGCCGTGGCCGCGCACGCGGGCGACCGCGACGGCGCCGCCTCCCGCCTGCGCCTGGCCCACCCGATCGCCGCGGGCCTGGGCGCCCGGCCGCTGGTCGCCGAGATCGAGGGCCTGGCCCGCCGCGTCGGCGTGAGCCTGGACGGCCAGCCGGCCTCGGAGCTGCTCACGCCCCGCGAGCTGGAGGTGCTGCGGCTGGTCGCGCTGGGGCGCAGCAACCGCGACATCGCCGCCGAGCTGTTCATCTCCGCCAAGACCGTCAGCGTCCACGTGTCCAACATCCTGGCCAAGCTGGGCGCGGCCAGCCGGGGCGAGGCCGCGGCCGTGGCCCACCGGATGTCCCTGCTGTCCTGACGCTGTCCTGACCGCTCCGCCCTACCGCTCCGCCCGATCGCGTGAGATAGCCTCGGGAGCTCCACTACATTTGTCGCATAGCAACTAATTGGCGATCTCCCGGCGAGCGGAACAGCGATAGGCATGAGTGACACAGCGGTCAGCGGTCGGCGCCCGTCCGGGCGGAAGAGGGCGGCACTGAACGGCGACGGGATCGGCGAGCCCGAGCTGCGGCAACTGCTCGCCGGGCTGACGGCCGTCAGGGACGGCGACTTCGGCACGCGCCTGCCCGACGACGCCGACGGGCTCCTGGGGGAGATCGCGTCGGTCTTCAACGGCATGGTGGACCAGCTGTCGCTGTTCACCTCCGAGGTGACCCGCGTGGCCCGCGAGGTCGGCACCGAGGGACGGCTGGGCGGCCAGGCCGAGGTGCCCGGCGTCTCCGGCACCTGGAAGGACCTCACCGACTCCGTCAACGCCATGGCCGGCAACCTCACCGACCAGGTGCGCTCCATCGCCGAGGTGACCACGGCGGTGGCCAAGGGCGACCTGTCGCAGAAGATCACGGTCGACGCCCGCGGCGAGATCCTGGAGCTGAAGAACACCGTCAACACGATGGTCGACCAGCTGTCCAGCTTCGCCGCCGAGGTCACCCGCGTGGCCCGCGAGGTCGGCACCGAGGGCCAGCTGGGCGGCCAGGCCGACGTCAAGGGCGTGGCGGGAACCTGGCGCGACCTGACCGACTCGGTCAACTACATGGCCGGCAACCTCACCGACCAGGTGCGCAACATCTCCCAGGTGGCCACGGCCGTCGCCCGGGGCGACCTGTCGCAGAAGATCACCGTCTCGGCGCGGGGCGAGATCCTGGAGCTGAAGGAGACCATCAACACGATGGTCGACCAGCTGTCCGCCTTCGCCGACGAGGTCACCCGCGTCGCCCGCGAGGTCGGCACCGACGGCAGGCTGGGCGGCCAGGCCGACGTCAAGGGCGTCTCGGGCACCTGGAAGGCGCTGACCGAGTCGGTGAACGTCATGGCCGACAACCTCACCGCCCAGGTCCGCTCCATCGCCGAGGTCACCACCGCGGTCGCCAAGGGCGACCTGACCCAGAAGATCCGCGTCGACGCCCGCGGCGAGATCCTGGAACTGAAGGAGACCATCAACACGATGGTCGACCAGCTGTCCGCCTTCGCCGACGAGGTCACCCGCGTCGCCCGCGAGGTCGGCACCGAGGGCAACCTCGGCGGCCAGGCCACCGTGCGCGGCGTCTCCGGCACCTGGAAGGACCTGACCGACAACGTCAACGTCATGGCCTCCAACCTGACCAGCCAGGTGCGCTCCATCGCCCAGGTCGCCACCGCGGTCGCCAAGGGCGACCTGTCGCAGAAGATCAACGTCGAGGCCAAGGGCGAGGTGGCCGCGCTGGCCCAGACCATCAACACGATGGTCGACACGCTGTCCGCCTTCGCCGACGAGGTCACCCGCGTGGCCCGCGAGGTCGGCACCGAGGGCCAGCTGGGCGGCCAGGCCCGGGTGCCCAACGTCGCGGGCACCTGGAAGGACCTCACCGACAACGTCAACTCGATGGCCGACAACCTGACCAACCAGGTGCGCTCCATCGCCCAGGTCACCACCGCGGTCGCCAGGGGCGACCTGACCCGCAAGATCGACGTCGACGCCCGCGGCGAGATCCTGGAGCTGAAGACCACCATCAACACGATGGTCGACCAGCTGTCCAGCTTCGCCGCCGAGGTCACCCGCGTGGCCCGCGAGGTGGGCTCGGAAGGACGGCTGGGCGGCCAGGCCGAGGTCGAGGGCGTCTCCGGCACCTGGAAGCGGCTGACGGAGAACGTCAACGAGCTGGCCGGCAACCTCACCCGCCAGGTCCGCGCCATCGCCGAGGTGACCAGCGCCGTCGCCCAGGGCGACCTGACTCGCTCCATCACCATCGAAGCCAAGGGCGAGCTGGCCGAGCTCAAGGACAACATCAACTCCATGGTGGAGTCGCTGCGCGAGACCACCCGCGCCAACCAGGAGCAAGACTGGCTCAAGACCAACCTGGCGCGCATCTCCGGGCTCATGCAGGGCCACCGCGACCTCGACGTCGTCGCCGACCTCATCATGAACGAGCTGGCCCCGCTGGTGTCGGCGCAGTTCGGCGCGTTCTTCCTGGCCGAAGACGACCGGCTCAACCTCATCAGCGCCTACGGCTACCCGGCCGGGGAGTCGCGCACCTCCTTCCGGATGGGCGAGTCGCTGGTCGGGCAGGCGGCGCGCACCCGCCGTACCATCGCCATGGACCGGGTGCCGCCGGACTACGTGACGATCTCCTCGGGCCTCGGCGCGGCCCCGCCGGCCTCGCTGCTGGTGCTGCCCATCGTGGTCGAGGACCAGGTGCTGGGCGTCATCGAGCTCGCCTCGGTCTACCCGTTCACCCCGGTCCACCGGGCCTTCCTCGACCAGCTGATGGAAACCATCGGCGTCAACCTCAACACGATCGTCGCCAACGCCCGCACCGACGAGCTGCTGGAGGAGTCGCAGCGGCTGGCGGCCGAGCTCCAGGCACGGTCGGAGCAGCTGCAACAGCAGCAGGAGGAGCTGCAGCGGTCCAACGCCGAACTGGAGGAGAAGGCCGCGCTGCTCGCCTCGCAGAACCGCGACATCGAGGCGAAGAACCTGGAGATCGAGCAGGCCCGCCAGGAGCTGGAGGACCGCGCCCAGCAGCTGGCCCTGGCCTCGCGCTACAAGAGCGAGTTCCTGGCCAACATGAGCCACGAGCTGCGCACCCCGCTCAATTCGCTGCTCATCCTCGCCCAGCTGCTCGCGCAGAACCACACGCGCAACCTGACGCCCAAGCAGGTCGAGTACGCCAGCATCATCCACTCGGCCGGCTCGGACCTGCTGCAGCTGATCAACGACATCCTCGACCTGTCCAAGGTCGAGGCCGGCAAGATGGACCTCAACCCCGAGCGGGTACCGCTGCGCCGCCTGCTCGACTACGTCGAGGCCACCTTCCGCCCGATGACGACGCAAAAGAGCCTCGACTTCCGCATCACCACCGCCCCGGGCGTGCCGTCCGACCTGGTCACCGACGACTCCCGGCTCCGCCAGGTGCTGCGCAACCTGCTGTCCAACGCGGTGAAGTTCACCGAGAGCGGCAGCGTGGAGCTGCGCATCGAGCCCGCCTCCGGCTCCGAGCCGCCCCCCTCGGTGCGCCAGCACGGCCCGGCGATCGCCTTCCGCGTCATCGACACCGGCATCGGCATCGCCGAGCAGCACCTGGAGGCCATCTTCGAGGCCTTCCAGCAGGCCGACGGCACCACCAGCCGCAAGTACGGCGGGACCGGCCTGGGCCTGTCCATCAGCCGCGAGATCGCCTACCTGCTGGGCGGCGCGATCAGCGCGGAGAGCACGCTCGGCGTGGGCAGCACCTTCACGCTGTACCTGCCGGTCGCCCGGCCCGACTTCGCCGAGCAGGAGAGCGCCGCCGCGTCCGCCGGCGGGGAGGGCGAGGCGGCCGAGGGCCGGGCGCAGACCCCGCCCTCGGCACCCGCCGCGCCCCAGCCGGCCCAGCAGCGCCGGCTGCTGGTGATCGAGGAGCGCGCCCACGGCCTGCTGTCGCTGGTCGCCGAGAGCGTGCTGGCCGACATGGCCGACCGCGACATGGGCGGGCCGCACCCGGCCGTGGAGATCGTCACCGCGGCGGGCGCCCAGGAGGCGGCCGCCACGCTGGCGGCCCAGCCGTGCCACTGCATCGTGCTCGACCTGGGCATGTCCGACCGGGCGGCCTTCGAGCTGCTGGCGGCCATGGACGGCGACGCCGCGCTGGCCGGCGTGCCGGTCCTGGCCTACAACAACTGGCGGATGAGCCCGCAGGAGGAGCGCGCGCTGCAGTCGCGCGCCGAGTCCCAGCCGCTGGAGCTGCTGTCCAGCCTGGACGAGCTGCGCGAGCGGATCGCCCTGCACCTGACCGCGGACCAGCCGGGCGACGTGGTGCCGCTGGTGCGGGCGCAGCGGGTCGCCGAGCCGGCCGCCCGCCAGGTGGACGGGTCGCTGGCCGGGCGGACGGTGCTGGTCGTCGACGACGACACGCGCAACCTGTTCGCGCTGACCAGCATCCTGGAGATCCACGGCATGCAGGTGCTGCACGCGGAGAACGGCCGCAAGGGCATCGAGACGCTCACCGCGCACCCGGAGGTCGATCTGGTACTGATGGACGTCATGATGCCGGAGATGGACGGCTACGCGGCCACCGCGGCCATCCGGGCCATGCCGCAGTACGCCGACCTGCCGATCATCACCGTGACGGCCAAGGCCATGCCGGGCGACCAGGAGAAGAGCCTGGCCTCCGGCGCGAGCGACTACGTGACCAAGCCGGTCGACGCCGACCACCTGTTGAGCCTCGTCGAGCGCTACCTGACGCGGTGACCTGCCGCCCCGCCGTACCCGACATCCACAGCAAGGAGCACCGTGCAGGCCCCGCACTCACCCGACGCCGCCGTGGGCAGGCTGGCCGCGACGATCGACCGGCTGCGCAAGGAGATCCAGCAGGCGCAGCAGGCCGCCGAGGGCCGGGCGCTCATCGAGCTGGCCAGAGGCATCCTGGTCGAGCGGCTGCGCTGCGGCCCGACGCAGGCGGCGCTGCAGCTGGCCACGCTGGCCGAGCAGGCGGGGCTCTCGCAGCTGGAGCTGGCCGCCGACATCATCAACCAGACCTCCCAGGACCGGCTGAGCGAGACCGTCCGCGAGTTCCTGACGCGGACGGGCGAGCCCGACCATTCGGTGAGCGTACGGCTGCGCAGCGCCGAGAGCGGCGTGCTGGACGCGGCCGACAGCCAGATGGTGGCCGAGTCGCTGCTGGAGCACGCGCTGGCGCCGCTCGGCGCGAACACGGTGGCGCTGTGGGCGGCCGGTCCCGACGCCTCGCTGACGCTCGCGGGGGCGGCGGGCATCAGCGCCGAGGAGGCGCACCGGTGGCGCTACGTGCCGCCGGGCGTGGCCACGCCCGCCCGGCGGGCCCTGACCGAACGGCAGGCGGTGTGGTTCAGGACGTTGCGGGAGTCCGGCCTGCCCACCGTCGGGCACCGCCAGTCGGCCGGCGGCGGGCGCGTCGCCGTCCCGGCCGGCACCGGCGGCCGCATCCTCGGCGTGCTGGAGATCGGCTGGCCGCACCCGCTGGAGCCGCAGCCGCCGCAGATCCACAAGCAGGTGGAGGCGCTGGCCGAGCTGTGCGCGCACACGCTGGAGGCGCCCGCCGGTCCCGGCGGGTCCGTGCCGGACGTCGCCGAGATCGTCGACCTGGCCGACGCGCTGCCCGACCCCGCCCTGGTGCTGCTGCCGCTGCTGGACGACGCCGGACGGCTCACCGACTTCCGCATCCACCACGTCAACGGCCACTTCACCGACCCGGCCGGGCGGGCCAGGGGCACCGTGGCCGGCGAGCCGCTGCTCGAGGCCTACCCGCTGGCGGCCGAGGAGGGCGGGCTGCTGGAGAAGATCGAGCACGTGCACGCCACCGGCGAGCCGTTCCGCGCGTCGGGCATGACGCTGACCGCCCTGGTGGACCAGGTGCCGCTGACCACGGTCGCCGACATCAGCCTGACCAGGCACGGCCAGTGCGTGCTGCTCATCTGGCGGGTGCAGGACGAGACCGTGCGCCTGGCCAGCCTGCTGCAGCACGCCCAGCGGCTGGGCCGCATCGGCGGCTTCGAGGAGATCACCGCGACCGGCGAGATCACCTGGAACGCGACCCTCCACGAGCTGTACGGCCTGGCCCCCGGCGAGCGGCCCATCCCGCTGGAGCAGCTGCGCGAGCACGCGCATCCCGACGACGCGGTGGCCATCGGCCGCTTCCTGCGCACGGTCCTGCACCACCGGCGCCCGGCCTCCACCGCCTTCCGCCTCCAGCGCGGCGACGGGATCGTCCGGCACATCCGCGTGGTGGCCGAGCCGGTCTTCGACGCCGACGGGCGCATGACCGCGGTGCGTGGCGCCTACCAGGACATCTCCGCCCAGCACTGGACCGAGGTGGCGCTGGCCGCCACCCGTGACCGGCTGGAGGCCAGCGAGCAGGAGGCCCACGAGCGCAACCGGCTGGCCCTGCAGCTGCAGCACGCCATCATGCCGCCGGCCCGCGGGCCCATCGAGGCGTTCGGCCTGAACATCGCGGTGCGCTACCGGCCGGCCGAGGCCGACCACCTGGTCGGCGGCGACTGGTACGACACGGTCATCCTGCCGTCCAAGCAGATCCTGCTGTCGGTGGGCGACGTCGCCGGGCACGGCATCGAGGCGGCCACCGGCATGGTCACCCTGCGCAACGCCCTGCGCGGGCTGGCCGCCACCGGGGCCGGCCCGGCGCAGCTGCTCACGTGGCTCAACCTCGTGGCGCACCACCTCACCGAGAGCGTCACGGCCACCGCCGTCTGCGCGCTCTACGACCCGGAGACCCGCGAGCTGCGGTGGGCCAGGGCCGGCCACCTGCCGCCCATCCTCGTCCGCGGGGAGCGCGCCACCGAGCTGCCGGTGATCGACGGGTTGCTGCTGGGCGCCGTGTCGGACGCGGACTACGCCGAGGGGCTGGTGCAGCTGGAGGAGGACGACACGCTGCTGATGTACACCGACGGGCTCATCGAGCGGCGTGACCGGGCCCTGCAGCACTCCCAGGCCCAGCTGCTGCGGATCGCCGAGCGTCCGGCCGGCTCGCTGGAGAGCAGGCTGGACTATCTGCTCACGCACTGCTCCTCCGACACCGACGACGACACCTGCCTGATCGGGGTCCAGCTGCGCTAGCTGGCCGGTCGCATTAGAGGGCCTGGACGAGCAGCAGCACGCCGAACAGCGCGAACCCGGCGGCGGCGCCGTACCGGATGACCTTCTCCGGCAGGTGCCTGCCCAGCAGGCGGCCCACGGCGATGGCCAGCGCGTCGGCGGCGACCATGCCGACCGTGGAGCCGATCCAGGTGCCGAGCCAGTCGTGCTGAGTGGCGAGCGTGATGGTGGCGAGCATGGTCTTGTCCCCCAGCTCGCTGAGGAAGAACGCCACGGTCACCGCGATGAGCGCGTTGCGCTTGACCTTCTGCGCCTTGCTCGCCTCCTCGGAGGTCAGCTCGTCGCCGCGCAACGTCCACAGCGCGAAGCCGAAGAAGGCCACGGCGGCGACGAGCGTGATGGCCCGGGTGGGGAGGGCCTGGCCGATCGCGCCGCCGAGCGCGACGCTGGCCAGGTGCACGGCCGTCGTCGCGATCGTGATGCCCGCGATCACGGGCCCCGCCTTGAAGCGCGTCGCGAAGGTCAACGCCATGAGCTGGCTCTTGTCGCCGAGCTCGGCCACGAAGATCACGACAAGGCTGATCCAGAATGCTTCCACCGGGTGTTCCTCTTCCGCGCGTCCGGGCCGGAAGGCGGCACCCGGGGAGATGTGCGGGCACGACTTTCGGCCCGGCAGCTGTTCGTCGTTGCCGGGCCGAAGGTCTCGTCCGCCCGCGTGGGCCGTGCGACCGGGCTCGACAGCCAGCGTGTCGATCGCACAGTTGAGGACTACTCCCCTTCGGTATCGCTAGGGAGTATACCGGGTCAAAGCGAGCACCCGACGAGCGTGGGTTCGTTGACCAGCGTGATCCCGAACTTCTCGCGGACGCCGTCGCGCACCTCGCGGGCCAGGGCCAGCAGGTCCTCGGTGGTGCCGCGGCCGTCGGGGTTGGTGAGGGCGAGCGTGTGCTTGGTCGAGATGCGGACGGAGCCGCGCGTGTAGCCCTTGGTGTAGCCGGCCTGCTCGATCAGCCAGGCGGCGGGGACCTTGACCGTGCCGTCGGGCAGGTCCCAGCGGGGGTAGCCGGGGGCGCGCAGCTCCAGCGCGGCGGCGCTCTCGGCGTCGAGGACGGGGTTGGTGAAGAACGACCCGGCGCTGCGGCTGTCGGGGTCGGCCGGGTCGAGGACCATGCCCTTGCCGCGGCGCAGGGCGAGGACGGCCTCGCGGGCGTCACGGGCCGGGACGCGCTCGCCGAGGGGGACGCCGAGGCGCGTGGCGAGCTCCTTGTACACGATTTTTCCGGACATTTCGGATATGTCGAGCGCGTAGGTCACCGAGAGCACCACGTACCGGCCCAGGTCGCGCTTGAAGAGGCTGTCCCGGTAGGCGAAGCCGCACCGCCGGGCCTCGAAGTCGGCCACCTGGCCGGTGACGCGGTCGTAGACGCGGACGCAGCGCAGGACCTGCGCGACCTCCTGGCCGTAGGCGCCGACGTTCTGGATCGGCGTGGAGCCCACCTGGCCCGGGATGCCGGACATGCACTCCAGGCCCGACCAGCCCTCCGCCACAGCCCTGGCCACCAGGGGATCCCAGTCCTCGCCGGCCTCGACCGTCAGGATCACCTGGTCGCCGTCGCGCTCGACGCTCACCCCGCCCGTGGCCACGCGCACGACGAGCCCGTCGAACCCCGCGTCCGACACCACGAGGTTGCTGCCGCCGCCCAGGACCAGCAAGGGCTCCCTGCGCCGGTCGGCGTCGGCGACGAGGCCGACCAGCTCCTCGGCGGTCCGCGCCTCGGCGTAGTCGCGCGCGGGCCCGCCCAGTCCCAGGGTGGTGCAGGACGCCAGATTCATGCGCCCAGCTTAGGAGGTGCGAAGCATGCGCAGAACGCGGTCGTAGGTCCGCCGCGACTCCCGCTCCCGGTACTCGGCCGGGACCTCGTGGTACGCGCGGTGTGTGCGCTGGATCACAGGCAGCGTCTCGTCGGGCACGACGAGGTCGCCTTCGAGCGCGAGCGACAGCTCGAGGTCGGCGTTGCGGTAGTAGCGGGCCTTGTCCGGGAAGGCGCGCAACGCCGCCGAGCGCCGCACGGCCATCAGGTAGCCCAGCAGGCCGCGGACCCGGCCCGGCCCCGCCTCGCGCCACTCCGTCCCGTCCTCCGACGGCTCCGCGCCCTTCCATCCCGCCGCCACCGCGCCCGCCTTGATCGCCGCGACCAGCGGGGTCAGGGCGTCGCCGGTCAGGACGGTGGAGGTCTCCATCAGGACGTGGACGTCGGTGTCGTCGAGCTGCAGGAGCTTGGCACGGGCGGCGCCCCACGTGGCCGACCCGTCGCGCCAGTGCGGGCGCTCGGCCACGTGCCAGGCGGTGACGCGGTCGGGATGGCGTCCGGCGAGCGCGTGCAGTTCGTCGCCCGCGCCGTCCATGTTGCCGAGGTCGAGGGCGAGGACGTGGGCCGTGGTGTGCTCGATGATCGACTCCACGCATTCGCGCACGTCCTGTGGCCAGCCGTCCACGAGCAGGCCCACGGTGACGGTGATCTCGGAGGTTTCGACCCGCCGGCGTTCGTGGGTGATGCCGGCGTCGTCCAGCCTGCTGGTGGCCAGGGAGGCGTCCCACAGGCGCTGGGCGTGGAGCAGGTCGTCGTCGGGCGGGTTGGGCTGCTGGGGGGCGGCGAAGCCGAGCTCGGCGGCCGGTCGCGTGGTGGCGGGACCGGCTCCGGACTCGCCGCTCTTGGCGGTGTCCTCTGCTTGTGCGGTGTCGCCGGCTTGCGCGGTGTCGCCGGACTGGGTCGTGTCGCCTGCCTGCGTGGTGTCGCCTGCCGTGCCGCCCGCTTCGGCGGGGGCGGCTCCGCCGTACCCGCTCCACTGGTAGCTCGCCACGCCGGCGCCGACGTCGGGACGCGAGCCGGTCGCGGTGCCGGCCGAACCGCCCACGGTGTCGCGCCCCGTGCCCGTGGTCGGGGCCGTGAGCGGCGGCAGGTGGCTTTCGCCCCGGTCCGTCACCGCCGAGACGGGGATGGCGCGGACGCTGGGCCAGACCTCGTACGGCGGCTTCGGGGTCAGCTCGAAGCCCTCGGCGGTGTCGCGGACGAGCCAGCCCGCCTGCTCGATCTCGGCCCGGAGCGCGTCCGCCGCGGCGAAGTCGCGCTCCGCCCTGGCCTTGGCCCGCCGCTCGGCGAGCTCACTCACTTCTCGCGGCGCTTCACTCATGCCATCCGCGTACCCCTGGGGGATCAGTTCACGCCAGCTGGACCACGGCTCGCGCCCTCGACAGCACCTCCGCGTCGCCGGACTTGGCGGTGAGCCCGATCACCACGCGCTTGTCCTCGAGCTTCTCCTCGATCACGCCGCTGACGGTGACCGTCGCCCCCTGGTCGTCGTCCGGGACCACCACCATCGCCGAGAAGCGCACCCCGAAGTCCACCACCGCCCCGGGATCGCCCGCCCAGTCCGTGACGAACCGCCCGGCCTGCGCCATGGTGTACATGCCGTGCGCGATCACGTCCGGCAGCCCGACCGTCTTGGCGAAGCGCTCGTTCCAGTGGATCTGGTTGAAGTCGCCGGACGCGCCCGCGTACATGACCAGGTTGAGCCGCCGCACCCGGTAGTCCACCGCGGGGATCTGCTGGCCCACCTCGACCTCGTCGTACCGCACCGTCGCCGCCATCTCAGGCCGCCCCTCCCCGCTCGACGATCGTGTTGTAGGCCGTGCACACGTGCTCGCCCTCCACGGTGGTGATCTCGCTGCGCACGGTCAGCAGCTCGTTGCGCCCGGCCGTGCGGATGTCGGTGATCGTGGCGGTGGTGAGCAGTTCGTCGCCGGCGTAGATGGGGCGCCGGTACTCGAACCGCTGCTCGCCGTGGACCACCATCGCGTAGTTGAGGCCGAGGTCGGGGTCGGCCAGCGCCTCACCGCTGCTGTGCAGGCTGAAGACGATGGGGAAGGTCGGCGGGGCGACGACGTCGGGGTGTCCCGCGGCCCTGGCCGCCTCCTTGTCCCGGTAGACCGGGTTGTTGTCCCCGATGGCCGCCGCGAACTCCCTGATCTTTACCCGGCTGACCTCGTAGGTGGCGGACGAGCGGTACGTCCGCCCGATGAAATCACGGTTCAAGGCCATGAGTGCCCCTTCACGCGCACGCTAGAGCTGATGACGCCGACGCTAACAGAACAACGTTCGGCTGTCTCCTGGCCCCGGCGCAACCGCCTTTACCCACTGCGGTGCACGGTTCGCCTCGTCTCATACCAGCTGTCGCCGGCGGGCTCGCCGTCGAACTCGCAGGCGACGGGGACGACGTCGGGCTGCCACCCGTCGGGCGCGAGGGTGGCGAGGCGCGCGAGAAGCTGGGAGCGCAGGTAGGCGATCTCTTCGCCGGTGAACGGCATGGCAGCGTGTCTTCCCTTCGTGACAGGGCTCGTCACCCTCTGCACGAATGCGGCACGCCGGAATCGACACCCGCCACGGAAGACTCCTCCTGCCGGGTCAGGACAGCGGTCACGCCCGAGCTGGACACGGTCGCGGCATGTGGCTTCGGCGGGCGGCCGACCACCGCGATGACCGCGCATCCCAAGCTGCACCCCAAGCTGCACCCGAAGCTCGATCCGGCGAGATGCACTTCTTCGGGTACGGCATGCGCCCGCCGTACCCGGCCTGTCATCGGCTCGACGCGGACGGGCACGAATGGCACACGACCTCGCGATCACCGAGCATCACGCCGTGTGGCTGGGTCCCCGGTGGGCTTCGCGGGAGTCGGCCGGGCGCGGCATGCCGTACGCCGGGGACGATCGGCACGGGGCCAGGCTGGGCGTCGTGCGGCGCGACGACCCGGACGCAGGGGTGCGGTGGTTCGAGATCGACCCCTGCCTGTCCGCCACGTCGGGAAACGCCTGCGAGGACGCCTCGTGCTGGTCGCCGGCCGAGTTCGTGGCGACGTGGGAGCCGATCCCGGATGCCATGGCCCACGCCGGTCGGCAGCGGTGATCGTGAGGATGCCGGAAACGCGACAAACCGGCGCCTCCTTGCCGAGGGCGCCGGTTGTATGCGTGAAAGTCCAGGAAGCCGGGAAGCCTAGCGCGTCTCGCGGTGCGCCTGGTGGCGACGGCAGTTGGGGCAGTACTTCTTCAGCTCAAGCCGATCCGGGTCGTTACGCCGGTTCTTCCGCGTGATGTAGTTGCGGTGCTTGCACTCCTGGCAGGCCAGCGTGATCTTCGGCCTAACGTCGGTGGCAGCCACGTGGGAGTGCCTTTCTACGTTTCGGGACTGGGACAACACACCCATGCCTGAGCCCTGGAGGGCTCGGGCGAGGGTAGTAGCGGAGGCCGGATTTGAACCGGCGACACAACGATTATGAGCCGTTTGCTCTGCCTGACTGAGCTACTCCGCCATCGCCGGGAACACGACCCGGCGCGTAAAGGATACCCGACCGTGGGAGTACCTTCGTACTTCACCAGATCGGAGAGCAACCCCAGTATGCCTCGCGATCATGCGCAAGCAAAAACGATATTCCACGGCCGTGGGCCGGACGGCGAACCGGGGCCGCCCGGGGTGCGTATCCCCGACCGTCCGGCCGTCGGTGGCGCAGACCCGGCGGCCGGGCCCTACGCCGTCGTCGCACCTGCCGTCGCACCCAACGAAGAACGCCCGGACCCAAGATGCCTTGAGCCGGGCGTCGTGCCTGGTCAGCCGTGGAGCCCCCAAACGGAATCGAACCGTTGACCTTCTCCTTACCATGGAGACGCTCTGCCGACTGAGCTATAGGGGCTTGTCACGCTCGCTCTGCGCGCCGCGGACAGGTGTAACCATACACGGCCCCAGCCCATGATGCGAACTCGATCCCCATCGGCCCGCTACCCGGTGGCCGCCTCGCGCCCCCGCTCGGCGGGCAGCCGCACCACCTCGCACAGGTCCGCCAGGTCCACGTAGCGCGCGACCTCCTCGACGGACAGGCAGTCGGCTATCAGCCAGCCGTGCCTGCGCACCCGGAGCACCTGCCGTCCCGCCCGGACGGCCGGGGAGACCTCGTAGCCGTCGGGACCGACCCACCTCCTGTCCATAGCGGCACAGACTAGACCTTGGGTCTCTCATTTTTCGGCAGTCGACAGCCTGAGCATCAGTATCGGTAGAACCCTTTGATGTCGGATCGCACCGACACCCGGTCGACGCGCACGTACGTCCCCGTCTCGGGGGCGTTCAGCATCCGATCGCCACCCAGGTATATCCCGACATGGTGTGTCTTCGCCCCCTTGCCGAAGAAGACGAGATCGCCCGGCCGCGGGCGGCTGACGGGACGCATGCGCCGTACATGATCGTCGGTCGTGCCGGGGCCCAGGACGTCGGCGCCGTGGGCGAGCGCGTAGACCCAGCGCGTGAGCCCCGAGCAGTCCAGGCCCCGCATGCTGGTCGCCGGGCACGGCCGGATCCTGCCCGTGTAGCCCGCGCACGTGCCCGTCGACGGGCCGGGGTCCGGGCCGTGCCCGCCGCCCCAGACGTACGGGATGCCCAGCCGTTCGACGTCCTGGGCCCAGGCCAGGATGGCGATCTGGAGCCTGGGCCAGTCGGCCGAGGAGGCGCCGGCCGTCACGAGCACGAGCGCCGCCGCCAGCAGCGCGCGCCGCCGTACCGGCACGCCAAAGACGCCGAGGACGCCGCCGGTCACGCGCCCTTGAGCGTCAGCTTGACCGTGCCGACCGTGACCCGGATCCCCACCGCGCCCGACGACGACCGCGGCTTCAGCGTGACCGTCAGCCTGACCTTCTTGCCGCGCGCCAGCTCCGGGATCACGCACCGTACGGCGGTGCCGCTGAACTTGCAGCCCGGCGCCTTGACGACCTTGCCGCCGAACGCCCGGCCGTCGACCTTGACGTTCGTCACCGGGTGCGGTCCCGTGTTGGCGACGGTGATCGTGTAGAGCTTCCTGCCCTTGGCCGCGCCGCTCACGCTCACCTCGGCGGGCGGGTTCGCCAGGGCCTTGAGCTGGGCTTCCGTGCCGTTGAAGACGTTCCCTCCGCCCACCAGCGGACCCTTGTCGGTCGACTGCCAGAAGGCGTGCCCGGTCCAGCTCTTGGGGAGCTCGCCGGGCTCGCTCCCCCAGCGTGCCAGCCACAGCGGGTGCCTGCCGAACGCATCGGAGTCGCCCGTGCAGGTGCGCCACCAGCTGGTGGTGGTGTAGATGATGGCGTCCCGTCCGGTCTTGCGGCGGTACGTCGTGGTGAAGTCCTTGATCCAGGCGACCATGTCCTTCTGCGACAGGTCGTAGCAGGAGTTCTTGCCGGTCTTCTGCTGGTAGGGGTTGTCCTCCAGGTCCAGCACGCCGGGCAGGGTCAGCCCGTCGGACGTCCAGGCGCCGCCGTTGGCGACGAAGTGCTCGGCCTGCTGCGCCCCGCTGGAGCTGTGCGGCAGGGCGAAGTGGTAGGCGCCGCGGAACAGGCCTGCCTCCGCGGCTCCGCCGTACTGGGCCTGGAAGCGGGGGCTGATCCAGTCGCTGCCCTCGGTGGCGTGGACGAAGGCGAACTTCCCGCCGCCCTCGACCACCTTCGCCCAGTCGATGTCGCCGGTCCAGTTGCTCACGTCCACGCCGGGGACCCCGCCGGCCGCCTGGGCCGGAGCCTGGGTGACCAGCCCGGTCGCCGCCAGCATGGCGACCAGCAACACACGCCTCATCAGTGATGCCCTTTCACACGACTGCCGCAGATCTTCGCGCATGACGGCATCACCCGGCAACCCGGGAAATTTCTTGAAATCGCACTTCAGGCGGTGAGTGGGCGCATTTCGGCAAATACGTTTCCGCAGGTCAGCGCGGAACATGAACGTTATGTTCGCGTTTGCCAAATCGCCGGGGCGCGGCTCAAGATGAGCTATCCATCAAATGTCCCCTGAGCTGGGGCTTGTCCGGCATGCCCGGGCCCGCGTGCCGCCTCCCCGTGCTCGGGTCCGCGTCCTCTGACAGTTCCGCATGCCCCGGCGCTTCGGCATGCCGTGAATGCCCCGAAATGTCGTGAAATTTCGCTGAAAGTGAGGTTCCGTCATGATCCACGCCCGCGGCCTCACCCGCGACTTCACCGTCAAAAACAGACGATCCACGCGGTGACCGGCATCGACCTCGACGTCGAGCCCGGCGAGCTCGTCGCCTTCCTCGGCCCCAACGGCGCCGGAAAGTCCACCACCCTGCGCATGCTGACCACGCTCCTGCCGCCCACCTCGGGCAGGGCCGTCGTCGCCGGGCGCGACGTCGCCTCCGACCCGGCGGCCGTCCGCCTGCGCATCGGGTACGTCGGCCAGCGCACCAGCGCCGGCGAGAACTTCCGCGCCCGCGACGAGCTGGTCACCCAGGGCCGCGCGTACGGCCTGAGCACCCGCGACGCCTCCCGCCGCGCCGACGAGGTGCTGGACCTGTTCGACCTGACCCCGCTCGCCACCCGCACGCCCGGCACGCTCTCCGGCGGCCAGCGCCGCCGCCTCGACCTCGCGCTCGGCCTGGTCCACCGCCCCGCCCTGCTCTTCCTCGACGAGCCCACCACGGGCCTGGACCCGACCAGCCGGGCCGAGGTCTGGCGGCACATCCTGCGCCTGCGCACCGAGTGCGGGACCACGCTGTTCTTCACCACGCACTATCTCGCCGAGGCGGACGAGATGGCCGAGCGCGTGGTCGTCATCGACAAGGGCCGGATCACCGCGGACGGCACGGCGGAGCGCCTCAAGAGCGACCTCGCCGGCGACCTCGTCACGGTCACGACCGACGATCCCACGGCCGCGGCCGAGGTCGCCCGCCGCCTGGACGCTTCGGTCTCCTCTGACTCCTCGGCCTCGTCGGTCTCGGTCTCGTCGGTCTCGGTCTCGTCGGTCTCGGTGGAGGGCTCCGCCGTACGGCTGCGCGTGGCCCACGCCGGGCGGATGCTCCCGCCGTACCTGCGGGCGCTGGACGCCGCGGGCATCAAGGTCCACGCGGCGGAGACGGCCCGCCCGACGCTGGACGACGTGTTCCTCACCCTGACCGGACGCACTTTGGAGGAAGAGGATGTCTGAGAAATTGTCCCCATCTGAGCCGGCCGCCTCGGGCCGTACGGCTCCCGCTCGTGGCACGGATGCAGCGGTTACAGCGGCCGTCACGGTGGAGCCTCGCAGGAGGGGCTTCCTTCACGACACCGCGACGATCTTCATGCGGGAGTTGGCTCCGTCCCTGCGCGCCCCCGTCGGGCTGCTGTTCGAGATGGGCCAGCCGCTGCTGTTCCTGTTCGTCTTCGGGTCCCTCCTGGGCGGCACGTCGTGGCAGTGGTTCGTGCCGGGCGTCCTCGTGATGATGTGCCTCAGCGGCCCCCTGGGATCGGGGTACCACCTGCTGGTCGAGCTCATCGGCGGATCCATGGAGCCTTTTTCATCCTCTCGCGACCTCGTAGTTCTGCAGGA
>NZ_MSZZ01000053.1 GCF_002093975.1 Thermoactinospora rubra
ACTGTTGAGTTCTCAAGAAACGGACGCATCCCGCGTTTCGTTCCGTCTTCTTCATCCTTACAAGCCCGCCGGATCGTGTCAAATCGCTCGATTTGACAACTCTCGCCGGGGCTTGCGGGAATCCGCATCGCTCCGCTTCCGGAGCAACCCTTCTAACTTACCAGCCCGTCAACCGATCCGCGAATCGATGCCCGAGCCGGCTTGTCATCAGGGATCGCCGACGACCACGGCGCAGCTCACACCACACCCGCCTGAGTGGAGGAGTGAGATTGCGCCCGACGACGTCGGCTCGTCAAGATTAGCAGCGCCCGAGAGTGGTCGAGACGCCTCGAACCGCCTCAACCGGGCACAGAACGATCACAGATCCGTCGCCGTGCGGACTCACCCGCGCCCGCCCCGAACCCATGGGTATGAACGCGGCGTGAGGGACCGGCCGTTGCCAAGAGCCTTGATCGCGCTGACGGGAGCCGCCGCGGCGGTGATCACTCTGTTCGGCATGCGGGAGGTCTCCTCGATCCTCGGCCCGCTCTTCCTCTCCTTCGTCCTGGTCATCGCCGTCTCACCGGTGCGCTCGGCCCTGGCCCGGCGGGGCTCGCCCCGGTGGATCCAGGTGGCTCTGCCGTTCCTCATCGTGGTCTTCGTGCTCCTCGGCATGGTCGCGATCATCAGCCTGTCGGTGACGCAGCTCGCGGCGACCCTCCCCGCGTACGCCGACCAGTTCCGCCGGCTCCTCGCCGACGCCCAGCGGCTCATCGGCGAGCTCGGGGTGAGCACCGCCCAGCTCAACGAGGTCATGCAGTCCTTCGACCCCAGCCGGGTGGTCGGCATCGCCCAGAGCCTGCTGACCGGGCTGCTCGGCGTCCTGTCCAGCCTCTTCCTCATGGTCATCCTGCTCCTGGCCATGTCGCTGGACGCGCCGGTCATCGCCCGCATCATCGCCGCCGGCGTACACAACAGACCCCATCTCGTCGCCGCCCTGGCCACGTTCGCCGCCAAGACCAGGCGCTACCTGCTGGTCTCCACGGGCTTCGGGCTGATCTGCTCGATCCTGGACGTGGCGGCGCTCTATCTTCTGTCCGTCCCGCTCCCCCTCCTCTGGGGAGTCCTCGCGCTGATCACGAACTACATCCCGAACATCGGCTTCATCATGGGCCTGATCCCGCCCGCCGTCCTCGCGCTCCTGGACGGCGGGCCGCAGAAAATGCTTCTGGTCATCGCCGCCTATGTCGCCATCAACGTGGTCATCCAGTCCTTCATCCAGCCGAAGTTCCTCGGCGACGCCGTAGGGCTGTCCACCACCATGACTCTGGTGTCGCTGATCGTCTGGGCCTTCGTCCTCGGCCCGCTCGGCGCGCTCCTCGCCATCCCGCTCAGCCTCCTCACGCGCGCCCTGCTGATCGACAGCGACCCCAGCGCCACCTGGGCGGCCGCTCTCATCTCCGGCGACGAACGGATTGTCGGCGGCCGGGCGTAGCTTGGGAGACGCCATGTACATCGAGCACGCCCCGCCAGCCGGCCTGGCCCACCGCATCGCCTGCGTCTGGGAGCAGACCAGCGCGGCCGAGGGCGTCCACCTCGTCGTCCCCGACGGCTGCGTCGACCTCATCTGGGGCCCGCAGGGTCCCCATGTGGCCGGTCCCGACACGGGCCCCATGCCGACGCCCATGCGCCCGGGCGACTCCTACTTCGGCATCCGCTTCCGCCCCGGCGCCGTCGGCGGCCTGCTCTCCGCCCCGCTCAGCGACCTGCTCGACCAGCGGGTGTCCCTCGACGACCTCGCGCCCGACCTGGCGGACCTCCCCGTCGAGCAGCGGCTCCGCGCGGTCGCCCACCGGCTCCTGCAGGCTCCCCCGCCCGACCCGGCCGCCCCGGCGATCGCGTCGGCCCTGCGCTCCGGCGGCGGCGTCGCCGAGGTCGCCTGGCAACTTGGCCTCAGCGAACGCCAGCTCCACCGCAGAAGCGTCGCCGCCTTCGGCTACCCTCCGAAGACCCTCCAGCGCATCGTCCGCTTCCAGCGCGCCCTCCGCCTGGCCAGGGCGGGCGTGCCGCTGGCGCGTGTGGCGGCCGACAGCGGCTATGCCGACCAGGCGCATCTCGCCAACGACGTCAAACGCCTGGCCGGCGTCCCGATGAAGCAACTGCTCGCCTGAGCTTGCCTGGGCTTGCCTGTCGTTTCCTGGCCGTCGTGCGTGGGCTCGCCGCCGTTGGGGTGCTGGTCTTTGGGTCGTGTACGGCAAGCCGGCTTGGAGCCACCCGCCGACCGGGGCCGGCGCCTGTCCAGGGTGACGCTCACCGGGCGCGCGTGGCCGGCCGCCGTTACGGCGCACGGACAGGAGGATGGGCGTCAGGCGCTCACCGGTTCGCAGGAAGGTGAAGCGACTGGCGAGCCCCGGATGACGCGGTCACTTCGGGAGGCGTCCGTAGGCGCGCAGCGTCTTGAGCCGGTGGACGGTCATGAAGCCCGCCCATTCGGTGCGCACCACCGGTGTCCACATCGCCCAGTTCCCGGTCCAGCCGCCGTCCCGGGCCAGCTGCTCCACCAGCGCGTCCAGATGCCTGTCGATCGTCGCCCTGTCGAACAGCGGGAGCCGGAGGGGCGCGGGCGCGAAGTCGAGTGGGAAGTGGGCTTCGCCGGTCGCGTTCGGGTCGAGCGTGACGGTGTCGAGGATCGCGTCGCGGAGCCGGGCGAACTCGGCGTCGACGCGGTCACGGTCCGGGGCGTGCTCCAGGAACGGCAGGATGGCGCGTGCCTCGTAGGGGGTGGTCTCCTTCACCTGCGCGATGCCGTCCCAGCAGAAAGCGGTGGCCCGGTCGAGCCACGGGTGGGAGACGCCGTGCTTGTGGAGGAGGGCGGCCAGCGCGGCTGTGGGGTTGAGGTTTCCCGGCGGGTTGTCGCCGGTCTCCCACCAGGGGGCGCGGAGGGTGGCGCGCACGGAGGGCAGGACGAAGGGGACGCCGCCGTCCGGTGTGGTGATCGAGGCGAGGTAGTCGCAGGCGGCCCGCACCATGGGGTCGTCGAAGGCGTCGAGCTCGTCGAGGATCCAGAAGGCCACCTCGACCGGCTGTGGCTGACTGCCGGAACCGCGAAGGTCGGGCTCCAGGGCGTTGCCGAAGCCGCCGTCGGGGTTCTGGTAGCAGCGGAGCACGTCGAGGACGCGGGATCTGGAGCCGCCGCGGAAGAGAGCCTCGAAGCGGAGCCGGTCGAGGAGCCGGGCGTTGAGGTGCAGGTACTGCTCGGCTGTCGACAAGATGTCCATGCCCGCCACGCTACGAGCGCGGGCATGGCCGGTCTTGAAGAAATCGGCCACTTGAAGAATCGGCCGTCGGCGTGTGCCCTCCTGCGCAGTCGCCTTCGCGTCGCGGAATCGACGGCGTGCGCCGGTGTTCCGCCTCCGGGTGCGGGCGGGTTTCCTGGTTTCCTGGCGTCCCGGCGAAGGTCACGGTCACCGTGGGCGAAGCGTTCCGTGCCGGGCTGGAAACCCATGAAAGGCTGAGAACCCCGCCGAAGGGCCTGGGGGACTTCACGGCGGCCTGGGACTCCACGGTGGGCAGGGCGGTGCGTGGGCGCCGCGCTGGTATCCGGCGGACACGTAGCGGCGTGTGGCGGCTTTCCGGTCGCGGAGAACGACAGCCAGTCAGAACGCCAGCTTGACGACGCTCGCGATCCCCGGCTGGGCACAGGAACAGCTGGCACAAGATGGGATCCGCCTGGTGCCGGGATCGGAAACCTCTGCCGGGTCTCGTCACCGCATCTGGCATTCTGGAAGACCGGCGATCACGAGGAGATCAGTAATGGCCCACCCTCTCGGCACGCAGCCCGCACCCCGACGCACCCCTCTCAGCACGGACGAGAAGGTCCGAGCCGAAGCGAACTTCGCTCCCCTCGTCGCCGAGCACCTCGTTGCCAACGGCCGGTTCCAGGTGAGCGCCGACACCCCGGAGATGGTGGAGTTGTTCCAGAGGGTCGCCCGCAGGGTGGGTGACATGCTTCAGCGGCCAGTGGTCAGCTACGCCAACGGCAGGTACATGGTGATCACGTTCGGCCGGGAGGAGGCGGCCGGCCTCACCGGCTGAGGCATCCGCTCGGGGCAGGAGTGACTGCCACAACAGTGACTGCCAGGCGCCATCGGCATTCCCCGACCCTGGTCGGCTCCGACCGAACCCGGTGAACCCTTCCGGTCACCTTATGGGGAGGTTCGGCCGTGGAGATCGTCACGGTGTCCATCCCGAGGGAGCCGTACGGCAAAGCCCCCGGGAGCTCCGTGGCAAGGCCTCGGGGAGCCGCGTGGCAAGGCTCCCCGAGGGACACATGAAACCCCGGGGACGCTTGGCGAAGCCCTGAGCATGCGTGGCGACTCCCCGGGAGCCGTGTGCCAGAGCCTCCCGGGGATGCGCGACAAGGTCCCGTGGGAACAGTGACGTAGCCCTCTGGCAGCCACGTCTCGCCTCGAAACCCAGAAACTCCAAACCCAGAAACTCCATAAGAATCCCGGAGAAACCGCGAGAAAGCCTCACGGCGTCGCCAAGGCCTCCGTAGGAGACATGCGCGCGGCGCGCACCGCCGGGTAGAACCCCGCCAGCGCGCCGATCACCAAGGTGGCCGCGATGCCGCCCACCATCGCCCACACCGGCACGATCGTCGGCCAGTTCTGAAGGGTCGCATACAGCGACGTCACCCCGATGCCCAGCACCACGCCGCCGATCCCGCCGATGAGCGACAGCAGCGCCGACTCGGCCAGGAACTGCAGGCGGATCTGGCCGCGGGTGGCGCCCAGGGAGCGGCGCAGGCCGATCTCGGCGCGCCGTTCCAGAACCGAGATGACCATGGTGTTCGCGACGCCGACGCCGCCCACGAGCAGCGCGACGCCGCCCAGGCCGAGCAGCAGCGCGTTCAGGGTCGCGTCGGTGGCCTGCTTGGCCGCCAGCGCGTCGGAGGGGCGGGAGACCTGCACCTCGTTGGGCGCCTCGGGGTTGGCGGTGGCGGCCAGCACGTCCCGGACGGCGACGACGTGCTCCTCGGTGGCCCGGGCGTAGACGGTCGTGGGGTAGCCGTCGAAGCCGAGCCGCTCCTCGGCGACCGGCCAGCCGACCAGGGCGGCGGTGTCGAGCTCCGGCGCGAGCGGCGCGGGGGCGAGGATGCCGACCACGGTGAACCACTGGCCGCCCAGCCACACCCGCTGCTCCGGGCCCGCGCGGTGGACGCCGAGGCGGTCGGCGGCCTTCGAGCCGAGGACCGTGGCCGGGTAGCGGTGCGTGGCCTCGTTCAGCCACGTGCCGCCGGCCAGCGAGGCGCCCACGTCGGCCGGCAGGTCCAGGCGCGCGGCGGCGACGGCGATGCTGCCGGACTGGGTCGGCGGGATGTGGTCGTTGCGGTAGACCTTGGCGTCGGTGACGCCGATGGCGGTGACCGCGGTGACCGCGGGGATCTGGCCGATCATGCCTTCGGCCTCGGCCGGCAGGTGGGAGGCCTCGCCGAACAGGCTCTGCCCGGGCGAGACCTTCAGCAGGTTGGTGCCCAGGGCCGCCAGCTGCCGGTTGAGGTCCTCCTGGCTGGAGGCGGAGATGCCGACCACGCCGAGCATGGCGGCGATGCCGATGGCGATGCCCAGGGCGGACAGGAACACGCGCAGGGGGCGGGTGCGAAGCCCGGCGCCGCCGACTCGTGCCACGTCGCCGGGGCTCATCCGCGCGGGGGTGAGCAGGTCGGTCATGGGCGTACCTCGCCGTCGAGCATGTGGACCTGGCGCGGCAGCGAGGCCGCGATGTCCCGGTCGTGGGTGATGATCACCACGGTGGTCCCCGTCTCGTTGAGCTCGCGCAGCAGGGCCGTCACTCCGGCGCCGGAGCGCGAGTCGAGGTTGCCGGTGGGTTCGTCGGCCAGCAGCAGCCGGGGTTGCCCGACGACCGCCCTGGCGATGGCGACGCGCTGCCGTTCGCCGCCGGACAGCTCGTGCGGGCGGTGGTCGAGGCGGTGCGCGAGGCCGACGCGGTCGAGGGCCTCGTAGGCGCGCAGCCTGCGTTCGCGCAGCCCCACGCCCGCGTAGAGGAGGCCGTCGGCGACGTTGTCGAGCACGGGCACGCCGGCGGCCAGGTGGAAGGACTGGAAGACGAAGCCGATGAGCCGGGCGCGCAGCGCCGACAGCTGCCGGTCGTTGAGGGAGTGCACGTCGTGGCCGGCGATGCGGATCGTGCCGCTCGTCGGGCGGTCGAGCGTGCCGATCATGTTGAGCATCGTCGACTTGCCGGAGCCGGAGGGGCCGACGATGGCGACGAGCTCGCCGGGCATGATCGTCAGGGAGACGCCGCGCAGGGCTCTCACCTCGCCGTAGGTCTTGGTGACGTCGACGAGCTCGGCGATCGGCGCCCGGCCGCCCGGCTCGGCCATCAGGGCCGGACGCTCCCCGAGACTGGTGCTCACGTCGGCACCACCACGGTCGTGCCCTCCGCGACGCCCGTGACCTCGACCTTGCCGTCGGCGAACATGCCGGTCTCGACGGCCACGTACCGGGTCGCCGTCCCCTCGACTACCTGCACGCCGTACCCGCCCTCGGCCAGGGCGACCAGCGCGCCGACGGGCACCGCCAGCACGTCCTCGCGCCGCGCCGACACGACGGTCACGTCGACGGGCCCGGTGTCGAACGACGTCTTGCCGACCGACAGCGTCACCTCCACCGTGGTGGTGAGGTCCTGCCCCTCGCCGGTCTGCCGCGCGACCTTGCCGACCGAGGTGACCTTGCCGTCCACCGTGGAGCCGTCGGGCAGCTCGATCGTGGCCTTCATGCCACGGCGCACCAGGTGCCGGTCGGCGGCGTCGAGGTCGACCGCGACCTGCTTGGTGGTGCGCGTGGCCTCCAGCACGGGGCCCGACGCCGTGGCGCCCAGCGCCGTCTTCACCGTGGTGACGCGCAGCGGGCCGGGCGCGACGACCACGTCGCCGGGCTCGACCGTGCCGGTGACTGGCAGCCCGAGGTCGTCCTGCCAGTCCTCCACCGCCTCGCGGGTGGCCCAGGTGAAGGTGTCGTCGACGTCGAAGCCGTCGTAGCCGAGCTTGGCCAGGTTGCGTTCGAACTCCTCGACGTCCTTGCCCTCGACGCCGTCGCGCAGCGTCCGGTACAGCGGCATCGTGCCGTACAGCAGGGGCACCCGGTCGGCGTCTGCGCTGTAGACGGCGCGGCCGCGGGTGATCACGGCGCCCTCGGCGGGCAGCCACGTGATCGTGCCCTGGCCACGGGCGGTCACGGTGAGGGGGTCGCCGTAGCCGAGGGTGCCCGGCACGGTCTTGGTGTCGGTGAGCGTCGTGCGGGTGACCTTGGCCGTGGCGGGAGGGGTGCGGACGGCGGTCGCCGTACCGGGGGACGAGCCGCCGAAGCCGAGCGCCGCGGCGGTGACGGCGGCGGCCAGGAGGGCGGCGCCCCCGGTCCAGGCCGCCACGCGGGCGGGCCTGCGGCGCCGGCGGGTGACGGACGGGGGCGCGGCGAGCTGCGTCACTTCCCGCCCCCCTCTGCTCCCTTGGCCTTGCCGCCGAGTTCCGCGTTGCACTTCTCGACGGCCTCGGCGAAGTCGGGGTCGTCCCGCTTGATCTTGCCGACCTGGCCGGCGAAGCCGCCGTTGGGGTCGGGGTCGGGCATGTCGACGCCGTTGTCCCGCATGCAGGCGGCGAACTTGCGCAGCTTCTCCAGGTCCTCCGGAGACAGCTCGCCCCGCTCCTTGACCGGGGCGTACTCCTTACATGCCTCGAAGGCCTTCTGCACCTTCGGGTCGTCGAGCCTGATCGTCGTGCGGCCGACGAAGCCGCCGTTGGGGTCGGGGTCGGGCATGTCGACGTCGTTGTCGCGCATGCACTGCGCGAACTTCCTGCCGCGCTCCTCGCGGTCGAGGGTCGAGGTGGGGCTGGGTGAGGCGCTGGGGGTGGATCCGGCGCCCGACACCGAGGCCACCCCGGCCGATGTGGGGGCGGTGCCGCATCCGGCGGCCAGCACGAGCACGGCCGCCGCGAAGAATGTGAGTCGCATGGGCCCGACTGTGCCGAGCGCAGTTCAAGGCGAGCTCGGAACCGCCTGGGAGAGGGGTAGGAGTACGCGGAAGGTGGCACCGCGGCCGGGGGCGGTGTCCAGCTCGACCCGGCCGCCGTGCGCGCGTGCGATGGCGGCGACGATGGACAGCCCGAGTCCCGCGCCGCCGTGGGCGCGCGAGCGGCCCTGGCTGACGCGGTAGAGGCGGTCGAAGACGTGCGGCGCGTGCTCGGGCGGCACGCCCGGCCCGTCGTCCGATACCTCCAGGACGGCGCAGCCGCCCGCCCGACCGACCCGCACCCGCACGGGCGCGTCGGTGTGCACGAGCGCGTTGTCGACGAGGTTGGCGGCCACCTGGCGCAGCCGCATGGCGTCGCCGGGCACGGTGACCGGCTCCAGCCTGCCCGTCAGCTTGACGGAGCGGTCCGGCCGCCGGGCGCGGGCGTCACGCACGGTGTCGGCCGCCACCTCCAGCAGGTCGACGGACCCTCGCTCGATCGGGCGTTCCTCATCGAGCTGCGCGAGCGTCAGCAGGTCGTTGACCAGCACGCCCATCCGGGCCGCCTCGTCCTCGATGCGGCGCATCATCTCGTCGGTGTCGCCGCCGCCGCGCCGGTAGAGCTCGGCGAAGCCGCGCACGGAGGTGAGGGGCGTGCGCAGCTCGTGGGAGGCGTCGGCCAGGAAGCGGCGCAGCCGGGCCTCCGATTCGGTGCGCGCGGCGATCTCCCGTTCGAGCCGGTCGAGCATGACGTTCATGGCCGCACCCAGCCGTCCCGGCTCGGTGCGGGAATCCGTGTCGTGCATGCGCCGGCCGAAGTCGCCGGCCGCGATCCTGGTCGCGGTGCGCTCCATGCGGGTGAGGGGCAGCAGGCCGAGCCGTACGGCCGCCTCGGCGGCCAGCCCGAGCACCAGCAGCACGCCGCCGCTGACGGCCAGGCTGATGGCCGTCAGCGCCCGCTCGGTCTCCTCCACCTGGCGCATCGACAGCGCCATGACGACGATCCGCCCGTCGCCGGAGGCCACGGCCTGCACGCGCCAGGAGTGCTCCCCGCTCACGCCGGGCGCGGTGAAGGGCTTGTCCAGGGGGATCTCGTGGACGTCGCCCAGGTCGGGCCCCTTCTCGGGGTCGAGGCTCGCGGCGGGGATCATCCGGCCGGCGGCGTCGAAGGTGGTGATGTGGATGTTCTCGGCCGCGCGCTTGGTCACCGCGGCCAGCAGCCCCCACTCGGTGGTGACCTGCTTGATCATGGGCAGGCTGACGGCGGCCTTCCTGAGCGGGGCGAGCTGGGCGTCGAGGCGTTCGACGAGCACGCCGCGCAGGATGGCCAGCCCGAGGGCGTTGGCCAGGAGCAGGCCGACTGCGGTGAGGCCGAGGACGATGAGCACCAGGCGGTTGCGCAGGCTCATGAGGGGGTCCTGAGCGTGTAGCCGACGCCGCGCACGGTCTGGATCAGCGGCGGCTCGCCGAGCTTCTTGCGCAGGTAGTACACGTAGGACTCGACGATGCTGGAGTCGCCGTCGAAGTCGTAGCGCCAGACGCTGTCGAGGATCTGCGCCTTGCTGAGCACCCGCCCGGCGTTGGCGAGCAGGTACTCCAGCAGGTTGAACTCGGTGGGCGACAGCTCCACCGGGACGCCGCGCCGCCGTACCTCGTGGGCGGCCACGTCCATCTCCAGATCGGCGTAACGCAGCAGCTGCCTGTCGGCGGGCGCGGCGCTGCGGCGCAGGATCGCCTTGACCCGCAGCACCACCTCCTCCAGGCTGAACGGCTTGACGACGTAGTCGTCGGCGCCCAGCTTCAGGCCGCGCACGCGGTCCTCGACGGTGTCGCGGGCGGTCAGGAACAGCACGGGGTAGCGCTCGTCGAGCTGCCTGGCCACCTCGAAGCCGTCCAGGTCGTCCATCATGACGTCCAGCACGACGAGGTCGGGGCCGAACTCCCTGGCGGCGGCCAGCGCCTCCCTGCCCGACCCGGCGGTGCGCACCTCGAAGGAGACCAGCCGCAGCGTCTCGGCGAGCAGGGCGCGGATGTTCGGCTCGTCGTCGACGACAAGGACCTTCATGGCGTCAGCATTACCTGGGCAAGCTCAAAGGAGCATCAAAGCGATATTGGGTTGCCCGGCACCCGCGCGGTTGTCTACCGTCGTGCGCATGTCGTGCTTCTTCAGCGCCGCCTTCTTCGTGCGCATCCGCCGCGGCCGGGCCCTGGCCCGCCAGGCGGCTTCTGTCTGACGCGACCTTTCACGCTGTCTTTCACGCTGTCCGCGCCTGGCGGGCCAGGGCCCTTCGAGACCCCGTCATCTCGAGGACCCCGAAGGGCATCTGCCGTGGCGCAGTCGTTTTCCCGTGCTCGTCGTTCAACGAGCCGTCCCAGTCGTTCAACCAACCAGACCGGTCGTTCGCAAAACCAGACCGGCCGTTCACAAAACCAGCCCGGTCGCTCGCGAGACCAGGCCAGGCGCGAGCTGTCCCAGAACTTCCTCGTCGACCGCCGCGCCGTGGACCGGGTGGTCGCGGCGGCCCGGCCGTCCGGGCTCGTCCTGGAGCCCGGCGCGGGCACCGGGGCGCTGACCCGGGCGCTGGTGCGGACCGGCGCCGACGTGGTCGCCTACGAGATCGACCCCGTGTGGGCCGGCAGGCTGCGGGAGCGTGTGCCGCAGGCCAGGGTCGTGAGGGGCGACTTCACCGCCGCCCGGCCGCCGCGCGAGCCGTTCGCGGTGGTCGGCAACATCCCATACTCCATCACCTCGCAGATCGTGGACTGGTGCCTGCGCGCCAGGTCGCTCACCTCGGCGACGCTGGTGACCCAGCTGGAGTACGCGCGCAAGCGGTCGGGTGACTTCGGCCGCTGGAGCATGCTGACCGTGGCGACCTGGCCGTGGTTCAGCTGGGAGCTGGCCGGGCGGATCGGCAGGAGCAGCTTCCGCCCGGTCCCGTCGGTCGACTCGGCGATCCTGCGCATCCGGCGGCGGCCCGAGCCGCTGGTGGAGGACGGCCGGGCCTACCGCCTGCTGGTCGAGAGGGGCTTCTCCGGCGTGGGCGGCTCGCTGTACGGCTCGCTCGGCAACCGGTCGGCCTTCGAGCGCGCGGGCGTCGCCCGCGACACCGTGGTGGCCTACGTCCACCCCGACCAGTGGATCACGCTGTTCCGCGAGCTACGCCGCTGAGGACAGCAGTTCCTTGGACGACGGCTCGGCGGCGGGGCGCTGCGCGCGGGAGCGGATGCGTTCCCACGGCAGCGCCAGCGCCAGCACCGGCAGCAGCACGATGGAGGCCCGCGACCAGTCGCGGTGCAGGAACCACCAGGTGTTGACGTCGAACTGCGTCATGTAGAGGTAGCCGTAGCCGGCCCACAGCGACACGGCGATGATCGCCGGCCAGGCGAAGCGGGTCGGCCTGGCCACCAGGAACGGCATGAACCACAGCAGGTACTGCGCGCCCAGCCGCGGCGTGACGACCATGAAGGCCAGCAGCATCGCGGTGGTCATGTCGATCGGGTCGGCCCGCCGCCACACGAGCGCGACGACCAGCAGCGTGACGTAGATGAGGTTGGTGCCGAACTCGGCCAGGTCGGGCCGCAGCGCCCAGTCGCCGCCGGTGAACCACGGCGTCCAGCCGTACTCGCCCACGATGGGCCGGATGTTGCGGATCTCCCGGATGACCGCGGGCAGCTGGTCCAGCGACGTCCCCGCGAAGATCGGCAGGGTGACGAGGAAGAACACCGGCACGGCGCCGGTCATGACCAGCGAGGCGATGCGGGCGCGCAGGTTCGGCAACAGCAGCAGCATCCCGGGGATCAGCCAGATCGGCCAGCTCTTGGCGCACAGCGCCAGGCCCATGAGCACGCCGGCGATCATCCCGCGCCGCAGCGTCTCGCGGTCGCCGGGGCCCGGCCGCAGGGACCTGAGCGCCAGGCCGGTCGCGCGCCTGGCGGCCGTCCGCACGCCGTAGGCGGCCACGCCGCGCCGCAGGCGGGGGATCACCTCGGTGGACACGCCGGTCCGGTACGGCGAGCCGGGCCCGCGCGCGACGACGAAGGCCGCCACGCCGAAGGCCAGCGCGACCGGCTCCACCTGGCCGTGGATGGCGGCCACCATCAGCGCCAGCGGGCTGAGCGCGTACTGCAGGGCGCGCAGGTTGGCCCTCTCCCCGCCGGCCAGCTTGGCCACCAGCGGCACCAGGGCCAGGTCGGCGACCACGGTGACCAGGCGCCCGGCGTACTCCCACGGCATCCCTGTCCACAGCAGGATGCCGTAGATGTAGGGGATGGTCGGCAGGAAGTGCCAGCCGCCCTCGCTGCCCAGCACCGGGTCCTGCCTGTTGAGCACCGCCTCCCCGGCGGGCTTGAAGCTCTCCATGAAGTCGACCGGCTGCCAGCTGTCGTTGGCCGCCGTGAAGAACAGCAGGGCTCGTACGGCAAGGCCGACGAGGACGGCCGTGGTGAGCGAGGGCCGCCAGTCACGCCACTGGGCGACGAGGGCGAGCGCGACGCCGCCGACGAGGACGATGCCTGTGAGGACTGCGTAATCCATGGTGAGGACTAGACTGCCGTACCCCTGCGGGGACCCGCCACTCGGCCCCTGAAGCGCCATCGCCACGAAGTGGCACGTCACAGGCGTCTCCAGGGGTTCGAGGGCGGGTCACGGACTCACAGGCAACTTCCAGGTACGGCTCAGCCGAGCGCGTCGAGGTAGGCGCGGTGGGCGCGGGAGAACTCCCGGCCGTTGAACCGGTCCCAGTTGACGGACCAGGCCATCAGGCCGCGCAGGTTCGGGTAGACGCCGCGCGGCCGGTAGGTACCGCAGTTGGCGCCCTTCACCAGGCAGTCGAGCGCCTTGTGGACCTCGGCCGTCGTGGTGAAGCCGTTGCCTGCGTGGGGTGAGGCGGGCAGGCCGATGGCGACCTGGTCCTGCCGCAGGGGCGGGAAGACGTTGGCGGGGTTGCGCATGATGGGGAAGCCCGCCAGGAGCATGTCGGTCATCGCGACGTGGAAGTCGTGCCCGCCCATCGTGTGGTACTGATCGTCCAGACCCATGATCGGGCCGGAGTTGTAGTCCTGCACGTGGAGCAGGGTCAGGTCGTTCCGCATGGCGTGGATGACCGGCAGGTAGGAGGCGCTGCGCGGGTCGGCCGTGCCGTTCGGCCCGGGGCCGTAGAACTGGTAGCCGAGCTGGACGAAGAACGTCTCGGGCGCCATCGTCAGCACGAAGCGCGAGCCGTAGCGGGCCTTGAGCGTCTTCAGCGCCGAGATGAGGTTGACGATCACCGGGGTGGTGGGGTTGGCCAGGTCGGTGTCGCCCGGGTTGAGGTACAGGGAGTGGCCCTCGAAGTCGATGTCGAGCCCGTCCAGGCCGTACCTGTCGATGATGGCCGACACCGAGCTGACGAACCTGTCCCGCGCGGCCGTGGTGGTGAGCTGGACCTGGCCGTTCTGCCCGCCGATCGAGATCAGCACCTTCTTGCCCGCCGCCTGCTTGGCGCGGACGGCGGCGGCGAAGTCGGCCTCGGACTCGACGCCTGGGCACTCGGCGGCAGGGCACCGGGTGAACCTGATGTCGCCGGAGGTGACCGAGGTCGGCTCGCCGAAGGCCAGGTTGATGACGTCCCACTCCTCTGGCACGTCGGCCATGCGGACGTAGCCGGAGCCGTTGGCGAAGGAGGCGTGCAGGTAGCCGACCAGCACCCGCTTGGGCAGCTGCCCGCCGCCCCCTCCCCCGCTGGTGGTGGTGCCGCTGACCTCGGCGCTGTACGGCGAGCAGTTGCCCGCCGCGTCGCAGGCCCGCACCTTGAACCGGTAGGTCGTGGCGGCGGCCAGGCCGGTGGCGGTGTGGCTGGTGCCGGTGACGGCGACCGGCGCCCCGCCGTTCCGTGAGACCTCGTAGCGGGCCACGCCCACGTTGTCGGTGGAGGCCGTCCAGGTCACGGTCAGGGAGCCGGCGGTCGCGCCGCCCACGGCCGGGTTGCCGGGGACGGTGGGCGGCTGGGTGTCCGGCGTGCCGCCGGGGCCGTCCAGCACGACGTCGTCGGCCAGGTAGGGGGTCTGGCCGTACCAGCCGTGCAGGTAGATCGTGACGGAGGCGGTCGACGCGCCGGTGGTGAAGGAGGTCCGCAGCTGGGTCCAGGCGCCGCCCGGGGAGCCCCAGGTGCGGGCCTCGGTCATGCCCGCGCCGGTCGCGCCGAGGAAGACGTAACCGCCCTGGACCCAGGCCGACAGCTGATAGGCGGTGTTCGGCCGCACGGTGACGGTCTGCCGGCAGCGGGCGTGGTCGCCGCCGGCGGGGGTGCCGCGCAGGGCCTTGGCTCCGCCGTGGACGGGGCTGGAGACGGTGTCGGCCGAGGAGCAGGTCCAGCCGGT
Source organism: Thermoactinospora rubra (assembly GCF_002093975.1). Taxonomy (GTDB): domain Bacteria; phylum Actinomycetota; class Actinomycetes; order Streptosporangiales; family Streptosporangiaceae; genus Nonomuraea; species Nonomuraea rubra_A. The sequence goes on from NZ_MSZZ01000053.1 coordinate 14,368, forward strand.
CAGGCCGTCCTCGAAGCCGGGGTTCGTCGCGATGTTCGCCGCCAGGGCCGAGGTGGCGGGGAGGACGGCGGCCGTCACCGCGAGGACGGCCGCCGCGGCCAGGATGCGCGGTCTCATCCGGTGAATCCCTTGAAGATGCCGGTGAACTCGTACGGCGACTGCGCGATGCCGCTGCACGTGGGCGAGACCCGGCCGTCGGGGCAGCCGCCGTTGTCGCGGGCGACGGACCAGAAGCCGACGAAGCCGATGTGGTTGGCGTTGGCCCAGTCGCGCAGCTTGCGCGCGTCGGCCTGCGTGGTGGTCATGCCGGTGTCGTTCTTGCCGATCATCGGCGTGACGCCGAGCATGCGCTTGAGCTGGGCGTCGGTCTTGCCGGGCCAGACGGAGCGCATCTGGTTCAGCGTCGCCTGGGCCGCCGAGATCATCGCGTCGCCCCAGGTGCCGGTGTAGCCGAAGTTCATCAGCATCGGGTTGACGATCACGTTCAGGCCGCGTGCGGCGGCGTCCTTGAGGATGTCCAGCGAGAACGGGTCGACGCCGTAGTCCTGGCCCTGGACGCGGAGCGTGTAGCTGACGACCGTGCCGCGTTCGGCCTGGAGCTGCTTGAGCGCGGTGTTGACCTTGGCGATGTCGATCGACGCCTCGACGTCGACGTCCAGGTGGTTGGTGCCGACGGTGTCGAGGACCTTCTTGTAGGCGGCCAGCAGCGCGCCGCTGGTGCCGCAGACGTGCTCCAGGTAGGGGCCGAGCGCGCCGCCGCTGGCGACGACCACCTGGCCGCCCATGGCCTGCAGGGCCTTGACGTCGCCGATGATGCGCGAGTCGTTGATCGGGATGGTGCCGCCCCAGGCGGGGTTGCAGCCGGTGCTGTCGCCCAGCGCGAAGGCCAGCGTGTAGTGCTTCACGCCCGTGGCGTTGGCGGCGCTGACCAGGCTCGGGGTGGGCATGGTGATGTCGATGTAGGGGGCGTGGCGGATCTCGCCGGGCGGCGGGACCGTGCAGCCGGTGGTGGTGGCGGTGACCGGCGCGCTGGACGCGGACTCGCCCGCCGAGTTGTAGGCGCGGACCGTGTAGGTGTGCGTGCTACAGGCGGCCAGGCCCGAGATCGTGGCCGAGGTGCCGGTCACCTGGGCCCGCTGGGTGCCGCCCTCGTAGACCCGGTAGCCGGCGACCGTCCCGGAGGAGGCGCCCCACGACAGCGAGATCGAGGAGTCGGTCGTGCCGGTGACCGTGGGGGTACCCGGCACGCCGGGGGCGCCCGGCGTGCCGCCGCCGTCGACCGGCTTCCACAGGGCGGGCACGTTCGGCGGCTCCCAGCCGGGCAGCGAGGTGTGCGCCTGGCGGCATTCGTACTCGACGCCGTTGTAGGTCACGCGGGCGCCTGCGGCGTAGGGGGTGTTGGGCGCCCAGGGCGCGGCGGCGGCCTGAACGGTCGCTGTGGCCGCCGTGACCGTCGTGGCCGGCTGGGCCTGCGCGGGCAGCCCGGCGGCCATGACGACGGCGAGCGCGAGCACGAGGGCTCTGAGGAGTCTCATACTTTCCGTCCCGTGCGTGTGGGGGGTGGGGTACGGCTCGCGCCCCTGGGGGTCGCCGGGGGCGCGAGCCGTACGGCTGGGCGGGCTAGAAGCCGGCCGTGATCCGGGTGAACTCCCAGTCCTGCTGCGCGATGCCGCTGCAGTTGGAGGTCACGCCGCCGCCGGGGCAGGGCCGGTCACGGTTGACGGCCCAGTAGGCGAGCCGGGTCAGGCCCTTGGACTTGGCCCAGTCGCGGATCTGGGTCCAGGTCGCGGGGGTGGTCAGCTCCTGCTGGTCGGACAGGCCGTTCATGCCGGAGATGCCCATGCGGGCGTAGGCCTGGGCGTCGCTCCAGCCGAAGGCGGACTTCAGCGCGTTCTTCAGGCCCTCGGAGGCGTTGACCGTGTCGGTGTAGATGTTGGAGCTGCCGAAGTCGAACGGCATGATCGTGTAGTTGTCGATCGGCACGCCGAGCTCCTTGGACCGGTTGATCAGCCGGATGCCGTGGGAGTTCGGGCCGGTCCTGGTGGTGCCGAAGGTGACGACGATCTTGACGTTCGGGTTGTTCGCCTTGACGATCTTCAGGGCGTTGAGGATGCGGTCCTGCACCGTGTAGTTCTCGAACTCGTCGGTGTTCTCGATGTCGAAGTCCACGACCGCGGGGCCGACGGCGTTGATGACCTGCTGCACCGCGCCCGCGAAGGCCTCGGGCGAGGAGCAGTTCGGGCCGAGCTTGTTGCCCTGCCAGCCGCCGAAGGAGATCTGGACGCTGCCGCCCTTGGACTTGATCGTGTTGATCGCCTGCTGGTCGGGGCCGCCGGTCAGCGGCCGGTTGCCGTCCCAGGCCGGGGTGCAGCCGCCGCTGGAGAGGATGAACGCCATCGTGAAGGACTTCACGCCGGTGGCGTCCATCACGGTGCCCGGGTTGGGCGGGTTGCCCCAGCCCATGTAGAGGTAGGGCGCTCCGGGCATGCGGCCGGGGTTGGTGCAGCCGGTGGTGGTGCCGGTGACCGGCGCGCTGGCGGCCGACTCGCCCGCCGAGTTGTAGGCGCGGACCGTGTAGGTGTGGGTGCTACAGGCGGCCAGGCCCGAGATCGCGGCCGAGGTGCCGGTCACCTGAGCCCGCTGGGTGCCGCCCTCGTAGACCCGGTAGCCGGTGACCGTCCCGGACGAGGCGCCCCACGACAGCGAGATCGAGGAGTTCGTGACGCCCGTCACCGACGGCGCGCCGGGCTGGCCGGGCACACCCTGGCCGCCCGAGGTCGTGCCGGTGACCGAGTTGCTGGGGCCCGACAGGTTCCCCGCGGCGTCACGGGCGCGGACGGTGTAGGTGTAGCTCGTGCTCGGGGACAGGCCCGAGTCGGTGTAGGCGGTGCCGGTCACCGTGGTGACGAGCGTGCCGCCGCGGTAGACGTTGTAGCCGGTCACGCCCACGTTGTCGGTGGCGGCGTTCCAGGCCAGCGAGACGCTGGAGGAGGTGGTGCCGGTGACCCGCAGGTTGCCCGGCGCCGATGGCGGCGTGGTGTCGCCGCCGCCCGTCGCCGGCTTCCACAGCGCGGGCACGTTCGGCGGCTCCCAGCCCGGCTGCGAGGTGTGCGACTGGAGGCACTGGTACGTCACGCCGTTGTAGGTCACCTGCTGGCCCGCCGTGTAGGCGGTCCAGGGCGCCCACTCGGCCAGGGCCGCGATGGAACTGGAGGCGGCATGGGCGGCATGGGCGGGGCCCGCCGCCGTCAGGGGGCTCAACGCCATCGCCACAGCGAGGGCGACAGCCGTACGCAATCTCATGGTCTCTCCCGTCAGGGCAGGGTGCGAAGGTGGGGCTTGACGGTCTTGGAGAAGGCCCAGTTGTGGCTGGCGTCCCAGTTGATGGACCACGTCATCGCGCCGCGCAGGTCCGGGTAGGCGCGCGGCGGCACGAAGGTCCCGCAGTTGGTGCGCTTGGTCAGGCAGTCCAGGGCCCGGTTGACCACCGAGGGGCTGACCACGCCGCCGCCCGCCGCGCCGGGTCCGGCGGGCAGGCCGAGGCCGACCTGGTCGGGACGCAGGCCGTTCTCCAGCTGGATGCAGGCCAGGGCGGTGATGAAGTCGACGGTGCCCTGCCCGTAGACCTTCTGGTCGCAGCCGAGCATCGTGCCGGAGTTGTAGTACTGCATGTTGACGACCGTGAGGATGTCCTTGATGCTCAGCGCGAGCTTGAAGTACTCCATCCCGGTCGACTGCATGTCGATGGTCTGCGGCGCCATCATGATGATCAGGCCGGAGCCCGCCCTGGAGCGCAGGTCGCGCAGCGCCTGGGCCATGTAGGTGGCGTTCAGCCCGTTCTCCAGGTCGATGTCGACGCCGTCGAAGCCGTAGGACTGCATGAGCGAGTGGACCGAGGAGGCGAACGCGCTCGCCGCGGCGGAGCTGTTGACCTGGACCCGGCCGGCCTCGCCGCCGACGCTCAGGATGACCTTCTTGCCGCGCTGCCTGAGCGCCTGGATGTCGGCCTTGAACTGCGCCTCGGTGTAGCCGCCCACGGCGGTGGCCAGGGCGGGGTCCAGGGCGAAGGCGACCTGGCCCGGCGTGCTCGTCGCCTCGCCGAAGGCGACCGCGACCACGTCGTACTCGTCGGGCACCTGGGAGAGCTTGAGCTCCACGGCCGGGTTGACGAAGTTGTGCCAGTAGCCGGTGAGGATGTGCCTGGGCAGCGTGCCGGTCGGGCAGCCGGTGGTGGTGCCGGTGACCGGCGCGCTGGCGGCCGACTCGCCCGCCGAGTTGTAGGCGCGGACCGTGTAGGTGTGGGTCGAGCAGGCGGCCAGGCCGGTCACAGTGGCCGAGGTGCCGGTCACCTGAGCCCGCTGGGTGCCGCCCTCGTAGACCCGGTAGCCGCTGACCGTCCCGGACGAGGCGCCCCACGACAGCGAGATCGACGAGTTCGTGACGCCCGTCACCGACGGCGCGCCGGGCTGGCCGGGCACGCCCTGGCCGCCCGACGTGGTCGCGGTGACGGCGTTGCTCGCCGCCGACCGGTTGCCCGCCGCGTCGCGGGCGCGGACCGTGTAGGTGTAGCTCGTGCTCGGGGACAGCCCCGAGTCGGTGTAGGCCGTGCCGGTGACGGTCGCGACCTCGGTCGAGCCGCGGAAGACGACGTAGCCGGTCACGCCCACGTTGTCGGTGGCGGCGTCCCAGGCCAGCGAGACGCTGGAGGAGGTGGTGCCGGTGACCCGCAGGTTGCCCGGCACCGAAGGCGGCGTGGTGTCGCCGCCGCCGGTCACCGGGCTCCACAGCGCGGGCACGTTCGGCGGCTCCCAGCCCGGCTGCGAGGTGTGCGACTGCCTGGCCTCGTAGTCCGCGCCGTTGTGGGTGACGCGGGTGCCCACGGTGTAGGCGGTCCACGGCGCCCAGGCCGGATAGGCGGCCACCTGCGCGGCGGCCTGCGGAGGTACGGCTGCCGCCGGGGCGGCGATCACGCCCATGGCGAGCAGCAGCGCGATGACGAATCTCATGGAGCTCCTTGGGGGGTGCCGTACGGCCCGCGCCGGGGGGTGCGGGACGCGGGCCGTACGGGATCTTTCAACGCGGGCCGGCGTCCATGGCGCCGGTCAGGGAACCGTCGTCGCCGATGTGGCGGCAGGGGGCGATGGACCGCTCGTCATGGCGCGGGGGGCATGGAAGAGGCTTGCCGGGGCTGTCAGGACGAGTAAGGGGACGGTACGCCGCATGATCGCTCCCATGGTGGGGGAACTCAGGGGGGTGAGCCGCGCACGGACGGCGTGCGGCGGCGGGTGGCGACGATTTCGGCGGCTCTATGAGGGGTTTCGGCGGGCCCGTGGCGGGGACTGCGGCGGCGGACGGGACATGGTTGACCTGCGTTCCGAATTTCTTTTAGGAAAGTTTCCTAAGAGTTGCCGCGATCGTAGCCTTGACAGACAGGCGCTACAAGACCCAAATAATCCGAAAAGTCAGCGGAGCCGGCGACGTCAACGGCGCGCCGTGGCGTGGTCGGCCAGCGCACCGATGCCGTACAGCAGCCCGCCCACCAGGTCGCCGACGCTGAAGGCGGTCGCCATGGACATCGCGACCAGGCGGCACGCGCCGTCGGGCAGCCTGCGCCTGGCCTTCTCCCCCGTGACGATCTCCAGCGCCCGGCCCGCGAGGTCGACGTAGACGACGACCGCGTTGGGGGCCTCCTCGCCGAGGGCGGCGTGCAGCTTCTCGGCGAAGTGCCGCCGGCTGCCCACCGGCGGGCCGAGGTAGACGCCGAAGCGCAGGCCGCTGCGCCGCTCGGCGTTCAGGATGGCGTGGCGCAGGTCGTCGGCCTGGGCGGTGGTCAGCGTGCGAGCCGTCGAGAACACCATCGTCACCACCCCGCCGAGGCGCCGCCGACCTGCCTGCCCGGCTCGGCGGTCTCGGCCAGCGCCGTCCAGTCCGCGTCGGGCGTGGCCGCCCAGCTCGCCCGCTTGCCGGCCAGCACGAGCCCGGCGGTGCTGACGCCGCGCTCGCTGTGGCCGGGGCCGCCCAGCCAGACGGCGCCGGTCGACGCGGCGCGCGCCGAGCTCCGGCCGGGAACCAGGACGAGCGCGCTGATCAGCAGGAACAGCAGGCCCGACGCGCCGATCAGAAAGCCGAGGATCTCGATCCCGGTGTCCACATCTCGACGGTAGTCCCCTCCGCCGCGCCGTACCAGACCCTAGTCCCACACCTGCGGCCTGCGGTCGCCCCAAAAGCCCCCGACGGCGGCCTCGACCTGGGCGGACAGCGAGATCAAGGTGGCCTCCTCGCCCACGCGGGCGCCCAGCATGACGCCGATCGGCAGGCCGTCGGCGCTCCAGTGCAGCGGCAGGTTGACCGCGGGCTGGCCGCTGACGTTGCAGATCGCCGGGAAGGCCGCGAAGCGCTTCATACGCTCGAAGGTCTCCTCGGGATCGGGCACGTCCTCGAACCAGCCGACGGGGCGCGGCGGCTCGGTGACGGTCGGGGTGAGGATCGCGTCGTAGTCGTTCGTGACGGCCAGCGCCAGCCGGGTGGCCAGCTGGAGGGCCGACTGGGCCTGCAGGAAGGTGGGCGCCGGCGTGGCGAAGCCGCGCTCGCGCAGCCAGGCGGTCAGCGGGCGCAGCCGGTCCTGCCGGTCGGGCGCGACCGGGTGCATGCAGGCGAAGGCGAACCACAGCGTGACGAACTGCGGCACGACGTCGGGCGTGTAGGGCGGGTGGATGTCGACGATCTCGTGGCCGAGCGCGGCCAGGGTCTTGGACGCCTCCTCGTAGGCGGCCATGACCTCCGGCGCCACTTCGGCCTCCGGGACCACCGGCCGGGCGTACCGGGCGATGCGCAGCCGCCCGGGCTCGCGCCGCGCCGCCTCCAGGAAGGTTCCCTCTTGCGGCGGGGCCAGGAACAGGTCGCCGGGCGCGTTGTGGGTCATGACGTCCAGCAGCGCCGCGGCGTCGGCCACGGTGCGCGCGATCGGGCCGTTGGTGGACATCCCGGCCAGGTCGGGGATGATCGGGCCCCAGCTGATGCGGCCGCGGGTCGGCTTGATGCCGTACAGCCCGCACACGCTCGCGGGGATGCGGATCGAGCCCGCGCCGTCGCTGCCCTGCGCGGCGGGAGCGAGCCCGGCGGCCACCGCGGCGGCGGCGCCCCCGCTGGAGCCGCCCGCCGAGCGGGACAGGTCCCACGGCGTGCGGGCGGGCGGCGACACGGCCGTCTCGGTGTAGCAGGGGAGGCCGAACTCGGGCGTGGCGGTCTTGCCGAGCATGACGGTGCCTGCCGCGCGCAGCCGCTCCACCATGGTGTCGTCGACGGGCGCGACGAAGCCCTCGTAGACGGCCGAGCCGAACATCACCGGCACGTCCTTGACCAGGTTGAGGTCCTTGACGGGGATCGGCACGCCGTACAGCGGGCCCCGGGGGTCGCGCAGGCCGCGCGCCTGCTCCAGAGCCGACTCGCGGGTCACCGTGACGTAGGCGCCCACCTGCGGGTCGATCCGCTCGATGCGGTCGAGGTAATGGCCCGCTATCTCCACGGGTGACAGCTCGCCGCGGCGTACGGCTTCCGCCTGCTCCAGGGCGGTGAGATCATGGATTTGCGCCACGTACCGGACAGTAGTTGTCTAGAGAGGAAAAGGATAGATACCCCCAATCGGGGCAACGTATCCGTGTGGTCCGAGCCACAAAAGTATGGACGGATCATGACTAGGCATTCCCCGATCTTTCGGGTTACCGTGAGTCACGTGGATTCCGCCAGTCAGCGAGAAGACGGTCACACTGCGTCACCCATCTGGGTGAGCGACCGGCCAGAGACCGAACGGCCGGCTCCCGCGGCGCCCCCGCAGACGTTCGCCCCCGTCGAACGGGCTTCGGTGAGCGGACTCCTCCAGCAGCCCCGCTTCCGCCGCCTTCGCAACCGCCTCCTGCTCGCCCTCGCCGTGGGGCTGGTCGTGGGCATCCTCGCGGCCTCCTGGCAGGCCGGCGTGACCGCCGGCGTGCTCGCCGCCATCGCCGACGCCGTCTACCAGGCACGCCGCACCTCCTCCGTACCGGCCTGGCGCCGCTCCTCGGTCGCCGAGCGCCGCACCGAGGCGCAACTGCGCAAGCTGGAGCGCAACGGCTACCGCACGCTCCACGCCAGGGCCATCCCGGGCAGCGAGGCGCAGATCGACCACCTGGTCATCGGCCCGACCGGCGTCTACGCGGTCGACTCCGAGAAGTGGGACAAGCGCCTGCCGGTCCGCGTGCAGATGGGCAAGAACCTCTTCCACGGCCCGTTCACCATGAAGGAACGACTCACCGAGGCGCGCTGGGAGGCGACCCAGGCCAGCGAGCTGATCAGCAAGGCGTACGGCAGGCGGGTCACGGTCGTCCCATCGCTGGCGATCTACGGCCCGCCGGTGCCCTGGAAGATCATGACGATCCGCGGGGTCGACGTCTACGAGGGCCACCGCGCCCGCCGGTGGATCACCAAGCGGGATCGCGCGCTGACCAAGGAGGAGATCGACCGGCTGTACGAGATCGCGTCCCAGGTGCTGCCGCCGAGGTACGGCGACGGCTGACGCGCGGCGGTTGTCCCGGTCCGTCCTGTGGACAGGCGTCTCAGCAGCCGGGCGGTAGCCGTACGATGGGTGGGGTCAGCAAGCGATGGGAGAAGCGCTCATGCCCGCCCTAAGGTCACGTACGGTCACCCATGGTAGGAACATGGCCGGTGCCCGGGCCCTGCTCCGGGCGACCGGCGTAGCCGGCAGCGACCTGGGCAAACCCATCGTGGCGGTGGCCAACAGCTACACCCAGTTCGTCCCCGGCCACGTCCACCTGCGCGAGGTCGGCGACGTGGTGGCGGCCGCCGTCCGCGAGGCCGGGGCGATCCCCCGCGAGTTCAACACCATCGCGGTCGACGACGGCATCGCCATGGGGCACGGCGGCATGCTCTACTCGCTGCCCAGCCGCGAGCTGATCGCCGACGCGGTGGAATACATGGTCAACGCCCACTGCGCCGACGCGCTCATCTGCGTCTCCAACTGCGACAAGATCACGCCGGGCATGCTGCTGGCGGCCTTCCGCCTCAACATCCCGACCGTCTTCGTCTCCGGCGGGCCCATGGAGGCAGGCAAGGCGGCCGGGCGCAAGCTCGACCTGATCGACCCGATGATCGCCTCCGCCGACGACTCGGTGTCCGACGCCCAGCTGCTGGAGATGGAGGAGAACGCCTGCCCGACCTGCGGTTCCTGCTCGGGCATGTTCACCGCCAACTCCATGAACTGCCTGGCCGAGGCGATCGGCCTGGCCCTGCCCGGCAACGGCACCATCCTGGCCACCCACCGCGCGCGCAAAGACCTCTTCGAGCGCGCCGGGCGCCAGATCGTCGAGCTGACCAGGCGCTACTACTTCGAGGACGACTCCTCCGTCCTGCCCCGGTCGATCGCCACGCGCGAGTCCTTCGAGAACGCCATGGCCCTCGACGTGGCCATGGGCGGCTCGACCAACACGATCCTCCACATCCTCGCCGCCGCCCGGGAGGCGGGCGTCGACTTCGGGCTCAAGGAGATCAACGAGATCTCGCTGCGGGTGCCGTGCCTGTGCAAGGTGGCGCCGGCGACGAACAAGTACCACATCGAAGACGTCCACCGCGCCGGCGGCATCCCGGGCATCCTGGGCGAGCTCGACCGCGCCGGGCTGCTGCACCGCGACGTGGCCACCGTCAGCGGCGCGAGCCTGGGCTCGGTCGTCGAGGCGTGGGACCCCAAGTCGCCGGCCGTCCTGCCCGAGGCCGTGGAGCTGTGGCACGCCGCGCCCGGCAACGTCCGCACGGTCAAGCCCTACTCCCAGGACAACCGGTGGGAGTCGCTCGACCTCGACCGCGCGGCCGGGTGCATCAGGGACCTGGAGCACGCCTACACGCGCGACGGCGGCCTGGCGGTGCTCTACGGCAACCTGGCCCGCGACGGCGCCGTGGTCAAGACGGCGGGCGTCGACGAGTCGATCTGGCGGTTCTCGGGTCCGGCGGTGGTCTTCGAGTCGCAGGAGGACGCCGTCGAGGGCATCCTCAACGGCCGCGTCAAGGCCGGCGACGTGGTGGTGGTGCGGTACGAAGGCCCCAAGGGCGGCCCGGGCATGCAGGAGATGCTGTATCCGACGTCCTTCCTCAAGGGTAAGGGCCTGGGGAAGGTGTGCGCGCTGATCACCGACGGCCGCTTCTCGGGCGGCACGTCCGGGCTGTCGATCGGCCACGCTTCGCCGGAGGCCGCCGAGGGCGGCGTGATCGCGCTCGTCGAGGACGGCGACCTCATCGAGATCGACATCCCGAACCGCTCGATGGAGCTCCGCGTCCCCGAGGCCGAGCTGGCCGCCCGCCGGGAGCGCCTGCTGTCGGAGCTGGGCGGCTACCGTCCCCGCGACCGCCAGCGCCCGGTGAGCGCCGCGCTCCAGGCTTACGCGGCGATGACGACGTCCGCCTCCACGGGCGCCTCCCGCGACCTCAGCCAGCTGGCCCGCTGACCGAGCCTCATCGCCCTTCCGGGGTAAGGGGGTGCACTCACTCCCTTGCCTCCCTCTTTCTTTCCCGGCCTATCTTCCTTGTCTTCTCGTCCTTCCTGTGGTCCTCAGCCCCGTGCGGCGGGATGCTGAGGTACGGCAGAGCACGACCTACGGCGAGAAGACGCCAGCAAGATCGCACACATTTTCGAAAAATGTCGGTAGCGCCCCCTATTCTGTGGGTATGACGACAGTCGTGAGACCGCTGACGACCGCCGAGATTGCCGCCCTCGCCCTGTCCCTGGCACACCTCGGGGCAGGCCCGCAAGCCACCACCGCCCGGCGTGGCCTGCGCCACGCCTTCGAGCACCTGGACCTCGACGACGACGTCATCGCCACGACCCTGACCACGCTGACCGAGCCGCTCCCCCCGGACGTCGCCTCACGCGCCAGGGTCATCGCCGACGCCATCACCAGCCGCCACATCATCCGCCTGCACTACCGTGACGCGACCGGCGCCATCACCGTCCGCGACGTCGAGCCCGTGACCTGCCTCGTGCACCGCGAGTTCTGGTACCTGGTCGGCGTGTGCCGGATGCGCCGGGCCATCCGCGCGTTCCGGTTCGACCGGATCATCGCCGTCGAGCCCACCATGATCCCCTCCCGCCCGCACCTGGCCGACCGGTTCCTGCCGTTCCAGCGGCGCAAGGCCGCAGCCTGACCATGACCGTCGTTTGACCGCGGGAGCCCCCAGCCGTTGACGTGACGGCTGGCAGGCTCCCGGCCATGCGCTGTCGCCCTGTCTGGCTCGCCGTGGCGTCCCTGCTGGCCGGATGCTCCCAGGCGAGCGTCGCCGTCGTCCCCGCGGCCGCCCCCGACATGGCCCCGCGCCTGGCCGTCGAGGCCGCCGCGGACGGATCCTGGCAGCGGCGGCTGAGCCGTACCTTGGACGGCTACCTGCGGCACCGGCCGGGGCGCGCGGCAGTGGCGGTCTACGACCGCACGAACGGGGTCCGCTTCGAGTACGGCGGGCGGGAGCCGTTCCTGCTGGCCAGCGTCGCGAAGGTGGACATCCTGCTCACCCTGCTGCTCAAGGCGCAGCGCGAGCACCGCTCCCTCACCACGCACGAGCGGGAGCTGGCCGACCGGATGATCCGCCGCAGCGACAACGACGCCGCGCACGACCTTTATGAGATGACCGGCGGGCGGGAGGCGCTGGGCGGGACCCTGCGCCGGATCGGCGTCCGCCACACGCAGCCTGGCCCGAGCCGGCACTGGGGCTTGACCACGAGCCGTCCCGCCGACCAGGTGAAGGTGCTGGACCGGCTGACCGATCCGCAGGGGCCGGTCAGCCCGGCCAACCGGCGCTTCGCCTCCCGCCTGATGTCGAGCGTGACGCCGTCGCAGGCGTGGGGCGTGGGCGCGGTGGCGCCGGGGGCCGAGGTGAAGAACGGCTGGCTGCCCGCCCGCGCGCACGGCGGCACGTGGACGGTCAACAGCGTGGGCCGCGTGACCGTGAACGGCCGTGAGCTGCTGGTCGCGGTGCTGTCGGACCACAGCCCCACGATGGACATGGGCATCGCCACGGTCGAGCGCGTCGCCCGCCTGTGCGTGCGGGCCTTCGCCAGAAGGGGCTAGGACCCTCCGCAGCACCCGCCGCCGCAGCACCCGCCTCCGCCGGAGGGGGCGGCGGCTCCGCCGGTCATGGCGACGGTGGACAGCAGCTTGACGGTGTCGTCGTGGCCCTGCGGGCAGGTGGCGGGGTCGCCGGAGGCCGCCATGGGGCGCGAGACCTCGAAGGTGGCGCCGCAGGCGCGGCATCGGAAGTCATAGCGCGGCATGAGACAAGCTTAATGCGGTGACGGGCACCGGCGAGCCCCCGTGCGAGGCCGCCTGGCCACTCGCCAGATGTTCGACACCGGCCACATACTGGTCGGGCTGCCTGTGGGCGGCTTCGTCCTGACGCAGGGCTCGAAGGAGGCGGTGGAGCGGTGACGGTCCCGGTCCGCATCCTGCATCGGCCGGGTGCGCCGGTGACGACCGTGAGCCTGTGGCTGCTGACCGGCTCGCGCGACGAGCCGGAGGAGCTGTCGGGCAGCACCCACCTGCTCGAACACCTCCTGATGCAGGCGCCCCTGCCCTCCGGCGAGCGGCCCGTCGACCTGCTGGAGGCGCTGGGCGGCGAGGCCAACGCGATCACCAGCCGCGACTACCTCGTCCTGTACGCGCGGGTGCCCACAGCCGAGGCCGCGACGGCGCTGGACGTCCTGTGCCGGGCCGCCGCCGCGCCGGGGCTGGGCGAGGAGGCGCTGGCCGCCGAGCGCAAGGTGGTCCTGGAGGAGGTACGGCTGGCCGCCTCCGACCCCTTCGACGCCGTCCACGACCTGTTCTACGCCACGGCCTTCCCCGGCCAGCCGATGGGCCGCCCGGTCGGCGGCACGGCGCGGAGCGTGGCCGGGATCGGGCTGGAGGACCTGCGCGAGCGGCTGGCGGGCGCGCCGCTCGGGGTCGTGGTATGCGGCGGCGCCGGACCCGAGGCCGTCATGCCGGTCGTCGAGTCGCTGCCCGAGCCGCCCGGACCGGCCGGTGCGCCGCATCCGCCCGGCAGGCAGGCGGCTCGGCTCCACGGGGGCCGCGCGCACCTGCCGCTCAACAGCGACTCGGCCGGGATCGTGCTGGGCGGGGCGGCCGTGCCGTACGGGGACCGGCTGCTGCCCGCCTTCGAGGTCATGGTGGACCTGGTGGCCGAGGCCAGCTCGGCGCTGCTGGTGGAGGAGATCAGGAACCGGCGCGGGCTGGCCTACGAGATGTGGGGCTCCGTCGCGGAGTACCGCGACGTGGGGACCTGGCGGGTGTTCGTCGCGACCGCGCCGGACCAGGTGGAAGAGGTGGTGGAGGTCGCCACCACGCTGCTGGCCCGCCAGGCCGCGCGCGGCTGGAGCACCGGGGAGGTGGAGGTCGCCGCCCGCCGTACGGCCGGCCGCCTGCTGCTGGAGTGCGAGCAGTCGCTGGAGGAGACGCTGCTGTACGGCCAGCACCACCTCGTCGCGGGACATCCGGAATGGTCGCTCGGCGAGCACCTGCGGGCGCTGGGTCAGGTGAGCGCCGGCGAGGTGCTCGAATGCCTGCGGCACGCGATCGACCCCCTCGTCGTCGCCGTCGCGGGCCCCGGCTGACACCGCGGCTGTCATAAAGACATGACCGCGTAGGGGCCGACGGGCTCGAATCCGATCCTCTGGTAGATCTTGTTGCTGGTGGGGTTGGCCAGGTCGGTGAAGAGCACCACCTGCTCGCAGCGCTGCTCCAGAGCCGTGCGACTGGCGAAGGCGGTCACGGCGCTGCCGTACCCGCGGCCCCGGGCGTACGGCGGCGTGTAGACCGGGCCGATGCGGCTGACGCCGCCGCACGCCGCCGAGATCCCCGCCACCGCGACCGGCTCGCCCGCGTCCTCCCACAGCAGCATGTCGCCGCGGGCCACCCGATGGCCGACGCGGCGGCGGTGGTCGGGCTTGCGGCCCTCCCCCGCCTCCTCGTCGAAGGCCGCCAGCCAGCGCACGAGCAGTTCCAGGTCCTCGCCCGTCGCCACGCGGCCCCGCCCCGGCACGCCCTGCGGCGGGACGAGCGTGGCCAGGCGGTACAGGCACTGGGACTGCACCTCCCTGGCGGGCCGCCCGAGGTGGGCGACCGCGGCCTCCACGAGCAGCCGAGGACCGTGGATCTTCGGGATGTCGCGGCCGGACAGCTCCGCCATGAGAAGAACGACCGCCTCCACCGGCATCACGGTCAGGCCGAGCGGGAAGGGCGGGGTGCGGTAGGCCGCGCCCCGCACCCGCCCGCCGCTCGTCCACCAGCCGGCGAGCAGATCCTCGCCGCGCCACAGGCCGGTCCGCAGCCCGTCCAGCACGGTCAGCGCGACGGTGTTGCGGACCGGGTCCTCCAGCAGGTACGGCTCGGCGTGCCGGGCGAACTCCGCGACGTCGCCGGTGAAGCTCCACATGACGCCATCGTGTCAGGGCCGATCAAGTGGTTTTCACGCCGCTTCGAGATAGGGGGCCCACTGGGGGTCCCCCGCCTGCTGGGCGCCGATGAGCCGCCAGTGGGCGCCGCGCGGCACGTGGGGGGCCACCCGCAGCGTCCAGCCGAGCTCCTCCAGGAATTTGTCGGCCTTTCGATGGTTGCACGTCATGCACGAGGCGACGCAGTTCTCCCACGTGTGGGTGCCGCCGCGCGAGCGCGGGACGACGTGGTCGATCGTCTCGGCCCGCTGGCCGCAGTAGGCGCACCGGTAGTCGTCCCGGCGCATCAGCGCGGCCCTGGTCAGGGGGATCCTGGAGCGGTACGGGATGCGGACGTATCTCCTGAGCCGGATGACCGACGGCACCTCCAGCGTGCGGGTGGCCGAGCGGAGCACCGCTCCCATGCCGTCCCGGTGCACGACGTCGGCCTTCTCCCTGAGCACCAGCACCACGGCGCGGTGCAGGGACAGCGTGGTCAGCGGCTCGTAGGTGGCGTTCAACAACAGGACTTGTCGCATCAGAGGGTCCTCCTCTGATGCCTCAGTATCAAAGGGGACATGCCGCGGCATGTCCCGCGTTGCGGCCCCTCCTGGGACCCGGACGACTCCCTCATGTGGACCTCCGCCGGACGGCCCGACGGATGGGTACCACGGCACCGTCCTTCCCCAAGTGTGTCGCTAGCCGTGCGATCCGCGCCACCCCTTAAGAGGCGACCGTGCCGCACGTTACGCTTTATGCCCCTTCGACCTGTGCTTTACGCCCGCTTCTGAGCGGTCTCCTCGGGAATCGACGGCACGCAATAGAGTGCCTTGCATGACGCGACCGCCGTACCCCGCAGCACGCCGCGACGAGATCGTCGACATCATCCACGGAACCCCGGTGCCCGACCCCTACCGGTGGCTGGAGGACCCGGAGGACCCCGAGGTCAAGGGCTGGCTGCTGGCGCAGGAGGCGTTGTTCCGCCAGATGCTGGGGCCGCGGCGGTTCAAGGAGCGCATCGCCGAGCTGCTGAGGTCGGGCTCGGTGGGGGTGCCGGCCTGGCGGGGCGACCGGCACTTCTTCAGCCGCCGCACCCCCGACCAGGAGCACGCGGTCTACTACGTCGTCGAGCCCGGCGGCACCGAGCGGGCGCTCGTCGACCCGATGGCGATCGACCCCACCGGGCTGACCACGCTGGACGCGGTCCAGCCCGACAAGGAGGGCCGCCTGCTGGCCTACCAGATCTCCGTGGGCGGCACCGAGGAGTCGGCGCTGTACGTCATGGACGTCGCGACCGGCGCGCGCGTCGAGGGCCCCATCGACCGGTGCCGCTACTCGCCCGTCGCCTGGCTGCCCGGCGGGGAGGCCTTCTACTACGTGCGCCGCCTGCCGGCCACCGAGGTCCCCGAGGGCGAGTCGCAGTTCCACCGCCGCGTCTACCTGCACCGTGTCGGCACCTCCACCGAGGAAGACGTCATGATCTTCGGTGAGGGACTGAAGATGACGAACTACTACGGCGTCTCGGTGTCCTTCGACGGGCGCTGGCTGCAGATCTCGGCGCACGAGGGCACCGCTCCGCGCAACGACCTGTGGATCGCCGACCTGACCGCCTCGCCGATCGACGCGCCGGAGCTGGTCGCGGTCCAGGAGGGCGTCGACTGCCAGACGTCGCTCCGCTTCGGCAGGGACGGCAGGCTGTACGTCCACACCGACCGCGACGCGCCACGCGGGCGCGTCTGCGTGGCCTCCCCCGAGGCCCCGGCCGAGTGGCGCGACCTGGTCCCCGAGGATCCCGAGGCGGTGCTCAGCGACTTCGCGATCCTCGACGACCTGGACCGGCCGGTCATGCTGGTCGGCTGGACCAGGCACGCGATCTCCGAGATCTCCGTCCACGACCTGGCCACCGGCGAGCGCGTGGGCGAGGTGCCGACTCCCGGCCTGGGCACCATCGGCGGCATCGCCGAGCGTCCCGAGGGCGGGCACGAGGCCTGGTTCGGCTACACCGACAACACCACGCCGCCGACGATCCAGCGCTACGACGCCCGCACCGGCGAGACCACCCTGTGGGCGGCCTCGCCCGGCGTGGTGGAGGTGCCCCCGGTCAAGACCTCCCAGGTCGTCTACCGGTCGGCCGACGGCACCGACGTGCGCATGCTGGTGATCGAGCCGGTCGACCGCGACGGGCCGCGGCCCACGATCCTCAACGGCTACGGCGGCTTCGGCATCTCCATGACGCCCGGCTACTCCGCCTCGATCCTGGCCTGGGTGGAGGCGGGCGGCGTCTACGCCATCGCCCAGCTGCGCGGCGGCGGCGAGGAGGGCGAGCAGTGGCACCGGGCGGGGATGCTGGGCAACAAGCAGAACGTCTTCGACGACTTCCACGCCGCCGCCGAGCACCTCATCGCCACCGGCGTCACCACCTCGCGCCAGTTGGCCATCTCGGGCGGCTCCAACGGCGGCCTGCTCGTCGGCGCGGCGCTGACCCAGCGCCCCGAGCTCTACGCGGCCGTCGCGTGCTCGGCGCCGCTGCTGGACATGGTGCGCTACGAGCTGTTCGGGCTGGGCGCGACGTGGAACGTGGAGTACGGCTCGGCCGCCGACCCCGAGCAGTTCCAGTGGCTCTACAGCTATTCGCCCTACCACCACGTGCGCGAGGGCGTGGCCTACCCGGCGACGCTGTTCACGGTCTTCCAGTCCGACACCCGGGTGCATCCGCTGCACGCCTGGAAGATGTGCGCGGCGCTCCAGCACGCCACCTCGGGCGAGGGGCCGATCCTGCTGCGCAACGAGACGGAGGTCGGCCACGGCGCCCGCTCGGTCAGCCGCACGGTCGACCTGGCCGCCGACACGCTGACGTTCCTGGCCACCCACACGGGCCTGTGACGCCCGAACGGCTTGGATGGCTCATCCTGGGATCGTGAACGGGCTGCTTGCGGTGGAGCGGGCGCCGCTGCCGGCGTTGCGCCCCTACGTCACCCGGCTGATCGCCTATCGCGAGGGCGTGCCGGTCGAGCGGATCGAGTATCCCTTCCCGGGCGCGGTGCTGGTCCTCGGCTTCGAGGCGCCCACGGAGGTCAACGGCATGCCGTACGCCTCCTTCGGCCACGGCCTGGGCGACCGCCCGGCGGTCACCCGCGTGCGGGCCGCGGCCGAGGGGGTGGAGGTCATGCTCACGCCGTTCGGGGCCAGGCGGCTGTACGGCGCGCCGATGGCCGCGCTGACCAACCTCACCGTGCCGGTCGAGGACCTGCTGGGCGCCTGGACCTCGCCGCTGGTCGAGCGGCTGGCCGAGACGAGGTCGTGGGAGGAGCGGCTGCGGCTGACCGAGCGGTTCCTCCTGAAGCGCGTCATGGACGGGCCCGAGATCGGCGGGCAGGTCCCGTGGGCGTGGGGCCGCCTGGTGGCCTCCGGCGGCCGGGTGGCTGTCTCGGACCTGGCCCGCGAGCTGGGGTGGAGCCACCGGCACCTGGTGGCGCGCTTCCACGACGCCGTGGGCCTGGCGCCCAAGGCCGCGGCCCGGCTGATCCGCTTCGACCGGGCCCTGGCCCTGCTGCGCGGCGGCATGCCGCCGGCCGAGGTGGCGGCGGCATGCGGCTACTACGACCAGGCGCACCTCAACCGCGACTTCCGAGCCTTCGCGGGCGGGCCGCCGGGGACGCTGCGGTCCTAGGGGCGGTAGGTGCCGAAGTACCACAGGTTGCCCTGCGGGTCCCGGCAGGCGTACTCGCGGGAGCCGTACGGCTGGTCGGTGAGCTCCATGGTCACCCTCGCGCCGGCCGCGACGGCCCGGTCGTGGTGGGCGTCCACGTCGTCCACGGCGATGTAGACGCCGGGTCCGCCGGTCTCACCGGAGCCGAGCATGATCATGTCGTCGCCGACCCGGAGCTCGGCGTGCTGGATCCGGCCCTGGTCGTCCTTGGACGTCTCGTGGACCTGGAAGCCGAAGGCCGCCACGAGGAAGTCGATCGCGGCCTGGCAGTCGGGATACCTGGCGAGTGCGTAGACGGAACGTTTCATGCCCCGAGTGTCCGCCCGGGGCGGCGGGCCCGTCTTGGAAGAACCTGACCTGCGCGGCCTACCGCGGGAAGACGATCGTCTTGTTGCCGTCGAGCAGCACCCGCTGCTCGGCGTGCCACTTGACCGCCCGGGCCAGGGCCACGCACTCCAGGTCGCGGCCGATGGCCACCAGGTCCGCAGGCGAGTGGCTGTGGTTGACCCGCGCCACCTCCTGCTCGATGATCGGCCCCTCGTCCAGGTCGGAGGTGACGTAGTGGGCCGTCGCGCCGATCAGCTTGACGCCGCGCGCGTGGGCCTGGTGGTACGGCTTGGCCCCCTTGAACGACGGCAGGAAGGAGTGGTGGATGTTGATCGCCCGGCCCGCGAGCTTCCCGCACAGGTCCTCCGACAGCACCTGCATGTAGCGGGCCAGCACCACGAAGTCGACATGGTAGTGCTCCAGCAGCGCCAGCACCTCGGCCTCCTGCCTGGGCTTGGTGTCGGGGGTGACCGGCAGGTGGTGGTAGTCGATCCCGTAGGACTGGGTGAGCGGCCGCAGGTCGGGGTGGTTGGACACGACGGCGACGATGTCGATGTCGAGCAGGCCGGAGCGCACCCGGTAGAGCAGGTCGTTGAGGCAGTGGCCGAACTTGCTGACCATGATGAGCACCCGCGGCCGGACCGCGAGGTCGCGCAGCTGGAACTCCATGGCCAGCTCGGTGGCCAGCGACGCGAAGGCCGGGCGCAGCGTCTCCTCGGGCGCCGGCGAGGTGAACTGGACGCGCATGAAGAACCGCCGGCTGTCGCGGTCGCCGAACTGCTGGCTCTCGGTGATGTTGCAGCCCTGCCCGGCGAGCAGCCCGGAGACGGCGGCCACCACGCCGGGCCGGTCGGGACACGACAGCGTCAGGACGTATTCCCTGCTCATGCCTTCACCTTCGAGGAGGTCGGATCGTACGGCGCCTTGCGGCCGACCTGGGCAGAGTACAGCGTTCCGGGCCACGGTATCCCGCCATCCTCGCGGCAGGCGAACACCCATCATCCACGCGATCTTGGGTAGATAACCGGACATCACGGACGTTTGTTTGCGTTTCACGGCCGGGACCGCCAGGACGGCCTGAGCAGATTGGGATGGTGCACGTGCCCCTGGACGCCGCCGTGCTGTTCGGGATCGCCGCGCTCTTCGCGGCCGCCTCGGGGATGAACGACGGGGGCGCCCTCCTGGCCACGGGCCTGAAGCTGCCCAGCGTGCGGCCCCTGGTCGGCATCGTCACCCTGGTCGTGCTGGTGGCGCTGGTGCCGCTGCTGTCGGACGCGGTGGCCGTCACCTTCGTCACGCGGCTGGCGTCCTTCGACCGGCCCGGCGGGCAGGCCGCCGTGCTCATCGCGGTGGCGGCGGCGCTGCTCGTCGTCCTCGTGCTCAGCGCGCGGGGCCGCCCCACCAGCCTCACGCTCGCCCTCGTGGGCGGCCTCACCGGCGCGGGGCTCGGCGCGGGGCTGCCGGTCTCGCCCGGCTGGGTGCTGCTGGTGCTGGCGGTCGGCATCGCCTCGCCGTTCGCCGGGGCGGCGACGTCCTGGCTCGCGGCGCGGCTGCTCGTCAGGCTCGCCACCGCCCGGCAGCTGCGGCGCTGGCACGTCGCCGGGTTCCTGCTGCAGTCGGCCGCCTACGCCGCCAACGACGCGCAGAAGATGCTGGCCGTCTTCATGATCGCGCTGGGCTCGCTGGCCGTGCCGCTGTGGCTCACCGGCCTGATCGCCGCCCTGTTCGGCGTCGGCGCCCTGTACGGCATGCCCAAGGCCGGCCGCACGCTCTCGCGGGAGGTCATCGCCTCGCGTCCCCTCCACGGCGTGGCGGCCGAGCTGGGCGCGGGCCTGACCGTCGTGCTGTGCGCCGCGGCCGGCACGCCGGTGTCCATGACGCAGGCCATCGCGGGCGGGCTCATCGGCGCGGGCATCGCGCAGAGCACCGGCCGGGTTCGTTGGTACGCCACCGTCAAGATCGTTTCGGCGTGGACGCTGACGCTCCCGGTGAGCCTGGTGCTGGCCGGGGCGAGCGCGCTGCTGGTGCGGCTGGTCGGGATAGTGGAGGTGTGGGGGTGAAACGACTTCGGCGGATCCGCGACCTGCTGAGCGGGCGCATGGACAGCGCGCTCGCCGAGGCCCTTCTCGGCCAGCTCAAGGCCACCAAGGAGGGCGCCTGGCTGGCCATGGCCATGATCGGCGGCGAGGTGGGGCGGACCGGCGCGCACGAGCAGATGCGCGCGATCGAGCACCTGGGCGACGAGGAACGCCGCCGCCTGGTCGACGAGCTGCGCGACGCCCTCGTGACGCCGATCGACCGGGAGGACCTGTTCCGGCTGTCGCGTTCCATCGACGACGTGCTCGACTCGTTGCGGGATTTCGTGCGGGAGTCGCATCTGTACCGGGTGCCGGACCAGATCCGCTTCTCGCCCATGCTGGACCAGGTGATCGTGGGGATCGACGCGCTGGAGAACGCGGTGCGCGACCTGGCCTCGCGGCCCTCCGCCGTGGTCCAGGACGCGCTGGAGGCCAAGAAGGCCGGAGGCTCGATCCGGCGGATGTACCAGTACGAGATCTCGCGCATCTTCTCGGGGGAGATCGACGCGAACGCGATGAAGGAGCGGGAGCTGGTGCGCCGCCTGGAGATCGTGGGGATGGCGATCGGCGAGGCGGCCGACGCGATCGCCGACGGCGCGATGAAGCGATGAAGCGATGAAGCGATGAGCGGCCAATTGAGTAGGGCATCGAATGGCCATCGGGTGGCCGCCCGAGCCGCTCAGCCCTCGTCGTCCCAGTGGGGCGGGGTGACGGTGCCCGCCAGCCAGTCCGAGCGCAGGATCGCATACCCCACCGAGTCGTAGACCTTCCCGTCCGGGCCCGGCCAGGCCTGGCGGTAATGCGCCTCCTTCGCGTAGCCGCACCGGCGGAACACCGCGCGCATGGCGTGGTTGTCCTGCCGTGTCGTGCCCTCGATGCGGCGGATACCGGGCAACTCCGTGAACAGGTAGCGCGTCAGCCACGTCACCGCCGCCGCGCCCAGCCCCCGGCCGCGGTGCGCCTGCCGTACGCGGAGGTCGAACACCGGCGTGTCGTCGGCGAGGTCCTGCAGGCGGAGCAGGCCCGCGCGGTCGCCGCCGGCGAGCAGCCAGAACGTGCGCTCGTCGGCGTCGTCGTAAACGCCCCTGCGCGGCGCGGCGGCGGATCTGGTCGGCTCGCTGGAGGCCCGAGTGGTACGGCCAGGGCTCGCCCGTCAGGAAGTCCACCAGGTCGTCCACGTCCTCGGGGATGAAACGCACGAACTCAACCGGCACGTCAACCGGCATGTCCATCTGCATGCGGCATGCCTGCCAGGAGGGACGGCCGGGCGGCGAGGCGTTTTCCGGCGGCTTCCAAGCGGCTTTCAGGCGGCTTCCAAGCGGCTTCCGGACGGTTTCCGGACGCCGGAGCGGGGTTCAGGACGACAGGAGCGGGCCGGCCAGCGCGCGGACCTGGCCGAGCACCTCCTCATGCGCCGAGGCGAGCGGCTGCACGGCCACGTGGTCGGCGCCCGCGTCGAGGTGGGCGCGCACCCGCTTGGCGATCGTCTCCTCCTCGCCCCACGCCACGATCGCGTCGACCAGCCTGTCGCTGCCGCCGCCGGCGAAGTCGGCGTCGCCGAAGCCCAGGGCGCGCAGGTTGTTCAGGTAGTTGGGCAGCGTGAGATACCGGCTCGTGTGCTCGCGGGCGACGCGGCGCGCCCGGTCCGGGTCGCGCTCCACGACGACGGCCTGCTCGACCACGAGCAGCTTCTCCCCGCCGAGGACCTGCCGGGCGGAGGATGTGTGCTCCGGCGGCACGAAGTAAGGAAACGCCCCGTCGGCGCGGTCTCGGGCCAGCTCCAGCATCTTGGGCCGCAGCGCCGCCAGCAGCCGCGGCGCGGGGTAAGCGGGCTCGGGGACGTCGGTCTTGACCTGGTCCATCGCCTCCAGGTAGGCGCGCATGGCCGACAGCGGCCTGCCGTAGTCGTGACCGCGGGCGTCGACGAGGACCTGATGGCTCACGCCGAGGCCGAGGATGAAGCGCCCGGGGAAGGCCTCGCCGAGGGCCGCCTGAGCGGCGGCCGTGGCCGTGGCGTCGCGGGACCAGATACTGGCGATCCCGACGCCCACCCCGATGCGTCTGGTGGCGGCCAGCAGGATCGCGGCCGCCGTCAGGGGCTCGCGGCTGCCCGGCCCCTCGTTGACCCACACGGTGCCGTAGCCGAGCCGCTCGATCTCGGCCGCCGCGCGCCGCGACGCCTCCGCCGCGCCGCGGCCCAGCACGGGATGCCACACCCCGATACGTCCGTCCATCTCGCGCCTCCCGGGCTAGGATGTTCGATCGAGATGGAACACTACACCGATGTTCGACCGTCGTCGAACAGGACACGCCGGCCGTCCCACACCTCACCGGTGGAGGTGACGCTCCAGGCCGCCCTCGACGCGCTCGCCGACCCGATCCGCCGCCGGATCGTGCGCGAGCTGGCGGCCGTGCCCGACTGGACCCGCCCCTGCGGCACCTTCGCCCACCTGTCCGTCGCCAAGTCGACGCTCAGCCACCACTTCGCCGTGCTGCGCGGCGTCGGGCTGCTGGAGCAGCGCGACGAGGGGACACGGCGGCTCAACCGGCTGCGCCGCGAGGAGTTCGAGGCCCGCTTCCCCGGCCTGCTCTCGCTCGTGCTCGCAGAGGAAGGGCCCGCGGGGCACGGCGAGGCGTACGAGGAGGGTCGTTGACCGGCACGCCGGACGGCGGCGGCGCGCCCAGCGACCGTCCGGCCGCCAGAGTGGTCTGCCTGGACCGCGACGGCAGGGTCCTGCTCATGCACTGGCGCGACTGGGTCAGCGGCCACGACGTGTGGGAGCCGCCGGGGGGAGGGATCGACTCCGGGGAGTCGCCATTGGCGGCGGCCAGGCGCGAGCTGACCGAGGAGACCGGCCTGCCAGGCTCGGCCGTACGGGACCGGCACGTGCTGGTCGCCCGCGATTTCCGCTGGCTGGGAGTGAGATACGTCAAGAAGGAGCCGTTCTACCTGGCGCTGCTCGACGACAGCGCCCCGGCGGTGGATCCGGGCGAGCTGACGGACGAGGAGGCCGCCGCGTATCTCGGCTACGGGTGGTTCGCCCCGGACGAGCTGCCGGACGCCGTGGACCCTCCCGGGCTGGCCGAGGTGATCAAGGAGCTGACGTAGGCCGCCGTCTCCTCGGCCTCGCGGAAGTCGGCGCTGCTGCCGTCGTCGGCCTCGACGTGGAACCCGGGCGCCGCGGTGACCTGGACCTGACCCGCGAGCAGCACCGGGCCGCCGTGTTCAGGCGGGTCGTAGCGGTTCGGGAAGAGCGTCAGCCGCAGGCGGCGGACCAGGAGGGCCCGGATGCCGCTGGCCGCGAGCCGCTCCTGGACCCGCCCCAGCCGCTGGATCTGCTCCTCCTCCGCCCGTTCAGTGGATAGACCTCGCATTTGACATCACATGTCCCTATGTCGCTGGGATTTTCCTTGCCCAGACACCAGAGTGCACTTGAGTGACTACTCTATGTAGGGAAACCGGTGCCACACCGGAGCTGTGTGGGTGCCCACCCCGTTTGTAGAACCGTGTAGAACCGGAGCGCCGCATGCCTCCAGCACGAGAGCTCGACCCGAGCTCCTCTCCCCTGGCGTTCTTCGGAGCCGAGCTGCGCGAGCACCGCCTGCGCGCCGGGCTGTCCCAGGAGCAGCTGGCCGAACGGCTCAGCTACTCTCTGTCACTGGTCTGCGCGGTGGAGCTGGCCAGGCGGACCCCGTCGCGCGACTTCGCCGAGCGGGCCGACCAGGTCCTCGAGACGGGCGGCGAGCTGACCCGTCTGTGGCCCCTGGTACGGCAGGCGGTCTACCCCGCGTGGTTCCGGCCGTGGCTGGAGATCGAGCAGACCGCGCGCACGCTCCAGACATGGCAGCCTTTGCTGGTCCCCGGTCTGCTGCAGACCGAGGACTACGCCCGCGAGGTGCTGCGCCACGAGCCGGGCGCCACCGCCGAGCAGGCCGAGGAGGCCGTCGCGGCCCGCATGACGCGGCAGGCGATCCTCCACCGGCAGGACCCGCCGATGTACTGGGCGGTTCTGGACGAATGGGTCCTCTACCGCCCGGTCGGCCCGCCCGCCGTCATGCGCGGCCAAGTCCGGGCGCTGCTGGCCAGCGCCGAGCTGCCCAACGTCACCATCCAGGTGATCCCGCGAGACAGCCCCGCCATTCCAGGCCTCACCGGGGCGTTCGTCATCGCCAAGGTGCCAGGGGAGCCGGACCTGGTGTACCTGGAGTCGGCCGGGGAGGGCTACGTCACCGACCGGCCGGCGGACGTGGAGTCCATCGTCCGCCGATACGACGTGATCCGGTCTCTCGCCTTACCGGTTCACGCGAGTCTACATTTGCTGACAGAAGCGGAGGAAAAGATATGAAGGAGCTCAGCTGGCGCAAGTCCCGTCGTAGCGGCAGCAACGGCGGCGACTGCGTCGAGGTGGCCGTCCTCGCCGCGCCCGGGGACGTCGCCGCTCACAAGGCGCAGGAGGACCGGCTCTTCGTCCTGCGCGACTCCAAGGACCCCGAGGGGCCCAGGCTCTACTTCACCGAGTCGGAGTGGCAGGCGTTCCTGCTCGGCGTGAAGGACGGCGACTTCGACGATTTGCGGTAGCCGCCGCGGATCGCCCCCTCCCTAGGCGGCTTTTCCGGCAATTCTCAGTAAACCGTTCCAAATTCCCAGTTTGGCGATGAAGCGTCAGGAAGACGCGCCCTTCGCGGCTGCCCGGCGGCCGCCGCGAAGGACCGCGCCGTCCCGCTAGCCGGGGGCCCCGGGCGCCTGTCCGGGTTCCCTCGCGCCGCCCAGCTCGGCCAAGGTCGCGGCGGCCAGCGACCGCAGCAGCGCCCCGGCGACCCGCTCGTGCTCGGCCTCCACCGACTCGTCCGCCGCCACCGCCGCCCGGTAGCGGGCGCGTTGCTCCTCGTCGGGGTACGGCAGCGCCGTCATGGCACAGATGACCCGCACCCGGCCGTCCGGATGCCGGTCGACGGTCACCGCGTGGGTTCTCAGGCACGCCTCGTCCGCGCCGCCGAACCATCCGCACTTGACCGCGACCTTGCCGGGGAAGACCGTCCTGACCCCGAAGTCCTGCCCGGCCCTGACCATCCACTGCAGGATCGTCAGGGCGTCACGGTCGCCGAAGAAGCCCGCCAGCGCCAGGGCCGAGTAGGCCCTCGTGACCTCCTCGGCGCTGACCTCCACCGAGCCGAACCAGGCGGGGTCGGTGGGCGGCGGCGCCCACGCGACGCCGGTGCGCTCGGCCAGGCGGGACAGGATGACGCGGGGCCCGGTGCCCAGCCACAGGCGCAGGGTGGTCGTGTTGGACGACTCGACGACCGCCGGCTCGGCGTCGTGCTGCCAGGTGTCGTTCCTGTCGGCCGCCCAGGCGTACAGGGGCTTGAGCAGCGAGGCGCACCTGAGCCGGACGCCGCCGGCGCGGAAGGCGACCGCCCTGGCGGCGCCGCCGCCGTAGCCGACCACGAGGCCCGCCGCCTGGGCGGTGGCGCCGGGCGGGATGTCTCTCGCAAGCTCGTCGAAGCTCATGGGGCTCAGGATGGCATTTCTGTCACCCCGTATGGGGTGAAAAGGGCATGGCGCTTCTCGCCGTACCCCCGCATGGCGACAGACAAGCCGGACAACGCGGAAAGAACCCGTCCGCGATCGCGTCTAGCGTGGGCGCATGAAGCTGTCCTGGACCCAGGTGTGCGCACGCCGCCTCGCACGTCACCACCTCGCCGAGCCCGCCGCCGGCCTGTCCCCCGCCGACGTGGTCGCCGACATGGCCGGCACCCACGCCCAGGTGATGTCCGCCGCCGAGCTGGGCGTCGCCCTGCGCATGGCCGGCGCGACCCGGCAGACGGTCCGCGACGCCCTGTGGCGGGACCGGAGCCTGGTCAAGACCTACGGCCCGCGCGGCACCGTGCACCTGCTCCCCGCCGCCGACCTGCCGATGTGGCTGGGAGTCCTCCAGGCCGTGCCGTGGACCGCCTACAAGATGCCCGGGGACGTCGCGATGACCGCCGAGCAGACCGAGCAGGTCGTCGCGGCGGCCGGCGACGCGCTGCTGGACCGCGAGCTCACGATCGACGAGCTCGACGCCGAGGTGGTGGCCAGGACCGGGCCGTGGGCCGGGGACCTGGTGATGCCCGCCTTCCAGACCTTCTGGCCGCGCTGGCGGCAGGCCGTCCACCTGGCCGCGCACCGCGGCGTGCTGTGCTTCGGCCCGCAGCGCGGGCGCAAGGTCACCTACACCAACCCGCGTGCGACCGCCATGCCGGCCCAGGAGGCGCTGGCCGCGATCGTCCCGCTCTACCTGCGCGCGTACGGCCCGGCCACGCCCGGCCAGTTCGCGCACTGGCTCAACGCCCCCAAGTCCTGGGCCGGGGAGGTGTTCGGCCGCCTGGACCTGGAGGAGGTCGAGGTGGAGGGCAGGCGGGCCTACGTGGCCAAGGGCGACACCGAAGCGCCCGCCGAGCCGCCCCGGGGCGTGCGGCTCCTGCCGTACTTCGACACCTACGCCTACGTGGTCGGCAACCAGCCCAAGGAGCTGCTGCACCCCGGCCGGGCCGCCGAGCGGGTGCTGGGCCGCAACTACCAGACGCTCGTGGTGGACGGCGTCGTGGCCGGGCTGTGGCACCAGCGCCGATCCGGACGCAGGCTCGACGTCACCGTGGAGGCCCTGGTGCCGCTCGGCAGGCGGCAGCTCGCCGGCTGGAGGAGCAGGTGGTGCGGATCGGCGAGATCCTGCAGACCGGCACGCCGAGCCTGACCCTGGGCGAGGTGACCGCCGGAAGCCACGCCTAGCGCCGGATCACGTCCAGGCGTTGCCCGCCTGGACCATGAACCCGGCGGCCGGTACGGCGAGCACCGCCGCCAGCAGCAGGAAGCGCCACCACGGGTGCACGCGCGCGTCGGTCACGAACGCCCCCACGGCTCCGGCCGCCGCGAAGCTCCCGCAGGTGGCCAGCAGCCCGGCGACCCGGTAGGGCGGCCACCACGGCAGCGCCTTGGCGGCGACCCAGAGCGCCACGAGGACGCTCGCCGCGACCAGCGCCGTCCGCCCGCCGGGGCGTATCTCCAGGCTGTTGAGGAGGGCAGCGGCGCCGGCCAGCGTCGCCAGGGCGAGCACGAGCTGCAGGCCCAGCGTGTACGGCAGGCACCCCCAGTCGCCGCAGCCGACCGCCGCCCAGGCCAGCCGGCTGGCCAGCCACCACGCCACCCCGACGACCCCCGAGACGACCGCCGCCGGCCCCGCCCGCATGCCCATGGCCACCATCCTGTCCGACGCGGGCAGGCACCGGCCGTCTTCGTCCGGCGCGCCCGGCACGGGCCACCACCGTCCGGCGCGCCCGGCACGGGCCTCCACCGTCGCCCCCGCCGACGCCGGGCGGCGCTAGCCCGGGCCTCCCGCCAGCCGCTCGTCGGCCTCCGCCTCGGCCTCGCGGCCCAGCGCGCGCAGGGCGACGGCCCGGTTGGCGTGCAGGTCGGGCTGCGGCTCCAGCTCGATCGCCCGCGACAGGTCCGCCACCGCCCCCTCCGGGTCCCCGGCCTCATACCGCAGGATCCCCCGGTTCGCCCAGGCGGCGGCCAGCTCGGGCGCCGCCGCGATGGCCCGGTCGAACGCCTCCCTGGCCGCGGCGAACCGCCCGGCGGCCGTCTCCAGCTGCCCGAGCACGGCCAGCAGGTGCGGGTTGGCCGGCGCGAGCGCGAGGCCCGCCTCGACGTCCCTCCTGGCCTCCTCGTCCCGTTCCAGCCCGGCGAGCAGCCCGGCGCGGTTGACGTAGGCGTCGACGTACTCGGGGTCCAGCTCGATCACCCGCCCCAGGTCCGCCAGCGCCGCCGCGGTCTCCCCGAGCGCGAGGCGTGCCTGGGCCCGGTTGTAGTACGCCTCGGGCAGCGGCGGGCTCAGCCGTATGGCGGTCTCGTAGTCGGCCAGCGCCTCCTCGTAGCGGCCCAGCCGGTAGCAGAGGTTGCCCCGGTCGAGGTAGGTGTCGGGAAAGCCGGGATCCAGGGCGACGGCCGCGCCGTAGTCCTCCAGCGCCTCCTTGGCGTGCCCCAGCGCGGCGAGCAGCTGGGCGCGGTTGACCAGCAGCACCATCCGGTGCACCGGATGCCGGTCGCCGAGCTCGCGGGCCAGCTCGATGGCCGACTCGACGAGCGCCAGCGCCTCGCGCAGCCTGCCGAGGCGGAACTCCACCAGGGCCAGCGCGTTGCGGTCGAAGCCCAGCTTGAAGGCCCGCTCGCCGGGGTCGGGCAGCAGGGTCGAGATGGCGATCGCCTGGTTGAGCCAGCCGCGGGCGCGTCCCAGGTCGCGGGCGGCCGGGTCGGGATCGCGGGCGTCCAGCATGGCCAGGCCGTACGCGCTCGCGGCATGCACGGCGGGGACCTGGCTGGCCCTGCGCACGCTCTCCCACAGCTCCGCCGCCTCGGCGCGGCGGCCCAGCCCGCCCAGGGCGGTGGCCGTCCGCTGGGCGAAGTTCCACCACAGCCGGCTGCCCGGCTCGGTGCCGGCCAGGCCGCGCTCGCCCAGCTCCACGACGGCGTGGAGGAAGCCCTCCTGGGTGCAGCGGTCGACGATCGCCCACAGCTCGCCGGCGTCGCGCCGGTCGGGCGGCGGCTGCGGGCCCTCGGTCCACACCCACACGGCCAGCCGCTCGGGCGGCAGGCGCCGCGTCATCACCTGTAACAGCTCGATGTCGGTGTGGTCGGCGTGGGCGGCGTTGCAGACGGCGAGCACGCGGCCGGGCTCCGCCGTACCGGCGATGAACTCCGTCAGCCCGTTGGCCAGCCGGAGGGTGCGCCGCGGCGCGGGGACGAGGATGCGCTCCTCGTCCGACAGGAAGGACCGGCCGGGCGGCGCCCGGTCCAGCAGGCCGGGCGCCGCCGCGCGAATTTCGGTTTCGTGGGCCTCCACCAGCTCCGGGGAACGTTCCAAAGCGGCGGGAATCAGGAAGTGCAGCGCTGCGGCCGCCACGGTGTACGGCCCGCGGATGCGTCGATGCGCGTCCACCGGCGGCAGCAGCAGCCGCACGGAGTCCCATCGAGCAGGCGGTGCACCCTGAACCCAACGATGAGAGCCGGTCACCCCTTGTGGATGACGCTGGAGGCCCCCGTGAGCTTCGCGGTTCCAGGCTTGCGGACGACGATCCTCTTCATCCCTGCACTCCCCTCGAGTCGGGACCTCAATTATTCGGACGTTCCAGCGATTAGCAAGACTTATGCAAGATAAGTCAGATACTTCTCAGGAAATACCCGAAAAGGTAAGGAACCGATTTACGCTCCTCAGTCCGTCCGAAACCACGACGCCGCTTCCGAATTCCGCCGTTCCGCCTCCTCCATGAGCGAGCAGAGGCAGCGGCCCGACAGGATGACGGGCTCGCAGCACCCGTGGGAGGCGTGGGCGCGCGCCAGGAGCGCCGCACGGGCGATGAGCCGGTCCAGGTTGGGCTCGTCGGTGCCCTTGGCCGCCATCGTCCGCCAGGGGCAGCCGTCGGTGTTCTCGCACGCGGAGAGCGTCAGGATCAGCATGGGGCCGCCCTCGAACCGCACCGTCTCCGCGGGCCTGTGCCGTAGCTGGCCGAGCACGCGGGAGGCGCGGCGGGAGATCTCCAGCAGCTCGCGGTCCCTGGGCTTGCGACGCGGACGGCTCGCGGCGGCCGGCACGGCCAGCAGCATCGCGGCGACGGTCAGGCCCCCGCCCACGAGCAGCTGCCAGTCCGCGGCCTCGCCGAAGCCGAGGACCGCGATGGCGGCCACCCACAGCGGCTGGGACGACATCATGATCGAGCTGGGCACCGCGGGGACGTGCTTCTGCCCGTAGGAGCGGGCCAGGAAGCCCAGCGCGCACGAGACCACGGCCAGGTGCGCCATGATCAGCCAGTCCATGGGCCGCTCCGGCAGCTCCAGCCCGCCGGGCGCGGCCGCCACCCCCGTGAGCAGACCGATCACGCCGAGCTGGATGACCGTCACGGCGTACGCGTCGAACGTCCGCCGCTTCCTGGACATGTGCCCGAGCGCCAGAGTGTGGATCGAGTACAGCACCGCCGCGCCGAGCGTCGCCGCGAGCGCGAGATACGACAGCTTGCCGTGCTCGCCGCCGAGCAGGGTGAAGGTGGTCATCCCCCCGAGGGCGAGCGCGACGCCCACCCAGATCCGCCACGGCACGGGCGTCTTGAACACCAGCAGGCCGAGCACGGGCGTGATGACCACGCCGCAGCCGACCGCGAAACCGGACACCGACGAGGTCAGGCCATGCAGCCCCCACGCCTGGGAGAACTGGCCGACGCCGAACATGAGCCCCAGGAGCGCGGCCTGACCCCAGGTCGCACGCGAAAGCCCCCGCAGGCAGCTCGGGCGGATCAGGAACAGGGTCAGCGCGGCGAGAGAGTACCGCGTGGCCAGCACGTCCTGGACCGCCAAGCGCGAGATCAGATCGTCCATCAGCGGGAAGGCCGACCCCCAGGCGGCGCTGACGAACAACAGAAGCACGGCTCCCGTGAGGGGTCTGGGAGCGGGCACGACTGCCATGGCGGAAGCATGGCACTACTTTTCGCATCCGCGGGGGCACGGTCAGTCCGGCGGAGAGGATCCTGTACCACTCAGAGTGAAGACCGTACCTCAGAGGTTCGCTATCACCTCACCGGCCGCTCCCGCGAACCGGCCAAACGCTACAAATCCCCCGGCCACCCGTCTCCCCCGGCCACCCGTCCGCACATCCTCGCCGACGAGGCGCACGTGAACGCAGGCAAAAAGAAGGCAGGCGAAGCGAAGGCAGGACGGCACGCCGCCGGAAGGGCGGAAAGAAAAAGGTGGTGACGCCATCCCGGCAC
The DNA here is from genome assembly GCF_002093975.1 of Thermoactinospora rubra. Lineage (GTDB taxonomy): Bacteria > Actinomycetota > Actinomycetes > Streptosporangiales > Streptosporangiaceae > Nonomuraea > Nonomuraea rubra_A. The sequence goes on from NZ_MSZZ01000053.1 coordinate 45,737, forward strand.
CTCCGGGCTCCCCAGGCCCGCACCGGCGAGGTGCTCAGGCGGCGCGACGACGGGCACGCGGGCACGGCGGGCGGCGCCCGGCCATGCGGAAGGCCCTCAGTTACGCACAGGCTGCTCCAGCAGCCGCTTCTCCCCGTAGACCACGACGAGGTCACCGACCCGGCGTCGCGCGGTCTCACGCCAGCCATGACGCGCGTACAGCGTCAAGGCGGCCCCCTGGTTGAGGGTGGTGTCCCCGCGGATGCTGTGGAACCCCAGCTCCACGGCGCGCGTTTCCAGCGCCCTCAGCATGGCGGCGCCGTACCCCCGCCCCTGGAACTCCGGATGCACCCGCAACCGGCACACCTCGGCGACTCCCGGCTCCACGGGCTTGAGCCCGCCCATCGCCATCACGCGACCCCCGGCCTCGCCCACCAGGAAGTCACCGCCCGACGCCAGGTAGACCTCGTGGATGCGGGGGAAGTCGTCGTCGTAGTAGACGCCGTCGCCGGGGAAGAGCCCGACCTCGGCCAGGCACACCTGGTGCAGGGCCACAATCGTGTCGAGGTCGGACCAGCGATACCGTCTGATCTTCATCCATCACCTCCTTGTCGTTGTCCTTGCCTCACCAGCGACCGGTACTCCTCGAGCATCGGATGGTCGCCGTGGCCCGCCCGGACCACCTGGCGCTCGAACTCGAGGATGGGCTTCATGATGAAGCCCGTCATGTACTCGGGCGTCAGCTGCCTGAGCGCGTCGACGCCGACCCTGAGGGCCTCGTCGACATCCCCTTCGATGAGGCGGCACTGGGCGCGGTCGAGCCGGATGTGCGTCTGGTCGAGGATGTGGTCCTGGTACTTGGCGAGCGCCTGCTCCAGCACCGCGTCGGCCTCGATCGTCTGGCCGAGCTTGGTGAGGACGTCGCCCTGGTAGAAGTACAGCTGCCGCTCGGTGTAGCCGAAGGCCACGTCGTTCTGCTCGTTCGGCTTCATGTTGGAGAAGGCCTGCCTGGCCCGGGCCAGCGCCCGCTTGGCCTGGTCGATGACCTCCTTCTTGCTCTCCGGCCCAGCGAGCATGGCCAGCGCCCTGGCCTCCACGACCGGCGCCATGGCCTGCGCGGCGCAGGAGACCTGCCCGGCCAGGCTGCTGCTCTTCTTGGCCAGGTTGAGCGCCTCGCGGGCGTCGCCGAAGTACAGCGGGACGAGGGCCTCGCGCGCGGTGATCCACGCCCGCAGCGCCCGGTCGCCGGTCTCGTCGGCGGCCAGGCGGCCGGTGCGGAAGAACGCCCGGGCCTGGCGGTGGTCGCCCAGATTGATCATGATCATCCCGCTCAGCCCGGACAGCTGCGCGGACAGGCGGCACAGCCGTTCGGCCAGGTCCACCGGCTGGCGCTTGGTCATGGCGCTGCGGACCGCGCTCAGCTCCAGCAGCACGTCGCACAGCAGCCGCAGCGGCGGCGTGGTGGTGTACTGCTGGCCGAAACCGAGCGTGGCCTCCTCCCACTGGTCCAGCATCGCGGGCGAAACCGTGGCCGACACGATCGTCTCGTCGGTCCTGCGCCGGATGCCCTCGGCCGCGGCGAGCACCTGGTCGTCCAGCCGGGCCGCGGGATTGTTGGCCAGCAGCTGTAACAAGGTGCGGCGCAGGACGTTCTCCTCCTCCTCGGTGTCCTCGTGGACGATCCCGAGCACGGGGGTGATCGTCATGGGGGCGTCGGTGGGCGGCGGCTGCTCGGGCATGTCGGTGCGGACCACGCCGGGCATGCGGTGCCCGTGGCCGCAGATGCACGGCCCCTCGTAGCCCAGCGCGAACGGCTCGACCCGATACACCGTCGCCAGGTAGTGCAGATACTCCGGCCCCGGCCGCTTCAGCCCGCTCTCGTAGGCCGACAGCAGCGTCTCCCCGATGCCGGGGGCCGGCTTGCCATCGCGCTCGAACAACGCGCGGACCTGCTCGATGACGTCGGCCAGCGCGATGCCGTACGCGAGCCGATGCGCCTTGATCTTCGTCGTGCCGAACTGCCCGTTGCACGTGTCGAAGATCTCCTCGGCGATCTGCGCGGAGGTGCGACCGGCCGCAAGACCCTTGGCGCGGATCCGTCGCGCGATCTCCGTCTCCCTGTGCTGCCTTCCGGACATCACCGGTCCCTCTCACGCACGTCCACAACGCCCGAGATCAATAACGGTCGGTAATCATGGTGTTGCACTGCGCCTATTTAACACTATGAGCCATCACTGACTGCTTGAAAACGTCGGCTTGAAGCCTACGGTTAAGGATCGTCCTCCCGTGGACTGTTTCTTACAACCCACGATGGAGAAGGGGACTCCCCGTGAGCAGCATGACCTCGTTGCGTGACGGCCTTTCTTGAGTCATCTTGGGCCCACCGACCAACGAGGCAAGGAGGAACGAGGTGGGGGACGACAACCTCGGACACCTAGAGCGTCTGGTGTCAGAGCTCGGTGCCCGCGGACTGCTCGCCCGGGTGGTCAGATCTCAGTCGGGGCGCCTGTTCGTCCGAGTGATCAATCCGAATGCGACCAGTCTGTCCGAGAGCGTCACCTGCCAGCCGCTTTCGGTCCCCGACGTGGCGGACTGGTGGTACTGGTGGTCCTGGGGCGAGCGGCTGCATCAAGCCGACGATCCGGCGGGCGCGGCGACGAAGGTCGCCCGAGTGCTGGCCGCGGTGGGGGAGTGATCGAGCGGTGACCGGGACGGAGCGCAGCCGCCCCGGTCGCCGCGCCCACGGCGGCGTCGGGGAGCCGGCGGGGTGACCTTAGGTGCGGAGACCCTTGTGGTTCTGGTCACTTCGCCGGCTCCCGCCAAGCCACAACTTCACAGAGCTGGGGTCCGCGAGGATCCCGACCGGAAACGGCCCGGGACATGCTTCCGGGTGTGTGTCCCGGCCGAGCCGTACGTCACCGGAGCGCGAGGACTCTCCCTCCGCGGCCCAGAGCCCCCGCGTCCCGTCTTCCCCGGCGTGATGTGACGACGGCCGGTTCGGTCGGCAGTATGGATGGGTCCAAAGCGCATCGAAACTGCCGACCGAACCGCTTCCGGAGGAGGATTCCCCTCGTGCTCGTTCCTACGACTCCATCACCGTCCCCGTCGCCCAGCGGAGACCCGCTCGACCTGGGCGAAACCGTCACCGGGATGGCGCAGACCTGTGGGAACGACTGGATCTGCTCCGGCTTCACCGCCTTCCTGCCGAACGCCGCCTGGGCGCCGCTGATCGCCACTGTGATCACCGTCGTGGTGATCCTCGTCATCGCCTACGCCGTACGCAACATCGTCCACCGCGTCATCACGCGGGTGGTCAACAGGGCCGCGCACGGCACGCCCATCGCCGCCCGCTGGCGCAAGGGCAACGCGGTCACCGACGGCATCGACGCCCTGCTCCACGAACGGCGCAAGCAGCGCGCCGAGACCATGGGCTCGGTCCTGAAGCACGTGGCCTCCATCGTCGTCCTCGGCACCGCCATACTGACCGTGCTCGACCGCCTCACCATCCCGATCGCCCCGCTGCTCACCAGCGTCGGCATCGTCGGCGTCGCCCTCGGCTTCGGCGCCCAGGAGCTCGTCAAGGACTTCATCGCCGGCATGTTCATGCTCCTGGAGGACCAGTACGGCGTGGGCGACGTCGTCGACGTGGGCACGGCGGTCGGCACGGTGGAGGCCGTCACCCTGCGCATCACCCGCCTACGCGACGCCGACGGCCGGGTCTGGTACGTCCGCAACGGCACCATCACCCGCGTCGGCAACGAGTCCCAGGGCTGGTCGCGCGCCTACCTCGACGTCCCCGTCGCCTACACCGCCGACATCGCGGCCGTGCGCGACCTGCTCAACAAGGTCGCCGACGAGCTGTGGGAGGACCCCGACTTCCGCGAGAGCGTCATCGTGGACCGGCCGGACGTGTTCGGCGTGGAGCAGCTGTCCGACAGCTCGATGGTGTTCCGCATCACCGCCAAGACCCTCCCCGCGCGGCAGGCCGACGTGGCCCGCGAGCTCCGCCTGCGGGTCAAGCTGGCACTGGACTCCGCGGGAATACCCCTCGCCGCCTAGTCATTGGAATCCAACGTGAGTGAGCCGACCTTCTACGACGCCGTCGGCGGCGAGGAGACCTTCAAGCGCCTCGTCAGCCGCTTCTACGAGGGCGTCGCCGAGGACCCGCTGCTGCGCCCGCTGTATCCGGAGGAGGACCTCACCGGGGCGGAGGAGCGGCTGCGCCTGTTCCTCATCCAGTACTGGGGCGGCCCCACCACCTACAGCCGGCAGCGCGGGCACCCCCGCCTGCGCATGCGGCACGCCCCCTTCGTCATCGGCGGCGCCGAGCGCGACGCATGGCTCAAGCACATGCACGACGCGGTCGAATCGCTCGGCCTGCCAGAAGACCTGCGAACCCGGCTTTGGGACTACTTGGTTTACGCCGCCCACAGCTTGGTCAATTCACCTGGATGAGCTTCCCCTGGTGGCGTGACGCCGTCGTCTACGAGATCTATGTCCGCAGCTTCGCCGACGCCTCGGGTGACGGCGTCGGCGATCTGGCGGGGATCCGCGAGCGCCTGCCGTACCTGTCGCGGCTCGGCGTGGACGCGATCTGGCTGACCCCGTTCTACCCCTCCCCCATGGCCGACGGCGGGTACGACGTGGCCGACTACCGCGGCGTCGACCCGCTGTTCGGCACGCTGGCGGACTTCGAGGCGCTGGTCGCCGACGCGCACGAGCTCGGGCTGAAGGTGATCGTCGACATCGTGCCCAACCACAGCTCCTCGGCCCATCCGTGGTTCCAGGAGGCGCTGCGCGGCGTCGGCAGGGACCGCTACATCTTCCGCGACTCCGAGGGCGGGCTGCCGCCCAACAACTGGCAGTCCACCTTCGGCGGCCCAGCCTGGACGCGGGTGGCCGACGGGCAGTGGTACCTGCACCTGTTCGCGCCCGGCCAGCCCGACTTCAACTGGCGCAACCCCGTAATCCACGAGGAGTTCCTCGACATCCTGCGCTTCTGGCTGGACCGCGGCGTCGACGGCTTCCGCATCGACGTGGCGATGGGCCTGTACAAGGCCGAGGACCTGCCGGACGTGGAGGACCAGTCGTTCATGTCCCGCTCCCCCATCTGGGGGCAGCCGGAGGTGCACGAGGTCTACCGGCAGTGGCGCAAGGTCCTGGAGTCCTACCCCGGCGAGCGCATGGCGGTCGGCGAGGTGTGGACCGACAGCGCCGAGGACCTGGCCCGCTACGTCCGTCCCGACGAGCTGCACCAGAGCTTCAACTTCGCCTGGCTGCAGGCCCCCTGGTCGGCCGAGGCCTTCCGCAAGGTGATCGCGGACACGCTGGCCACGGTGCCCTTCGCCACGTGGGTGCTGTCCAACCACGACGTCGTACGGCACCGCACCCGCTACGAGACCGCCGACCCCGGGACCGGGCTGTCCCGGGCCAAGGCCGCGCTGCTGACGATGCTGGCCCTGCCGGGGTCGGCGTACCTGTACCAGGGGGAGGAACTCGGCCTTCCCGAGGTCAAGGACATCCCCGACCATGCGCGGCAGGACCCCGTCTTCTTCCAGTCCAAGGGCAGGCTGCCCGGCCGCGACGGCTGCCGCGTCCCGCTGCCGTGGACCTCGACCGGCGCGTCCCTCGGCTTCTCCCCCGACGGGGTGCGCCCCTGGCTGCCGCAGCCGAAGGTCTTCGCCGAGCTGAGCGCCGAGCGCCAGAGCGGGGATCCCGACTCGACCCTCGAGTTCTACCGCCGGGCCCTGGCCTGCGGCCGTGAGCTGCTGAAATCACTTCCTTATACCTTGGAGTGGCTGGATTCCCCCGAGGGTGCGCTTTTCTTTACCCGCGGGCCGCTGATCTGCGCGATCAACTGCGGCATGGACGAGGTACGGCTCCCGCCGTACGAGCGGGTGCTGATGGCCAGCGGACCGGTCGACGGCGACCGGCTGCCGCCCGACACGGCGACCTGGCTGCAGGCCTCGTGATCGTCTCCTGACCGTCGCGCCCGGATCCGCCTCGAGGGCCGGGCGCTTCACGTGACGTGGTAGCGCTCGAGGTAGGCGATCTCCTCCCCGGTCAGCCGCCTGGGAGCCTGCCGCTCCACGTCGTAGGACACCAGGACCGAGCGGGCTCGCACGAACACGTCCTCGTCGTCGCGGACCTCGTACTCCAGCGTGAAACGGACGGGCCTGATCTCGCTCACCCACGTCTCGACCCTCACGGGATCGGGGCGGAACGTCAGCGGGCGCCTGTAGTCGATCTCGTGCCTGGCGACCACGAGGCCCTGGAACGGCCTGCCGCCCTCGCGCTGCGGGTCGATGTGGAGCAGGCCCGTCCGGGAGTCCTCGAGGTAGTCGAGGAAGCGCACGTTGTTCACGTGGCCGAGGGAGTCGATGTCGGCGAAACGCACCATTCGGGGGAAGACGTGGCGCTGCTTGAGGGATCGTTCAACCACGCCGTCACGCTACCCGCCCGCTCGGCCGTACCTCGTGGCAGGTCCCCGTGAGCAACCCGAACGGATGACGACAGCGCTGAAGAGCGACCGGGACAGGGCGGGAAGCTCGGACGGAAACGGGGTGAAAGGCCGGGCTGGAAACCGGCCTTTCACCCCGTCGCGTCAGTCGCGGGTCAGCTTGCGGTACGTCACCCGGTGCGGCCGGGCCGCCTCGACGCCGAGCCGCTCGATCTTGTTCTTCTCGTAGTCGGCGAAGTTGCCCTCGAACCAGAACCAGCTCGACCCTTCCTCCCACGCCAGGATGTGCGTGGCGATGCGGTCGAGGAACCACCGGTCGTGCGAGGTGATGACCGCGCAGCCCGGGAAGTCGAGCAGCGCGTTCTCCAGGCTCGACAGGGTCTCGGTGTCCAGGTCGTTGGTCGGCTCGTCGAGCAGCAGCACGTTGCCGCCCTGCTTGAGCGTGAGCGCCAGGTTGAGGCGGTTGCGCTCGCCGCCGGACAGGACGCCCGCCTTCTTCTGCTGGTCGGGGCCCTTGAAGCCGAACGCGGCGATGTAGGCCCTGGACGGCATCTCCACGTTGCCGACCTTGATGTGGTCGAGCCCGTCGGAGACGACCTCCCAGACGTTCTTGTTGGGGTCGATGCCCGCGCGGGTCTGGTCGACGTAGGAGATCTGCACGGTCTCGCCGATGGTGATCGACCCGCTGTCGGGCGTCTCGCTGCCGGTGATCATGCGGAACAGCGTGGTCTTGCCGACGCCGTTGGGGCCGATGATGCCGACGATGCCGTTACGCGGCAGGTCGAAGCTGAGGTTCTCGATCAGCAGGCGGTCGCCGAAGCCCTTGGTGAGGTTCTCGGCCTTGATCACCGTGGTGCCCAGGCGCGGGCCCGGCGGGATCTGGATCTCGTCGAAGTCGAGCTTGCGGTACTTGTCCGCCTCGGCCGCCATCTCCTCGTAGCGCTGGAGGCGGGCCTTGCTCTTGGTCTGGCGGGCCTTCGGGTTGGAGCGGACCCACTCCAGCTCCTCCTCCAGCCGCTTCTTGCGCTTGGCGTCCTTCTGGCCCTCGACCTTGAGCCGGGCGGCCTTCTTCTCCAGGTAGGTGGAGTAGTTGCCCTCATAGGGGTAGCAGCGGCCGCGGTCGAGCTCGAGGATCCAGGTGGCGACGTTGTCGAGGAAGTAACGGTCGTGGGTGACGGCCAGGACGGTGCCGGGGTACTTCTCCAGGTGCTGCTCCAGCCACTGCACGCTCTCGGCGTCGAGGTGGTTGGTCGGCTCGTCGAGCAGCAGCAGGTCGGGCTGCTCCAGCAGCAGCTTGCACAGCGCCACGCGGCGGCGCTCACCACCGGACAGCTTGGTCACGTCGGCGTCGGGCGGCGGGCAGCGCAGCGCGTCCATCGCCTGCTCCAGCTGGCTGTCCAGATCCCATGCGTTGCGGTGGTCCAGGATGTCCTGGAGCTTGCCCATCTCCTCCAGCAGCTCGTCGCTGTAGTCGGTGGCCATCAGCTCGGCGATCTCGTTGAACCGCGCGAGCTTCTCCATCGTGTCGGCCACGCCCTCCTGGACGTTGCCGAGCACGGTCTTGGACTCGTTGAGCGGCGGCTCCTGCTGGAGCATGCCCACGGTGTAGCCGGGCATCAGCCTCGCCTCGCCGTTCGACGGCTGTTCGAGACCGGCCATCATGCGCAGCAGCGTCGACTTCCCGGTGCCGTTCGGGCCCAGAACGCCGATCTTCGCGCCAGGCAGGAACGACAGCGTGACGTCGTCAAGGACAACCTTGTCGCCATGCGCTTTGCGCACGCGCTGCAACGTGTAGATGTACTCCGGCATGCCTTCTAGCTTAGGGCCTCCGGAACACCCGACTGCTCGCCTCACCACCCCCTTGATCCTCTTCCCTCACATGATCCTCTCCCCTCACATCGGTTCCCTCCCGCTCCCTCGCACCGATCCCCTCACTTCCCTCGACCCCTATCCCCCTGCTTCTCCGCACGGTCCCTTTTCTGTTCACCGGTTCCCTTCGCCCTCGCTCACTTGCCGCATCTCCTTTCTCGCCCGCTCCCCTTCTCGCCACTTCTCTTGTCGCCCGCTGCCAGCCGCCTGCCGTACCTGGCTATGCCGACCTGCCCCGCGTGGACATGCCCCCTCGTGATCGGGCGCCCGACACTGCGCCGAGAGTGAGGAAGCGGGAGCGAGGAGGCGGGAACCGACGATCCACCAGCACCGCGCCATGCGGGTGCGCCCGCACCTCGGCGCCGAGCAGGACATCGCCGCACACCACGGCACACGACCCGGAACCCCGGGCGAACAGGTGTTAACACCAGGCGCGGACGGGCGGGAACCGCCTTGAGCGATCAGCGGCGGAAAGCCGCCCGCAGTACACCTCAAAGCCCGCAGTACACCCCAAAAGCGTTCCTTCGGCGCTCCTCGAAAAGGCACGCCTCCAGCAAGCCCCGAGAAGGTCAGGCCTTCGGCTCCTCCGACGGAGGTTCGAGGGTGCGCGGGCGGCGCGGTGGGGCGGGCAGGCAGATGCGGTCCCGGCCCAGTTCCTTGGCCCGGTAGAGCGCGAGGTCGGCCGCCGCGAGCAGTTCGATGAGGTCGTCGCCGTGCAGGCTCATGACCGCCACGCCCGCGGAGATCGTGACGGTGATCAGGGCGTCGTCGATCGGGATGGCCATGCGGCCGACCCGGGTGCGCAGGCGTTCGGCGACCCTGCGAGCCTCGGCCACGTCGGCGCCCGGCAGCAACACGACGAACTCCTCGCCGCCGAAACGCCCCACGACGTCGTAGTCACGCAACTGCGAGCGCAGCGTCGCCGCCACTCCCGCGAGGACCTGGTCGCCGACGAGGTGGCCATGCGTGTCGTTGACCCGCTTGAAGTGGTCGATGTCGATGATCAGCAGGGCGAGAGTCTCTCCGGTACGGCGGGCGCGCACGATCTCGGTGTCGGCCTCGCGCTGCCACGCCGCGGCGTTGAGCAGGCCGGTCTTGGGATCGGTGCGCGCGGCGGCCTGAAGCTGCGCGTGGAGCAGGCTGCGCTGCAGCAACACGACCGGAGGCAGGGTGAGCACCAGCAGGGCGAGGTTGATGCCGCACGCGATCGCCACCACGACGCCGAGGCACAGCTCCACCACGTCGAGCATGACGCTCTCCCGGTCCCACAGCACCTCCCTCCAGCGCGTGTCGGGGTCGGCGGTGTGCGCGGCGACCGCGATCAACCCGGTGTTGAGCACCGTGAACAGCACCGCGCACCCGATCGCCAGCACGATGGTCGAGCCCGAGCCGCGCCAGAGCGCCGAGACGTCGGGAACCACGGCGTGGAAGGCCGTGGACGCGGCGCACCCCGCCAGGCCGATCGCCGCCGAGCTGAAGACCCGGCGGTAGAGCACCGTCGCGCGGACCCTCCACTGGAGGAGTACCTGCAACACGATCGGCGAGAAGAGGGCGTAGAGCGGCGGCAGCAGCAGAGCGACCGGCAGCCACCACGCCGAGAGGAGGTCGCGTGAGACGCCCGCCGGCATGCCCAGCCGCCGCGTCGCCTCGATGCACACCGCGCCGCACGCCATCAGCGCGGCGAAGGTCGCCAGGTGGGACCAGCGGAAGTCGTTGAGCGCGGCGAACACCGCGATCGCCACGAGATCCAGCGCGACGATCCCGCAGAGGTAGACGACGAGGGCTTGACGCTGGCCGAGCAACGGCCAACGACCGGCGAGAGCTGACACACCGTCGCGAGGCTTGACCGAGGTGTGACTGGACGCCGCCATCTCGTCTCCTCTCAACCTAACGATGTGTAACACAATAGTTGCGGAGTGTGCGTCGCGCGACGGGAACCGCTACCTTTGGCACCGTGGCCACAATTCGATCTGTGGCCCTTCAGTGGTGCCGCTCACTCCGCGAGCGGGCCGTGCAGGAAAGGAGCAGCCATGGTGCGGGGCGTGACCTGGACCTGACAGGTGCTCACGCCATCAGGCAAGGACCATGCCGTCGGCCGACAAGCTGATCTCCGGCCATCTCGACCGATGCCCCCTCCCCTCCCCCTCCCCTCCCCATGGCCCCGCGTGCCGGCCTGCCCTCCCTGTCTGGTCCTCCTCGACCTGTCTGGTCCTCCTCGGCGTCTCCGCGGGTGCTCAAGGCGCAACCCACCGCTATGACCGTGGCGGTGTCGAGAGGCCTCGCCGGCCCCTCGGCACAGTCCGGCCCGCGCACGCCAGACGGCCTTGGCCAAACGACCACCAGCAGCGCGCACATCGCCAACCAGCCCGCGCACGCCAGACGGCCTTGGCCAGGACACTAAGCGGCCCTGGCCATACGACCGCCGGCAGCGAGCACACCACCAACCAGCCCGCAGACGCTAAGCGGCCTTCGCCTCCACCGGCCACGGAGCGTCGTCGTCCTCGGACCCCGAGGCGTCATCCGAGCCCTCCCCGGCGACCTCGGCCTGCGCCTTCTGGATGCCCGGCCTGCTGTAACGCCCTGCCGCGCCCATGGCCCAGTCTTCGGTGTCCTGGTCCAGGCGCTCCCGGTCCTCCCTGCTCATCGGCCCCGCGGTCCCCGAACGCTCCGGCTTGGAGAACGCCCCGAGCCCCCAGCGAAGGTCGTGACCGACGGCCGACGCCTCGATCTCGGGCATGAACCGGCGATCGTCCTCCGGCCCGAACTCCCTGATCCGCAGCCTGCCCGAGACGATGACCGGGTGCCCGACCTTGACGGACTGCGCGACGTTGTCGCCGAGGCCGCGCCAGCAGCGCACCGCGAAGTAGACCGTGTCGCCGTCGGCCCACGCCTGGTTCTTCCTGTCGAAGTAGCGGTGCCGGGACGCCACGCGCAAAGAGGTGACCCGCGATCCGTCGTCGAAGGTGTGCTGGCGTGGCTCGGCTGCGACGTTGCCGGTGATCGTGACGTAGATGTCGTTCATCGTTCCTCCCGTGTGGCGGGCGGGCTGCCCGCCGCGAGCCACACGGTGCCGTACGGGCCACCGGCCGCAAGCCGCTGAACCGCGTTCTGTGGACGACCGGCTGAGCAGGCGGCGCCCTGTGGACGAACGACCCGACGCGAGACCCTAACGGCCCAGCGTCCGCAAAGCCTCGGTGAACTCCGCGTGCCGCGCCAGCTCACGCTCCACCGGCTCGACCACCATGCTCTCCGCGACGGCCCCGACCCGCCGCCGCATCTCCAGCTCCAGCCGTTCGCGTTCCCGCGACGCCCCGAGCACCACGAAGTTGCGCGCCGCCACGGCCGACAGCCACCCCAGCCCCAGCACCGAGGCGAGCGCCACCCCGACCCACGGCAGCGTCGCCGGGTCGCCGACGCCTCCCGGCAGGTCGCCCAGCGGCAACAGCCCCGCCACCAGCCAGCCGAGGCCCAGGACGAAGGCCACGACCAGCAGGTACTGCCAAAGCTGCAGCACCCGCCACCATCCGGGCACCCGGTCCAGCCGCGGCGCGACCTCCTCCAGCTCCTCGGCCAGCGCCTGGGGCAGCTGGGCGGCGCGCGACTTGGCCGCGTGCTGCACCGCGGCCCGCCAGGCCGGGCGCATGCCGCCGGTCAGCCCGTCGGCCAGCGCCTGGACGGCGTTGTCGACCTCGGCCGGCTGCGCGCTCACCGCCCCGTCGGCCAGGTTCCTGATGTCCTCCCGCAGGTCGGTGAGCCGCAGGGCCTTCAGCGGGTCCGGGCGCAGCGCGGCCGCCCAGCGGGCGACCGGCCAGCCGACGTAGGCCGAGGAGCGTTCGGCGTAGATGTTCTCCAGCGCCTCGCCCACGGCCGGCACGCCGACGGCGTCGCACAGCGCGTCGGTCAGCCCGACCCTGCGCGCGGCGTCGACGCTGCCGGGCGCCTCGCCCGGCGGGTCGAGGCGGCGGACGAGCCGGTCCATGTCGGCCTCCAGCCGCTGGACGGCCGCCCGGCGCCGCGACACAGCGTCGGCCAGCACGCTCTTCAGCGAGTCGATGCCGCGCCCGGTCACCGCCGAGGTGGTCACGACGGTCGGCTGCGCGACGCCCTCGCGCCGCAGCAGGTCGTTGAGGTCGATGACGAGCTCGGCCAGCTCCTCGGGGGCCAGCCGGTCGACCTGGTTGAGCGCGAAGACCGTCACCGCGTCGTGCCCGGCCAGCTCCGCGATGTAGCGGCGGTGGGTGGCCGCGTCGGCGTACTTCTGCGGGTCCAGCACCCACACCACCAGGTCGGCCACGCCGATGAGCCGGTCGGCCTCGTGGTCGGTGAGCGCGCGGATGGAGTCGTGGTCGGGCAGGTCGAGCAGGATCAGGCCGTGCAGCTGCGACTCGCCCTTGTCCAGCGCCGAGGCGCGGGCGAAGCGGTGCCGCCACTGGATCTGCAGCCAGTCGAGCAGCGGCCCGGCGCCTTCCAGGCCCCACACGCAGGCGTGCGTGCGCGCCGTGGTCGGCCTGCGCACGCCGGTCGGCGACAGCTCCAGCCCGGAGATGGCGTTGAACAGCGAGGACTTCCCGCTGCCGGTGCCCCCGGCGAGCGCCACGACGGTGTGCTCGGCCGACAGCTTGAGCCTGTCGCCCGCGCGCAGCAGCAGCGCGCCCGCCTCGGACAGCACCTTCTGGTCGAGCCTGCCCTTGCCCAGCTCCACGATCTTGGACAGGACGGCGAGCCTGGGCCCGATCGAGCCCCGCGTGGCCAGAGTGGTCATCGGGATACCTCGAGGTTGTACGTCGCCTGGTAGAGACGGGTGGCCGCGGACTCGTCGGGGATCCCGGCGGCGTCGAGCACCCGCACGTACCGCATGGCCTCCTCGTCGAAGAGCATGCCGATCCTCGCCCGCAGGTCGCTCATGGACTTGGCGGCGATGCCGCGCAGCGACTCCGCGCCGAGCAGGGCCTTGACCAGCCGCTGCGGCACGCCGTCGGAGGAGCCGCCGAAGAGCCCCACCATGAAGATCAGCGCGAGGGACTCGGCGTCGAAGGAGACGACCTTGGACACCGACCGCTTGGCGACGCCCTCGGTGCGGATCAGCTCGGTCACGTGCTCCTGCCAGGCGGTGACCGCGCGGTTGGCCCGCCGTACCAGATCCTCCGAGGGCCGGTCCAGCCCCTCGACCAGCGTCTGTCCCAGCTCGGATCGGCGCCGCCAGCGGGCGGCGACCTCCTCGCTGGCGCGCGTGGCGGTGGAGGTGATCAGCGACTCCAGGCCGACGCGCAGCGCGGTCCTGAAGGCCACCAGCCGTTCGGGCATCTGCCGCTGCGCCCGGCCGCGCAGGTGGACGGTGCGCAGCAGGTCGCCCGAGCCGGCGAAGTCCCGCCAGCGGGCCAGCACCTCGCCGCGCAGCAGCGAGCCGTCGCGGGCGGCGGCGTCGACCTTGCTCGCGGCGGTCACGTAGGCGGCCTCGACGTCCTTGCGCAGCCCGGCGCGGAAGGCGACCTGGCTCTCCAGGTGCTTGGCCAGCGCCGGCACGCGGGTGCGGAAGCTGTCCAGCACGCCGTTGAGGGTCTGCCGTACGGCCAGCGCCCGCCTTTGCTCGTCCACCGACAGCTCGGCCAGCCACATGCGCAGGTCCGTCACCTCGCTGTCGGGCAGCCTGCCGTCGGTGACCTTCGACTCCTCGATGACGAACCGGTCGACCTCGCCCATGCCGTACTCGGTGAGCATGCGCACGAAGTGCTTCAGCACGGTCTCCCTGGCGCGTGGCTGCACCCGCGACAGCACGATCGCCAGCCGTACGGCCCGCTCCCTGGCCAGCCGGAGCAGCTGCCAGGCGGGGGCGTCGGCGTAGCGGGACGCCGTGGTCACGAAGATCCACAGGTCGGCGGCGTCGAGCAGCCGGTGCGCGATGTCGTGGTGCTCCTCGACGACCGAGTCGATGTCGGGGGTGTCCAGCAGGGCCACGCCCTGGGGCAGCTTCTCGGTGGCGACCACCACCAGGCTGCCCGAGCCCGCGTCGCGCGAGGGCTGCTCGATGCGCTTGAGCCCGGCCAGCAGGTCCCCTTCGGCGAACCAGCGCCGGTCGTCGGGGTGGCAGACCAGCACGGGCACGCCGGTGGTGGGCCGTCGCACGCCGGTGCGGCTGACGTTCTTCTCGGCCAGGGTATTGACCAGCGTGGACTTGCCCGCGCCGGTGGAACCGGCGACGACGATGAGCGCGGGCGCCGTCCTGACCCGCACGCGCGGCAGCACGTAGTCCTCGAGCTGGGCCAGGATCTCCTCGCGGGCCTTCCTGGCCTCCTCGACGCCGGGCAGCTCCAGGCCGAAGCGGAGGTTGATCACGCTTTCCCTGAGCTGGTTGAGGGCCGTGGTCAGCGTCTGGAGGGCTTCGCCGGGAAGGTCCTCGGCGTCCTCGGCGTCCTCACCGCCGTCTTCGGCCTGATCGGCCTTCGCAGCCGCCTCGGCCTCCGCGGGCTCGCTCTCGGCAGGCTCGGCCTCGGCCTGCTCGGCCTGCTCGGCGTCCGCGGGCTCGGCGGCGTCCCGCGGCGCGCCGGAGTCGAAGTCCTCCTTCACGGCGGGCACGGCAGGCATCGTCACGGTCTGCTCCCCGGATGACTCCGGATGATCTCTGTCGTTGGCAGGGGTTTTCACGGCACTCGCTCCGCTCGGACCATTTCGACCTCCTGGCCGACCCTGACGACGTCGCCGACGATGACGATCGCCGGCGGGCGTATGCCAGCCCCCGACACACGGTCGGCCACGGTGGAAAGCGAGGCGACAAGAGCCCGCTGGGTGGGAAGAGTACCGTCCTGTACCACCATTACGGGAGTTTCCGGCAAACGTCCTTCCCGAATCAGCACCTCGGCGATCTTCGGAAGCCGCTCGACGGCCATCATGAGGACCAGCGTCCCGGTGGAGCGCCCCAGGCCGGGCCAGTCCACGGTCGAGCTCGGGTCGTCGGGCTCGACGTGCACCGAGACGACGTGGAACTCCTGGCTGACGCCGCGGTGCGTCACGGGCACCCCGGCCGCCGCCGGCACCGCGACGGCGCTGGTGACGCCCGGCACCACCGTCACCGGAATCCCGGCGGCGGCGCAGGCCTGGACCTCCTCGAAACCCCTGCCGAAGACGAACGGGTCGCCGCCCTTGAGCCGCACGACGAACTTGCCCTCCCGGGCCCGCTCGACCAGCAGCTCGTTGATCTTCTCCTGGGGCAGCGCCCTGCCGTAGGGGACCTTGGCCGCGTCGACGAGCTCCACGTCGGGGGCCAGCTCGTCCAGCAGCGGACGCGGGATGAGGCGGTCGGCGATCACCACGTCGGCCTGGGAGAGCAGCTGCCGGCCGCGGACGGTGATCAGGCCGGGGTCGCCCGGGCCGCCGCCGACCAGCGCGACGCCGACGGGCTTGGTGCGGTTGCGGCGGGCGTCGACGGTGCCGTCGCGCAGCGCGCCGACCACGGCGTCGCGGATCCCGGCCGCGCGGCGCGGGTCGCCGCCCGCGGTGACGGCGACGCTGATCTCGTCCACGCGCCCGGAGGCGGGCGTCCAGGCCGCCGAGGCGTCGCGGTCGTCCGCGCGCACACACCAGATCCGCTTGGCCTCGGCCTCCGCCGCGACCGCCGCGTTCACCGCCCTGTCGTCGGTGCAGGCCTGCACGAGCCACGCGCCGTCGCAGTCGCCGACCTGGTACGGCCTGGCCTCCCAGGTGACGCGCCCGGCCGCGATGAGGTCGTCGAGCGCCGGGGTGACGCTCGGGGACACCAGGGTGACGGCGGCGCCGGCCTCGAGCAGCGCGGGCACGCGGCGCTGGGCGACGCGCCCACCGCCCACGACCAGGACCCGACGGCCGGAAAGGCGCAGACCGAGGAGGTAGGGGCCCATGTCGGCGAATCTCCCGTTGCGAAATCGGTGTGTCAGGACGCAAACCTACCGGGTGATATGAGTCATCCGCGTTAACGGCCGTCAAGGAGGGGCCGGCCGGGGTCCCACCGCGTCCCACCTGCGTGATCCGCCCGCCGCCTGGCCATCGCCGACAGCGCCTCCAGCACCACCCGGTTGCCCAGCAGCGCCGTGACGTCCGCGTGGTCGTACGGCGGAGCCACCTCCACCACCTCCATCCCGGCCACGGGCAGCTCGTAGCAGATCCGCCGCACCGAGTCCAGCAGCTCCCGGGCCGACAGCCCGCCGGGCTCGGGCGTCCCGGTGCCGGGCGCGTGGCCGGGATCGCACACGTCGATGTCGACCGACAGGAACACCTGGTCGCACTCGTCGAGCGCGATCGCGAACGCCTCGGTCAGGCACTCCTCCAGCCCGCGCCGGCCGATCTCCGTCATCTCGTAGGAGCGCATGCGCTGCGCGGCCATCCACTCCAGCGTCTCCGGGCCGGGCCAGTAGCCGCGCAGGCCGACCTGCAGGAACCGGTCGCCCCTGATCGCGCCGGACTCGATCAGGCGGCGCATGGGCTGGCCGTGGCCGTACAGGTGGCCGAAGGCGATGTCGCCGGTGTCGGCGTGCGCGTCGAAGTGGATCATGGAGGTACGGCCGGGCGCGTGGGCCCTGGCCGTGCCCCTGGCGTCGGGCAGGGCGATGGTGTGGTCGCCGCCGAGCACCAGGGGGATCGCGCCGGAGGCCGCCACGCGGTGGACGGCGTCCTCGATGGCGGCGATGGAGCCCTCGACGTCGCCGGAGTAGCACTCGACGTCGCCGGCGTCGACCACGCGCAGGTCGCGCAGGGCGTCCACGCGCAGGGCGAGGCTGGGGCGGGAGCCGTCCTGGGGCAGGTAGCAGGCCTGGCGCAGGGCCATCGGGCCGAACCGGGCGCCGGGACGGTTGGAGGTGCCGCCGTCGAAGGGGGCTCCGACGATCACGACGTCGGCGTCCGCGTAGGTGGAGGGGTCGTCGAGGCGGCAGCGCTCGACGCCGAGGAAGGTGATGTCGGGGCCGTACATCGCGCTCATCGCGGCTTCTCCGACACTCCGGCGGAGTCGAAGGTGGCGACCTCGTGCATCACGCGGACGGCGGCGCAGACGACGGGGTGGGCGAGCAGGCCGCCGGTGCCCTCGCCCAGGCGCATCTCCAGGTCCATGATGGGGCGCAGGCCCAGGTGCTCCAGGGCGATGCGGTGGCCGGGCTCGGCGGAACGGTGACCGGCGACGCAGTGGTCGAGGACGGCGGGCGCGAGCCCGGCGGCGGCCAGGGCGGCGGCCCCGGCGATGACGCCGTCGAGGATGACGGGGACGCGGCAGGCGGCGCCGCCGAGGATGAACCCGGCGATGGCGGCGTGCTCGAACCCGCCGACCTTGGCCAGGACGTCCAGCGCCGCGCCGTCGCCGCCTCCCGCCTCCGCCAAGCCGCCCGCCGTAGGCGGTGCGGACACGGAGGGGACGGGAGTGGGCTGGGCGGGCGTGAGGGCGTTGACGTGCAGGGCCCGGCGGATGACGGCGATCTTGTGCTCCAGCGTGGCGTCGTCGATGCCGGTGCCCCGGCCGGTGACGTCGGCGGGGTCGCGGCCCGTGAAGGCCGCCACGAGCGCCGCCGAGGCCGTGGTGTTCGCGATGCCCATGTCGCCGGTGATCAGGCAGCGGGCGCCCGAGGACACCAGGGACGCCGCGACCGCGATGCCCGCCTCGACCGCGGCGGTCGCCTGCTCGACGGTCATCGCCGGGCCCCTCGACAGGTCGGCCGTGCCGTACCCGATCTTGCGGATCTCCAGCCCCGGGGCCGGGTCCAGGTCGGCCGCGACGCCGACGTCCACGACCGTCACCGACGCCCCCGCCTGGGCCGCGAAGGCGTTCGCGACCGCCCCGCCGGCCAGGAAGTTGGCCACCATCTGGACCGTGACCTCCTGCGGCCAGGGGGTGACGCCCTGGGCGTGCACGCCGTGGTCGGCGGCGAAGATGGCCAGCGCGGCCGGGCTCGGCAGGGGCGGCGGGCAGCTACCGGCCGCGCCCGCGAGCCGTATCGCCACCTCCTCCAGCACCCCCAGCGAGCCGCGGGGCTTGGTCAGGCGGTCGGAGTGGGCCCGCGCCTCGGCCAGGGCGCGAGGGTCGGCGGGACGGATCGCGGCGAGGGTCTCGGCAAGCACGGACCCCAGCCTAGGAGACCGACTGCAGCCCGGCGAGAGGGCCGCTGGAGGACTTGAGCGCCTCCTCGTAGCGGTCGATGACCACGTCCGCCAGCGCCTCGCAGTCGCCGATCACCTCGGCGCAGCGGATGTCGAGCTCCGGGTGCCCGGCGCCGTAGGCCAGCGCCTGCGCCCACACCCGCTCCAGCATGCCGCCCGCGAACAGCAGGTACGGCAGGACGATCACGCGGCGCGCGCCCAGGCGGCGGCAGCGCTCCAGGCCGCCGGGGACGCCGGGCGGGGTCAGCGACACGAAGGCGGTCTCGACGGTCATGTAGTCGAAGGCGTGGGTCTCCCAGAACAGCCGGGACACGCGGTGGACCTCGGCGTTGGCCGCCGGGTCGGTGGAGCCCTCGCCGACCAGCACGACGGCGGTGTCGCTGGGGTCGTAGCGGGGCGGGTCGTCGTCGGTGACGAGCCGGAGGGGGCCGGTCTGGGGCAGGTCGCTGACGGCTTCCTCCAGGCGTTCGGCCAGCAGCGCCAGGACGCGGGGATCGGGGCCGAGGGGGCGGCCGGTGTCGTAGGTCAAGGTCGGGTGCCTTTCCTGCTCCAGTGCCATGGCGGCGGGGAACTCCTCGGCGACCCTGCTGAGGCTCAGCGGCAGCGCGACGAGCCGGTGGTGGCCGCGCGCGATGAGCGACGCGACCGAGTCGCTCAGCAGCGGCTTGGCCTGCCGCAGGTAGCCGCCCGACACGTCGGCGGCGGTCTGGTAGAGCCGGCAGCGGAGCCGGTGGACGAACCTGCCGAACTCAGCGGAACCCGTCTCGTCGTGCGAGCCCTGGCCGACGAGCAGCAACGGCGGCTTCATGTGTCGGGGTCACCTCGGGGGAAGAATTCCGGGACACGCGACAATAACAGGTCACGCGCGGTGAGCGAACACCCCGCAGCGTAGAAGCCTGTGGTCAGCCCGTCGAGTCGGGGACGGCATGGACGACGAAGACGGGTTCGGCGGGGGCCAGGCCGTGGCTGCCGTCGGGCAGCACGGTGATCGGGGCGGCCTGAATCTGGGTGCCCCGGGCGCGGTAGCCGTACTCGCGCAGCCGGCCCAGGACGGCCGGGACCTGTTCGATGACCTTCAGCGAGCACACCAGCGAGCGGGGCCGCCGCGCCGCGCAGGCGACGATCACGTCGGGCCCGCCGCCGCCCACGAAGACGGCGTCGGGGTCGGGCAGCGGCTCCAGCGCGGGCGGCGCCTGCCCCCGGGTGAGCGCGACCTTGACGCCGTGCCGGATGACGTTGCGGCGCAGCGCCTCGCACGCCGCCTGGTCGCGCTCGACGGCGACCACGGCCGCGCCGAGCCTGGCGCACTCGATCGCCAGCTCTCCTGTGCCCGCGCCGACGTCCCAGACCAGGTCCCCCAGCCGCGGTCCCAGCTTGGCCAGCACGAACGCCCGCACCTCGGGCGGGGTGTCGCCCGGCAGCGCCCACTCCTCCGGTCCTGGCCCGGCCCCGGCCAGCCAGCTTCTGGGCCGCGGCCGGTGCAGCGGGTCGATGACGAGCACGACGTCGGGGTCCTTCCACGGCCGGGTGGTGGCCTCGCCCATGCGGCTGTGGGTGACCCGCTCGTCGGGCCCGCCCAGGTCCTCGCACACGATCAGCGCGCGCGGCGTGGTGGGCGCGAGCTCCCTGGCCAGCTCGGCCGGGCCGACCCCCGGCGCGACGAGCACGGCGACCTTGTGGTGGGCGCGGCAGGCGTTGACCGCGCGGCTCAGCTCATGGGCGCCGGAGGGGGCGACGACGAGCGCGTCCTCCCAGTTCAGGCCCGCTTTGGCGAAGGCGCGGGCGACCAGCGACACGGCGGGCACGACGGCGGGCAGCAGGCCGTGCTCGCGCAGGTCCCGCACGACGCCGAAGAAGCCGGGGTCGCCCTCCGCCAGCACCACCGCGGGCCCCTCGCCGTGCTCCAGGTGCTGGTCCACGGTGGCGAGGAGATTGTCGTACGGCACCGCCCCCGGCACGCGCAGGTTGCGCAGGACGCGGTCGGGTCCGGTGACGAGTGCGGCCCGCTTGAGCAGGTCGAGCGCCTCGGGCGCCGGCGCCGACCCGTCCCAGCCGATGACGGTGAGGTTCACCCTTTCAGAGTGACCGCTCGGCGGCCAGGTCGGAAGGGACCATGCTGTAGAGGACCATGTCCTGTCCCTGGATGGAGCGGCGCATGACGCCCTCGCGGACGAACCCGGCCTTCTCCGCCACCCGCCGCGAGGCGGGGTTGCCGGGGGCCGCGCGCAGCTGGAGGCGGTTGAAGCCCTGCTCGCGCAACAGCCACTCGGCCACGGCCCGCGCCGCCTCCCCGGCGTAGCCCCTGCCCCTGGCCCACGGCGCGGTCATGTAGCCGATCTCGGCGACCCGGTGGTTCCAGTCGACGTCGCGCAGGTCCACGTTGGCCACCAGGCGCCCGCCGGCCAGCTCGGCGACCGCCCAGGCGATGCCGTGGCCGCGCAGCCGCATCCGCTCGGAGGTGGCCATGAAGGCCCGCGCGTGGGCCTCGGTGTAGCCGCGCGGCACGCCGGTCATGGCCTGGGTGAGCTCGTCGGCGCCGATCAGCGCCAGGTCGGGGGCGTCGGCGTCGGTGAAGCGGCGCAGCAGCAGCCGCTTCGTGCGCAGCTCCTGGCAGGGCAGCGCGGGAGGGGGCTCCCCGCTGTCGCCGCGCAGCAGGCTGAGCATGACCCTGTCGCGGGGGCCGTCGTCGCGGTCGTAGCCGCGCAGGACGCCTTCCCAGGTGAAGCCGGCCTTGTGGGCGACGCGCAGCGAGGCGAGGTCACCCGGGTCGGCCGTCAGCTCGACGCGCTGCAGGCCGGTGGCGTCGAAGAGCCGGCGGGTCAGCGCGCGCAGCGCCTCGGTCATGTAGCCGCGGCCGCGGTGGTCGGGGTGCGTGCCGTACGCGATCTCGGCCCTGCCGGCGCGCGGGTCGGTCCTGACCAGGCCGATCGCGCCGACGATCCGGCCGGCGGCGTCGGTGATCGCCAGGTACGCGGCGTGGGCGTCGGAGTCGGCGAGCCAGGCGGCCAGGCCGGGCCGCGTGGCCGGCACGCCCGGGGGCAGGGGCCCGGCTCCCGAGGAGACCACCGGCCACAGCCGGTCCAGGTCGTCCGCCGCGAACCTGCGCAGCACCAACCGATCCGTGACGATCTTCACTGCCGGCTCGAACACCAACGCATCCTCTCATGGCGCCCGGGTAGGGGCGAGGACGAAAGGGGTGAATCGACTATGGAACGCGGAAGCGCCAAGCACAGCCCTCGCCTGGACGAGCACCAGAAGCAGGAGTCGGAGGGCGTCGTGCGCGGCGGTGGCCCCACGCACGCCGAGGAATGGAAGGAGCCCGAGCCGATGCCGGCGCCCGGGGAGGAGGCGCCGTCCCGGCACGCGCCCGGACACGAGCCCGGCGCCCCGGAGGGGATCGACTCCTACGGGGTGGACCTGCGCAGCGACATCGCCAGGTGGCTGAGCGACCAGATCTTCCCGGCCAGCCGGGAGGACCTGGTGCGGGAGGCCGAGCGGCCCGAGATGCCCGGCGAGGTGGCCCAAGCGCTGCGCCGCGTGCCGGAGGGCCAATACCACAACGTCGCGCAGGTGGCCAAGGCTCTGGGACTGGGCTTCGAGGAGCGGAGGTGGTGACCGGTGCGGCTGGACTTCATCCGTCCCCTGTATGAGCGGCGGGAGCCGTACGCCTCGGTCTACCTGACCGGGCTCAACGACGCCGAGCGGGAGCGAAGGTGGCGCTCGCTGCGCGAGCAGCTGCACGAGGCCGACCCGGGCACGCTGGAGGCCCTGGAGAAGGAGGTGGCCGTGCCGGCGGCGGCGCGGGCGCTGTTCGCCGCCAGCGGCGAGGTCGTGCTGGCCGAGGAGCTGCCGCGGGGGCGCGAGCTGGCGCAGTGGTCCCCGCTGCCGCTCGTCACGCCGATGCTCATGGAGCGCGGGGAGAACGTGCCGCACATCCGCGTGATCGTCGACCACGCGGGCGCCGAGGTGACCGTCTTCGGCGGCGGCTCGCCGCGCCGCTCCACCGTCGAGGCCGCCGCCTGGCCGCTGCAGAAGACGGCGCAGGGCGGCTGGTCGCAGAAGCGATACGAGCGCGGCGTGGAGGAGGCGTGGGAGCGCAACGCCGCGGCCGCCGCCCAGGAGATCGACGAGCAGGTCCACAGGATCGGCGCCGAGCTGGTCATCGTGGCCGGCGAGCCGAAGTCGCGCTCGCTGCTGTGCGACCACCTGGGGACCAAGACCGCCGACCGGGTGCTCATGGTGGAGCACGGCAGCCGCGACGACCACGGCGGCTTCGAGCGGGACGCCGAGACGGCGCTGGACGGCTGGCTGGAACGCCGCCGGGCCGAGCTGATCGAGCGCTACCGCGAGGCCGAGGGGCCCACCGGCCTGGCCGAGGTGGCGCACGCCCTGCGCGAGGGGCGGGCGCACGCGGTGCTGCTGC
The DNA here is from genome assembly GCF_002093975.1 of Thermoactinospora rubra. Taxonomy (GTDB): domain Bacteria; phylum Actinomycetota; class Actinomycetes; order Streptosporangiales; family Streptosporangiaceae; genus Nonomuraea; species Nonomuraea rubra_A. The sequence continues at coordinate 68,581 of NZ_MSZZ01000053.1, forward strand.
CCGGCGAGCTGGCCGACCCCGTGTGGATCGGCCAGGGCGGCACCCAGCTCGCCTCCTCGGCCGACGACCTGCGCCGCTGGGGGGTGGAGCAGCCGGTGCGCGAGCGGGCGGACTCGGCGCTGGCGAGGGCGGCGGCGATGACGGACGCCGAGCTGTGGTTCTGCCCTGAGCTGTCCGACGTGTGCGCGGTGATCAGATGGTGATCAGACAGTGATCAGGCGCTGATCACGACCTCGAGCGTGCGGGGCCCGTGGACGCCCTCCACGCGGTCCAGCTCGATGTCGCTGGTCGCCGAGGGCCCGCTGACCCAGGTCAGCGGGCTCGTCGGCGTCAGCCGGGCCAGCGCCTCCGGCACGCTCGCCACGATCTGGGCGGCCTGGACGACGCACAGGTGGTAGTCGGGCACGAGCGTGAGTGCCCGCCGCCCCTGGCGCTCGTCGAGCACGATCGTGCCGGTCTCGGCGACGGCGACCGCGCATCCGGTGACGACCCCGTCGACGCGGTCGAGCTCCGCGACGGACAGGCCGGGGCCGTCCAGGATGAGCTCGGCGGCGGCCCCGCGCACGGCCTCCAGCCACGGCAGCCCCTCGGGGGCGGCCATCCGCCTGCCCGCCACCAGCTCGGCGAGCCTGCCGGGCACCTCGGCCGCCGGGACGACGTGGACGACGGCCCGGTAGTCGCCCACGCGCTCGGCGAAGCGGCCCACCGGGTCCTCCAGCGTCACGTGGGTGCGGTAGCCGCGCGGGATCTCGACCTCCGGCGCGCCGGCGACGGCCCTCCTGATGCGGGCGAGGATCTCCTGCCTGGCGTTCACGAGCCGGACTCCTTCCACCAGTCGCGGAAGGACTGCCGCGGGATGTCGGGCACGTCCCTGGTGTCGGTCCAGGCGCCCAGCGGGCCGGGCAGGCGCCGCGGGATCAGCCTGCGCAGGCGGGCGGCCAGGCGCTGGGCCGCGGCGAGCCGTCCCTCGCGGGCGAACAGCCACCAGGCGGCCCGCATGCCGGCGCGCTCGGCCAGCCCGTGCGGGGCCTTGGCCCGCAGGTCGACGAGCACCTGCGGGATGTCGATCGCCACCGGGCAGACCTCGTAGCAGGCGCCGCACAGCGAGGAGGCGTACGGCAGGGAGGCGTCCAGCTCCGATCCCATGCCGCGCAGCTGCGGGGTGAGGATCGCGCCGATCGGCCCCGGATACACCGACCCGTAGGCGTGGCCGCCCGCCCGCTCGTAGACCGGGCACACGTTCAGGCAGGCCGAGCAGCGGATGCAGCGCAGCGCCTGGCGGCCCACCTCGTCGGCCAGCACCCGGGTGCGGCCGTTGTCCAGCAGCACCAGGTGGAAGTCCTGCCCCTCGACCGAGCCGGTCCACATCGAGGTGTAGGGGTTCATGCGCTCGCCGGTGGAGCTGCGCGGCAGCAGCTGCAGGAACACCTCCAGGTCGTGCCAGGCGGGCAGCAGCTTCTCGATGCCGACCACGCTGATCAGCGTCTCGGGCAGGCTCAGGCACATCCGCCCGTTGCCCTCCGACTCCAGCACCACCATCGTGCCCGTCTCGGCGATCATGAAGTTCGCGCCGGAGACGGCGACCTTGGCCTTCAGGAAGCGTTCGCGCAGGTGCAGCCGGGCGGCCTCGGCCAGGGCCCGGGGCTCGTCGGTGAGCCCTTCCGGCGCGCCGGGCATCTCGCGCAGGAAGATCTCGCGGATCTCGGCCCGGTTGCGGTGGATGGCCGGGACCAGGATGTGGCTGGGGAAGTCGTGGCCCAGCTGGACGATCAGCTCGGCCAGGTCGGTCTCGTAGGCGGTGATGCCGTGCGCGGCCAGGTGCTCGTTGAGGCCGATCTCCTGGGTGGCCATCGACTTGACCTTGACGACCTCGCGCTCGCCCGTGGCCTTGACCAGGTCGGTGACGATGCGGTTGGCCTCGGCGGCGTCGCGCGCCCAGTGGACGTGCCCGCCGCGCGCCGTGACGGCCTCCTCCAGCTGGAGGAGGTAGCGGTCCAGGTGGCGCAGGGTGTGGTCCTTGATCGCCCGGCCGGCGGCGCGCAGGTCCTGCCAGTCGGGCAGCTCCGACACCACGGCGGCGCGCTTGCCGCGAATGGTGTGCGTGGCTTTTCGGAGGTTGAAGCGGAGCTGCGAGTTCTGTACGGCTTTCGCCGCATTCTTCGGAAAATCGGTATTTTTCGACAGATTTCCCGGCATCCCGAGGAAAGTGGCGCTCATTCCGTCGCCTCCAGGATCTCGGCGAGGTGCATGACGCGCACGCCGGTCCTCTGCCGCCGCAGCGTGCCGCCGATGTGCATCAGGCACGAGTTGTCCGCCGCGCACAGCACCTCGGCCCCGGTGCCGAGCACGTTGCGCACCTTGTCGGCGCACATGGCCGCCGACACGGCGGGGTTCTTGACCGCGAACGTGCCACCGAAGCCGCAGCACTCCTCGGCCCCCGGCAGCGGGACCAGCTCCAGACCGCGCACCTTGCGCAGCAGCCGGGTGGGCCGGTCGCCCAGGTGCAGCCCGCGCAGCGAGTGGCAGGTGGGGTGGTAGGTCACCCGGTGCGGGAAGTAGGCGCCCACGTCCTCCACCTCCAGCACGTCGATGAGGAACTCCGACAGGTCGTGCACCGCCGGGAAGTCCCGGCCGATCAGCCGCGGGTACTGCTCCCGCACCATGGCCGCGCACGATCCCGACGGCGCCACGACCGCGTCGTATCCGGCGAACACCCCGGCGAAGCGCCGCGCCAGCCGTACGGCCTCCTCGCGGTAGCCGGTGTTGAGGTGCATCTGCCCGCAGCAGGTCTGCGCGAGCGGGAAGTCCACCTCGCAGCCCAGCCTGCGCAGCAGCGACACCACCGCCCGCCCGGTGCCGGGGAACAGCGTGTCGTTCACGCAGGTGACGAAGAGCGCGACCCGCACGGCGACCCCTTTCGCTGTATGGTCAGACCACTGTATGGTCTGACCATATGGCAGCGAACTGGGAGCCCGTCAAGCGCACCCGCACCTTCGAGGACGTGCTGGCGAGGATCGAGCAGCGCATCGCCGAGGACGGCCTCAAGCCCGGCGACCGGCTGCCGGGCGAGCGCCAGCTGGCCGAGCAGCTCCGGGTCGGCCGCTCCTCGGTGCGCGAGGCGCTGAGGGTGCTGGAGACGCTCGGTGTCGTCTCCTCCCAGGCCGGGCGGGGGCCCGACGCGGGCGCGGTGCTCACCTCCCGCCCCGATTCCCCGCTCACCGACCTGCTGCGCCTCCACCTCGGTCTGACCGGCCTGGAGCTGCGCGAGGTCATCGAGACCCGGCTGATGATCGAGCAGTTCGCCGCCGCCAACGCGGCCCGCCGCGGCGACGCCGAGCTGTCCGCGCTGGACGACGCCGTCGCGGCGATGGAGCGGGCCCGCACCGCGGAGGAGTTCGTGGCCGGCGACATCGCCTTCCACTGCGCCATCGCCGACGCCTCGGGCAACCGGCTGATCGCGGCGTTCATGCGGTCGCTGCGCGACTCGGCCCGCCGCTACGCGGTGGAGGCCGTCGAGCGGCTGGCCGACACCTCCGTGCTGCGGGCCGACCACCGGCGCATCCTGGCGGCCATCCGCTCGGGCGACCCGGAGGAGGCGGCGCGTGCGGTCGCCGACCACCTGCGCCACGCCTACCCCGCGCTGTTCGCTTAAGGGTTCACCGGAACAGGCCGGCGTGGTCGCGGACCGGCGGCCGGCCGGGGAGCTGCCCGCCCCCGCCTCCCGCGCCTACCGCTCCAGCTGATCGGCCGTCCGGCAGCCCGCGCCCGAGCAGCCGCGCATGGCCTGCAGCAGCGACTCCAGCCGGGCCAGCAGCTCGGGGTCGGCGGTCGCGGCGAGGTTGTCCAGCTGGTAGGGGTCGGCCGTCAGGTCGTACAGCTGCCTCTCCCCGGTGACGTAATGGACGTAGGTGTAGCGGTCGGTGCGCAGCGCGGCGTAGGGCGGCACCGGCGTCTGGCGGGCGGAGATCCGGTTCTCCGGCCGGAAGAACTCCACCAGGACGTGGCGGCGCCAGCCGTCCGGGCGCCGGCCCTTGAGGAACGGCACCAGCGAGCGGCCCTCGGCGAAGGCCGGCGGGGCCGCGCCGCCCAGCTCCGCGAAGGTGGGCGCGAGGTCGATGTTGGCGGTCAGGTCGCGGACGACGCCGGGCGCGACGCCGGGGCCGCGCACGACCAGCGGCACGTGGATGGACTCCTCGAACGGGGTGGTCTTGCCCTGCTTGAGCCGGTGCGTGCCGAGGTGGAAGCCGTTGTCGGAGGCGAAGAACACGTAGGTGTCCGACAGCTTCCCCGCCTGGTCCAGCGTGGTGAGGAGCGAGCCCACCATGTCGTCGACGCCCAGCATGGCCCGCATCCGGCGGCGGTAGCGGTCGTCGATCGCCGCGATGCCCGCCTCCTTGATCTTGGGGCGCGAGCGCAGCCACCCGGGCTCCCGCGACACGTCGTCCTGGTTGAACGACGGCGGGCGGGGGGCCTTCAGATCGGAGAAGGCCGTCGCGTGCCGTACCGCGGGGTTGGCGGGGTTGTGCGGCGCGATGGGCGCCAGGTAGAGGAAGAACGGCTGGTCGGAGGCGGTGATGAAGTCCTTGGCCTTGGCCGTCAGCACGTCCTCGATGTAGTCCTGCTCGGCCCAGCCGTAGTCGGCCAGCCTGCCGTTGGAGTTCAGGGTGTAGCCGTAGGACTCGTACAGCCCGCGGACGGGCACGTGCCAGTCGTTCCAGCCGGGCGGCACGTAGGTGGGCGCGGCCGCCTCGCCCGGGTAGTGGTTGAGGTACTTGCCCATCATGGCCGTGCGGTATCCGGCAGCCTGCATCCACGTGCCGATGGTGGAGCGTTCCAGGCCCAGGCGCGTGAACCTGTCGAAGCCGCCCTCCGGGGCGGTGTTGGTGAGGACGCCGTGGCTGTGGACGTGCTGCGAGCGCAGGATCGAGGCGCGCGAGGGGCAGCACCAGGAGTTCGTCACGAAGTAGCGGTCGAAGCTGAGGCCTCGCCGTACCAAAAGATTGGAAATATTGGGGAAATGCTCCAAATTTCCGTAATCGAGGTCATCGGTGAGGATGAGGATGATGTTCGGTTTGGCGGGCTGAACCCGTCCCGAAGCGGCCAGGGGCTCGGCGGCGACCACGAGCAGCATCAGGATGCACACGGCGCGACACAAGCCCTTCAGCACAGAGGTCACTGTCCCCTGAAGATCATGCATTGACACCCGGCGCCGAATAGTAGAACGTGTTCTAATGAAGCTCGGCTTGAACCTCGGCTACTGGCAACGCACCCCCCATGACGCAACCGACCTGGTCCAGGCGGCCGAGCGCCTCGGCTACGACTCGGTCTGGACGGCCGAGGCCTACGGCAGCGACGCCTTCACGCCGCTGGCCTGGTACGGCGCACGCACCTCCCGCATCCAGCTTGGCACGTCGGTCGCGCAGCTCTCCGCCCGGACCCCCGCCGCGACCGCCATGACCGCCATGACGCTGGACCACCTGACCGGCGGGCGCCTGCTGCTCGGCGTCGGGGCCTCGGGCCCGCAGGTCGTCGAGGGCTGGTACGGCCAGCCGTTCGCCAGGCCGCTGGCCAGGACGCGCGAGTACGTCGAGATCATGCGCAAGATCTGGCGCCGCGAGGAGCCGGTGACCAGCGACGGCCCCCACTACCCGCTGCCGCTGCCCGGCGGGCTCGGCAAGCCGCTCAAGCTCATCACCCACCCGCTGCGCGGCGACATCCCCGTCTACATCGGCGCGGAGGGCCCCAAGAACGTCGCGCTGGCCGCCGAGATCGCCCAGGGCTGGCTGCCGCTGTTCGCCTTCCCCGAGAAGATCACCGAGATGTACGGCGACGCCCTGGCCGGGGCCCCGGCGGACTTCGACGTCGCGGCCATGGTCATGGTGCTGGTCACCGGCGACGTGCGGGAGGCGCTCGACACGGTCAGGCTCATGCTCACGCTGTACATCGGCGGCATGGGCGCCAAGCACCGCAACTTCCACGCCGACGTCATCGGCCGGATGGGCTTCGCCGCGGCGGCCGAGCGCATCCAGGCCCTCTACCTGGCGAGCAGGAAGGAGGAGGCCTTCCGCGCCGTGCCGGACGAGCTGGCCGACGGCATCTCGCTCGTGGGCCCGCCGGGGCGGATCAAGGAGCGGCTGCGGCCGTGGCTGGCCGGCCCGGTGACGAGCCTGCTGGTGATGGGCCCGCGCGACGAGGAGACGCTCAAGATCGTGCGGAACCTGGTGCTGGGCTAGAATCAATGCCGTATAGATAGGCGTTGGGTGCTTGTGTCAAGTCGCCTG
>NZ_MSZZ01000054.1 GCF_002093975.1 Thermoactinospora rubra
ATACGGCGGAGGCGTTGCGCGAGGCTGCCAACAGATGTCCTTCCGAGGGCTCGCGGCGGACTGACTACACGCACGCCAGACGACCTCACTCCGTGAGCAAGCAAAGCGGGTCGTCAAAGGGCAGCGCAAAGGGGCAGTGTAGCCGAACGGCACACGCCTGTCCACTCTGCTCTCGCTGCATGCTCCACGTTGCTCGCAGCATCGCCCGTCCGAGCGCAAACGTCAAGCCCGTGAGCCGGACTTTCGCCGGATTCGTAGGCTAGACGCTGGGATTTCTCCCCGGAGCGACGCTCGTTCGCCGTCAGGCCCAAGACGATACCCGCGATCCGAGACGGCTAACACAGCGTCACTACCGAGGCGCTACCCCGGTCGAGCTGTGACGGTCGTACCCGGCACCCAGGCTACGCTAAACCTCTTTTTTAATAACAATTTGTCCTTCGCCACGCGCGAGCCCTCACGCGCTGCCGATCAGGGTCGATAGCTGGGCCGCGAGCCAGCCCGTGTCGCCGCGCACCATGACGAGCCTCGCGCGGTTGTGGCTCACCTGTTGCCGCGACCCGGTGATAGTACCGAGATCGACGAAGACGAGCACCTCCACCCGGTCCGGTGTGGCGCGCTCCACAGCCGCGCCCGCCACGGTGGCCTGCTGGACCTTCTTGTCGGCCTTGGCGCTGGCGACGAGCGTGGCCCGCAGTTCGTCGTAGTGCCGCGACAGCTCTCCCGTGGTGTGCTCGCGGGCCCGGGCGAGGTCCTGCTCGATCGTGCGGTAGTTGTACGACAGCAGGTCGGACGTGACCGCGCGGGCGGCCGCCATGGCCTCCGCGCCCGCCGCCTCGGCCGCGTCCAGCCGGCGCAGCTCCAGCGCCATCACCGCCACCGTCACCACCAGCCCGGCTGCGGCGAGGGCCAGGACCGCCACGGTCACGACCCGCCTCACCGGCTCCGCCCCGCCTCGCGCGCCCGCCTCACAGGACCTGCACCGCCTTGGACACCAGCCAGACTCCCCGCACCTTGGTGACCTCCATCGACCACCGGTAGAAGCGCTTCTGCGGCGCCGCCCGCGAGCCCTCCCACCGGATGTCCACGTCGGCGACCACCAGTGCCTTGGCCGTACCGCCGGCCAGCGACTCCAGCCCCGCCGCGCGCAGCACGCCGGTCTGGACCACCTTGTTGGCCAGCGTCGTCTGCCGGAGCTTCGCCGAGCCCGCGGCGTACTCCGCCTTGGCCGCCCCCGTGGAGGTGGCCAGGATGCGCCGGATGTCGGCGTCGACGGTGGCGTGGTTGAGCGAGATCAGGCTGATCGCGTGGGCTCCCGCGGCGTCGAGCGCGGCCCGCCGGTCGTCGGCCCGCGCCTGCGCCTCCCGCAGGCGGGCGCCGGTCCACACGGCCGCCACGCCCAGCAGCACGACGAGCGCCGCCAGCACGGGGATCAGGAGCCGTCGCGCCATGCCACCGGATCATAATCGGACAACCCGCCGCGCAACCGCGGAACGCCCGGTTGGAGGGGGTGTCGCGGGCCGTACACCTGACGCGGGCCGTACGCCCGACGCGCCGACCCCCGGATCGCCCTCCCCCGCGCCGCCGCCCTACCGCACCCCGTTGAGGTGGGCGTTGATCAACCGCGGGTACTCCTCCAGCCAGTTGCGCCCGCGCTCGTCCACGAACGACCCCGGCGGCGGGATCACCCCGTTGGCCGCCAGCCACGAGCCCGGCGGCCTCATCGTGCGCCGGATGCGGTTGCCCGTCGGCATCAGCTGCGGCGGGATGGGCGGCAGCGCGCCCGGGTCGTGCCCCATCTGCGCCTCGGCCTCCAGCTCCGAGACGTCCTTCTCCTCCGACATCCCGATGGGCCCGTGCCGCCGCGCGTTGAGGAACTGCCTGACCACCGGTTCCTCGCTGGACAGCAGCATCTCCCGCGGCCCGAACATGACCAGCTCCCGCCGGAACAGCAGCCCGATGTCGTCCGGCACCGTGCGCGCGGTGTTGATGTCGTGGGTGACGATGAGGAAGGTCGCCTCGATCTCGGCGTTGAGGTCGACGATGAGCTGGTTGAGGTACGCGGTTCGCACCGGGTCCAGGCCGGAGTCGGGCTCGTCGAACAGGATGATCTCCGGATCCAGCACCAGCGCCCTGGCCAGCCCCGCGCGCTTGCGCATGCCGCCGGAGATCTCCCCCGGCAGCTTGTTCTCCGCGCCCACCAGGCCGACCAGATCCATCTTCTCCATCACGATCTGGCGGATCTGCGACTCGCTCTTCTTGGTGTGCTCGCGCAGCGGGAAGGCGATGTTGTCGTAGAGGTTCATCGAGCCGAACAGGGCGCCGTCCTGGAACAGCACGCCGAACAGGCGCCGCAGCTCATACAGCTTGTTCTCGCTACAGTTGGCCAGGTCGTGCCCGTCGATCCAGATGTGTCCCCGGTCGGGGCGCAGCAGCCCGACCAGCGTCTTGAGGAAGACCGACTTGCCGGTGCCCGACGGGCCGAGCAGCACGGAGATCTCCCCGGCGGGCAGCGTGAGCGAGACGTCCTCCCAGATGACCTGCTTGCCGAACGACTTGGTCAACCCCTCGACGACGACTTCGACGCCCACGGTCACCTTCCACGCACAGGCGGTAGCTTGGGCGGCACTTTACCTCGCGCGTGCCGTTCCGCTAGCGACCTTCCCGCGAATTGGACTCCAATCCAATAGAGCGGGCGAATCGTTACCGGCCGGTTATCCCTGCACCGCCGCCTATCCGAACACCACCGACGTCAGCGGCGCCACCAGCCGCCACCCGAGCGTGCCGTACAGCGCGCGCCCGTCCCGGGTGGCCGCCAGCACTCCCGTACGGCCCGCCCCGAGCCCCTCCAGCGTGCGCATCACGACGCTCCCCAGGCCGCGCCTCCGGTGCGGCTCCTCGGTCGCGACCCGGTCCACCACGGCCGAGCCCGCGCCCGCCACGATCCGGCCCCGCGCCGCCTCCTCGCCCGTGCCGGCGACGACGATCCGGACCCGGGTGAGCGTCCCAGCGGTCTCCGTGACCACCTCGTACCCCTCCGGGCAGACCGCTGTCACCTCCTCCAGCGGCCTGGTCATCAGGAAGCCCGGCTCCCTGATCTCCCAGCCCGGCGTCAGGAACGGCGCCACCTCCTCGGCGGGCGCGAACACCTTCAGCCACGTGCCCGGCGTCGTGGTCGCCGCCACGATCCGCTCCAGGGCGTCGGGGTCGGCGGCGGGCAGGACGTGCCGCCGCACGTGGCCGGGCTGCCCGACCTCGATGCTGAACCCGTACGGCTGGGCCACCGGCGCGGCCGCCTCCCGGGAGACCGCCCATCCCGTCACCCATGCGTGCACCAAATCCACGCGCGGAGCCTAGCGAGCGGTCAGGTCGTAGAGAGTCACGCCCCCGGTCTCGGTGGCGGTGAAGGTCTGCCGCACCCAGGCGGCGATCCTGGCGGCCTGGTCGCCGTCGCTTGAGTCGCGCCCTATCCGACCCATGATGAAGTAGTGGGTCCTCCCCTCGGCGACGTGGCGCTGGACCTGCCGGCGTTGAGCAGGCCGCCTCCCCGCCCGCTGGGAAAACCGCCACCGCCGAAACCGCCAGGAGCCCCACCGAGCATCCCGCCCTCCACGGTCCCGCCGCCGGGCATGGGAGGGCGGAACCCGCCGCGGCCCATCGCCCCCGCGGGCGGCCCCCCGAAGCCGGGGCCGCCCGCCGTACGCGGCCCCGCCGCGGGGATCGCGCCCGTGTGCGGCGTGGCCGCCGTGTCGATCGCGTAGGCCGCCGGACCGGCGAGTGCCACGACCACGGCGACGGCGGCAGCCGTACCCGCCGACCGGCCCGGGCGGGGACCCGCCGATGTACGGCCTGGCGTCCTCGGGCACGAGCGCCACGGCCGCCACCCACCACCCCGCCGCAACCACCATGGCGGCACCGGCCACGCACAGCTGCCACACGCGCCGCCACAGGCCCGTCGGCGCGGTCGCCAGGTAGACCAGGGCGAAGGCCGGCAGGACGAGGAAGGCCTGCAGCATCTTGGCCAGGAACGCGAACCCGACGCAGGCCCGGCCGGCGCCAGCCACCGGGTGGAGGCGGCCTCCTGGGCCCGCAGCAGGCAGTACGCGCCCAGGGTGAGCAGCAGCACCAGCATCGCGTCGGGGTTGTTGAACCGGAACATCAGCACCGCCACCGGCGTCAGGGCCATGACCGCGCCGGCCAGCAGGGCCGCGCCCGTGGAGAAGTGGCGGCGCACCGCGGCGTAGACGACGCCCACCGTGGCCACGCCCATGAGCGCCTGCGGCGCCAGGATGCTCCAGGAGTTCAGCCCGAACAGCCGCACGCTCAGCGCCATCGGCCACAGCGACGCGGGCGTCTTGTCCACGGTGATGGCGTTCGCGGCGTCGGAGGAGCCGAAGAAGAACGCCTTCCAGCTCTGGCTGCCCGCCTGGACCGCGGCCGAGTAGAACGGGTTGGCCCACCCGGAGGCGCCCAGCCCCCACAGGCAGAGCACTCCGGTGGCGACCAGCACAGGCTCCGGACAGGCTCCGGACATGCCAAAGGGGCGGACCCACCCGGCACCAGGGTGTGGGGTCCGCCCCTTTCGCTGAGAGCTCTTACTTGACGGTGACGGTGGCGCCGGCGCCCTCGAGGGCGGCCTTGGCCTTCTCCGCCTGCTCCTTGTTGACCTTGCCGTCGAAGACCGGCTTCGGAGCGCCGTCGACCAGGTCCTTGGCCTCCTTCAGGCCCAGGGAGGTCAGCGCGCGGATCTCCTTGATGACCTGGATCTTCTTGTCGCCGGCGGCCTCGAGGATGACCTCGAACTCGTCCTGCTCCTCGGCGGCCTCGGCCGGGGCGGCGGCGGCACCGGTCGGGGCGGCGGCGACGGCGACCGGGGCGGCGGCCTTGACGTCGAAGGTCTCCTCGAAGAGCTTCACGAACTCGGAAAGCTCCAGGAGGGTCATCTCCTTGAAAGCGTCGAGCAGCTCGTCGTTGCTGAGCTTCGCCATGGTGTTTCCTCCGTATGGATCTTGCTAAGTGTGGTGGTGGGACAATCCCCGGTCTTACTCGCCCGCCTCTTCGCGCTTGGCGCGCAGGGCGTCGGCCAGCTGCGCCATCTGCGTGGGCAGCGCGGCGAACATGGCGGCTGCAGCGGACTGCTTCGCCTTCATGGCACCGGCCAGCTTCGCGAGGAGGACCTCGCGGGACTCGAGGTCTGCGAGCTTGGTGATCTCGGCGGCGTCGAGGGCCTTGCCCTCCATGTAACCGCCCTTGATCACCAGCAGGGGATTGGCCTTGGCGAAGTCACGCAGACCCTTGGCGGCCTCCACCACGTCGCCCTTGACGAAGGCGACGGCGGTGGGGCCGGTGAGCAGGTCGTCCAGACCCGTCACGCCCGCCTGGTTGGCGGCGATCTTGGTCAGGGTGTTCTTCGCCACGGCGAACCTCGCGTTCCCACCGAGCGACTTACGCAGCTCCTTGAGCTGTGCGACGGTGAGACCGCGGTATTCGGTCAGAACGGCGGCGCTGCTGGCCTCGAACTCGCTCTTGAGCTCGGCAACCGCTGCCGCCTTATCCGCCCTCGCCATGGGCCTCCTTCCTGATGTGCCGCCGGAAGTGACGAACCCCAGACATGAAAACAGCCCCGAGCGCAGGCGCGTCGGGGCTTGCACACGGTCAGGAGACCATGTGGAAAGCTCGCATCTCACACCTGCGCGGGTCGCCCACATGCGTGGATCCTTCGGTCGCCAGGAGGTGCCTGGACGACGACCAGCGGTCTTCGGCACCAGCCAGGATAGGTCCTGGCTGTCAAGATGCCAAATCGGGTTCTTCGCTCAGCCGGTCGGGGCCTGGCTGGGCCGGCTCAGCTCGTTGAGCTCCCCCACCTGGTCCGCCGGAGGCGTCTGGACCGTGACCGGCTGGTTGAAGCCCTTGAAGAACAGCGTGGCGTCCAGCGTCGCGCCCTCCTTCGAGCCGTTGAGCGCCAGCTTCCGCGGCAGCCCGTCGGCGCCGACCCAGATGTCGAACTTGACGTCCTTCAGTTCCGCCAGCGTCGGCCTGGCCCGCTCCCGCTGGTCGGCGGGCAGCTGCTGCAGGGCCGCCTCGACGGGGAACGTGCCGCTGTAGCGGGTGGCGTCCTCGCCGTTGACGCTCTCGGTGCCGACCGCCTTGACGTCCTGCGAGGCGGTCACCATCTGCGTCACGGTGGCGAGGTCGAACTGCCGCACCTGGTCGAGGTACTTGTTGACCTCGGCGGCCGACCCTGCCTGGGCGAGGTCGACGCGGATCCACGGCTTGGTCGCGCCCAGCATCTGCTTGAGGGCCTCGACCTTCACGTACAGGACGTCGCCCTGCAGCACGGCGCGCACCTCGCCGGGCACGTTGCGCCCGCCGAAGCTCACCGTGTCGAGGGTGACGTCCACGGCCAGCTGGGGCTGGTTCTGGTAGAGCATCCGGCCCTGGACCTTGCCGGAGCCCTGCTGCGGATGCGTCACGTTCACCACCGCGTCGACGGTGTAACTGGTGACGCTCTGCGTCTTCTGCGCGGCCTGCTCGAGCACCTCCGCGGCCGCCAGGTTGACCTGGAGCGGCTGGGAGGCCGACCCGCAACCGGCCACCGCGAACAGCGCGGCCGCGCCCGTCGCGGCGGCAGCGAGAGTAATCCTGCGCTTCAGCATGCTTTCGACCCTACGTGGCGATCTCACGCCGCAGCGCCTTCCCCACCAGAATCCAGGGAAACGCCAGGGTTTTCCCTGGGTTTTACTTTTTGGTTTTTGTCCTGTACGGCAGAGCCAGGTCGGCACCACCCGCCAACCGGGGCCGGGCCCTGTCCAGGGAGACGCTCACCGGGCGTTCATGGCCGGCCGCCGCAACGGCGTGACGTTGGACGATCGCCGTGGCCCTCGGGCTGGCCGCCGTCGCCGTACTTGCCGTCCTGCTGTGGCGGGGGCATGGAGTGCGTTGAGCCGCCCCGCCGCCGCCGTACTTGCCGTCTGGCTGTGGTGGAGGCACTGAGGGGATGGAGGTGGTGCGGCTCGCTGAGGACGTTGGTAGCGAGCGTGCGCCGGAAGGCCGTAGCGGATGCTCGTGGAGGCCGTAGCGGATGCTGCGGCCCGACCTGTCGCGCGTTGCTCGTCGACCCGCGCAGGTCATGCTCATCATGCTTGCGCGCGCCGAGACCGCAAGCCGCGATGTGGCGCATGCTCACCGAGGCCCACAAGCCCGCGCTCAGCCGTACCCACGCTCGGTGAGCCTTGATGCCCGCCCGGCTGTGCTGACGCCCGGCGACCCCGCTATGCCCCCGCCGAGCCGTACCCCAGCCGCCTTTCTCCCAGTACCTGTGCCCCAGCAGGACGGAAAGCCCGCTACGGCGGGACGGTCCCGTGGAAAGCGAAGGCCCCGCCGGGAGACCGGCGGGGCCATGCCCTATGTGCCCTGCTGGAGGCTCAGGCCTCGAGCTCGGCGGTGATGCCGCGGGTGATGTTGGGGTCGACCGGGACACCGGGGCCCATGGTGGTGGAGAAGGTGACCTTCTTCAGGTAACGGCCCTTGGCCGCCGACGGCTTGAGACGCAGCACCTCGTCCAGGGCGGCGGCGTAGTTCTCCACGAGCTGGCGCTCGCCGAAGGACGTCTTGCCGATGACGAAGTGCAGGTTCGCCTGGCGGTCGGTGCGGAACTCGATCTTGCCGCCCTTGATGTCGGACACGGCCTTGGCCACGTCCGGCGTCACGGTGCCGGTCTTGGGGTTCGGCATCAGGCCGCGGGGGCCGAGGACGCGGCCGAGGCGGCCGACCTTGCCCATGAGGTCGGGCGTGGCCACGACGGCGTCGAACTCGCCCAGCCGGTTGCCCTTGGCGATCTCCTCGATCAGCTCGTCGGCGCCGACGATGTCGGCGCCCGCCTCGCGGGCGGCCTCGGCACGGTCACCGGTCGCGAAGACCAGGACCCGGGCGGTCTTACCGGTGCCGTGCGGAAGGTTGACCGTGCCGCGCACGATCTGGTCGGCCTTGCGAGGGTCGACGCCGAGGCGGAGGGCGACCTCCACGGTGGCGTCGAACTTGGTCGGGGACGTCTCCTTGGCGAGCTTGACGGCCTCGACCGGGGTGTAGAGCTTGCTGCGGTCGACCTTAGCCGCCGCGTCCTTGTACGCCTTGCTGCGCTTCATGGTCAGGGAATCTCCTGCTGGTGGTGTGACGGGCTCTGCGGCCCTCCCACGGGGTGGAACAGGTCTCAGTCGGCGACGGTGATGCCCATCGACCGGGCGGTGCCGGCGATGATCTTCTCGGCGGCCTCGATGTCGTTGGCGTTGAGGTCGGGCATCTTCGTCTCGGCGATCTGGCGCAGCTGCTCGCGGGTGAGCTTGCCGACCTTGTCCTTGTGCGGGACCGCGCTGCCCTTCTCCAGGCCGAGCGCCTTCTTGATCAGCTCGGGCGCCGGGGGCGTCTTGGTGATGAAGGTGAAGCTGCGGTCTTCGAAGATGGTGATCTCGACGGGGATGATGTTGCCCCGCTGGGCCTCGGTCGCAGCGTTGTACTGCTTGACGAAGTCCATGATGTTGACGCCGTGCGGACCGAGGGCGGTACCGACCGGCGGAGCCGGGGTCGCCTGGCCAGCGGGCAGCTGGACCTTGACGAGCGCGGCGATCTTCTTCTTCGGAGGCATGTCCTACTCCGGGTCCTGAGTGGGTGGTGACACGTCGGAAGGGCCGCCCTTCGCGATAGGCGGCCCGCCGAACGACTAAGTGTATGTCAGATCTTCGAGACCTGGTTGAACGACAGCTCGACCGGGGTCTCGCGACCGAAGATCGAGACCAGCACCTTGAGCTTCTGCGACTCGGGGCTGATCTCGTTGACCGTCGCGGGCAGCGTGGCGAACGGGCCGTCCATGACCGTGACGGACTCGCCGATCTCGAACTCCACGGCCGGGCCGCTGGCGGCCTTGGTCTTGGCCTGCTTGGTCTCCTCGGTGGGCTCGGGAGCCAGCAGCTTGGCGACGTCGTCGAGGCTGAGCGGGCTGGGCTTGTTGGACAGGCCGACGAAGCCGGTCACGCCGGGCGTGTTGCGCACCGCGGCCCAGGACTCGTCGGTCAGCTCCATGCGCACCAGCACGTAGCCGGGCAGCACGCGCTCCCTGACGGGGACCTTCTTGCCGCTCTTGAACTCGTCGCGGGTCTGCGTCGGCACCTCGACCTGGAAGATGTAGTCCTCCATGTTGAGGGACACGGTCCGGGTCTCGATGTTGGACTTCACCCGGTTCTCGTAGCCGGCGTAGGAGTGGATGACGTACCACTCGCCGGGCAGCCCACGCAGCGACTCCTTGAACTGCTCGACCGGGTCGGCCTCGGGCAGGACGTCACCGTCTTCGTCGACAGCCGCGACGTCCTCGACAGCCTCTTGCGGCTTCTCGTCCCACTCGTGCGTGGACTCGTCGGACACGGTGACTCTTCCTCTTCCGTCGACTACCGATTGTCGACACCCTCCAGGGTGTCAGATCACTTCCCGCCGAACACGCGCAGGACGGCCTCGCCGAAGAGCCAGTCGAGCCCGTACACGATGCCGACCATGATCAGGACGAACACCATGACGACGGTGGTGTAGGTGACGAGGTCCCTGCGCGTGGGCCAGATGACCTTGCGCAGCTCCGCGACGACCTGGCGGTAGAAGAGGGCAGGAGTGGTCCTGGACTTCTTCTCACCACTCGGCTTGCCTGCGGTCTCGCCGCGAGTGTCGATCGCCACAGTCCTCACCTGCATCTGTCGTGAATCCAACGCACACTTGCGGCGCGCTTTCACGCCTAGGTGCGCGGACCGCAACTCGC
This sequence comes from Thermoactinospora rubra, assembly GCF_002093975.1. GTDB lineage: Bacteria > Actinomycetota > Actinomycetes > Streptosporangiales > Streptosporangiaceae > Nonomuraea > Nonomuraea rubra_A. Next base: position 9,794 of record NZ_MSZZ01000054.1, read on the forward strand.
AGGGCAAGAGGGACTCGAACCCCCAACCGCCGGTTTTGGAGACCGGAGCGCTACCAATTGCGCCATTGCCCTATGTCGTCAACCAGACTACCCCGGTTGAGTCACTGCCCGGACCTTTCCGCATGGCGACATGCGGAGGCTCGACCAGGCCAGAGTGTAGAGGGGAATGACCGATACGTCGAACCGAATCGCGATCACGCAGGTCACGGCGGCGACGTCGGCGTTCTCCACAAGAGACGTCGGCGTTGTCCACAGGAGCCGGAGAGCCGCGCCCGCGCCGGAGCACGCTGTGACAGCATGGGAGCCATGTCCACCCGACCCCGCATCTCAGCGCGAATCTCCGCGATCAGCGAATCCGCCACCCTGGCCGTCGACGCCAAGGCCAAGGCGATGAAGGCGGCGGGACGGCCGGTCATCGGCTTCGGCGCCGGCGAGCCCGACTTCCCCACGCCCGGCTACATCGTCGAGGCCGCCGTCGAAGCGGCCAGAAACCCGAAGTACCACAAGTACACGCCGGCCGGCGGCCTGCCTGAGCTGCGTCAGGCGATCGCGGACAAGACGGCGCGCGATTCGGGGTATCAGGTGTCCGCCGACCAGGTGCTGGTCACCAACGGCGGCAAGCAGGCCGTCTACGAGGCGTTCGCCACCCTGCTCGACCCCGGCGACGAGGTGCTGGTCGTCGCGCCCTACTGGACGACCTACCCCGAGGCGATCAAGCTGGCGGGCGGTGTCCAGGTGGACGTGGTCACCGACGAGACGACCGGCTACCTCGCGAGCGTCGAGCAGCTGGAGGCCGCGCGCACCGAGCGCACCAAGGTCGTGCTGTTCGTCTCGCCGTCCAACCCCACCGGCGCGGTCTACTCGCCGGACGACACGGCCGCGATCGGCCGCTGGGCGGCCGAGCACGGGCTGTGGGTGGTCACCGACGAGATCTACGAGCACCTGGTGTACGGCGGGGCGGAGTTCACCAGCATCGCCCACCACGTCCCCGCGGACCAGGTCGTCATCCTCAACGGCGTGGCCAAGACCTACGCGATGACCGGCTGGCGCGTGGGCTGGCTGATCGGCCCCAAGGACGTCGTGAAGGCCGCGACCAACCTGCAGTCCCACGCCACCTCCAACGTCTCCAACGTCGCCCAGGTGGCGGCCCTGGCCGCGGTGTCGGGCGACCTGTCGGCCGTGGCGGAGATGCGCGAGGCGTTCGACCGGCGCCGCAAGACCATGGTCCGCATGCTCAACGAGATCCCGGGCGTGGTCTGCCCCGAGCCGCTGGGCGCGTTCTACGCCTACCCGTCGGTCAGGGAGCTGCTGGGCAAGGAGCTGCGCGGCAGGAGGCCGGCCAACAGCGCCGAGCTGGCCGAGCTCATCCTGGAGGAGGCCGAGGTGGCCGTCGTGCCGGGTGAGGCGTTCGGCACGCCGGGGTACTTCCGCCTGTCTTACGCGCTGGGCGACGACGACCTGGTGGAGGGCGTCAGCCGGATCGGCAAGCTGCTGGCCGAGGCGCGCTGAGCCGTCGCGGGCGCTACTTCTCCTGCCATACGCCCTCGTGCCGAAGCTGTCGCACACCTCGATCATGATGTCTTCGCAGCGGCGCAGGACCTCATCGGCGAACACCTTCCCCGAGTGTGTGGGTGCAGGCCCCAGGGCGTACAGGCCGACGCTATGGCCTGGCCGGATACGGGATGCGGTTCCCACCACAGTGATGCAGGCCAACCGGTAGTGTGTTCGATCGTGAGGCTGGTGGTGCAGGTGAAGCTTCTGCCGACGCCTGAGCAAGCGGCGGCGTTGGAGGGCACCGTGCGCGCCGCCAACGCCGCCGCCGACCTGGTGTCGCGCATCGCCTTCCGGCAGCGGTGTTTCCGCGCCTACGACCTGCGCAGGCACACCTACCAGCAGATCAAGGCCGACTTCGGGCTGGCCGCCCAAGCCGCCCAGCACGTGATCAAAAAGGTGTGCGACGCCTACCGCACCCTGCACGCAAGCCTGGCCGCCGGCCGCTTGGGCAAGCCAGGCTCGGCGCGGCGCGTCAAAGCGGCAGGCAAACCGATCTCCTTCCGCCCGCTGGCGGCCCAGCCCTACGACGACCGCTGCCTGTCATGGGATCATGACCGGCGGACCGTCTCGATCTGGACGGTTGCCGGGCGGATGAAAGACCTCGCTTTTACCGGCTCGCTTGAGCAGCTGACGCTGCTGGCCGCGCATCGGCGGGGCGAGTCGGATCTGGTGTGCCGCGACGGGATGTGGTTCCTGCACGCCACCGTCGAGGTGCCGGATGTCCCGACCGCCGCGCCGGAAGGGTTCCTCGGGGTGGATCTGGGGATAGCGAACATTGCCACCACCAGTGACGGGGTCCGGCACAGTGGCAAAGCCCTGGCCGCGGTCCGCCACCGCAACCGCGAGCTGCGCCGCCGGTTGCAGGCCAAGAACACCAAGAGCGCCAAACGGCTGCTCAAGCGGCGCCGCCGCAAGGAGGCCCGCTTCGCCGCCAACCTCAACCATGTCATCGCCAAGCAGCTCGTGACCGAGGCAGAACGCACCGGGCGCGGCATCGCACTGGAAGACCTCCAGGGCATCCGCGAGCGGGTACGGCTTCGCATGCCCCAGCGGGTCAGGCTGCACTCTTGGAGCTTCCACCAGCTGGGCGCCTTCATCGGCTACAAGGCGGCCCGGGCCGGGGTGGCCGTGATCTATGTGGACCCGGCCCACACCTCCCAGCAATGCTCTCGCTGCGGACAGGTGGACAAACACAACCGGCCCGATCAAGAAACCTTCGCCTGCACGTCGTGCGGCTTCGCTGAGCACGCTGACGTCAACGCAGCCCGCAACATCGCCGCACGCGGTGAGGCGGGCTGGGCAGTGAGTCACGCTGCCTGACGCGGACCGGACCGTCGACGCCATCGACGGCGGGAGCTGCAAGCTCGGCCGTTTTACCGCCGAGAAGCTGACTCATGGGTCATCGGGTCCCCTTTCGCCCTCCCCAACGCCCCGCCTGGCCATAAGGTTGAGACGCATATGGAAAGGCAGCGCGAAAGACCCCTGAACACCCTCCCGAAGGCCCATCTGCACCTGCACTTCACCGGCTCGATGCGGCACACCACGCTGATCGAGCTGGCCGCGGAGCAGGGGGTGCACCTGCCCGACGCGCTGGTGGAGGACTGGCCGCCCCAGCTGCACGCCACCGACGAGCGCGGGTGGTTCCGCTTCCAGCGCCTGTACGACATCGCCCGTTCGGTGCTGCGCAAGCCCGAGCACGTCTACCGGCTGCTGCGGGAGGCGGCCGAGGACGAGGCCGCCGAGGGGTCGCGGTGGCTGGAGATCCAGGTGGACCCGTCGGGGTACGCGCAGCGGTTCGGCGGGCTGACCTCCACGCTGGAGCTGGTGCTCGACGCCGCCGAGAAGGCCGCCAAGGCGTCGGAGGTCGGCATCGCGGTCATCGTGGCCGCCAACCGCACCAAGCACCCTCTCGACGCCAGGACGCTGGCCAGGCTCGCCGCGCAGTACGCCGGGAAGGGCGTGGTCGGCTTCGGGCTGTCCAACGACGAGCGGCGCGCCCAGGCGCGCGACTTCGACGCCGCCTTCCGCATCGCCAAGCGCGCCGGGCTGCTGGCCGTGCCGCACGGCGGCGAGCTGCTGGGGCCGCGCAGCATCGAGCAGTGCGTGGACGACCTGGAGGCCGACCGGGTGGGGCACGGGGTGCGCGCGGCCGAGTCGCCGCGGCTGATGGAGCGCCTGGCCGACCGGCAGATCTGCTGCGAGGTCTGCCCCACCTCCAACGTGGGGCTGGGCGTGGTCGAGCGTCCCGAGGACGTGCCCGTGCGGGCGCTGTTCGACGCGGGGGTGCCGCTCGCGCTGGGGGCCGACGACCCGCTGTTGTTCGGCTCGCGGCTGCTGCCGCAGTACGAGCTGGCCAGGCGGGTGTACGGCTTCCGCGACGCGGAGCTGGCCGAGCTGGCCCGCCAGTCGGTCCGGTCGTCGTCGGCGCCGGAGTCGGTCCAGAAGGAGCTGCTCAAGGGCATAGACGAGTGGCTGACGTCACCGCAGTGACCGGGCGACCTCGACGGCCCGGTCCCTGTCCCTGATGCCCTCCAGCCGGTAGCCGCGCGTGCCCTCACCCCACACCAGCGTGGCGTCGGCCACCCGCAGCGGCAGCTCGGTGCCGTCGGCCCTGGTCAGGTAGCTCACCGGGTGGGCGCGGGCGATCCACCAGCCTTCGTGGACGCCGATCGACACCATGTCCGGCCAGGTGTCCAGGCGCTTGAGGAACAGCGGGTGGAGGCCGCCGTCGAACTGGTCGAGGCGGACGCCGCCCGGCCAGAGCATCGAGACGATCCTGCCGTTGTCGCTCAGCCGTACCTCCGCGGGCTCGCCGAGCGCGGCGGGGACCCGGACCGGGAACGGCGCGGCGCGCCTGGCCTCCTCCAGCGTGACCCGGCCCTCGCCCGGGATCGGCCGGGTCACGCTCGGCGTGGGCGCGGGCTCGCCGATCCGCAGCTCCACCCCGCCCGCGCGCAGCACCCACGTCAGCGCGGCGGCGGTGAGTGCCAGCACGACCACGGCGATCACGGCGACGAGCCTCCAGCGCCGCCGCGGCACGGCCGGCCGCGGGCGGGCGCGGTCGTGCGCCGGGTCCGGAGACTCCAGGCGGGCCCGTACGGCCGCCGCCACCTCGGCGGGAGGCGGCGAGGGCACCTCGAGGGAGTCGCCGAGGGCCAGCAGCTCCGCCTCCAGGTCGTCGTCGTGGAAGTCACGCGAGGTCACGGCCCACCTCCTCCCTCAGCCTGGCCAGGCCCCGGTGCGTCCTGGACTTCACGCTGCCCACCGGGCAGTCCAGCACCTGCGCCGTCTCGGCTTCGGACAGCTGCAGGAAATACCGGCACACGACCGCGTCGCGTTCCCGATCAGGCAGGTTGCGCACCGCCGCCAGCAGCCGGGCCCGGCGGTCGGAGGCGACGGCCGTGCCCTCTGGGTCGTCCGGCGCGGTCACGGGCGTCTGGGCGCCGATCCGCACGGCCAGTTCCGACCGGCGGCCGCGGGAGCGGGTGAGGTTGTGGGTCTCGTTGGCGACGATGCGCAGCAGCCACGGCCGGAAGGGGGAGTCGCGGCGGAAGGAGGCCAGGTGCCGGTAGGCCTTGACGAAGGCCTCCTGCACCACGTCCTCCGCCTCGTCGCCGGCGCCGAGCATGGCCGCCGTCCGGTGCGCGAGCGCGCTGTAGCGGGCGACCAGCGTCTCGTAGGCGCTCAGGTCACCGGCGAGGGAGCGGGCTATCGCCTCGTCGTCGTCCATGGACGAGACAGATTCCACCTCATCCGGGCGGCCGGGCGGAAGCCTGTTCCCTGATCCAGTCGGCGATCTGCGCGCGGCGCGACAGGCCGAGCTTGGCCATGACCTGCGCCACGATGGCCGCCACGGTGTGCTCGGAGGTCACCAGCCGCTCGGCCGCCTCGGCGTCGGACAGCCCGGCGGCCACCAGGCGGGCGACCTCCCACTCCCTTGGGGCGAGCGGGAGCCGTACTCCCCGGTCCTGGCGGGCGGCCAGCGTCACGGCGGCGTCCAGGCCCAGGCGCTCGCCCCTGGCCCGCGCGGCGGCGAACGCGCGGCGGCCGAGCGCCCTGCGCGCCAGATGGGCGCAGGCGGCGTGCGGGGCGTTGAAGTACCGCGAGCGGAACAGGCGCGGGCCGACCGACGGCCAGATCCGCGCGGCGGCGCCCTGCAGGACGGCGGCGCGCTCGTACTCGCCGCGCTCGGCGCGCAGCAACGCGATCAGCTCGACGGCCAGGACGGTGCCGAACAGGTCGTGGAAGTGATGGCTGACCTCCAGGCAGCGCAGCGCCAGCCGTAGGGCGTGCTCCCGGTCGCCGCCCAGCCAGGCGACGTAGGATTCGGCGTAGTCGGCGTGGGAGCGCACCCATTCCTCGCCGACGCCCTCGCAGGTCTCGCGCACCTGCTCGCACAGCGCCGTGCACTCCTTCAGCCGGTCGCGGAACGCCAGCGCCATGGCGAGCTCGACGCAGGCCATGAGCACGTTGCACTCCAGCACGTCGCGACGGGCGTAGAGGTCGAGTGCGGCGTTGAACAGGTCGATGGCGCGGTCGTGGTCGCCGCCGACCAGCGCCAGGCCGCCCAGCCGGTGGACGGCGTGGGCGATGGTGGCGGGGTCGCCGAGCGCGCGGCAGTCCTCCAGCAGGCGGCGCGCCCTGGCGAATTCGCCCCCGAGGACGCAGACGTATCCGGCTACCCATAAGGCCTTGGCGTGGGCCGCCGGCGCCTTCGGGGCCGCTTCCACGTTGCTGAGGGCCCGCTCCAGCCAGTCGCGGCCCTCCCCCAGCTGGCCGCAGCCGACCCAGTAGAACCACAGGGTGGCGGCCAGCTCCAGTGCCTCCTCGGCGTCGCACCGCTCGAAGGCGACGCGGAAGTTGGCCATCTCGCAGCGGGTCCTGGCGAAGATGGCCCGCTGGTGGGGGCCGAACCAGGCGGCCTCGCTGTGGCGGGCCAGCTCCAGGTAGAACTCCTTGTGGCGGCGGCCCAGCCGTTCGGCCTCCTCCTGGTCCAGGCGGTGCAGCCACTCGGCGCCGTACTCCTTGATCGAGTCCAGCAGGCGGAACCGCACGCCGTCGGGAAGCTCCTCCCTCGACAGGATGGACTTGTCGAGCAGGCCGCGCACCAGGTCGACGATCTCGGCGCGCGGCAGCCGTTCGTCCGAGCACACCGTCTCGGCGGCGGCCAGGCTGAAGCAGCTGGTGAAGACCGACATGCGTGCCCACAGCAGCCGCTCGGCCGGGGCGCACAGCTCGTGGCTCCATCCGATGGCGGCGCGCAGGGTGGTGTCCTGGCCGGCCAGCTCCAGGGGCGCCAGCTGGGCGATGATCCGCTCCAGGGGGAGGGCGCGCAGGCGGACGGCGGCCAGCTCGATGGCCAGCGGGAGGAGGTCGAGCCGCCGGCACAGCGTGGCGATGCGTTCCTCGGTCTCGGCGGTGAGCGGCGGCCTGGCCGGGGCGCGCTCGGCGAACAGGGCCACGGCGTCCGGCGGCGACAGCGGCGGGACGGTCAGGACCTGCTCGTACTGCACGCCCAGGACCTGCCTGCTGGTGACCACGACCGTGACGCCGGGCGCGCACCTCAGCACGAGGTCCACCAGGTGGGCGCAGGCGCCGACCAGGTGATCGGCGCCGTCCAGGACCAGCAGGAGGCGCCGGCCGGGCAGGTGCGCGCGCAGGACCTCCTCGGCCGGGCGGGCGGTCTGGTCCGCCAGGCCAAGCGCGGCCGCCACGGCCCGGCCGAGCATGCGGGGGTCGCGGACCTCGGCGAGGCAGACGTAGAAGGCCCCGTCGTCGTAGTCGCCGCGCACCGTGTGGGCCAGGCGGCGGGCCAGGCGGGTCTTGCCCACGCCGCCGGCGCCGGTGAGGGTCAGCAGGCGGGTACGGCCCAGCAGGGCGACGGCCTCGGCGAGCTCCAGCCGGCGGCCGACGAAGCTCGTCGTCTCGGCCGGCAGCCGCCCTTTGGGGTGTTGCGGGTCCACGGCGCGGTTTCCTGCGTCCATGGCGCCCCCTCGGCAATGGGGAACAAAAGCAAGACCAACGGATCGTAACCCCATGAATGCGTTCAGGAACGACAGTTGTCGGCATCGGGCCGTCACGTGACCCTTCCGTTCCCGTCGGGCACTAGACTCTGCCGGACACGTGACCTGTCTCTTGGGGGACACAGCGAAGATGTCTGGCTACGACCGCATAGTGCAACCGGCCGCCGGTGACGAGGCCCTGGAGAACCACCTGGGTGGCGACGAGGCCAAGAACTACCGGCAGTACGAGCTCGACATGGTCGCGCCGCACGTCGGGCGTTCGATGCTGGAGATCGGCTCGGGGCTGGGCCACTTCGCCGAGCAGTTCCTGCCCCGCCTGGACCGGCTCGTGGTCAGCGACTTCGACCCCTACTGCGTCGAGCAGCTGCGCAAGCGCTTCGCCGACCGCTCCGACGTGGAGGTGCTGCAGTTCGGGCTGCCGACCGACATCCCGCTGGCGGAGCCGGTCGACACGGTGGTGATGATGAACGTCCTGGAGCACATCGAGGACGACGTCGCCGCCCTGCAGTCGCTGGCGAAGGTGACGAAGCCGGGCGGGCGGATCGTCATCTGGGTGCCGGGATACATGCAGCTGTATGGCGACTTCGACCGCAAGGTCGGCCACGTCCGCCGCTACACCCCCGCCACCCTGCGCACCTGCGTCGCCCGGGCCGGGCTCGACATCGACGTGCTCAAGCCGATCAACTTCCTCGGCGGCATCGCCTGGTGGGCCGCGGTACGGCGGGGCGGCGTCAACTATCCGGACCCACGCATCGTCAAGATCTACGACCGGACCGTCGTCCCGCTCACGCGCTTCATCGAGCGCTTCGTCCGCCCGCCGTTCGGGCAGACCGTCTTCTGCGTCGCGCGCGTTCCCGGCTGACGCCTCCCCGAGGACGATCAAGCCGCTGGCTCGCCCGGCCTCGATGGCGATCGAGGCCGGGCGAGCCATCAGGAACCTCTTGATCCTCGGCCGCCGGTGCGGCGCGGCCGGGCTGTGCGTTCAGTCCCGGGTCAGGTGCTCGACCGCCGCCACGATCTCCGGGTTGTCGGACTGGAGCCGTCCGGCCCAGCCCGCGTTCTCGAGCGGGTAGTGGTTCATGAGCACCAGGGTCTCCTCGGTGTTGGCGATGCCCGCGTACGCCGTGGCGATGGCCGCGTGGATTCGCGCCGACATCTCGCGTTTGGTGTCGAGGTCCTTCAGCTCCGGGACCTCCAGGAAGCAGACCGGCCGTACCGGTTCCGCGGCCGGCCGGCCGTCTTGGGCGACGTTGTCTGCCGGGTACTCGCGCAGCCAGATCCGCACGTCGGGGATCCGGAAGGCCGCATCGACCGCGTCGGTGATCTCGCGCATCATCTGCCGCTTGGCGTCCGGCTGGATCCCCGTGGGGGCTTCGATGAACAACTGTGGCATGGCCGCTTCTCCGTCTCTTCGGCCGTATTGGCCGGAAGGCACAACCATAAAGTCGGAAATTCCAACTATCAAGTCCATATTCCGGATGTTGCCTGATAGGCTGCGGACATGGCAGGCAGGCGCAGGTATGACGACGGCTGCGCGGTGGCGCATGCCCTGGAGCTGATCGGAGAGCGGTGGGCTCTGCTCGTCGTGCGTGAACTGGTGCTGGGCCCCAAACGGTTCACCGACCTGCGGGCCGGCCTGCCCGGCGTCAGCGCGGACGTGCTGTCGCAGCGGTTGCGCGAGCTCGGCGACTCCGGCCTGGTGCGCAAACGCAAGCTCGCCCCGCCCGCCGGCTCCTGGGTCTACGAACTGACCGAGTGGGGGGCCGAGCTGCAACCGATCATCACCGGGCTGGGGCGCTGGGCCAGCCGCTCTCCCGCCATGCCGTACGACGCCTCGATCGGCGCCGACTCGCTCGTGCTGTCGCTCGAGGCACTGTTCGCGCCGGAGGCCGCGGGCGGGTTCGACGCCACGATCGGGCTGCGGTTCGGCGAGCAGGAATTCCACGTACGGGTGGCCGATCGGGAGATCACGCTCGCCCGCGGCCCGGCTGAGCGTGCCGACGCGGTTCTGGAGGCCGGCCCCGACACCGTCTCGGAGCTGCTGACAGGCCGGCGCACCGTGGAAGAGGCGCAACGCGCCGGCGATCTGCGGATCAACGGCGATGCTGAGGCCGTCACGCGCTTCCTGCGCCTGTTCCGCATGCCCGAGCCCGCGAGCATGGAGTAACGCCGGCCTGCCCCTCCTCGCTCACGGGGACATGACGGATGGGAGGGGTGGAGGATCATCGCGGACCGCGATGAGTTCCGCGCACTCCGGTGGTCCACACGAGGAGACAGCCAAGCAACAACTGGAAAGGAGGGGACCATGAAGCTCACCGTGACGACCTTCATGACCCTCGACGGCATCGCACAGGCGCCGGGCGGGCCGGATGAGGACCGCAACAGCGGGTTCGAGCACGGCGGGTGGGTCGTCCCGCACATCGACGAGGACTTCGGGCGCGCGATCGACGCCCGGTTCGCCGAGGCGGACGCCTTCCTGCTCGGCCGCAAAACCTATGAGATCTTCGCCGCGTACTGGCCGAAGATCACGGACCCGGACGACCCCGTGGCGGGCAAGCTGAACGGGCTGCCCAAGTACGTCGCGACCCGCACGCTCGACAAGGCCGAATGGGCGGGGACCACCCTCCTCAAAGGCGACGTCGTCGAAGCGGTCGCCGAGCTGAAGTCCCGGCCCGGGCGCGAGCTCCAGGTGCACGGCAGCCTCAACCTGGTCCAGACCCTCATCAAGGCCGACCTGGTCGACGAGTTCTACCTGCTGGTCTTCCCGCTCGTGCTCGGCACCGGCAAGCGGCTGTTCGACGACATCGTCCCGACCGGCCTCAAGCTCCTCGACTCCCGGACCACCGGCAACGGGGTCATGGTGCAGACCTACCGGACCGCCGGCCGCCCGGTTTACGGGAGCATCCCGAAGCCGGAGTAGAACATCCCGGGGGCGACGGGAAATGGCAGGGCGACGATTCTGAAGCGGCGCTCATATTCGGGGTCCACACGGAAAGAAAGGAGGCGTAACGTCGGCGGGAGGACGCCATGAGCGAGTACGCCAAGGCAAGAGAGCTCGGCGAGCAGGCCAGAGAGAGGGAATGGAAGCTGCCGAGCTTCGCCAAGCAGCTGTTCCTGGGAGACTTCCGGCTGGATCTGGTGCATCCGGTGCCCACGCTCCCCGAGGAGGCCGTCGAGAAGGGCGAGGAGTTCGTCCGGGCGGTGCGGCGGTTCCTGGACACGCAGGTGGACCCGGGGGCGATCGAGAGGACGGCGCGGATCCCGGACGAGGTGATCAAGGGGTTGAAGGCCCTGGGCGCCTTCGGGATCACGATCAGCGAGGAGTACGGCGGGCTGGGCCTGCCGTACTTGTACTACTGCCGCGCCCTCACGCTGGTGGGCTCCTACAGCCCGGCGCTGGCGACGCTGCTGTCGGCGCACCAGTCGATCGGGGTGCCGCAGCCGCTGAAGCTGTTCGGCACCGAGGAGCAGAAGCGCGAGTTCCTGCCCAGGTGCGCGCGCGGGGAGATCTCGGCCTTCCTGCTCACCGAGCCGGACGTGGGATCGGACCCGGCCCGCCTGTCGACGACCGCCGTGCGGGACGGCGACGAGTACGTCATCAACGGCACCAAGCTGTGGACCACCAACGGCGTCATCGCCGACCTGCTGGTGGTCATGGCCCGCACCGGCGAGCGGATCAGCGCGTTCATCGTCGAGGCCGGCTCCCCCGGCATCACCGTCACCAACCGCAACGAGTTCATGGGCCTGCGCGGGATCGAGAACGGCGTCACGACGTTCAAGGACGTGCGCGTCCCGGCCAGGAACATGGTGGGCCGCGAGGGCCAGGGCCTGAAGATCGCGCTGACCACGCTCAACACCGGCCGCCTGTCGCTGCCGGCCGTCTGCTCGGGGGCCGCCAAGTGGGCCGCGAAGATCGCCAGGGAGTGGGGCTCGGCCCGCGTGCAGTGGGGGCGCAAGGTCGGCGAGCACGAGGCGGTCGCCAAGAAGGTCGCCTTCATCGCCGCCACCGCCTACGCCCTGGAGGCGATCTGCGAGCTGACCAGCCGGCTGGCCGACGACGCGCGCAACGACATCAGGATCGAGGCCGCCCTCGCCAAGCTGTATGCCTCGGAGCTGGCCTGGCTGGTGGCCGACGAGCTGGTCCAGATCAGGGGCGGGCGCGGGTTCGAGACGGCCGACTCGCTGGCGGCCCGCGGCGAGCGCGGCGTGCCGGCCGAGCAGGTCCTGCGTGACCTGCGCATCAACCGCATCTTCGAAGGCAGCTCGGAGATCATGAAGCTGCTCATCGCCCGTGAGGCGGTGGACGCGCACCTCACCGCGGCCGGGGAGCTGCTCGAGCCCGGCAAGCCCAAGGGCCCGGCGCTCAAGCGGGCCGGCGCCTTCTACGCCAGATGGCTCCCCTCGCTGGTCGCGGGCACGGGCACCCTGCCCATGTCCTACGCGGCCTTCGGCCCGCTGGCGCCGCACCTGCGCTTCGTGGAGCGGACCAGCCGCAAGCTGGCCCGGTCCACCTTCTACGGCATGTCGCGCTGGCAGGCCCGGCTGGAGCACCGCCAGGCCTTCCTGGGCCGCCTGGTCGACATCGGCGCCGAGCTGTATGCCATGACCGCGGTCTGCGTCAAGGCGCAGGAGGACGAGGCGGACCTGGGGCGCAGGCCGCAGGAGCTGGCCGACGCCTTCTGCCGCCAGGCCAGGCGGCGGATCGGCGCGCTGTTCGCCCAGCTGTGGGACAACACCGACAAGCAGGACGTACGGCTGGCGCGGTACGCCCTGGAGGGCCGGTACCGGTTCCTGGAGGAGGGCATCCTCGACCCCTCGGTCGACGGGCCGTGGATCGGCAAGCCGGGCGACAGGGAGGACGTCCACCGGACGATCACCTAGAAAACCCAGAGAGTCACTTAGAAGATCCCAAAACCATCCCGGTCTAGACCACCTTTCCGCTTCCGTTGTCGAACCGATATCGCCCGGTATAGACCGCGCGGTGAAGCCCGGCTTACCCTGGCGCAAACGCGCGGAGCTGCGGCTCGCGCACCTCTTGATCCCTGGACTGCTCCGCGGCTGGTCCATACCAGTCGGAGCAGTCCGAAGAGAAGGCGGTATCGAAGGTGAACAAGAAGCTTGTGGGCGCGGCTCTCGGCCTCGCCGCAACTGTCACCCTCGCCAGCTGCGGCTCCGGATCTGGCACCGGGACCGCGGGCGACAGCGGGGACAAGGCCGGCGGCGGCCAGGTCACGCTCAAGATGGTGGCCGCCGACTACGGCGACGGCCCGGGCAAGCCGAACTCCGGCCAGAAGTTCTGGGACGAGGTGGTGGCCGAGTTCGAGAAGGCCAACCCGGCCATCAACGTCGAAGTCACGGTCATCAACTGGAACGACATCGACAAGCAGGTCGCGACGATGGTCCAGAACGGCCAGCCGCCGGACATCCTGCAGACCGGCGACTACTCGGGCTTCGTCAAGGACGGCCTGCTGCACAAGGCCGAGGAGGTGCTCTCCCCCGGCGTCCAGCAGGACCTGCTGGAGAAGTTCGCCGAGTTCGGCAAGGTCGACGGCGTCGCCTACGGCATCCCGTTCGTCTCCTCCGCGCGTGCCCTGTTCTACAACAAGGAGCTGTTCACCAAGGCCGGCGTCGCCGAGCCGCCCAAGACCTGGGACGAGCTGAAGGCCGCGGCCCAGAAGCTGAAGGACGCGGGCGTCTCCCAGCCCTTCGGCCTGCCGCTGGGCCAGGAGGAGGCCCAGGCCGAGGCGTTCCTGTGGATGCTGGGCAACGGCGGCGGCTACAAGGACGCCTCCGGCAAGTGGGCGATCAACTCCCCGCAGAACGTCGAGACCTTCACCTTCCTCAAGGGCATGGTCGACGCCGGGCTGACCACCCCCAACCCCGGCACCAAGGACCGCAAGACGGTCTGGGAGGACTTCGCGGCCGGCAAGGTCGGCATGGCCAACGGCGGCCCGATGTCGATCCCGATCTTCGACGCGGGCGCGGTGAAGGACAAGTACGGCGTGGTGGCGATCCCCGGCAAGACCGGCCCGCTCGACACGACGCTGGGCGTCATGGACTGGATCATGGCGTTCAACAAGAACAACCACCCGGAAGAGATCAAGAAGTTCTTCGACTACTTCTACACCGGCCCGGCCGCGCAGAAGATCGTTGACCTCTACAAGCTGCTCCCGGTCACCAAGAGCGGCATCCAGAAGCTGTCGGGCGACGAGAAGCTCAAGCCGTTCCTCGACGCCCTGCCCAACGCGAGCTTCTACCCGTTCACCGACCCCAAGTGGTCCGAGGTGAACACGCAGATCAAGCAGACCATGGGCGGCGCCGTCCAGGATCCCGCCAAGGTCCTGGGTGAGCTCCAGAAGGTCGCCGAGGCGGGCTGATCTGTCTGGATGGCGTACGGCAGGCGCGGGTGCCGGCACGACGGCCGATCGCGCCTGCCGTACCTCCATGAAAGGGTGCGCATGAAGAAGCTGGAGCCCCTCGCCTGGGTGGGGCCCGCGGTGGTGCTGATCGCCGCGGTGGTGATCTGGCCGGTCGTGGAGATGATCCGGTCGTCCTTCCTGAAGATCAGCAGGTTCGGCGTCGTGCAGGGCCCGAACGGGCTGGCCAACTACGAGAAGCTCTTCGCCGAGAAGGATTTCGCCGACATCATGGTCCGCAGCGTGATCTGGGTGGTCGCGGTCGTCGGGCTCACCGTGCTGATCTCCCTGGCCCTGGCGCAGCTGTTCAACCAGAGGTTCCCCGGCCGCAAGGTGGCCAGGTGGGCGCTCATCGCGCCGTGGGCGGCCTCGGTGCTGATGACGGCGATCGTGTTCAAGTGGATGCTCGACCCCGAGGTCGGCGTCATCAACCTGATCAGGCGCGACCTGGGCACGTTCGTCCACGACGTCTTCGGCGTCGACCCGCGCTCGCTCGGCCTGCTGTCGGCCATGGGCGGCGAGGCGGCCGACCAGCTGGGGCAGGCCTCCACCGCGATGCCGTGGCTGGTGTTCGTGGCGGTCTTCGTCTCGGTGCCGTTCACCACCTACGCCCTGCTCGCCGGCCTGGCCACGATCCCTTCCGAGGTCTATGAGGCGGCCAGAATGGACGGCGCCTCCAGGCTGCGCACGTACTGGTCGATCACGCTGCCGCTGCTGCGCCCCGCGCTGACCGTGGCCGCGCTGATCAACGTGATGAACGTCTTCAACAGCTTCCCGATCATCTGGGCGATGACCAGAGGGCAGCCCGGCTACGACACCGCGACCTCCACGATCTTCATGTACATCCTCAAGAACTCCGACATCGGCGAGTCCGCCGCGATGTCGGTGGTCAACTTCGGCATGGTCATCGTCCTGACCGCGATCTTCCTGAAGGTCTCGCGGTGGAAGCAGGAGGTGGCGTGATGGCCCACACCACCCAGCACGCCCCCCAGCACACCGCCCAGCACGCCGGCCACCATGCCGCCCCGCGCACGCACCGGGGCATGCCGCGGCTGAAGACGACCGTCACCGCCGCCGCCGCTTACCTCATCGGGCTGTTCTTCCTGTTCCCCTACCTGGTGATGGTGCTCATCTCGCTGCGCCCGCAGGACGAGCTGCGCAAGGCCGAGTGGTTCCCCGAGCGCTGGGACCTGTCGGCCATCACCGGCTTCTGGAGCGGCGGCCTGGCCGACAACCTGGTCGTCTCGCTGCAGGTCGCGTTCGGCTCCACGCTGCTGGTGCTGCTGGTGGCGCTGCCGGCCGCCTACTACACCTCGCGGCACCACTTCAGGGGACGCACGTTCTTCCTGCTGCTCGTGCTGATCACGCAGATGTTCCAGCCGACAGCCATGGTCGTGGGCATCTACCGCGAGTTCTACCAGTTCGGCCTGGTCGACTCGATCGTGGCGCTGATCCTCGTCAACGGCGGCTTCAACCTGGCCTTCGCCGTGTGGATCCTCAACGCCTACTTCTCCTCCATCCCGCGCGAGCTGGAGGAGGCCGCGTTCATCGACGGCAACGGGCGCCTCGGGGCGCTGTTCCGCATCACGCTGCCGCTGGCCATGCCGGGCGTCATCACCGCGCTGATCTTCACGTTCATCGCCGCGTGGAACGAGTTCGTCGTCGCGCTGACGCTGGCCACCTCGCCGCAGAACCAGCCGCTGCCCGTGGCGCTGCACTCCTACATGGGCCAGTACTCGGTGGACTGGCAGGGCCTGTTCGCCGGATCGGTGATCGCCACCATCCCGGTGATCATCCTGTTCGCGCTGATCGAGCGCAAGGTCGTCGGCGGGCTCACCGCCGGGTCGATCAAGTAGGCACCCGGGAAGGACGACGGCGCGCGGCACAGCCCGCCAGGTTCCGCGCGCCGTCGAGCTTTTGGTGTCAGAGCCTCTCGATGATGGTGACGTTGGCCTGGCCGCCGCCCTCGCACATGGTCTGCAGGCCGTACCGGCCGCCGGTCCGCTCCAGCTCGTGCAGCAGCTTGGTCATGAGGATCGCGCCGGTGCCGCCCAGCGGGTGGCCCAGGGCGATGGCCCCGCCGTTCGGGTTGACCCTGGCCGGGTCGGCGCCCAGCTCCTCGATCCAGGCCAGCGGCACGGGCGCGAACGCCTCGTTGATCTCGACCACGTCGATGTCGTCGATCGACAGGCCGGCCTTCTGCAGCGCCTTGCGCGTGGCCGGGATCGGCGCGGTCAGCATGTAGACCGGGTCGTCGCCGGCCAGGCCCAGCTGGACGACGCGGGCGCGCGGGGTCAGGTTGTGCTCGCGGACCGCCCGCTCGGAGGCGATCAGCACGGCACCCGAGCCGTCGGAGATCTGGCTGGAGGTGGCGGCCGTGATGACCCCGCCCTCGCGCAGCGTCTTGAGCTCGGCCATCTTCTCCAGCGTGGTGTCCGGCCGCGGGCCCTCATCGTCCGTCACGCCGTTGACCGGCTCGATCTGGTCCCTGAAGTGCCCGTTGGCAATCGCCTTGGCCGCCCGCTGGTGGCTCTCGTAGGCGTACTGCTCCAGCCGCTCGCGGGTGAAGCCCCACTTCTCGCACATCAGCTCCGCGCCGCGGAACTGCGAGATCTCCTGCTTGCCGTACCGGGCCACCCAGCCCTCGCCGAAGGGGAACGGCATGCCCATGTCCAGGGCCGCCTTGACGGAGGAGCCCATCGGGACGATGCTCATGGACTCCACGCCCCCGGCCACCACCAGGTCCTGGGTGCCGGACATGACCCCCTGGGCGGCGAAGTGGATGGCCTGCTGGGAGGAGCCGCACTGCCGGTCGATGGTCACGCCGGGGACGGACTCCGGCAGGCCAGCCGAGAGCCAGGCGTTGCGCGCGATGTCGAGGCTCTGCGGGCCGAACTGCATGACGCAGCCCAGGATCACGTCCTCGACGGCCTCGGGGTCGACGCCCGTGCGGTCGACGAGCGCCTTCAGCGTGTGGGCGGCCAGGTCAACGGGGTGGACGGTCGACAGGCCGCCCTTCTTCTTGCCGACCGGGGTGCGGACCGCCCCGACGATGTACGCCTCTGCCACGATGCCTCCAGAGCATTGTTCGGTCAGTGGCAGCTTACAACAGCTCCCCCGGATGGACAGCAGGGCCTCGGGGCATCGGAGGGGTGACAAGACAGGGGCCGGGAGGCTCCCACCGCCTCCCGGCCCCTGCCGGCTTCACGGGATCAGTGGCCGCACAGACCCGCCCAGTAGGTGGAGTAGTCGGAGCGCACGCCCGACTCGTACACCTGCCCCCGGCAGTCGACCTGGTAGCGGCCGACGACGACGGTCTTGGAGGCGTCGGAGTAGTACGTCAGGACGCAGTTGTAGTTCGGCTTGCAGAAGCTGGCCTGCGCGGCCGGAGCGGGGACCAGAGCCAGGCTGCCCGCGACGACGGCGGCGGCGACGGCGAGGCGACGGATCAACATTGCCTCCAGGTTGAGGGGGTTCCCTGTCCCTGGCAGTATGATCATGCTTCGCGCTGTCGATCAAGGCTTGCTTCGTCATTGGCGTCGACGCGGAAGCGCCACCGGTCGACCACCACGCCCTGGAACTCCTCAGCGAGCCGCAGCGCGACGCCCTCGTCACGCACCTCGACGCGGGCCGGCTCGGCCGAGTACGGCATGAGCGTCCGCCCCATCGGCGAGGGATCGGCGATCGGCACGAGCACGGCCTCCTCGAACCGCACCACCCCGTAGTCGTCGGCCTCGCCCTCGCCCAGGAACTCCGCCAGTTGCTCGGCCGCCGGCCGTACCGGGAGCAGGACCAGCCACGTCTGCTCCTCGTCGGCGGGATCGACCACCTCGCCCTTGCACACCACCAGCCCGTCCAGCCGCGCGGCGATCCCCTCGGCCAGGTAACGGTCGAAGAAGTCCAGCGGCAGCGGGCCCTCGGCTTCCACGCGGCACGCCCACACCTTCTCCAGCTCGCCGCCGACCAGGTCGGGGTCCGCCTCGACCGGCGCGTGCACGCGGCAGTCGGCCGCCAGCACG
The DNA here is from genome assembly GCF_002093975.1 of Thermoactinospora rubra. Lineage (GTDB taxonomy): Bacteria > Actinomycetota > Actinomycetes > Streptosporangiales > Streptosporangiaceae > Nonomuraea > Nonomuraea rubra_A. The sequence goes on from NZ_MSZZ01000054.1 coordinate 27,806, forward strand.
TCGTCGCCGTCCAGCTTCGCGTCGGGATCCGCCAGAGCCACGACGGCCAGCAGCTTGGTCCTGTCCGGCTTGTACGGCACCGCCACCGTCGGGCCAGTCCTCAACCTGCGCTTCGCCAACCAGCCCATAGCGCTACTCTCCTAGGACCTGTAGGACTTGGTCATCGTCGCGTACACGATGATGTTGTCGGTGTAGTGCCCGGTGTTCCTGTTGTAGACACCGCCGCACGTGATCAGGTGCAGCTGCGCGTTCTGCTGGTCGCCGTAGACGCGCTCCGTCGGGAAGACCTGCTTGCCGATCTGCTCCACGCCGCCCACGGTGAACACCGCCGTCGTCCCGTCGCGGCGCTTGACCTCGATGACGTCGCCGTTGCGGATCTCGCCCACGCGGCTGAAGACGGCCGGGCGTGTGCGGGTGTCCTTGTGGCCGAGCATCACGGCCGGGCCCGCCTCGCCCGCCGTCGGCCCGTGCCGGTACCAGCCGATGAGGTTCGGATTGTCGATCGGCGGCGTCTCGATGGCGCCGTTCTTGTCGGTGCCGACGGTCACGATGGGGGCGTTGATGCCCAGCCGCTTGATGATCAGCCTGACCGGCGTCGCCGGCTGCATGGGCGGCGCGGGCACCACCTGCGGCAGCGGCGGCGGATCCGTCGGAGTGCCCGACCACAGCACCTGCCGGGGCTCCTGCTTGTTCGCCTCGGGCTGGGGCTGAGCCTCCAAAGCGAGCGACTCCCGGCCGCTGGCCAGGCCGTACTCCTCCGGGTTCATCACCATGAGCAGGAGACCGAACACGACGATCACCGCTCCCAGCACGCCCGCCAGGATCAGCGTCGACCTCAGCGCGCCCACGGGATCATCCTCGGGCGGTACGGCGGCGCAGCACCAGCCCGCCCAGGGCAGCGGCGGCGACGAGCGCGGTGCCGGTGAGGACGAACATGCGCCCGTCCGGCCCGGCCTCACCACCGCCACCGGTCTCGGCGCCACCCTTGGGGGTCTTGTTGACCTTGCCGTTGCCGTTGTTGTCGCCGTTGCCGCCGACCGGGGTCTTGGTGACGATCACGGTGGTGGTCTTGGTGGGGACGGGGGTGTTGGACGCGGTGGACCCACCGGTCACCGTGAAGGTGTAGCTCTTGAGGTTCGTCTGCGTGGTGTCGAGCGTGCAGTTGACGGTTGGCGAGCTGGAAGACGCGCCGATCTTCAGGGAGCCGGGCTTGACCGTGACCGTGCCAGCCGTCGTGGGCTTCACCTTGGCTGGTGTGGTCGGCGCCTGGAAGGTGATCGGCTGGCCCTGGGTGACCGTCACGTTGCCTTCCGCCGTTGCGGTGGTCAGACCGCCACCGCTGAGCGTCAGCTCGGCGAAGTATTTGGGGTTCGTAGGCAGCGTGGTGGGGGCCTCCAGCTCGTAGCCGGTCACGTCGTTGGTCGCGCTCCAGCCGATGGTGGATTCCTGACCGGTCTTGGCGTTCGTCGGCATGGTGAGGGTGACCTTGAGCCTGACGTTGTTCGTCCCGGTCGGCACGCCGGTGCAGTTGTACCAGACCTCGTTCTCGCCACCGGTGCCGCCGCCTCCTGCGCCTGTAGTGAGCTTGAGCTCTCCGGCCTTAACGGTTACCTTGCCTGTCGTCCCAGCCGCCACGGACACCGTGTACTTGACTTCAGCCGCAGGCACGGTCGTGGACTGCGCCTGCGCAGTACCTCCCGGCTTGTTCCCAGGATTGGAGACGGTCGCTCCCGTTGACAACGTGAGCTTCCCGTCCACCTGCACCTGCGTAGCCGCGGTAACAGCCGTTTTCAACGTCAGCTGCGGGATGCTTAGCGTCACCTCGAATGTGCCACCAGCCTGGACCGTCTCGGCCGAGGCAGTCATACCGACCTGGATGCTGGTGTTGGTGATATCGCCACCGGTGCATGTGTAGGGGATTTGCTTAGGCCCCCTCACACCTGTACCCGTACCGATAGCGACTTCCAACTGCTCCTGCGACGTGGTCGTGCACGTAGTCACGCCTTCCGCGTGTGCGATCCCCGCAGGACCGGCAACAGCCAGCAAGGCGCTTGCGAAGAGCGTCAGTATGCCCAAGGCCGAAGACTTGCGGGCTAGGCGGCTGCACCGCGCCTTGGACGTCAACACTGTCTCACTCCCGTTTCAGCCCATATGACCGATTCAACAGGCGACCCAGGATGGCAGTTCTGGGTCACAGTCAGGTAGCGATCCTACGAACTGTCCCTGAGAATCGCCTGGAAACCACAAAAAACATCCCAAATATCTCGCATGTCCCCCACGTCAGCCCTTCTTCTTGGACAGCGTGGCGTAAACGATGATGTTGTCCGAGTAGCTGTGCGCTCCCTGGTTGTAAACCCCGCCGCACGTGATCAACCGCAGCTGCGCGTTCGACGTGTTCCCATACACTCGCTTCGTCGGGAACTGCTTCTTGCTCACCTGCTCGATCCCGCTCACCGTGAACCGCGCGATCTTGCCGTCCGAGCGGTACACGTAGATCTGGTCCCCCTTGGCCAGCTCCGCCAGCCGGTTGAAGACCGCCGCGCCCTTGCGCGTGTTCACGTGCCCGTTGATGATCGCCGGCCCGGCCTCGCCCGGCACCGGGCTGAAGCGGTACCACCCGGTGAGGTTCGGCTTGGACAACGACGGAACCCCGAGATTGCCCTTCTCGTCGACGCTCACCGACCCCACGGGCGCGTTCACCTTGATCTTGGGGATGCGGATCCGCGTCGGCTTGGCCTTGCCACGGCTCGGCTTGAACGGCGCGGCCACCTTGGTCGCCGGAGCGGGCGGGGGCGCGTCCAGGCGGGCGGGCGTGAGCGGCACCGGCATGCCGTCCGGCCCCTTGCCGCCCGGTCCCACCTCGGCCGGAAGCTCGAACGCGACGTTCTCCACGCCCACGGTCCCGGGCGAGGCCTGCGCGACCGGGGCGGTAGCCGTACCGGCCTCAAGAGTAGGCACCAGCGCCAGCAGCCCGGCCATGATCGCGGCGACTCCCGCCAGCGATCCCGCGACGAGCACCGCCGGCAGCGCCTTGCCGGTCAGCGGCTTGCTCATGACTGGACCCCCTTGGCGTACGCGGCCCTGCGACGACGCAGCACGAACCCGCCCGACACGCTGGCGAGCAGCAGGGCGCTGCCGCCGCCCAGCAGCAGGTACGGCTCGCGCGACGGCTCCGGCGCCTCACCGGTCTCCACGCCGCCGGTGGGCGTCTTGGCCACCTGCGCCTTGACGTACTTGGTCGCGGTCGGCCCCGCCGAGGGGCTGCTCGTCGTGGCGGTCCGCACCTGGCCGGGACCCACGACGACGACCTCGGGCGGGTTGATCTGGTGATGCGGTGGCGACGTGGTGGAGGTCTTCGTCGGAGTCGGCCCGGAGGTGGTGGGCGTGGTCGTCGGAGTAGTCGTCGGCGTCGTGGTGGTCGGCGGCGTGGTGGACGGGCTGGTCTTGCCCTTGACGATGACCTTGACCGTGGCCGGGTTGTTGACGATGACGCACTTGGACCGGTGGAGCGTCGGCGGGTCGATCATCGGCCTGGTGTGCACCTTGAAGGCGTCCAGGTGGATCGGCTTGTCGTCGAGGCTGGTCACCCTGATGGTGTGCCTGCCGTACGCCAGGTCGTCACGCTTCCAGAGCGAGACGTTGCCCTGGATCGTGGTCGGGTGGCGCGTGTCCACGATCGCGGAGGCGTTGTCGATGACCACCCTCGCCCTGCCGCTGTCGGGGCTCTGGCGGCCGATGAACTCGATGCCGGTGCCGACGAAGGTGAAGGCCGCGGTCTGACCCGCTCCCGTCGTGGTGTGCACGTCCCTCTGGTAGTCGCCGTACTCGACGGGCTGGTCGGAATCGTCGTCCCAGCCCGGTCCGTAGTCGATGCGGTCCGGAGCGTCGTCGTTGACGATCTCCTCACCGGCCGGGGGCGTGAAGTCGACCTCCAGCTCGCCCGGCACGATGCTGATCTCGCCCTCCTTGTCCAGGTGCGCGCTGTCGGAGATGCCCTCGGGCAGGGCCAGCGGCCGATCGGGCACGAGCTCGCCCTGGTCCTTGCCGCCGCGCGGCTCCAGCACGCCGTTCCACGCCTTGCCGGACAGCTGGACCTTGCCGGCCAGCGTGACGCGCGCGCCGGCCTTGAAGTAGCCGGGCGAGACGAAGGTCCGGGCCTCGATGTACCCGAGCCGCCAGCCGAGGTTGAGCGTGCTGCCGACCTGGAGCACGGTGGGAATGCTGACCTCGGTGCGCAGCTTCACCGGTCCGGTCGACGCGATGCCGCCGGTGCACTGGTACTCGACCACGAGACTGACCGATTCGGCCTTCGCCGGCAGGGCGAACAGAGCGGCCGATGCCGCCGCCGCGCTGAGCGATCCGGCGATCAAGGCGTTGCGCCACCGTCTCACTGGACACTCCGATCACACCTGTAACCAAAGGTAGATCTTAGGGTCCGAAGTCATACGAACCGGCACGAGTCCGATGACTTGTGATGAACCCGTGTCCAGCAGCGGCGCATCATGCCAGTCACGAGCTCGCAGACATTGAAGTCACGTAACCCACTTCGCGAAGCACTTGATCTCCTCAAGGGAGTCCAGCCTCGCCAGACCCAGCCAGTCCGCATCGAGGGCCGTCTGCAGATGGGATACACATCCACGCCCGCGCGTATCTCCTCGCGGACGACGTGTGTGGTCACGCAGGTGGCTCCTGGCAGCAAGTCGCGCAACACGTCCAAGCGTTCCGCACGCGCAAAGTGAGTGAGGCACATCGCGTCGAAGACCAGAACGCGACCAGGCTCGGCGGTGCTCAAAGCCCGAGGTCCTCCTCCTCGCGCACCGGCAGGTCGGACGCCACAATCTGGCCTCGCATAAGCTCGACCGCTCGACTCGCCGTGATCAGCGACTTCTTGAAGGATTCCACCACCGCATGGGCGTAGCTCGGGGGCACTCGAACCGCTTCGAGGTCGGGCTGCGGAGCCCAGCCGACCGCTTCCATCAATTCCGCGCGCGTCGGATTCCTCTGCCGCATTTCCCTCGCGACGTTCTTGTCGAGGATTTCGGCTTCGACGGCCTGCCGTACGGTCAGCGACCAGGAGGTTCTGAACCGGGCGGCGAAGACCACCAGATCCTCTCGCCTCGCGGGCTCGCTCAGGCCGGCGTGGCGGAACGCTTCGGTGGGGAGCAGCAGTTCCGCGGCAAACGTGTCGACGACCGCTTCTCTTTCATCCCGGGAGGCGTGGACACCGATGTCCGTGGAGTACTCGTCGCCGATGACGAGGTGTCCCAGCTCATGAGCCGCGGTCGTGCGGCGACGTCCTGGATCGCGGCTCTCGCTGACCACGGCTACCGCCAGGTCGCCGTCGATCAACGAGGCGCCCTCACCCGGAACCTCGACCACCGCGGCCAGCTGGCCCAGCCGTTCACAAACCTTCATCACGGAATCAATGGGCTCGAGTCCGAGGCCGAGCCGGTCCCGGACCCAAAGGGCTGCGCGGCGGGCGCTTCCCGCGTCCACGACCTGCGCCGGGTATCGGACGATGTCAGGAACGCGGAGCTCACCGAGTTCCACGAGTTGCCGGACATCGGACAGCCACGTGGACAGGGCCACTTCCAGGCGGTATGACTGCCGCGTCGCATCGGTCACCGTGTCGTCGGCCAGCTCCGCCCTACGCGACACCACGAGCGGCGGCGGACCGAGGAAGTGGCTGACATCCTTGCCGCGCTCGGAACCGACACCCTCTCACGGGACGAACTGGCCGCCCGTACCGGTCTGTCGGTTCCCGCCCTGCGTCGCTGGCTGAAGATCATGCGCGAGGAGGGCTCGATCGAACTCGTAGGCATTCCAAAGAGCAGACATGTGCGCTACCGCCGGGCGCAACAGGACCCACTCTTCTCCCAGACACGCCACTGAAGTCTCCTGGACACGCACTGAAGCCCTCTCATGCCGCGGTGAACAGCTCGCGGATCTTGCCGACCACGTCGAGGATGGACGTCACCTCGCCGGCCCGCACCGAGAGCCGCCGCAAGGCGTCCAGGACACGGGACCGGTCCGGTTCGGGCTCGGCCAGTTCCTGGCGGATGTCGGCGGCGTCGCGGCGGGCCTGGCGCGGTTCGGCGACGGCGTCCTCGTGTTCGGCGAGGAGCTCCTCCAGCCGGTACGGCAGGACCGGCACGCGCTGCCCGAAACCGCCTCGCCCTCGTCCACGGAGTCGTCCGAGGACGACGCCACGGTGGCCGACACCGGCACGGACGACGAGGCCGACACCGGCGGGAACGATGCCGCGGCCGGTCAGGCAGCGCAGGTCGAGGACATGCTGGACCGCAGCCACTCCTCCCGTTCCAACCTGTCCTCGGCCATCGACGACGCCGTCAGGTGCGAGGCGAACGGGGTGGAGACCATCGAGGAGATCACCCGGAGCCGCAAGAGCCAGCTGGCGGCGGCCGAGGCCCTGGACACCGGCGCGCTGCCCTCGGGCGAGGAGGTGAAGGAGTCGCTGGTGGAGGCGCTGGACGCCTCCTACCGCGCCGATGCCGCCTTCCTGTCCTGGGCCCGGCGTTACCAGGACCGCGGCTGCACGGGCGCCGTCGCCCGCGACCGCGACTACCGGCGAGGGCTGGCGCACTCCAAGAGCGCGCAGGCGGCGAAGGCGCGTTTCGCCGAGCTGTGGCGGCCCATCGCCGAGACGTACTCCCTGACGGCGTGGACCGCCGATGACATCTGACAGCTCCGGCGCTTCGGCATCACCCGGCGGCCCGCTGGGCACCCTCGCGATCCCGAAAACCGACACATGGTGACAAATCAGGCCACCGGGTAGTACGTCCGGGACGGAAGGAGAACCGGCCATGGACGTTCCCGGAGGGGATGCCGAGCAGTCCTCCATCGTGGAGGGCATGCGTCCTCGCCAGCTGCGGGACCTGTCCCACGCGGGGACGTACGTGGTGGACGATCGAGGGCGGATCGTCGAGGTCAACTCCCAGGCCGAGCACCTGCTCCGCCGTACCGCCGAGGACCTGCTGGGCAGGGACGCCCACGACCTGCTGCACCGGGGGCAGTACGGCGAGTCCCTGCCGCGGAGCGGGTGCACGATGAGGCAGCCCTTCCTCACCGGCGGCACCGCACAGGGTGACCAGGAGTGGTTCGAACGCGGGGACGGCTCGTTGATGCCGATCTCCTGGATGGTCACCGCCTGCCGCATCGACGAGGGGCGGCTGGGCGCGATGGTCCTCTTCCACGAGACCGCCTCGCCCGCAGGCGACCAGCGGGAGCCGACGCGCACCTCGTCGATGTCGGAACTCGAGCGGCTGGCCTTGCTCGCGGAAACGACCACGACGCTCACCTCGAGCCTGGACGTCGACGAGACGGTGCGCCAGCTGGTGCGCCTGGTGGTGCCGCTGCTGGCGGACTGGGCGGTGGTGGACCTGCTCACCGAGGAGGGCGGGGTGTCGCGCGTCGCCGTGGTGCACTACGAGCACGGCACGCTGGTGCACCGGAGCGATCTGGAGGGGCCGATGCCGCCGGTGCCGCAGGAATCCTCGATGCCGCTGTCGCGGGCACTGCGTGGAGTCACCGCGGCGCTGGCGGGCCCACAGGACTACCAGGGTCCTCCCGACTCCGGCGTCGCGGTCATCCAGCGGGAGCTGTTCGCGGCGACCGGCATACACTCCGCGACCATCGTGCCGATCCGTGGCGTGCGGGAGGTGGTCGGGGCCATGACGCTGGGACGCGCCGAGTGGCCCGGGGCGTTCACCACGACCGATCTGCTGCTGGTCGAGGACATCGCCCGCCGGGCGGGGCTGGCGCTGGACAACGCGCGCCTGTACGAGCGGCAGCGGCGGGTCGCCGAGACCATGCAGCGCCACCTGCTGCCGCAGCTGCCCGACGTGCCGGGGTTGGAGATGAGCGCGCGCTACGTGCCCGCGCCGCACGCCTCCCAGGTGGGCGGCGACTGGTATGACTCCTTCGTCCTGTCCGACGGGGCGACCGGCGTGGTGATCGGCGACGTGGTCGGTCACGACCTTGAGGCGGCCTCGGGCATGGCGCAGGTCTGCAACATGCTGCGCGCGTACGCCGGGGAGATCGAGGAGCCCCCCAGCAAGATCGTGGAACGGCTCGACGAGGCGGTGGCGCGCATGGCCCAGGCGACGATGGCCACCGTCGTCTTCGCCCGGGTGGAGCCCACGGACAAGGGATGGCGGTTGCGCTGGACCAACGCCGGCCACCCACCGCCGCTCCTGGTCGAGCGCGACGGGCGGACCCGGTTCCTGGATGGCGTGAGCGACCTCCTCCTGGGCACCGGCATCCTCTCCTCCCGTGAGGACGCCGTCGCGGACCTGCCGCCGCAGTCCACGCTGCTGCTCTACACCGACGGGCTGATCGAGTCGCCCAGCCGCACCCTGGACGAGGGCCTGGCACGGCTGAGGCGGTACGCCGCCTCGGTGGCCCACCGCTCCCTGAGCGCCCTCTGCGACGTGCTCCTCGCCCACGTTCGCCCCGCCGACAACGACGACGACGTCGCCCTGCTGGCCTTGCGCGTTCCCGGCTGACGCGCGAGCCGCCGTGCCTCCGGAGGACCGAACAGTATTCTGTCCTCAGAATCCCCTTCTGGAGGCGTCAATGGAGCGAGACCTCTTCGAGGAGGAGCATCTGCTCTTCCAGCAGACCGTGCGGGAGTTCATGGCCCGCGAGGTGGCACCCCATCACGACCAGTGGGAGAAGGACGGCATCGTCCCCCGCGAGGTCTGGAAGCGGGCCGGGGAGGTCGGGATGTTCGGCTTCTCGGTTCCCGAGGAGTACGGCGGAGCCGGCATCACCGATTTCCGGTACAACGCGGTCATCAGCGAAGAGATCATCCGCACGGGCGCCTCCGGGCTGGGCTGGGGGCTGCACAACGACGTGGTCGCGCCGTACCTCGTGGAGCTGACCACGGACGAGCAGAAGCAGCGGTGGCTGCCGGGGTTCGTGAGCGGGGAGCTGATCACCGCGATCGCGATGACCGAGCCGGGAGCGGGCAGCGACCTGCAGGGCATCCGCACGACGGCGATCAGGGACGGCGACCACTACGTGGTCAACGGCCAGAAGACGTTCATCACCAACGGGATCAACTCCGACCTGGTCATCGTGGTGGCCAAGACGGATCCGGAGGCGGGGGCGCGCGGCACGACGCTGCTCGTGGTCGAGCGCGGGATGGAGGGGTTCACGCGCGGCCGCAACCTGGAGAAGGTCGGCCTGAAGGCGCAGGACACCGCCGAGCTGTTCTTCGACAACGTGCGCGTGCCGGTGGAGAACCGCCTCGGGCCCAAGGAGGGCGAGGGCTTCTTCCAGCTGATGAACAACCTGCCGCAGGAGCGGCTGTCCATCGCGGTGGTGGCCGTCGCGGCGGCGGAGGCCGTCCTGGAGATGACGATCGAGTATTGCCGGAATCGTCAGGCCTTCGGCCGAAATATCGGCAAATTTCAGAATACGAGGTTCCTCCTCGCCGAGCTCGCCACCGAAGTGGAGATAGCCCGCCACTACGTCGACAAGTGCATCGTCGCCCACAACCACAGGAAGCTCACCGCCGTGGACGCGGCCAAGGCCAAGTGGTGGACCACCGAACTGCAGAACAAGGTCGTCGACCGCTGCCTCCAGCTGCACGGCGGCTACGGCTACATGCTGGAGTACCCGGTCGCGAAGGCGTGGCTGGACAGCCGGGTCCAGACGATCTACGGCGGCACCACAGAGATCATGAAGGAGATCATCGGCCGCTCGTTCGGCTTCTGAGCGGACACAGGAGGTGCGGAGCCGGGCATAAGGGCACACCGGACGCCCGGCGCCGCCGCGCCCACGACCCGCAGGCCGCATACTGGCAGACATGGACGCTGGCCTCATCCTCCTGGTCTTCCTGGCGCTCCTGTTCGCCTGGGGCCTGAACCGAGTACGGCGGGCGCTGCGCCTGGGCCCGGTCGGCTACGCCGGCGTGATGATCGTCTTCATCCTCGTCATGCTGCTGCTCTGGGGTCAGACGATGCGCGGCTGACCTTGCGGAAGCGCACGCGCCGCCCCGAGGCCCTGAACGCCGCCACGGCCGCGACCCGCGTCACCGCCCCCACCATGACCTCGAAGCTGTGCGCCGCCCCGGCCGGCAGCGAGGCCAGCCGCCCCGCCGGCACCACCCGCCCGTCGTCGAGCTCCAGCGACAGCCGTATCCCCGTCCAGGGGACGGCCGAGCCGTTCAGCAAGGTCACCACGACCGTGCCGGGCGCGCGGGCGATCCTCATCCCGTACGGCAGGCGCGGATCCGGCCCGATGGAGGCGTCCAGGTGCCGCGTCAGCGAGGCCACGAGCCCCGGCATGGCGCGAGACAGGTCCTTCCGCTCCCGCGGGTCGGTTTCCAGGTCGTATAACTCCACGCGCCCCGACGGCCCCGCCCCCGCGATTCCCGGCGCGAAGCGGATGAGCTTCCAGCGCCCCCGCCGGATCGCCTGGGCCTTGCGCGGCCGGTTCCAGATCAGGTGCTCGTGCGCCGCAGCGCCCTCCCCCGTCAGCAGTCCGAGGAAGGACCGCCCGTCGATCCCGGCCGGCACGGGCACCCCGGCCAGGTCGGCCAGCGTGGGCAGCACGTCCCAGAAGGCCACCGGCCGGCTCTCCACCCGCGGCGGCAGCGAGGGCGACCAGGCGATCATCGGCACGCGGATGCCGCCCTCGTACAGGTCGCGCTTGTCCCCGCGGAAGGGGCCGTTGGAGTCGAACAGCCCGGGCGTCACCCCCTTCTCGCGGTGCGGGCCGTTGTCGCTGGTGAACAGCAGCAGGGTGCGCTCGGCGACGCCCGCCTCCCGCAGCGCGTCGATCAGCGCGGCGACGTCCTCGTCCAGCCGCGTGACCTGGGCGGCGTGGCGGCGGTTGGCCCGGCTCCACGGCTGGTCGGCGTAGATCTCGGCGTCCGGCGGCACGACGCTGGGCGAGTGCGGCAGGTTGGTGGCGAAGTACAGCAGGAAGGGACGGTCGCCCTGCTCGCGGATGAACTCGACGGCCCGGTCGCGGAACAGGTCGGGCGCGTAGACCGAGCCGTCCAGCGGGATCCGCGTGCCGTTGTGCCACAGGTAGTCGGGATAGTACTGGTGGGCGTGGCGGTGGCCGATGTAGCCGAGGAACTCGGCGAACCCGCGCCGGTTGGGGTGCGAGGGCTGTCCCGGCTCCTCCGGCCCGAAGCCCCACTTGCCGATGCACGCCGTACGGTATCCAGCCAGCCGCAGCAGCTCCGCGAAGGTCAGGTCGGCCTCGGTGAGCGAGTGCTGCGGCCCGCCCTCGGGGTTCTCGCGGACCGTTCCATGCCCGGCGTGCAGCCCGGTGAGCAGGGCGCAGCGCGAGGGGGCGCACAGCGGGGCGCCCGAGTAGGCGCTGGTGAAGCGCACCCCCTCGGCGGCCATCAGGTCGAGGGTCGGCGTGAGGATCTGCCGTTGCCCCTGGCTGCCGATCTCGCCCCAGCCCAGGTCGTCGGCCAGGATGACGACGATGTTGGGGCGCTCGGGCAGCCGGGCCGACCCGGCCGTCCCGGAGACGGGCACGGCGAGGCTGGCCAGGGTGCCCGCGAGGAAAGTACGGCGCGAAGGCCCGACGATCATGTACCGAACCCTCCGCGGCACGGTGGACGATCAAGTGATGAGGACTGTAACGGGGAATGAACTCTCAGAGGTAGCCCCACTGCTCGCAGATCTCCTTGAGCTCGGGCACGACGTCCTCCGGCGCGGGCAGCGGGCGCGCCTCGACCACGGTGCCGCTGCGGATCTTGTCCCGCCAGTCGCCGACGCCCTTGACGAAGGCGCCGTGGTCCTTGTCGCCGTAGTTCAGCATCCCCGGCTCCCAGGGCACGTCCAGGAACTCGCACACGCGCCGCAGCTCCCGTTCGGGGTCGGCGACCAGGTCCTCGTACCGCAGCGTCAGGCCGTCCAGGTGGGTGCGGGCCTCCTGCAGGTAGGTCATGTAGCTGCGCGTGCGCGGCACCGCCTCCTCCATGGGCCGCCTGCCGGGGTCGGCCTCGTGCCAGGACTGCACGATCGACATGGGGTGGCGCAGCAGGAAGACGAAGCGCGCGTCGGGCCAGCAGGTGGAGATGCGCCGCCAGGCGAAGACGTTGCTGGGCGTCTTCTCCACCAGGATCGGCTTGCCGCTGCGGGCGAGCTCACGGTGCAGCAGGCGGTCCCACACGATGTGCTCGATGTCGCTGTGGGTGTGGCCGAGCAGGCCCATCGCCTGCCGTACCGGATCGGTGGGCAGGGTGACGCCGACGCGGCGGAAGTGGGTCTCGATGGGCGAGTGGATCTGCGAGTGGCTGTTGAGCATGACCCGCAGCAGCGTGGAGCCGGACCGCACGGACGACAGCACGAAGCCGGGACGGCGCAGCAGCCGGTCGGCGGCCGGGTCGACCGGCGGGCGCACGACGTCGCCCGGGAGCCTGACGAGCTCGGGCGCGGGCTTGGGGGGCGGCGGCGCGGCCGGCTTGCGCGCCTTGGCGGCACGGGTCAGGACGTATCCGGTCAGGCCTTCGAGGGTGGTGTTGGCCCTGTACCTCCAGCTCATGGGCGGCAAGGTAGAGGCAGCCGGTGAACTGGCGGTGAACCCCTACTGGGAAGACTCCAGGATGACCCGGGCCACCAGGTCGGGGTCGTCGCTCATGGGCACGTGCCCGCAGCCCTTGAGGAGCTTGACGCGCTGGCCGGACCATTTGGCGGCGCGTACGGCCTGGCGGCGCAGCAGCAGCCGGTCGTGCTCGCCCCAGGCGATGGTGATGGGCGTCTTGGGCGGGCCGGGCGGCATGATGTTGGCGAACGACTCCAGCGTCTCGTCGAAGCCCGGCGCCTCGGCCAGCGCCCGCGAGGCGGCCAGCAGGGCCGAGGGGGCCAGCCGGGACGGGTGCGCCACGAGCAGCCCGACCGACAGCGCCCGGCCCAGGCCGGAGGCGGCCAGGACGGCGGCGCGGTCCGGCGGCAGGGACCGGGCGGCCGACCGCATCGCGAGCAGCACGCCCTTGGCGTACAGGTGCTCGGCGGGCGTCCAGAAGCCGGCCGGCGACAGGGCGGTGGCGGTGCGGACCGTGCCGCGCGAGGCCAGCTCCAGCGCGATGTAGCCGCCCAGCGAGTTGCCCGCGACATGCGGCTCGCGGATGTCGAGCTTGGCGCAGAACGACTCGACCGCGTCGGCCAGGGTCTCGGCGGTGTACGGCACGCCCTTGGGCAGCTCAGGCGACGCGCCGAACCCGGGCAGGTCGACGGCGACGACGTGACGGTGCTCGGCCAGGCGATCCATCACCGGCAGCCATGCCTGCCAGTGGTGGCCGATGCCGTGGACGAGGATCAGCGGCTCGCCGGAACCCCGGCGCTCGTGGGCCAGCTCCATGCCGCCGAGTCAACCACTCACCGGCTGCGCGTGGGAATCTCGAACCAGACGGCTTTGCCTTCCTTGGTGGGACGCGAGCCCCACCTCTTGGCGAGCTGGTCGACGAGGTACAGGCCCCGGCCGCCCTCGTCGTTCTCGCCGGCGCTGCGGATGCGCGGCAGCCGCAGGTCCTGGTCGAACACCTCGACCCAGACCGACTCCTCGCCGCGCCGGATGCGCAGCCGGAACTCCTTGTCGGAGGGGACGTCCGGCTCCAGCCCCGGCATGTCCCAGGACTCCTCGAACGGCAATGGCGGGCCGTCCAGCACCAGCTCGCGGCGCGGGACGCCCGCACTGGCCGCGTGGAGCACGACGTTGGTGACCACCTCGGAGACGAGCAGGCAGGCCAGCTCGGCGCGTTCCTCCGGCACGCCCCAGCCGGCGAAGGCCTCGGCGGCCATCCTGCGGGCCTCGCCCACCATGATCGGCTGGGCGGGGAAGGTGCGCTCCTCCACGTCGAGGTTGACGTGGCTGGAGCGCAGCACCAGGATCGCCATGTCGTCGTCGATCTCGCCGGGCACCGCCACGGTGGCGGCCTCGGCGATGCGCTCCACCGGGGCGTCGGCCACCTTGGCCAGCTGCTCGCACAGGACGCCGAGCGTCTCCTCGTCGCTCGGGGTGTGCCCGCCGGTCTCGCGGCTGGGCCGGCGGTCGACCAGGCCGTCGGTGTAGAGCAGCAGCGCGGCCCCGCGCGGCAGCGTGAGCGTCTCCTCCTTGTAGACCAGGTCGGCGTGCATGCCCTTGGCCCGCACGCCGAGCGGCTGGCCCACCTCCTGGATCTCCAGCTCGCGGCAGGTGCCCTCGTGGAGCAGCAGCGGCGGGGCGTGGCCGGCGTTGGCGAAGGACAGCTCGCGGGACCAGGCGTCGTAGACGAGGTACTGGCAGGTCACGATGGGCGGGACGTTGATCTCGGCGCCGGTCTCGTCGACCTCGGGCGTGGCGATGACGCGGGTCCACTCGTCCAGCCGCGCCAGGATGTCGGCGGGCGGCTTGTCGTCCTGGGCGAAGGCGCGCAGGGCGGCGCGCAGCTGGCCCATGATCGCCGCGGCCTTCGCGCCGCGGCCCTCCACGTCGCCGATCACGATGCCGACGCGGCCCGCCGACAGCGGGATCACGTCGTACCAGTCGCCGCCGACCTGGGTCTGGATGCCCTGCCCGTGGGAGGCCAGCGGGGCGGCCGGGTAGTAGCGGACGGCGATCTCCAGGCCGTCGAGGGCGGGCAGGGCACGCGGCAGCAGGTTCTTCTGGAACGACTCGGCGGTGTGGCGCTCCTCCTCGAACAGCAGCGCGTTGTCGACGGCCAGCGCCACGCGGGTGGCGATCGCGCCGACGAAGTCGCGGTCGAAGGCGTCGTAGTGGGGGCTGCGCCGGTCGGTGAGGTTGGACAGGCCCAGGTACATCAGCCCGAGCGTCTCGCCGCGCACGCACAGCGGGGCCACGATGGCCGAGGTCATCCCGATCTCGCCGCACAGCCGGGCGCTGCCCTCGCTGGTGCGGGGGAAGCTGCTGGTGGCGAAGTCCTCGACGAGGATCGTCTCCTGGCGGCGCAGCGCGGTGTCGGCGTAGTGGCCCACCGGGTAGTGGACTTCGGCGCCCACCTCGGCCCAGGTGCCCGGCGGTGGCGACCAGCCCGGCACGTGCTGGGAGATGCGGCGCACCAGCCGGTCGCCCTCCATCAGCTCGATGAAGCAGTGGTCGGCGAACTGGGGGACGAGCATCTCGGCGACCCGTTTGAGCGTCTCCTCGACGTTGAGCGAGCCGGCCAGCCGCTCGCCGATGCGCTCCAGCAGGCCGAAGCGGTCCTTCTCCCGCTCGTTGCTGCGCATCGCCTCGCGCGCGGTGATGACGATCCCGGTGACCGAGCCGGAGCTGTGGCGCAGCGGCACGGCCTGCGCCCGCACGTAGACCATGGTCCCGTCGCCGCGCTTGACGTCGAAGGTGCCCTCCCACACGCCGCCCTTGAGGACGTGCTTGGCCAGCTCGATGGCCATCGGGTGATCCTTCTCCATGATCCCCAGCTGCAGCACGGAGGCCTCACGTCCCGGTCCGGGCTGCCGGATCACACGACCGAAGAGCTTCTCGGCGAACGGGTTCCAGTACAGGAGGTTGCTGAACCGGTCGGTGACGAGCACCGCCATCTCCGCGTGGTCGAGGACCGACTCCGCGGAAAGGGCCTCCAGCCCGTCTTGGGACAGATCCCCCCAACGTTTCATCCGGGGACCACTCCTCGGGGAGGCATGTGCGCAAAGCGAACCACGGGCGCTCCTGCAACGGTCGTGTCCGGGGAGTGGAGGGTCTCCCAGGTGGGATTCAACCAGCTCGGGCCTCGCGGGTCACCGGGTGGAGACGAATACGTGCGCGGCGATCTCACGCGGGAGCTCCGCGAGAGTGTTGTCCGCCTGTTCGTCACCTGTCACCCGCACACCGTCGTCGCTCGCCGCGAGCGTGACCTCGCGTCCGGGTTGTATCCCAACTTGCTTGAGTTTAAGCATCGCAGCGGGATCGCTTTGCACTTGTTCGCTAATTCGCCTGACGATCACGGGTGTCTCCCGGGCGCCCGCGATGTCCGTCATGGCCCTCAGCTCGGCGTCGGTGTCGGCCGCCTCGTGGGCGCCCAGCTCCGCCAGCCCGGGGATCGGGTTGCCGTGCGGGCACACCGTGGGGTTGTCGAGCAGCTTCACCAGCCGGGTCTCCACCGACTCCGACATGACGTGCTCCCAGCGGCACGCCTCGATGTGCACCTCCTCCCACGGCAGGCCGATCACCTGGGTCAGCAGGCACTCCGCGAGCCGGTGCTTGCGCATCACGCGGGTCGCCAGCGTCCGGCCCAGCTCGGTCATCGACAGATGCCGGTCACCCTCCACGCGGACCAGCCCGTCGCGCTCCATGCGGGCGACGGTCTGGCTCACGGTCGGGCCGCTTTGCTGGAGCCGTTCGGCGATTCGCGCACGAAGGGGGACGATCCCCTCTTCCTCAAGTTCGTAGATCGTCCGGAGATACATCTCCGTCGTGTCGATCAGGCCATGTGCGGTCAAGGCTCCTCCCATCTGAATGCTACGCCGGTCCGGGGGCAGGGAAAGCACGAGAACCCTATTGGGAGAACGACCAGCGATGGCAAAGGACGCAAACACCGGAGCGGCCCGGTTCCTTCCCCAGGACCTCACCCTGGAGTCGCTGCGCACCGCCGCGGCCTGCTGCGAGGGCTGCGACCTGTACCGCGAGGCCACCCAGACGGTCTTCGGCGAGGGCCCGGCCCAGGCGCATTTCATGCTGGTCGGGGAGCAGCCCGGCGACCAGGAGGACCGCAAGGGCGTGCCGTTCGTCGGCCCGGCGGGGCGCGTGCTGGACCGCGCGCTGGAGGAGGCGGGCATCGACCGCGACGACGTCTACGTGACCAACGCCGTCAAGCACTTCTCCTTCACGCTCAAGGGCAGGCGCAGGATCCACCAGAAGCCCACCGCCGCCCAGATCGCCGCCTGCCAGCCGTGGCTCAACGCCGAGCTGGCCCTGGTACGGCCGCGCGTCGTCATCGTCATGGGCGCGACAGCCGCCCGCTCGCTGCTCGGCCCCTCCTTCCGCGTCACCAGGCAGCGAGGCCAGGCCGTACCCCTGGGGGACGCGCAGGCGGTGGCGACCATCCACCCCTCGGCGGTGCTGCGGGCGCCCGACCAGGAGGAGGCCTACGCCGGGATGCTGGCCGACTTCAGGGTCGCGGCCGCTCTCTAGCGCCCACGGCCCGGTAGTCGCGGAAGGCCGGCACGGCCAGGCCGACGAGCACGACGGCCAGCGCGCACGCCAGCCCGCCGCCCACCCACGCCCCGGTCAGGCCGAAGGCGGTGGCGGTCGCGCCGGCCCGCAGGTCGCCCAGCCGGGGCCCGCCCGCCACCACGACCATGAACACGCCCTGCATGCGGCCCCGCATCTCGTCGGGTGCGTAGGTCTGCAGGATCGACTGCCGCCACACTGACGAGACCATGTCCGCCGCTCCCCCGACGGCCATGAAGGCCACCACCGTCCACAGCTGCGGCGACAGGCCGGCGGCGGCGACCGCGAGCCCCCACACCGCGATGACGGCGACGAGGCCGAGCCCCTGGCGGCGTACCCGGCCCACCCAGCCGGAGAACAGCCCGCCCGCGACCACGCCGATCGCCATCCCCGAGTTCAGCCAGCCCAGCGCGATGAGCGAGCCGCCGAAGCGGTCGGCGGCCATCTCGGGGAACAGCGCCCGGGGATAGGCGAAGACCATCGCGAAGATGTCGACCACGAACGACATCAGCAGCACCGGGCTGCCCGCCACGAACCGCAGCCCCTCCAGGACGGCCCTGGCGCCGGGACGGGCCACCCGGCCGAGCGGCGGCAGCGCGGGCAGGCGGAAGGCCGCATAAAGCGTCGCGGTGAACAGCACGGCGTCCACCGCGTAGGCGGTCGGGAAGCCGCCCCAGCTCATCACCACGCCGGCGATCATCGGGCCGACGATCGCGCCGGTCCCCATGACGAGGCTGTTGAGCGTGTTGGCCGCGGGGACCAGCTCGGCCTCCAGGAGCCTGGGGATGATCGCCCCGCGGGTGGGCGAGCTGATGGCGAAGCCGACGGCGCCGAGCGCGACGATGCCGAGCAGCAGCGGGGCGCTGCGCAGCCCCAGCACGGCCTGCGCGAGGATGGCCAGCGTGCTCGTCCACGTGACGAACGAGCCGGCGATGAGCAGCCTGCGGCGGTCCACGGCGTCGGCGATCGCCCCGCCCCACAGCCCGAAGACCGCCAGCGGCACCAGGTTGGCCAGGCCAAGCAGGCCGACCCACAGCGACGAGCGGGTGATCTCGAAGACCTGCTGGCCGACCGCCACCACGGTCACCTGCATGCCCACGTGCGCGGTCACCTGCCCCGCCCACAGGCGGCGGTAGGCGGCGACCTTCAGCGGCCGGGTGTCGAGCAGATGACGCTTGAAGAAGTCCCCGATGACCACTTAAGGCACATTAGGGGGCAAGTCTCTCAAGCACCCAATCAGCGCGGACCAGGCGGTAGCGGAGCCGGTCGTGCATCCGGTCCAGCCGGCCCTGCCAGAACTCCACCTCCGACGGCACGACGCGGAAGCCGCCCCAGAAGTCGGGCGCGGGCGGGTCCTCCGGCCAGCGGGCCGCCAGCTCCTCGTAGCGGGCGTCGAGCTCCTCCCGCGAGCCGACGACCGCCGACTGGCGCGAGGCCCAGGCCGCGATGCGGGAGCCGTACGGCCGGGAGTGGAAGTAGGCGGCCGACTCCTCGTGCGGCAGGCGGACCACCGAACCCTCGACGCGGACCTGCCGGCGGATGGGGTGCCAGGGGAACACCAGGCAGGCGCGGGGGTTCTCGGCCAGGTCGCGGCCCTTGCGCGAGTCGTAGTTGGTGTAGAAGACGAAGCCGCGCTCGTCGTAGCCCTTCAGCAGCACCGTGCGGGCGCTGGGACGCCCGCCCGCCGAGGCGGTGGCCACGATCATGGCGTTGGGCTCGGGCAGGCCCGCGGACAGCGCGTCCTGGAACCAGCGAGCGAACTGGGTGAAGGGGTCGGGGGCCATGCCGGATTCGAGCAGCGGCTCGCCCTCGTAGGAGCGGCGCAGCCCTGACAGGGAGGTGGCGTCCACGGAAGGTATTCTTGCGCGCTTGGCGGCCCCTCATGGCCACCGCCCCCACCAGGGGCAACGGCTTTTCGGCGCGCCCGGAGTCAGACCATCCGGGTCCAGGGGGTTAAATTGACGCGCCGGTATCTCGACATCAAGGCATCGTCATCGCGCAAGAAAGGGAGGCGGCCGAGAATGTCCGACTTCAAACCCGGCCTCGAAGGCGTCATCGCCTTCGAGACCGAGATCGCGGAACCGGACAAAGAAGGGGGCGCCCTTCGGTATCGGGGCGTCGACATCGAGGAGCTGGTCGGCCGCGTCCCGTTCGGGCACGTGTGGGGCCTGCTGGTCGACGACAAGTTCCAGCCGGGACTGCCCCCGGCCGAGCCGTACCCCATCCCCGTCCATTCCGGTGACATCCGTGTCGACGTGCAGAGCGCGCTGGCCATGCTGGCCCCCGCGTACGGCTTCAAGCCGCTGCTCGACATCAGCGACGAGGAGGCCCGCGACCAGCTGGCGCGCGCCTCGGTGATGGCCCTGTCGTTCGTCGCGCAGTCCGCGCGCGGGCTGGGCCTGCCGATGGTGCCGCAGAGCCGCGTCGACGAGGCCAAGACCATCGTCGAGCGCTTCATGATCCGCTGGCGCGGTGAGCCCGACCCCAGGCACGTCAAGGCCATCGACGCCTACTGGACCTCCGCGGCCGAGCACGGCATGAACGCCTCGACCTTCACCGCCCGCGTCATCGCCTCCACCGGCGCCGACGTCGCGGCCGCCCTGTCGGGAGCGGTGGGCGCGATGTCCGGTCCGCTGCACGGCGGCGCGCCGGCCCGCGTGCTGCACATGATCGAGGGCGTGGAGCGGCTGGGCGACGCCAAGAAGTACGTCCAGCAGGAGCTGGACGCCGGGCGCCGGCTGATGGGCTTCGGCCACCGCGTCTACCGCGCCGAGGACCCGCGTGCCCGCGTGCTGCGCCGTACGGCCAAGGAACTCGGCGCGCCGCGCTACGAGGTGGCCGCCGCGCTGGAGCAGGCCGCGCTGGAGGAGCTGCACGCGCGCAAGCCCGACCGGGTGCTGGCCACCAACGTGGAGTACTGGGCGGCCGTGGTGCTGGACTTCGCCGAGGTTCCCGCCCACATGTTCACCTCGATGTTCACCTGCGCCCGCACCGCCGGGTGGGCCGCGCACATCCTGGAGCAGAAGCGCACGGGCAGGCTGGTCCGCCCCAGCGCACGGTATGTCGGCCCCCCCTCGCGCCCGCTGAGCGAGGTGCCCGGCGCCGACGAGGTCGTCGGCAAGTACTGATCTTTCTGGGTTTTCCGGTACGGCTGCCGCGCGGCAGCCGTACCGGTCTGCCCGCCTCAGCGGAAGGAGCAGGCGACCTTCAGCTCGGCGGTTCCCGGTTCCTTCTCGTCCACCGTGCAGGCGCCTACGGTGTCGACCTTCGTCCCGTGCACGGAGTACAGCCGCAGCTGCCGCGGGAACGCGATGTGCGACTCGGCGTCCTCGGAGAAGTAGAACGGGCCGCTCGCGCCCTGCACGAGGCCGTCCACGCCGAGCCCGCGCAGGTTGTAGGCGACGCTCCCCGCGATGTTGACCGACTCGTCGACGTTCTTGGCCTTGATGCGGTCCAGCGCGCTGGTGACCGCCAGGAGGGCGTCGTAACTCAGCCAGGCGTGGACCCTCGACACGCCCTGCACCCCGGTCCGGCCGATCCACCGCTCGATCTCGTGCTGGGTGGCGTTGCCCGGCACGCGGACCATGTCGTTGAGGGCGACGAAGTCGATCGCCGGCTGGTTCTCCAGCGCGTTCTCGGCGAGAAGCTGGCCGACCTTGTCGGTGACCTCGTCGCCGGCCAGGATGCGCACCTGGTCGCCGCACCTGTGCGCCTTGAGGTCCAGGACGGTCCTGAGATGGTTGGCCCGTCCCGTGTAGAAGAGCACCGTCGCGCCGTCCAGGCAGGCCCGCTCGATCCGGTCGGCCAGTTCGTCCGGGTTGGCGAAGACGTACCGCTCGGCGCCCGCGTAGGGCGGCTTCGCCGTACCGCCGCGTTGCCCGGTGAGGCCGTCGGCGAGGTCCCTGCTGTAGAGCTCCCGGCCCTCAGCGTCGCGCTCGACCAGGATGGCGACCTTGCCGGGCGGCACGGCCTCGCCTCCCGGCAGCCCGCGGCGCAGCCACTGCTCCACCGCCATCGCCTGGGCCGAGTTCGGGGCGGCCATCCGGAAGAAGTACGGCGAGGGCCGCCCCTGGTAGACCAGCGGCGTCTCGTCGGCGGTGTTGGTCGTGCTGAGCACCGGGATGTGGGCGTCGCCGAGCAGGCGGATGGCACGCTGGGTCTCCGTACGGCTCCAGGCCAGCCCCACCACTGCGGCGACGTCGGGGTCGCCGGCCGCCCGCTCCTTGATCATCCGGGCGGCGAACTCGGCGTGCCGGAAGTCCTGACCGGTGTTGGCGTACTCCAGCCTGATCTGCCAGCTTCCCCTGGCGTTGTAGGCGAGCTGGCGGGCCGCCAGCCCGGACAGCTCGCCGGCCGAGCCGGCCACCTGGTCGTCGCCCGGCCGCGACGTGGTCAGCGGCCCCAGGTAGAACACGGTGACCACGCGCTGGTCGGTGTCGATCTTCCGGTTCTGCTCGTCGATCCGCTCCAGGATCGGCCGCACGAGCGGATGGGGGCCGATCTCGGACAGGTTGTCGCTCAGGCCGACGCACTCGCGCCCGGCCCGCGTCATGCCGGGGCCGCAGCCGAACCAGTTCTTGCCGTAGAGCAGCAGCGGCGGTGCGATCAGCAGCGACAGCACCACGCCCCAGTAGCCCAGGGCGCGCAGCCGGACCCGGCCGAGCCTGGGCCGGAAGGGTTCGGTGAACGTCAGGTCGTCGCTGTCGAAGACGAGCCGTTGCCGCGGGCCCCTCCGGGTGACGGCTCCTTGCCAGAGCTTCACCCGATCGTCGAATGAGCCGTTCGCCCACGGGTCGGCCGGCTCGGGCGGCGCCGCCTGCGCCTTGGCGACGATCAGCACAGGGGCGGAGACGGGCGTCTTCTCGGTGACCTCGTGCAGGATCTCCAGGAAGCGCTTGTGGACCGGGTCGCCGCAGTCCAGGACGATCAGGGCGTAGAGCCCGCGTCCCCAGCTCGGCCAGGGGATGCGCGGCCACCGGCGATACGCCTGCCGCAGGTCCTCCAGCAGCGCGCGGACCAGCAGCTCCTCGATCAGCTGCGGCTCTGTTTCCATGACGTCCATCAGCCGCGTCGCGTAGTCGGGACGGCTCTCGCCCGGTTCCCTCCGCAGCCGGCCGAGGGTCTTGGTGCGGAACCAGCGCGAGAAGGAGGCGCCCATGACGAACCGCGCGGTCTGCACCACGATGGCGACCGCGCCGACGACGAGCGCCACCGCTCCCGGGACCAGGGAGATCAGGTCGGTGAGGCTCGACTCCAGCCACCAGGCCACCAGCGTGGCGACCGGCACGATGAAGACCGCCGCGCGGATCAGGAAGTCGCCCGCCGCCCAGCGCCGGCGGCTCTCGCCCTGGAACAGCCGCCTGCCCCAGAACCGGGCGCGGAAGCGCTCCTTGACCTGGTCCGTTCTCTGCCTGGACGCGGGCGGCCAGCCGCCCGGCCAGTTCTTGTGCTGGTCCCACGCCCACGACACGAAGTCGGTCAACGGGAAACGGGGCGCGGGCAGCAGCGTCCGCCGGACGCTCGTCCGTCCCAGTTCCCTCGCCATGGTCTCCACCAGCGTGGCCAGGTCCGCATCCGGCTCGCGGGCGGGCTGGGAGTACGGCAGGTGATTCCTGAACACCCCGGTCACCCGCTCGACCGCCTTGGTGTCGCCGGTGACGAGCAGCGTCGGCAACGGCCGGTCGCCCCACAAGGGCCTGGATAACAGGCCTTCGACAACCTCGCGCGAGTCAGCCATCGACATGGCCCTCCGTCACCTGCTCGGGGAGTGACACGGCTCTTGATCCCATTGTGCGCAACGTGGTCGCGGGGTGACGGACGCGTTCTCACGATTCGGACCGCCGCGAGGAGCACGCTCGGGGGTCGGTAGGCTGCGTTAGGTGGCTGACATCGTGATTCCCGCTGACATCAAGCCCGCCGACGGCCGCTTCGGCTGCGGGCCGTCGAAGGTGCGCCCCGAGCAGCTGGCCGCGCTCGCCTCGGCCGGGGCGAGCGTCATGGGCACCTCGCACCGCCAGAAGCCGGTCAAGAGCCTGGTGGGCCGCGTGCGCGCGGGCCTGGCCGAGCTGTTCTCGCTGCCGGAGGGCTACCAGGTGGTCCTGGGCAACGGCGGCACCACCGCCTTCTGGGACATCGCCGCCTTCGGGCTGGTCAGGAACAAGTCGCAGCACCTGTCCTTCGGCGAGTTCTCCTCGAAGTTCGCCGCCGTGACGAGGAAGGCGCCGTGGCTGGAGGAGCCGTCGGTCATCTCCTCCGAGGTCGGCACCCACCCGGTGGCCGTGGAGGAGGAGGGCGTCGACGTCTACGCGCTCACCCACAACGAGACCTCCACCGGCGTGGCCATGCCCATCGCCCGGGTCGGCTCCGGCGACTCGCTGGTGCTGGTCGACGCCACCTCGGGCGCGGGCGGCCTGCCGGTCGACATCACGCAGACCGACGTCTACTACTTCGCGCCGCAAAAGAGCTTCGCCTCCGACGGCGGGCTGTGGATCGCCGTCATGTCGCCGCGCGCGCTGGCCCGCGTCGAGGAGATCGCCGCCTCGGGCCGCTACGTGCCCGAGTTCTTCAGCCTGCCGATCGCCATCGACAACTCCGGCAAGGACCAGACCTACAACACCCCGGCGGTGGCCACCCTGTTCCTGCTGGCCGAGCAGATCGACTGGATGAACGGCAACGGCGGCCTGGCCTGGACCACCGCCCGCACCGCCGAGTCCGCCCAGAAGCTGTACGGCTGGGCCGACAAGTCCTCCTACGCGACGCCGTTCGCCGCGCCGGAGTACCGCTCGCAGGTCGTCGGCACCATCGACTTCGCCGACTCGGTCGACGCGGCGGCGGTGGCCAAGGTGCTGCGCGCCAACGGCATCGTCGACACCGAGCCCTACCGCAAGCTGGGCCGCAACCAGCTGCGCATCGCGATGTTCCCCTCGATCGATCCGGCCGACGTCGAGGCGCTGACGGCCTGCGTCGACTACGTCGTCGAGCGCCTGTAGGCGACCGGCCGTGCCCGGCCTGCGAGGCCCGCGGGCCGGGCTCGGTTTCCGGTCAGGAAATACGCCTCAATAAGGTATGACCCGTGACTTTCGCGGGGGGACGGCCCAAGGGCCTCGGGTACCTGATGTTCGCCAGCCGCTGGCTGCAGCTGCCGCTGTACCTGGGGCTCATCGTGGCCCAGGGCGTCTACGTGTGGCAGTTCATGGTCGAGCTGTGGCACCTGATCGACAGCGTGATCCTCCACCCGGGGGCGCAGCAGGCGAGCGAGTTCCCGCCGGAGACCGTCGTCATGCTGAGCGTGCTGGGCCTCATCGACGTCGTGATGATCTCCAACCTGCTCATCATGGTCATCGTCGGCGGCTACGAGACCTTCGTCTCGCGGATCAACCTCGACGGGCACCCGGACGAGCCGGAGTGGCTCTCGCACGTCAACGCCAACGTGCTGAAGGTCAAGCTGGCCACGGCGATCGTCGGCATCTCGTCGGTGCACCTGCTGCAGACCTTCCTCAAGGCGCGGCAGACCGAGCCGGCGCACATGATGTGGCAGACGCTCATCCACCTGGCGTTCGTGGCGTCGGCCATCGGGCTGGCCTGGATCGACCGCCTGCTGGCGGCCTCGCCCGCCGAGCGGACCCACGCCCCGCGGGCCGAGCGCGTGCCTCAGAAGCTCGCGGGGTAGGCCGGCGTCCGCGGTATCCGCTTGCGGCGCAGCACCCAGGCGGCCGCCACGCCGCCGATGAGGCCGAACAGGTGGCCCTGCCAGGAGACGCCCTCCTGGTTGGGCAGCAGGCCCCACAGCATCGAGTAGTAGGCGATCGCCACGCCGACGCCGATGAGGACGTCGACGAGGCGGCGGTCGAAGATGCCGCGGGAGACCACGTAGCCGAAGTACCCGAAGATCAGCCCGCTCGCGCCGATCGCGACGACCTTGGGCGGGGTGGTCAGCCAGGTGCCGAAGCCCCCGATGAGCATGATCAGGATGGTGGCGGAGACGAACCGCCCGATGCCGCGGATGGCCGCCAGGAAGCCCAGCACCAGCAGCGGCAGCGAGTTGGCCATCAGATGGCCGAAGCCCACGTGGAGGAACGGCGCGAAGATGATGCCGACCAGCCCGTCGGCCGTCCAGGCGCGGATGCCGTAGCCGTCGAGGGCGCCGCCCAGCAGGTAATCGAAGATCTCCAGCGCCCACATGACGGCGAGCATGCCGATCATGAGGAGCGCCGCTCCCACGGCGCCGGACAGCAGGGCCCGCCAGCCCGTCGGCCCGGTCGAGTATCGGCTCATACGACCTCCCGAGGCAACCGTCTGCCCTTTACCGTAAGCGGGAAAACCTCTGGGCGCGTTAAAGAGCCCCTCCCGGGGCCGGGAGGGGCTCATGCCGCGGGGCCTATTCGCCCTTCCACTGGGGGGCGCGCTTCTCGGCGAAGGCCGCCGCGCCCTCCATGGCGTCCTTGGAGCCGAACACCGGATCGATGATCTTCCGTTGCTTGGCGAACATCTCCTCCAGCGACCAGTCCTGGGACTCGACGATCACCTGCTTGGTCGCCCTGAGCGCGAGCGGCGCGTTGGCCGCGATCTTCCTGGCCAGCTCCAGCGCGCCCTCCAGGGCCTTGCCCGGCTCGGTGACGCGGTTGACCAGGCCCAGCTCATACAGCCGGGAGGCCGGGTAGTGGTCGCCGGTCAGGGCGATCTCCATGGCGACGTGGTAGGGGATGCGGCGCGGCAGCCGCATGACGCCGCCCGCCCCGGCCACCAGGCCGCGTTTGGGCTCGGGCAGGCCGAACTTGGCCTCGGCGGAGGCCACCACGACGTCGCAGGCGAGCACGAGCTCGAAGCCGCCCGCCAGGGCGTACCCCTCGACGGCCGCCACGATGGGCTTGCGCGGCGGCGCCTCGGTGATGCCGCCGAAACCGCGGCCCGCCACGACGGGGAAGTCCCCGGCGAGGAAGCCCTTGAGGTCCATGCCGGCGGAGAAGGTGCCGCCCGCGCCGGTCAGGACGTAGGCCGCGACGTCGGCGCGCTCCTCCAGGGAGTCCAGCGCGGCGGCGATGCCCCGGGCGACCGCGCCGTTGACGGCGTTGCGCGCCTGGGGCCTGTTGATGGTCAGGACGGCGACGCCGTCGCTCACCTCGACCAGGACCTCGTCGGACCGAGGGTCAGACTGAGAGTCGGACACGGGACCTCACTTGGGCTGGAAGCGGATGCCGCCGTCGAAGCGGATGACCTCGGCGTTCATGTAGTCGTTCTCGATGAGCATGCGCACCAGGTGGGCGAACTCGTCGGGCCGGCCCATGCGCTTGGGGAAGACGACGGGCGCGACGAGCTTGGCCTTGAACTCCTCGGCGTTGGGCGAGAAGCCGTAGATGGGCGTGTCGATGATGCCGGGGCAGATGGTGTTGACGCGGACGCCGATCGCCGACAGGTCGCGCGCGGCCGGGACGGTCATGCCCACGATGCCGCCCTTGGAGGCGGAGTAGGCCAGCTGGCCGGTCTGGCCCTCCAGCGCGGCCACGGAGGCGGTGTTGACGACCACGCCGCGGTGCCCGTCCTCGCTGACCGGCTCGGTCTTGGCGATGGCCGCCGCCGCGATGCGCATGAGGTTGAACGTGCCGATCAGGTTGACGTCGATCACCTTGCGGAAGGAGGCCAGGCTGTGCGGCTGCCCCTCGCGGTTGACGGTCCGCTCGGCCCAGCCGATGCCGGCGCTGTTGACCACGACGCGCAGCGGCTTGCCGGTCGCGACCGCCGCGTCCACAGCCACCTGGACCTGCTCCTCGTCCGACACGTCGGTCTTGACGAAGACCCCGCCGATCTCGTCGGCGATCGCCTTGCCGCGCTCCTCGTTGAGGTCGGCGATGACCACGGTCATCCCGTGGGCGGCCAGCTCGCGCGCGGTCGCCTCGCCCAGGCCGCTCGCCCCGCCGGAGATGATTGCTGCTGCACCGTTTACGTCCATGGACCGAACCCTAATGCGACAACCGAATGAAGTTCTACTCGGGGTGGGTTAAATCTCACCCACGGCGGTGTCGACGTCGGCGTAGACCTTGATGCGGCGGTCCAGGCCGGTGGTGCGCAGGATCCTGGCCACGGGCGCCTGCGGCGCGGCCAGCGACACGTCGCCGCCCTCCCCGGTGGCCAGCCGCCAGGCCTCGATCAGCACCGACAGCCCGCTGGAGTCCATGAACGACAGCTGCTGCAGGTCCAGCACGAGCCGCGCGCCGTCCTGCTTGATGGCCTCGCGCACCTCGTCGCGCAGGAAGGGGGCGGTGAACAGGTCGAGCTCACCCTCGACGGCCACAACGACGGCGTCGCCCATCGAGTGCCGTTTCAGGCGCAGCTTCATGCGGACCCCTCCCGAAGGTCACTGTACTGCGACATCCCCCGGTGCAGGACTGTTACAAACTACGCCCCCGGCGCCGGGATGGCGAAGCCGTACGGCAGCTCCAGCCGGTGACGCGCCAGCAGCTCCGCGTCGGCGAGCAGCTCGCGCGTGGGCCCGTCGGCGGCGATCACCCCGTCGGACAGGATGAGCGAGCGCTCACACAGCTCCAGAGCGTACGGCAGGTCGTGGGTCACCATGAGCAGTGTGACGTCCAGCGAGCGCAGGATCTCGGCGAGCTCGCGGCGGGCCGCCGGATCCAGGTTGGACGACGGCTCGTCCAGCACGAGAATCTCCGGCTCCATCGCCAGCACGGTCGCCACCGCCACGCGGCGCCGCTGGCCGAAGGACAGGTGGTGCGGCGGCCGGTCGATCGCCTCCAGCATGCCCACCCGCTCCAGCGCGTCCTTGACGCGGCGCTCCAGCTCCTCGCCCCTGACGCCCATGTTGGCCGGGCCGAAGGCCACGTCGTCGCGCACGGTCGGCATGAACAGCTGGTCGTCGGGGTCCTGGAAGACCAGGCCGACGCGCTGCCGTACCTGCTTGAGCGTGTCCTTGCGCACCGGCGTGCCCGCCACCGCGACGGTGCCGTGCCCCGGCGTCAGGATGCCGTTGAGGTGCATGACCAGCGTGGTCTTGCCCGCGCCGTTCGGCCCCAGCAGCGCCACGCGCTCGCCGCGCTCGATGACCAGGTCCACGCCGAACAGCGCCTGCGTCCCGTCGGGATAGGCGTAGGCGAGGCGGCTGACTTCCAACGACTTCACAATGCGATCCCCAGGACGGCTGCCGCGGCGGCCGGAAGCGCCGCTGCTACCAGCCATTGTCGTGCAGAGGCCGACATTTCCTGCAGGACCGGCAGCTGACCTGTGTATCCGCGGCTCAGCATGGCCAGGTGCACGCGCTCGCCGCGCTCGTAGGAGCGGATGAACAGCGCCCCGGCCGAGCGGGCGACCACGGGGATGTGCCGCACGTTGCGCGCCTCGAACCCGCGCGACTCCCGGGCGACGCGCATGCGCCGCATCTCGTCCACGATCACGTCCATGTAGCGGAGCATGAACATGGCGATCTGCACCAGCAGCGTGGGCACGCGCAGCCGCTGGGCGCCCAGCAGGAGCGTGCGCGGCTCGGTCGTGGCGGCCAGCAGGATCGAGGCGACGACGCCGAGCGTCGCCTTGGCCAGGATGTTCCACGCCGCCCACAGCCCCGGCACGCTCAGCGAGACCCCCAGCACGGTCGTGCGCTCGCCGAGCCCGATGACCGGGATGAGGAAGGCGAACAGCACGAACGGCACCTCGATCACCAGGCGCCGCAGGATGTACGGCAGGGGCACCCGCGCCAGCGCCGCGACCACGCCCAGCAGCACCGCGTAGAGGCCGAACGCCCACATCCGCTCCCTGGGCGTGGCGACCACCACGATCGCGAAGGCGAACACCGCCACCAGCTTGCACTGCGGCGGCAGCCGGTGCACGACCGAGTCGCCCGGCCGGTAGAGCTGGTGGTGGGTGCCCATCTACGTGTCAGCCGTCGCCCTGCGGCGGGCGGCGTAGGCCAGGCCGCTCGCGATCAGCAGCGTGATGCCCACGCCCACGATGCCCACGATCCACAGCGGGACGCCTTTGACCTCGCCGTACTCGGCCAGGCCCCAGGAGGCCAGCAGGTGGTCGGTGGCCCGGTCGATGAAGCCCTGCTGCTCGGCGACGTACTCCAGGCCGTCGGGGTGGGAGGAGGCGAAGTAGGACACCACGCTGGCCAGGATGAGCGTGACGCCCAGCCCGCCGAGGAGGAACGGCCCCGCTCCGCCCGAGCGCGCGGGAGCGGGGGCGTCGCCGACCGTGACGCTGCCCTCGGCGCCGCGCAGCACCAGGGCGGGGGCCAGGCCGCGGTAGCCGTACACCAGGTCGGGCCGGACGGCCAGCACGGTGCCGACGGTCACCGCGGTGATCAGGCCCTCGCCGATGCCGATGAGCACATGCACGCCGCCCATCGCGGCCGCCACGGACGCCACGTCGATCGGGGCGGTGCCGCCCAGCCAGAACAGCACCGTGAACGCCAGCGCCGAGGCGGGCACCGACAGCAGCGCGGCCAGGAAGGACGCCACGGTGATCGCGCCCTTGCCGCGGGCCACCCTGGTGACCGCGCGGAACACCGCCCAGCCGACCAGCACCGTGACCAGGCCCATGAGCGTGATGTTGACGCCGAGGGCCGTCAGCCCCCCGTCGGCGAAGAACAGCGCCTGCACCAGCAGGACCACGGCCATGCACAACACGCCCGTATAGGGGCCGACGAGTATCGCCGCCAGCGCGCCGCCCAGCAGGTGGCCGCTGGTCCCGGCGGCGACGGGGAAGTTGAGCATCTGCACGGCGAAGATGAACGCCGCCACGAGCCCGGCCATCGGCGCGGTGCGGTCGTCGAGCTCGCGCCGGGCGCCACGCAGGCAGACGGCCACGCCCGCGGCGGCCACGACCCCGGTGGAGACGGAGACGGCGGCGGTGAAGAACCCATCAGGTACGTGCACGCACCTACCTTAGGTCATGACATTGCACCTGCAAACTGGTGGCAACTAGCGGAAAATCCGCCGGAGGATCACCCGGGGCGTCATCGCCCGCACCACCGTGCTCAGCCGTCCCTTGCCCGAGGTCGCGTACGGCCGGACCGACCGCAGGGCGGGCCCGTGCCACCAGCGCCGCCGCTCGGCCACCGTGCGCGCGGCCGTCTCGATCCTGAAGCGCGCGGGCGGCCCGCCCAGCTGCAGCTCGATGTAGGCGTCCCAGGTGCCCGGCGTCAGCCGCCCGACCGCCGGGCGGGCGGCGAACCCGCCGCCGGGCAGCCCCACCACGCGCTCCACCCGCTCGTGGCCGGTGCTGCGCTCGCGCCACACCAGCTGCCGCACGGCCGAGGCGGCGGGCGCGGCCCCGGTCACCGTGACCTGCCCGTCGAGCGCCAGCCGGTGCCCGAACGCCCAGCGCGCCCTGGTGATCCGCGCGCTGCCCGGCACGCTCAGCACGTGCCCGCCTACGTCGAGGCTGAGGTTCCCGCCCGTCCTGGTGAAGTACGGCAGCGCCACCACCTCGCCCACGAGCCGCGGGGACGGGCAGCGCAGCTCGGCCTCGCGGTCGGCGCCCAGCCTGCCGAGCCGCTGCACGCCCTCCAGCTCCACGGCCACCAGCACGTCCCATACCCCGGAGGCCAGCTCGCCCGGCTCCAGGCGGGCCGTGAACGACTCCCCGTCGCGCTGGGCCGGCACGACGAGCTCGCGCCCGTGCTCGTTCCTGGCACGCAGCACCAGCGTGACCCCGTCGTGGTCGGCCATCCCGGCCAGCGACGCCGTACCGGAGACCACCAGCTTGTCGCCCTCCCAGCGCAGGCCGGTCAGGCGCCGCCGCAGGGCCGCGGCCTCGATCTGGGCCAGCCGTACCAGCCGGTCGATGTCCGCCAGGGCGGCCAGCCGCTGCCGGTCCGCCGAGGTCAGCCGCTCCCGCACGCCGGGGGTCAGCCACTGGTCGCACAGCGCGGCCACCTCCGCCGTGATCTCCTTGCGCCGCACCCCGTCGGCCGCCAGGAACGGCCCGCCGAGCTGGGCGAAGACGTCCAGCCTGAAGTGGCGGCGCAGCAGGTGGTCGCGCAGCGGGCCGGGCGCGACGTGGGCGGCCATGAGCTCGATCGGCTTCCTGATCATGGACAGCCAGGCGAGCGGGTCGCGGCTGCCCGGCTGCTGCATGATGCTGCTGCCGTCGGGCCTGGCGACCAGGTGGTAGCAGTCGTAGTCGGCGACCACCGAGATGGTCTCGGCGTGGCAGTAGGCGTGGACGGTGAACAGCAGGTCCTCCCCCACCCGCTGGTCCTCGCCGAACCTGATGCCGTGCCGCTCCAGCATGTCCCTGCGGAACAGCTTCCAGCAGCTGAGGCTGTTGTAGACCATGCTGTCGGCCAGCGTCACGCGCTCGGCGTTGCGCTGGAACATCGAGACCGGCGCCCTGCGGCCGTGCCCCGCGACCCGGCCCAGGACGATGTCGGAGCCGTTGCGGTCGGCGACCGCCACCATCCGCTCCAGCGCCTCCTCGCCGAGGTAGTCGTCGGCGTCGCAGAAGAAGACGTACCGGCCCGTGGCGTGCTCCAGCCCCACGTTGCGCGGGCGGCCGGGGAAGCCGGAGTGCTCCAGGTGGACGACCTTGACGATGCCGCGGTGGTAGGAGGCGTACAGGTCGAGCAGCTCGCCGCCGCCGTCGGTGGAGCCGTCGTCGACGACCACGATCTCCTTCTTCACCCGCTGGACGAGCGCCGCGGTCAGGCACCTGTCCAGGTACGGCTGGCAGTTGTGGACGGGGATGACGATGCTGACGTCGACCGCGTCAGGGCTGACGTCCGCCGTTGCCCGTGCCCGTTCTGTGTGATCCGCTTGAGGTCCTGTGCGATCCGCTTGAGAGTCATCCGGCCAACCAGCCACAGCGCGCCCCGTCACCTTACGTTTCTGCGTGACTTCAGTATGTAACTACATCGTCGCTTCACGGGACCGTTTGGATGCCTTGGCGTACCGGGTTTTTCTAGGAAATGCCCATCCCCGACTTAAGTGGAAAAGTCCTGCTATCGTGGCACTTCATCTACTTGGCCAGGCGCCAGAACGGGCTTCAGGACTGGTGTTTTCCCTCCCGGGCGAAGAGAACCAACCCGGGGGGGAACAGTGCCCTACCCCCTGCCCTGCCGGGGTGATCCGGGCGAGAACATCGCGCGTCTACACTCAGGCAACCTTGACAGGGGAGGTGTCGGTCATGGGAAGCAGTCTGGTGCGCTCAGCCGAGCACATCGTCTCTTCGGCGCGCCTTGCGGAACTCGAGGAGTGCTCCGCCTTGCTCCGCCGTACCCGCATGAGGGCGCAGGACATCGTCGACCAGGCACAGGCGCTGCTGCTCGAGGCCGAGCTGGAGGGCGAGCCCGAGCGCATCGCGGCCTGCGCCGACCAGTACGACCAGGCCCGCGCCGCCTACGCCAAGCTCCTCGACGCCTACCTCATCCTGCGCGGCCGCATCGCCGCGGAGCGCGCGACGCTCCGGATGTCTTGTCAGGCCGAGCCTGACGGACTAGTGTCAGGCCATGCTTGACAAAGACAGCATGCGCTGCTCGTTCTGCCAGAGCAAAGCCGCCGACGTCGAAAAACTGATCGCCGGGCCCGGCGTCTTCATCTGCGACCGCTGCGTCGGCCTGTGCACCGAGATCCTGGACTCCGAACGGCTCGCCTCGTCCACCTCCCAGCCCAAGCTGCCCATGTGGGAGACCATGAGCGACGAGGAGATCCTCAACCACCTGCCCAACATCGTCGCCGTCCAGCGGCAGATCGAGGACAACCTGCGCGACTGGGTGGCGCACCTGCGGTCGCGCAACATCAGCTGGGAGCGCATCGGGGCGGCGCTGTCCATGTCGCGGCAGTCCGCCTGGGAACGCTTCAAGACCTCTCCCCCTGCGACCGGCGCCGAATAACGGGTTGCCCCGGAAGATCGGGCCGGCCTAGCGTCACCGTGAACGACACGGCACGCGAGGAGGTCCCTCATGTGCATGGCGAAGGTCCCGGCTTCGGCGCTGTAGACCCTTCCCGTCCATCAGCTCCGGAGCAGACGCGGACCTGTTGACAGATCCCGCCAGCACAGGAGCTTTCTTTGCGTGCCTCCGTATCCGCGCGTCTGGGCGCGGACTTCCACAAGCTGTGGACCGCCAGCGCGGTCTCCAACCTGGGCGACGGCGTCACCATGGCCGCCGGTCCCCTGCTCGTCTCCACCCTCACCGGCGACCCGGTGCTGGTCGCCGGCGCCGGACTGGCGCACCAGCTGCCGTGGCTGGTGTTCTCGCTCGCCGGCGGCGCCGTCGCGGACCGGGTCGACCGCCGCCGGCTCATCCTCCTGGCCGACCTCGCCCGCGGGGCGGTCATGGCGGCTCTCGCCCTGGCCGTCCTGATGGGCACGGTCTCGATCCCCGTCCTGTATGCCGTGTTCTTCGTCCTCGGCGCGTGCGAGACGCTCGCGGACACCGCGGCGGCCGGGCGGCTGCCCTCGATCGTGCCGTCCGAGCTGCTGCCGCAGGCGAACGCCCGGCTGGAGGCGACGTTCACGGTGATCAACATGTGGCTGGCCAAGCCGTTCGGCGCCTGGCTGTTCGCGGTGGCCGCCGCCGCGCCCTTCGGGCTCAACGCGGCCACCTTCGTCATCGCCGCCCTCGCGGCCTGGACGATGAAGCCCCCCGCGACCGCACACCGTTCCTCCGCCAGCGGCGCCGGCGCTCTGGTGGCCGACATCCGGGAGGGCGTCCGCTGGCTGTGGCGCCACCGCACCCTCCGCACCCTGGCGCTGACCATGGGCGCCATGCAGGTCCCCTTCTTCGCTGCCTTCGCCACTTTCGTCCTGTACGCCAAGGAACGGCTGGGCGTGAGCGACGCCGGGTTCGGGATCCTGCTGACGTCCTCCGGCGTCGGGGCCCTCGCCGGCTCCGTCGTGGCGCCGCGGCTCCAGGCCGCCTTCCGCCCCGCCGTACTCCTGCGAACCGGGCTCCTCGTCGAATGCGGCACCCACCTCGTCCTGGCGATCACCACGAACGCCTGGGTGGCCGGGGCGACACTGGTGGTGTTCAGCGTCCACGCCATGGTGTGGGGCGCGGTCGTCGCCACGGTGCGCCAGCGGTCGGTGCCCGACCGGCTCCAGGGGCGGGTGAAGGGCGCCTACAGCCTCCTCGACGTGACGGGCATGGCCGCCGGCACCCTGCTCGGCGGCTTCCTGGCGCGCGCTTTGGGGCTTGCTGGGCCGTACTGGATCGCCTTCATCACGACAGCGGCAATCATCACTTTTGCGGGGAAAGCAGTAAACCGCTGTGACTCGTGAGGCGTCTCACCATCAGGGAGGCCCACCATGCAGGTCGTCGACGGCCTCGCGGCGCCCGACCTCGCCGAGCTCCGTCTCGAGCTCGTCCTGATCGCGGCGCTGCATGAGGAGGCAGAGCGGCTAGCCGCCGAATGAACGGGCTCCAGCTCCCCGGGCCCCCATCCCGGGGAGCTGGAGCAGGGGGAGCATCGGCAGCCGAAGTGCCACCTACTCGCACGTCGAGGATCTCCCCGGGGTTCATGGGGTTACCCGACTGGCACCAAAAGGACAGGCCGGAAGAGCTCCCCGAAGGCGCCTGCCGCTCGCGCCCGGCCGCGGGCTAGCCTGGCGGGATGGGCATCACCGCTGGCAGCTACACGCTGGGGCCCGAGTCCGGGCGGCTCCTGGTCAAGACGACACGCACCGGGTTCGGCGCGAAGGCCGGGCACGACCTCACCATCGAGGCCACCCGCTGGCGCGGCGAGGCCACGCTCGACCCCGCCGACCCGGCCGCCTGCTCGGTGAGCGTCGAGATCGACGCCGGATCGCTGGCGGTCCGCGAGGGAACCGGCGGCGTCAAGCCGCTGACCGGCTCCGACCGCCAGGACATCGAGAAGATCATTCGCGAGAAGATCCTGCACAGCGACCGGCACCCGGCGATCACGTTCCGGTCGGCACGGGTCGAGGGGACCGCGGAGTCGTTCCGCGTCGAAGGGGATCTCACCATCGTCGGCGTGACGCGCCCCGTCACGGTGCAGGGCTCGCTGTCGGAGGACCGCGCCCGCGGCTCGGCCACCGTCGTGCAGTCCCGGTGGGGGATCCGGCCCTATTCGGCGTTCTTCGGCGCGCTCAAGCTCAACGACGAGGTCGAGGTGCACGTCGAGGCCGATCTCGTCCCGAAGCGGTGACCGCGCTGGGCTGGGCGACGCCGCTTATCAGCCGGCCTCGACGGTCAGGGAGGCGACCTCGGCGGCGGACAGCCTGATCGCCGCGGCGGCGACGTTGTCCTCCAGGTGTGACACCGATCCGGTGCCCGGGATCGGCAGCATCGACGGCGACCGGGCCAGCAGCCAGGCGAGCACGACCTGCCGCGGCGTCACGCCGTGGCGCCGCGCGATCTCGGCCACGAGCCGGTTGCCGCCGAGGTCCTGGATCGGCGCC
This sequence comes from Thermoactinospora rubra, assembly GCF_002093975.1. GTDB lineage: Bacteria > Actinomycetota > Actinomycetes > Streptosporangiales > Streptosporangiaceae > Nonomuraea > Nonomuraea rubra_A. Next base: position 63,332 of record NZ_MSZZ01000054.1, read on the forward strand.
CACGGCAGGAAGGCCATCCCCTCCTGCTCGCACAGGTCGACCAGCGACTCCGACCTGCGATCGCCGAGGTTGTAGCGGTTCTGGATCGACACGACGGGGGTGAGCCGCTGCGCGCGCCGCAGCTGCTCCTCGGTGACGTTGGACAGGCCGATGTGCCGGATCTTGCCCTGCTCCCTGAGCGTGACGAGCGCGCCGATCGAGTCCTCCAGCGGCACCGCCGGGTCGGGCCGGTGGAACTGGTAGAGCGGAATCCGGTCGAGCCTGAGCCGCCGCAGGCTTCCCTCGCAGGCCTCGATCAGGTGCTCCGGCCGGCCGTTGACCGGCCACCGTCCAGGCCCAGTACGCTCAAGGCCGCCCTTGGTCGCGATCACGAGATCGTCCGGGTACGGGTGGAGCGCCTCGGCGATGAGCTCCTCGCTGACGTGGGGGCCGTAGGAGTCGGCGGTGTCGATGAAGTTCACGCCGAGCTCGATCGCGCGGCGCAACACCGCCTTCGCCTCGCCGCGGTCGGCGGGCGGGCCCCAGATGCCCTCGCCGGTGAGCCGCATCGCGCCGAAGCCCAGACGGTTGACCGTCAGGTCACCGCCCACGTCGATCGTGCCGGCCATGCCGGCGTGCACGGGCTCGGGCCGGCCGTGCCGGCGCGAGGGAGCGTCTGGCGTCCCCATCGGTACCTCCGTGTCTCCCGGTCTCCCGGTTTCCCGGCGTTTCCCGGCATCCGCTAACGGGCGACACCTCCCCGGTCTGGTGTCCTGGGAAACGTCGGCGGATCGGGGTCACGGAGGGCCGGCGGAAATCAAGAGCCCGCCGGTGTCGATCCGGGCGGTTGCCGTTCGTGTAGGAGGTGAAGGCTCCGTACCACGGTCTCTGACGAAAGGGGACGCACGATGGACGACGTCCTGCTGTCGGGATTGAAGATCGGCGAGTCGGCGCGCTGGCACGAGGGCCGGCTGTGGCTGTCGAACTGGGGCGCCGCCGAGGTGCTCGCCGTCGACCTGGCCGGCAACGCCGAGGTGATGGTCAAGGTGCCGACCACGATCCCGTTCTCGATCGACTGGCTGCCGGACGGGCGGCTGCTCGTGGTCGCCGGGCCGGAATGCCTGATCCTGCGCCAGGAGCCGGACGGGTCGCTGGTCGAGCACGCCGACCTGAGCGGCCTCGGGGCGAGCCTGAACGAGATCGTCGTGGACGGCCGCGGCAACATCTACGTCAACGGCGGCTGCGACTTCCACCCCGCCGAGGGCCAGGCGCCCGGGTTCGTCGCGCTGGTCACCCCGGACGGGACGGCGCGGCGGGTCGCCGAGGGCCTGGCCTTCCCCAACGGGATGGCGATCACCCCGGACGGTTCCACGCTGATCGTCGCCGAATCGTTCGCCGCCACCCTCACCGCCTTCGACATCGGCCCGGACGGAAGCCTGTCCGACCGGCGCGTGTGGGCGCCGGTGATGGCCGACGGCATCGTGCTCGACGCGGAGGGCGCGGTGTGGACGCCGAGTTGGACCGAGACCGGCCCGGCGTGCCTGCGCGTCGCCGAGGGCGGCGCGGTGCTGGAGACGATCCCGCTGGACCGTGCCGGGTTCGCGTGCACGCTCGGCGGCGAGGACGGCCGCACGCTGTTCATGCTGGCGGCCGACTGGCGCGTGCAGGAGGGGTTCGAGAGCAACATCGAGCGGCTCACCATCGGCCCGGGGACCGGCCAGGTCCGCATCGCCCGCGCCCCGGCCCCGCACGCCGGCCGCCCGTGACCGTCTCCCTCGCTGCTGCCGTACGGGATCCAAAGGCCCCTCCCGATCAGCAGGAAGGGCCTTTCCTGAGGGAGTGCCGGCCGTCTCAAGCGCGGGAGCGTCGGGGGCGACCCGGATCCTCATCCCCTCGGGCCCCAGGCCGTACCGACGATGTGTCCGGCGATGAGGACGACGAGCCACAGCATGGCGCGCCTGCTCGGCGGGGGGCCGCCGCGCAGCTGGGCGATGCCAAGGGGGATGAATGCGATGCAGAGGCCGCCCGCGGCGATGATGGACTGCGGGATCTGGGTGCCCTTGAGCGTCCCGAGCGCGAGCAGCGACATCAGGCCGAGCGCGACCGAGCGGCCCAGCCCCAGCGCGCCGGAGCGGTAGGCGCCGACGGCCAGTACCACCCAGCCGAAGAAGGCGGGTCCCGACAGCGCCCTGAACGGATGCCAGCGCGTGTCCCGCCATGCCAGGTAGTAGTCGTCGATGCCGTCGACCATGGCTTGCAGGCCGAAGCTGTCGGTCAGGTGGAAGGCCAGGTGATCGGTGCCGAACTGGAAGGTTCGGGTGAACAGGCCGGTGATCACCAGACAGCCGCCCCACAGTCCCCACAGCGGGCTGGTGGCGGCGACCCATTGCGCCAGCGTCATGACCGCCGGCCACAGCAGCACGATTCCGGAGGCGAAGCAGGTGTAGGCGGCGGTGATGAGGGCGGGGTGACGGGTGTAGGCGGCGAGCTGGTCGGGGAAGAAGAAATGGAACCGGGCGCGGAGCAGGATCCCGGTCATGAGCAGGGCGGGGCCGCCGATCAGCGAGATGGCGCCGACCCATCGTCCGGGAAACGGGTGTTGCCGGCTCTGGGCGGCCGCGGCGTTGGCGGCGCGTCGCTCCGCGTCGGCCTGCCGCCATCGTGTGATTCGCGAGCGAAGCTCGGCCTTCATGTGGTCCTGCCCCTCTTCTCGGTGTCTGCGCGGCCCGGAATGCCGGGCGCACCAGGATGGTGACGGGCGGTGCGGCGGGAGCGCGTCTGGCTCGGGGCGCATCTTGGCCGGCGGGCACGAGCCGGTGGTACGACCCCGGGCGGAGGCGGATGTCTGACCGTAGGCAGATGCCGGATGCTCCGGTGAGGCGATACCTTCCCGTCATGCCCGTCATGCAGTGGGCTCGGCGGCTCGGTGGATGGGCCGTCGCCGACGCGGCGACGGCGGTCATCGTGGCGCTGGTCGTCGGGTACGCCATCGTCGACCCGCCGGGGCCGTCGTCGTGGTGGCCCGCCTGGTCGGCCTGGCCGGTCGCCGCGATCATGAGCTTTCCGATCGCGGTACGGCGGCGCCGGCCGCGGGCCATGCTCGCTCTCGCGTGCGCCGCGGCCGTGCTGGCGACGGTCGCCGGCGCCGTCGCGGCGGGCGCGATCTGGGTGTCGTTCGTGCCGACGGTGCTCGTGCTGTACCTGGTGGCCGCCACCACCGCGGCCGGATGGTCGGCGGCGGCGCTGGCGGCGTGCGCGTCCGGCGCGGTGGCCGCGGTCCTGGTCTTCTACGCGCGAGTGCTCCCCGGGCTCGCCCCTGCGGCGCAGCCCAGCGAGCTGCCGCCGTACTGGCCGGTCGAGATCGGGGCGATCTGTGTCCTGCTGACCGCCGCATGGGCCATCGGGACGGCCGTCCGCTGGAAGCGGGACACGACCGCCCGCCTCGTCCGGCACCTCGCCGAGGCCGCGGTGACCGACGAACGCAGGCGCATCGCCCGGGAGCTGCATGACGTGATCGGCCACAGCATGAGCCTGATCGCCGTCAAGGCCACCGTGGCCAACCACGTCGCCGAGGCCCGGCCCCAGGAGGTACGCGCGGCGCTGGCCGTCATCGAGCAGACCAGCCGGAGCACGCTCACCGAGATCCACCGAGTGCTCGACCTGCTGCGCTCCGACGGCGATCCCCAGCAGGCCCATCTGCCCGTCCCCGGCATGGCGGACCTGCCCGAGCTGGCCGCCCACGCCCGCTCGGCCGGGGTCGATGTGAACCTGACCGTCCGCCAGGAGACGGCGGTGCCGCCCGCGGTCGCGGTGTCGGTGTACCGGATCGTGCAACAGGCCCTGACCAACGTCGTCACCCACGCCGCGCCCACCCGCTGCTCGGTCACCGTGGACGTCGACGGGCGGGAAGCGGTGATCGAGGTCGTCGACGACGGTCCCATCCATGGCCGGCCGCCGCGAGCGGGGCACAGCGGGTACGGCGGGCACGGCCTGATCGGCATGCGTGAACGGGCCAAGATGTACGGAGGCACGTTCAGCGCGGGGCGCCGGCCTGAAGGCGGCTTTCGCGTGTCGGCCCGGCTGCCCTACGACCCGAGCGGCGCCAAGGCATGACGATCGACAGCTCTTCCCCGTCTCCGCCCATCCGCGTCGTGCTCGCCGAGGACCAGGTCTTGATACGCGACAGCCTCAAGGTCCTCATCGACGCCACACCGGGACTGGCCACCGTGGGCGAGGCGGGCACCGGCGCCGAAGCCGTGCTCCTGGCCCGCCGGCGGCGACCCGACGTCGTCCTCATGGACGTGCGGATGCCCGACATGGACGGCATCGAGGCGACACGGCGTATCTGCGCCGACCCGGACAGCGCCGGGGTCCGCGTGCTGATCCTCACCACGTTCGACCTGGACGAATACGTGTATGCGTCGCTCCGGGCCGGTGCCAGCGGCTTCCTTCTCAAGAGCGCCACGGCGGCCGAGCTCCTGGCCGCCATCCACATCGTCGCCTCCGGCGAGGCATTGCTCGCGCCCACCGTGACCCGTCGGCTCATCGCCGAGTTCCTGCAACGCCCGCACCCCGCCCCGCTCGTGCGCGACCTCAACGACATCACCCAACGCGAGCGCGAGGTGCTCACGCTCATCGGCAAGGGCATGTCCAACTCGGAGATCGCCGAGCACCTTCATCTCACCGTCGGCACGGTCAAGACCCACATCGGCCGCCTCCTGGCCAAGCTGCACGCCCGAGACCGGGCCCAGCTCGTCATCGCCGCCTACGAAGGCGGGCTCGTCACCGTCCCGGACGGCCCTCACCGATGCCGTCCTCGTTGACGAGCCGCTTGCGCGTCCACGCTCACGTGGTCACGAGGTCGTCGAAGAGGATGTCGGGAATGGCATGGCGGCTCCGTCTCAGGGCAGATGCGGGCGCCGGCCGTACCGCATCGCCGTACCACACCGCCGTTCCACACCAAGGAGGCCTCAGCATGACGATCCAGCGGATGGACAACGTCCTCATCGTTGTCGACGACCTTGACGCTGTCATCGCGTTCTTCGTCGAACTCGGCATGGAGCTGGAGGGCAAGGCGCCCGTCGAGGGACGGTGGGTGGAGCGCGTCATCGGGATCGACGACGTCCGCCAGGACATCGCCATGCTGCGCACCCCGGACGGCCGCGGCCGCATCGAGCTGGCGAAGTTCCACACGCCGAAGGCGATCAGGGCCGTGCCGGAGGACGCGCCGGTGAACACGCTGGGGATTCGCCGCATCATGTTCGCCGTCGACGACATCGAGGACGTCGTCGCCCGCCTGCGCGCCCACGGCGCCGAGCTCGTCGGCGAGGTGGCACAGTACGAGGACAGCTATCGGCTCTGCTACGTCCGCGGCCCCGAGGGCATCATCGTCGGGCTGGCCGAACAGCTCGGCTGACGGCCGCCGAAGGGACCGCGCACCCCAAGCGCCATCCGGGCACCCGCGAGCCCACCACCCCTGACGACCAGTCGCCCCGTGCCATTCAGGCTTCGATGGGCTGAGTACGCGCCGCGGTGAGCACGGGCAGCCGGCGACCTACGATGGGCCTTGTGGGCCGTACGGCGGAGGCCGAGGTCCTTCTGCGTGAGGCGCAGGAGGCGATGCGGGTCGGTGAATGGCCGGCCGCCAAGGAGGCCTTCGAGGCCGTCCTCGCGCGTGGGGGAGGCGGGCGAGGCGCGTTTCGGCCTCGGCGTCGCGCTTCAGTGGCTGGGCACCCTGAGGCCGCGATCCGCCACTGGGAGCGCGCCTATGCCGATTTCCGGCGGCGTCGCGACGCGGAGCAGGCCGTCCTGGCGGCCTTCTACCTCTGCCTCGGCTACCGCATGATCCTCGGTAACGAAGCCGCGTCCCGCGGGTGGTGTGAGCGCGCCGCGAGCCTGGTGGAGGACCTCGGCGCCGCGGGGCTCAAGGGCTGGGTCGAGCTCGCCCGAGCCTACGTCGCCAACGAGAGCGGGCGCCCTCGGGAGGCTGAGCTCCACGCGCGCCAGGCCCTGGCCGTCGCGCGGGCGACCGCCGGCTCCGACCTCGAGCTCTGCACCAAGAGCGAGCTCAGTGCCGCCCTGGTCTCGACGGGCCAGGTCGAAGAGGGTATCGCGCTCCTCGAGGAGGCGATGGCGGGCGCGCTCGCCGGGGAGGGCGCCGACCTCGACACGGTCGTGCTGGTCAGCTGCCGCACCGTGGCGTCCTGCGATCGAGGCGGCGACGTTCGGAGGGCCGCCCAGTGGGTCGGGGCGGCAGACGGGTTCAACCGCCGCTTCGGCTCCCCGCACCTCTATACGACCTGCCGTACCCACTACGGCGGCGTCCTGTTCGCCACAGGCAGGTGGGCGGAGGCCGAACGGGAGCTCAAGGCCGCGCTCGAGGTCGGCAAGGGGGCGGAACCGGCGCTGCACGCCGAGGCGCTTGCGAGGCTCGCCGAACTGCGGCTGGCCCAGGGACGCACCGAGGAGGCGGTGCGGCTCCTGAAGGGTTACGAGGACCGCCCCGCCACGGCGCGTGATCGGCGCCGTCCATCTCGCCCGCGGTGAGCCGGGCGCGACCGCGGTCGTCCTCGCGCGCCGGCTGGCAGAAGCCGAGGACGGCTCGCTGGAGTACGCCGCGCTCTGCGAACTCCTGGTCGAGGCTGCATCGCCCGCGGCGCCCTGGCCGATGCCGCCGCGTGCGCCGAACGGCTTGCGGAGCTGGCCTCCCGCGTCGACTCACACCTGATGAGGGCACGCGCTCACCGTGCCCTTGGCCGTCTCCGCGCCGCCGCGGACCGCCCGGACGCGATCGCCTCGCTGGAAGCGGCCCTTGCGGCGTTCCGGCGGCTCGGCATGCCGTACGAGGCCGGCAAGACGCGCTTGCTGATCGCGACATCGCTCGCCGACCGTGAGCGTGAGACGGCGATCGCCGAGGCTCGCGCCGCCACGAAGCATCATGCGGCCGCGGGTGCTCTGGCGAGTGGCGCGCGGAGCCCGCCGCCGGGCGTCGACGTGCGGTGTGAGCCCGCCATCCGGCTCGCTCCAGCGGGCGGCGATCGTTGACGCGATGAGCACCAGGGCGCTTCGACTTCGTTCGGGCGCGGGGAGGGAGCGCTCCTCGAGCGGCGAAACCCATGACGCCAGCCCTGGCGCCTAGGTACTCCGCCAGGCGTAGAAACGCCTCCTGGTCCACCCCGCGTACATCTCGCGACCGGCGGCCCACGGTTGCCCACCAAGCAACCACCCTGCGGTAGAGACCGCAGGTCAGTAGCCGAACCTCCTGATCGTTGATACTCGCACCGAGGCGGCCAAAGGCAATGCGAGCGAGGCTCCTCTCGGCCTCCCCTGTCAATGCGAGGATTCGGCACCGACGGCGCCGAGCTCACGGGCGATCTGCGTGACAGGCTGGCCGCGCACGGCGGCCCCGGCGGCTTCTTCCTCGGAGTGGGTCACGCCGAAGTCACGGCCTTCTGCACCGCGGAACGCCACGCCGTACTTGTGCTGGTGCGGCGACGTGTGTGCCGGTCACCGCAATATGCTGGAACTTCAATTCCGGAGCTGGCGAATACTCGCGTCGCTACGAAACTTCCCCAAGATCTGGCTTGCCTTTCGATCGTCGAACTCGACAGGTCCCAAGACCATGCATCAATGAACCTTTTTCATCCTCGTGCGGAAGCCGCTGGCCACATCATG
>NZ_MSZZ01000055.1 GCF_002093975.1 Thermoactinospora rubra
GCGGGCACTGGCCGGCCTGCTGCCGACCGCGACCCTGCGGGCCGTGCCGGGGGACAACCACACCACCACCGCCGAGGTGCTCGCCCCCCAACTGCGAAACCTCGCCCAGCACCCCCAGCACCCCCAGCACCCCCAGTCCTACGGGCTCCCCCAGTCCCACCGGCTCCACGAGCTTCACCAGATGCCCGGGGAGGGTGAGGATGGCAAGGATCGTCGTCACCGAGTCCATCTCCCTCGACGGCGTGGCGGAGGCCCCCGGCGGTGAGGGCTTCAAGTACCGCAACTGGAGCTTTGAGTTCGACCGCGGCGCGGAGGGAGAGGCGTTCAAGGTCGATGAGGCGCTGGGGGCCGAGGCGCTGCTGATCGGCCGCCGGACTTATGAGTCCTTCGCCGGCGCCTGGCCCCACCAGGAAGGCCGGCTGGCCGACAAGTACAACAGCATGCCCAAGTACGTCATCTCCAGCACGCTCACCGACCCCGCATGGGCCAACACCCGCGTCCTGGGCGGTGAGGTGATCGAGGAGGTGCGCGGGTTGAAGCGGGCGCTGGAGGGGGAGATCCAGGTACCCGGCAGCATCCGGCTGGTGCAGGAGCTGCTCGGCGCCGACCTGGTCGATGAGATCCGCCTGATGACCTTCCCGGTCATCCTCGGCACAGGACGGCGCCTGTTCGGCCAGACCGCCGACAAGACCAGGTGGAAGCTGACCCGAGCCACCACGGTCGGCGAGGGCATCCTGATCACAATCTTCCAGCGGGCCGGCCGATGAGGCGGCCGGCCATCCACCCCGGCTGAGCTGTCGCCGCACAGCTTCGATGGACACCCCGGCGTTGCTGAGCTCGGTGGCGTGAGCGTGGCGGAGCCGGTGGATGCCGATCTTGGCTCCGGCGAGCTCGCGGTAGCGTCCCAGCGGTGGTGGGCGGCGTCGCAGGACAGCGGCCCACCGGATCCGTTCACGACGGCGCGGAACATCGGCCCGCTTGCGCTTGCGGGTCGAGGCCGCCGGGTCGGAGATGTTCGCGAGGTACGCGCGCACCGGGCGCGCGGTCAGCTCACCGATCTCCTCACCGTGATGGGCGGCGAACTGGAGCAGGTCCCGCGGTAGGCGCGACGGCGTCGCAGGGCTCAATCGCCTGCGACGAGGACGACGGAGACGGTGCGGCGGCGGGCGACCTGCGCGAGAGCAGGTATCCCGTCAGCGCGGCGAGCAGGCCGGCCAGGCCGGCCGCCGCGAAGCCGCCCGCCGGGGCGGACACGTCGATCGCCACTCCCACGACCGGGGAGCCGAGCGCGAACCCCGCGCCCGCCGTCGAGGCCTGCAGGCCGGTCGCCTCACCCCGCACGCTGGCCGGCGCCAGCCGGCTCACCGCGTCGGAGACCGTGGAGAGGGTCGGTGCGGTGAGCAGCCCGACACCGACGACGGCCACACACAGCCAAGGCCAGTCATGGGCGAGTCCGGCCGGAATCGTCACCAGCCCGAGCAGGCCGAGCAGCAGCCAGGTGGGCATCGGCCGGGGCAGCGCTCCGTACACCAGACCGCCCACGACGGACGTCACCCCGAACACGGCGACGACCACGGCCGCCCACGAGACCTGACCGGCTTCTTCGAGAGTGGCGACGATGGCCAGGTCGACGCCGCTGAGCAGCATGGCGACGCCGAACCCCATCGTCAGGACGGCCACCATGCGCGCTCCCAGCCACTCCCGTCGCCGGGGCCGGCCCGCCGCGTCGCCGTACGCCTCGTCCTCGGCCCGCAGCGGCGGGTTGAGCAGGGCGATCCCTGCCCCGCCCGCGACGATCGCGGCGCCCACGCCCCATGCCACCACGCCGGGGGACACCTTCGCCGCGCACAGGATCACCACCGCCGGGCCCACCATGTACGACAGCTCGCCTGCCACCGAATCCAGCGCGAACGCCGCCCGCCGCTGCCCCGCCGTCGTCATCGCGGCGATCGCCTGCCTGGTGACCGACTGAACCGGCACCATCAGCAGACCGGCGGCGAAGGAGGCGCCCAGCAAGATCACGTACGGCAGCGCGGGCACGCTCAGCCAGAACACGATCTGCGGGACAACCGTGGCCAGCAGCACGAAACGCAGGCCCCGCCGGTCGATCATCCGGCCCAGCAACGGCCCGCCCAGCGCGACACCGGCGGTGAGCGCCGCCGCCACGGCTCCCGCCGCCGCGTAGCTCATGCCGAGGGCAAGCACGACGTACATCGTCAGCGCCATCACGTCCGCCGTGATCGCGACACGAGCGAGCAGCGAAATGCCCAGCAGTGGCGCCATCCCCGGCACCGCGAGCACCTGTCGGAACCTGGTCACCGGTTTGACGCTAGATCCTCCGTAAGGCCATAGGAAGTCGTCAATTCAGTGGACCAGGCATAATGAGAGCTTATGCCCCGCGATCTCGAGACCGCGCTGCTGCGGTCGTTCGTCACCGCCGTGCGGGCGGGCAGCATCAGCCGTGCGGCGGCGGTGCTCGGCCATACCCAGCCCGCGCTCAGCCAGCAGTTGCGCAAGCTGGAGAGGGCCGTCGGCAGGCCGCTGCTGCACAGGGCGCCATCCGGCGTCTCGCCCACCCGGGCGGGAGAGGAACTGCTGCCCTACGCCGAGCGCATCCTCGCGCTGTCGGCACAGGCGCTCGCCGAAACGGGGCGTGCGCTCACCGGGCATTGCGGCGTGGGCCTCCTCGAGGATCTCGCCGTCTCCCGCCTTCCTCAGGCACTCGCCGACCTCGCGCGGCTGCACCCCGACGCGACGCTGGAGGTGCTCATCCTGTCCAGCGCGGCGATGCGGGAGGCCTACGACACGGGCCGTGTCCAGCTCGTGCTCGACGAGGTCCCGGGTCTTCCCTGGCCGCCGCGCTGGACGGTGCGTCTGCCGCTGGTCTGGGCGGTCGGGCAGGGTGTCGCCATCGACGCCGATCCGCTGCCGGTGGTGCTGTTCTCGAACACGTGCGCCTGGCGGACGGCGGTGCTGGAAACGCTGGAAGGCACCGGGCGCCGCTGGCGGGTGGCGTTCGAAAGCAACAGTCTCGCCGGCGTGCTCGCCGCGCTACGGGCCGGGCTCGGGGTCACGGCGCTCATGCCCGCCAACCTCGAGCCGGCCATGGCCTGCCACGACACGACCGCGTTGCCCGCTCTGCCGGACGTCGAACTCGGCCTCGCCCGCCACCCCGGCACCGAAGGCGATGCGCTCGTCGACGCCGTGGAGACCGCTCTGCGGCGGATGATCTGAGCCGCCCGCGGCATGACCGCTGTGGGAATGTGTATCTGATCTCCCTCACCATCCGGCACAGCAAACAGCCTCACCCGCCCGATAGAGGACGGGCGGGTGAGACTGTTCTCATCACTGACGAGCGCCCCGCCTGCCCCACGCTGGGGGTGCGGTGTGGGGCGGGGCAGGCGGGGCAACCTGGGTACACCGGTCCCACGAAATCCGGTGTTCTGGGTTCCTCTCCCTCGGAGACAGACCCAGTAGATCAGACAGCGACTTCACTACGGCTTCACCGCGGCTTCGCCCATACGACGAAGAAGCCCCGCCCCTCCCGAAGGAGGAGCGGGGCCTCGTCATGCCGGCCAGCATCTCCGTCACCGCCCGGAACAACGGAGAAGCCTCACCTGACCAGCAAAGGAGGGGCAGGTGAGGCTGTCTCACTCCCAGCCATTGCCCCACCTGCCCCACGCTTGAAGGGTGTGGTGCGAGGGCAGGCGGGGCGACCTGGGTATTCACCACTTGCGCCCAACCAGTAGACCAGACGGCGCCTTCACGACAGCTTCAGCGAACGGCGTAGCCCAGGCGTCCCTCGGTTCGCTGGCCTTCGCAGCCGGAGCTGCTGGAGACGAAGTGGTCGCCGTTGCCGGGGACGCGGCAGCGGTAGAGAGGGACGGTGCCGGAGACTTGCACGGTGTGGAGGTGGCCCACAGGGCCAAGCGGGCGCTGACCTTCACAGCCCGGATCGAGGCTGAGCATGTTGTGGCCGCCGACCTGGCATTCGTACAGCGGGACGGTTCCCGGCACCTGCGACCGGTGGAGCCTCCAGGTCGCTTCGGCGGTGAAGCCCGGCGGCAGCAGGCGTGAGGAGGCCCAGTGGCCGCGGGTGGGGTGGTTGCCGCGGGTGAGGACGGTGTACGGCAGGCGCTCGAAGCCGCAGGACAGCTGGGCCGGGGTCAGGTCGTTGCGGTTGGCCAGGGCCCAGGTGGCCCAGGCGGGCTTGGCGGTGCCGTCGGCGTTGCGCAGGCCCAGCGCCAGTCCCCCGGCGACCTCGTCGGGGTGGTCGCGCATGCGGTGGTAGACGTAGTTGACGATGCCGGGGGTGGCGAGCACGTTGCGGAAGGAGTCGCACACCGCGGTGGCCTGGCGCTGGGGCGAGGACGGGGTGAGGGAGTTGATGCCGCTCTCGGTGAGCTGGACCTGCGACCAGGCGGCCACCTGGTCGGGGAAGGTCGCGCGCAGCCAGCCCACCAGCACGCCGAGGTTGCCGTAGGTGACATACGGGTAGTCGTCGGCGGAGAAGGTGCCGCTGCGCAGGTCGCGTGGGTAGGGGTGGAAGGCGACCCGCCACTGTCTGCCGCCCGCCCGCTCCGCCAGCCCGCGCAGCACGCTCTGACCGGCCAGGGTGGCGTCGTCGGCCGAAGGCCGTTCCAGCTCGATGCCGAACTGGTGGTCCAGGGAGATGAGCACGGTGGCGGCGGGCTGCTCGGCGACGATGCGGTCGTAGGCGGCGTTGTAGTTCGCGGAGATCTCCTCCAGCCACCGCCGGGTGTCGCAGGGCGTGCCCTGCCCGCAGCCGACGTCGAACCAAACGTTGCTGTTGACCTCGTTGCCGATGACGAAGTCGGCGATCCGGCCGTGGCCGTGCAGCCCGTCGTAGCGCTGGGCGAGCATGCCGGCGAAGCGGGCGTAGTCCGCCGGGTCGGCCGGGGTGCAGAAGATGTCGAAGCCCGGGGCCGCCGGGGAGCACGGCTTGCCCGCCCGCGCCCAGGCCGGCGTGCCGTAGACGACGCCGGTGACGATCAGACCGCGCGCGCTCCAGTCGCGGATCTCGGCGTCCACGGACGCCGGCACGGCGAAGCAGCGGCCGTCGTACTCCTGCTCGCCCGCATCGCACGGCGCCTGCTTGCGCTGCGGCTCCCAGTGTGCCCACACCAGGTTGAGCGCCACCCCGCCGGTGTTGTTGCCGGCGATCTCGGCCTTGTCCGGCCAGGAATCGGCCTGGATGGACTTGATCCGGTAGGCGTCGCGTACCGGATACGGCAGCGCGGCGCCGTGCGTCCGCGCCTCGGCCGGCGTGAGAGCGGCCAGCACGAGCAGGACGGCTCCGAGGCACAGCTGCCATCGTGGTGTCTTCACGAAAACTCCTCGCTCCCAACTGGAGGCGTCGTGGCGGGATGACGGGAACGACGGCCGTGCCCCACCGATGAGTCGGTGGGGCACGGCCGCATCGCTACCTCAGTGACAGTGGATCGGCGTTCCCGCTACCAGCAACCGCCCGCTATGCCCGCTACTCCTCCGACGATGCTGGAGCCACCACCCACCTTGGCAGCCGTGACGGCGATGGCCGGGCCGGCGTAGGGGGCCGCCGCGATGGCAGCAGCTCCCGCCCCTATGGCGGTCACACCGGCTACGACCGCGAAACCACATGCCCTGAAGGCTTTCCAGTCCACCTTGGTCTTGACCGCCTGCGGGTCGCGAACGACGACATTTCCGTTCGTGTTCCTGTAGTGCAGGTAATCGAGGGCCCACTCCCCACCGAGTATCTCCGGCAGTTTGAAATACGCCATCTCCATGAAGACAAACTGGTTGACCCTCAGCTGTTTCACCTGGTAGCCCACCTCGCCGGCCATGTAGCTGTATGTGGTGACCCACTCGACTGTCCTCTTGTCCCTGCTGTAGCCGCCGACGTGGCCGCGCCTGCCGTCGGGGCCGTTCCAGTCGTGCTGCTGCGCGCGGCTGACCTGCCTGCGCTGCTGGGCCACCTTCCTCGGCAGCGCCTTGCAGTAGTCCCGGCCCCCCTCGCACCGTCTCCCGAAGTCCTTCAGGTGCGCGATGGAACGGGCGGCCCTGGGCTTGGGCCGCGGCTTCGGCCAGGACCTGAGCTTGGGCACGGGACGGGCGACGTGGACCTGGCCGCGGCTGTCGCTCTCGAAGTACTTCAGCCCGTCCGGGTCGGTCATGGTCGCGGGGCTGTTGTTGGCGTAGGCGTAGGCGTTCATCTGCTGCGGATCGAGCGCGTCGAGGATCGGGTCGGCGGAGACGAACCGTCCCGCCGCCGGGTCGTACTCGCGGACGCCCAGCCGGGTCAGGCCGGTCGCCGCGTTCGCCGTGCCGCCGACGAAGGCGCGGCTGCCGGCGGGCCAGTCGGCCGCCGAGCCCCGCGGGTTGCCGAACAGGTCCAGCCGCCGCACCGTCGCGGCCCGCGTGGTGGCGTTGACGGCCAGGTGGGAGGTGTTGTGGTGGTCGGCGATCGTCCAGGTGAGCCCGGCGGCGGTGCGGGTGCCGAGGCCGTCGTAGTAACGGGTCCCCGTGGTCGAGCCGGTCGCGGTGTTCAGCCGGACCTCGCCGCCCGGGAGGAACAGCGTCACCGTGCCGGGGTCGCGGCGGATGAGCTGCTTTCCCTGGGCGTCGTAGAGGTAGGAGGTGACCTTGTCGCCCGCGGTGACCGACTCCAGCAGTCCCTCGTCGTTCCACTTCAGGGTCTGGGTGCCGGTGGGACCCGGCCGCGTGGTCACGCTGCCCGTCTCGTCGTAGCCGTACTGCACGCTCGCCGAACCCGTCGTCACGGCCGTCACCGCGTGCGGCCGGACGACGCCGTCACCGGGCTCCGGGTAGGCGTAGGCGGTCACGACGTCGGCGGCGCCGCCCAGGCCCTTGACGGTCTTGGTGCGGCGGTTGCCGATGGCGTCATGGCCGTACTCGTGCCAGTAGGGCGCGGGGCCGCCGACGACCTGCGCGGACGGAGCGGCCGCGCAGGTGTCGGTGCTCTGGGTCCAGGCGGCCGTGATACGGCGCAGGTAGTCGTAGGTGTAGCACTGGGTGTCCTTCTCGAAGCCGGCGGTGCGGTCGGTGGTCCGGGTGACGTTGCCCGCCAGGTCGTAGCCGTAGGTGAGGCTGTTCACCATCATGCCGGCGCCGGTGGTGTCGCGTTCGGTCAGCACCTCGGTGACCCGCCGCGTGCCCGGCTCGTAATACGTCGTGCGCCACAGGAGCTTGTCCGGCATGCCGAGCTCCGACTGGGCGTGCTCCCCCAGCGCGTTGTACTCGGTGTCGGCGACATAGGTCTGCGCGCCCTTGACCGTGTCGAGACGGCCGTGGTCGTCATAGCCGTACACCAGCGTCTCGGCGGGCACGTCGTCGCCCAGCTTGGGCAGGAGGCTGGTCTTCACGCTGCCGTCGTCGGCGTAGGTGTTGGTCGTGGTGTAGGTGCCGGCGAGCTGCTTCTCGACCTCCGGGATGGTGATCGACGTGCCCTGCGGGCGTCCGCCCTCGTCGTAGCCGGTGACCTGCTCAACGTAGGCGTGGCCGTTCACATACCGGGTCGAGGACGTCAGGCCGCCCTTGGACAGGGTGTCGTAGACGTTCGTGGTCAGCGGCGTGGTCGGCGCCGAGGCCAGATGGGTCTGCTTCACGCGGCCGAGCTCGTCGTACACCGACACGACCGTCTTGCCGCGCGCGTCGGTGGTGGTCTGCAGCTGGCCGGCGTCGTCGTAGGTCATGGTCGACACGCCGCGGTCCGGGTCCTCGGCCTTGATCTTGCGGCCGAGGACGTCGTAGGTGTAGCGCCACACGTTGCCCGCCGCGTCGGTGATCTTGGCCAGCTCGCCCCGCTTGGTGTAGCCGTAGCGGGTGACGTCGGCCGGGCCGGACAACGTCCTGCCCTGCCACTGCACCAGCGCGGTCACGCGGCCGCGGGCGTCGATGTACTTGGTGGTCACGGTCTTGCCCAGCGGGGGGATCTCGCTGATCCAGTCGCCGCCGTAGGACGTCGTGGTGCGCCATCTCTCGCCCAGCTGGCCGAGCTCGTTGGCCGCCACGAAGATCTCCGCGGTTTTCCGTTCCGCGCCGTCGTAGGAGATGACCGTCGCGGCCGGCACCTTGCCGGCGTCCGGCACGAACAGCGTCGTCCCGGGGTCACCCGTGGTGTGGTACGCCGGGCGGGTCAGGTTGACGAGCCCGTGCGTGTCGTACAGCGTCTCGGTCACGATCCGTCCGCCGGCCGGGCTGGGTTCCTGCGTCTGCCTGGACCGGAGGAAGCCGTCGAACAGCTCGTACGACTCGACGTGGTTGCCGTTGGCCCGCAGGGTGCTGGTGAGCACCCAGTTCGGGCTGGTGCGGCTCAGGCCGTAGGAGTAGCGGATGTGCGGGCTGTCGCCGGCCGCGGCACTGCGGCCCGGCTTGTACACCTTAGTCAGGCGGCCGAGGGCGTCGTAGGTCAGCGAGGTCGTCCGGTTGTTGGCGTCGACCTCCTTGACGGGATAGCCCCAGGCCGGGTCGATGGTGGTGGTCACCACGTGTCCGGCCGGGTTGGTCACCTTGGTCTCGGTGGTCAGCCCGTTGGTCTCGGTGTACGCGGTGGCTGTGGTCCTCTTGAGGGCGTCCTGGGACTCCTTCAACCGTCCGTAGGCGTCGAAGGTGGAGGTGTTGCTCACCAGGTAGCCGGGGGTGCCGCCGGTGTACTCCTTGGCGACCTTGGTCTGGGTGACGTCCCCGGCCTCCGGCTTCACGCCGAAGTCCTGGCCGTCGTAGGCGAACAGGGTGTCGGAGATGGCGTCGTCCGGGTAGGAGGGGGTCTTGCCGCAGGCGACGCCCACGGTCTTGGACGCGCTAGGGAACTCGACCAGCATCTTGTCGAGGTTCTTCACGTACGTGGTGGTGGTGCACCGGTCGTCGTCCGCCGTCGCGACGTCGCCGAGGTCGTTGACCTGGGTGGCGTTGCCGTGCTCGTCGTAGGCGGTGTCCACCTGGGTGACGCGGTGGCTGCCGCTGGCCAGGCGCGTCCGGGTGACGGTGCGGGCGTTCTCCACCTGGTACGCCTGGAGGCTGCCCTGGGTGGCGGTGAGGCGCGTCCAGGGGTCGTGCAGCTCGGTGGTGACGTCGGTGGCGCCGTTGTAGACGATCTCCTCGCGGAGGAAGCCCGCCAGTGGCTTGTCGTCCTTGAGCCGCACGTTGGTGGAGTCGACGATCTCCGGGGTCTTCGTGCCGCCGGAGGGGCCGAGGCGGTCGCCGTACATGCCGCGGAAGAACAGGAACTGGGTCTTGGCCTGCGGCTTGTTGCCGTCGTTGGCGGGATCGCCCTTGCGGACCACCACCTTCTCGTATCCGCGCCAGTCCGCCCAGGTGCGGTACTGCTCGCCGATCAGCGGGTCGTCGGTGTACGCCCAGGCGGCGCCGCCGACGTAGTCGTACCAGGTGACCACGTCCTTGGTGTCGGTCGCCAGGTCGTCCTCGACCACCTTGGACACCACGTACTTGTGGAACCAGTCGTTGACCGGCTCGGTCGCGGGCGGCATCGTCCACCGCACCGGGAAGCAGCGTTTGCCGTTGGACTCCGGCGCCGGCAGGGCGCCCGGCGCGCAGTCCGGCTGCGCGTAGGTGACGTTGATCGCTCCACCGGACTCGGAGGTGACGGTGGTGACGCGGCGCTTGTAGAGCTTCGGCAGGCCGTCCGTCTCGGCGTCGACGCGGTTGGGCAGCGTCGTGCCGTCGAACGTCACCGGCGGCAGCGTGACCTGGGTGGCGGCGGCCAGGCCGGTGCGGGTGATGCTGTTGAGCCACAGTGACGGGGTGGTGGAGTCGCCGGTCGCCGGGTAGGCGTGCGAGAACTCCCACTGGTCCACGCCGCGGTAGGACCCGCCCCCGGTCGAGATCCGCGTGGTCACCTTCGCCAGGCGTTTGGTGGACCAGAACGTCGGCGAGTACTTGGTCCCGCAGGGGGCCGCCGCGCAGTCCTGGTCCCAGGGGACGTCCGGCCACGAGGTGGTGTTGTGCGTGGCGCAGTTCTGGCCGGGCACGCACCGGTCCGCGGTGTCGAACACCACCTGGGCCGGAGCCGGGCCGGAGTACTCGGCGCCGGCGCGGGTGCCGTAGTCGATCCGCCGCAGGGTGCCGCCGCGCACGTACGTCCCCGTGGTCGCGCCCATGTTCTGGGCGTACCGGTTGGTCTCCGGCGCGTAGAAGTAGCTCATCGAGTTGCCGTGCGCGTCGACCACGTAGTCCAGGTTCCAGCGGTAGGCCTGCTGGCACGCCGAGGCGGCGAACGTGGCCGCGTGGCACGGCTCGTCGGGGGCGTCCCCGTTGGAGTCGTTGCCGTACACCGGCACGGTCCACGTCGACTGGGTGGTCTCGCGGCCCGACGTCCAGTTCGGCAGGCGGTTCAGACCGAAGAAGTACTGCGTGCCGTCCGTCGTGGTGACCTTCCAGTACTCGCCGTTGTCGTCGCCGTTGGCCTGGGGGTCGCTGCGGAACAGGTGCTCGATGCGGGTGCCGTCGTCGTGCTCGGGCCGCCACACGTCGTTCTGGAAGACCAGCCGGCCGGAGTGCTCGCCGAACGACAGCGTGGCGTTCTCGGTCTCCCAGCACAGGTCGCCGGTCTTGGTCTGGCCGTTGTTCCCGCCGAGATCCTCCGCGCAGCTCTTGTACGACCGCTCGATGAACCCGGGCGACAGGTTCCACCCCTCACCCAGCCAGGACGCCTGGTTGTTCGTCGAGACGGTGCGCCCGTCCACGGCGCTCGAGGAGTAGGAGGCCACCAGCGTCGGGGCCAGTTCCCCGGGCACCGGCGGGGTGTCCATCTCGTACGCCCAGGTGAACTCGCCTCCCTGGGTGGAGAGCTGCCATTTGCCGGACGGCGCCAGCGAGGTGGCCTTGTAGTCGCCGGTCGCTCCTGCGGCCGACGCCGTCAGCGCGAACGTGCTCGCCGCGTCGCCGACCGACACCTCGGCCGACAACTCGCCCGCCTTCAGGTCGTTGCGCAGGGCCGTGACCGGCGCGGCGCCGCCCTGCGGCACCAGCTGCAGCCGCGAGGCCCAGTCGCCGCCGTAGGCGTCCCGGAAGGCCGAGTAGTCCACCGTCACGGTCACCGGACCGGGCTCGGCCTTGCCGTCCGCGCGCCGTACCGAGAGCAGCAGGCCCTCCACGCCCGCCCGGGCGGCGGCGCCCCGGTCGAGCACCTCGACCTTCACCCGCTCCGGCCCCGGCTGCTTCGCCGCCGCCACCCAGACCGGCAGCGACCCGGCCTGGGCCCTGCCTCCCGCGGCGGACCGGTCCGCGGCGGCGGGCAGCGCGACCTCCGCGGCGCCCGCGGCCGGCCAGTCGGTCTTCGGCTCAGGCCGCCGGTCCGATGCCGCCTCGGCGTCGCGCCGGGCGGCCGGAGGCGCGAAGTCCTCGCCGGGAACCGGCTCGATCTTGTCCGGTTCGCTCGGCTTGGCGGGCGCCAGCGCGGCCGTCGCCGCCAGGACCATGTCAGGGGAAGTCCCGGCGGGCGTGCCCGCGAGCAACACGACGAATAAGCAGCTGAAGGCCGTGACGGGCCACAGCCGCCGGCGATGACGGCGCATGATGCTGATCCCTTTCCTGCGTCACAATCTGATGGCCACGAATCCGAGGGAGCGGTCGAGCGTCTGGCCCTCGCAGTGGCGGTCACGTGTGTCGAAGAGGTCGCCCGAGGGGGTCCGGCAGCGGAACAGTTCGGCGCCGGTCGTGCCCGGCATCCCCGGCACGTCCTGGGGCGGGGCGGTCCAGATGTAGCCGATCGTCTTCACCGTCGTCTGGCCCTCGCAGCCGGGGTCGGTGGAGGTGAAGATGTCGACGCCGTTGCGGCACATGAGCAAGGCGGTGGTGCCGGGCAGCTGGACCATCGGCACGGTGCCGATGTTGCCCTCCGGGCGGTAGTGCGCCTCCACCCGCGAGCCGGAGGTGGCGTGGTCGTGGGGATGCCCGGTCGTCACGTGCCTGACCAGATGCCGGTAGGCGCGGGTGTGGCCGAGCGGGCCCTCCGTCTTCATGCCCTCGCAGCCGGGGTCGGTGGAGGCGAAGTGGCCCCCGCCGTTGGGGATGACGCATCGGTAGATCCGCAGCGTGGGCACGCCCTCGGGCGGCGTGCTGTACAGCTTGCCGATGCTGCCGAGGTTGGCGTAGGGGCCCTCGGCCTGGCAGTCGAAGCTGAGGAAGTAATCGGTCGCGCCGTTACGGCAGGAGTACACCGGCACGGTGTTCGGCGCGTCCGCCGGAGCCGGCAGGCCGAGGGAGAACTCGAAGTGCGAGCCGGGCGGCACCTGCCCGGTCGTCACGATGTGCCGGCCGACGAGGTTGTAGAACCGGCCGAGCTGCCCGCCGTAGTGGTTGGTGTTCCTGGTGACCGGTTCGGCCCCGTACTCGTCGCGGATCTGGTCCGCGGTGCGGACGCCGGTCCAGGCGTGCACGTCGTCGATCGCCCCGGCGAAGGGCGTCGCCGGCGCGCCGCTCGCCTTGCCGCGGCCGATCTGGAAGACGCCCGTGGCGTTCACTTTGGCCGTGGCCGTCTTCTCGCCCACGAAGGCGCCGTCGACGTAGAGGCGGATCTTCTGGTCCGCCGCGTCGTACACCCCGGCCAGATGCGTCCACTCCCCCTCCTGCGCGGTGGTGGTCGAGTCCACGCTGATGGTCAGCTGGCTGTCGGTTTCCGACGCCGGCAGCGCGAACGACCACTTGCGGGTGTCGCCCCGGTAGCGCAGCTGGAAGCCGCTCCCCTGGGAGCCGTCCTGGCTCAGGACGGTGCGCCACTGGGCGTCGGCCGCGTCCAGCCTGACCCGGGCGGTGACGGTGAAGCTCGCGTCCGTGCGCACAGCCGGACCGCTGGTGGAGAGCGTCGCGGCGGTCCCGTCGAACAGCACCGCCCCGGTCCCCACCCTGCCGGCGGTCCAGGAGCCGGCGCTGCCCAGCGTGCCCAGGCGGTAGTTGCCCGACACGTCCTGCGCCGTCGCGCCCGTCCCCTCGTCCAGCGGCAGGAACAGCTCCTCGGCCGCCGGAGTGCCGGCCAGGTCGTGGATCTCCTCGGCGGAGAGGACCCGGCTGTAGATCCGCACTTCGTCCAGCGCGCCCGGCCAGTAGTCCGCCGGCCCACCCGCCGACCGGGCCCGGCCGAGCTGCACCGACCCGGTCGCCTTCCACGGCGTGGTGTGGCCGGCGGAGGCGCCGGCCACGCCGTCGACGTAGATCTTGACCTGCTGGGTGGCGGCGTCGTACACGCCGACCAGATGGGTCCACCGGCCCGCCACGGCCGGCGTCGCCGACTCGGCGGTACGGCTCGCGGCCGAGCCGGCGTCGGACGCCCGCATCCGGAAGGTCCACTTCTTGCCGGCCGCGTCGTACCCCAGGGCGAACCCGCTGACCTGGGAGCCGTCCTGGCTCACCGCGACCCGGGAGACGGCGTCCAGCCGGTCGAGCTTCACCCAGGCAGCGACGGTGAACGACTTGTCGGTCTCCACGGTGGGACCGCCGGCGGTGTTGACGTGCCCGGCGGCGCCGTCCAGCCACAGCGCGTCGCCGTGCCGGCCGATGCGCCAGCGCGCCGCCGTGCCCAGGGCGACGGTGCCGTCATGGCCGTTGGGCGAGTCGTCGACGACCGCCGTCTCGTCGTAGCCCTCCAGCTTCCAGTGCCCCTTCGGGGGCGTGCCGCGCCCGACCCAGAAGTGGTAACGGTACTCGGGACCCGCGTTGCCGGCGCGGTCGACGCTGCGGACGTACAGGTCCATCGGGCCGTCCTCAGGCGGCGTGACCAGCACGTTCGCGGTGCCGGAGCTGCTCGCGGCGACGCGCTTGAAGGTGTCCGGGTGGCCGTACAGGTAGTACTCGAACGCCGCCACGTCGGTGACGCCGTCGGCGTTGAGCGCGAACCCTCCCGTGAAGCCGACCGCGCCACCCCGCGGGCAGGGGTCGTAGTCGGGCGGCGGGCACTCGGGATAGGTGGACGAGCTGACCTTCGGCGTCCTGTCCGGCCCCGTCCTGTCGATCGTGACGTCGCACCACGGGCCCCACGGCCCGAAGTCGACGCCGTCCGTGCCGCGTACCCGGTAGGCCAGCCGCGCCCCGTCGGGGGCGTTCGCCGCCGGCACGTCGGCGGTGAAGGTGGCGCCGGACTGCTTCCCTCCGGTGGTGACCGTGCCGAGCAGCGGGCCGAACCGCGTGTACCACTCGAAGTTGGCCGACACCAGCCCACCGTCGGGGTCGGAGATCTTCGCCGCCATCTGCGGCCCCCGCAGGCCCAGGTTGGGGTCGTTGTCGATGTGGGGATTGACGCGAGGCTCGTTCGGCTCCACGGCGCACTGCACGCCCTCCACCGTCTGGGCGGTGGGCACGCCGGGGTAGGAGTTGTACGTGACCTCCAGGGTCGGGGTGGTGGCGAACTTCTTCCAGGCGTAGGCGTCGCCCTCGTTGCCGGCCTTGAGCATGATCGCCACAGTGCCGCCGTACCGCGTGAGCCCGTTCGTGACGGCCGCGGCGGCCGGGAACCCGAGCGACTTGCCCGGGCAGGCGGAGCTGTAGCCGTAGGCGACGGTGTGCGTGTACAGGTAGACCGCGTTCGGGTACGGCTGGTTGCTCCAGGTCGTCCCCGAGTTGACGGGACTCGTCCCGTACGCCACCACGTCGCGCGGGTAGACGCACGACGGCGCGTAGGTCTCGAAGGCGTTGAACTCCGCGCCGAGGATGTGCTTGCCGGCCAGGGCCGCCGCGTCGAACTGGAAGTACGACCGGGCCACGCCGATGCCGTTGCAGTAGGACCACCCGCAGTATCCGACCTTGGCCACGTTGTCCCCGTCGCCGCCCCAATAGGGATCGCCGGGATGGCCGGAGAGCACCATGGCGAACCCGGTCCGGGTCGCCGGGAAGCCCGCCATGATCTCCACCGGGAACGTCGTCGCGGAGTCGGTCAGCGCCTTGCGGTCCGGCCGCAGCACCAGCCGGTCCTCGTCCAGAGCGAAGCGGTCCACCGCCTTGGGCGCCTCCGCCGGGGCCGCGTCCCGCGTGACCGCCGCTCCGGTGCCGAGGACCAGCGTGCCCTTCTCGTCGTAGAAGCCGGCGACGTCGTCCTCGTCGCGGCGTGCCCGCGCGCCCTTGGCGTCCACGTCCAGCGCCAGCTCGGCCAGCTTCGGGTGCTCCGCCGCGGCCCTGTCCTTGACCACCAGCGTCTGGGTGAAGCCCTGCGCGCTCGCCGTCATCCGCAGATCCACTCCGGGCAGGACCTCCGGATAGGTCGCGGAGGCCCCGTCCAGCACCGGCTCCGGCAACGCCTCCGGCCAGCGCAGCTCCACCTGCGACGAGCCCCGGGCGAGCCGTACCAGGGGCTGGTCCCCGCCCCCGGAGAAGACCACCGGAACCGTGGTCGCGACCGGCTCCACCCCGCCGTCGGCGCGCTTGCGCAGGGTCGGGTCGACCGGTACCCAGCCCGAGTCACGCCGGACACGTACCGGGACGGCCCGCAGCTCCGCCGTGAACGTCCCGTCCGGGTTGGCGTAGACGTCCTGCGTCTCGCCCTGCTCGGACGTCACCGCGACCCGCTTGCCGGTCCGTTTCGCCTCACCGGCCGCCCAGGATGCCGATCCCACCGGATCGTCGCTCGCCGAAGCCGGGGAACGGTCCACCGCTGCCGCGACGCCGGGCGGACCCACCATCGGCAACAGTCCACAGAACGTGGCCGTCGCCACGACGAAAGCGCCAAGGTGACGCCACACGGTGCCTCCATAAATAACCAGCCGGACATCCCCGCCGACCTGATTTCCGTGACGCAGACGATCGGCAGCGCGCAGCCGCGGAACCGATCGCTGGAAGGGCCGTCGCAGGAGCTACCGGAGGTGTTCCTGCGACGGGAGTGACTGAATTCAAGCCAGGCTCAGTGTCGGGATCCGGGCGCGGCCGAGCCAGGGCAGGCGGCGGACACTTGGAGGACAATCCGCTCGCCTCCGGGTGCGTCCGCGGAAGCGGTGTAGGAGTTCGCCGGTGACAGGTGTGGCGTCCGTGATCGGCCGGTGGGGCGGCGGCCGGGAGGTCAACGTGAGCGGGCGCGACGCTTGGTGACGGTGCCTGCCGCGGCGATGCGGTCAGCGATCTCCGCCCGGGGTGTGCCCACGGCGAGCAGCGTCCACAGCAGTATGCGGGCCTTGAGCGGGTTCAGAGTCCCGGCGCTGATGAGTCCCCGGCCGAGCAGGTCGCTCTCGGAGCCGGCGAAGCCATAGGTGGAGGACAGCACCGTGCCCGCTCCGGTGCGGCTGGCGAGGACGACCGGCATCCGGCTCGCAAGAGCGGCCAGTCGTGGAACCACCGAGGCGGGCACATGGCCGGCGCCCATCGCCGCCACGACCAGCCCATCGGCCTTCTCGCCCACGGCGTCGAGCAGTTCTCCCTCGTCCCCCAGGCAGGTGACCACGAGGGGCACGGTCGGCGAACGCGCGGGCAGCCCGGCATCGAGGACGAAGCGTACGGCGGGCTTGGCCAAGAGGCGCAGCTGTCCCTCGGCCACGTAACCCATCGGGCCCCAGGGCTCGGAGCTGAAGGCATGGACCCTGTGCGTGTGCGTCTTGGCGACGTAGCGGGCCGCGTGCACCTCATCGGCGAGCGTGACGAGGCAGCCAAGGGAGCGGGCGTCCGGGCTGCTCGCGACCTGGAGCGCCGCCAGCAGGTTGGCGGGGCCGTCGCTTCCCGGCGCGGACGACGTCCGCATGGCTCCCGTGACCACAAGCGGTTCATCCCGGCCGTGGAGGAGATCCAGCAGGTACGAGGTCTCCTCCAGGGTGTCGGTCCCCTGGACCACGACCGCTGCGTCCGCACCCCCGTCAAGCCCGGCTCGTACGGCTGCCGCGAGCCGTACGACATCCCGCATCCGCAAGGACGCGCTCGGCACGTTCATGAGGTCATGGACCTCCAGATCGAGCCACTCGCCCACGCCCGGCACCGCGGCGAGCAGGCCGTCTGCCCCGAGAGCCGGGACCGCTCCTTCCCGCTGGGCGTGCTCCGCCATGGCGATGGTGCCGCCCAGGCAGAACACGGCGATGCGCGGTCTCATGGCCGGCCGAGCAAGGCCAGAGCCGCACGGGCGAGCGCGTGCGTGGCGACAGGCAGGGCACGTTCGTCTATGTCGAAGCGCGGATGATGGTGCGGGTACGGCTCGCCCGCGGAGGGGTCGCTGATCCCGACGCGGAAGTAGCAGCCGGGAACCTCGCGCAGGAACCGCCCCATGTCATCGGAGGCCGTGCCGGGCTCGGCGGGCACGACCGTGCCGGCGGGGAGCGACGCCGCCAGCGCTTCGTGGACGGTTCCGGTGACATCCGGGTCGCACATGACGGCCGGGCAATGCGCGCCCATGGAGAAGTCCAGCTCGGTCCGCCCCGCGGACGCTATCACCCGTGCCGTGTGCTCCATCTCGGCCAGGAGCCAGCGCCGGTCGTCTTCGTCCATCGTCCGCACGGTCCCCGCGAGCTCCGCGACCTCGGGCACCACGTTGGGCGCGGTGCCGGCGTGGATCTGGCCGACGGTGGCGACCGCCCGTGCGCGCAACCGCGGGCTGCAGGGGATCGCCTGCAGTTCGAGCAGGATGCGGGCGGCGACGGCGATGGGATCGACGGTGTCGCGCGGATCGCCCGCGTGTCCTCCCTTCCCTCTCACGAGGATCCGGAGCTCGTCGCTGCTCGCCCACTGCACGCCGGGACCGATGCCGACGACTCCCGTCGGCAGCCCGGCCTGCAAATGCAGGCCCACCGCGTAATCGACGGACCGGAGCGCGCCCTCCTCGATCATCCGCTCGGCGCCCGCGTCGATCTCCTCGGCCGGCTGGAAGCACATCCGCACGCGGCCGGTCCAATGTGGACGCAACCTCGCCAGGACCTCGGCGACGCCCAGCGCCACCGCCACGTGTCCGTCATGACCGCACGCGTGCATGACCCCCGGCATCGTGGAGCGATGAGGGCGATCGTCTTCGCCCTCGTCGATGGGAAGCGCATCCATGTCCGCGCGTACCAGCACCGTGGGGCCCGGCCCGGTACCGGTCAGGTCGGCCAGGACACCCGTGCCGCCGATGCCGGTACGGACCCGGAGGCCGAGTTCCCTGCAGTGGCCGGCGACCAGCGCCGCGGTGCGGACCTCCTGGAAGGCCAGCTCGGGGTGGGCGTGGAGATGCCGCCGGATGCGCAGCACCTTGTCCCGCACGCGGGTGACCTCCGGGCGAAGAGCTTCCCCGAGCGGGCGCTCCCTGTGGTGTGTCTGGAACATGACCGCCTCCTGGCTGGTCAAAGAACGATGATTCCCTCCGGGGAGCGCGGCGACAGCCGCTCGAACCCGGTGGCGGCGAGGAGGTGCTCCTCCTCGACGACGAAGTTGATCCCCCCGTGCACCACGGCGGGCTCGATGCAGATCGTGAAGCCCTCCTCGAGGGGGGTGGAGTCGGCGGGGTGGAGGGAGGGAGGTTCCGGCACGTGCAGGCCGATCCCGTGACCGAACCGGCCGAAGCCGACGGTGTGGGGCGCGATGTCCATGGCAGCCGCCATCACCGTGCCGAGCCGCCCCGCCGTGCACCCGGGTTTCCCCTCGGCCACGGCGGCGTCGAGCCCTGCTCGCGCCCGCGCGTACCCGTCGCGCTCGGCCGGCCGTACGGGCCGCGCCGCGTATGTCCGGCAGTAGTCCGACCAGTACCCGTCGACGATGGGGGCGCCGTCGACATAGAGCAGCTCGTCGGCGTCCCAGGTCCGGTCGGTGGGGCCGCCGAACAGCCCGCGGTCCGGTCCGGCCACGACGCCGAAGGGGCCCACCTCGTGCGCGCCGGCTTCGAGCTGGGCAATGCTGAAGAGTTTGGCGATCTCCCGCTCGGTCATGCCCGGTCGTAGCTGTTCCCGGAGCAGGTCGTGAGCCCTGTCCAGGATCGCGCTCGCCTGCCGCATGCGGTCCAGTTCCCAGTCGCTCTTGCGCAGCCGCAGCCGCCAGATCAGCTCGGAGGCGTCCAGCACCCGATCGGCCAGACTCGGGATGAGGGCGGTCATCTGCCCGATGGGCGGCCAGGCCGCGCCGAGCCCGTCCACGGCGACGACGCCGGGACCGGCTTCCTCGATCATCTCGCTCAGCACCTTGGCGGCGTGCGGGGCGAACTGGATGCGCCCGTCGGGAAGCCCCGTCCCCGGGGCCACCGGCCACAGCTCCACATAGGACCAGACGTCCGCGCCGGGTATCCGCAGGCGTGCCGAGTCCACCTCGGTCTCGGCGGCCAGCACCATGAGGCGCCCGCCGGCGGTGAGCACGGCGACGACTGGACGGCTGTACATCTTCCACGTCAACGTCGTGTAGCCGGTCAGGTACGTCACGCTTTGGTCGCGGACGGCCACGAGGCACGAGGCCCCGATCTCGGCCAGTTCCGCGGTGATGAGCGCGTGCCGCCGCCGGAGCTCCCCATCGAGCCCGGCCGGAGCGAATGCCGCTGTGGTTCCCATGATCAGTTGCTCCTTGCTGCGCTGGCTGGAACGGGATCGTGCGCACCCTCCGTGGCGAACAGAAGGACCGTGGAGTCCGGGCCGATGCCCAGCAGCCGCCTGTGCACGCCGGCGTGCTCACCGGCGAGAAGCTCGCCCGCGGCTCCGACCCCGGCCCCCGAGCAGGGCCCGACCGCGACGCCCTGGTCCGCCATCGTCCGTGTGCCCGTCATGGCCAGGTCGTCCTCGATGGCGACGGCGGCGTCCAGGCCACGGCTCAGGGTCGGCCAGGCGACGTAGGACGGCGATCCGCAGTTCAGGCCGGTCATCATGGATTTATGCGGCCCGGGGATCGTCACGAGTCTGTCCGCGGCCAGCGAGGCCATCACGCATGCCGCCTGAGCCGGTTCGACCCCGACGATGCGAGGACCGCCCGTTGCGGCGCGGAAGTGCCGGATCACCGCCGCGGCGAACGACCCGACGCCGACCTGGACGAGAACCAGGTCGGGTGCGCCACAGCCGGCCTCGGCGAGCTGCTCATCGATCTCCCACAGGATGGTGGAGTAGCCGTCGATCACCGCCGCGGGGACGCGTTCGTAGCCCGGCCAGGACGTGTCGGACACCAGCACGTGATCCTTCCGCGCGGCCTCAACAGCCGACTGCGAAACCGCGTCGTCATAGGTTCCCGGCACGCAGACGACCTCCGCCCCTTCGGCGAGGATGGCGTCCACCCGGTGCTCTGCCGCGCTCTCCGGGATGAGCACCCGTGCTCGCAGGCCGATGAGCCGGGCGATTCTGGCCAGCGCGTGCCCGTGGTTGCCCTCGGTGGCGGTGAGCAGTGTGACCTCCGGCAGCGCCCCGGCCAGGGGGGCCAGGCCGTACTCCGGTCGCCACCACGAGGGAAGCACCGGGCGCAACGCTTCGATGACGGCCCACGAGGCGCCCATGATCTTGAAGGAGGGCAGGCCCAGGCGGGAGGTCTCCACCTTGACATGCACCTGTCCCACGCCCCAGCGTGCCGCCAGTTCGGGCTGCGCGAGCAGAGGGGTTCTGGCGTCGCCGCCAAGCGCCCGGTGGAACCTGCGGGGCGCCCGGGGCCGGCTCGCGGTGTGGAGCTGCCGGGGGCCGGAGGGGTACAGAACTCTCATCGCTCTCATCACGTCGCGCTCACCGGCCGGCGGGTCGCGGGCTCCCGGTGGGTGCCGTGTCCTTCGTCGGACAGGATCACCGCGCAGTCCTCGGCCTGCCAGCAGACGTCCACCGGGTCTCCGGGGTGCACGCCGGAGGGCCGGTCGGCAGGCTCCTTGACGAGCATCCGCCGCCGCGGGTCGATCTCCACTTCGATCCGCCGTGCGGAGCCCATGTAATGCACGCTGGCGACGACGCCGCTCAGCCTCTGGCAGGACGGCTGCGCCGCCTCGCCGTAGACGAGCACCCGGGCGCGCTCGGGCCGCAGGACGACAGCGGCCCCACGACCGGCGCTGGACGCGCCGCAGCCCGGAACGCGCAGCTCTCGCCCGTCGTCCAGGCGCACCGATGTGCCTGACGCCGCGAGCGTCCCGTGGAAGACGTTGGAGTCGCCGACGAACTCGGCGACGAACGTCGTGGCGGGCCGCTCGTACAGGTCCTCCGCCGTCCCCACCTGCTCGATGCGCCCATCCTTGAAGACCGCGATGCGGTCGGAGAGCAGCAACGCCTCGTCCTGGTCGTGGGTGACGTAGACGAAGGTGATGCCGAGCTCGTCGTGGATGCGCTTGATCTCGAACTGGAGGGTTTCCCGCAGGCGCTTGTCCAGGGCGCCGAGCGGCTCGTCCATGAGCAGCACGGGCGGGCGATACACCAGGGCCCGGGCGAGTGCCACCCGTTGCTGCTGCCCGCCCGACAGCTGGGCAGGGCGCCGGCGCTCCATCCCCTGCAACTGGACCAGCCCGAGCGCCGCGCTCACCCGCTCACGTCGGACATTCGCCGGGACCTTGCG
Organism: Thermoactinospora rubra; assembly: GCF_002093975.1. Lineage (GTDB taxonomy): Bacteria > Actinomycetota > Actinomycetes > Streptosporangiales > Streptosporangiaceae > Nonomuraea > Nonomuraea rubra_A. Next base: position 21,400 of record NZ_MSZZ01000055.1, read on the forward strand.
CTGCTTGAGCGGGTAGGCCACGTTCTGCTCCACCGTCATGTGCGGGAAGAGCGCGTAGTTCTGGAACACCATGCCGATCCCCCTCTTGTGGCAGGGGACGCGTGAGATCTCCCGGCCGCCCATGAAGATCTCGCCGGCGGACGGCTGGACGAAGCCCGCGATCATGTTGAGCGTCGTGGTCTTCCCCGAGCCCGACGGCCCCAGGAAGGTCATGAACTCGCCCGGGGCGATGTCGAGCGTGATCATGTCGACGGCCACCTGCCCGCCGTACTCCTTGCGGACCGATCGGAGCGACAAGGCCATCCCGGGCTCCTGCGCGGCTCTGTCAAGCGCCACGTGTCGTCATCTCCTTCGCCCCCATCCTGAAGCCGACCAGGATGAGCGTCGTCGTGAGGAAAAGGATCATGGTGGACGCCGCGGCGATCGTCGGGTCGAGCACCTGGGTCACGGCGTTGAACATCAGCACGGGCAGCGTCTGCAGGTCCGGCGAGGTGAGGAAGATCGACAGGACCACCTCGTCGAACGACCAGATGAAGGCGAACACCGCGCCGGAGAGCACGCCGGGGGCGATGAGTGGCAGCGTCACCTGCCGCAGCACCGTGACGGGTGGCGCGCCCAAGCTCGCCGCCGCCTGCTCCAGACCGCGGTCGTGCCGGGCCAGACTGGCCGACACGGGCTGGACGACGAGCGGGATCGCCGTCACCGAGTGCGCCAGGATGAGGCCGGTGAACGTCCCGACCAGGTCCCACCGGAGGAACACGTAATAGACGCCGAGCCCCAGCAGGATGATCGGCACGATGGACGGCGTGAGGAGAAGCGCGGCGGCGAGCCCCTTCCCCCGGACGCGGGCGCGGTCCAGGGCGAGGGCCGCGACGGTGCCGACCGCGGTGGCGATCACCGAGGTGCTCGCCGCTATCACCAGGGAGTTGCGCAGCGCGTCCAGCCATCGCTGATCGGTGAAGAAGTTCACGTACCACCTGAGGGACGGCGACTCGGTGGGAACGGCGAAGGACCGGACCGGCGTGAAGCTCACCGGCACCGCCACCAGGGTGGGGAGGACCAGCCACACCCCGATCAGAAAGCAGACGGCGGCCAGCAGGACCCTGCCCGGCCGGGCTCTCCTCATTTGGCACCTCCCGCGAGGGCGGGCCGGGCCCGCGACGCGACGCGCACCAGCCCGAGAATGATCAGGGCGGTGGCCAGGAGGATGAACCCCATGGCCGCGCCGTACCCCCACTTGCCGAGCTGCGTGATCTCGGTGTACATGAGCTGCGACAGCATGGCGTTGGACGGCGAGCCCAGCAGCTGCGGGGTGATGAAGAAGCCGAGAGAGACGACGAAGGTGATGGACATGCCCGCCGCCACACCGGGCAGCGACAGGGGGAAGTAGATCCGGGCGAATGCGCTGACCGGTTTCGCTCCGCAGCTTTCCGCCGCCCGCAGCAGGCGGCGGTCGATCTTCTGCATCACCGCGTACATCGGCAGGACCGCGAAGGGCAGCATCACCTGCGCCATCCCGATCGTGACCCCCGTCGTGTTGCGGACCAGCTCGAGCCGCCCGACGCCGAGCGCCGCCAGCGTGTCGTTGATGACGCCGTTGTCCTGGAGCAGCACGAGCCAGGAGAAGGTCCGCACCATCAGGCTCGTCCAGAAGGGGATCAGGACCACCGCGAGCAGGAGGCTGCGGGTGCGGCGCGACACCACCGTCATCAGGTACGCGTACGGATATCCCAGAACGAAGCAGGTCAGGCAGACGATCGCGGAGGTGAGGAACGTACGTCCGAGCACATTGCGGAAGACCTGCGACCGTAGGAGATCCGTGTAATTGCCCACTCCCGGGACCGGGTCCTGCAAGCTGGCGACCAGCAGCCTGGCGAGCGGGTACACGAAGCACAGCGCGAGAAGGACCAGAGCGGGCAGCAGCAGGAGCAGCCACGGGGCGGAGCTGTCACCTCGCACGCGCGGAGCGGGCGAGCCGGGCCGGCGCTCGGCCTGGAGCGTAGCCGTCATGGGTGCGTCATCCCTGGAACATCGCTTGCCAACGCCGGGTCACCTCGTCGGCGTTCTGCGCCCACCATCGCTGATCCTGCACATGGACTCCCTCGGCCACCTTGGGGTTGGTCTCGGGCAGGAACTCCTGCAAGGGCGCGGGGAGGCCGGTCAGGACGGCCTTCTTGTTGGACGGCGAGTAGGGGATGAGGCTCGTCAGCTTCGCCTGGCGTGCCGGGTCGAGCATGTAGTCGACCAGCTTCATGGCCGCCTTCGGATCGCGAACCCCCTTGGGCACGACGAGCGTGTCGTAGATCAGGAAGGCCTCGCCGTACGCGGGGGCGAAACCGGCGCCCTGCTCGGCGATGGCGGCATAGGCCCGCCCGTTCCACGCGTGGATCATCGCGACCTCGCCTGCCGTCATGAGCTGCGTCGACTCGGCGCCGCTCGCCCAGAAGACGAGGTCCTTCCTGATGGTCGCGATCTTCTTGAACGCGCGATCCAGATCCAGCGGGTACAGGGCGTCGGGCGACACCCCGTCCGCCACCAGGGCGCATTCGATGAGCGGGTTCGGCACGGCGCTGTCTCTGACGGCTCGCTTACCGGGGAACTTCGCGGTGTCGAAGAAGTCGCGGCACCCGACGGGCTTGTCGGGGCCGGGGTAGGCCTCCTTGTTGTAGTAGATCGCCGTGGAGTAGGTGAGCAACGGCGCACCGCATTCACCCTGGATGAGCGCCGGATCGATGTCGGACAGGTCGACCAGGGTGCGGTCCAGCGGCAGGAGGGTCTTGCCGCACTCCTGGATCTCCCAGTACCCCTCCGCGGGAGTGACGTCGATGGTGACCTTGCCCGCGCCGACCATCGTCTTGATCTTCGCGTAGCTCAGGGTCGGGTCGTTGTGTACGGCGATGCCGGTGTCCTTCGCGAACGGCTTGAGGAACGCCTCATCGAGAGCGTCCAGGTACGCGCCGCCCCCGGACATGAACGTGAGGCTCCCGGCGGACTGCCGTGGCTGGTCGGCGGTGCCGCAGCCGCCGAGGACGACTGCGGACGCCAGTGTCCCCGCCAGGGCGAGACGAAGTGCGTTTCCGGTGGTTTTCATCGTGGCCTCCCCTCAGGGCCTGCCGGTCGTGCTCGGGGGGCCCAGCTGTGCCGGGTCGCCCCATGCGTGCCATCGCTCGACCTGGACGATCGCGGTCACGCATTCGAGCTCGCGCTTGGGATAGGGCTTGGCCCAGTAGCGCATGGACAGTCGGTCGAGATCGGCCAGGTCGCGGTCTTCGCGAAGCCGGATGACCTTGCCGAGCAGTGAGACGTGGTCGTACCAGGAGTCGCCGAGGATCGTCAGCGAGATTCGCGGGTCGTTCCTGACGTTTCTGGCGCGCGGGCCGGTGGCGACCATGCTGAGCATGAGGCAACTGCCGTCCCAGTCGTACCAGGTCGCCGTGGTGGAGGGGGCACCGTCCGGCCGGACCGTGCCGACGATCGCAGGTCGCGGCGCGCTGATGAAGGCCGCTATTTCGGAGGGAACCGGTGCTTTGGGCATGTGGAGACCTCCCTGGGAGGCAGCCGCCGAGCGCCTACTTCCTGGACAGGCACGGGAAGAAAGGGTAGGCCGCCCGGTATCTGATGTACTAATATATCGGTATGCCGGAAAGCTACCTCGAGGACCGCACACCGTCAAGAAACTCCCCCGACCTCAGCGCCGATCTCCTCACCAGAGCCGCCCAGCTGGAGCCGCTTCCGCCCAGCTCCAACCGCCTGCTCCTCAGGGAGGAGATCTACGACCGCATTCGCGTGTGGATCGTGGAAGGCCATCTCCCGCCCGGAACGCGGGTTCGTGACAAGGACATCGCCGAAACGCTGAACGTCAGCCGTACGCCGGTGCGTGAGGCCATGCGCAGGCTCGAGGACGAAGGCTTGATCGTCGCGGAGGCGAGCCGCTGGACCAAGGTCGCGCCTGTCGACATCGGCGAGGCCGAGCGCATCTACCCGATCGTCTGGACACTCGAACGGCTCGCGGTGAGCATGACGGGTCACTGGAGCGGGGAACGTCTGCGCGGGCTGCGGGAGGCCAACGGCAGACTGGCAGCTGCCCTGGCGGTGAAGGACGCGCCGGCGGCGTCGAGGGCCGACACCGACTTCCACAGCCGCATCCTGGAGGCGACGGCGAATCCCGAGCTGATCGCGATCATCCGCGACTTGAAGACCCGGCTGCGCCGAATCGAGATCACCTATTTCCACGGGAGCACCACGATGGAGCCTTCGGTGGCCGAACACGAGCGGATCATCGCGGCGCTCGAGGCCGGCGACCTCGAAGCCGCCGGAGAAGAGATCGAGCACAACTGGCGGGCCAGCTTCGCGCGGCTGCGCGAGCGCAGGGCCGAGGGCACGGGGAGTCTTTGATCGTGGTTGTACCGGACTCGCTGGCCGCCTCCCACGTGCCGGTGGATGCCCGTCGCGCCCGGCTGACCGCCCCGTGGCGGGTGGACGGGGACGGGGATCACATGAACCTCCAGATCGTCCTCGACGGCGCGGCACTGGCATGGGACGCCGGATCCCCCGAGAGGCGGGCCGTTCTCCGGCGCGGCGACATCCTCGTGTCGCCGGCCGGCAGCGCCTACACGTCCACTCATTCCCCCACGGAGTCCGACAGCCTGGTGCTCACGGCCAGGTACCGGACGCTGGGCGGCTCACCGGCCCCGGCCGCGGTCGAGCTGCCGCCGCTTGTGATCGTTCCGGCCGATCCGAACCGGTGCGGAGGGCTGGCGGCGGCCGTGAACCTCCTCGCGGCGGAGACCGTCTCCCATCCCACGGCGAACCCTGTCGTGCTGAGGGCCATGCAGACGCTGCTGATCCTCGCCTTTCGCGCCTGGACCCGTGAGGGGTCCGGGAGCGTGGGACGTCACCGGACCTCGGGAGATCCCCTGGTGGAGCGGATCATCCAGGCGTTCCACGACGACCCGGCCCGCGACTGGACGCTGGCGGATCTCGCCCGGAGCCTCTCGGTGTCTCGCGCCACCCTGACGAGACGGTTCGCCGCGGGGCTCGGGGAGGGTCCGCTCAGCCATCTGACCCGGCTCCGGATGGCCCTCGCGGCGGAAAGACTCCGCGAGACCGACATCCCGATCAAGGTGATCGCCAGAAGTGTCGGCTACACCTCGCCCTACGCCTTCAGCCGGGCTTTCACTCGCATGTACGGCATCGCACCCGAGCTGGTCCGCCGGCGGCATCGCCGTACGGCCGGCGAACTCGTGGCGAACTGAGATGAGGCGATCGGGCATCTACTTGCGCCTTCCGGCCATTTATCGGCGCGATCCGCCCTCCTAGCTTGGGGCGCATGAACCCGTACACCATCACCGTCTTCGGCGCGACCGGCAAGACGGGACGCCACGTCCTCCGGCAGGCGGCCGCACGGGGATGGCGCGTGAGAGCGGCCGGCAGACGTCCACTGGAGCACGGGGAATGGACCTCCTTCGACTGGGACGAGGAGGACACCTGGACGCGCGCGTCCACCGGTAGCGACGCCGCCTACGTCGTGATCCCGTACCGTCACCCCGGTGCGCCCGAGAAAGCACCACGACTGCTGGAGTCCATCGCGGCGGCCGGCGTGGGCCGGATCGTCCTGCTCTCCACGCTCGACGCCGAGAACGCTCCGGACTCGGACCCGTCGCGGGCGGCGGAACTGGCCCTGCAGCGCCTCCCTGTCGCCTCGGCGATCCTGCGGCCGACATGGTTCATGGACAATTTCACGGTCGGGTCGTTCGCCGCCATGACGGACGCGGGAGAGATCAGGCTGCCGGCCGGCGAAGGGCGGATTCCCTTCGTGGACGCGCGAGACATCGCCGCAGTCGCAGTGGCCGCCCTCGGCCCCGGCGGGCCTTCGGGAGTGATGCCCATCACCGGCCCCGAGCAGCTCACCCATCACGACGTCGCCGACGCCCTCGCCAAGGGCTTGGGCAAGCCGGTTCGCTACACCCACGTCGAGCCGGACGAGTTCATCGAGCTGATGATCTCCAGGGGGTTCACGCGGGAATACGGCGTGTTCCTGGCCAACGCGCTCTCCGACGTCGCCAGTGGGCGGCTTTCCATCCCCGTCAGCGACACGGTCGCCAGGTGGGCCGGGCGCGCTCCGTACACCATTCACGATTTCGCCCGCGGGCACGAACGCCGGCGACTTCCTTAGACCTGGAGAAACCCGTCATGGGCGATCTTCTTTTGCGCGGTGGCCGGCCATGGGGGATGCCCCGGCCCGCCGACATCTGGATCCGCGATGATCGGATCCAGAACGTCGGCGAGCAGCTGACGGTGCCCGGCGCCGACGTTCTGGACATCCATGGGCACGTGGTGCTTCCCGGACTGGTGGACGCTCACTGCCATCTGGACAAGACCCTGTACGGCGGGCCGTGGGTGCCGCACTCCGCCGACGACACGTTGGCCGGCCGCATGGCCAACGACCTCCGGCGAAGGTCCGAGCTGGGCATACCCAGCACCGAGCGGATCACCGCGTTGCTGAGGCGGATGAGCGCCTGCGGAACCACGCATGTGCGAACCCATACCGACATCGACCCCGAGGTGGGTCTTCGCGGTGTGGAGGCCGTCCAGGAGGCGGCGGCACAGGTGCCGGTCGAGGTGCAGCAGGTGGCGTTCCCCCAGCATGGTCTCCTCACCCGTCCAGGTACGGCGGAACTGCTGGAAGAGGCGCTGAAGGCGGGAGTGCGCGCGGTGGGCGGCATCGACCCCGCGGGGATCGACGGCGACCCGGTCCGCCACCTCGATGTGATCTTCGGCATGGCCGAGCGGCACGGCGCCCACGTCGACATCCACCTGCACGATCCCGGCACACTCGGCGCCTGGGAGCTGGGGCTCATCATCGAACGGACGCGGACCCTCGGCCTGGCCGGCCGCGTCACGGTGAGTCATGCCTATGCTTTCGGGCAGATCGGCGAGGCGGAGCAACGCAGGCTCGCCGATGGGCTCGCCGAGGCCGGGATAGCCATCGCAACGGCAGCCGTGTACAGCTTCCCGGTGCCACCCGTGAAGACGCTGCGCCAAGCCGGGGTGACGGTCGCCTGCGGCCACGACGGCATCCGCGACCTCTGGGGCCCGTACGGCGGCGGCGACATGCTCGAGCGTGCCATGCACCTGGCCTATCGCAGCACGTTCCGCCGCGATGAGGACATCGAGCTCGCGTTGAGCGCCGCGACCTACGGCGGGGCGGCCGCGCTCGGCCTCCCCGACTACGGTCTGGCTCCAGGGTGCCGTGCCGACCTCGTGGCCGTCGCCGCGTCATGCCCGGCGGAGGCGGTCGTCACCCGACCTCCCCGTTCCTGGGTGATCCGCGATGGCGTGGTGGTTCATTCCTCATGACATAGTCGTGCGATCGGTTGACGGGCAGGTCTCATACCGGACGCCGCTCGGCGCGGTCCACGGACCGGCGGCTCAAGACAACGGTCAGCCTCACACGAACCCTCAGGGACCAACGGCGCGTCGCGCGGGAGGCAAGACGAGGTGAAGCCTCTGTGAAAGCGTGCCCTCCTAAGATCTCCAGCCGGCGTGGTCGTCCGGTCACGCCGCACCGGAGACAAGGGACACGATGAGGAACAGACTGTTAAGAGGCATCGTCGCGCTCGCGGCAATGTCGATGTTCGCCCTGGCCGGCACGGGAACCGCGGCCGCGGACGATCACGAGGTCCAGCCCTTGCTCATCGGCGGGGACCCGGCCACCGAGGAGTACCGGTTCGCCGCCGCGTTGCTGTACAAGGACCAGGGCAGTCGGCCGACCCCGCTCCGCTGCGGCGGCGCGCTGATCGATCCGAAATGGGTCATCACCGCGGCGCACTGCGTCGCGGGACGCAACCCGACCGACTTCAAGGTGAGCGTCGGTTCAAACGATTACCTGGGCGGCGCGATGATTGACGTGGCAAAGTTCATGGTCCACCCGTATTGGAATAACCCGGACGAAACGAGTGCGGGCGACATCGCGTTGATCAAGCTGGCGGCGCCGTCGACGGAGCAGCCGATCACCAGCTTCCGGCCCCCCATCCCCGAGACCACGGTGCGGATGATCGGCTGGGGCAGGACGGTCGCCGGCGACCCGGCCTCGATACCGCGGCAGATCTTGCAGCTCGACACAAAGCTGCTGTCGCCCTCGGAGTGCTACTTCGGCGACGAGTTCGACGCGACGCCGGGAGACCTCTGCGTCGAACGCGCGAAGAGCGACACCGCGGGCGCGTGCAACGGCGACTCCGGCAGCCCGCTGCTGCTGCAGGTCGACGGCCAGTGGCGGATCATCGGCGTCGACAGCCGCAGCGGCGGCGATTCCTGCCTCGCAACCGACGAGGTCTACACCTCTACCGCGCATTACTGGCCGTGGGTCACGAGCATGATCGGCGCCGATCGGACGTCTTGACCAGACGCCGTCCCGTCTGAGGCCCGCTTCTCACGGCCGGCATGGGCGGGCGTGGGTGTCGCTTCTCGTCCGAGAAGCGACACCCCGCCATCCGCGGACCATGCTGCGTCTAGCCGATCCTCGACCCGGGATCAGGAGGCGGAGTGCAGGAAATCGAGTTCCAGCTGCGCAACGACCGCCAAGAGATTCTCATCGACGGCATCCCGCTGCTCGACCTCGTGCGTGCGGCGGAGCTCCCATACGCGCGAGAAGAGCAGCTCGAACGCGCCGAGGAGTTCGCGCCTGAACCCGCGCCCCTGCTGGCCGGCGAATACAGCTACTTCCTGGGGCGCTGGACCGGCTGGCCGACCCGGCACTACCTGGGCGAGCCTGTGGAGGTGACCTACGACCAGGAAAACGACCGGAAGGCCGAAGGCATCGCCGTACACGAATCTCACTTCGGGATGGCGTCTCCTGCCGGCATGCCTCGGGAGGTGTCGCACGCCGTGACCTGGGTGGGCTGCTTGTCCGAGCCCGCGCGCACACCGCGACAAGCCATGCGGCTCATCGCTCTACCTCCTTGGTCGGGACGTACGGAAGATCGGCGGGTCTCGGTGAGCGTTGACATGGCCGGTCCGCAAACCGGTCGTCAAGGGCTGTGCCGTCCAGGTGATGCGGGCGCCAGCCGGGTCGCGTTGGCGGCCGCCCACGCGGCGAATCCGGCGATGACGAGGCCGCAGACGATGTCGGCGACGACGTGGGTCTGCCGCCACCAGACCATGGCGAACGCGCCCGGGACGATGTAGTGGGCCAAGCCGACCAGCCCCGAGAGCGAGTATCCGGCGAGCGCGATCGCCGAAGCGACGATGCGGCGGCGCGACCACAGCCAGACTCCGAGCGCGCCGCTGGCGGTGAACACGAACCACGAGGCCCCCACCACCGTCGCCGACGGTACGGGGACCGGACTGCCGGGGCCTGGCATCGGATAGTCGTGGTAGTTCATGTAGTTGTCGATGTAGTGCACCACCGACACCGCCACTGCCAGGGCCAGCGCCACGAAGAGGAACCTGGTCGCCCGGGAGTACACGGGGTTCGTCACGCCACTTGTCCTTTCCGTCACCGCTCCCACGGTGACCGACTGCTCGCTACGCTACCGGCCCCGGCACGGGGTTCTCGCGGCGCCTGGCACGGCGCGCCCCGGCCAGCAGCAGGACGTTCGCGAGCAGGAGGATCGGCCAGGGCGTGAGAACCATGATCACGGCGTCGACCACGGTCAAGATCCCCAGCGTCCACGCGATGAACGGCGGCGGCGCGATGCCCCGGCGGTTCAGCCACACGACCATCAGGCCGATCAGGATGAGCGGCGGGCCGAAGCTGGCCAGGCTCAGCCAGTACGCGCTGTTGGCCGGGCTCATCGCGGCCAGGTCCTCTCCCCACAGCTGCCCGCTGAACCATGCCCCGGCGTGGCGCGCGGCGCCTTCCACCGTCAGGGCGCCAAGCGTGTGCGCTGCGCCGTACAACACCATGATCCAGCCGGCCCATTTGATCATCTGAGCTATCCGTTCTCGCGGCGAACCCGCCCGGGGCGGCTTCGCGTCCTTGCTTGGTCAGGCGTTCGCGGCCGTGGGATTGACGAGGTCCCGCGGGAAGCCCGGCCGCCTCCGTGACGTCTCGGCGACCATGGCAGGGAAAGCCATGGCACTGTCTCTTAAGTTATACGATGGCGTATAAAGGCAGGTTAGCTCGTTATACGGTTCCGTACAATGGGTCGGGAAGTGAGGTGCTTCACACGATGGGCGCGTTGCGCACGCCGCGCGAGAAGTGGGTCGAGGCCGGGCTGCGGGCGCTGGCCGACGGCGGCGTCGACGCCGTGCGTATCGAGGCCCTGGCCAAGGCGCTCGGGGTCACCAAAGGCGGTTTCTACGGCTACTTCGCCGACCGCGGCGCCCTGCTGGAGGCAATGCTGGACGCCTGGGAACGCGAGAGCGTCGACGACGTCCTCGACCGGATCGAGCAGGAGCCCGGCGACGCGCTGGACAAGGTCCGGCTGGCCGGGCGGCTCACCTTCTCCGACGACCGCCTGCTGCCCATCGACCTGGCCGTGCGCGACTGGGCCCGCCGCGACCCGGCGGTCGCCGAGCGCCTGCGCCGCGTGGACAACCGGCGCATGCAGCTGCTGCGGGACGCGATCAGCACGTTCTGCGCCGACCCCGACGAGGTCGAGGCCCGCAGCCTGCTCGCCTTCTGCATGGCCATCGGCAGCCACTTCCTCGCCGCCGACCATCCGGGCCGCAGCCGCGCCCAGGTGATGGCCCGCGCCAGCGGTCTCATCCTCAACCGTTCGCATGGCGACCCCGGCCAATGACCATCCTCCCTCGGACGTCCGGGCCCGCCGTGAACCAGTCGGGAGGCGGTCAGCCGGTACGGAAGGGTGTCGGCGTGCCGGTGCGTCGATCGCCGTCCACAGCGTGAACAAGCCGCCCAGGGAACTGCCGACGAAAGCCGCCTGTGGCAGTCCGAGCGCGTCCAAAGTCCTCGTCAGCACACCGACCGCCAGGTCGCGAACGGGTCCGTCCTGCCAGCGGTACGGCGCTGCGAGACCGTGGCCGGGCAGGTCGAGCGGCAGATGACGGTACCCGGGCAGCTGGGCGATGAGAGGGGCGAAACCCATGGCCGGAGCCGAAATCCCGTTCACGTAGATCACCGGTGGGCCCGAGCCTGTGGCCAGCACGCGCAGCCGAACCGGCGGATCGTCGAGCACGATGGTGTGCTCGGTCATCGTCAGTCCGTAGGTGGCGCAGACGCGGCGTTCCGCCGCCCGGATCCGTTCCCTGAGCCTGGTGGAAACTCTCATGAACCCACCGTCACCGCCGGTGTGCGCCGATGTCTTGGACAAATGTCCCGACCGGGCACAAGCTCGCCTGACACATCGCGGTCCAGCCGGCGAGGGCTGAGTCGTGGACGCCTGCCTCCTGCGCCGCTTTCCCCGCGCGGACGGCCGGCCTCGGGCACGGCGTCCCCGGCGGGGGAAGGGGCACACCGGCGGGGATATGCTCGCGTGCATGCCAGCCGACACCGTGCCGACGTCGCCGCGCCACGGCGCCTGGGAGGTGGCGGTCCCCGCCGAGGGGCGCGCGCTGCCGGGGGTCACGATGGTCGGCTTCCGCGATCGCTCCGGCGGGACGTTCGAGGAGCGCGTTCTCCCCGGTCCGGCGATCGCCATCGTGATCGACTGCGCCCCCGGCAGCCTGGAACCCTGCGGAAGCGGCGCGGTCGAGGGCGGCATCGTCGCCGGCATCTCCCCTGCGGCAGCCCGGCTGGCCGGGCGCGCCGTGGACTGCCTCGAACTGCAGGTGGATGTGCTGGCGGCGGCGGGCCTGCTCGGCGTGCCGCCGGCGGAGCTGAACGGCGCGCCGCTGGACCTGGCCGAGCTCTGGGGGCGGGAGGCCGGCCGGCTGCGCGCGCGGCTGATCGAGGCGCCCTCCTGGGAGGACCGGTTCGCGCTGGTCCGCGAGGCGCTGGGGCGGCGCAGCCGTTCCTCGTTCCGCATCGACCCCGAGGTGGCCGACGCCTGGCGGCACATCACGGCCGGCCACGGGCGGGTGCCGATCGGCGACCTGCCCGGCCGGTACGGCTGGAGCCGTACCCGGTTCTGGAACCGGTTCAAGTCGCAAATCGGCGTCACGCCGAAACGGGCGGCGATGATCGTCCGATTCGACCGGGCGCTGCGCCGGCTCGGCACGACCGCCAGCGTCGCCGAGGTCGCCGCGGAGATCGGCTATGCCGACCAGTCCCACCTGCACCGCGAGGTGCTCAAGTTCACCGGCCGCACCCCGGGCGCGATCGCCGCCGACCCGCTGTGGACGGTCGACAGCACAGCTTGGACGCTGGCGCGCGCCGCCTGAACATTCATCCAAGACGGCGGCCGCGGTGCCGGGGCACGCTGCCCGCATGACATCGCTGACCAAAAGACCGGCGCACCGGCCGGGACGCACCCCGCCGGGCATGCGCCTGCCGCGGCGCCGCCGAATCGCCATCGACTCGGACCACGCTTCCGGCGAGGAAATCGCGGAGCGCAGGGACGTCCACGCCTTCCTCGAAAGCCGGCCGGGCGGGGAAGGCGCCGCGACATGAGCCACGAGACATGGGCGATCGAAACCCGCGGCCTGGTCAAGGTCTTCGGCGCCCACCGGGCGGTCGGCGGCGTCGACCTCTCGGTGCCCGCGGGCTGCGTCTACTCCGTGCTGGGGCCCAACGGGGCGGGCAAGACGACCCTGATCCGGATGATCGCCACCCTGCTCCGTCCCGACGGCGGCACCGCCCGCGTGCTGGGCCACGACGTCACGACGGAGGCGGCACGGGTCAGGGCACGGCTCGCCCTCACCGGGCAGTTCGCCTCCCTCGACGAGGACCTGACCGGCCTGGAGAACCTCACCCTGCTCGCCCGCCTGCGCGGGCACCGGGGCAGGGCGGCCGGGAAGCGCGCCGGGGACCTGCTGGAGGCCTTCAGCCTGAGCGAGGCCGCCAAGCGGGCGGTGAAGACCTACTCCGGCGGCATGCGGCGCCGGCTGGACATCGCCGCCTCCCTGGTGGTCCGCCCCGACCTGCTGATCCTCGACGAGCCGACGACCGGCCTGGACCCGCGCAGCCGCGGCCAGGTCTGGCAGAGCGTGCGAGCGCTCGTCGACGCCGGCGCCACCGTCTTGCTGACCACCCAATACCTGGAAGAGGCCGATCAGCTCGCCGACCGCATCGCCGTCCTCGACCACGGCCGCGTCATCGCCGAGGGCACGAGCAGCCGGCTCAAGGCGCTGGCCGGTGCGGCCGCGCTGCGCGTGCGGGTGGCCGACCGGGACGACCGTCCCGAGGCCGCCCGGCTGCTGGCGGCCCTGCTGGGCGCCGACCCGGTTCTGGAACCGGATCCCGTCGCGCTCACCCTGCGGGTGGACGAGCCGGCGGCGGCCGCCAAGGCGCTCGCGGCCGTCACCGAACGCGGACTCCGCATCGACGAGTACGCGCTGGCCCATCCGAGTCTGGACGAGGTGTTCCTCGCCCTCACCGGAAAGCCGGCCGACGGCCCCGCACCACGCCACGAGGAGGTACCGGCGTGACCGTCCACCAGGCGGCCGAACACCTGCCGTACGAGCTCGACACCCCGCTGATCTCCGCCGTCGCCGACGCGCCGCCGCCGGGCAGGGGCGCGGGCGCGCTGCGCGCCACGCTCACCTTCGCCTGGCGCGTCCTGCTCAAGATCAGGCATGTGCCCGAACAGCTCCTCGACGCCACGCTGTTCCCGATCATGTTCACGCTGATGTTCACGTTCGTGTTCGGCGGGGCGATGATCGGATCGCCGGAGGCGTACCTGCGCTACGCGCTGCCGGGCATCCTCGCCCAGACGGTCGTCTTCATGACGATGTACACGGCGGTGACCCTCAACACCGACATCGAGCGGGGCGTCTTCGACCGCTTCCGCTCGCAGCCCATCTGGCGTCCGGCGCCACTCGTCGGCGCGTTGCTGGGCGACACCCTGCGCTACAGCCTCGCCTCCGCGTTCGTGCTCGGCATCGCGGCGCTGATCGGGTATCGGGCGTCCGGCGGCCTCGGGGGCGTCGCCGGGGCGATCGCGTTGCTCCTGGTGTTCTGCTTCGCGTTGAGCTGGCTCTGGCTGATCGTCGGCCTCACCGTGCGGACCCCGGCCGCCGTCATGGGCGCGTCAACCATGATCCTCTTCCCGCTGACCTTCGTCAGCTCGGCTTTCGCGCCGCCGGCGACCATGCCGGGCTGGGTGCGGGAGTTCGTGACCGTCAACCCGGTCACGCTGCTCATCGAGGCGGCGCGCGGTCTGCTCGACGGCGTGCCCGACGCCGGGGACATCGCGCTGGTCCTGGCGCTGTCGGGGGTCATGACGGCCGTGTTCGCCCCGATCGCGCTGCGGCTCTACACCCGCAAGGTCTGAGCGGCTGTGGGGCGTCCGGCCGAGCCGTACCGCCGCGGACGAGTCGGGGCCCGCACCGGCGAAACGGTGCGAGCCCCGATGCCCGGATGGCCGAGAGGTCAGGCGGGAACGATGTTCTCGGCCTGCAGGCCCTTCTGGCCCTGCGTGACGTCGAAGGACACCCGCTGGCCCTCGTGCAGCTCCCGGTAACCGCCCTGGGAGACGATGTTGGAGTAGTGCGCGAAGACGTCGCCGGCGCCGCCGTCCTGCTCGATGAAGCCGAAGCCCTTTTCAGCGTTGAACCACTTCACGGTTCCAGTAGCCATGTCGATCTCCTCGATAGGCAGAGGTGGAATCCGCCCTGTGCGGATTCCTCGTCGGTGATGAGCCCATCCGGAAATGACCGGCAAACAAAAAACGCACCCGAAGGTCACAGCCCTCAGGTGCACCTAAAGTTCGTACGGGTTACCACAACGTCTGCGAGCCTAGCACACCCGGGAGACCGCGGTGTCCTACGGCTCCGAGCCATAGGCGGCCGGAGACACATATGGAGATGACGAGAATGACACCACGTTGGACCGGACTGACGATCGACTGCGCCGATCCGGAGCGGCTGGCGCAGTTCTGGAGCCTGCTGCTGCACCGACCGCGCAGCACGGAGATGGCCGGCGAGGGATGGGCCTCGGTCGGCTCCCGCCACGACGGCGTTCCCCGCCTGACGTTCCAGCGAGTCCCCGAGCCGAAGCTCGGAAAGGTGCGCCTGCACCTGGACGTCACCGTCCCCGACCTCGATGCGGCGCGCTCGGAGATCGAGCGACTCGGCGGGCGCTGGACGGGTGAGCGACACGACTACGACGAAGGCTCGGTCCTGATCATGCAGGACCCCGGGGGAAACGAGTTCTGCATCGTGTCCTACAAGGACAACACGACCTGAGCCGAACAGACGATCATGCGAAGGGCACGCTGCGGCAGGCCGCCCCGACGTCCTCCCAAGCCCCACGGAAAACATGACATAGGGTGTCCCGTTTTCCCGTCACGCTGGACCCATGATTGCTTTGGTAGCAGGCGCGACAAGGGCCACGGGCCGGGGAATAGCCGTCGAGCTGGGCGCGGCGGGCGCGACGGTCTACTGCACCGGCCGCACCACCAGGACGCAGCGGTCGGAGATGGACCGGCCGGAGACCATCGAGGAGACCGCCGAGCTGGTGACCGCGGCGGGCGGCGAGGGCATCGCCGTCCAGGTCGACCACCTGGACCGGGCGCAGGTCCGGGCCCTGGTCGAGCGCATCGACGCCGAGCAGGGACGGCTGGACGTGCTGGTCAACGACATCTGGGGCGGCGACCGGCTGACCGAGTGGGACGTGCCGGTGTGGCAGCACGATCTGGACAACGGCCTGCGCCTGCTCCGGCTGGCGATCGACACCCACCTCATCACCAGCCACTACGCGCTCCCGCTGATGATCAGGAACCCGGGCGGGCTGGTGGTGGAGGTGACTGACGGCACCAAGGAGTACAACGACGCCAATTACCGCCTCTCGGCTTTCTACGACCTGGCCAAGAGCGCGGTGATCAGGCTCGCGTTCGCGCAGGCGCAGGACCTGCGCAAGTACGGCTGCGCGGCGGTGGCGCTCACGCCCGGGTGGCTGCGGTCGGAGGCCATGCTGGAGGCCTTCGGCGTCACCGAGGAGAACTGGCGCGACGCCACGGACAAGCAGCCGCACTTCGTGATCTCGGAGACACCGCGGTACACCGGCAGGGCGGTGGCCGCGCTGGCGGCCGACGCCGACAAGATGCGCTGGACCGGCCAGAGCCTGTCCAGCGGGCAGCTGGCGCAGGTGTACGGTTTCACCGACCTGGACGGAAGCAGGCCGGATGCGTGGCGTTACATCGCCGAGGTGGAGAGCCAGGGCAAGCCGGCCGATGCCACGGGATATCGCTGACCGGCCCAGCACCGGCCCAGCACCGGCCCAGCACCGCCAGCATCGGCCTGGTTAGGAGCCGCCGCCGTACAGCCGGGACAGGCGGCTCACGGCCTGGACCACCAGGTCGCGCAGCCGCGCCGGCTCCAGCACCTCCGCCTCCGGCCCGAATCGCAGGACCTGGCCGTAGGCCACCTCCACCGACTCCACCCGCAGCCGCACGACCCCGTCGGCCGTCAACGAGGCGAGCGCGTCGTCCAGGGCCGCCGGGTCGGCGATGTGGCGGAGCAGGCGCACGCCCATCGGGCTGAGCCGCAACGTCACCGTCTCGCGCAGCAGCGAGCGGCTGAAGCGCGCCGACTGCTCGGCCCAGAACGCGGCCAGCTGGAACTCCCGATCACGCGCGAAGCGCCGTTCGTGCGCCACCTCGACCAGCTCGAACCGGTCCACCCGGAAGATGAGGAACCGCTCCCCGGCCCTGGCCGCCAGGTACCACACCCCAGCCTTCAGCACCAGCCCGTAGGGCTCCAGCACGCGCTCCCGGTCCCGGTAACGGGTCCGCACCGGGTGGTCGCCCCACACGGCCCTGGCCAGGGGAGCCAGCGACGGTGGCGGAGGGTCGCCGGGCGCGAACCATCCGGGGGCGTCCAGGTGGAACCGCTGCGCGGCGGACGACGGCGCGTCGCGCAACGCGGGCGACAAGGCGGCCGACGCCTTCAGCCGGGCCGTCGCCGCCGCCTCGGCCAGGCCCATCTCGCGCAGCGACGTCTCGGGCACCCCCGACAGGAACAGCGCCTCCGCCTCCGCCCGGTCCAGCCCGGTCAGCCGGGTGCGGTAGCCGTCGAGCAGGCGGTAGCCGCCCCCGCGTCCGCGGTCCGCGTGGACCGGGACGCCCGCCTCCGACAGGGCCAGGACGTCGCGGTGGATCGTGCGTTCGGAGACCTCGAGCTCGCGTGCCAGCTCGGCGGCGGTCATCCCGCCCCGCGCCTGCAAGAGCAGGATCAAGGAAACCAGTCGTGAAGCACGCATCAGGTCATCCAGATAAGCACGAAGTCCGCGCAAGCACTCGCCACGCTACGTCCCGTGGGCTCCGGCCTGGTGCCCTCGATGGGCGGCGTCGGGGACTGCTATGACAGGCCCGGCCTCCCTACCGCGCAACCGGCATGGCTCCGCGCCTGTGTCCGGCTAATGTCCGGTTGCTTGCCTGGACTGATCTCCACACTCGGGCGACAGTGGCGCATAGATGATCTGGAAGGTCCACGGGCAAACCATGATTGTCATGCACCGGAGGCGAAGTCAGGGTGATGTCTTTCGACAGGGTGACGAAGGTCCGTCTGGACAGGCTTGTGATCGGCACACAACAGGCGCGCAGCCGAGAAGTAGAGGACGACATCGCCGAGCTGGCGGACAATATTCGAGTCCACGGTCAGCTGGAGCCTATTATCGTCACCCCGTCAGAGGACAGAGACGGATATTACGAGATCCTGGCCGGGCAACGGCGTTGGCTCGCAATGCGCAGGTTGGGCGCGCGAGACATCCTGGCTGCGATCGTCGAGGAGAGGCCGGACGACGACGTCGCGAAGGCTCTGTCCATCAGCGAGAATCTCGTGCGACGCGATCTGTGCACGCTGGATCTCATAGACGCCTGCACCAGGCTCTATCACAAGTACGGATCAATCAAAGCCGTCGCCGAGACGTTCGGGCTTCCCTATGGCAGGGTCCGAAAATATGTCAAGTTCGACCGGCTCAGGCCCACGTTGAAAGCGCTCGTCGAGAGCGGTGAGATAGACCTCGGGGCGGCGCTCAGAATCCAGGATCATTACGGGGACAAACCCCTCGGCGATCAGGAGCTCCGGCAGATCGCGGCTGCTATGGCGGGCATGTCCGCCGCTCAGCAGATGGACTATCTTCGAACGGCCGAAGTCACAGCCCACCAGATGCCCGCGGCCGACGGCGGGAACGGGAAGCGCAGACCTGGAGCCGTGAAACAGATCATCGTCACCTTGAGCATCGCCGACCTGGAGGCGCTTCGCGCATGGGCCCGTGCGAAGAACCTCACTCAAGATCGTGCCGGGGCTCGCATCATCGCGGCCTTTCTGCGGAGTTCAGCGAACCAGTCCGCCATGGCCAACGGCCATCAGGAGCGTGGCACAGCGCTCCGGCCGGCCGATGACTTTAAGACCAACCTCGACTGACTTTAAGACCAACCTCGACGAGATGTGACCGGCCGACCCGTAGGTCGCCGAAGTCCCGTGATGCCGATCCCTTGGCACCCGGGGGCGGCGTGGACCTTCAGGCGTCACCCCGGATCCGCGCGCTGATCCCGAGCAGCTTCTGCAGGTGGTCGGCCGCCATGAGGAGCTCCTCGTCCCTGAGGAGGAGGACCGTCCCCGACGGCATCACCACGGCCTTGGCCGTACCACGGCGGGCTTGTCCGGGCTCGTTGAGCCAGATCCCGATCGAGGCACTGGTGGCTCCCGCCTGGCGCTGTCGCAGAGAGTACTCGCTTTGCACGTCTTCGAGGTTGGTGAAGTCCTCGATGTTCGCGAAGGGAATCTCGAGCTGCGCGATCTCAGCAAGACGGACATGCGGTTCGCCGAAGGCGCCGTCCAGCCCCAGCTTCGGGCCGAACCTCGCGAAATAGAGCAGTGTGTGCGCGGCGTCGATCCCGCCGACGAAAGGCCGGTCATCCGCGGCCCGCTTCAGGGCGGACCGTCGTTCGTGGCCGACGTGCCCGTCGTCGTCGCCCGGCCAGTGGTCCGTCTGTCCCTGCCGGTCCCGCCAGGGCAGCCAGCGCTGGATGTCCTGGGTCGGCGGGAGCGGGAGTATCTCGGCGCCGAACTCTTCCGGGCGCTTGGCCACGATCGAGCCCGGAGTCAGCACGAACGCGCCGATCGCGGCGAGCGCCCAGTGGTCTCGGTGTTCGATGAGGAAGTCGTAGGTTTGCCGTGCCTCGTCCGGCCGCTCCGTGGGAAACCCGGTGAACCCCATCATCTGCACGCCGATCCGATGGTCTGCCAGGTGCGCCAGGATCGCCGGAACCTGGGCCAGGTCGACTCCCTTGTCGATCAGATCCAGCACCCGCTGCGATCCCGATTCGTAACCAAATGAAATGGCCACACATCCGGCGTTCCTCAGCTGCCGTGCCATGTCCCGCTTGGGGAAGGTTCGTTCCAGCCGCAGCTCGGCGCTCCATCGAAGGTGCAGGCGGGAGCCGGCCATCGCGTCGCAGAGTTGGCGGAGGTATCGCGGCGACATGGCGTCCACGGAGAAGTAGACGCTCCGGCCGATGTCGGCGATCTTTCGCAGATCCTCGAGCACCATCGCGACCGGCCGCTCCCGGGACGGGGAGGTCGGGCGGTCGAGATTCAACCCGTAGTCGCAGAACGTGCATTTGTTCCAGTAGCAGCCGCGGGTGGGGCTGTAGAGGACGACGGGCTCCGGCGACCAGTAGGAGTCCCACTGCCACACGTCATAAGCCGGTGCCGGCAGCTCCGCGACGTCCTCATAGTGGATGGGCGGCGTCTGCGGAGCCTCGCCACGCCTCAAGATTCCAGGGATCCCGCCGAAGTCACGGCCGTCTCTGACGGCGCTCAGGATGCCGCAGAACGCTGATTCGCCTTCCCCTGGGACGATGATGTCCGCATCGCGGAAGAGCTCCCAATAGTCGCCCGGCCGGCGGGCCAGCCGCACGTCGTCGCACACCTCGGTGCCGCCGAACACGATGACCGCGTCGGGAATGGCCGCTCGCGTCTGTCTCGCCAGGCGTAGCGCGGCGGGGAGCTGGCCGGTGAAGCTGACCGAGAATCCGACGACCCGCCACGGGCGTTCCCGGATGACGTCGGCGAACGGTCCGGTGATGTACGGGTCGAACGGCGCGGTCAGCCGGTCGATGAGCGCGGGATCGCAGAGGTCCTGATATGAGGACAGGTTGACGGTGCCGCCGGGCATGACGCTGAAATCGGCTATGGACTTCGGCACGCCCTCGAGGCAGAGCAGTTCCTGCCAGAGCTTCATCACCATGACCGCCTGCCGGTAGGTGGGATAGTGATAGAAGGATTCGGCGTTTCTGAAGACCTGGATCGCTTCGCGCACTGAATCGGCGGTGAGAGTCTCGGCGGCGAGTGCCGCTCTATAAGTGAGTTCATCCAGCCGGGTAAGGCGCGAAAGCGCTTCGATGCGCGTCCTGGTCTTCGCCGCGCCGTCCAGCAGAGCGCCCACCCGGTGCGGATGCGCGAGGTGGTTGAGCGCATCGATATTCGCGTCGACGCATCGCTCGCCGGTGAAGCCGGCTGCCCTGGCGGCCCCCACCAGATAGGAGATCGAATGGTAGGGCTGAGTGGGGTCGGTCAGCGGTGGATTGATGAGCAGATAGGGCAGGTCACTCGGCCGGCGCCTCGTCCGGCGAACCGTCGGGGTCTCGGCGATGAAGATGGCCATCCCTGCCTCCCAGGCACACAGGACGCTTCCGCAATGCCGGCAGCCTACCCCGGCGCCCTGCCGGCGAAAGCAGTCCGGAGCCGGCCGTTCTTAAAATTCAGAAGCTTCTTCTTAAGAACATCCTCCGCATTTTAAGAATCCGGCCGAGTACTGTTCTGGACGACCGTGACGCTCACGCTTACCGTGGGTTTCGTTCGATAGTCCGGAAAGACCAAAGAGAGGAGTCAGGAATGTCCGACGACCCCCTTGCGCCCCTTCGCGCGGCAGGATTGGACAGGCTTCCCGAAGCGCAGCGAGCGGTCTTCGAACAGCTGACCCCGGAGGAAATGGCCGTCGTGAGCTCCATCCAAGAACGTCTGAACGCCGCGGCGCCGGACGTCGAAGGGCAGGGCAACTTGATCAATTCCCTCTGCTGATCTATAGGCACCGGTCCGCCGGGTGGTCCGGCGGACCGGGCCACCCGGATGCCGGATGAGGAGGAAATCATGGCAGAGAAGATAGGCCGCTACTTCGTCATCAGCGACAACATCTATACGGATGGCGAAGGGGTTCGGGTCCAACTGGTCTACGCGACGCGAACGGCCACGCTGATGTACGTCATACCGGAGGTCGCGGACGCCCTCCGCACGGGCCGGCTCGATGCCATCTCCCCCGGCACGCGCGCCGCCTTGAGAGATTCTGAGGTTGTGGTGCCCGACGATCAGGACGAGTTAGCGGATGTGCTGGACCGCAGCAGATCGGCCGCGCTGGACAGATCGCTGGTCAACTTCATTCTGCTCCCCACTTCGTATTGCAACATGGGCTGCACTTATTGCGGGCAGGAACACGTGCGCGGCGGGCTGTCCGCGGATCACCGTGATCGTGTCCGGGCGCGGGTCCTGCGTGCGGTGCGGTTGCCGACGACGCGGCAAGCGCGCATCGACTGGTTCGGCTCCGAGCCGATGATGGGGTACGCCGTCATCCGAGACCTCGCCAAGGACTTCGTGCGGGTCGCCGACGAGGAGGGCGTGGAATACATCTCCGAGATGACGACCAACGGGTCCTTGCTGAATCAGCGGAATCTGGAGGTGCTCATCAAGGAGTGCAGGGTCCGGAAGTTTCATATAACCCTGGACGGCCCCCCAGACGTCCATGACGAGCACCGGCCGCTGAAGAGCGGTGGCCGGTCCTTCTGGAAGATCGTCCGCACGGTCAGGGAAGCACTCGACAACCCCGACTACCGGCATGCGACGTTCGTCTTCAGGACCAACGTCGACGTGCGCAACCAGGAAAGCATTCCCCGCTATATCGAACTGATGGCACACCTCGGCTTCAATCAGCCGAATGTCCAGTTCCTGCTGGCCCCCGTGCACCCGTGGGGGAACGATGTCTCGGCGATCGAGCTGGAGGGCAAGGACTACGCCGAGCGGGAACTCGGCTGGCTGAGGCTGATGCACGAGCACGGGCTCCCGTTCATGCGGATGCCCACGGTGCCGCAACGGGTGACGTGCTCGGCGGTCAAGGCCACCGCCGAGCTGATCAGCGGCACCGGGAACATCTTCTCGTGCACCGACCATCCGCTCGTGCCCGAGGCCGAGCAGACGTCGGCACTCGGGCACATCGGCCAGGACGACCTTCCGGTCTTCCGGCCGGCCGGAGAGTTCGATGGCTGGTACGACGAGGTGGAGCAGGGCAAGTCCTGGTGCAAGGGCTGCGTCTTCCTGCCCACGTGCGGAGGCTCGTGCCCCAAGGCCTGGCACGAAGGCCGCCTTCCGTGCCCAAGCTACAAGCACAATGCCCAAGGCCGCATGGACCTGGCCGCCGCACGTCTCGGGCTGCGACCGGTCGGGGCGCCGTGAGCGCGACGGGTCCGGATCCGGCGGCGGCCGACCCGGCGACCGCGACGCACAAGCTGCTCATCGGCGCGTGCGGCGCGGCGGACGTGATGAGCCTTCCGAACTATCTTCTCGCCTTGCGCACACGAATGCCCGCGCTCCGTGTCCGCGTCATCATGACGGCGACCGCGGTGAAGTTCCTGCCGGCGCGGACAGTGCGGTTGATCGGCGAGGCCGTCTTCTGCGAAGGCGAGGACAACTTCGACCCGGGCCACGCGAAGCTGGCCCAGTGGGCCGATCACTTCATCGTGCTGCCGGCGACCGCGAACGTGCTCGCGCAGGCCGCACAGGGGTTCTCGGGAAGCCTGCTGACGGCGGCACTGCTCGCATACCCGGGACGGGCGATCTTCTTTCCCTGCATGAACGCGGAGATGTGGCACAAACCTGCCGTCCAGCGCAACGTCGCCCAGCTGACGGCGGACGGGCACCACATCGCCGGGCCCGTCATGGCGCAGTGCTGGGAGATATCCACGGCCGAGTACAAGACAGGGCCGTGTCTCCCGTCGCCGTCTCAGGTCGCCGGGATCGTCGAGGACGTCGTCCGCCACCGCGGAACCCGCTCATGAAGGGAGAAACCGGACCGATGAGCCGGACAGCCTTCGCAAAGGTCAAGGCCCTGGCCGTATCGGGACCGATGACCGTTCGAGGGTTCTGGCGGCTGCTCATCGGTCAGCTCGCCTCGAGTGTCGGCGACCTCTGCTACGCGGTCGCCCTGCCGTGGCTGGTCCTGTCCTCCGGAGGCGGTCCCGGCCTGCTCGGTGTGGTGCTGGCCTGCTTCGGAGTGAGCCGGGCGCTGGCGATCCCGGCCGGCGGGATCCTCGCGGACCGCTTCGGCCCCCGCACGGTCATGCTGGTGACCGACGCCGTCAGGTTCGGCCTCATCATGGTGCTCGGAACCCTGGCCTCCAGCATGCCGCCCACGTTCGCCGTGCTCGCGCCCATCTCGGCCGCGCTGGGGATCTGCGGCGGGGTCTTCGTCCCCGCGTCGTTCGCCCTCCTCCCCACCGTCCTGCCCGAGAAGGACCTGGCCGCGGGCAACTCGATGTCCTCCGTCGCGACCCAGCTCGGCACCCTTCTCGGGCCGGCGCTGGGCGGGATCCTGATCGCCGGCCTCGGCCAGGTTCCGGCCTTGTTCGCAGTCGCGAGCGCCTATCTCGTCTCGGCCGCCGCCCTGCTGGCTTTCCGCCCGCCGAACGCCGATCCGGCGGGGGAGGCAGCCGTGGCGAGCGGCGCCGTGACGTTCCGTGCCGTACTGCTTCGCGGGCGTTTCCTCCAGGTCGTCCTGGTCGCGGCTCTGATCGGCAATGCCGTCTACGCGGGTGCGGTGGAAGTGGCTCTGCCCACGCTGGCCCATCGCGACTTCGGAGCAGCCGGATACGGCATCCTCCTCACCGGGCTCGGTGCCGGCATGATCATCGGTGCTCTGCTGGCCCGCTGGACGGTGCCGCGACTGCGGGTCGGGTATGTGGTCATGCTCCTCGGTCTCACCATGGGCGCCTCGGTCGCCGCCGTGCCCTTCGCCGGCGGCCTGGCCGGCGCGCTCGTGTGCATCATCGTGTTCGCCGTCGCCAACGGCTGGTCAGGGATCGTCGTCATGACGATGGTGCAGTTGTGGGCTCCGCGTCACCTGCTGGCCCGCGTGATGAGCGTCATGCTGCTGGCGATGTCGGGCACCTTCCCGCTGTCCGTCGCGGTGGCCGGCTGGGGCGTGGAGCGCTTCGGCGTGGCCACGTTCTTCCTGCTGGCCGGTTGCTCAATGGCGGCCGGCATCCTGTGGGCGATCACCCAGCCCGCCTTCAGAAACTTCCGTCCCGGCGACCAGTTCGCCGGGAGCGCCGGCGCGGTCGCCGGCGGCACAAGGCTCGATGAGGAAAGAAGGTGAAGCCAGCCATGGGATTCGATGCTCTGTCGGCACTCCGGGCCAGCGGTCAGTGGGTGGACCTGCTGAGCACGCGGCAGCGGGACGTCCTCGGACGGTTGACCGAGGAAGAGGTGGAGATCCTCGTACGGGTCAAGCGCATGCTGGATGAGGTGGCGCCGGACGTACAGGGACACCACGAATTCAAGGTGCTGTGACGTGGGCGGGGACGCCGGCGCCGAGCAGTCGGCATGCAGCGCGTGCGGTGCGCGGCTGACAGCCCACGCCCGGTTCTGCTCCACGTGCGGAGCCGTGGCGCGGGCCGCCGACACCGGTCCGGAATCCCGCAAGAACGTCGCCGTTCTCTTCGTCGACCTGGTGGATTCAACGAAGCTGGGCGAGCAGCTCGATCCCGAGCTGCTGCGCAACGTGCTCTACCGATATTACGAAGCCTGCAGCGAGCACATCACCGAACACGGCGGGCTGATCGAGAAGTACATCGGCGACGCCATCATGGCCGTCTTCGGCGTTCCGGTCACGCACGAGGACGACGCGCTGCGGGCGGTACGGGCCGCCTGGTCCGTGGTCGCGGCTGTCCGGAAGCTGAGCGACGGCATGCTGCCGATGCAGATCAGACTCGACGTTCATTGCGGCGTCAGCTCAGGGGAGGCCGTGGTCATCGCAAGCCCCGGGGCGCAGTTACGGATCGTCGGTGACACGGTGAACACCGCCGCACGGCTCCAGAGCGCCGCGCAGCCCGGCCAAATCCTGGTGAACGCCGAGGTGGCACAGCTCGTGCGCGGCCGTGCCGGGCTGGCGGAACTCCCGCCGCTCGTCCTCAAGGGAAAGGCCGAGCCCGAGCGCGTGTGGCGGGTCACGTCCGTGACAGTGGAGTCCCCGGCCGTCCGGGCTCCCATGATCGGGCGGGCCGAAGAGCTCCGGCGGCTGCTCGCCTCCTATGGCCAGGTGGTGGCCGACGCCAGGGGCCGCTGTCTTCTCGTGCACGGCGAGCCCGGCGTGGGCAAGACACGGCTGATGCTGGAGTTCGCCGCCCGGCGGGAGGTCGGGCAGGCCCTGGTGCTGACCGGCTCGTGCCAGCCGTACGGCAGGGACATCACGTTCCATCCTCTGATCTCCATGCTCCACGACTCCGTGCCCGGCGGCTGGGCTCATATCCGGCAGGCGCTCGGCGCGAGCGAGAGCGGCCGACGGGCATACCGGACCCTGACGGCCGTCTGCGGCGGTGAGTCTCCGAAAGGCGGTCCGCCGGTCGGCGTGGAAGAGATCGGGTGGGCGGCCACGCACCTGTTCAGGGCACTGGCCGCACGTCATCCCCTGGTTCTGGTCTGGGAGGACCTGCACTGGGCAGAGGGGGTGTTCCTGGGGTTGATCAAGATTTTGGCGCGGGAGTTGTCGGATTTGCCCGTCCTCATCGTCTGGGTCGCCAGGGACGAGTTGCTCGAGAACCATCCGCACCTGGGCATCGATCAAGCTTCCCGGGTCCGGGTCGCACCGCTCAGCCCGGCCGAAACGGTGCAGCTCATAGACACCCTGGCGGTGGGGGAAGCCGAGGTGGCAGGCCATGCACGGAGCTCGGCGACGGCAGAGATCGTCGAACTCAGCGCGGGCAACCCGTTGTTCGTCGCGGCGATGATCGACGCGCTGGCTGACCAGGGGTCGGCCACGTCGACGCCTCCGCCGACGATCTCCGCCCTGCTGCGCGCCCGGATCGACGCCCTTCCCGCGCCGGAGCTGCGCACCCTGCAATGGGCCGCCGTGTGCGGCCAGGAGTTCGACGTCGACCGGCTCTTGATCCTCGCCGCGCGGGACGGCCTGGACCGGGAGGAAGTGATCGGCGCGCTCGAGCGCTTGGTGCGGCGAGACTTCGTCCAGCCCCTCGGGGCAGGGCGCCTGCGCGCGCAAACCCTGATCCGCGACACCTGCTATGCGATGACTGCCAAGGCGTTGCGGGCGGAGGCGCATGCGCTGCTGGCGGACAGGACGCCACCGACGGAGACGATGTACCACGCGGAACGGGCCAGCCTGTTGTTCGGCGAGGTCGCCCCCGGCGATCCGCGCCTGCCTGCCTTGTCGGCGAAGGCGGTGAAGCTCCTCGTCCAGGAAGGGACGACGGCGTTGCATCGCCGTGACGCGAAGGCCGCGGGATCGCTGTTCGGGCGGGCACTCACCCTGCACACCGGGCGTGGCCGCCGGTTCGCCGACATCACCGTACGGCTGAGCGAGGCTCTCCTGGCACAGGGTGAGGGTGATCGGGCGTTGCGGGTGCTCGAGGAGGGCTTGCGGGAAACAGACACGGCCGGTCGCATGCCCCTGACGTTGCAGCGCGACATCATCCGCTTCCGCCTGGGGCATCTCAGCCTGGAAACGGCGCCGGCGAATCTGGCACGCCATGAGTCCGACCTCCGCCAAGCCGCAGACGATGACATGAACTGGTGCCTGCTCCACCAGTTCGCGGCTTTCGTGGAGTTCAGCGCCGACCAGGTGGGCAGGGCCGAATCGGAATTCAGGAAGGCGCTGGCCCGCGCACGGCTGCTCGACGAGCACTGGATCGAGAACCGGCTCTCCAGCGCCCTTTGCGAACTCGTCCAATGGTCCCCCACGACCGTCGCCGACGGGTTGGAGCTGTGCGACGAGCTGCTGCGGCGGTTCGAAGCCGATCGGCTGCTCCTGATCCCTGTCCTGGCCACCCAGGCGCGCCTCCTCGCCCTTGCCGGAAAGGTGAACGAGGCCCGTGCCGCGTTGTCCGCCGCGCGGGAAACCGCCTCGGCCTTGCACGCGGCCTTCCCGGAGATCGCGATCAGCCAGTCGGAGGCGATCCTGCTCTCGCTGACCGGTGACAACGTCCTCGCGAGCAGGCGGTTCGCCGAGGCGGCGGCGATGCTGCGAAACCTGGGCCACATTCAGCCCGCTCTGACCCTCGAGATCTACGCGGTGCGCGAGATTCTCCGCGCGGGACACCATGAGACAGCCCGCGCGGCGTTCGCGAACCTGAGCGCGGCAGAGGGCGACGCCGGCCTCGTCGCCCGTGCCCGCACCTGGCTGCACCTGCTCCAGGCCCATTTCGCCTGCCTGGACGGACATCCGGACGAGGGCCACGCCCTGGCCCGGCGCGCGCTCGACGCGATGGCCGGCGACGATCCCTGCCTGCTTGGTGACGCCTGGCATGAGTTCGCGGTCATCGCGCGGACGACCGGGCGAACCTCCGAGGCCGCGCTCGCCGCGGCCCGGGCCGAAGCCTACTACCTGGCCAAAGGCGCCAGCCTGCCGGCGAGAGCCGTACGCCGCTGGGCCGCGACCGACGACGGAGACGAAAAGTGACCCTGCCCTGGCGTGGCTCGGTGTCGGAGCACTTCCCCGGCGTACCCGCCTGGGGCGCGCCCACCTCGCGACGGCCGCTCCCCGACTTCCCCGCGACTCACCTGGCGGGGATCACACCGGAATGGGCGTGGGGCGGAGCCGACGGGAGCGGAATCCGGGTCTGTATCGTCGACAGCGGAGTCGACGGCACTCATCCGCTCGTCGCCCCCGTCGACCAGGCGATGACCGTCGCCTGGGAGAGATCGGACGAGCCGGCCGTCGTGCCGGCCGAGGCGATCGACACGGCCGGGCACGGCACCGCCTGTGCCGGCATCATCCGGTCGATGGCCCCCAACGCCTCGCTGTCGTCGATGCGGGTGTTGACCGACTCCATCACCGGAAGCGGCCAGGCCCTGCTGGCGGGTCTCAGCTGGGCGATCGACTCGGGATTCGACCTGATCAACCTGAGCCTGTCGACCACGAAGCTCCTGCTCCTGCCCCGGCTCCATGACCTGGCCGATCAGGCCTACTTCCGGCGCTCGGTCCTCGTCGTGTCCGCGCACAACCTGCCGGTGCACAGCTTCCCGTGGCCCTTCGCGTCGGTGATCTCAGTCGCCAGCCACGACCAGCCCGACCCCTTCCTCCACTACTACAACCCCGGCCCACCGGTGGATTTCCTTGCCAGAGGTCTGGCGGTCCCCGTCGCCTCGCCCGGAGGAGGGCGGACCCGCAATACCGGCAACAGCTTCGCCACGCCCCACATCACGGGTCTGTGTGCCTTGATCTTGAGCAAGCACCGCTGGCTCACGCCGTTCCAACTCAAGTCCGTGCTGTACCAAACCGCGCGCAACGTAAGACGCGATGGAGCTCGCCATGCCCCTGCAGAACTACTCCCTGCCGAATTCCCGTCCGGACCGGCAGGCGCCACTGACTGAACGGCAGCTGCTGCATTCGATAGTCCAGCTCGCCCGCCACGTCTTCGGCGCCGCGGCATCGTCGATCTTCCTGATCGACGGCGACACCGGTGACCTGGTTTTCGAAGCGGTCGCCGGCCAGGGCGACGCGCACCTGCCCGGCACCCGCTTCCCTGCGGGGACCGGCATCGCCGGTTGGGTCGCGATGAGCGGCCAGGCGGTCTGCATCGACGATCTCTCGGGAAGCACCCACTTCTCCAGGTCCTCCGCGGAATCAACGGGATACGTGCCGACCAGCCTCATGGCCGCGCCCCTGACCAGGGGTGGCGATTGCGTCGGGGTCCTGGAGATCCTCGATCCTTCGGTCCCCTCCCGCAGTGAGCTGGCCGACCTCGATGTGCTGGGGCTTCTCGCCGTCCAGGCCGCCATCGGCCTGGAGATCCTGATCCGGGCCCGCCATGGGGGCACCGGAGCGCCGCTGAGCGAAGAGAACGCGCTGCTGCTCGACCGCATCGGGCATGGCATGAGGACAGCGGACGAACCCGCCATGGCCTTGGCGCTCACCCTGCTGACGGCGGCGGAAGAGGTGCTGATCGGCGGACGGAAGGAGCCGTGACAGCGCTCCTGAAGCAGTACACCTTCCGGCTGACCCCTCCCGCGGACGACCAGGTCCGCCCGCCCCCTTCGGGAGACTCGGCGGCCGACGGATGCGTCGTCTTCTTCACCAGGCGAGCCGATCCGGAGGTGTCGGAGCTGACCAGGCTCCTCACCGTCCTCGGCGTGCCGTCCCGCCGGATCGACGCCGACAGCCTCAGCTCGATCGAGCTCGACCTGGACACTCCAGGGATCCTGCGGATCGACGGGGACCGGGTACGGATCACAGCCTGCTGGACACGCAGGTTCTGGCCCTCGGCCATGGCGGTTCCGCGGACCTCCGCCGATGTCCTTCGCAGGGACTCCTGGCTCGCCCTCGTCCGGCAGGCGCCGACGCTGGCCTCCGTCGCCTGGCCGGGTCCCAGGCTCGGGCTCCTGCAGCAGCTCACCGACGCCGTCAGAGTCGGCATCCGCGTCCCCCCGACGGTCGTGAGCACCGACCCCGTCGAAGCGGCCCGGCGGTTCTCCGGCGACATGCTGATCGTCAAGACGCTCGGCATGCATTTCGTCGAGAGGGTTCCTGGCACCCTCGAGGGGATCTTCCCATGCGTCCGGTCGCGGGCCGACATCCAGAGCCGCGACAGATTGCCGGAAACCTCGCCACTGGTCATTCAGGAGTATGTACGGCACGAAGCGGAGTACCGCGTCTACTTCATCCAGGGGAAGCTGATCACCTTGGAGGTGCGGAAGCCTTCACCTGATGCCGTCTGGCGGGACCAGGAATCGGTCCAGGTGCGCGAGACGAAGGACGTTCCGGAGGTGGCGGCGCTCGTCACCTGCCTGGCGGCGCGTTGGAAGCTCCATTTCGGCGCGTTCGACGTGCTGCTGGCCGACGACGGCCCGGTGTTCCTGGAGGTGAACTTCGACGGCGACTGGCGGTGGTACGAACGGCGCGCGGGGGTGCGGTCGATCAGCAGGACGATCGCCTGCGCGATACGCGACCGGCATCGCCACGCCGGAGGCCGTGTCGACAGGTCAGGTGCCGGGCTGCTGCCGCTGATGACCGGGTGACCGGGAGCGCCCGCCCTCCTGGGAGAGCGTCCGCGCGATGGCGGACATCTCGGCGACGGCCTCGAGCACCTCGTAGTCGGGCATCGAGAGCCCGGACTGCTGCTCCAGTTCACGGGCGATCCGGGCGTCCACCAGCTGGCGTAGCGGGCGATAGGCCAGCCACGCGTCGCACTGCACGCTCATACGACCGGGCCTACTCACTTTGTTGACATGTAACGAATCATGGGTCTGGCGTCTCCGGCAAGCCGACCGACCCGGCCGTGCGGTTGCTCGCGCGACCGCCCGAATACGCTTGTCCGCCCTTCCGGCGCCGCACTACCGTGCCGATGTGGATCTCTTCTCGCGCTCGTGGGCGGCGTTGCGTGCGGCGGTCGCCGACCTGCCGGACGAGGACTTCGCACGGCCGTCCGGCTGTACCGGCTGGCTCGTGCGGGACCTGGTGTGCCACCTGATCATCGACGCGCAGGACGTCCTGATCACCCTGGCGACCCCCGCCGACACCGAGCCGACCCGCGACGCGGTGACCTACTGGGAGATCGCCGACAAGCCGCCGACCGGTGACGACCCGCTGGACGCGCTGATCGTCCGGCTGGCCGCCGCCTACCAGGAGCCGTGGCTGCTGAAGTTCCACCTCGACGACGTCGGCTCCGCCGCCGGCCGCGCCGCCGAGCTCGCCGATCCAGGACTTCGGGTCGGCACCCGCGGCCAGGTCCTCACCGTGGCCGACTACCTGTCCGCCTACGTCCTGGAGTGGACGTTGCACCACCTCGACCTGATCGCGCACCTCCCGGATGTGGCCGAGCCGCCCGCCGAGGGGCTGGCCCGGTCCCGCGAGATGCTGGAGAGGATCGCCGGGGCGGCGTTCCCCGCCTCGCTGTCCGACCGGGACGCGCTGCTGGTCGGCACCGGACGGCGGGCCCCGACCGATGCGGAGAAAGCCGATCTGGGCGAGCCGGCCGCCAAACTCCCGCTCATCCTCACTTGATCGTCCGTAGACGCACCCCTGCTCAGCGTTTGACGCAGGTGTAGGCGCCGTACACCGGTCCTTGGAACTTCACGGCCACGATCTCAAAGCCGGCGGTGGCCGGCATCGGCTCCAGCAGCCACCGGTAGGTGCTGTGCTCCGTGCGGATGTGCTCGATGTAGTCGTCCCGGGTATAGCCCGAGGCCGGATCGGCGGCGGCGCCGTCCAGCCAACGCTCGAACACCTCCTTCGCCTGTGACGGATGGAAGTCGTAGATCAGGTCGCACAGCCGCAGCACCCCGCCGCGCCGCAGCATCCCGGCGATCCGCTCCAGCGCGAACTGCCCCGTCCCGGATCCGAGATCCACCACCGTCGAGTCATCGGTCAGGCCGTGGGCGGCAAGCCCGGAGATCATTTTGCTGGCGCCTCCAAGGACGACCCGACCGGCCCCGCGCTGCCGATCGCCGTGGCCGTCAGGTGTTGCGCCGGATGATCTCAGGAGTCGGGGGAACCGGCCAGTCGAGGAGCGCGCGAGCCGCGTTCTCGGTGAGGGCGCCGATCTCGACCAGGATGGCGGCGGACCGGTCCCAGTGGCGCCGCGCCTGGTCGCGGTGGCCGAGGTCGTGGTGCGCCTCGCCCAGTCCCCACAGCGATTCGGCTTCCTGGTAACGGTCCCCGGCCTCGCGCGCGATCGCCGCGCTCTGCTGGTAGAGGGGGACGGCCTGGGCCGAGTCACCGGTGCGGTGGTGAGCCCATCCCAGGTTGCCGAGCGCGGTGGCCTCGCCGTACCGCTGGCCGAGCTCCCTGGTGATGGCCAGTGAGTCGCGATGGCAGGCGATCGCATCCTCGAAGCGGCCCAACCGCTGATACACGAGGCCCAGATGGTCCAGGGTCGTCGCCTCGCCGTAGCGATGGCCGATGTCCCGGCAGATGGCGAGCGCCTGCTCGAGGCATTCGACCGCCTTGGTGTACTGCTCCAGCTGACGGTGGGCGAAGCCGAGGATGTTGAGGCAGGCCTGTTCACTGCGGCGATCACCGATCTCGCGCCATATCTTCAGCGCCCGCCGGGCGGTCCGGAGCGCCTTTTCGGCCGCGTGCCCCACCCGCACATGGGTCCACCCGAGGTCCTGCAGGGCGAAGGCCTCGCCGCGATGGTCATGGAGGCGACGTGCGGTGCGCGCGGCCAGCTGACGCATCGTGATGATGTCCTGCCAGTGTCCCCGCAGGTCGTAAGGCCGGTTGAGAGCCGCGGTGAGCCGCACGACGAGGGCGGGTGCGGCGCCTGGGTCGACGGCGGCCTGGCGGGCGATGGCCAGGAGGTTGTCACGCTCGCTGTCGATCCAGGCTGTCGCGTCGGCGGGGGTGGACAGGGGGAACTCCCCATGAGGACTGCCGACGGCGTCCGCCGGGGTGTGGTGCGTCAGCGGGTTGAGCAGCAGATTGACCTTCTCCGCCGCCGCGACATAGCACTCCAGGGCGCGTCGCCGTACGGCGCGGCGCCGGGCTTCGGGCTCGTCGTCGGCGAGCTCTCGTGCGTACAGACGGAGCAGGTCGTGGGTGTGATAGCGGCCTGGGGCCGCCAGGTCCAGCAGGCGATCGTCGACGAGGCGCTCCAGCATCTCCCGGGCGCGGAGCTGGGGCACCTCCAGAAGGGAAGCGGCGACCGGCACGCTCATCTCCGCCCACTCCAGAGCGCCGAGAAGGCGAAACGCCCTGGCCGCCTCCCGGTCGACGGGATCCTTGCTGGTCTCCAGCGCGTGATAGCTCACGGCGAAGCTGGCCCGTACCGCTCGCTCGCCCGCCCGCAGCTCGTCGAGCCGACGGGTGCGATCGGCCAGCCGCTCGACAAGGGTGGCGATGGGCCAGGCGGACCGGGCGGCCAGCCGCGCTCCGGCGAGCCGGATGGCCAGCGGCAGCATCGCGCACAGCCGCACGACGGTGGCCGCCGCCTCCGGCTGCGCCTCCACCCGATCCGGACCGGCCAGGTGGGCGAGCATGGCCAGCGCTTCCGGCTCGCTCAGGACATCCAGGTGCAGGCGGGTGGCGCCGTCCAGAGCGGCCAGGGTGGCGCGGCTGGTGATGATCGTCAGGCATCCGGGGCTGCCGGGCAGCAACGGTTCCACCTGGGGGACGTCGCGCGCGTTGTCCAGCACCACCACCATGCGCTTGTCCGCCAGCAGGGAACGGTAGGCGGCGGCCTGCTCCTGCTCGTCGGCGGGGACCCATTCGGCCGGCACGCCGAGGCTGCGCAACAGGTATCCGAGCGCATCGGCCGGTGCCATGCTCCGGCCGGAATCATGGCCGCGCAGGTCGACGTACAGATGCCCGTCAGGAAAGTGTCCGGCCATCCTGTGCGCCGCGTGCACGGCCAGGGCGGTCTTGCCGATACCGGCCATGCCGTCGATGACGAGGACCGTCCCCGCGGTCGCGCCATGGACCCGCTCGATGAGCGACAGTTCGCGTGCCCGCCCGACGAAGGCCACGACATCGGCTGGCAACTGCCGTGGCGTCGGTGGCCACCCCGGCACGCCCGGGTCCTGGCGGGGCGCGGCCCGATCACCGGTAGCCGGCGTGGTCGACGCACCGCCGGCGGCCGCGACCATCGCCGCCCGCTCCGCGCCCTCCAGGCCGAGAGCCTCGGCGAGCAGCTGCACCGACGCGCTGCGAGGCCGCCGCAGCGCGTCGCTTTCCAGCCTGCGGATGGTCCGGACGTTGAGGCCGGTCTTCCTCGCGAGCTGTTCCTGGGTCAGCAAGGCCCGCTCCCGCCACGCGCGCAGCAGCGTCCCCAGGGTGGCGCCCTCCGGCGGGAGGCCGGTGTCGTCACCTCCCCGCGTCTCGGCGGACATCACGACGCCTCCCGCAGGTCCTTGCCGCTCACACCATCGATCATGCCAGCCAGTCTGTCGACCACGACATCACCGGGCAGTCGCACCTGTCTGGCGGCCTCGTCCGGGCCACGCGCACAACGTCTGGAGACAGTGCCAGGTCGTACGGCGAGGCCATGGCTCCGCCGTACGACGGCTCACTGATAGTAGCCCTCGACCGGCAGGCGCGCCTCGTCGTACAGGGCCGGGCCCTCCTGGGGGACGTGCGGCCAGCCGCCACCCGGTTTGAGGTCGTTGAGCTGCTCCTCGGACAGGGCGTACACGACGCGGCCGAGCCCGGACCGCTGGATCGCCCCCGTGCACATGATGCAGGGCTGGCAGCTGGTGTACATGGTGGTGGCGGCCGCAGTGGCGGGATCGAGCTCGCGGGCGGCCCAGCGGGCCAGCTTCAGCTCCGGGTGCGCGCTGATGTCGGCGTCGGTGAGCGTGGTGTTGTGCTCCTCGGCGAGGATGCGGCCGTCCGGGCCGGCCAGCAGCGATCCGAACGGCGGGTTGCCGCTCGCCCGCGCCACGGCCGCGAGCTCGATCGCGCGGCGGAGAAGTCGTTCCTCGTCCTGTGTCACGGTTGCTCCGTTCTCGGGGGAAGATCCCAGTGGGCGGCGAGGGTTGCGAGCATCTGCCATTTGGCCTCTGGGCGGAGCGTCTCGGCCGGATCGCCGTCGAACGGGTCGAGCACGACCGTCTCGGCGCCGAGCAGCCGTAGCTGCTCGAGGTCCTCGACGACCTGGTCGATGGTGCCCTCGCCGGCGAGGCGGCCGGGACCGGTGACCGGCTCGCGGGTGATCCGCAGGATGATGCGCGGGGCGAACGCGGGTACCGGCCGTTCTCCGGCGATGACCTTCATCCTGCCGACCGCCTCACGCAGCCAGGGAAGGGTGTTGCGCAGCGGATGCCAGGCGTCGCCGAGGCGGACCGCCCGGCGTATGCCGGCGTCGCTGTTGCCGCCGATCCACAGCGGTATCGGCCCGGCGCGGTAGTCCTCGAGGTCTTCCCGGGCGGCCCGCAGCGCGCGCAGGGTGTCGTCGGTCAGCTTCCCGC
The DNA here is from genome assembly GCF_002093975.1 of Thermoactinospora rubra. Taxonomy (GTDB): domain Bacteria; phylum Actinomycetota; class Actinomycetes; order Streptosporangiales; family Streptosporangiaceae; genus Nonomuraea; species Nonomuraea rubra_A. Next base: position 56,590 of record NZ_MSZZ01000055.1, read on the forward strand.
GCTGCTCGAACGGCACGCCGAGCGCCGCGAACTCCTGCCGCGCCCAGCCGGAGGCCACGCCGAGGACCAGCCGGCCGCCGCTGAGCTGGTTGAGGTTGGCGGCCATGCGCGCGGTCAGGAGCGGGTGCCGGTACGGCGCGATCAGCACCGTGGTCCCGAGCCGGACCCGCCGCGTGATGCCGGCCAGCCAGGCCAGGGTGGTGAACGGCTCGTAGAACGGCGCGGGATACTGCTCGGCCACGTCGGGCGTCACCACGACATGGTCGGAGACCATCAGCAGATCGAAGCCCAGCCCCTCCACCGTCTGCGCCCAGTCGCGCAGGACACCGGGGTCGGTGCCGGGCCCGAAGTTCGGAACGTTCACGCCTACTCGCATCACCCGTCCAGGCTATCCAGGCGGTTAGCTCCCCATTAAGGGGATATTTCCGGCATAGGCGGCTATTCGCCGTGGATTTGCCGGTATATTCGCCGGATGGCCGAGAATCTCGACGCGACCGACTGGGCGATCCTCGTGGAGCTCCAACGGGACGGCCGCATCCCGCTCACCGAGCTGGGCCGACGGGTCAACCTCAGCTCCTCGGCGGCGACCGAGCGCGTCAGACGCCTGGAGTCGGCGGGCGTCATCACCGGCTACCGCGCCGAGGTCGACTTGGAAAAGGTCGGGTTCACGGTGCTCGCCATCGTCCGCCTCAAGTACCCGGGCAACCGGCACGAGCCGCTGCACCAGCTGCTCGCCCAGCGGACGGAGATCCTGGAATGCCTGCGGACCACCGGCGACGACTGCTACACGCTGAAGGTCGCCGCCGCGTCCATGCGCCATCTGGAACGGCTCGTCGGCGAACTCGCCGAGTTCGGCAGCACCACGACCAACATCGTCTACAGCCGGACACTGCCGTACCGCGGCCCGCGGCAAGCCCCAGACGCCTGACGGCCGAGCTCGCCGCCGCCGCCCATCGTCGCCGTCACAGCGAGAGGGGGCCTCACGGTGAGAGGGGGCCTCACAGTGAGAGGGGGCCGAGGTCCGCGGCGGTCTGCGCCAGCGCGCGGATGGCGGGACTGTCGGCGGTGGAGCGCCACGTCAGGGCCCATTGGAGGGCGGGGGCGTCATGGATGGGCAGGAAGACGACGCCAGGGGGATTGTTGTAGCGGGCGGCGATCTCGCCCAGCGGGTGGACGCAATGTCCGGCCGCGACCAGGGAGAGGACCTCGTGGAAGGTCCGCGCGGCGGGCCCCCGCGGGATGCGGCGGCCGAGCGGTGTGCGCATGGGGACCATGGACGCGACCCAGTAGTCGGGGGCGTCGGGGCCGAGGTCCACGACGTGGTTGTCACCGAGGTCCTCCAGGGAGGCGATGCCGCGATCGGCGAGCGGATGGTCCGCCGACACGGCCAGCACGCGACCTCCGGTGTACACGATGGGGCCGACCGTGAGGTCCGGTTCGGCAACGGGCAGCCACAGCACGTGGACGTCATGGTCTCCGGTGCGCAGGGCGGTGAACGGGGCGCTGCCGTAGATTTCGCCGAACTGCACGTCGACGCCGGGGTAGCGGGTACGGAACGCCTCGACGAGGGGACGGAGTTCGTGTCCGGCATGGCCGAAGACGCCCAGCCGTAGGGTCCGGCCCGCGCCCAGGCCGGCTGCTTCCGCGCGGGCGAGTCCTGCCCGGAGGAGGTCAAGGGCCTGCTGGAGGTCTTCGCGGAGGCGCCGGCCGACAGGGGTCAGGGTCACGCGGCGGCTGGTGCGGTCGAACAGCGCCACGCCGAGGCGCCGTTCCTGTCTGCTGATGGCCTGGCTGACGCGGGCCTGGGACACGTGAAGCCGTTCGGCGGTGCGGCCGAAGTGGAGCTCCTCGGCCAGCGTCAGGAAGATCTCGATGTCGCGTAGCTCCACCATAACTCCAGAGTTATGGATCGCCCCACGAAGCTTACATTGTTCCGCCGCTGACCTGCCTCGATGCTGGACACGTCACCATCCGGACAGGCGGCACACGCCTGATGGCACATCGACAAGGCAGGTAACCCGATGAGCGACATGCAGGCCATCGCCGACCGCGTCGAGATCGAGGCGCGGCGCGCCGAGCTCACCGACGCGGTGATGATGCGCGACTACGACCGCGTCGTATCGCTGTTCACGCCCGAGGCCGCGGTGCGGTGGCCGCACGTCGGCAAGGAATTCGTCGGCCGGGAGGAGATCCGCGCGGGGATCGAGTGGGGGCAAGGGCTCTGGGAGTTCTTCGTGCAGAACGTCCACCCGGGTGTCATCCGGCTGGACGGCGACACCGCGGCCGGCCGTACATACATCCAGGAATTCGGGCGGATGCGCGACGGCGGCTCACACCTGAACTACGCCCTGTACCACGATCGCTACCAGCGGACCTCCGACGGCTGGAAGTTCAGCGAACGCATCTATGAGGTCAGATATCTCGACTCCACCCCGCTTGCGGGCTCGCCGCCTCCCACAGCGCCCGAGGCCTAGGCTCGACTCACGACCGGCTCGGAGCCGGACGATCAACCCCTTCCCCTTTTTCTCCAGGAGCGACGAGCAGCTGCGCAGCAAGTTCCTGAACCTGGCGATCACCCGACCATCACCTTCGCCTCGACCGGGGTGCAACAGATCGGCGAGGCCGCCTTCGAACTCACCGGTGACCTGACCATCCGCGGCGTCACCAAGCCGGTCACCGTGGCCTTCGAGTGGACCGGCGCCGAACACGATCCGCAGGGCAATGTCCGGATTCATGTCAAGGGCAGCACCACGATCAACCGCAAGGACTGGGGCGTGCACTGGGCCGCCACCACGGGCCTGGTCGGCAAGGAGGTGGCGCTGGAGTCCGACGTCACCGTGATCCGGCAAACCTGACGAGGCTCTGAACGGACACGCGGCCGGTTGAACCGAGCCGATGCGGCCAGGCGGTGGCGCCTTCTCCTACACCGCAAAGGTCTGCCGACGCACGGCCCGCTACGCCGGACGACGTAGCGGCCCGGCCGCTTGGCGGAGGACGCGCCAGGAGAGGCGGCCGTGGAGTCTTGCATCAACCACGCAGACCCACTGCCACGAGAGGGAAGCCATGCGACTCCAGACGCGATCCGGGACGAAACGCTTGGGGCATCGCACCTACAAGACGATGCTCGTCCTGCACGTCTTCTCGATCGCCACATGGGTCGGGATGGACCTGGCATTCGGCACCCTGGTCCTCACCGCCGTCCTCACCGACAGCCGGGACATCGCGGCCACCAGCCTGAAGGCGATCGAGATCTTCGCGGTCTGGCCCATGTTCGCCGCCAGTGTGGCCGCTTTGCTCACAGGTGCCGTCCTCGCTCTCGGCACCAAGTACGGCCTGGTCCGTTACTGGTGGGTGGTGGTGAAGCTGCTGATCAACCTGCTGATGTGCGCGCTGATCCTCTTCTCTCTGCGGTACGGCGTGGCGGAGGCGGCCGAGTACGGCCGGCGGCTCGAGGCGGGCACGGCCGAGCAGCATCCCATGAGCGACCTGCTCTATCCGGTGTTCGTGGCGCCGACCCTGTTGATGGTCGCGGTCATCTTGTCGGTTTTCAAACCGTGGGGCCGCATCGGCGGACGCCGCTCGGAACGCCGGCCTCTTCCCCGATAGGCGCCCGGCTACACCGCAGAGGCCTGCCGGCGCACGGCCCGCTACGCCGAACGGCGTAGCGGCCCGGCCGCCCGGCGGAGGACGCGCCGAAGAGAGCGGCCCGGAAGCCTGGACCGCACCACTTCCACGAGAGGAAACCATGCGACTCCGAACACGACCCGGACTGGCGCTCGTCCTGGCGACGACCGTCTCGGCGACGTCCCTGGCCGCGGCGGCGAACGCCACCCCCACTCACCCGGTGACCCCCTCGGTCACCGGCTGGATCAGCCGGCATGCCACCCCTATCGCCACGCTCGCTCCCGACGCGCCGGTGGAGGACCTGGCTCCGCTGCGCGGGATCGTCGGCGCCGCCCCGATCGTCGGGCTGGGCGAGTCCACTCACGTCGCGAGCGAGGTGATCTCCCTCAAGCACCGCGCCCTGCGCTACCTGGTGGAGAAGCTGGGATTCCGGTCCATCGCCTGGGAGGAGGACTGGACGATCGGCCTGGAGGTCAACCGGTACATCCTCGGCGGCACGGGCGACCTGGACGCGGTGATGGCCAAGATGACCGACACCTGGCGGACCCAGGAGGTGGCGGCGGTGCTGCGGTGGTTGCGCGACTACAACACCCGCCGCGCCGACAAGGTGCGGTTCGTGGGTGTGGAGTTCTACGCCACCGGTCACGCCGCCTACGACGCCGTCTCCTCCCACGTCGCCACGGTCGCTCCCCATCGCCTGCCGGAGCTTTCGCGGCACCTTGATCCGATCCGGCCCGCCACCACCGACATCGCCGCCCATGCCCAGCGGTACTACGCCTTGCCCGACGACGACAAACAGCCCTACCTTCGCCACGCCCGAGCGGTCTACGACCTGCTCCGCGCGCTGCCCCGGCGACAGGGCGACCGCGCCCAGGAGCTGGCCCTCCACCACGCTCGCCAGATTCTGTCCTTCTACGAGTACTACGCCGATCCCAACCTCCACCAGTACCGGGACCGGCGGGCGGCGGAGAACCTGCGATGGTGGCGCGGCCATACGGGCGGCAAGATCGCCTACTGGGCGGCGACGCCGCACACCGTCGCGGCACCCGGCACGGGCATCTCCGTCCCGCCGCTGACCTTCGACAGCGCGGGCTCCTATCTGCGCCGCTGGTACGGCAAGCGGTACGTGTCGATCGGCTTCACCTTCACCCGCGGCACGGTCATCGACCCCGAGGGCAAGCCGGTGCGGGTGCTCCCGCCGCCGGCGGACTGGGCCGACGCCCCCTTCGGCCAGGTCGGCATGGAGCAGTACCTGCTGGATCTCCGCGCCGAAGCCCCGGCCACGGTCCAGCAATGGCTGCGGACGCCGGCCAAGATCCGCCTCATCGGCTACTTCGACGGCAGCGACCCCGCCGGCCACTTCATGACCGGCGCCTCCCTGGCCGCCGGATTCGACGCGATCGTCCACCGGCAGGCCATCACGCCGCCGCGGCCATGGAACTGAAGAGAGAGTGATCATTGTGACGATGACGAACCTGACCAGGCGTAGTGCTCTGGCCCTGGCCGCCGTGGTGCTGGCCGGCGCGGCGGGTGCGAGCCCTGCCGCCGCCGGCGAGCGGCCCATCGTGTCGTGGGTGAACGCGCATGCCGTACCGCTGGCAAGCGTCCACGCCTCGGGGCCGGTGGACGACCTGGAGCCGCTGCGGCGGATCGTGGGCGAAGCCGCGGTGGTGGGGCTGGGTGAGCCCTCCCACGGCACCCACGAGCAGGTCACCGCACGGCACAGGATGATCCGGTTCCTGGTGGAAGAGCTCGGGTTCCGCACCGTGGCGTGGGAGGAGAGCTGGGGCAGCGGCGTGGCCGTCGACCGGTACGTCGTCACCGGCCGGGGCGACCCGCGCCGCATCGTCTCCGACATGGGCTTCCAGTGGCGCAGCGAGGCGATGCTGGAGCTGGTGCGGTGGATGCGCGCGTTCAACCGCGACCGCGCGGAGGAGGACAAGGTGCGCTTCCTCGGTCCCGACGTGATGGAGCTGCGGGCCCTTCCGTTCACGGAGGTGCGGCGCCACGTCCGTTCCGCGGCGCCGGAGCTGATGAAGGAGCTGGACCGGCACCTTGACCCGATCCGGTTCCGCGGCTCGTCGCAAGCCCACTTCGGCTGGTACTTCCAGCAGCCGCCCACCGCCAGGCGACAGTTCATCCTCCACGCCCGGGCGGTGGCCAAGCTCGTCTCGTCCCTTCCTCCCGGCCCCAGCCGTGACGAGGCGGTCCAGCACGCGCAGGCGATCCTGGGGTTCTACGAGTCCCACGCCGAGGACATCGTCAAGGCCAAGGCGCCGATCCGGGACCGGTACATCGCCGACTTCGTCGGCGGGTGGCGCAGCCGTACCAACCACAAGATCGTCTATAACGCGGCCAACGTCCACACCACCGCCAGCCCGCAGGTGACCTGGAAGTTCCCGCCCAACCCGGTCGCCTTCGCGAACAAGACCATGGCCGGAGGGCACCTGCGCAAGCGGTACGGCAGCTCGTATGTGTCGATCGGCACCGTCTCCCGTCACGGGCGGGTACTGCTTGGCTGGGAGACCGGCAAGCCGTCTGTCTTCACCGTCCCGCCGGCCGGGCCACGCATGGTGGACTACCAGCTCGGCAAGGCCGAGCATGACAACTACCTCATCGATCTCCACGCCGAAGCGCCCGCGGTGGTGCGGCGGTGGCTGGACGGACCCGCGACCATGCGGGTCATCGGCACCGCGTACGACCCGAAGAGGGACGCCGACTACATGATGAGCATCCCTTCCTTGCGGCGCGGCTTCGACGCCGTCTTGCACCTGGGCGAGACGACACCCACACGCCTGCTGCGCTGATCACCTTCCGGCGGAAAGCGACGATGCCGGCCACTACCGCTGACCGGCATTCCGTATCGGGCGCCCTCCCGGACACCATCGTCCGGCAGGGCGCCCGCCGGACGCTCACCCAGTCACCGCACTAGACAAAGGCCGTGACGCCCTCGTATTCCCCCACCGGGGCGGCGCCGGCGGTCTCGTACTGGAGCAGCAGCAGGCCGTTCGCCGTAACCTCGTGGTGGACGAGTCGAAGGCCGAGGGGTTCGCCCGGGTGGTCGAGCAGCCGCCGCCCGGAACCGGTCACGGTCGGGGCGACGACGAGCCGGAGCGTGTCGACGAGGCCCGCCGCCAGCAGGGCGTTGCCGAGTCGCGCACTGCCGTGGATCTGGAGTTCCCTTCCTGGCCGCGCCTTGAGTTCCCCGACGGTCCGGACCGGGTCGCCGCGGAGCACGGTCGTCGGGTGCCAGCTCCCTTCGGTGAGGGTGTTGGTCACCACGTACTTCGGCAGTGAGTTCATCCGCTCGGCGAACGGGTCGTCAGGGTCGGTGATCTGTGGCCAGTCCCGGGCGAACGCTTCGTAGGTTCGCCGCCCGAGCAGCAGGCCGTCGGCGAGATCCAGCCAGCCAGAGGTACGCCGGACGAAGAGTTCGTCCAGGTGGGGCACGAGCCAGCCGCCCCGGGTGAAGCCGTCGCTCGTGTCCTCGGTCGGTGAGCCGGGGCCCTGGCTGACCCCGTCGAGGGTGACGAACTGCATGAGAGTGATCTTCATCGCGCGACCTGGCTCTCCGCGACCCCGGCGAGTTGCCCGGTGACCGTACCCCAGCCTTCGAAGAAGCCGAGTGCCTGGTGGCGGGCGCGGGCGGCCGGATCGCCGTGCCGGACGACGACCCGGTAGTCCGTGCCGTCCGGATGATCGCTCATCGTGATCTCGGCGGTCATGGGGACCGGCGCGGGATTCGCGGGGCGCCAGGAGCTGTCGATCGCGTTCGTGAACACGATCCGCTCGAGCTCGTCGACGACGAGGAAACTCGCGTTGACGTGCGGGACGAACTCCACCCCGTCCTCGCTCAGCCGCGTCACGAACGCACCGCCGGGCCGGACGTCCAGGCGGTCGACGCGGCACACGGCCGGGGCCGGGATCCACCACTTCTCAAGTTGGGACGGGTCGGTCCACGCGCTCCACACAGCGGCGCGGGGGGCGCGGATGACCCGCTCCACGGTCAGGTCAAGATCGGGATTCATTGTTGCTCCTTCGGATCGGTGACGAGGCGTTCGAGCCGGTCGGTTCGGTCTTCCCAGATCCGGCGCTGTTCCGCGAGCCAGTCGTCGACGAGAGCGAGACGGTCACGGTTCAGCACGCAGGTGCGCACCCGGCCGGACTTGACCGTGCGGATCAGGCCGTTCGCCTCGAGCGTCCGCACATGCTTCATGAAGGAGGGAAGGGTCATCGGGAACTCGCGGGCGAGATCCCCCACGCTCATCGGGCCACGACCAAGGCGTTGGATGACGCCGCGCCGAGTCGGGTCGGCAAGGGCGACGAACACACCGTCGATCTCTGCCGAATACTGTGCCATGCGGCTAAGTATTGCTCTCGGTAACACTTAGCGCAAGGGCAAAGTATTGAGAACGTCCCGGGTGTCCGGGCATGGCAGGGCGGGCCGCAGTACGGGGCGACCAAGACCTACGACAACGGAGCGAACCTCAAGCCGATGCTGGCGGAGGTCGCCCACGAAGTCGCGGACGAGCCGGGGGCTCTGGTGATCGTCGGCACCACCAGGGGCGCACGGCGATCGCACACCCTGCTGTCGCCACCGCCGGTGGGTTCGAACGGTTGCGATGCTCGGCCGTCCCGGAGGGCAGCCGCCAAGTGGCGCCTACACCAGTGGCGCCGGCCTCTGGGCAGCGGCCCGCCCCACCACCCGGCGAGGACTCACCACACCCACCGGAGACAAGGTGAACGTCAACGGACACCGCACCAGGTATCCAGCCTAGGTGTCCCGCCTGCCAGGCATCCCAAGAATCCTGCCATATGTCGAGTTGTGCTCTTCGTTCGCGAGCGGAGTTCGAGCAGCGTGCGGACATGACCGCCAACACCATCGCGCTCGTCGCCTATCCGGGCCTGACGCCACTCGACCTGGTAGGCCCCCTGCAGGTCATGGCGACCCTCGCCAAGTTCGATCCCTCCTGGAAGGTCGCGGTCGTCGGCGAGGACGCCTTGCCGGTGGCCACCGACACACCGCTGCACCTGTCTCCCAGCCACAGCTTCGACCAGATCGCCGCACCGCACACGATCCTGGTGCCCGGCGGCGAGGCGCCCGCCTTCGCCGCCATGGCGAACGAGCGGTTGCTGGCCTGGTTGCGGGAGGCGGCCGCACAGGCGCAGGTGATCGCCTCCGTCTGCACCGGTTCCTTGGTGCTGGGCGCCGCCGGTCTGCTGCAGGGGCGCAAGGCCACCACCCACTGGGCGGCCCACCACCTGCTGCCCCGCTTCGGCGCCACCCCCGTTTTCTCGCGCTGGGTGGAGGACGGGCGCCTGATCACCAGTGCGGGCGTCTCGGCCGGTATCGACATGGCGCTGCACCTGGTGGACCGCTGGGCCGGAGCCGAGATGGCAGAGCTGGTGCAGCGCTTCATCGAATACGACCCGCAGCCACCCCGGGGGCCATTGCAGTGGGAGGGTTTCGACCGCGCCGCCTACCAGCCCGCCATCGATGGGCTCGCGCGAGAAGGCCTGGCCGGCCACCCCGCGCTACTGGCCCGGCTCCTGGACTGACAAGAGTGTTCCGCCTCGCACTCCTCGGTGTGCGGCGACTCTCGGCAGCAGCCGGCCAGCCCGAAGCCTCGCCGACCTTGCTGCCGAGCTCGCCGGTGGTTGAGCAGTGCAACGTGGACGAGAGCCTCAGAACACGATTCCATCATCGAGTTGTCAACGCAGTCACCGATCAAGCCCATCGACGGCCGCCCAGACGGTCGCATGCGCTCCGTGAAGGCCCGAGACCCGGCTGCCCTGTGATCGGAGTCAACGATGCCGCCGCCCGACTGAACCGCGCCGGGATCGGCGGAGACTCTGGTGTGCCCCGAGTTGAGTGGAGGCGGATCAGTGGATTCTTGTGTCACGGAGAGAAGAGTGATAGGTGTCAATCCCCCGAAAGCGTGGAGACGGTCCTATGCCACAACGGCCCTCAGCAGGGCCGTTGACGCTTGCCTTTCTCGATCATCTGACGCTCGAATGTGACAGGCGGCAGCCCGTCGTTGGCGCTGTGTCTCCTCCTGGTGTTGTAGAAGTCGACGACCCAGGTCGCGATCTTCAGCCGTGCTTCGGCCCGGGTGCGGAAGCGCTGCCGGTGCACGTACTCAACCTTGAGGGTGCTGTTGAACGCCTCGGCTGCGGCGTTGTCGAGCGCGCAGCCGACCCGGCCCATCGACTGAACCACTCCGTGCCGGGCGCATTCGGCCTGGTAGCGGGCCGTGGTGTACTCCTCAGGTTCAACCGGTCGTCGCAACACTGCTGCTCAGCAGCAAGTTTAGATGATCGCTGAAAGCCTCAGCCGGTGTTCTCCAACCGAGGCTCTTGCGGGGCCTGGTGTTGAGCGCGAACGCAACAGCGGCCAGCTCCTCGGCATTCCATCGTGACAGGTCGGTGCCCTTGGGAAAGTACTGCCGCAACAGGCCGTTGGTGTTCTCGTTGGTGCCACGCTGCCAGGGGCTATGAGGGTCGGCGAAATAGACCTGCACGCCGGTGTCGATGCGTAGTTGAGCGTGCTGGGCCAGTTCGGTTCCGCGGTCCCAGGTCAGCGAGCGGCGTAGTTGCCCGGGCAATCCGATGATCTCTTTGGTGATGGCCTCTCGGACGGCTTCGGCGCCGCGGCCGGCCAGCGCGGGGCCGTTCTTCGCCCGTTCCTGGGTGCCGTAGCCCTCCATCCGGGGCAGGTGTAGGAGAAGGGTGAACCGGGTCGTGCGCTCCACCAGCGTGCCGATGGCGAAGCGGTCGGTGCCGATGATGAGGTCGCCTTCCCAATGGCTGGAATGGCGCGGTCCTCCACCTCAGCGGGCCTCTGGCTGATCACCACGTCCGGGGTGACATGGCCGCGGGCCTGACGCTGGCTGCGGGCGCGGGGGACGCGCAGCGCACGACCGGTGCGCAGGCAGGCGACCAGCTAGCGGTTGAGCGCTCCGCGCCCTTGGATGAACAGGGCCTGGTAGATCGCCTCGTGCGAGATGCGCATGGACTCATCATCGGGGAAGTCCATCTGGAGCCGGTTGGAGATCTGCTCAGGACTCCACGACAGCGCCCACCGGCGGTCTTGACGCCGGGGCTTGTTGCGGCCCTTCCAGGCCGAGGGCCGCGGACCGGCCACCGGTTTGCCGGTCGGCCCCTGGAGCTGACCGGACAGCCGGGCCTGCACGTACTCCCGTAGCAGGGCATTGGCGACCAGTTTCGGCGTCTAGGGGCGCCGCGCCATCAGTTCGGCTTTCCACTGCGCGATCGATGCCCGGTAGTCCAGGCGGCCACCTCGCGTGGCGGCATTACGCCGCAGTTCCCGCGAGATCGTCGAGGGCGACCGGCCCAGGCAGCGCGCGATCTCGCGAACCCCCTTGTGCTGGGCCTTGAGCAGGGCGATCTCCTCCCGCTCGACGAACGACAGGTACCTGCCTGATGGCGAGCTGAGTTCGATCAACGGCATGCCGCCACCCTCGCGGAACCACCGAGACCCGACCGGCCCCGACACGCCGCAGGCCAGGGCCGCATCCTCGCTGGTCAGCCTCTCGGCGATCTTCCTCCAGAACGCTCGCTCCACATCCCGGCGGATCGGAGGCCGTCCCGGTGACCGCATCGCCGGCCGCCCGGTGCGCGTCGTCATCCACCCCGCTGGTCTGCCCATGCAACACCTCAGGATCAAGGTGTTGCGACGACCGGTTGAATCCGCCCTCCAGCCTTCTGCGGGTGAGAGCAACGACGGCTCAGCGGTAATAGCAACAGCCGCGCATCCATTTTGGGTAGCCTCCCTCGAGGCATGGGCCCTAACTGGAGAGCTGCGGCCTGGGCAGTGGCTCAAGACCTCTACGGGAACCTGGGCTCAGATCAGCAGCATTCAGAGATGGATCGCGACACAGCCGGTATACAATCTCACCGTCGCCGATATCCACACGTACCACGTTGTAGTTAGTGATACTACTGTTCTCGTTCATAATTCAGCTCCGTGCGGAGCCGCTGTAGTTCGCCAAATTGCAGATCGCGTGGCAAATACTATAGCTCAGGGGCACGCATTCGAAAAGCATGTTGTTGAGCGAGGGAAGTTTCCGGAATCCGCACCCGTAAAGAATTTGCTAAAATGATCAAAGATGTCATTGCAAACGGGCAGTCCAAAACCTTCACTGGAGGCAGGGTAGCTTTTTGGCGTGGCACTGTTGTGGTAATCTACAATCCTAAGGCGCGCGATCTGGGCACAGCTTTCGCGCCTAGAAATGGAAAAACTTACTTCGATAGAGTCCTAAAGTAAGCTATGGAGTAGTGATGGAAATTAAAAGACTAACAGAGAACACCTTCTCTGTCGAGGTGACTAAGAGTGAGCTCTTTATGATCCTTGCGGGTCTACGAGAGGCTGATCAAGAGTTGGAGGATTGGGAGTTTCAAACGAGGACTGGCTTCGAGCGAACTGAGATGCGCGAAATGTGTGACACTATCGCTCGATTCGCAAACCAGTTGTGACTTAGGTCTGGTACGGCAGCCGTAGATCGTGATCTCGCGTGTCCCTGCGGGCGTGAGACGGAACGGAAGGGCAACGCGCATGATGACTGAACCTTTTTCATCCTCGTGCGGAAGCCGCTGGCCACATCAT
>NZ_KZ084338.1 GCF_002093975.1 Thermoactinospora rubra
CAATGCCGGGTAGTTAAGGCCCACCGCGTGTTGTCAAGTCGGGGCAGCCGATGAGGACGATGGCGATGGCCTGGACGGTGGTAGCCCGGGCGGGCCGGTCGGGGTCGGCCTTGTTGTAGCGGGACAGGGCGGACTTGACCTTGCGGGTGCTCACACGCAGACGCCGAGGCGGGGCCAGGCCGTCCAGGACGGCACGGCCGATCTGGCCGATGGGGTCGAGGTCGTCGATGATGTTCCCGGCGTTGATCAGCAGATTTTGGGCGGTGGTCAGGGCGACGGTGAAGCCGGCCCGGTCGGGGTTGATGCCGCCGGCCTGTTCGACGGCGTTCACCATCGCCGTGCGCAGGAGTTGGTAGGTGGTCAGCAGCGCCCAGATTTCCTGCTCCAGACCGGTTGGATCGCCCGAGCGCAGGACCCGCCCGTGCAGGAGGGTGTGGCGCAGGGCGAGGTAGGCAACCTCGTGTTCCCACCGTTCGTGGTACAGGTGGATCAACGCGCGGGCAGGGTAGCGGCGATGGTCGAGCAGGGTGGTCGCCCATCGATAGCGGCCGGTCCAGGCGGTGCCGTCACTGCAGGTCACCGTCAGCTCAGCGGTGATGATCCGGACCGTGAGGGTGCCGATGCGGGCCAGGTGGGTGCCATCGTCGAGGGGCAGCAGGTGCGGGGGCTTGCGGGTGGAACTCAGCCGGATCAAAAAGCCCGCCCCGGCGGCCTTCACCTTCTCCATCAGATCGGTGTCGTCGAAGGCCCGATCGGCCAGCACCAGCATGTCCCCGCCCAGCAGGCCGACCAGGTGTTTAGCGCGCACGGCTTCCCCGGTGACCGGTCCGAGCACCGCGCCGATCAGGCCGCGCGTGCCGGTCTCGACCAGCGTCATCAGCTGCACCATCGGATAGCCGGTCACACCGCGTGCGGCCTTGGCCTTACGCAGCCAGCCGATGTTGGAGGCGGTGTCGGGTGCCTTGATGGAGGAGCACCCATCAAACGACACCGTCCGCCATCGCCCGAACCGCGTCCCCGGCGTCCGTGGCTGGGCCAGCGGCCCGGCGACGATCTGGAACAGCTCCCGCATCGCGGGGACCCCGACACGGCGCCGCACGTCGCGCAAGGCCTTGGCCGAGGGAGCCGGCGCCCCCGCCGGCAAACCAGCCACCAGCTTGTCCCACACGCGCCGGTATCCCAGATCGGGAAACAAGGCCAGGGCCAGCAGGAAGTAGACCCCGACCCGGGATGGGAGCCTGCGAAGCCGCCGCTGGACCGCCCGCGTCTCCTCCAGCACCGCATCGACCAGTTCGAACGGCAGGAACCTGGTCAACTCGCCGACATGGCCGGGGGCAAACGGCCCGGCCGCCGATAGCCGATAACACCTGCCGGGTGGACACGCAGATAGCCGAGGACAGTGCGGAGCTGGCAGACTCAGTACTCAACGGAGATCCAGTTTCAGACGGATGGTTGTGGAAGATCACCCGTTCTACCGGATCTCCGTTCTGCTTGACAGCCCACAGCCTCTCTTAACTACCCGGCATTGGGGCTAGGGTCGGGCCCGTGGGAAAGATCGACGGACTGGCCTACGAGGAGGCCGGGCAGGGCCCGGCGGTGGTGTTCGTCCACGCCGGCATCGCCGACCGGCGCATGTGGGACCACCAGATGGCCGCCCTGGCGGCCACGCACCGGGTGATCCGCTACGACTGGCGCGGCCGGGGCGAGTCTGAGGATCCGGCGGGGCCGGTGTGCCACCATCGGGACCTGCTGCGGCTCATGGACGGCCTGGGCGTGGCGCGGGCGGCGCTGGTGGGCTGCTCGATGGGCGGCTCGTATGCGCTGGAGGCGGCGCTGGCCGCGCCGGACCGGGTGGCCGCCCTGGTGCTGATCTGCTCGGGCCTGTCGGGACACCGCTGGCCGGAGGAGATGATCGCCCAGGCGCGCGAGCGCGTCCACGCCAGCATCCCGGCCGAACGGCTGGCCGCCTACCGCACCGGCGGCGCCGCCGTGGTCGACCCGGCCGATGTGGAGGCCTTCGCCCGGGCCCACGCCCGCTGGCAGGTGGCCGGCCCCGGCCGCGGCGAGGCCGACCTGGAGGCGGCGGTGTGGGAGCTGGCGGTCGACATGCTGCGCGGGGTGTTCGCCCGCGAGTGGAGCCGCCCGCCGGTACCCGAGCAGGCCCTGCCGGCCGCCGGGCGGCTGGGCGAGATCACCGCCCCCACCCTGGTGATCAATGGGCTGGAGGACGTGCCGGGCATCCAGGAGGTCTCGGGCCTGCTGGCCGCCGGCATCCCCGGCGCGGTCCTCATCGACCTGCCCGACACCGGCCACCTGCCGCCCGTGGAACGCCCCGGGCAGGTCACCGCCCTGCTGCGCGACTGGCTCGCCCGGCATTGGCGATGATCGCCTGGCGCAGGTAGGCGGCCAGGCCCGGCGCGGCGGCGTCCAGCGTGGCGGTGAAGCGGGGATCGGTCACATACAACTCGCCCAGCCCCTGGTGGATGTCGTAGCCGCAGTCGTAGAACCAGCGGGTGATGTGGGCGCGGTGCCGTTCGGCCAGGTCCATCACGCGCGCGTCGTCGGCCGGCAGCCCGGCCTTCAGCGCGGCCACCAGATCGGCGGTGATGCCCTGGGCCTCGGCCTTGAGCTGCAGCCAGTCGCCCTTGGTGTAGGAGGCGACGCGGCGCATGCTGTCGGCGTAGCGGGAGCCGTGGCCCCAGCGGCGCCGTACCTCCGGATCGTGGTCCTCGGGACGAAAGTCGCCGAAGACCTCAAAGCGTTCCTCGGGGGTGAGGCTGATGTGCAGCTGGCGGGCCTGCATGGCGGCCTCCACCGCCTGCAGCAGGCGCTCGATCCGCCGGGCCTTGCCGGTGAGCAGCTCGTGCTGGCGGCGCAGGTGGGTCAGCTCGTCGGTGGCCGGGTCGTCCAGGATGACGGCGATCTCCTCCAGGCCGAAGTCCAGCTCGCGGTAGAACAGGATCTGCTGCAGCCGCAGCAGGTCGGCGTCGGTGTAGCGGCGGTAGCCCGAGCGGGTGCGCTCGCTGGGCACCAGCAGCCCGATCTCGTCGTAGTGGTGCAGGGTGCGCACGGTGATCCCGGCCAGCCTGGAGACCTGCCCGACCGAAAAGCTCATGCCTTCCACCCTGCACCCTCACGTCGCGTGAGGCGCAAGCCGGCCGGTCAAGGGGTGGTGAGCAGCAGGGGGCCGTCGTCGGTGACGGCCACGGTGTGCTCCCAGTGGGCGGCGCGGCTGCCGTCGCCGGTGCGCAGCGTCCAGCCGTCGGCGTCCACGCGGTAGCGGCCCGAGCCGCCGGCGGTGAACATCGGCTCGATCGCCAGCACCAGGCCGGGGCGCAGCACCAGGCCGCGGCCGGGCCGGCCCCGGTTGGGCACCTGGGGGTCCTCGTGCATGTGGCGGCCGATGCCGTGGCCGCCGAAGTCCGGCGGCACGCCGTACCCGCCGGCCGCGGCGGCCTGGCCGATGGCGTGGGACACATCGCCCAGGCGGGCTCCCGGTACGGCCGCCTCCAGGGCGGCGTGCAGGGCCGCCAGGGTGTCGCCGATCAGCCGGCGGTCGCCCGGGCGGGGCGTGCCGACGGTGAAGCTGACGGCGGCGTCGGCGGCCCAGCCGTCCAGGTAGACGCCGAAGTCGACGCTGACCAGGTCGCCGTCGCGCAGGCGGTAGCCGGTGGGGACACCGTGCACGATGGCGTCGTTGACCGAGGCGCATACCACCGCGGGGAACGGCACGGGCGCGAAATGCGGCTGGTAGTGCAGGAACGCCGAGGTCGCGCCCGCCTCGGCGATCACCGTGCGGGCCACGTCGTCCAGCTGCAACAGCGTCGTGCCGATCCGGGCCTGGTCGCGGACGGCGGCCAGGGCGCGGGCCACCACCTGGCCGGCCGCGCGCATCGCCTGGATCTCGCCGGTCGTCTTCAGCTCCACCATGCCGATCACTATACCGGTATTTTTATACCGGACGGCTAGACTGGGGGCCATGGTGCGACCCCCGATGACCCCGCAGGAACGGCACCGCGGCCAGCAACTGGGCCGCCTGCTGCGCCAGGCCCGCGGCGAGCGCAGCATCGCCGAGGTCGCCGCCGCCGCCGGCATGTCGGCCGAAACCCTCCGCAAGATCGAAACCGGGCGCATCGCCACCCCGGCTTTCTTCACCATCGCCGCCCTGGCCGAGGTGCTGGACGTCTCCCTGGACCACCTGGCCCTGCGCCTGGCCCCCGCCGACCACCCGGTGACGGCCCGGTGACGGCCCGGTGACGGCCCGGTGACGGTGATCCGCGGCGGGCCGCAAGCTCATTCGGCCGGGCGGGCGGGGCGCAGCAGCGGATGGGACCGCATCGCCACCTCCAGCTCACCCGGCAGCTCATCGCGGTAACGGCCCAGCGTCGACAGATCCCCGTGCCCCAGCACCCGGCGCACCGCGTCCATGTCGACCGCATCGGCCAGCAGATGCGTCGCCGTGGTGTGCCGCAGCCCGTGCGGCGTCACCGACCGCCGCCGCGCCGGATCCACCCGCCGCACCACCCGGTCGATCACCGCCTGCACATCGCCGCGCGCCAGCCGCCGCCCCCGCCACGACAGCAGCAACGCCTTCTCACGCGTCCGCGGCCGCCCCCGCGCCAGATAGGCGTCCAGCATCGCCGCCACATCCTGGGGGAGGGGCACATCCCGCGTGCGCCCGCCCTTGCCGAAGATCCGCCAATAGCGCACCCCGTCGTTGACGTAGAAGTCCTCCACGTTGGCCCGCACCAGCTCCGACACCCGCGGCCCCACCACGGTCAGCAACACCACGATCAGCGCATCGCGCATCTCGGTGCGCTGGTCACGCCGCCGGCCCGGCTCCGGCTCCAGCGCCCTGGCCGCCTCCAGCAACCCCCGCGCCTGCTCCCGCGTCAGCGCCCGCCGCTCCGCCCGCAGCCCGCCCCGCTCCCGGGCCGTCACCGTCGCCAGCGCCATCGGGTTGAGCTGCACCCACCCCGCCAGCGTCGCATGCTTGAACAACGCCGAGACCGACCGGCGAAAACGCGCCTGCGAGGCCGCGCTCTGCGCCTGCGCCCCCACCTGTGACCCTGCCTGCGTCCCGGTCTGTGGCGCCGCCCGCCGGCCGTCGGGCTTGCGCGCGAACGCCAGCAAGATCGCATCAACGTCCTCCCCGGTCAGGTCGTCCAGCACCGTATCCGGACCGGCCAGCGCCACGAAGGTCGCCACATCCCGCGCATACACCTCCGCCGTGGCCGGCGACAACGCCCCCGTGACCACCTTGGCCCGCACCAACTCCCCATACCGGTCGGCAGCCTCGGCCACCGTCAGCCGCTTCAGCTCCGCGGGCCGCACCCCAACCCCCTTCACGCTCGCACCCTCACACGGATGCGATCACGCTAGCGGCCCCCGCCGACACTTTCCGCCCGCCCGCCATCCAGCCCCGTGCGCGAACCCTTCATGATCCACAATGAGGATCTCCCGAGATGGTAGAAATGGGACGCACGTGACGTCGGGGGAGTGGGGGCGGTCGATGATCCGGGTGCTGCTCGCCGAGGACATGCACATGGTCCGCGGCGCACTGGTCGCGCTGCTGGAGCTCGAACCCGACATCACGGTGGTCGCGCAGGCGGCGGCCGGCGACCAGATCCTGCCGGCGGCGCTGGAGCATGAGCCCGACGTGGCGGTGATCGACGTCGAACTGCCCGGCCTCGACGGGCTCACCGCCACAGCCGAGCTGCGCAGGCGGCTGCCGCGATGCCGGGTGCTGGTCGTGACGAGCTTCGCCCGCCCCGCCAACGTCCGCAGGGCCTTCGCCGCCCAGGCGTCCGGGTTCCTGGTCAAGCACGCCCCGCCCGACCAGCTGGCCGACGCGATCAGGAAGGTCGCGGCCGGCGAACAAGTGATCGACCCCCAGCTCGCCGTGGCGGCACTCGGGGCGGCCGACAGCCCGCTCAAGCCACGCGAGCTGGAGGTGCTCAGGAGGTTCTCCGACGGCCAGGACATCGAGCAGATCGCCCAGGCGCTGTTTTTGTCGGCGGGCACCGCCCACAACTTCCACATCCACGAGGTGGCCTTCCAGGTGCTCGACGTGAACGGGAACAAGCCGCCCGCCTACGCGAGCGGCCACAAGGACACCGTCTACGTGCCGCCCAAGAGCACCGTACGGCTGGCCGTCCAGTTCGGCCGCTTCACCGACCCGGCCACGCCGTACATGTACCACTGCCACATCCTGCGGCACGAAGACTCCGGCATGATGGGGCAATTCGTGATCGTGGCGCCCGGCACCGAAAACCAGACGCCCCGCACGATCACCACCCACACCACCCACCACGGGTAGCGCCGGCCCCGACGGCTAGATGTCGCGGAACGTCTCGATCCGCGCCCCCACGGCGTTGAGCCGCTCGGCCAGATCCTCATACCCCCGATTGATCACATACACGTTCCGCAACACCGAGGTGCCCTCCGCCGCCAGCATCGCCAGCAGCACCACCACCGCCGGACGCAACGCCGGCGGGCACATCATCTCCGCCGACCGCCACCGCGTCGGCCCCTCCACCAGCACCCGATGCGGATCCAGCAGCTTGACCGACGCCCCCAGCCGCGTCAGCTCCGTCAGATAGATCGCCCGATTGTCATACACCCAGTCGTGGATCAGCGTCGACCCCTCCGCCGAAGCCGCGATCGCCGCGAAAAACGGCACATTGTCGATGTTGAGCCCCGGAAACGGCATCGGATGGATCTTGTCGATGGGGGAGCGCAGCTTGGAGGGCCGCACCGTCAGATCCACCAGCCGGGTACGGCCGTTGGCCGCCGCATACTCCGGCCCCCGGTCGCACTCCAGCCCCATCTCCTCCAGCACCGCCAGCTCGATCTCCAAAAACTCCACCGGCACCCGGCACACCGTCAGCTCCGAGGAGGTCACCACCGCCGCCGCCACCAGGCTCATCGCCTCCACCGGATCCTCACTGGGGGAGTAGTCCACATCCCGGTCGATGTGCGGCACCCCGTACACCGTCAGCGTCGTGGTGCCGATGCCCTCCACCCGCACCCCCAGCTCCTCCAGGAAGAAGCACAGATCCTGCACCATGTAGTTGGAGGAGGCGTTGCGGATCACCGTCACCCCGTCGTGCCGCGCCGCCGCCATCAGCGCGTTCTCCGTCACCGTGTCGCCCCGCTCGGTCAGCACGATCGCCCGCGAAGGAGACACCCCCCGCCGCACCATCGCGTGATAGAACCCGCCGGTGGCCGTCACCTCCAGCCCGAAATGCCGCAACGCCGTCATGTGCGGCTGCACCGTGCGCGTGCCCAGATCACAGCCCCCGGCGTACGGGATGGTGAAGGCGTCGGTGCGGTGCATGAGCGGCCCCAGGAACATCAGCACGCTGCGGGTACGGCGAGCCGCCGCGGTGTCCATCGCCTCCAGCTCCAGCCGCGACGGCGGCACGATCTCCAGATCGCCCCCGTTGATCCACCGCGCCTTCACCCCGATCGACGCCAGAACCTCCAGGATGCGGTAGACCTCCTCGATGCGCGCCACACCCCGCAGGATCGTCCGGCCCGCGTTCAGCAGCGACGCGCACAACAACGCCACACACGCGTTCTTGGAGGTGCGCACGTCGATGCTGCCCGACAGGCGACGCCCGCCCACCACCCGCAGATGCATCGGCCCCGGATACCCCAGCGACACGATCTCACTGTCCAGCGCCTCACCGATACGGGCGATCATCTCAAGGCTGATGTTCTGGTTGCCCCGCTCGATCCGGTTGACCGCGCTCTGGCTGGTGCCCAACGCCTCGGCGAGCTGCAGCTGCGTCCACCCGCGATGCTGGCGGGCGTCACGGATCAACCGGCCGATCCGGCCCAGGTAGTCGTCCCCCATAGCGAGCAACCATATCTCACATATGAGATCGCCAGGTCAGGCGGGTGGGGGAGCCGCAGCCACCGGAGACCCACCGAGCGGGCCCTCTTCCCGCCACGACGCCATCCATTCCTCCGCCATCGGGAAAATAAGCCGTTCACCACCACCCGAATGGAACGCAATTCGGCACCGCCCATCTGGCCGTCACCCCCGCCACACCCGATTGCGGCCGCCCCTATTCCCACAGCCCACCAGCGCAAAAGACCCCACCAACCAAAGCAAGCAACCCATTTACCGCCAGACGGCTGACAACAACCGACATCCATCCTTAGGCTCTGACCGCACCACGCACACAAAGCGAACAAACCCCACATTCACCCGCGCCGGACACCACAAAGAAAGGCCACCCCATACATGCCGGTTCCCCCCGAGCCGCCACCCGCCCGCCTGGGCTCCACCCGAGCCCAACCCGGCCACGGGCACCAGCTGACGACGACCGACACCGTCGTGCTGATCGGAGGCCACCCCGGCACCCCCTGGCGCTTCCCCCCACCCATCGACACCGGCGACCAGATCGACCAACTCGCCCTGACCCGCCCCCTCATCCTCCTCGACGACGGCCAAACCCCCAGCCCCTCCCGCCACCTCATCCAACGCCTCGTCGTCCCCGAACTCACCACCCAAGCCGCCCTGGCCGCCCTCGACACCATCCGCCACGACGAACCCCTCGCCGGCATCACCACCTTCGACGACCAGCTCACCCCCCTCGTCGCCGCCGTCGCCAAAACCCTCGGCCTGCCCGGACACGGCGTCACCGCCCTAGCCGTCATGCGCGACCGCTGGCGCCTCATCGACGCCCTGCGCACCGCCGGCATCGCCCCCACCACACCCCTCATCCCCGCCGCCACCCCGGCAGCCGCCGCCGCAGCCGCCGCCACCATCGGCTTCCCCCTGCTCATCAGCCCCCCCCGCCCCCACCACGGCTTCCTGCCACCCATCGCCACCACCCCNCCCCTCATCCCCGCCGCCACCCCGGCAGCCGCCGCCGCAGCCGCCGCCACCATCGGCTTCCCCCTGCTCATCAGCCCCCGCTGCCCCCACCACGGCTTCCTGCCACCCATCGCCACCACCCCCGCCCACATCCCCCAAGCCCTCGCCGCCGCCCAAGCCGCCGACCGCGTCGGCTCCGGCCAGGTCCTCCTCGAACCCCTGCCACCCGGACACCGCGCCATCGCCCTCTGCCTGACCTGCCAAGGCCGCACCATGCTCCTCGCCCTGGCCCGCATCCTGCCCCACCCCCACCACCCCGGCATGCCCGGCACCTACATCGTCGACGGCGACGACCCCTGGGTCCGCGACAAGAACGTCCAAACCCTGCTCACCCGCGCCGCCACCGCCATCGGCCTGGAAAACGGCCTGACCCACATCACCCTCCACCTGCCGCCCGGCGGCCCCCTCCACGTCCTCGACGCCGACCCCAGCTGCGGCACCGACCTGCTGTGCCACCTGGTGGAATCGGCCACCGGCATGGACCTGACCCGCGCCGTCCTCACCGTCCTCACCGCCAGCCCCTTCGAACTGTCCCAGCTGCGCTGCCGCGTCGCCGCCGCCGGACTGCTCTACCCCCCGCTGCGCACCGCCGAGGAAGTCGAACAGGAAATCGGCGCCATGCCCGGCCTCGACCGCCTGGTATGGCGCCCACCCACAGACCCCGCCCGCCCCGACCCTGCCCAGGCGCACCTGCCCGCCGGATACGCGGTCGTGAGCGGCACCGACACGAGCCTGTGCCAGGAACGGCTGCACCGCATCCGGCAGGCCGCCGAGCTCACCTTCTGAAACCGACCGGCCGTGCCGCCCGCGCGCCGGACGCCCGAGGTGTACGGCGGGGCGGGGGGGAGGGCCGGCGGCATCGCCCAGGCGCATTCCCGGCGGCCCGGTATGGGATGCGGTATGGGATGCGATCAAGGTCGCGCCGGCTCGGGTCGCCGGGAGTGCAGGGTTTTCCGCGGGGGTGAGGCGGCCCGCGAGTGCCCGATGCGGCAGGGAAAGTCGCGTTAATCCCATACCAGACAGAATTCACCTTCTGTCTGGTATGGGATATTTCGCACGGTGACGGGTCAGAGGCGGCGGACAAAACGGACGGCGGCCCGATGGCTCATACCGGTTTCGCCGCGCACCAAGAACACCGCGTCCTGGATCTGGCCGTTGGCTTTCAGCTCGCGAGCCTGGTCGAGGACGTCGGGGTTGGGGGTGAGATGGTTGCGGGGATGCTGGGTGAACCGCACGGCCCCGATGATCACCGCGATGATCAGGGCCGTGACGAGGATGGTGAGCAGGATCAGGCCTGTGGTGTTGATCGCCAGGCTCGGCATGCCTCGATGGTAGCGCTGTGGGACGGCCGGCAGTCAGAGGGCATTTCCGGCGGTTTGCGGCGCGGTTGCGGCGTTTCCGAGGTTTTCGCGGCGGCTTTGTCGGGGGTGTTTTCGCCGGTTTTTTCGCGGGTGTGGGTGCCGGGTTGCCGCAGGCGGGAGTTGCGGGCGGTGTGGCGGGTTTCGGATGGCGGTATAGGCAGGTGGCGGCATGGGAGCGTCACAGGCTGCGGACGAACGATTCGGCCTGCCGGCAGCCCATTCCGGTTCGCCGCGGACGACGTCGACGGCCTGGCCTGTGTGGCCGACGGCGTTGGGTGCGCGGGCTCGGGTGGCCAGGCCGGGCCGCGTGGCGATGCGGGCCGCGTGGCGATGCGGCCGTGTGGGCGGTGTGGGCCGGTGGTTGCGGTGCTCTTGCCGTACTGCGAGCCTCGCGGGTTGCATCACAGGTGCGGGTGCTGCGCCGTACATGATCGTCTTTTTGCTCGATAATGTACATTATGTCAAGTAGCGGTTGGCGCGCAGGATCGTGATCGCCCGGACGGTGGCATAGCCCCTCCACTCCAGTGCCCCGGCCGGCGAGATCCTGGCGTAGTCGACGACCCAGCCGCCGTCGTCTTGCTGCAGTCCGGCCAGCCGTTCCAGGTCGGCGTCGATCAGCTGCTGCTTCAGCAGGGTGCGCGCGGGACGGCCGGGCTCGGGCGCGAAGTCCAGCGGGTGGAGCGCCTCGTGTTCGGTGCCGCCTTCGACCGGGAGGCGGCCGTCGGGCGGCAGGTAGGCGCCCAGGCGCTCGAGCAGGCCGGTGGCCTGGGGGTGGGCGGTGGCGGCGGATGTCAGGTGGGCGTCCAGGAAGCCGATGGCGAAGGCCAGGACGTAGGCGGCGGGGCGCCGGTCGATGGCGTCGATGGCGCGCAGGCAGTAGCGGGTGGCGCGCTCCAGCCAGGGGTGGGCGGCCACGGCCGGGTCGTGGGCGGCGAGGCGCCAGGCGGCGGCCGCGGTGACGGCGGTGATCTGCAGGGCGGAGGCGGCGGGGTCGGCGCCCTGCCACCAGGGGGCGGTGCCGGCGGTGGTGGTCAGCGGGAGGGCGAAGGGCAGGCCGCCGTCGGGCAGGGTGATGGACTCCAGCCAGTCGCACAGGGCGGTGGCCTGGGGTGCGGTGGCCGGGGCGATGTCGTGGAAGGTTTCGAAGGCGTGCAGGGCGGCGCCGGGCTGGCTTTCCGGGGAGCGCAGGTCGGGTTCCAGGCCCCAGCCGTAGCCGCCGTCGGGGTTGCGGTAGGCGTCGAGGGCGGCCAGGGTGCCGGCGGGGTCGGTGTGGTGGAGCAGCAGGTCCAGGCGGCGGCGGTCGAGCAGGCGGGCGTGGGTGGCCATGAAGGCTTCGGCGGCGGTGATGTCGATGGTCATGGGGTCATCGTGGGGCGGCGGGCCGGGTGGTGTCTTGCAGGAATCGGTCACGGGGTGGCCGGGTGTGGTCAAGGGGCGGGCCTCTCCCCCGCTGGTCTGCGGTGGGAGCCTGGTCGTGTTGGCGGGGGGTGTCGTGGGGCTGGTTGTGAGGGTTCAGGTGGCGGGTGGTGGAAGGTCGTCCCGAAGGCTCTTTGCGGTGTTGAGTCTGGTGCTCTTCTCCCCCGGGTGCGGCGGCGGCGTGGCGGCGGCGCATCGGGAATGATCTTCTCTGTCCCCTCTCCCCCGTCTCGTGGCGCCGTGGTGTCCTTGGCCGCTTTCCCTGCGTGTCCCGAATTCAAGGGGCTCCTCACCTGCTGTCGGCCTGGGTGGGCGTCGGCGGGTGTGCGCTTGGTGACGGTGTGTCACGGGTGGCTGTGGTCTTGCTCTCCCCTGCCCTGCCGGTCTGGGGTGTGCTGTTCGTCACGGTGTGCTCGGTGTGCGGAGGGCTTGCGATGGGGTGTAACGAATATGGCGAATTGCTGAGTGAGGGAATGAAGTGCCGATTGTGGTGGGGTTTGTCGGTGTGAGAGGTGAATGCGGATGTGGTTCTGGAGGCGATCTTTGCCGTGGGGTGGGTTCCTGACGAGGGTCTTGACGGGTAGTGGAAGTTGTGACGCATCAGTGATGTTCGCATTTAGGGTGATCGGCAGTAGCTACACCCGGATAAGGGAGCACACGTGGGGAACGACGCGGTCTTGTGCCAGGTGTGTCGGGGGGTCTTGCCGGCATCGGGTCCGGACGCCTACACGCCGCTGCGCGGTCGGCTGATCGTGACGAACGGCTACTGCCGTGGCGGGTGCGTGCCGCACCGGCCGGAGGTGGCCGAGGAGGTGCAGCCGATGGCGCGTCCCATGGCCGCACCCATGGGAGGGCCCGCGGTGGCTCCCGTGGCGGATCCGGTGGCGGGTCAGGTGCGCCCGGTCGTTCCCGTGGTGCGCTGAGCGGGCTGCCCGCCCCGGCCGGTTTCAGCCGGCCGGGGCTTCGTGCCAGTAGTCGCGGGTGCGCACGGCCAGGCCGTCGGCGTCGAAGGTGACGAAGACGCAGCCGGCGAGCCTGGTGGTGGGCGTGGTGACGCGGTATTCGATGGCGGCGTGGGGGCCGTCGACGAGCGGGGGCGAGAAGGTGACCTGCGGATCGGTCTCGGTCTGGAAGGACCGGCGCAGGTAGTCGGCGATCTGGGATGTGCCGGTGTGCGGGGTGCGGAACGGCATCGAGGTGTGCACGGCGTCCTCGGCGTACAGGGTGAGGATCGTCTCGACGTCGTGGCGGGCCCAGCCGTGCTGCCAGGTGTCGGCGAAGCGCTGGGCTGCTGCTCGGGGGTCCATGGGGACATTGTGGCCTTCACCATGGTGGCGTTGAGCGGTACGGCTGGGCCGTCCCCGGTGGCGGTTTAACCGGTTGCGGAAGTGTCGGTGGCGCCGGTTAGGGTCGGGCGCGTGCAACCACTTATCTATGCCCGTGGGCTGGTCAAACGCTTCGGGTCGTTCACGGCGGTGGACGGGATCGACCTGGAGGTGCAACCCGGGGAGGCGTTCGGGTTCCTGGGGCCCAACGGTGCGGGCAAGTCCTCGACGATGCGGATGATCAGTTGTGTGTCCATGCCGTCGGCGGGTGAGCTGCGGATCCTGGGGCGTGATCCGGTGCGTGAGGGGCCGGCGATCCGGGCGCGGCTGGGGGTGTGCCCGCAGCTGGACAACCTCGACCCGGATTTGACGGTGTGGGAGAACCTGACGACCTATGCCCGGTATTTCGGGTTGTCGCGGGCGGAGGCGCGGCGGAAGGCGGGTGAGCTGCTGGAGTTCGCGCAGCTGACCGAGAAGGCCTCCAGCCTGGTGGAGCCGTTGTCGGGCGGGATGAAGCGGCGGCTGACGATCGCGCGGGCGATGGTCAACGATCCGGAGCTGGTGCTGCTGGACGAGCCGACGACGGGGCTGGATCCGCAGGCGCGTCACCTGCTGTGGGAGCGGTTGTTCCGGCTCAAGCAGCAGGGGGTGACGCTGGTGCTGACGACGCACTACATGGACGAGGCCGAGCAGCTGTGCGACCGGCTGGTGGTCATGGACGGCGGGCGGATCGTGGCCGAGGGGTCGCCGCGCCGGCTGATCGAGGACTACTCCTCGCCGGAGGTGGTGGAGCTGCGCTTCGGGCTGGAGGAGCTGGCCGGGTATGTGCCGCGGCTGGAGGGGGTGGGTGACCGCGTCGACCCGCTGCCGGACCGGATCCTGCTGTATGCCAAGGACGGGGACGAGGCGGTCGCGGAGGTGCACCGGCGGGGGTTGACGCCCTCCTCGGTGCTGGTGCGGCGCTCGACGCTGGAGGATGTGTTCCTGCACCTGACCGGCCGGACGTTGGTGGACTGATGGCCGGCGGGGTGACGGCGCTGACGGCGCATCCGACGTATGCGGTGTTCGAGCGCTACATGGTGCTCTACAAGCGGCTGTGGCGGGCCTCGGTGTTCTCCTCCTTCGCGTTGCCGCTGTTGTTCCTGGCCAGCATCGGGCTGGGCGTGGGCCAGTATGTGGGCAGCCTGGAGGGCGTGCCGTACGCGGCGTGGATCGTGCCGGGCGTGCTGGCCTCCACGGCGTTCCAGATGGCGGTGGGCGAGTCGACCTATGGGGTGCTGGGGTCGTTCAAGTGGACCAGGTCCTCGCATGCGATGTATGCCACGCGGGTGTCGATCGGCGACATGCTGCGGGGCTGGCTGCTGTATCTGGTGGTCCGCGGTGTGATCGCGGTGGCGGTGTTCATGGCCGTGGTGGTGTGGTTCGGCGTGCTGGCCTCGCCGTGGGCGCTGGCCACGCCGCTGGTGGCGGCCTTGCTGACGGTGGCGACGGCGGCGCCGGTGACGGCGTTCGCGGCCAGCATCGACCATGACAGCTATTTCGCGTTGCTGTTTCGGTTCGTGATGATCCCGGCCACGTTGTTCTCCGGGGTGTTCTTCCCGGTGGAGCAGATGGGCGGCTGGAAGGTGGCGGCTTATGTCTCGCCGCTGTGGCACGGGGTGGCGTTGTGCCGGGCGGCGACGCTGGGCCAGGAGCCGCCGTGGCCGGTGTGGGCGCATGCGGGGGTGCTGGTGGCGGTGGCCGCCGCGGGATGGTGGTGGGCCTCGGCGGCTTTCCGCAGGCGGCTGCGCGACTGAGCCCGCTGTGGGAGTGGAAGAGCGAAAAGGGGCTGGGTGATGGTGACCACTGCGGTGGCGTCGTGGGTGGTGCGGCGGGTCTCGCCGGGGCGGGTGCTGGCGGTGACCGGCCGCAATGTGGCGGCGCTGCGCTCGGGGCCGTCGTATTGGCTGGTGCTGGTGTCGGGGTTCTTCGAGCCGCTGCTGTATCTGCTGTCGATCGGCGTGGGCGTGGGGGCGCTGGTCGGGCGGATCCCGCTGGGTGATGGGCAGGTGGTGACGTATGCGGTGTTCGTGGCGCCGGCGATGCTGGCCGCCTCGGCGATGAACGGGGCGCTGGCGGAGACGACGTTCAACTTCTTCTTCAAGCTGCGTTACGCCAGGACCTTTGAGGCGATCTTGGCGACGCCGGTGCGGCCTTTTGAGGTGGCGCTTGGGGAGCTGAGCTGGGCGATGGTGCGCAGCGCCTTCTACACGGCGGTGTTCTTGGGGGTGATGGTGGCCTTCGGGCTGGCCGGGCCGTGGTGGGCGCTGGCGGCGTTCCCGGCGACGTTGCTGGTGGGGCTGGCCTTCGGCGCGGTGGGGATGGCGGCCTCGACGTTGATGCGGGGCTGGCAGGACTTCGATGTGATGACGGCGGCGCAGTTTTCGCTGTTTTTGTTCTCCGGCACGTTCGCGCCGGTGCAGGACTATCCGCCGGTGCTGGAGGCGGTGGTGGTGGCCACGCCGCTGTATCACGCGGTGGAGCTGGTGCGGGGGCTGACGCTGGGGCAGGTGGAGTGGGCGCTGGCCGGGCATGCGGCGTATTTGCTGGTGATGGTGGCGGCGGGGTTGTGGTTCGCGGCACGGCGGGTGGAACGGGTGCTGTGCAAGTAGTTGCAGCGCGAGTAGCCACCCGCAGGTGTGGGGTGTGACTGCGCGGGCGGCCCAGCCGGGCCACCAGACGGCTGGCGGCCAAGGCGGAAACCGCCGCGCCAAAGGCGAAGGGGGTGTGCCGCAGCCGCGGGTCCAGCAGCGGCGGGCGGCCCCGCCGTACGGTGCGGCCCTCCCATGCGGCGAAGGCGGCCAGCAGGAGCACCGCCGCCACCCACAGCCACCACAGCCGTGCCGGGCAGCAGCCGGGCGGCGATCAGCAAAGGCGTCCTGGGTGCGGCGCCGGTAAGCGCGCTGGTGATCGTGAAGGCGGCCAGGGCCAGGATGAACATGCGCCGCCGCCCGAAGGAGTCGCCCAGCCGCCCGGCGGGCCCCAGCGTCAGGCCCAACGCCAGCGCATAGCCGGAGACCGCCCACTGGGCGGTGGCCGACTGTACGGCGAGGTCGCGTTGGATGGAGGGCAGGGCGACGTTGGCGATGCTGACATCCAGCAGCACCATGAACGCCGCCAGTTGCGTCACCATCAGCGCCCGCCAGCATTTGGGGTCCGCGGCCTGGCTCCGCGCCGCTTCGGGGGCCTGCTGGTCGCCGAACACGGCAGGCGGTGCCGGCTGGTCGCGTCGTTGCGGGTTCTCCTCATGGCACAGCCTTGCCCGCGCGTGCCCTCGCGAGCGGTCTGCGGTTGGCCGGAATCCACCGCACCAGGAGCACCATCAGGCCGACCAGCCCGTCGGCCACCAGCAGGCCCCAGCTCAGCAGCGTGAACAGGTGCACCTGCGTCTGCGTCACATCGGGCAGTTCCCCCAGCCCCAGGACCGTCCACTGAGCCGGCGTGCCGGTCAGGACCCACATCAGCCACAGGGCGATGGTGTGGGAGGCGTCCCAGAAGGCGTGCAGCAGCACCACCAGCAGATACCAGCCGATGACCGGGGCACGCAGGCGTGGCCGGCCGCTGCGGGTGCGCGCGGCGGTGGCGAACAGCGCCCCGCCCAGCAGGGCGGTCCACAGCCCGTGCCCGAGCGGGGCCAGCACCGCGCGCAGCGCCTCGGTCTCCACCAGGTTCAGCAGCGACAGGCCGCTGGAGGTGAACAGCGCGTTGAAGGCGTAGCCGGCGCTTTCGAAGGCGGCGAAGCCGAACCCGACGGCCGCGCCGAGCACCATGCCGTCCCGCGCGGTGTAGGCCGGCAGGCGGCGGGCCATCAGCCACAGCACGGCCAGCTTGACCGCTTCCTCGATGAGTCCGACCTGCAGGTAGGCCCATCCCGACGCGTGCGCCAGCAGCACCGATTCCAGGACTGAGGCGCCCAGCACGCCGACCGCGCCGCCGTAGACGAAGGCGGCGAAGACCCGCTGCCCGGTCACCACGGGGTCGGCGCGCCGGAAGGCGTAGGCGACGAAGGTGACCGGCACCAGGAAGCTGCCGGCCAGGATGATGGTGGGGACCAGGTTGGCGTTGCGGGTGGCGAAGGTGACCACCACGCTGGCCATCCACAGCGCCGAGCCGCCCAGCAGGATCCGGATCCAGCTGGGGCCGGTGCGGGGCGGCTGGGTCCACACGGGTGGGGCGGCGTTGGCGTGGTCGATCGGCAGTGAGGTCACCTTGTGCTCCTTCCGGGCGCCGCGGGCTGCCGAGGGTGCGGGTGAGCTCCCATCCGGCTCCACAGGTTCAGGATGGGCGGGCGCGGTGGCGGGTGTCTGCCCGGGCAGCGGCCATCGTGACTACCGGCTGGCCGGAATCAGGCCGGGTTTGCGGCCGCCTGGGGAGGTCATCGGCCTGCGTACGGCAGGGCGGCAAGGAGCGTGGTGCCCTGTCCGGGCGGGCTGAGCACGGTCAGGGTGCCCTCCAGCGCCTCCACCCGGTCCGCGAGCCCGACCAGGCCGGAGCCTTCCTCGGCTGATGCGCCGCCGACGCCGTCGTCGCGCACCTGCAGGTGCAGCACTCCGTCGCGGGCGTGCGCCCGTACCGACACGTGCGTGGCCTGGGCGTGTTTGGCCGTGTTGGCCAGTGCCTCGGAGACGACGTAGTAGGCGGCCACCTCCACCGGCTCCGGCAGCCGCCGGGGTACCTCCACCTCCAGTTCGGCCGGGATGGGGCTGCGGCGGGCCAGCGCCTTGAGGGCCGGGCCCAGCCCGGCCTCGCTCAGGATCGCCGGGTGGATGCCGCGGGAGATCTCGCGCAGCTCGTCGACTGCTTCCACGAGCCCGTCGGCCAGCCGGTCCAGCTGCTCGGCGACCTGGGGCCGGTCTGCAGGCAGCGTGCTTTGGGCGGTGCGGATGTCGAGCACGAGGGAGACCAGGCGTTGCTGGATGCCGTCGTGCAGGTCGCGTTCGATGCGGCGGCGGGCCTGGTCGGCGGAGGTGACGATGCGCGAGCGGGAGGCGGCCAGCTCGGTCCGCTGGCGGGCCAGCGTGGCGGCCATGGTGTTGAAGCTGCGCTGCAGCAGGCCGATCTCGCCGGCGCCGTGGCTGGGCACGCGGGCGGCCAGGTCGCCGGCTGCCAGCCGTCGGGCGGTGGCGGCCACGCGGCGCACCGGTGCGGCGATCGCGCGGGTGAGGTAGGCGGAGTAGGTCGCGATGAGGGCGAGCGAGACGATCAGGCCCCCAAGTCCCGCGGCGCTCGCGCGGCGGGCCGCCTGGTCGGAGCTGCGCTGCTCGGCGCGGGCCAGGGACTGCTGGGCCGCCACCAGGGCGTCGAAGTCCGCGCGCATCCCGTCCATGCGGCGTTTGCCCTCCGCGGCGGCCTGCACGCTCCTGGCCGTGGCCGGGTCGCGGCGGGCGGCCTCCACCAGGGGGATGGAGTAGTGGTGGATGTAGGAGGCGCCGGCGGTGGCGATCCGGCGGGCCAGGGCGTGCTGCTGCGGGGCGTCGGCCACCAGGCGTTCCAGTGTGGCGATCTGGCCCGGATAGGCGGCGATGGCGGCCTGCCAGGGTTGGAGGAACTGCTCTTGACCGGTGAGGGCGAACCCGCGCTGGCCCGTCTCCATGTCGATGATCAGGCGTTCCAGCCGGTTGGCCATGGTGAGGACTTCGGCGGAGCGCTGCTGGCGTAGCTGGGAGCGGCGCAGGTCGGAGATGGAGGACAGCAGGACGGCGAAGGCGGTGCCGACCACCAGGGCGAGCAGGAGTCCCGCGGCCACCGCGCGCCCGGTCAGGCCGCCGCCTGCGCCGGGGTGGGGTCCGCGGGCTCGGCCAAGGCCCATTCCCGGAGTGTATCGGCCGCGCTGTCCGGCCACGTGTCCGGCCACGCTGTGTGGCCGATGGTGCTGTGTGTCCGATAATGCGAGTCATGGCCGGAATGCGGGTCGTGGTCGCCGACGACGATGTGTTGCTGCGTGAGGGGCTGGCCAGCCTGCTGGAGCGTTCGGGCCTGGAGGTGGTGGGCCGGGCCGGCGACGCCCAGGAGCTGCTGGTCCTGGTGCGCGAGAGGCGGCCCGAGCTGGTGATCGTCGACATTCGCATGCCGCCCACCAACACCGTCGAGGGTCTGGAGGCGGCCGCCGAGATCCGGGCCCGCCAGCCGCAGGTCGCGATCTTGGTGCTATCGGCCCACGCCGAGGCCGAGCACGCGATGCAGCTGCTGGCCAGCGGCGGCGGCATCGGATACCTGCTGAAGAGCCGGGTGACGGATGTGGGCGAGTTCCTGGACACGCTGCAGCGGATCGCCAAGGGCGGCTCGGTCGTGGACCCGGCGCTGGTGCAGGAGCTGGTGGCGGCCCGGCGCCGCAACGACCCGCTGGAGGGGCTCAGCGCCAGGGAGCGCGAGGTGCTGTCGCTGATGGCCGAGGGGCGCTCCAACGCGGGCATCGCCCGGCGGCTGTGGGTGACCGAGGGTACCGTGGAAAAGCACGTCCGCAGCATCCTCACCAAGCTGGGCCTGGCCGAGGCCGGCGACGACCACCGCCGGGTGCTGGCCGTGCTCACCTTCCTTCAGGCGCGCTGAGCAGCCAGGCGATGGCCGCGGCCGACAGGTCGGCCTTGGGCAGGAATCCGATCGCGCGGTTGCCGGCCAGCAGCGGAGCCAGCTCCTCCTCCCCCATCGTGGAGATCATGATGACCGGGGTACGGCCCAGCCGCGAGGCCACCTCAAAGCCGTTTTCCGCGCCCAGCCCGACGTCGACCAGCGCCACGTCCGGCCGCAACGCCCCGGCGCGCTCCACCGCCTCGTGCCCGGTCGCGGCCACGCCGACGACCCGCACGCCCTGCTGCTCCAGTAGCCGGCGCGCGGCCTGCAGGAACCGTGGACTGTCGTCGACGATCAGGCATCGCAACTCCACGGCTTCAGGCTGCCACCGCCGGCGTCGGGCGGCATTCCCGCTAGCCGGAACCTCCCCGCAAGCTGTGGCCAGCCGGTATCGCGGCATGGCGGCCAGCTGCAAGCGCATCTGGCCGTCAGCGGTGATGCCCGGCGCCCGCCCGGGGCGAGGCGGGGTGGTGGCCGCACCGGCGGGAGGGCGGAGCGGGATGCGACAGGTACGACTGGGGCGGACCGATCCGCAGATCTCGGTGACCGCGTTCGGCGGGGATGGGAGCGCCGCCGGCCTGCAGGAGAGCGCCGATGCCATCCATCGCGCCCTGGAGCTGGGGATCACCCTGTTCGGCTGAGGGACCTCGCGCGCCGGCGCGACCTGGGCCTGCCCGAGTTGGCGGGGCTGGACTCTTCCCTGGAGGGAGGGCCCATGCTGGTGGGGTGGACGAGGAGATCATGCCGATCGGGCGGTTCGCCCGGTTGTGCCGGTTGAGTGTCAAGCAGTTGCGGCACTACGACGAGCTGGGCCTGCTGCGGCCCGCGCGGGTCGACCCCGCTACCGGCTACCGCTACTACCGGGCCGCCCAGGCGCGCGACGCGCTCGCCATCGCGTTGCTGCGGTCGCTGGACATCTCCCTGGCCGACATCGGCCGGGTGCTGGCGGGCGGGGACGTGGCCGGGGTGCTGGGGGCGGCGCGTGACCGGATGGAGGCCGAGCTGGTACGGCGGCGCGGCATGCTGGCGACGCTGGAGCGGCTGCTGGCCGACGGCATGCCCCGCCCGCAGGTGCGGCTGGCCCGTGAGCGGGCCCGGCAGGTGGCGGTGGTGCGGGACGCGGGCGCCGACGTCGAGATCGGCGTGGTGACCTCCCGGGCCGCGGCCAGGCTGAACGACGCGCTGGCGGCGGCCGGACGTGTGCCGGAGGGCCCGCTGGTGGGGGTGTTCCCGCTGGATGTGGGCGAGCAGGTGGCCATCACGCTGGCCGCGCCCCTCACCGGCGAGCTTCCCGGCCTGGACAGCGGGGTGCTGGCCGGCGGCTGCTTCGCCGTGGCCACGCATGCCGGGCCGTATGAGCAGATCTCGCTGACCGCGCACGCCGTGCTGGCCTGGATCGGCGAGCACGGCCACACGCCGGCCGGGGAGGTGCGCGAGGTGTATGTGTCCGATCCCCGCTCCACACCGCCTGACCGGCTGGTGACCCAGCTGATGATCCGCATCCAGGAGGATGGGTGAACCGGTGGCGGTGAGCGGCCTCGGCGGGTCGCGTACGGCGCGGGCGGCGGTCAGCCGGCGAACCGTGCGGCGTACGGCACGACGGTGGTGACATGGGTGCGGGGCAGGGGCCCGTACAGGTGCGGGAAGCCGCCCTCCACGCGCACGTCCAGCCCCGCCGGGTCGATCACCAGCACCACCAGCGGCTCGCGGCAGTCGGCGTAGTAGGCGCGCGCCACGGCATCCAGCTGGGCGCGGGTGGCGCTGCAGTGAATGAACCCGACCTCCTCCAGGGTGCGGCCGCGGGTGGAGACGCGGTAGGTCTCCCCCGCGCCCGCCCAGTCGCGCTCCAGCGCCAGATGGAAGATCACCTCAACGCCTCCAGGGCGCGGTCGACGTCGGCGGCGGTGGTGTAGGCGTGGAAGCTCAGCCGTACCTTCCCGGCCCGTACGGCAAAGCGCACCCCGGCGGCGCGCAGCCGCTCGGGGTCGGCCTCCTCCAGGGTGACGATCGCCGAGCGGCCGGGCGCCAGGCCCAGGCCGGCGCGCAGCCGGTTGGCCAGGCCGACGTCGTGGTCGTGGATGGCGGGCACGCCGATGCGGTTGACGAGTTCCAGGGCCGGCGCGGCGCCGACGAAGCTGAACCAGGCCGGCGACAGGTCGAAGGCGCGGGCGTCGCCCGCCAGGCGCAGCGGCATGCCGTAGTCGGAGCTGTCGCGGTCGGCCCCGGCGTACCAGTTGGCGGCCAGCGGGCGCATGCGCTCGCGCAGGCGGGGCGACAGGTAGCCGAAGGCGGCGCCGCGCGGGGCCATGAGCCACTTGTAGGCGGCGCAGGCCAGCGCGTCGATGCCGGTGGTGACGTCGACGGGCAGCCAGCCGCAGGCCTGGCTGGCGTCGGCGACGACCAGGGCGTCGCAGGCGCGGGCGGCGGCGAGGATGTCGGCCAGCGGGGCGAGCCGGCCGGTGGCCGACTGGACGAGGCTGAAGGCGACCGCGGCGTGGCGGGAGGTGAGGGCGTCGGCGAGCCGGTCGGGCGGGGCGACCTCGACGTGGGCGGCCACGGCCCAGGGGAAGACGTTGCTGGTGAACTCGATGTCGGGCACCAGCACGCGGGCGGAGGGCGGCAGCGCGGTGGCGACGGTGGAGATGATCTGGGAGGCGGTGGAGCTGACGCACACATCGGCCACCGGCGCGCCGATGAGGGCGGCGAAGGCGGCGCGGGCGCGGCCTGTGGCGGCGTCCCAGGGCCGCCAGCTGGTCCGGCCGTGCCGCCAGTCGTCGATGACGGCCAGCAGTTGCTCGGCGGCGGCGCGGGGCGGCAGGCCGTAGCTGGCGGTGTTGAGCCAGCCCGGTTCGGCGTCCCACCAGGTGGGGTCGATCGCCGGGCCGGTCACGGGGCGGCCTTGGGGGTGCGGCCCGCGGTGATGCCGACGTGGGTGCGGCAGGCGGGCGGGATCTCCTGCCGGGGCAGGACGCGTTCGTGCCGCTTGCCGTGGCCGGTGGTGATGAGGCGGTCGCCGGCCAGGGTGATACGGCCGGCGCCGATCCTGGCCGGGTAGTCCTCCATGAGGGCCAGCTTAGGGCCGCCACTCGCTGCGCAGCATCGCGTAGATGACCTCGTCGGTCCACTCGCCCTTGACGTACTCGTTGTGGACGAGGTGGGCCTCGCGGCGCATGCCGAGCTTTTCCAGCACGCGGGCTGAGGCGGTGTTGCGGGCGTCCAGGCGGCCGTAGACGCGGTGCAGTTCCAGCCGGTCGAAGCCCAGGTGCAGCATGACGCGGGCGGCCTCGGTGGCATAGCCGTGGCCGTGGTGGTCGGGGTGCAGCACGTAGCCGATCTCGCCCTGGCGGTGCTCCTGGCTGCGCCAAAACAGCAGGACGCTGCCCAGCAGCTCGCCGGAGGCGCGCGAGGTGACCGCCAGCTCCAGCGCGTCGCCTTCGGCTTGCAGGCTGGTGCGGGTCATGGCCTGCTCCAGCGCGGCGCGGGAGGCGGGCAGGTCGCGGACCTGCCAGTACAGGTAGCGCACGACGTCGGGGCGGGAGCCGTAGGCGTGGTAGGCGGGCAGGTCCTCCAGGGTGAAGGGGCGCAGGGCGAGCCGGTCGGTCAGCAGCGGATAGTCGGGTTTGAGCACGCGAGCAGTCTAGGGAGCGGCCTGGTGGGGGTTCGAGGGGATTTCCAGCAGGGTGTGCAGGAGCGCGGCGGCCTCGGCGGGACCGTCGTGGCGTTGCTCGACCAGGTGTTCCAGCCACAGCGCCGACAGGGCGGCGTAGGCCAGCCGTACCGTGGGGTCGCCCGTGGGGCGGCCGAGGGCGGCGGCCAGCAGGCTCAGGCAGCCGTCGGTCCAGCGGCGGGCCACGCGCTGCAGGGCGGGGTCGCGGCCGGCGTGGACGTACAGCTCCCACAGGCCCAGCTGGCGGATCCGGTCGCAGGTCCGGTCGCGGGTCGCCAGCAGGGCGGTGGGGCCGTGGCGGGCCAGCCGGGCCTGCAGGTCGGCCAGGTCGCGTTCGACCAGTTCGGCGAAGGCCTCGGTCAGCAGCTGGTCGCGGGAGGCGAAGTAGTAGGTGGTGGCGGCCAGCGGCAGGCGCGCGCGGGCGGCGACGGCGCGGTGGGTCAGCGCGGCGAACCCGCCCTCGGTCAGCAGCTCGACGGCGGCCTGCAGCAGCCTGGCGCGTCTTTCGACGGCGCGGGCCTGCCGTGGCGCTGCCCCGTCGCGGGAGGTGAAGCGGGAGGTCAAGGGGTGCCGCCCGCGAGGTTGAGCACCACGACGCCGCCGATGATGAGCACGATCCCGGCGACCTTGGCCAGGGTCAGGCTCTCCCCCAGGAAGGCCGCGCCGATGAGGGCGATGGCCGCGGTGCCAGCCCCGGACCAGACGGCGTAGGCGACGCCGACCTCCAGCTGCAGCTTCAGCGCCTGGGCGAGCAGGACGAAGGAGGAGCCGTAGCCGGCCACGACGGCGGCGCTCCACCAGTTGCTCAGGCCGTTGCTGAGCTTGAGCGCCGAGGTGGCCAGGACCTCGGTGGCGATGGCGAAGGCGAGCAGGAGCCAGGCCATGGCGCCCCCTGACGAGAAAAAGTGGTACGAATGTCCCACTCTAGTCGCCGGCGGTCCGCTCCGGAACAGGCCGGGCGTGCGGGCTTGCCGTACGGCACGAGACGGCACGAGACGGCAGGGGGCGAAATCGGGAACCGCTTGAAAACCGCATCGAAAACGTGTTCCACTACGGTGCGTGGAGTGGGACACGCTGCCGCTCGTGGCGACCGAGGAGCAACCGGCCAGGCCGGCCATCGAGCGCCGCGCGGTGGTGCGCGGGATGTTCTACGAGACGCAGGCCCGCACGATCATCGAGAAGGTCCCGGTGGCCGCCGGCATCCCCCAGCGGTGGGCGGTCTCGCCCTACCGCGGCTGCGCCCACGCCTGCCGCGGCTGCGCGGCACGCGGCGGGCACCGGCGGCTGGGCCTGGACGCCGGGCGCGACTTCGAGACGCGGATCGTGGTGCGGGCCAACGCGGTACGGCGGCTGCGCGCGGAGCTGGAGCGCTGGCAGCCCGAGCCGCTGGCGGTCGGCGTGGGCGGCGACTGCTACCAGCAGGCCGAGCAGACCTACCAGCTGATGCCCGGCATCGTGCGGGCGCTGGCCGGGGCCGGGGTGCCGGCCACCGTCTACACCAAAAGCCCGCTGGTGCTGCGCGACGCCGGCCTGCTGGCCGAGCTGGGCGTGCAGGTGGCGATCTCGATCGCGTTCGTGGACGAGAAGATCCGCCGGGCCGTGGAGCCGGGCGCGCCCAGCGCCCAGGCGCGGCTGGAGCTGGTCTCGGCGCTGGCCGAGGCGGGCGTGGATGTCCACGTGCTGATGGGGCCGGTGCTGCCGCTGCTGTCGGATGCCGCCGACCAGCTGGAGGCCACCGTGCGCCGCATCGCCGCCGCCGGGGCGGCCGGGGTGCAGCCGGTGGTGCTGCGCCTGCCGCCCGGCACCCGCCAGTGGTACCTGCAGTGGCTGGCGCGGCAGCATCCGGCGCTGGTGGAACGTTATGAGGAGCTGTATGACCGCGCCGGGCTGCCCTCGGCCGCCTACGAGGCGCGCATCACCGGGCAGATCCGCCAGCTGGCCGCCGCCTTCGGCATGCCGCCGGTCGCCCCGCCCCGGGTACGGCCGGCCGGGCGGCAGCAGCTGGCCCTGGTGTGACGGCGCCATGGAGGGGCTATAGGGTCGGCCGGGTGAGGATTCGCGAGGGCGGCCCGGCCGATGTGCCGGCCGTGCTGGGCATGTTCGACAGCGCCGTGGCCTGGCTGGTGGCGCGCGGCCGCACCGGCCAGTGGGGCGAGCGGCCCTTCACCGGCGACCCCAGGCGGGAGGCGCAGGTGCGCCAGTGGGCGAGCGGCGGCGGGATGCGCATCGCCGAGATCGACGGCACGCCGGCCGGCACCGTCACCGTCGGCGAGCCACCCTCGTATGTGGCACCCGCCACGCGGCCGGAGCTGTATGTGCAGGCACTGGTGACCGACCGGCGCTTCGCCGGGCGCGGGGTCGGCGGAGCGCTGCTGGACTGGGCGCTGGCCGAGGCCCGCCGGCGCGGCGTGGAGCTGCTGCGGGTGGACTGCTACGCCGGCGACGACGGGCGGCTGGTGCGCTACTACGAGCGGTGGGGGTTCGAGCGGGAGGCGCCCTTCACCGTAGGGCAGTGGCCGGGCATGGTGCTGCGGCGGCAAGTCCAACCGGCCGGCTGAGGCACCGGCACCGGCGGCACCGGTGACGATGCGGCCCGCCGGTCGTTCCCTGTGGTGGAACGGCCGGCGGGCCGCGACGGTCACCCGCCCGGGTGTCCGGGTGCCCGGGTGTCAGTGCAGGGCGCTGCCCTTCTTCCACTCCTTGAACGGCATCTGCCAAAAGCCCCAGCCGTTGTTCCACTCCAGCTTGCGGTCGGTGCCCTTGATGATGACCACATCGCCGCGCTGGTTGTTCTCATAGAACCACTTGGCCTGGTCGGGGCGGGCGTTGATGCAGCCGTGGCTGACGTTGCGCCGGCCCTGCGCCCAGACGTTGTCCTTGGCGTGGACGTACTCGCCGGAGTTGGAGATGCGCACCGCGTGGTTGATGAGCACCCGGTAGTAGCCGGGGTCGCCCTTCTTGCGGCCGGGCGACTCCATCCACACCGGGTTGACCGCCTCCATGGTCAGGTGGACGCCGGAGGTGGTGGTGTACTCCCGCGTGGTGCCCATGCCGGCGCTGACCTTCATGGTCTTGACCAGCTTGCCGTCGTGGCGGACGTACATGACCTTCTCGCGCACGTCCAGCGTGGCGATCTGGCGGGCGCCGATGGTGATGGTCTTGGTGGTGTCGGCCACGCCGTACAGGCCCTTGCCGCCCCGCACGCCGGTGATGGCGGCGGTGAAGCGGACCTTCTGGTGGGCCGGCCAGAACTTGGCGGTGCGGTAGATGACGGTGGTGTCGTCGATCCACCGCCAGGCGCCCTCGACCGGCTTTTCCGCCTCGACCTGCAGGGCCCGCTCGATGGACTTCTTGTCGGTGACGGCGGTGTTGAAGCGGACGATGATCGGCGCCCCCACGCCGACCTTCTCCCCCTTGACGGCGGGGGTGACGTCCACCACGCGCAGCTCCCGGTCGGGCTTGCGGGTGGTGAAGGTGGCCGCCTGCGTGCTGGCGCCGGCCTTGGCCTGCACGGTGTAGCGGGTGGAGGGCTTGAGCGGGGTCTTGGAGACCCACTTGGTGCGCTCGGCGTTGAAGGCGCCCTCCAGGCGGGTGCCCTCGCTTTCCACGACGACCTCATCCAGCGGCCCGCCGGAGGCGGCCACCACCACGCGCTTGTCCGGGGCGACCTTGGCGCTGCCCTCCTCCGGGCTGATCTTGATCGTCGGGCCCGCCGGGGTGGCCGGCGCGCTGGTCTGGCCGGATGCCCGCAAACCGGTCGTGGTCGCCGGTTCGCCGGAGCACGAAGCCGTCAGCGCCGCCGCGACGATGATCGCAACGCCCGCGACGGGCTTCCTCCAACCAGGCGCAATCCTCACGACAATCCTCTCCCCCTTAGACGCAAACCGCAGATAAACCCTAATGGCCCTAATTATGTGACGGTGCATGGATGGGGAGAGTTCAGTCACATTTCGATCACTGCAGGTGACACGCCGCAGACAGCGGCGGCCCCCGACGCCGGGAGGGGTCGTGGACCGGTGAGGCCCACGACCCGGTTGGACGTCAGCTGGACGTCAGCGCTACCCGCTCCCGGTCGGGCCGCGCCTCAGCCGGCGGACAGTCTCAGAGGATCACCCAGGCGCCGAAGCTGCCGCCGGCGGTTTCCTGGTTGACGCCGCCGATGGCGTCCCCCGTGGTGGCGGCGTAGATCGCGATGCGGCCGCCGACGGCGAAGACGGCGGTCGGGTCGCCGGTGATCAGCGGGCTGCCCGTACCCCTGGGGTTCCAGTTCTCGAACGGGCCGCCGACTTCTCCCTGGCTCGCTCCGTAGACGGTGCCGTCGCGCCGGGCGTAGATGGCGACCCGGTTGCCGCTGTCCACCAGGACGGTGGGCTTGCCGAGGTAGCCACCGGTGTCGGTCAGCCGCTGCCACGGCCTGAACGACTTGCCCGGCTCGACCTGGTTGGTCCCGTAGACGTCGCCGCCGTCGTTGGTCACATACAGGGCGATCCGCCCGCCGCTGCTCCAGATGGCGGCCGGGTCGCCGGTGATCACCGGGCTGTCGGTGCCCATCGGGGACCAGGTGCCCAGCGGGCCGCCGGCCCGATCCTGGCTGGCCCCGTAGACGGTGCCGCCCCGCCGGGCGTAGACCGCGATCCGCTGCATGCTGTCCACCACCGCCGTCGGCTTGCCCGCATAGCCGCCGCCGCTGGTCAGCTCCTGCCACTCGCCGAAGGCGCCGCCCCGGGAGAGCTGGCTGACCCCGGAGATGTTTCCCCTGCTGTTCAGGGCGTAGATCGCGATGCGGCCGGCGTAGCCGTACACCGCCAGCGGATCGCCGACCACGCCGGCGCCGTTGGTGCCCATCGGCTTCCACGCGCTGAACGGGCCGCCGGTCGTGGCCTGGCTCGCCCCGTAGACGGTGCCGCCCCGCCGGACGTACAGGGCGATCCGGTTGTAGTCGTCGCGCAGCACGGCCACACGGCCCTGGAAGCCGCCTTCGGTCGACAGCTGCTGCCAGTCGTTGAACGCGCCACCCGCCGTGTCCTGGCTGCGGCCCCACACGTTGCCGTCGGAGCGGACCGTGTACAGCGCGACGCGTGCGTCGGTGAGGACGGCCACCCCGTCCTTGGAGACGTCGTCGGGCGAGCCGCCCAGCGGCGTGCTGGTCCACCAGGTGGTCTGCTTGTTGGCGCCGGCCCAGCTGAAGCTGAAGTGGATGTGGTCGGTGTGCGGGTTGGAGCCGCCGTAGGACTGCCAGCCCGCCGACGCCTCATACGCCTTCCACTGCTGCCTGTTCCAGATGATGTACATGATGCCCAGGCGGCGGGCGTTGGCGTGCTTGTTGCCGTACTTGTCGGTGGCCAGCAGCCAGTTCAGGACGTCGTCGGCGACGGCCCGATCCTCGGCGTCGTACACGCTGAGCATGTAGTCCAGCGCGCGGCCTTCCTTGTGCTCGCTTCGGCCTCCCTCGCCGCAGGCGCGCGTGATGTAGGCGGTGTGCGAGCCGTACTCGTCGTTGAGCAGGTCCCGGAACCCCGTCACGCCCGGTTTGGCGACCGGGTCACAGGTGTCCTGCCCGTCGTAGGCCGCGTACCCGTCAATGGACGGCCCGAAGTCCGGTGTGGCCGGAGCCGCCCACCCCGGCGAGGCGGTCGCCCCCACGCCGATGAGGGCAAGCGCCAACGCCAGCGCCGCCACGGCCAGGCGCTGGGCACCGGCCATCGGGTGCCGCAGCCAGCCGGGCCGCAGGGTGCGGCCGAATAACTGGGATTTCAACAACGGATCCCTTCTGTACCGCCGACCGCCCGTTGCGGTCAGCGGTCTTATGGGATCCTTAAGCTGGATGATCGACCAGGACGTTCAACCCGACATTTGTCCGGACATACGGTGCTGCCCGGTGCTGCCCGGTGCTGCCCGGTGCCGCCCGGTGCGGTCGGGCGGAAAGCAGCTCGATCGTGAGCCCGCGTACCCGATCGCGGCTCAGGCCGATGTCGCGGCGTCTTCGGCCAGCCCCAGCCGTGCCGCGAGCGCGGCCGCGGCGGGCGATTCCATCGCCTGGTAGAGCTGATAGGCCTGCAGCAGCAGGCGTCGCGCGGTGATGGGATCGTTCTTCTGCTCGACCACGGCGGCCAGGGCCACCAGCGCGCGTGCCCGCAGGGCCGGGACCCGCTCGCCGGTCCAGTAGCGCAGCGACCGGCGCAGCCGTGCGGCGGCCCGCGGATCGCCGCGGCGGGCTTCGATCTCCCCCAGGCTCAGCTCGGTGAGCGCCAGACCCCACGGGTGCCCGCTGTCGCGAAACAGCCCCGCGGCGGCGGCCAGGGTCTGTTCGGCCTCGGCCAGCCGCTCGGCCTCCTCAGCCGGCGTCTCGTCCTGCCGGTGGGGCCCGTGGGCGAGTGCTTCGCCCAGCGCGCGCAGGCTTTGCGCGGCGCCGATCGAGTCGCCGAGGCATTCGAAAAGCCTGGCGGCCCTGCGTGCCGCGCACGCGGCCTCCCGCGGCCGGTCGCACGCCAGCAGCGCGCCGGCCAGGCCGCGCAAGCCGTACGCCTCGGCGAACGGATCGCCGTAGGGCCGGGCGATGGCCAGCGCGGAGCCGACGACGTCCACGGCGCCGGCCGCATCGCCCCGCTGCCGCAGCACAAAGCCGAGACTGGTGAGCGCGATGGCTCTGTCAAGCGGCAGGCCGGCCTCCTCCAGCTCCTTGGCGGCCCCCCGCAGCTCGGCTTCGGCCTCCTCCAACCGGCCGGTCAGGCCCAGGACGAACCCGATCTCCTTTCCGGCCAGAGCGGCCCCGGCCGGGTCGCCGATCTCCTCGGCCAGCGCCCGCGCGGCGCGCAGGGTCGAGGCGGCGGCGTCCGGATCGTCCAGCTCGACCAGGCAGCTGCCAAGCCCGCGCAGCATCGCCGCCTCACCCAGGCGGTCACCGGCCTGCCGGCAGGCCGCATACGCCACCCGCATGGCCCGCTGCCAGTCGTCGTAGTAGCCGCGCAGCTCGTAGAAGTCGGCGCCGCAGCCGGCCAGGCAGCGCGCGATGGCGGCCAGGCCCGCCTCGGCACACGCCGACACCAGCACCCCCAGAGCCTCCCGCTCGGTTTCGAACCACTCCACGGGCCGGGCGGCCGCGACGGCGGCCACCCGCCGCTCGGCGACAGCCGCCGGGTGCGATCGGTCGTCCAGATGAAACCGCAGGCAGTGCAGGCGCTCGGCAGCCCGCCGGGCCAGGGCCAGCCAGCCGGCGGCGGCCCTGGCCAGCGCGGCCGTCCACTCGGCCTGGCCGATCTCGGCTCTGCGCCGCTCCCGGGCATACAACCGGGTGATGTCGTGGAACCGGTAACGCTGCTGGCCGGCCCGGTCACAGCCGAGCGCCTCCAGCAGCCGCGCATCCAGCAGCTCCTCCAGTACGGCGGCGCCCGCGGCCGGATCGACCCCCAGCAACGCGGCCACCGACCACTCCGGGAACGACGGCAGGCCCAGCTCACCGAGCAGCGCGAACGCCCGGGCAGCGACGGGGGTGAGCCCCTGGTAGGCCAGGTGCAGCCCCGGACGCACGTCCAGGTCGCCGTGGCACAGCTCATCGAGCCGGCG
The DNA here is from genome assembly GCF_002093975.1 of Thermoactinospora rubra. Lineage (GTDB taxonomy): Bacteria > Actinomycetota > Actinomycetes > Streptosporangiales > Streptosporangiaceae > Nonomuraea > Nonomuraea rubra_A. The sequence continues at coordinate 30,832 of NZ_KZ084338.1, forward strand.
GCGCTCGTCGGCCAGGCGCTTGTTGAGCGTCTCGACCGTCCAGTGGGGACGCGCGGCCAGGCGCGCCGCGGCGATCCGGACGGCCAGCGGCAGCCCGCCGCACGCCGAGACCAGCTCGGCCGCGGCCTCCGGCTCGGCCTGCACCCGCTCCCCGCCGGCCACCTGGCACAGCAGCTCGACCGCGGCCGGACCGGGCAGCGGCCGCAGGTCGATGGAGGTCATGCCGGGAAGCCCGGTCAGCGGCAGCCGGCTGGTCACCACCACCGCCGCGTCCGTGGCCGGCAACAGCGGCTCCACCTGCCGGTATCCGCCGGCGTCGTCCAGGACGAGCAGCACCCGCCGCCCGGCCAGCCGGGCACGGAACAGCCCCGCACGCGCCTCCACCCCGGCGGGCAGCGCCGACCCGTCCACGCCGAGCACACGCAGCAGATGGGCGAGCACCTCGGCGGGATCGGCCGGGTCGCCGGAGGCGCCGCGCAGCGCGGCATACAGCTGCCCGTCCCGAAAGCGCGAGGCCAGCCGGTGGCCCGCGTGCACCGCCAGGGCCGTCTTGCCGACGCCCGGCGGACCCGAGATCACCACCAGCCTCGCCGTGCGGGTGGCGGCGGAGACAACGCTGCCCAGCAGGGCGAGCTCATCGTCGCGGCCGACGAAGTCGGGCAGATCCGCAGGCAGCTGCCGCGGCGCGTCAGACACGTCAGGAGCGTCAGACACGTCAGGAGCGTCAGGCGTGTCAGGGGCGTGGGGGACCTGGGCGGGCCGGGCGCTGCGGCCGGGCCGGCCCGCACGGCTGGCCCAAAACAGCGCGCGCCCGGCATCGAGGAATCTGTCCCGTTCCTCCCCGGCCAGCTCCAGCGCGTCGGCGAGCTGCTCGACCGAGCGGGGGCGCGGGCTGCGTCCGCGGTCCCGCTCCATCTCGGCGATCGAGCGGGAGCTGATCCCCGCCCGCTCGGCAAGCGCTTCCTGGGTCAGACGGAGGCGGAGCCGGTGGCGCCGGAGCAGCACTGTGAACAGGTCCCCCGGCTCGGGAGCCTCCTCCGTAACCACGCCCGCCAGGCTAGCGCACCTTGGGCACGGGCTGACGGGCGGGCGGACATCCGGCAGACCGGACGTCAGGTGAAACGTCGGGTTGAACGTCATGGTCCTCCGCAGGCTTCATCGGCTTACATGACTGCGCCGCCTCGCGTCGGGCGAGCGGCGACAAGGAGGTTTGTCATGACTCAAGCGATCACTGCGCTCACCGACCGCCTGGTGGGCGCCCTCGCGCCCCGCACGACCGCGCGTGCCGCGACTGTCTGCCGGGAGCAATTCTGCTACTGCAGGGGGATCTACCTGTACAAGCGGACGGTGTGCCTGTACGACGACGGCTCGGTGTGGTACGGCCCCTGCAAGAACGTCGGCGCCGGCTGCTAGGTGGCGTTCGTTGTCCTGGCGTGTCAGGGCCTGCTCGCGGTGGTCTTCCTCGCCTCCTCGGTGAGCAAGCTGCGCAGCGGGCCGGCCCTGCGCGCCTTCTCGGCGTCTTTGATCGCGATGCGCCTGGCCGGCCGCTCCCGCGCCGGATCGGTCGCCCTGGCCGTCGCCGTGGCGGAGGCGGCCGTGCCGGTGCTGCTGATGGTGCCGCCCGCCCGCAAGGCCGGCTTCGCCGCCGCCGCCGTGCTGCTCGTGGCGCTCACCGCCGCAGTGGCGGTGGTGCTCGCCCGCGGCACCGCACAGCCGTGCCGCTGCTTCGGTGGCTCCGCCGCTCCGCTCGCCGGCCGGCACCTGGTCCGCAATCTCGTGCTTCTCGCCGGTGCGCTGGCGGGGCTGGCGGGGCTGGCGGGGTTGGTGGCGCCGGCGCCTTCCCCGCCGCCGGAGGGATCGATCGTCGCGCTGTGCGCGGGCGGCCTGGCCGGCGTGCTGGTCACCGTACTGGACGACCTGATAGAGCTCTTCGTTCCCGCATCGACTTCCCCCAGGAGACCCGATGGCGTACCTGGTCGCGGCCGTGGCCCTGATCGGCCTGCTGGCCGCCCTCAACCTGCTGTTCACCGTCGGCGTGATACGCCGGCTGCGTGAGCACACCGCCGAGCTGGCCGCCCTGCGCGGCCGCGGCGCCGCCCAAGGCGGCCCCGCCCCCCTGCCCGAGGAGGTCGCGCTCCCGGCCGGCTCGCCGATCGGCGGGTTCACCGCCGTCACCGTCGACGGTGCCCCTGTCGCCCTTGAGGTGTTCGGCGAGCGCCCGCTGGTCGCCTTCCTGTCTCCCCACTGCCTGCCGTGCAAGGAGCAGCTGCCCGCCTTCATCGAGTACGCGGCCGCCCGGCCGGGCGGCCCGGACGCCGTCCTGGCCGTGGTCGTCGGCACGCAGGAGGAGGCCGCGCAGACGGTTGCGCGGCTTCGTCCGGTGGCCGCCGTCGTCGTCGAACCTGACGGGGGGCCGCTGCAGCAGGCGTTCGCGGTCACCGGTTTCCCCGCCTTCGTGCTCGTCCAGCAGGGCCGGGTCGCCGCATCGGACTACGAGCTGCGGTCCGTCGCCGAGCGCGACGCCGCGGCCCTGCCGAGCGCGGGCTGACCGTCGCCGATGTGGTTTCATGCCGCAGGGCGGGCGCTGTCGCTCGCCCGGCACGCCGCTCCGGCGCAGGTCGCCGCCTACCTGGGTCTGTCCCTTCTGGGAGGGTTCGCCCCACCGGCGGCCGCGTGGCTCACCAAGTTCGTGATCGACCGGCTGGCGGCCGGATCGGTGCGGTGGGTGGAGGTGGTGGGACTGGCCACCGCTCTGGCCACCCTCGGGGTCGCCACCGCGGCGCTGCCGCATGCCGTCCGTTACCTGCGGGCCGAGACCGACCGCCGGGTAGCCCTGCTCGCCACCTCGCGGCTTTACGCCGCGGTGGACCGTTTCGTCGGGCTCGGCCGTTTCGAGGACCCGATCTTCCTGGACCGCCTGCAGATCGCCCGGTCCAGCGGGGTCGCCGGTCCCGGGTCGGTGGTGGACGGAGGGCTCGGCGTGATCCAGGCAGGGCTGACGGTCACGGCCTTCGCCGGCACCCTGTTCCTGCTCGGCCCCTGGGTGGCGGGGGCGGTGCTGCTGGCCGCCGTACCGGCCCTGCTGGCCGAGCTCGCGCTGAGCCGGCGGCGGGCGGCGATGGTGGCCCGGACCGGCCAGGCCGAGAGGCGGGAGATGTTCTACTCCGGCCTGCTGACCAGCGCGCAGGCCGCCAAGGAGTTGCGCCTGTTCGGCGCCGGCCCCTATCTGTGGCGGCGCATGGCCGCGGAGATCAGGACGATCAACGACGCGCACCGCCGGATCGACCGGCGGCAGCTGGCCGCCCAGGGCGGGCTTGCGGTGCTCGGCGCGGCGGTGGCGGGCGGCCTGCTGCTGTGGGCGGTGCGTTCCGCGGCGAGTGGTGTGCTGACCGTCGGCGACGTGGCGCTCGTGGTCGCCGCGGTCGGCTCGGTGCAGGGCGCCCTGGCAAGCATGATCACCGAGGCTGTGTCCGTGCACCAGGCACTGGCGCTGTTCGGTCACTACCTGGCCGTCGTCGACGCCGGGCCCGACCTGCCCGTCCGTCCCGAGCCACTGCCGACGCCGCCGTTGCGCAGGGGTATCGAGCTGCGCGAGGTGTGGTTCCGCTATGCCGACGATCAGCCGTGGGTGCTGCGCGGGGTGAACCTCGTGCTCCCGGCCGGATGCTCGACCGCCGTGGTCGGGCTCAACGGCGCCGGGAAGACCACGCTGATCAAGCTGCTGTGCCGTCTGTACGACCCGACCCGCGGGGCGATCCTGTGGGACGGCGTCGATCTGCGCGACCTCGACCCCGCAGAGCTGAGACGCCGCATCCGCGCCGTCTTCCAGGACGCGACCTCCTACGACCTCACGGCCAGGGAGAACATCGCCCTCGGCGATCTGACGGCCCTGCAGGATCTCCCACGGATCGAGGAGGCGGCACGCCAGGCCGGTGTACACGACGTCCTGGTCGGCCTGCCGCGCGGCTATGAGACGCTGCTGACCCGCATCTTCTTCTCCGAGGCCGACCGGGCCGACCCGGACACCGGAGTGGTTCTGTCCGGCGGGCAGTGGCAGCGGCTGGCGATCGCCCGTGGCCTCGTGCTGGACCGCCCCGACCTTCTCGTGCTGGACGAGCCGAGCTCCGCCTTGGACGCGCAGGCCGAACACGAGGTGCACGCCCGGCTCCGTGAGCACCGGCACGGGCTGACCAGCGTGCTGATCTCGCACCGGCTGGGCGTGGTGCGCGAAGCCGACATGATCGTCGTGCTGTCCGACGGGCAGATCGCCGAGCGCGGCACCCACGAGGAACTGATGGCGCTCGGCGGTGCCTACGCCCGGCTCTTCACCCTGCAGGCGGCCGGTTACCGCGCCCCCGAACCGGAGGAGGTCGCATGATCGCCGTTCTGGCCGGTGCCGGCGGGCTGCTGCTCGCCGCCGCGACCTGTCTCGCCGTGCTCCGCCGGAGGTTCGTCGTGGTGTCGGTCAGCGGAGCCAGTATGATGCCGGCCCTGCGGCACGGCGAACGGGTGCTGGTGCGCCGGGTGCCGGGGGAAAGGCTGCGCCGCGGCGATGTCGTGGTGCTCCGGGAGCCGGGGCCGTGCCGGCCTGCCCGCCCGGCCGGCACCCGACGTTCCCCGTGGGTGATCAAACGGGTCGCCGCCGTGCCGGGCGACACCGAGCCGTCGTTCCTGCCCACCTGGGACCGGCGGCCCGGCGGTGTCGTCGCGCCGGGCCATGTCATCGTCCTGGGCGACAACACCGACTTCAGCCGGGACTCCCGCCATTTCGGCGCCGTGCCGGCCGACCGGGTGCTCGGCGTGGTGCTGCGCCGGCTCGGCGGTGGGAAACCGTCATCCGGCCCGCCACCACCGCGCTGAAGCGGCGGCGTCCGCGGCACTCCCGGGGCCCGGGTTTTCCGTCAGCTGCGGGCCAGGCGGTGGGTGAGCCCGGTGTGCCGCCGCCCGGCGCCCTTGGCCCGTACGGCCTGGGCCAGCGCCCGCCGCGAGCCGACGATGACCACCAGCTTCTTGGCGCGGGTGATGGCGGTGTAGAGCAGGTTGCGCTGCAGCATCATCCACGCGCTGGTGGCCAGCGGGATGACCACGGCGGGGTACTCGCTGCCCTGGGAGCGGTGGATGGACACCGCATAGGCGTGGGCCAGCTCATCGAGCTCGTCGAAGGCGTACTCGACGGTCTCCTCCTCGTCGGTGAGGACCGTCAGCTTGCTCTCCTCCGGCTGCAGGCCGGTCACCACGCCCACGGTGCCGTTGAAGACGTTCTTGTCGTAGTTGTTGCGCAGCTGGGTGACCTTGTCGCCGACGCGGAAGCCCCGCCCGCCGTAGCGGCGCTCGGGCAGGCCCTCCCGGGCGGGGGTGAGGGCCTCCTGCAGGGCCTGGTTGAGCGCCCCGGCCCCGGCCGCGCCGCGGTGCATGGGCGCCAGCACCTGCACGTCCCGCCGCGGGTCCAGGCCGAAGCGGCGCGGGATGCGGCGGGCCACCACATCGACGGTCAGCGCGGCGATCTCCTCCGGCTCCTCGCACGGGAACAGGAAGAAGTCGTCCATGCCCTCCAGCAGCGGATGCCTGCCCTGGTTGACGCGGTGGGCGTTGACCACCACGCCGGAGCGGGCGGCCTGGCGGAAGACCTGCGTGAGGCGGACGCGGGGGATGTCGGGGGCGGCCAGCAGGTCCTTGAGCACCTCCCCGGCGCCCACGCTGGGCAGCTGGTCGACATCGCCCACCAGCAGCAGGTGCGCGCCGGGCGGGACGGCCTTGACGAGCTTGTTGGCCAGCAGCAGATCCAGCATGGACGCCTCGTCCACCACCACCAGGTCCGCATCCAGGGGGTTGTCGCGGTCGAAGGTGGCATCCCCGCCCGGGCGCAGCTGCAGCAGCCGGTGGACGGTGACGGCCTCGTGCCCGGTCAGCTCGGCCAGGCGCTTGGCGGCCCGGCCGGTGGGCGCGGCCAGGATGACCTTGGCGCGCCGGGCGCGGGCCATGAGCACGATCGAGCGCACGGTGAAGCTCTTGCCGCAGCCCGGCCCGCCGGTCAGCACGGCGACTTTGTGGGTCAGCGCCAGCCGTACCGCCTGGCGCTGCTCGGGGGCCAGCTCGGCGCCGGTCTGGGCGGCCAGCCACTGCTCGGCCCTGGCCCAGTCGACGTCCTGGAAGGCCTTGAGCCGGTCGTGGGGGCTGGTCAGCAGCGTCAGCAGGGAGGCGGCCAGGGCGGTCTCGGCGCGGTGGAAGGGCACCAGGTAGACGGCCGGGACGCTGCCCTGGTCGGCGGGGACGTCCTCGCGCACCACACCCTCCTCGGCCGCCAGCTGCTCCAGGCAGGAGGCGACCAGCTCGGCCGGCACGTCCAGGATCTTGGTGGCGTCGGCGACGAGGTTGGGGGCGGGCAGGAAGCAGTGGCCGTCGTCGGCCGCCTGGGACAGGGTGTAGCGCAGGCCGGCCTTGACCCGCTCAGGACTGTCGTGCGGGATGCCGACGGCCTGGGCGATGGTGTCGGCGGTCTTGAAGCCGATCCCCCACACCTCGTCGGCCAGCTTGTACGGCTGGCCGCGCACCACCGTGATGGCGGCCTCGCCGTACTGCTTGAAGATGCGCACCGCGATGGAGGTGGACACGCCCACGCCCTGGAGGAACACCATCACCTCCTTGATGATCTTCTGTTCCTCCCAGGCGGCGGCGATCATCTTGGTGCGTTTGGGGCCCAGGCCGGGCACCTCCACCAGCCGCTCGGGATGGTGTTCGATGATGTCGAGGGTGTCGGTGCCGAAGTGGGCGACGATCCGCTCGGCCATCTTGGGGCCGATCCCCTTGATCAGGCCCGAGCCCAGGTAGCGCTGGATGCCCTGGATGGTGGCCGGCAGGACGGTGGCATACGACCACACCTCGAACTGGCGGCCGTAGCGGGGATGGGAGGTCCAGCGGCCGGTCAGCCGCAGCGACTCGCCGACCTGGGCACCCAGCAGCGGCCCGACCGCGGTGACCAGCTCGGCGGAGGAGCGTTCGGTGGCCACGCGGGCGATGGTGTAGCCGGTCTCCTCCGACTGGAAGGTGATGCGTTCAAGCACTCCGAGCAAAGTCGTCGTCGCAACCCCGGACACACCCTGCTCCACGGCCACTCCTCGCGACAGCTTGCCGGCGATCTCACTCAACCACCGCTCGCCCCCTGCCGGGAAAGCCTACGGCGCTCCAGCGGCTCACGGCGCCCCCGCCCGGCGGGGTCATCCGCCGTCGAGATCGGCCGGTTGCGCGGCCGGCGCGAGCTGCAGCGGCGTGGCGGCCCCGCCGGCGATCTCGCGGCCATGATGCAGGGTGTAGTCCAGCTGCCTGGCCAGGCGCGGCAGGGTCGCCGGAGGCAGGTACGCATCGGCGCCGGCCTCCAGCAGTCGCCGGACCGGGCCGTGGTACTGCACGCCTAGCTCGTGGTCCTCGATCTCGGTGACGATGAGGCGAGCCTTGGGGAACGCCGCGCGGAGCGACTCGATCAGCTGCGGGCTGACCGCGGGCACCAGCAGCACATCGGCGGTCGCGGGAGCCGCGTGCATGTCGAGCACCACATAGTCCGGGCCGAGCTGGTCCGACAGCGCCACCCGGGCCGCGGCCGACAGCTTCATCGCGGTGGCCACCACGGTGACGCCGTCGTAGTCGATCGGCGTCTGCTCCTCGGCCGCCTCTGGGGTGTCGCGTTCGACGACGGCGCCGTCGACCACTTCGACGGTGCTGGAGATCGTCGCGATCGACGCGCCCTCGCGCGCGAGGACCAGGTTCTCCCCGGGCGCGAGGGCGCCGATGAGCGCCACGACGTCGTCGGGAAGGCGGGCCACGTCGAGGGTCAGGTCGATGCGCTGGCCGGAGCGGGCGGCGCGCTTGCGGGTCACCATGCCGAAGACACGCCCACGGCGGCGGCCGGCATGGGGAAGGTCGCCTTGCCCGCGCCGAAGGAGCCGTTCAACCAGATGATCACATGAGTCCCTTCCGAGGCCTGTGCTCTTGTTGGATGCGGATGCACGATCAATGGTTCGAGGCCGTGCCGAAATGGCGTGCGCCGCGGGGACTGGCCCGCGCGTGGCAGGGTGGTCGTGGAGACCGCCCGAAAGGACCCGCCGGGGAGAGGCTCGTGCCGCGAGTTGCGATGACGCTCCAGCCCAGGACGCTCCAGCCCAGGACGCTTCAGGCCATGGCGTGCCTGGCGCTGCTGCTGGGCTGCAGCACGCCGCCGCCCCACCCGCAGGGCAGCCCGCAGCACAGCCTGCAGAACAGCCCGCCGGCCGCCCAGCCGGGTCAGACGGCCCGGCCCTCCCGCGAGCCGGTCGCCCTGGGCCCCTCCAGCGGATGCGACGCCGGCGACCCCCTCCGGCCGGGCGTCCACACCCTCACCCACGACGGGCAACCACGCCGCTACCTGCTGGCCCTGCCCCGCGCCGCCGGGCCCCGGCCGCTCGTACTGGACCTGCACGGCCTGGGCGGCACCCCCGCCCGGCAAAGCGCCTACAGCCGGCTGGCCGAGCAGGGCACCGGCCGCGGCTACATCGTGGCCACCCCGCAGGCCTCCCCCGAGGCGATCGGCTGGGGCCTGCCCGGCCTGTTCGGGCCCGACGACGCCGGCTTCCTCGGCGCGCTGCTCGATGAGCTGGAGCGGCGGCTGTGCGTCGACACCAGGCGCGAGTTCGCCGCCGGCATGTCGATGGGCGCCGGCATGGCCACCGGCCTGATCTGCGGCCTGGACGGCAGGCTCGCCGGCGTGGCCGCGGTGGCCGGGCTGAACATCGTCCCGCCGTGCGAGCGGGCCGGCCCGGCCACGATCGTGGCCTTCCACGGCACCGCCGACCGCATCGTCCCCTACGACAGCGGCCACCCCTTCCAAGACCAGCGGGGCCGGCTGCGCGCCCTGGCCGACCTGATCACCCTGCCGCCGGTGGAGGACACCTTCCGCCGCTGGGCACAGATCTTCCGCTGCCGCCGCGATGTGGCCGCCGCCCAGGGCCAGGTCCGGGTGCGCGAGTGGCGCTCGTGCGCCGGCGGGGCCGTGCTGCGCCTGTACACGGTGCGCGGCGGCGGCCACACCTGGCCCGGCGCGGTGCCGATCGGCCGGCTGGGCCGTACCGACCCCCTGGGTGCCACCGCGCTGATCCTGGACGCCTTCGACGCCGCCGCCAGGCGCTAGCCCGACGCCAGGCGGGCCAGCGTGCGCAGCGAGCGGACCAGCAGCACCCGCATCACGGGGCGGACCAGCGCCCATGCGGCCCGGCCCACCGGCCCCAGCGGCAGGCGCAGCTCCTCGGCCCACACGACGCGGCTGCCCCCGCCCGGCAACGGCCGGACCCGGATCGCGCCCCGGCCGCGCACCACCCGGCCGGTGTGCAAGACCTCCACCCGCTCCGGCGGCTCCCACCGGGTGATCACCATCGTGTCCAGGAACCCCAGCCGCCCCCAGCCGGAGAAGGCCTCCAGGCGGCTGCCGACGCTGCGCCCGTCACCTTCGGTGACCCTCGCCGCAGTCAGGACCATCCACTCACCATGCCGGGGCCAGTCGGTGAGCACCGCGAAGACCCGCTCGGGCGGCGCCGGGCTCTGCACCGCCGCGCCGATATAGGCTCTCACGCCAGCCCCTCGATCCGGTGCGGCCTGCCCGGCTCGGCGAACTCGGCCAGCGCCGCCGCCTCCGCGGCGATCTCCTCGACCACGGCCGGCGGCTGCGGCGCGAACAGCTCGATGCGCACCCTCGCCTTGTCCCGCCGCCACACGCCCCGCACGAACCCGTCCACCAAGACGGTGCCCAGCACCTGGCCGTTGACGGTGATGACACGCCTGCGATGCTCCTCGCTGATGATGCGGGTGCGGTCGGCGTGGCTGAGCAGCAGGTTGTCGAACGGCGCCAGCAGCCGCACCGGAGCCGGGCCGTCCTCGCCCGGCCGCGGCGCCTCGGGAAGGTCCAGCAGCTCGCCGCCGTGCTCGTCGGTGAGGGACACCAGCCGCGGCCGCAGCCGCTCGACGACCTCGCGCAGCCCGGTCAGGCCGCTCCAGGTCTGCAGGTCGGCGACGCTGGCGGGCCCGAAGGCGGCCAGGTAGCGCGTCAGCACCGGCTGCACGAGCGGGCGCACCGTCAGGCAGTCCTCGGCGCTGACCAGGTGGACCGTGCCGCGCATGAGCACGATCCGCACCGCCCGCCGTTCCACCAGCAAATCGGCGAGCTCGGCGGGCCGGAACCCGGCCAGGCGGCACCACAGGCCGAAGTACGGCGGCTGCGGCGCCTGCGCCTGCAGGCCCACCAGGTGCTCCACCGCCCGCATGGCCGGCATCCGGTGGCGTGACAGCAGCAGCTGCCGGGCGAGGGTGGCGCGGTTGAGCGCTCTGCGGCTGATCACACGACGGCTGATCACACGGCTGACCACACGGGCCAGCCTAGGCTGCCCGGCGCCTGCCGCGCCGAGCCGCGCTGTGCCGGCCCCGCGGGCCGGCACCCTCGCCGGCGTCTCAGGACTTCTCAGGGCTGATGAGCGGCTCATCCCGCCGGTCGCGACACTCATGCCAGGTGGAACCGGGAACAGCCCATGGGATTACCGTCACCCGATGCCGAGAACGTCGCCTGAGACCGCGTCCGCAGCCGTTCCGGAGTGGACGGCGACGTCGAAGGAGACCAGACCATGCCCAAGTACCTCATCCAGGCGACCTACAGCACGGAAGGACTCAAGGGACTGCTTCGTGAGGGGGGAACCCGGCGCCGCGAAGCAGTGGCCCGCACGGTGGAGAGTGTCGGCGGCCGGATCGAGAGCTTCAACTTCGCCTTCGGCGAGCGCGACGTCTACGCCATCGTCGACGTGCCCGGCAACGCCACCGCGGCCGCGCTGAGCCTGACGATCTCGGCGACCGGTGCGGTGCGGACGAATGCCGTCGTGCTGTTGACGCCGGAGGAGGTCGACGAGGCCGTGCGGCAGGAGGTGACGTACCAGCCGCCCGGCGCATGACGCCGCCGTCTACCGGGGACTCGCCCAGACCGCCGTGACCGCCACCAGGCCCGCCATGACCAGCCCGATCAGCGGAACGGCGAAGCCGAGCAGCGAGACGCCCGCCACCACCACGGCCGCCGCCGGGAAGGCCGGCCCGCACCGGCGGGCATGCAACGCCCACACGCTCAGCACATACAGCGCCACCGGGATGCCCACGGCCAGCCCCGCGCCCTGCGGCGGCAGGTGCGCCTGGTGGGCGGCCGAGGCGACCGCCACCCCCAGCCCGCCGCCTACGTCAAGGACGGCCTGGACGTGCAGGAGGAGCGGCTGCGCGCGGGCCGCGCCCCGGACGAGCCGGGCTTCGGCGAGGAGCCGCGGGAGCGGTGGGGCGTGCTCGCCGCGGGCGAGCAGACCGAGACCGTGCCCACCGAGCCCGGCTGCTACCTGGACTTCTACCGTGCGATCGCGGCCGGCGGCACGCCGGTGGATCCCGCGGGGGCGGTGGCGACGCTGGCGGTGCTGGAGGCGGCCCGCCGCTCGGCGGCCGAGCACGCGGTCGTCCGGCTGTGAGCAGGCCGGGCCGGGACTCCGGGAAGCGTCAGGATTCCAGGAAGCGCAGCACCGCCAGCACGCGGCGGCTGTAGCCGTCGGCGTGGGCCAGGCCCAGCTTGTCGAACACGGCGTTGACGTGCTTTTCCACCGCGCTTTGCGACACGTGCAGGCGCTGGGCGATCGAGGCGTTGGTCAGCCCTTGCGCCATGTTCTCCAGTACCTGCCGTTCGCGCGGGGTCAGCCGGGCCAGCGGGTCGGCCTGGGAGGTGCGCGCCAGCAGCTGGCGCACCACCTCCGGGTCGAAGGCCGCGCCCCCGGTGCCCACGCGCTCCAGCGCGTCCAGGAAGTCGGCCACCTGGCCGACGCGGTCCTTCAGCAGGTAGCCCACGCCGGAGACATCGGAGCTCATCAGCTCGGCGGCGTACTTCTTCTCCACGTACTGCGACAGCACCAGCACGGCGACCGAGGGCCAGCGGCGGCGGATCTCCAGGGCCGCGCGCAGCCCCTCGTCGGTGTGGGTGGGCGGCATGCGCACATCGGCCACCACGATCTGCGGCCGGTGCTCGGCCACCGCGCGCAGCAGCGAGACGGCCTCCCCCACCGCCGCGACCACCTCGTGCCCCTCCTCGGCCAGCAGCCGCATCAGGCCCTCCCGCAGCAGTGTGGAGTCCTCGGCCAGGATCACGCGCATGGCAGCTCCGCGGTCACCACGGTCGGGCCGCCGTCGGGGCTGGTCACCGTGAAACGGCCGTCCAGCGCCGCCACCCGGCGGGCCAGCCCGGACAGGCCGCCGCCGGCCGGGTCGGCCCCGCCCTTGCCGTCGTCGGCCACGCGCACCCGCACGGTCCTGCCCACCGGGCCCCCGGTTGGACCCGGCGCCTCGGCGACCTCCACGGCGACCTCCACGGTGACCTGCGAGGCACCGGCGTGCTTGGCGGCATTGGTGACGGCCTCGCACACCACGAAGTAGGCCGCCGTCTCCACCTCCCGCGGCGGGCGGCGCTCCAGGGCGCAGCTGAGCCGTACCGGAAGGGCGGCCCGCTCGGCCAGGCCCGCCAGCGCCTCACCCAGGCCCAGGGCGTCCAGGCCGCTGGGGTAGACGCGCCAGGCCACCTCGCGCAGCTCGGTCAGCGCCCGCTGGGCCTGCTCATGAGCCTGTTCCAGCGCCTCGGGGCGGCCCCGGCGCGCCCGGCCGACCAGCATGGCCAGCGCCACCAGCCGCTGCTGCAGGCCGTCGTGCAGGTCCCGCTCGATGCGGCGGCGCTCGGAGTCCACCGCCGCCAGCACGCCCGCGCGAGTGTGGGCGAGCTCGGCGATGCGGCGTTCCAGGGCCTCGGCGGAGCGGGGGCCCAGCAGCCGCTGCGCGAGGTGACGCTCCAGCCGATACACCCCCACCAGTCCGCAGATGTCCAAGAAGAGCAGGACTATTCCGAGGGTGGCCAGGTAGAGCAGCAGCGGCACGGTCGGCAGCATCCCGTCGAAGGGCCGCCCGGCCACCCACGCCGCGACCACCTGCACGCCGGTGGACACCCCCAGGGCCAGCAGCCCGGCCACGATCCCGCCCAGCAGCCCGATGGGCCAGCGCAGCGCCAGGTACCGCAGCGCCTGGCCCCCGGTGTGCTCGGCGGCCTGCACACCCAGCCGCCGCAGTTCCAGGCCCGCCAGGCGGCGCGCCAGCCGGCCGCTGACCGGCCAGAACCCCGTCACCGCCAAGGCCAGCGCCGGCGGCGCGGTGAGCGCGCCCAGCAGCGCCGAGCCGAGCACCCTACCGGCGAAGCGCACGCTCACCCCCGCCGCGTCCGTCTCTGCCGCGCTGGGCGTGCCGGCCCCTGCTCCGCTCGGCCAGCCGTACCGCCACGAACACCAGCACCGCCACCGCCACCACCCCGAGCACCACGTTGGTGCCGATGTTCACATACCCCTCCACCAGCCCCCACTGCTCCCCCAGGAAGTAGCCGGCCAGCACGAAGGCGCTGTTCCATATCCCGCTGCCCAGGGTGGTCAGCAGCAGGAACCGCCCCAGCGGCATGCGCTCGACACCGGCCGGGATGGAGATCAGGCTGCGGAAGACCGGCACCATGCGGCCGAAGAAGACGGTCTTGCCGCCGTGGCGGGCGAAGAAGGCCTCGGTGCGTTCGATGTCGGAGACCTTCAGCAGCGGCACCCGCTCGGCGATCGCATACAGCCGCTCGCGGCCCAGCAACGCGCCGATCCAGTACAGCGCCAGCGCCCCGACCACCGAGCCGAGCGTCGTCCACACCAGCGCGTCCAGCAGGTCCATGCGGCCCCGCCCGGCCGTGAAGCCGGCCAGCGGCAAGATGACCTCGCTCGGCAGGGGCGGGAAGAGGTTCTCCAACGCGACCGCGATGCCCGCGCCGGGCGCCCCCAGGGTGTCCATCAGTCCAGTCGCCCAGTCGGCGAGAGAGTCGCTCATGATTCTCAACGCTATGTGGCGTTGGCTTGACCTGTTGATGAGGTTTCCTACCGACTCTTGCTGTGGTTTTCCCCACCACCCAGGTCAGGGAGCGGAAACAGGGGGCGGCGGGCTACCACAAGTCGCGCGAGCCCGGCACGACGAGCCCGCTTTCGTAGGCGGCCACGACCGCCTGCGTCCTGTCGCGCAGGCCCAGCTTGCCCAGCACCCGGCTGACGTGCGTCTTGACGGTCTCCTCGGTGACGGTCAGCCGGGCGGCGATCTCCGGGTTGGACAGACCCTCGGCGATGAGCCGCAGCACCTGTGTCTCGCGCGGGGTCAGGGCGGCCAGCGCCGGGGCGGCTTGCGTGGCCGGACGCAGCCCGGCGAAGCGGCTGATGAGGCGGCGCGTGATGGCCGGGGCCAGCAGCGCCTCGCCCTCGGCGACGACACGGACCGCGTCGAAGAGCCGCTCGGCGGTGACGTCCTTGAGCAGGAAGCCGCTGGCACCGGCGCGCAGCGCGTCGAAGACGTACTCGTCCAGGTCGAAGGTCGTCAAGATGAGCACGCGCGCAGAGTCGGCCAGCCGCCGGGTGGCCTCGATGCCGTCCATGACCGGCATGCGCACGTCCATGAGCACCACGTCGGGCGCCAGCTCCCGCGACAGCCGCACCGCCTCGGCCCCGTCGCGGGCGGTCCCCACGACGGCGAAGTCGGGCTGGGTCGCCAGCAGCTCGGCGAACCCGGCGCGGACCACCGCGTGGTCGTCGGCCACGAGGATGCGGACCGGTGTGCTCATGACGGCACCCCAAGGCAGCCCTGCGCGCTCATGGCCGCACTCATGGCCGCACTCATGGCCGCGCTCCAGGACGGACGCGCGTCGTTGCCCGCGCCCCGGCACAGCCCCGCGAATGACCGCACCGCGCGGCGAACCCGGCGTTCACGCGGCCGCTCCGGGCAGCCGCGCCTCCACCAGGAACCCGCCGCCGGCGGCCGGGCCGGTGCGCAGCCGGCCGCCGACCGCGGCGGCCCGCTCCCGCATGCCCGCCAGGCCGTGCCCTTCCCGCCCACGGCTCTCCGGGGCCGGGCCGGGCCCGTTGTCCCGTACGGCCACCAGCAGCTCCCGGCCGGTGTAGCGCAGCTCCACATCCACCGCCGCCCCCGGCGCGTGCCGCCGCGCGTTGGTCAGCGCCTCCTGCACGATGCGGAAGGCCGCCAGCTCCACCCCCGGATCCAGCGCCACCGGCGAGCCGCTGAGGATGAGCCGCACACCGGCCCCGCTCGCCGCGCGCGCCTCGTCTGCCAGCCCGTTCAGCTCCCCCAGCCCCAGGCCCGGCTGGGGCCGCAGCTCGGCGCCCCGCTCGGTGTCCTGCTTGGTGTCCTCCCGCAGCACGCCCAGCAGCCGCCGCATCTCCGTCAGCGCCGCGCGAGCCGTGTCGCCGATGGCCGCCAGCCGCTCCGCCCCGGCCGCCGGCATCCCCGGCGTGGTCAGCCGGGCGGTCTCGGCCTGCACGGCGACCATGGAGATGTGGTGGGCGACCACGTCGTGCAGCTCCCGGGCGATGCGGGCCCGCTCGCCGCGGGCGGTGTGCTCCAGCAGCGTGTCGGCGTCGACCTGCCGCGCGGCGGTGACCGCGGCGGCCTCCGCCCGTGCCCGCGCCGCGATCCCGGCCAGCGCCGCCGCCGGGGCCAGGCACCCCAGCAGCAGGGCGTAGACCGCGGCCCGGCCGCCCGCCGTACCGGCCAGGGCCAGCACCGGGTACGGCACGGCCAGCGCGACGGCCGCCGGCGCCGGGCCGTGCCGTCCCAGCCGCCACCCGGCCACCAGCTGCGCGGCCACGCCCGCCGCGGTCAGCGTCTGGAAGGCGACAAGCGACAGCACGCACGCCACCGACACCACCGGCCCCAGGGCGGCCGGCTGCCTCCACAACAGCCCCACCGGCAGCGTGGTGGCCACGCCCAGCAGGGCGAGCGCCATCACCGCCGGCTGCGCGCCCGGCGACACCGCGGCGGCGAGCTTCAGCTGCGCCTCGATCGCCGCCCCCAGCGCCAGCACCACCCCGGCCACCACCGGCAGCCGCCTGCCGCGCTGCCGCGCGTGCCTGTCGGGCCCCATCATGCGTGCGCTCCAGGGTGGTCCATCCTCCGGCGTCCATTGTGGCCGCCATCCCGGCGTGCGGCATCCCTCGCGTGAGGGACGCCGAAGATGGCTCGCCCGCGTGACGACCCCGCGCCCGCCGGCTGCCTAGGGTGCCGGACATGGAAGCAACCATCGAGGTCAAGGGCCTGCGCAAGCGGTACGGGCCGGTCAAGGCCCTGGACGGGATGTCCTTCACCGTCACGCCCGGGCAGGTGACCGGCTTCGTCGGGCCCAACGGCGCCGGCAAGTCCACCACGATGCGCATCATCGTCGGGCTGGACGCCGCCGACGAGGGCAGCGCGCTGGTGGGCGGCCGGCCGTACCGGAGCCTGCGCAGCCCGCTGCGGCACCTCGGGGCGCTGCTGGACGCCGCCGCGCTGCAGCCCAGCCGTACGGCGCGCCACCACCTGCTGTGGCTGGCCCACTCCCAGGGCCTGCCGGCCGCCAGGGTGGAGGAGGTGCTGGAGCTGGTGGGGCTGGCCGGGGCGGCGCGGCGCAGGGCCGGCGGCCTGTCGCTGGGCATGCGCCAGCGGCTGGGCATCGCCGCCGCGCTGCTGGGCGACCCGCCGGTGCTCATGCTGGACGAGCCGTTCAACGGGCTGGACCCCGAGGGCATCGTGTGGATTCGCGGCCTGCTGGGGTCGCTGGCCGCCGAGGGGCGTGCCGTGCTGGTCTCCAGCCACCTGATGAGCCAGCTGCAGGATGTCGCCGGCCACCTGGTGGTGGCCGGGCGCGGCCGGGTCGTGGCCGACACCGGCGTGGCGCAGCTGATCGCCGAGGCCTCGCGCGGCCGGGTGCGGGTGCGCACGGCGGCGCGGGAGGAGGCGATGGCGGTGCTGGCGCGGGCCGGGGCCGCCGTGGCGGCCACCGGGCCGGACACGCTGACCGTCTCGGGGCCGGCGGCCGAGCGGATCGTGGAGCTGCTGACCGCGCAGGCCGTGCCGTTCTCCGAGGTCGCCGCCCACCGGGCGAGCCTGGAGGAGGCCTACATGGAGCTCACACGCGACTGCGTCGACTACACCGGGGACTACAGCGGGGCCGCGCGATGAGCGCCGGGGCGGCGGCGCCGTACCGCTCGCGGCTGCCGGCGGCGCGGGAGAGGTTCGCGCACCTGGTGCGGGCCGAATGGACGAAGTTCAGGACGGTGCGCGGCTGGGTGGCCGGCGCGGTGGCGGCCACGCTGCTCACCGTGGCGCTCGGGCTGGTCATCGCGGCCGGCAGCCACAGCTCCTGCGGGGCCGGGCCGGTCGAGACGGCCTGTCCGGCTCCCCCGCTGGGGCCGGGCGGGCAGGCGGTGGAGGACCGGTTCTTCTTCCTGCACCGGCGGCTGGAGGGCGACGGCGCCATCACCGCCCGGCTGACCGCGATGAGCGGCGTCATCACCTACCCGCCGCCCGGCCACGACCGGATCGTGTCCGGGCTGGTGCCGTGGGCCAAGGCCGGGGTCATGGTCAAGGCGGCCGCCCGCCCGGGGGCGCCCTATGCGGCGGTCATGCTCACCGGCCGGCACGGGGTGCGGATGCAGCACGACTTCACCGAGGACGTCGCCGGGCGGCCCGGCGGGGTGTCGCAGCACGCGCCCCGCTGGCTGCGGCTGGTCCGCGCCGGCGACACGCTGACCGGCTACGAGTCGGCCGACGGCAGGTCCTGGAGCCGGATCGGCACGGCGCAGGTGGCCGGGCTGACGGCCGCGGTGGAGGTGGGGCTGTTCGTCGCCTCGCCCGGCGACCTGACGGTCAAGCCGGGCAGTGCGGGCGGCAGCATCGTCCAGGCCCGCTTCACCCAGGCCAGCGCCGTCTTCGACCACCTCGCCGTCGAGGGGCGCACCGCGGGCGCCTGGCAGCGCACGGAGGTCGGCGACGACGAGGCGGCGATGACCGACTGGGAACGGTTCCACCGCGCCAACGGGGCCGCAGAGTCCGGCGGCGTCATCACCGTGACGGGAACCGGCGACATCGCCCCCCGCCTGGACGGCCTGCGGACCGAGATGCTGGTGACGGGCGCGCTGCCCGGGCTGATCGTGGTGATCGTCGTGGCCGTGCTGTTCGTCACCGCCGAGTACCGGCGGGGCCTGATCCGCACCACCCTGCTGGCCGGCCCGCGCCGCGGCCGGATGCTGGCCGCCAAGGCCCTCGTCGTCGGCGCGGTCGCGCTGCTGGCCGGGCTGGTGGCGGCCGCCGTCGTGCTGCCGGCCGGCCAGGCGATCCTGCGCGGCAACGGTGTCGTGGTGCTGCCGGTGCCGCAGCTGACCCAGGCGCGGGTCGCCCTCGGCCTGGGCGCGCTGCTGGGCCTGGCCGCCGTACTGGCCATGGCGCTGGGCGCGCTGTTTCGGCGCAGCGTCGCCGCCGTGGTCGCCGCCATCGCGGCCGTCGTCCTGCCGTACGTGCTGGCCACGGCCTCGGTGCTGCCCGAGGAACTGGCCCAGTGGCTGCTGGGGCTCACCCCGGCCGCCGGGTTCGCCATCCTGCAGAGCCTGCCGCGCTACCCGCAGGTCACCTGGCACTACGCCCCCGCCGAGGGCTTCTACCCGCTGCCGCCCTGGGCGGGACTGGCGGTGCTGGCCGGCTACGCGGCGCTCGCCCTCGGCCTGGCCGCCTGGCGGCTGCGCGGGAGGGACACGTGAGACGCGAGCTGCACGCCGAGTGGACCAAGCTGCGCACCCTGCCGGGCACCGGGTGGCTCCTGGCGTCGGTCGTGGCGCTGACCGTGGGACTGGGCGCGGCGGCCGACGCGCTGGCCGGCTGCCCGTGGCGGGGCTGCGGCCACGACCCGGCCCGGCTCGCCCTCGGCGGCGTCCAGCTCGGCCAGGCCGCCATCGCCATGCTGGCGGTGCTGATCATCAGCGGCGAGTACGGCACCGGCCTGATCCGCGCCACGCTGACGGCGATGCCACGCCGGATCGCCGTCCTGGCCGCCAAGGCCACGCTGGTGACCGGGCTGGCGCTGGCGTCGGGCAGCCTGGCGGTGCTGGGCGCGCTGCTGGCCGGGCGGCTCATCCTGCCCGGCAGCGGGTTCACCGCCGAGCACGGCTACACCCTGGCCGCCGACGGCCCGACGCTGCGCGCCGCGCTCGGCTCGGTGCTGTACCTGGCGCTGGTCGGGCTGCTGGGCCTGGGGGTGGGCGCCGCCGTCCGCGACTCGGCCGCCGCGATCGGGGTGACGCTCGGCCTGCTGTACGGCACGGCCGCCCTGCCGTACCTGGTGGGCGACCCGGACTGGCAGCGGCTGCTGTGGCGGATCTCCCCGATGAACGCCGGGCTGGCCGTGCAGGCCACCCGCGACCTGGCCCAGCTGCCGCTGGGACCCTGGCAGGGGCTCGGCGTGCCGGCCGCGTGGGCGGCGGCCGCGCTGGCGGCCGGCGCTGTGGCGCTCACCCGGCGCGATGCGTGAGGCGCTCCAGCCGGGGACTACGCGGTGGCCTGGGTCAGGCGGTAACGCGAGGGCGGGATGCCGTAGCGGTCGACGAAGGCCTGGCGGAGGGTCTCGGCCGTGCCGAAGCCGCACCGCGCCGCGACGGCGGCCATGGGCAGGGACGTGGAGGCCAGCAGGTGGGCGGCGGCCTCGGTGCGGGCCCGGCGCACGAACCGGCCCGGGGTCTGGCCCAGGTCCTTCAGGAACAGCCGGGTCAGGTGGCGCTCGCTCACCCCGGCCCGTGCCGCCAGCGCGGCGGTGCTCAAGTCGGCGTCCAGGTGGGCGGTGACGTGGTCGACGACGCGCTTGACCAGGCTGTTGCCCGGCGGCGGGCCCTCGGTGAACATGCTCATCTGTGCCTGGTTGCCGGGCCGCTGCAGGTAGGTCACCAGGTAGCGGGCGGTCTTTCGGGCGACGGCCGCGCCGTGGTCCTCCTCGACGAAGGCCAGGGTCAAATCCAGGGCGCTGGTGACGCCGGCGGCCGTGGCGACGTTGCCGTCGCGGATGAAGATCGGGTCGGTGTCGACGATGACGGCCGGATAGCAGGCGGCCAGGTCGTGGGCGTACTGCCAGTGCGTGGTCGCGCGCCGCCCGTCCAGCAGGCCGGCGGCGGCCAGCACCGTGGCGCCCGTGCACACCGACGCGACGCGGCGGCTTTCGCGCGCCAGGCGGCGGACGTGGCCGACGATCACCCGGTTGGCGGCCGCGTCCTCGTGCCCGATCCCGCCGGACACGATGAGCGTGTCCAGCGGCCCGGTGAGGCGTTCCAGGGCCTGCTGTCCCTGCACCTTCAGCCCGCTGCCGCAG
Organism: Thermoactinospora rubra; assembly: GCF_002093975.1. Classification (GTDB taxonomy): domain Bacteria; phylum Actinomycetota; class Actinomycetes; order Streptosporangiales; family Streptosporangiaceae; genus Nonomuraea; species Nonomuraea rubra_A. The sequence goes on from NZ_KZ084338.1 coordinate 51,095, forward strand.
GTCACGGGCAGGCCCGAGGGGGTGGCCAGGCACACGTCGTAGGGTGGGGCGGCGCCGTGCAGGTTCGCCGCGATCAGGCTCGTCGTCACGCACGCGATGTCCAGCAGCTCGGCCCCGTAGTAGCCGACCACGACCACGCGCCGTTGGGTCGTCATGAGGCGACTGTATGGCAGAAAGACGGGGGGCCCAAGTTTCCGGACCTGTCCCGGCTCCTTTCCTGGCGCGCTCGCCGGGCCGCTGGGACAGTTGGCGCCATGACCCAGACGACGCCTGACACGACGCACACCCCGCAGGCCGGTGCCCGGCGCTGGGGACGGTTCGCCCTGCACTACGTCGAGATGATCATCGCCATGTTCGTCGGGATGTTCGCGCTCGACCTGCTGTGGTCGGCCTTCGGGGTCGACCTCTCCTATGACCGCGACCCCGAGCTGGCCTACCTGCTGATGGCGTTCAACATGTCGGTGGGCATGGCGGCCTGGATGCGCCTGCGCGGCCACGGCTGGGCCCCGACGCTGGAGATGTGCGGCGTCATGTTCGCCCCGATCGTGCCGTTGTTCCCGCTGCTGTGGCTGGACGTGATCGACGGGATGACCGTGATGATGGTGGCGCACGTGGCGATGTTCCCGCTCATGCTGGCGGCCATGCTCTGGCGCCGCGACGAGTACGCCCACGCCCACCACTGAGCGGTCACCCCCGGCCGGGGACCAGCGTGCGCATCAGCAGCTCGGCCTGCCGCCTGCCGTACTCCTCGGTGAGCGGGTCGGCGCCGGTCACGGCGGCGGTCAGCGGCGCGAGCGCGAACGGCGCCGCCCCCGCGAGCAGGACGTGCAGGAAGAACCACTCCGGCGGCTGGTCGCGCACAAGCCCTTCGCCCTGCAGCCGCGCCAGCAGCCCCGCCAGCGCCGAGCGCAGCGGCGCCATCCGCTCCAGGATCTGCTCCAGGCGGGGACCCCCGCGCGTGGACTCGGTCAGCAGCAGCCGCACGAGCTGCGGATGCCGGGCGGAGGCGGTGACCAGCCCCTCCACCGCGTGGCCCAGCGCCGCCACCGGATCGGGCTCGGCGGCCGCTTCTTCCAGGGCCGGGCCCGCCAGGGCGGCGAAGCGGCCGTCGGCCAGGTCCACGACCGCCCGCCACAGGGCGTCCTTGCCGCCGAAGTGGTGGCGGATCAGCCCGTGCGCGATGCCGGCGCGCTCGGCGATGTCCCGCAGGCTCACCGCCTCATAGCCGCGCTCGGCGAACGACGTCAGCGCCGCCTCCAGGATGCTCCGGCGCGTCGTCTCGGCGACCGCCGCCGGGCGGCGTCCCCGCGGGGGGTTGCCCGCATCTGTCATCGGTGCCCTCCCTCGGTGCCTCATGCTATCCGGCCGGACAACTTTGTTATACGAGCGGATAGCAAAGCTGGGAGGGCCGCCGTGCGCACCCCGACGGACGTCCTCATCGCCGGCGCCGGTCCCAACGTCCTGCCCCGGGCCGGGGTGCCCGGTCACCGTCGTCGAGCGCGGCCAAGGGCCCGTGCGCGGCCACCTCACCCGGTGGTTCCGCGCCTCATGACCGCAATTCCCCAATTGGGCGATCTTGAGAGGCATTGTCCGATCATGTGATACTCCGCTCAGCGCTCTTTGTGACCTCTGAGCCCGTGGAGGCTTCCGTGTCGATCGGCGTGCAGGCGGCCCCGAGCCGAGGCGCCCGCGTGATCCCGTTCATGCGCCTGCTGGCCCGCCACCCCCGCGCCGCCGTCCGCGCCTTCGAGACAGCCGGCCGGCAGGCCGACGGAGAGCTCGTCAGGCTCGGCATGGGCCCCTTCCGCCCCTACCTGGTGACCCACCCCGACCACGTCCAGCACGTCCTGCGCGCCAACCAGGCCAACTACGTGCGCCAAGGCATGTTCTGGGACCCGCTGGCGCCCCTGCTGGGCGAGGCCATCCTGTCCGACGGCCCCGTGTGGGCGGCCAGCCGGCGCATCCTGCAGCCGCTGTTCACCGCCCGCCACATCGCCTCCCTGGCCGGCCGGATGGCCGGCCTGGTCACCGAGCTGATCGAGGCGACGGTACGGCCCGGCCGGCCCTTCGACGTCCTCGACGGCATGTCCCGCATCGTCCACCCGGTCATCGTGCGGCTCTTCTTCGGCGACAAGATCACCCACGCGGACATCGCCCGCCTGATGCCCGCCTACCACGACGGGGTGACCGCCACCTCCATCCGCCTGGTGCTGCCCTTCGTGCCGCAGGGCTTCCCCCTGCCGGGCGACCGCAGGTTCCGGCGGGCGATCGCCACCATCGACGGCGTCGTCTACCCCCGGATCCGGGCCGCCAGAAGCACCGGCCAGGACGGGACCGACGTGCTGTCGGCCCTGTGCAGGGCGCTGGAGGCCGACAGCCGGAGCGACGCCGACCAGCCGTGGCAGGACGAGGAGCGCTGGCTGCGCGACAACCTGGTGTCCATGCACGGCGCCAGCACCGAGACGACGGCGACCGCGCTGAGCTGGATCTGGCCCATCCTGCAGCAGCACCCCCAGGTCGCCGAACGGCTGTACGCGGAGGTCGACCGGGTGGTGGGCGGCGACCCGGTCGGTCCCGAGCACCTGCCCGAGCTGCGCTACCTGTCGCGGGTGGTCAGCGAGCTGCTGCGGCTGTACCCGCCGGGCTGGATGCTGCCCAGGCTCGCCCTGGAAGACGACGTGATCGACGGGGTGCGCGTCCCCGCCGGGGCGACGGTGGTGATCAGCCCGTTCCTGTCGCACCGGCTGCCCCGGTTCTGGGAGGACCCGCTGCGCTTCGACCCCGACCGCTTCACCGGCGAGCGCGAGGAGCGCCGCCACCGCTACGCCTACTTCCCCTTCGGCGGCGGCCCCCACCAGTGCCTGGGCTCCCACCTGTTCCTCATGGAGGCGCAGCTGCTCATCGCCGCCATCGTCAGCCGCTACCGGGCCGTCGTGCACGCCGACGGCCCGCTCACCCCGCAGCTGGCCTCCTCGCTGCGGCCGCGCAAGGGCCTGACGATGACGCTGATCCCCCGCGAGCGGACGTGAGCGCGCTCACCGCCCACGCCCGGCTCGGCCGGATGTGCGCCGTCGGCGTGGAATGCGGGCGCCGCCTGGCGGGCTGGGCACGCGCCCACGCCGCCGCCCTGCCCGGCGCCGCCTTCGACGGCGGCATGCTCACCGCGCTCGGCCTGGTGTGCGCCACGGGATCGCCGCACGCCACCGTGGAGGACCTGGAGACGGTCAGCCGGGCGGCGCTGTGGGTGTTCGCCGTCGACCACGCCGTCGAGACCACCCGCCCCGAGCCGGTGATCGAGGACTGCCTGCGGGCCGCGGCGGGCGGGCAGCCGGCCTCGCCCGTGGCCGTCATGCTCGCCGACCTGCGCGCCGGCCTGGCCGCGCGGCCCGCCTTCCCCGGCCACGCCGAGGCCTGGCAGGACCAGCTGGAACGCACGCTGACCGCCATGGCCCGCCAGCAGCAATGGCGCGCCGAGCAGGCCCGGCTCACCCTGGAGGACTACCTGCGGGCCGCCGACAGCTGCGGCGCGGCGCTGGTCAACCTCAGCCACTGGATCGCCACCGGCGACGCCTGGACCCTCGCCCACCTGGAGCAGGCGCGCCAGGCCGGCGACCACGTGCAGCGCTACCTGCGGCTGCTCAACGACCTGGCCGGCGCCGAACGCGAGGAACGCCGGGGCGACGCCAACGCCCTGCGCTTCGGCATCACCCGCGAGCAGCTGCACGAGGCCATGGCCGACCTCGCCGCGCGGGCCGAGGGCCTGCTGGCCCCGATCCGCGCGGGCAGCCCGGCGACCGCCGCCTACTTGGAACATCAGATGGCGTTCAACACCGGCTTCTACGCCGGGTCGGACTACTGGGGGTCCAGCTGACGACCGCACCGCCCAACCTCGACACGTCCCGATCCGGCCACGCGGCCCGGCTGCTGGAGGAGATGATGGCCCGCCCGTGGGGCCAGGTCTCGGTGTCGGTCTACGAGACCGCCCGCCTGCTGGGCTCCGCGCCGTGGCTGGAGGGCCACGACCGGCGCCGGGCCTGGCTGCTGGCCGCCCAGCACGCCGACGGCTCCTGGGGCGGCCCCGACGGCTACGCCGTGGTGCCCACCCTCAGCGCCGTCGAGGCCCTGCTGGCGTCCGGCGGCACGGCGGAGGAGAGCGCCGCCCGGCGCGGGCTGGCGTGGCTGGCCGACCGCCTTCCGCGCCTGCACCGCCTGCCCGACATGCCGGCCATCGACCTGACCGTGCCCTCCCTCGTCGAACGGATCGCCGCCCGCGCCCACCGCCTGCCGCTGCCCCGCGGCCTGACCACCCGCCGGCTGGACCGGGTACGGCAGGCCGCGGCCGGCGGGGCCGCGCTGCCGGACAAGCTGCTGCACGCCTGGGAGGCCCTCGGCCCCGCCGTCCCCCCGCCGCCGGCGGCGGCCCGCCAGCTGCGCACCGGCGGCCTGGTGGGCGCCTCCCCCGCCGCGACCGCCGCCGTCCTGGCCGGCAGCCGCGCCGGCAGTCACGCCAACGGCCGCGCCGACAGTCACGCCGGCAATCACGCCGGCAGTCACGCCGAGAGCACGGCGGCGGCCTGGCACCTGCGGCAGATCGCCGGCCGCTTCGGCGGGCCCGTGCCGGTCGCGGTGCCCATCACCGTCTTCGAACGCGCCTGGGTGCTGAGCTGGCTGTCGCGCTGCGCCGTGCCGTACACCCCGGTGCCGGAGATGGTGGCCGACCTGCACGCGGCCATCGGCCCCGCGGGCACCCCGGCGGGCCCCGGGCTGCCGGCCGACGCCGACACCACCGCGGTGGCCCTGCACGCGCTGGCGCTGCTCGGCCTGCCCCACCCGCCCGACAGCCTGCTGGCCTTCGACACCGGCGAGCACATCGCCACCTGGCCGGGCGAGGACGGCGCCTCGGTCACCGTCAACGCCCACGCCCTGGACGCCCTGACCGCCTGGCTGCGCCACACGCCGGGCGACGCGCGCCGCTTCGGCCCGGTGGCGGCCCGGCTGACCGCCTGGCTGCTGGAGCGGCAGCACCCCGACGGGTGGTGGGAGGACCGCTGGCACGCCTCGCCGCTGTATGCCACCATGTCGGCCGCGCTGGCGCTGGCCGAGGACTCCCCCCACCTGGAGCAGGACACCCGCGTCCGCATCCGGGAGGCGCTGCGCCGCGCCCACGACTGGATCATGGCGGCCCAGCGCCCCGACGGCACCTGGGGCCGGTGGGACGGCACCGCCGAGGAGAGCGCCTACGCGGTGCTCACCCTCCTGCTGCCCCCGGCCGATCCCTCCCGAGTGCGGGCCGCACGGCGAGCCGCCCCCGCGCTGACGGCCGGAGCCGACCGCGCCGACCATCCGCCGCTGTGGCATGACAAGGATCTTTACAGCCCCCTCGCCGTCGTCCGAGCGGCGATCACGGCCGCGTGTCACCGCCTTGAGCTGGCCGTACCCGCCGCACGCGGCCAGGGCGGGCCGGGGTGAGCCGCCTGCGACCCTGAGCGGGCGGCTTGAGCCTCCCGCCCATTGATCGCTAAGGTGTGCCGAGTGCTACGTGCGCGACACCGACGGCTGCGAGGCCGTCCCCCCGAGGCAAGCGACACCACCACCGGCTTAGCCGGCGAGCACCGTCCCCCGGAGCGTTATGAGGACCGGCCCGGGGAGCGGCCGCAGCGGGTCACCCGCGTGCGCGCGAAGGTCGTCGCGCTGCTGGCGTCGCTGACGGCCCTGTGGGCCTTCTCCGCCTGGGTCACCGTCGGCGACGGCGTGAACCTGCTGTGGGCCACCACGGTCGACGGCAACGTCGTCCAGCCGAGCGAGCCGCTGCTGGAGGCCCTGCAGGGCGAGCGGCGGCTCACCGTGACCCAGCTCGCCGCCTCCCGGCGCGACCCGCAGCTGCCCAGCCAGCGCGCCGACACCGACCGGCTCATGGGCGCCTTCGCCGCCTCGGCCCGGTCCGGATCCACCCGCTGGGCCGCCGACGAGGTGCTCAACCGGCGCATCGAGCAGGTGCTCGGGCAGCTGGCGGACCTGAAGGCGCTGCGGCAGCGCGTCGACGCCGGCCGCCTGACGCGGCAGGAGGCCCAGGACGCCTACGACGAGCTCATCGACGGCTTCTACCGCATGTACGACGCCGTCGCCGCGCTGGACGACAAGGACATCGCCCGCGACGGCCGCGCGCTGGCGGCCCTCAGCCGGGCCGGCGAGCTGCTGGCCCGCCACGACAGCCTGGTCAGCGGCATGCTGGCCACCGGCCACCTCACCGACGCCGACCGGGCCGCCGTCATCGAGTCCGCCGCCGTCTACCGCTACGCGCTGGACCAGGCCGCCTCCCAGCTGCCCGACCAGGACCGGCAGGCCTACCAGGGGTGGGCGGCCAGCCGTCCGGTCACCCAGCTGCACGCATTGGAACGCGGCCTGACCGACGGCGCAGCCCCGGGCGTGGTGGCCGCCGGGCAGTGGCGCGCCGCCGCCGACGCCGCCCAGATCGGGCTGAACACCGTCATCTACGCCGGCGGCGACCGGCTCGTGGAACGCGCCGCCCCGATGGCCGTCCAGGTCGTGGCCCGCCTGCTGCTGGCCGGCGTGCTCGGCCTGGTGGCCGTGGTGGCCAGCGTCGTCATGACGCTCACCACCACGCGAACCCTGCTGGGGCAGCTGCGCCGGCTGCGGGAGACCGCCCACGAGCTGGCCGACCACCGGCTGCCCAGCGTGGTCGAGCGCGTCAGCCGCGGCGAGGACGTCGACCTGGCCCGCGAGGCGCCCGCCCTGGACTTCGGCGACAACGAGATCGGCCAGGTCGCCCAGGCCTTCACCACCGTGCAGCGCACCGCCCTGGAGGTGGCCGCCGGGCAGGCCGCGCTGCGCGTCAGCCAGCGCGACACCCTCACCAGCCTGGCCCGCCGTACCCAGGGCCTGGTCAACCAGCAGATCACCGTGCTGGACGACCTGCAGCGCCGCCACACCACGCCCGAGGAGCTGGAAGGGCTCTTCCGGCTGGACCACCTGGCCAGCCGGCTCAGGCGCAACGCCGAGAACCTGCTGGTGCTGGCCGGGGCGACCCCGGCCCGGTCCTGGCGCAACCCGGTGCCGATGCTGGAGGTGGTGCGCGGCGCCCTGGCGGAGATCGACGGCTACACCCGCGTCAGCATCATGCCGCTGGGCGAGGTCCACCTGGCCGGCAAGGCCGTCGGCGACGTGGTCCACCTGCTGGCCGAAATCATCGAGAACGCCACGTCCTTCTCCCCGCCGCATACCACGGTCACCGTCGCCGGCCAGTACGTGGCCAACGGGTACGCGCTGGAGGTCGAGGACCGCGGCCTGGGCATGCCGCCGGAGGACCTGGAGGAGGCCAACCGGCGCATCGCCGACCCGCCCGAGTTCAAGATCACCGGCTCGGCGGCGCGGCTGGGGTTCCACGTGGTCAGCCAGCTGGCCGCCCGGCACGACATCAAGGTCACCCTGCGCCCGTCGGCCTACGGCGGGACGACCGTGGTGATCCTGCTGCCGCCCGGCCTGGTCACCGGCGCCCCGGCGCGGACCGGCGACGCCCAGTCACACACCGGGGACACCCAGTCACAGGCCGGAGGCAGCCAGCCACGCGCCGGAGACGCCTCGCCCCGGGCCAGCGAGCCGCCGCCCGTCCTGCCGCCGCTGCCGCGCCGCGCGCCCGGCGCGGGCGTCCCGGAGGGGGTCATCCCGGAGACGGCCGCCCCGGAGCCAGCCAGGCCCGCTCCCGCTGCCCCGGCGGCGCCGCCGGCCGTCCCGGCGCAGGGCACCGCCGAGCCGCGAGGTGACAGGCCCGCTCCCGCGCCGGGCACGGCCGAGCCGCGCCGGGAGCCCGCCGCGCCCGAGCGCACCCCCGGCGGCCTGCCCATGCGCGTGCCGCAGACCCACCTCGCCCCCGGCCTGCAGGACCAGGAGCCCCCCGCCACACCCGCCCGCCGTCCCGCCGCCGTCCCGCCCGACGACGCCGAAGAGATGCGCGCCCGCCTGTCGGCCCTGCAGGCCGGCACCCAGCGCGGCCGCGACCACGCCCAGCAGCTCCTCACGACCGATTCCCCCTCCGACCCCGCGGAGCCGACATGACGCGCATCGAGCTGGACTGGCTCCTGGACGACCTGGTCACCCGGGTCTCCGACATCGACCACGCCATCGTGCTCAGCGGCGACGGGCTGGTGCTGGCGGCGTGCGCCCGCCTGTCACCGGCCGACGCCGAGCACCTGGCGGCCGTCGCCGCCGGGCTGCACAGCCTGGCCAAGGCGGCCGCCGACCAGGTGGGCGGCGGCCTGGTCCGCCAGACGCTGGTGGAATGGGAACGCCACCTGCTGCGCCTGACCATGGCCGGCGAGGGCGCCTGCCTGGCCGTGCTGGCCCGCCGGGAGGTGGACCTGGGCCTGCTCGCCTACGAGATGGAGATGCTCATCGCGCGGGTCGGCCAGTACCTGTCGTCTCCGGCCCGCACCATGCCGGGCGGCACGGTGAGCCGATGACCCATCAGCGTCCCGACCGATCCACCGATCCCGGGCTGCTGCGGCCCTTCGTGGTCACCCGCGGCCGCACCAAGCCCGCCCAGGCCACCTTCACGCTCATCACGCAGGTCATGGCGATCGCCCCGGCGCCGGCCGACGGGCTGGACCCCGAGCACCTGGCCATCATGCGGCTGTGCGCCGGCCCCGTCAGCGCCGCCGAGCTGGCCGCCGATCTCGACCTGCCGCCGGGGGCCGTCTACGTGCTGCTCGACGACCTGCTCCGCCAGGGCCTCATCGCCGTGCAGAACCCCCGGCCGACCGACCACGACGACGTCAACACCTTCAAGGCGGTGATCGATGGCCTCCGCGCCCTTTGACCAGCGCATGCCCATCGCGATCAAGATCGTGATCGCCGGCGGCTTCGGCGCCGGGAAGACCACCATGGTCGGCGCCGTGTCCGAGACCCGCCCGCTGCGCACCGAGGAACTGCTCACCGACCTCAGCGTCGGCATCGACGACACCACCGGGGTCAGCGGCAAGACCACCACCACCGTGGCCATGGACTTCGGCCGCATCACGCTGGGCAGCAGGCACGTGCTGTACCTGTTCGGCACGCCCGGCCAGGAGCGGTTCTGGTTCTACTGGGACGACCTGGCCCAGGGCGCGCTGGGCGCCGTCGTGCTGGCCGACACCCGCCGCCTGGCCGACTGCTTCCCCTCGGTGGACTACTTCGAACGGCGGGGCACGCCGTTCATCGTCGCGGTCAACTGCTTCGACGACGCGCCGCGCTATGAGGTGGACGAGATCCGGCTGGCCCTGCAGCTGGACCCGGCCGTCCCCATCGTGCTGTGCGACGCCCGCGACCGCGCCTCCTGCCGCGACACCCTGATCACCCTGGTCGACCACGCGATGAAGCGTAAGCAACCCCACCCCGTCGCCTGATCGCCTCTCGAGCTCAGGTGACGGGCGCGATCCGGTGGTTGCGGATGTGCTCGTAGACGATCGAGGTGCGCACGTCGGCGACCTCCGGCCGCTCGGTGAGCCTGTCGATCACGAACGCATACAGGCTGGCGTTGTCGGGCACCGCGACGTGCACGATGAAGTCCTCCGTCCCGGTCGTCACGTAGACGCCCAGGGTGTCGGGCAGCGCGCTGACCCAGTTGCGGAAGCCCTCGATGTTGCGCCGCGACGGGGGACGCACCCGGATGGCGATGAGCGCCTGGACCGGGCGCCCGATCGAGGGCAGGTCCACGTCGAGGATCGCGCCCCGGATGACGCCCTTGCGGCGCAGCGCCCGCGTGCGGTCCAGCGCCGTGGTCGGCGAGACCCCGACCGCCGCGGCCACCTCGCGGTTGGTCTTCCGTGCATCCGCCTGCAGTTCCCGCAGGATCGCCGTATCAAGTTCGTCCATGACCGCCCAAACGCTCCTTTCTCCGATACAAATACGGATTTATTGAAGTCTAGCTGCATATAAGCCTAGCCTTGTGCGCGTTGGTTCGGATATGTGAACAGGAGTGAGCCACTGTGACCGACGAACGCGCGGTGAACACGGCCATCGGTTTCGCCCCCGAGGAGATCGACCTGGCCTCCCCCACCCGTGCCGCCCGGCTCAAGTGGGTGATCGTGATCGACGAACGGCTGCCGCCCGGTCGCGCCGTCAACGCCGCAACCTGCGTGGCGGCGGCGACCTCGACGGCGGTGGCCGGAATCCTGGGTCCCGACGCCGTCGACGCCGACGGGGTCACGCACCCCGGACTGCCGTGGGCGGGCTGCTCAGTGCTGGTCGCGGACGCCGCCACGCTGCGCGCGATCCGCGGCAAGGCGGCCTCCTCCGCGGGCTGCTTCGTGGCCGACATGCCGGCCCAGGCCCAGCACACGCGCGTCTACGCCGACTACCTGGCGGCGATGAAGGAGATCGCGGCCGACGATGCGGAGTACTACGCCGTCAGCGTCGTGGGCCCGCGCAACCGGGTCGACAAGCTCGTCGGCAGGCTACCCCTGATGCCTTGAGGAACGATCCCTTCCTCAAGGGCTCCTAGGGTGTACGGCACAGCGACCGACACAGCCTGGAGGTCAGGGGCGATGATGCACTTCACCGACGCCGCCGAGTGGGAGGCCTGGCTGGCGGAGCACTACCAGGAGGAGGGCGGCGCGTGGCTGAAGATCGCCAAGAAGGGCGCCCCCGTCGCCGGGATCACCATCGGGCAGGCGCTGGAGGTCGCGCTGTGCTACGGCTGGATCGACAGCCACCGCAAGGCCTGTGACGAGCACTTCTTCCTCCAGCGCTACTCGCGCCGCCGCAAGGGCAGCCCGTGGTCGCGGGTCAACGTCGAGAAGGTGGAGGCGTTGACCGCCGCGGGACGCATGCGGCCGCCGGGCCTGGCGGAGGTGGCCGCCGCCCAGGCCGACGGCCGGTGGGAGGCCGCCTACGCCGCCCAGCGCAACGTCACCGTCCCGCCCGACCTGGCCGAGGCGCTGGCGGCCTGCCCGCGGGCCGTCGCCCGCTTCGAGGAGCTGGACAAGACCGCGCGTTACCGGCTGATCCTGCCGCTGCTGAAGGCCAGGACGCCGGCCGGACGCGCCGCCCGCCTGCGGCGGGCGATCGACGGCCTGTGCGCCGAGCCGGGCACGCCTTAGCCGAGCAGGCCGCGGGGCCCGCCGGCATGCGAACGCGCGGGGCAGCGGGTCCGGCGGACGCCGCGCCGCCAGACCCCGGCGATGGCCTCGGGCCCGGGTGTGACGTAGCGAATGGCGCAGTCGGCGGAGGTCGAGTCCGGCGTACTTGTTCGGGACGACGTGGGAGCGGTCGTAGCCGAGATCACCGCGCAGGAGGCCTTGTCCGGGCTGGAGAGGCGCACGTGATGCCGCGGTCGGTGAACGTGCGGGTCAAACGCCCGGACGGTCGTCCCATCCGGGTCCGGGTACCGGTGCTCCCGGTGGTGCTCGTGCTTTCACCGTCTGCGCGTTGCCCGGCACCCGATTCGACGTCGAGCAGGGCCGTACGGCTGTGCTCGTGGCCGTCCGATAGGAGAGGTTGACCATCTGGGCCCTGCGTCCCAAAACCCACACCACCGCAGGTCAGAGGCATATTCCTTGGATTTCCACGGCTGGAGATCATCGGCAGGGAGAAGACCTACGGGTACGCCATCACGCGCCGGCTGAACGAACTCGGCTTCGCCGACGTCGTCGAGGGAACGGTGTACACCATCTTGCTGCGGCTGGAGAGGAACGGGCTCGTCCAGGTGACGAAACGACCGTCCGCGCAGGGCCCGCCGCGCAAGTTCTATGCCCTCAACGACGGGTGAAGCGGGCCCACTTGAACAGTTCCCAGTTGTCCCGGGTCAGAGGTGCTTCTTGTAGAAGGGGATGAGGTGGTCCAACGCGACCTTGACCGGCTTGGGCTGGTCGTAGAGGTCGTAGTGCGAGGCGCCTTCGACGACGACGAGCTCCTTGTCCTTGGAGGCGGCGCGGCCGTAGAGCTCCATGCCGGTGCGGTAGGAGCCGAAGGCGCCCGGCCGGTCGCCGATCACGACGCACAGCGGCTGGGTGAGCAGCACCTCGGCTCGGTCGAGGGCGTCCCAGCCGGCCAGGGCGGCCTGACGCGAGAACAGGAAGCTGGTGGCGCCGTGCGGCTTGCGGCCTCGATCCGTCTTGTAGTACTCGGTCGCCTCGCACAGGTCGATGTCGGTCAGGCCGGCCTCCTTGGCCGCCTCCGGCGACGGGGGAAGCAGGTCGTTGACCACCCTGTCGGCGCCGCGGGCTTCGGCCGTGCGCTGAGCGGCGATGGCCTCCAGCGCGCCCAGGGGGTCGTAGTTCACGAAGCCCTCCCGCATGAGCCGGCCGACGTTGCCCGGGACGACGGCGCCCAGCGCCTTGATCCGGCGCTCGGTCATCGCGGCGCCGATGGCGTATCCGCCTCCGCCGCAGACGGCCAGGACACCGATCCGGTTCTCGTCCACATACGGCTGCGTGACCAGGTAGTCGATCACGTAGCTGAAGTCCTGCATCCGGAAGGCCGGGTCCTCGATGAACCTCGGTTCGCCGCCGCTGTCACCCTGGAAGCTCGCGTCGAACGCGATCGCGACCATACCCTCCTGCGCCAGCGCCGTGGCGTACACGTTGCCCGCGGTCTGTTCCTTGCAGCTGCCGGTCGGGTGGGCGCTGATGACCGTGGCGTACTTCCGCTTCTCGTCAAATCCCGGCGGGAAGTAGATGTCCGCCGCGAGGTCCCAGGCCAGCGCCTTGATGCGGACCGACTTGATATTGTCGTTTGCCATTGTCGTAGTCTCCTCCGTGGAGTGGGGCGGAACGCTCCCCGTTCCCGGGCACCGAACGGCCCGCGGCCGGCGCGCCCCATACTTCGTCGAGCGCGATCCCCGATGGGCCTTTCCCGCGCCGGATGTTCACGCGCTCACTACCGATAATCCGGCCGCCGAGCTGGCCCAGGAAGAGCGAGATTTATCCTGGGAAGAATCCTTCCCACCCTTTGAGGCGCGATCGATCGTAGGGTAAGCACATGTCCGCCACGTCGGCCGCGCTGCAAGAGCTCGGCCAGTTTCTGCGCAGCCGGCGCAGCCAGCTTCAGCCGCGCGAGGTCGGGCTCGCACCACGAGGCGGCGAACGGCGACGCGTCAGCGGGCTCCGCCGTGAGGAGGTCGCCCAGCTGGTCGCCATCAGCACCGACTACTACACCCGCATCGAGCAGGGCCGGCTCCCCCCATCCGAGCCGGTCTTCGCCGCACTCGTGCGAGCGCTGCGGCTGGACGAGGAACAGTCCGACTACCTGCTCAAGCTCCTCGCCCGCGCGGGCACGCCGCCGGCGCGGGCGCGCGATCGCACGCGGGCGCCCCGACAGCCCGTCCGCCCGCAGCTCGCCCGCCTGCTCGGACAACTCGATCGCGTGCCCGCCCTGGTGTTCGGACGGTATCTCGACATCCTGGCCTGGAACGACCTCGCCGCCGCCCTGCTGATCGACTTCGCGCAGATCGCCGAGCGCGATCGCAACTACGTCCGGCTGGTCTTCACCGACCCGACGCTGCGCGCCCGCTACCCCGAGTGGGAACAGGTCGCCCGCACGTGCGTGGCCGTGCTCCGCATGAACGCCGCCGACGACCCCACCGGCCCGGCACTCTCCCGGCTCGTCGGCGACCTGTCGATCGCCTCCCCGGACTTCCGCCGGTGGTGGGCCGAGCGCCGGGTCGCACATCAGAACTTCGGCACCAAGCTCGTCCGCCACCCGGACGTCGGCGACCTGACCCTGGACTGGGACAGCTTCCAGCAGGTCGGCAACCTCGATCAACAGCTCATCATCTGGTCCGCCGAACCCGGAACGGACGCCGAGCAACGGCTCGCCGAGCTGCGTAGGTCGATCAAGGGCGTAGGCAGAGACTCAGCCTAGGACACCCGTACACCCCTCAGCTCGTCGAGGCCGACCAGGCGGCTCTTGACCTGCGGTTCGGGCGAGGCGCGGCCGGGGTCTGGGCGTGGACGCGCGTGGCGATCCCCCGCGGTCATAGTTCTGGCGCTCGCTGGAATCCGGTTCCCGATCGTGCCGCCCCACAGCGACGAGACGGGCCCGGCCTTCTGTCGTGCTGCCGGATCGCCGGCGACCGGCCTACCGGAAAGTTTTTCAAAGAAATCCGGGAGGGGGTGTCGGATCGGGGCGGTGGTGTTCGTAGCAGGGGTGAGGCCGCCCGCAAAGGGGCGGCGCCAAGGCGAAGGAACCGCGATCATGAAGCTGACGACCATGACTCAGGTCACCGTCGATGGAGTGATGCAGGGAAACGGCGCCGCGTCGGATGACCGCAGGAACGGATTCGAGCGCGGTGGATGGGCCCTGGGGAAGGGCGACGACGAGACCAGGACGTTCATCACGCAGACCTACCAGCGCGCCGAGGCGTTCCTGTTCGGCCGGCGCACCTACGAGCTGTTCGCCGGCTCCTGGGGATCGATCGACCAGATGCGCGCGCATCCCATCGGTGTGGCCTTGAACGAGGCCCCCAAGTACGTCGCCTCGACCACGCTCACCGTGCCGCGTTGGGAGGACACGACCGTTCTCCGCGGTGACCTCGCGGCCGCCGTCGGTGAGCTGAAGGCCAAGCCCGGGGGTGAGCTGCAGGTGCACGGCAGTGGCGCCCTGATCCGGTGGCTGCTGGAGAACGACCTGGTCGACGAGATGACGCTGATCGTGATCCCGGTGATCCTCGGCCAGGGCGCGCGACTGTTCCCGCAGACCGGTCCAGATCTTGCGCTCGACCTGGTGGAGTCGCGGGTCGACTCGAAGGGCGTGACGATCCAGGTCTACCGGCCGGCCGGGCGCCCGCGGTACGCGACGGCCTGAAATCCCCGACCACCGAACCACGCTGTCTTGACACCACAGGAGATGATTTTCAGATGCGGTACCTGGTTTCCGTGATCGATGACAAGAGCAATCCCGGCAGCACGGACAGGCGGCCTGCCATCAGCGCGTTCAACGAACGACTGATCGCCGAGGGCTACTGGGTCTTCTCGGGCGGACTCGCGGACACCGACGCGGCCACGGTCGTCGACAACCGGGGCGAGCAGGCGGTGTTCAGCGACGGGCCGTTCGTGGAGTCGAAGGAGTACCTCGCCGGCGTCTGGGTGTGGGAGGTCCCCGATCTGGATGTGGCGCTCAAGCTCGCCGCCGAGGCGTCGAAGGTCTGCGATCGGAAGATCGAGGTGCGGCCGTTCCTGTGAGCGACGTCGAGGAGGCGGTCACCCGGGCCCACCACGACGAGTGGGCGCGGGTGGTGGCCGCCCTGGCCAGGCGTTTCGGTGACCTCGACATCGCCGAGGAGGCGGCCGCCGAGGCGTTCGCGACCGCCGTGGAGCGGTGGCCGGCCGAGGGCGTGCCCCCCAACCCGGGCGCCTGGCTGACCACCACCGCCAACCGCAAGGCCATCGACCGGATCCGGCGTGAGAACAAGCGCGACGACAAGCACAGGGAGGCTCAGATGGTCTACGACGACCCGCCCGAGCCTGTCGGCGCCATCGACGACGACCGGCTCCGGCTGATCTTCACCTGCTGTCACCCGGCGCTGGCGATGGAAGCCCGCGTGGCACTGACCCTGCGCATGGTCGGCGGTCTGACCGTGCCCGAGATCGCCCGCGCCTTCCTGGTGGCCGAGAGCGCCATGGGGCAGCGGATCACCCGCGCGAAGGCCAAGATCAAGGCGGCCCGCATCCCCTACCGGATGCCCTCCGCCGAGGACCTGCCGGCGCGCGTCTCCGGCGTCCTGGCCGTCCTGTTCCTCGTCTTCAACGAGGGCTACCTGGCCAGCGGCCCCGGCACCGATCCCGTACGGCACGAGCTGACCGCCGAGGCGATCCGGCTCACCCGCCTGATCCGTGCCCTCCTGCCGGACGACGGTGAGGTGGCCGGGCTGCTGGCGCTGATGCTGCTCATCGAGGCTCGCCGTACCGCCCGGGTCTCGGCCGGCGGCGAACTGGTCCCCCTGGCCGAGCAGGACCGCGGCGCCTGGGACGCGGAACTGATCGCCGAAGGCCATCGGCTGGTGCGCGAGCGCCTGGCCGCTGCCGCCGCCGGGGTGGCTCCGGGCCGCTACCAGATCCTCGCGGCGATCAACGCGGTGCACACCTCCGCCCGCGACATCCGCGACACCGACTGGTCGCAGGTCCTCGCCCTCTACGACCAGCTCGTCCGCCTCGACCCCTCGCCGATCATCGCCCTCAACCGGGCCATCGCCGTGGCCGAGCTCGACGGGCCGGAGGTGGCACTGGCCATCGTCGACCGCCTCGCCGAGGCGTTGGCCGGCTATCACGCCTACCACGCCACCCGCGCCGACCTGCTGCGCCGGCTGGGCCGCAGCCGGCAGTCACGCGCGGCCTACGACCGGGCCATCGAGCTGGCCGGCAACACCGGCGAGACCGCCTACCTCACCCGCCGCCGCGACCAACTGCATTGACGCGCTCGCCGCCGTGGACGGCGACGGTTCAGCCTGTGCCAGGCATGCGGCACTTCTGCGGCTCCCCGCTTCGGCGACCTGCGCCACCGAGGTGGGCTTACCGGGTCTCCACAGGCTTTCGAGCCTTGTGGCTCCGTTCCCGCCCGTCCGGCGGCACCTGACACGCCGGGTCATTCTCAGCTCCGCGGCACACCCGTCCCAGCCGTGCGGCGCGCTGGGCGGGGTCTGAGTGACCGTCCTGGTCAGCGGCACGACTGTCCCTTTCTCTCGTACGTGGTCTGCTCCACATGGCTTGGCCGTGTACGCCGGCGGCCGGTGTCACATGTGGGGCGGTGCTCTCCAGATTTGACGTCCTCCCCCTCGTGAACGAGGGAGATTCCAACCCACCGACCTACACGGGCAGGAGGACAGGTGGAGGTTCGCGGTGCACCGGCCCGCCATCGCAGGGCCCTTCCCGCGCAGACACGGCACGCCCTGCCGCCCTTGCGATATTCCTGGCCGCGTTCACATCGGCGTGGCCGGCGTAGCCGCAAGACCGGCAGCGAAACAGTGCTTGGCTCTCGCGACTGTTCCGCTCCACGGTCCCGCACGCCGAGCACCGCTGGCTCGTGAACGCGGGGTTGACCTTCACCACCCGGCCGGGCGCCTTGTGTTCCAGCCGCTCCGCCAGCTGTCCCCAGCCGGAGGCCAGAATGGCCCGGTTCAGCCCGGCCTTGGCCGCAACGTTCCGCCCCGGGGCCTGGCGGGTCCCCTTGGCCGAGCGGGTCATGGCGCGGACGTTGAGGTCCTCCACGGCGATCACGTCGAACTGCCACGCCAGGCGGGTGCTGGTCTTCTCCACCCAGTCCTTGCGCCGGTCGGCCTCCCGGGCCTTCAGCCGGGCGATCGCCGCGTTGACCTTCGCCCGCCGAAGCGAGCCGCGCCGGGCCCGGGCCAGCTTGCGCTGGAGCCTGCGCAGCCGGGCCTGCTCCGGTTCCCGCAGCGTGGGCGCGCTCAGCAACTCCCCGGTGGACAAGGCGGCGCTGACGACG
>NZ_MSZZ01000058.1 GCF_002093975.1 Thermoactinospora rubra
AACTTGACACAAACGTCCAGAACTTCACGACCAAAGATCGCTAGGCAAGGGCTGGCCTCATTCGAGGGATTGCCGGATTTC
Source organism: Thermoactinospora rubra (assembly GCF_002093975.1). Taxonomy (GTDB): domain Bacteria; phylum Actinomycetota; class Actinomycetes; order Streptosporangiales; family Streptosporangiaceae; genus Nonomuraea; species Nonomuraea rubra_A. The sequence continues at coordinate 82 of NZ_MSZZ01000058.1, forward strand.
CGCGGCCAGGGTCACGTCGGAGCTACCCGGAGGCGGCCAGTTCGCCGCCTCGCGCCCCAAATGATGAACACGGCCGGAAATGTTCAGGTGTGCCAGACTTCCGGTATGAAATCAGCGGGCTGCGCACTGGCCGTGCTGGTGGCGGTCGCCGGTTGCGCGTCCGGTCCGCGTGCGATTCCGGCCGATCGAGCTTCCACGCCGTCGTCCGGCCCCGCCACCGCCGGCGAGTCGTCGTCCGGCCCCGTCACCAGCGAGGGGCCGGCGTCCGTGGTCTCCCCGCGTCCAGCCGGTACGGCGGCGCTCCAGCCGTCGCCGGCCCACCCGGCGGGTTGCGCGCTGCCGCCGGAAGGCGCCGACGACCTGCGGGCTTCCGACGCCGCGACCGAGTGGCGGACGGTTTGGGTGGACCGTAACCGCGGAGCCATGAACCTGCTCGCCGTGGCGGCCGACGGCACAGTATGGGCGACCTTCTCCGTCGAGGCCGAGCGCGAGGGCGCGCTGGTGACCGGCGACGACGGGGTGCGCCGCTGGGACGGCACCGGATGGCAGGCGTTCGAGGTTCCTCTCCTCCGCCGGCGCGGCGCGCAGTCGAACGTGGCGCTCGCCGCCGCCTCGGCGCGCCAGGCTTGGGTGTTCGGCACCGTCAACGGCAGGACGAGGGCGGACACGGTCGGCTTCGTCAGTGCCTACGAGGGCGGCCGGTGGCGTTCGCAGGCGCTGGCGAAGCCGGCGGCTGATGCGATCGGGTGGGCCTACACGGCCGCGCGCTCTGGCGCAGGGGACCGGGTGTGGGCGGTGAACGGGCGGGTGGCGCTGCACTGGAACGGCGGGTCGTGGACGTGCCACTGGGGCCCGCTGGGATCGAGCTTGGAGAGCCCCGCCCGGAGGATCACCGCGTTCGGCCAGGCGGAGCCCGACGGCAGGGGCGGCCTGTGGGTGCTCGGCCGTGGCGACCTGCTCTGGCATCTGTCCGGCGGGCACTGGACCCGCCACCGCGTGCCCGCGCCGGCCGGGTACGAGGCACATGTCACCTCGCTGGCCCGGCGGCCCGGCACGAGCCAGGTTTACGCGGTGGGCTCGGTGATCTCGAGGAAGGGGAACGGCTTCGACGTCTCCCGCGCCGCCCTGTGGCGTTTCCCGGCGAGCTGACCAGGATGGCACCAGGGTTCCCAGACGCGAGGCTGATGGGACGCCATGAGGAGTCGGCTTGGGAGGCGCGACATGCGCCAGACTCGCGTCTACAAGGAACACCGCGTGAAAGGCCGGCGTGATCGAGATGCGCTCGTGGGCATGCTGCCGCTCGATCCCCGCGACCCCGAGATCGTGAGGGCCAAGCGGTCACGGTGGGAGCCGATCGGGCGTGAGCATCATGACCTGGGACGAACGGCATGAGCACGAACTCGCGGTCATGCGGGAGGCGGACGGCGAAGCCCCTGCAGAAGGGCGTCGGCTTTCTGGCCGACATCCCTCCCGGCCTTCGCGAGCGGCTCGTCGCCGCGGTGTCGGTGACGTCTACGGACCGCCCGCCCTTCTCCCTCGTGACCGTCAGCTGGTCACCCTTGGCATTCTCAGCGCGTTGAGCGGTCGTGAACCACAGCTGGAGGTCCACGTGGTCCTTGAGATCACGTCGGAGCGGGCGGTTCTCCTCTGGGCGGGCGCACAACCAGGACTTCGCATTCCGCGTGGCGCACCACTTCGGTGGCGACGTCGCCGAGGAGCCGGTCGGCGATGCCGGTGTCGCGGAGGGCGCCGACGACGATGAGATCGCTGGCACGCTCGTCGGCCGTGGCGAGCAGCGCGGTCGCCGGCTCGCCGTCCACCAGGAGCGCTGCTGAGATCGTCGCTCCTTGCTCCCGGGCGATGGCGACGGCCTCTGCGAGCGCGGCGCTCGCGGTAGAGCGTCCGGGGACCCGGCCGGGCGGCGGCTCGGCCACGGTGGCGCGGGCGCGTGCCTCCTGGCGAGGTGACAGCTCCGAGTAGGCGCAGACGATGACCAGGTCGGCGTCGTTGTGGGCGGCGAGCCGTGCCGCTCGGGAGACGGTCGGGTCGGCCAGCGGCGAGCCGTCGGTGCCCACGACGATCGTGCGGTAGTCGCCCATGGTTCCCATCGATCCACTCCCTCAGTGCGTGCCCGCGGGCATCTGGAGGAGGTCGTCGACGTCGCGGACGATGGGCGGTTCCTTGATCCACGTCATCGTGACGGCTGCGGCGGCGAGGAGGACGCCGGAGAACATGATCGCGTTGGTCGGGTCGCCGCCGAGGATGTTCTCGAAGACCCGGCCGAAGGTCACGGTCTGGATCAGCATGGGCACGACGATCATCATGTTGATGATCCCCATGTAGACGCCGTAGCGCGTGGACGGGATCATGCGCACGGCCATGATGTACGGCACGCCCATGATCGAGGCCCAGGCGATGCCGAGACCAATGATCGGGATGAACAGCAGATACTGGTTGGTGAGGTTGGCGAAGATCAGCAACCCGACCGCGGCGCACAGGAGGCAGAAGATGTGCACCCACTTGGCGCCGCGCCGACGAGCCAGGGCGACGAGGGGGAACGCGACGCAGAAGGTGACGATGTTGTACCAGCCGTTGACGAGACCGGTCCATGAGACGGCATTGGCGTACCTGGGGTCGTCGGCGGTCACGCCGTAGACGGATTCGGCGATGGAAAGCGAGACGAACTGCCAGTAACAGACCATGGCGTACCACTGGAAGAGGTACACCAGCGCGAGCTTGCGGAGCTCGCCGGGCATCTCGACGATCGCGTCCCAGATCTCTCGGACCGCGGCGCCGAGGCCGCCCTTCTTGGCCCGGATCGCCGCCAGCTCCTCGTCGCTCGGCGGGAGTTCCGGGGTGGTGAGGACCGACACCAGAACCGTGGCGATGGAGCACACCGAACCGAGGATGAACGAGCCAACCACCCAGTAGGGGATGCCGGCCGACGTCGCTCCGCTGATGAGGGTCTGGAAGACGAACAGCGAGATGTTGGCGAGAGTGATCCCGAACCCGGTGAAGAAGCTCTGCGCGAGAAAGCCCTTGGCCAGCTGCGACGGCGGCAGCCTGTCGGCGATGAACGCCCGGTACGGCTCCATGGCCGTGTTGTTGCTGGCGTCGAGGATCCAGAGCAGCAGCACAGCCGTCCAGAGGGCGGCGACGAACGGGAACAGGAACAGGCAGACGCTGCAGCCGATCGCTCCGATGATGAAGTACGGCTTGCGCCGGCCCCACCGCGGGCTCCAGGTGCGGTCCGATAGCGCTCCGATGAGCGGCTGGATGAGCAGTCCTGTGACGGGTCCGGCCAGGTTGAGCAGCGGCAGCTCCTCGGGAGAGGCCCCGAGGAAGTTGTAGATCGGGTTCACCGCGGTCTGCTGCATGCCGAAGCTGTACTGGATGCCGAAGAACCCCAGGTTCATCAGCAGGATCTGCCGCATGTTCATCAGCGGCTTCTGCCGCACGATGGTGATGTGCGCGGTGGGGGCGTGCGTCGTCGTCATCGGGACTCCTCCCGAACCCGGCGCCGGGCCAGGTACTCCTCCAGGCGGTCCAGCTCAAGCTCCCAGCCCTTGCTGTGGTAGCCGGCCACCTCCGGCTCGAAGGGACCCTGGACGACGCGCACCAGGGTGTGATCGCGTCCGGTCTTGGTGAACTCCACCCGCAACTCCAGCGGAACGTCGGGGTCGATGCCCGGATCGCCGGTGATCCGCTGACGGGCGACGAAGACGTCCGGTTCGAAGTACTCGATGAACACCGCGTCGGTCGTCACCCTGGTGGTGGGATCGTTGTCGCGGACTTTGACGTGGTGGTGGCGTCCACCCACCCGCAGGTCGGACGTGACCGTGTCCGGCTCCACGTGCCAACCGGGGCTCCCTCGCCACCGCGCCATCTCCTCCGGAGCCGTCCAGGCCCGGAATACCTCTGGCCGCGGGTAGTCGTACTGCCGCTCGACCACAACCATCACGTTGGCGGCCATGGGGCCCTCCAGCCCGACGGTGGCCAGCCACCTGGCGGGTCGGCCCGGCCTCCGCCCCTCTTACGCAGAATCCTCCCGCTCGCCAAATCTGTCCAGTGCGTAAATGCCGAGGTCAGGGCGTTTGTGCGGGCCGGATGCGGCGGGCGGCCGTCGCCGCCGACGTGTCCCGGCGACTGGAATCCCTTGCTCGGCTCACCTCCGGTGGGGCGTAGCCGAAGCCTCACGCAGACGAAGCCGGAGGGCAGCGCAGCCGCGCAATACCGCACTTGCGGTGCTTGGCATCCTTCACCCACGCGGGGAGGCGACCGGCCAGGCTGGTGTTGCGGTTCGGCTCGCGTTCACGAATGGACGCGCGAACATAGCCTTCGAGAAAATCCGGGTGGTCCGCATCGTAAGCCCAAAGGACGTGTCCCAGGCACAGGGTTTGCAGCCACAGTTCCAAACCGCCGAAGGCAGACACTCCGGAACGTCCTTCTGGCCGCCAGCGCAGAGGGGGATAAGTCACCGCCCGGCAGCCGGGGCATTTCACCGGCGATCCGATCCCGTGTCGCCACAGCGCAGCCGGCACATCGGGGGCAGCGGACGAGAGCCTGGCTCGGGTTCAAGAATTGAGCGGGATGGCCGCGATCGGAGAACCGCCATGGGAGCGCTCGCATCGAAAGAAGGTCGCATGGCGGTCAGGCGAATCGCCATCGCGTTTTCCGTCACGGAAAACGATTCAGGCATCTGTCGGCCACGGGCGCGGTCCTATAGTGGCCGACATGGGATCCGGCCAGGTGGAGTTAAAGGTCCTGGGACCGCTTGAAGTCATGGTGGATGGCCGGTCCGTGAGGGTGACCGGGCGGCGCGCGCCGGCGGTGCTGGCCATGCTCGCGCTCGATCACGGTCGGCTGCTGACCGTCGATCGCCTCGCGGCCGTCTGGGGTGAGGACCCGCCCGCGTCCGTGCGCAACCAGGTGATGATCGCTGTGGCGTCGTTGCGCCGGGCCTTGCAGGCGGCGGGGGCGGACCCGCAGATCATCGAGACGATCGGGTCCGCGTACCGGCTCAGCGGCGGGACGGTGGACGCCCAGGTCTTCGCCGAGCTGGTCGGCACTGCCCGGCGCGCGGCCGGCGAGGGACGCAAGGACGAGGCCGGGGCCGCCTTCGGCCGGGCGCTCGCGCTGTGGCGGGGTCCCATGCTGGACGGCGTGGACATGGGCGCCGCCGGCGGCGTGGTGGGCAGGTGGGAGGAACTGCGCCTGGCCGCCGCGGAGGAGCGGGCCGAGCTTGAGCTCGAGCTGGGACGGCACCGCGAGGCGATCGGCGAGCTGCGGGCGCTGCTGGCCGAGCACCCGCTGCGCGAACGGCTGAGGGGCCTGCTCATGCTGGCGCTCTACCGGTCGGGGAGGAGGGCCGACGCGCTGGAGGTGTACCGCGAAGGCCGTCTCCTGCTCGCCGAGGAGCTCGGCCTGGATCCTGGGCCGGAGCTGCGCGGGCTGGAGGCCGCGATCCTGGCGGACGCCCCGGAACTGCGCAGGGTGGAGGCCCCGCTGCCGGGCGACGAGCCCGAGCGGGCCGCGGGCCGTACCGCCGCACCTGGCGGCGCGCGGGGAACGGCCGACACCGGCTCTCACGGCACCGACTCTCACGGCACCGGTCCTCACAGTGGCGATTCTCACGGCGCCGGGGCGCAGGTCCGCGAGGCGGAGCCGAGCGGCCCCCAAGGCAGCCGCCGGACCGCCTCACCCACCGCCCGCCACGCCCGGCGTCCCGCGCAGGACCTCCACGTGCCCGCGGAGCTGCCCGCCGACATGTCCGGCTTCGTCGGACGCGACGACGACCTCGCGACGCTCAAGAGGCACCTGTCGCCCGACGCCGCCACCACGGTGGTCGTCGTGACGATCGTCGGCGGCGCCGGAATCGGCAAGACGGCGCTGGCGGTGCGCTTCGGCCACCTCGTCGCCGACGAGTTCCCCGACGGCCAGCTGTACGTGAACCTGCGCGGCTTCTCCCCCGGCCCGGCCATGACGCCCCGCGAGGCGCTCACCCGGCTGCTCGGCTCGCTCGGCGTCGCCGAGGAGCGCGTCCCCGACGACGAGGAGGCCGCCGCCGCCCTGTACAGGTCGCGCCTGGCGGGCAGGCGGGTGTTCGTGCTCCTGGACAACGCCCTGTCGGCGGAGCAGGTGCGCCCGCTGCTTCCGGCCGCGCCGGGCTGCGTGGTCGTGGTCACCAGCCGCGACCGGCTCGTCGGCCTGTCGGCCAGCCACGGCGCCCGGCGGCTGGCGCTGGACGTGCTGCCGCCGAGCGAGGCGTTGATGCTGGTCGAGGCGGTGGCCGGGCCCGAGGTCGTGAGGCCGGAGCCGCAGGCCGCGGCGGAGCTGGTCCGCCTGTGCGGGGGCCTGCCGCTGGCCCTGCGCATCGCCGCCGCGACGCTGAGCGCCTACCCGTCCTGGGGCCTGCCCGACTACGTGAAGGCGCTGGGCGCCGACCGCCTCGACCTGCTGAGCATCGACGGCGACCTGGCGGTGAGCACGGCGTTCGGCCTGTCCTACGCCCGCCTGCCGGAGGCCGCCAGGCGGCTGTTCCGCCTGCTCGGGCTCGTCCCCGGCGCCGACGTCGGCGCCGACGCGGCGGCGGCCCTGGCCGGGACCGGCCTGGAGGAGACCGTCGAGCTGCTGGACCGGCTCGCCGCCGCGCACCTGGTCGAAGAGCACCGGCACCGCCGCTACACCTTTCACGACCTGCTGCGCGAGCACGCCCGACGGGTGGCGCGGCAGGAGGAGCCGGAGGAGGAGCGGCGGGCCGCCCTGACCCGCCTGCTGGACCACTACGGCTACCTGGCCGAGCGGGGGCACGACCTGGTCAACCCCAACCGCCGGCGATTTCGGCCCCCGCTCCCGCGGCCCAGCGACGACGTCCCCGACCACGCCGACCGGTCGGCCGCCGTCGCCTGGCTGACCGAGGAGGGCTCCAACGTCATCGCCGCCCTGCGGCCCGCCGCCGACATGCGTGCCGACGAGCACGTGTGGCGCATCGGGCTCAACCTGACGCCCTATCTCATGATCCGCGGACGGTACGTCGACGCCGCCTTCGTCAACGAAATGGCCGTAACCGCCGCCCGGCGGGCCGGCGTGGTGGAGGCCGAGTCGATGGCCGAGTTCAACCTGGCCGTCTGCGGGCAGGCCACCGGCCGGCACGAGGCCGCCCTGGACCACGTACGGCAGGCGCTGCGGCTGGCCGCCTCGGTGGGGGACGAGGCCGGCCAGGCCCAGTGCCACGGCCTGGCCGGGCTGCTCCACCACAGCCTGGGCGACTACCCCGACTCCATCCGCTGCCAGCGCCTGGCCCTGGCCGCCCACGCCGGGACGGGCAACCGGCTCAAGCAGGGCCTGGCCCGCATGGACCTGTCCAGGACCCTGCTGGTGCTGGGGGAGCACGACCAGGCCGAGGAGGAGCTGCGGGCCGCCCTGGCGCTGTTTCGCGAGGTCGGCTTCCAGCTGGGCGAAGGGGCGGCGCTCCACGTCCAGGGCTGCGTCCTGGCGGCGAGCGGACGGCACGCGGAGGCGCTGGCCGTCCTGCACGAGAGCCTGCGGGTGCTGGAGGAGGTCGGCGATCCGGCGATGACGGCGACCGTCCGGTGCGCCATCGGGGACGTGCTGCGGCGCGAGCGGCGCTTCGCCGAGGCGTACGAGGAGCTTGACCGGGGCCTGGAGGCCTTCGCCGGCCTGCCGGCTCCCGGGCCGACCAGCGAGGCGCGCAACATGCTGGGGGCGCTGCATCGGGACGCGGGCCGGCCGGAGGCCGCGCTGGAGGCGCACGGCGAGGCGTTGCGGCTGGCCGAGGGGATCAAGCTGCGGCTGGAGCAGGCCCGGGCCCATCACGGCCTCGCCGAGGCGTACGCCGCGCTCGGGCGGCACGACCAGGCCGAGACGCATCGGCGGCACGCCGCCGACCTCGGCGCTCGGCTGGGCGTCCGAGCCGACGGCTGGTAGAGCCGCCCCGCCGGTGAGGTGACCACCACGGTGCCGAGGCGAGGGGAAAGGAAGCACCGTGGTGATCACCGCCCCCGTGCGTGGTGGCGGGCAACCCCCGTCGGTCGCGCCCTCGTCGCCGCTCCCGTTGCACCAGGTATATCCGCCGCCGCTATGAGTTGGCTTTGAGCCCGCTATGCGGGCAGGCGGGTGAAAGTTTCAGCGCCTCCCATCGCCTCCTCCAGGTCAGCGCCGTGCGGGCGCGCCGCGTCGTTGACGCTCCGAAGAGCCCCACCAGACCATGACACGGCGTTTCCCCCCGTCGAAAGGCGTCCGATGAACAGACCCCTCGCGGTCCTGGCCGCGCTGGTCACAGCCGTGGCGGGCGTGGCCGTCGCGGTGGCGGCCACCACCGCGACGGCCACCGCCGACACCGGCACCGGCTACCTGCGCACCTCCGGCAACAAGATCGTCGACAGCACGGGTGCCACGGTACGGCTGACCGGCATCAACTGGTTCGGCATGGAGACCGACAACAAGACCTTCCACGGCCTGTGGTCGAGCAACCCCTGGCGCAACCAGATCGACACCATGGCCCGGCTCGGCTACAACACGCTGCGCGTGCCGTACTCCAACGACGCGCTCAAGCCCGGCGCCACGGCCACCGGGATCAACGACTACGTCAACCCGGACCTGATGGGCCTGTCGCCGCTGCAGATCCTCGACAAGGTCATCGACTACGCGGGCAGCAAGGGCATGCGGGTCATCCTCGACCGGCACCGTCCGACGGCGGCCGGGCAGACGGCGCTGTGGTACAACGCCGCCACGCCCGAGAGCAAGTGGATCGACGACTGGAAGATGCTGGCCCAGCGGTACGCGGGCAACACCACCGTGATCGGCGCCGACCTGCACAACGAGCCCCACGCCGAGGGCACCAACCCCAACGCCACAGGGGCCTGCTGGGGTTGCGGCGATCCGGCGCGCGACTGGCGCCTGGCAGCCGAGCGCGCGGGCAACGCGATCCTGTCGGTGAACCCCGACTGGCTGATCCTCGTGGAGGGCGTGAGCTGCCCGAGCGGCGGGCTGTCCAACGTCTGGGACGGCGACCCCAGCAACGACGAGGACTGCGGCTGGTGGGGCGGCAACCTGTCCAAGGCGGGCCAGTATCCGGTACGGCTGAGCGTGCCGAACCGGCTGGTCTACTCGCCCCACGACTACGCCACGTCGGTGTATCACCAGAAGTGGTTCGACGACCCGTCCTACCCGGCGAACATGCCCGGCATCTGGGACAAGTATTGGGGCTACCTGTACAAGCAGAACATCGCCCCCGTCCTGCTCGGCGAGTTCGGCACCACGCTGGCGTCGGACACCGACCGGATCTGGCTCACCGAGCTGATGAAGTACCTCGGCGCCGGGGTGAACGGCATGTCGTTCACGTACTGGTCGTGGAACCCCAACTCCGGCGACACCGGCGGCATCGCCAAGGACGACTGGACCACCATCAACCAGGACAAGCAGGCGATCCTGCAGCCGTACCTCATCCCGCCGGGCGGGCCGGCGCCGACGTCCTCCCCGACGTCCTCCCCGACGTCCTCCCCGACGTCCTCCCCGACGGCCTCGCCGACACGCGACCCCGCCTCCTGCACGTTCGGCTACAAGGTCACGAACTCCTGGCAGGGCGGCTTCCAGGCCGAGCTGAGCCTCAGGAACGCCGGCACCTCGACGCTCACGAACTGGACCGCCACCTGGACGATGCCGCCGGGGGTGACGCTCGGCAACGCCTGGAACGCCACCGTGACGCAGTCGGGCACCACGTGGACGGCCAGGGCGCCGTCCTGGTCGCCGAACCTCGCCCCGGGCCAGACCGTGACGATCGGCTTCACGGCCAACGGCCCGTCGACCGGTCAGCCGGAGAACGGGTCCTGCTCGTGAGATGAACGGTTCCTCCCCTTGAGATGGGGGAAGCATGACGTGTGGAGCGCGGTCCGCTCGGGGAAGGCGGGCCGCGCTCTGCTGTCTCGGGGCTCTTTCAGATCCCCAGCTCCGCCTGCCGTACCGTGAGGAAGCCCGCGGACAGGCCGGACAGCAGGGGGAGGCCCAGGCGGCGCGCCCGCCGTACCCAGTGCTCGTCGACCACCCGCGTCGTGCCCAGCGGGGCCTCGAACGGCTTGCGCCCTTCCGGACCGTAGACCCACACGTCGTAGGACATCACAGGCGCTCCGCGTCGGCGACGACCTCCAGGACGAACTCGGCGCAGTCGCGGATCGCGACCCGCCGGGCGGGCTCGCCGCGCCAGTAGGCGAGCGCCTGGCGGACGAGCGGGTGCCAGCGGCGGTCGAAGACGTCCAGCGCGTACTCGCCCGCCGCCTCCTTGGAGGCGATCTCGCCCGTGGCGATCGTGTGGTGCAGGCGCGGGGCGCCGAGCATGCCCCAGGCGCCGGCGTGGCGCGCCTTGAGCCCCGGGCCGCGCAGGCGGGCCTCGGCCCAGGAGCGCCAGTAGCGGCGCAGGTTGTCGAGGTTCCATTCGCGCAGCCGCCCGGGTTCGGGGTCGAGACCGAGCCGGTCCGGCGCCGGGCCGCGTACGGCGATGCCGCGCTCCTGGAGGACCTTCCAGGTCACGGGGTTCACGTCGAAGCCGACGCCGACACGGACGCTCTCGCCGACGTGCGAGGCGACGGGACGGATGCGCGTGACGGGCGTGCGCAGGTCGGACTCGGCGACGAAGACGCCGTTGACCGTGCCCGGAAGGGTCAGCCGCAGGCGCGCGAGGGCCCACAGGGCGGAGGGCGCGTTGGCGGCCAGGTGGAGCAGGCGCAGGCGGCGCAGGTCGAGGTCGCCGTCGACGACGGCCACGAAGTCGATGTCGCTGCGGTCGGGCCGGTAGGCGCCCAGCGCCGTGGAGCCGACGAGGTAGAAGCCGCGGATACGGCCGGGGAGCACGCGGTCGGCGACGGCCAGGTAGCGGGCGGCGGCTCTGGCGGCGCGGGGATGGGGTGTCAGGGCTTGGTGAACCATGCGCGGGCGGAGGGGAGGAGGAGCAGGACGATCACGGCGAGGGGCAGGACGAAGATCGGCGTGAAATCTCGGTCGATCATGGAGGCGCCGAGCGGGATCAGCACGTTCACGCCTTCGAGGGCGAACGCGGCGGTGCGCAGCAACCTCCGGCGGGAGGCCCACTTTCCGGCCAGCCAGCCGGAGGCCACCGCCGGGGCCGACATGAGCAGGATCCCGAGGAGGGGCAGGACGGCGCCGGGCCCGAGGGAGGCTATCGCGAAGCCGACTACGAGGACGCTTCCGACCAGGGCGAACGCCGCTTCGAGGAAGACCAGGAGCTGGGCCGTCCGGACCACGCGCGGCATCCGCGCCGTGGCGACGCCGGTCTCGGGGCCGGCGGGCTCGGGATCACTTGTCACGGGTCGAAGTCTAGGTGTGCGGGGTTGTCCGGGGTCTGTGGATTGTCGGTGGGCTCTGCTTGGATCGGGGGTCATGGTGACCGTGGATGAGTTCCTGGAGATCGTGGAGGGCTTGCCCGAGGTCCGGCTCAGTGACGGGGGCGAGTGGACGTCGCTGAAGGTCCGCGGCAAGGGCTTCGGCTACCTGTGGGAGCGCACGCGCACCGTGGGGCTGAAGGCGACCGTGGCCGAGCAGAAGGCGCTGGTGGCCGAGCGGCCCGACGTGTTCGAGGAGCAGTTCACCGCCGGGCGGTTCGGCTGGGTGGTCGTCCACCTCGACCGGATCGACCGCGACGAGCTGGAGGAGCTCGTCGACGAGGCGTGGTGCCTGACCGCGCCCAGGCAGCTCGTGGCCGCGCACGAGGCGGCGAGGCCGCTCGGGAAAATGTGATGCTCGCCGGAGTCGTCCCTGTCTAGGGCCGACCCTCGTGGCGAACGACTACTCCCTGGTGTTCCTGCGGTTCGGGATCGAGCCGCAGGAGTCGATCTATCCCTTCAAGGCGGTCAACCTCGTGTACGGCGAGGCGGGGCCCGTGCTCGTCGACCCGGACAACGGCGACCGGGACAACCCGCGGCAGGCGGCCTTCCTGGCGGATCTGCTCACGGTGGACCTCGGGCGGTACTCGCTGGAGGGGACATAGGAGGATAGATCTAGAGATAACCGCCAGAAAGGGAGCCATGCGGATCGAGCTTCGTGAGTGGCGAGAAGAGGACGCTCCTGTCGTCCTTCGGGCTTTCCAGGCGCCCGACATGGCGCGGCAGTCCGCACTGCCGGTGTTGTCCCTCCAGGACGCCGTGGGGTGGATCGCCGGATGGGCGAAGAAGGAGCACGCCTTCGCCGTCACGCTGGACGGCCGGGTCGTGGGGAACGTGGCCGTCACCAACATAGATCGGCACGCGAACGGGTGGGTGTCGTACTGGACGGTTCCGGAGGCGCGTGGCAGGGGAGTCGCGTCGGCGGCGGTCCGGCTGCTGGCGGAGTGGGCTTTCGAGGAACGGGGGCTCTTCCGGTTGGAGCTCGGGCATCGGACGAACAACCCGGCGTCGTGCCGCGTGGCGCTCCGCGCGGGGTTCCGGGCGGAGGGGATCGAGCGGGCGAAGCTGCTGTACGACGGGGTGCGTTACGACGTTGAGCGGCATGCGCGGCTGGCGACCGACGAGGCGGGCTAGTTCCGCGCTTCGCGGGCCTGGACCGTTCCAGAAGTGCCGGAACGGTAGACAAATATTGTCTGGTTGTCAGACAATCGTGGGTATGCGCAACGGACCTCTCGCCGTCGTCGCCGCGGCCGTCCTCTGGGGCACCGGCGGCACCGCGGGACTGCTGATCACCGCCGACCCCGTCTCGGTCGCCGCGGCGCGCCTGGTCATCGGCGGCGTCGCCCTGCTCGCCCTCGCCAGGGGCGTGACGAGGCTGATCCGCCCCGACCTTCTCCTCGCCGCCGTCGCCGTGGCCGCCTACCAGCTGTGCTTCTTCGCGGCGATCAGCCGTACCGGGGTCGCGATCGGGACGGTGGTGGCGATCGGCAGCGGTCCGGTCTTCACCGGCCTGCTCGGCTGGATCCTCCACGGCCAGGCACCCAGCAGGCGGTGGGCGCTGGCCACGACGAGCGCCATCGCCGGATGCGCCGCACTGATCGTCGGCGGCGGCGCCGAGGCCGGCCGGCAGGCCGTCTCCGGCATCCTGTTCGCCCTCCTCGGCGGCCTGCTGTACGCCTTCTACGCCGTCACCGCCGCCCGCCGCATCAGCGCCGGAGCCGAGTCGACGGCCGTCATGGGCCTGCTGTTCGGCGGCGCCGCGGTGGTCATGCTGCCCGTCCTGCTGTGGACCGGCCCCGGCTGGCTCGCCGAACCGCGCGGCCTGGTCGGCGCCCTCTACCTCGGCCTGGGAACCACCGCCCTCGCCTACTTCCTGTACGGCAAGGGCCTGCGCCGCACGCCGGTCGCCACGGCCGCCACCCTGGCGCTGGCCGAGCCCGCGGTCGCCGCTCTGCTCGGCCTCGTCGTGCTGCGGGAGACCCTGACTCCCCTGTCGGTCGGCGGTCTGGTGCTCCTGGGCGCTAGCCTCGTGGCGGTAGCCGTACCAGAAAGGGAGCCCAGGCGTGCTGAAGCCGGTGTCGGCGGTGAACGCGCTGGCTGACGCGCTGCGCCAGCGGGTGCTGTCGGGAGAGGTGGAGCCGGGCACGCCGCTGCCCGAGCAGGAGATCGCGGCGGCGTACGGCGTGGCCCGCCCGACCGTGCGCGAGGCGCTCGCCATGCTGGTCCACGAGGGCCTGCTGCGCAGGGAGCGCAACCGCAGCGCCTACGTCCCGGAGATCACCCAGGCCGACCTGGACGACCTGATGTACGTCCGCCGGCCCCTGGAGGTGCTCATGGCCAGGGCACTGGCCGGGCGCAGGGTGCCGGAGGCCGAGGCCGCGCTCGCCAGCATGGCGGGCAAGGCCGCCGACGCCCCCTGGTCGGAGATCGTGGCCGAGCACATGGCGCTGCACCAGGCGTTGATCGTCGCGGTGGGCAGTCCCCGGCTCGAACGCCTCTACGGCACGCTGGCCGCCGAGACCAGGCTGGGGCTGGTGCGGCTGCGCACGGTCTATGAGGACAGAGAGCGCCTGGTGGCCGAGCACCGCGAGCTCCTGGACGCCATCGAGGCCGGAAACGGCGAGGCCGCGGTGGTCGCGCACCTCAAGTGGCCGGTCTAGCTCTTGCGGGATGTGGACGATTGTCGCGAGAATCGCGCCCATGCACGGCAATGCGATGCCGGACTCCTACGTGTACGTCACGGAAGAGGGTGTGACGCGACACTACGCCGACGGCAGTGTCGAGGCTCTCGCATGGGAGGACGTCGTCGAGGTGCGCGTGCAGGCGCAGCCCGATGTCGATGTGTTCTACATCCTGCTCGACCGCGACGGCGAGGGCTGCGTGGTGCCACGGAGCGCCACGGACGCAACTTTTCTGGCGCGGCTGCGGTATTTGCCGGATTTTGACCTGGACCGGCTCCAGGTGGCCGCGGAAACCGCGCGCGACGGGGCCGTGGTGGTGTGGCGGAGCCCCGACCCGCCGTCGGCGCTGCCCGACCTCGAGTACGACTGACGGGCGGATTTCGCCTGCCGTCTCGCCCCGGCGAAGCTTTTCGCCATGCCTCTTTGGATCCATTTGTCAAGACGTCCGGTATGGCGAATCTAGTCCGTTTCAGGACACCTGTCGGTTGTTCCCAGAAGAAAACCTGATCTTTAGGATTTCTGAGGGGGTGGGCCGGCCCCAATTGATGTGAGGAGCGCGTCAACCAATGGGGTGAGATGCACGTCTTGTGACGTGTGATGCTCTGAGGCTCAGATGGTGGGGTGGGCATGAGGCTGACGGTCGAGGAGGGTAACGGCGCCCTACTCGCTCGCGACTTGTCACAACGTTCGACAATTTGGACAAGGTCTTACGTCAGAACGTTGGTTTTCGGGGACGTCGTGTGCGCGCTGGTCGCATGCAATGTCGTGCTGGGCGTCCGGCAGTGGTACGGCGTCTTCATCCCGATAGCGGAAATGGCGTTCGGGGGAATGCTGGCCGTGGTGTGGCCGGTGGCCATGGCGATGGCGGGCGCCTACCGCGAGCGGATCCACGGCGAGGGAAGCGAGGAGTTCAAGGCCCTCTTCGAGGGCGGCGGCGGGCTGATGGCCGTGGTGGCCATCGGCGCCTACGCGACGCAGACCAGCGTGGCGCGCAGCTTCGTGCTCGCCATGATCCCGCTGGCGCTGCTGCTCACCATGTCCTTCCGGTACGGCATGCGCAAGCGGCTGCACCGGCGCAGGCAGGCGGGACAGTACTTACGCCGCGTCGTCGCCGTCGGCCATCGGGCCGCGGTCCTCGACCTGATGATCCAGTTCCGGCGGCAGCCGTACCACGGCATGAGAGTGGTGGCCGTCTGCCTTCCGTCCGGCTGGGACTCGCGGACCGGCGCCGACGTCGACGGGGTGCCGGTGCTGGGCGACTTCACCAAGGTGGCCCAGGTCGTGGACGAGGTGTCGGCGGACGCGGTGGCGGTGCTGGCCTGTCCCGAGTTCGACGGCGACCAGCTGCGCCGCCTGGCGTGGAACCTGGAGGCCACCGACACCGACCTGTTCGTCGCGCCCGCCCTCATGGACGTGGCCGGGCCGCGCACCTCGATCCGGCCGGTGGCGGGGATGCCGCTGCTGCACGTGGAGCACCCCGAGTTCGGCGGCTACCGGAGGGTCATCAAGAACGTCTTCGACCGCTGCGTCGCCGGCCTGGCGCTGCTCCTGCTGCTGGTCCCGATGGTCGCCATCGCCCTGTGCATCCGCGCCACGAGCGCGGGACCGGCGCTGTTCCGCCAGGTCAGGGTCGGCAGGGACGGCCGCGAGTTCCGGCTCTTCAAGTTCAGGACGATGGTGCGCAACGCCGAGGAGCTCAAGGGGCGGCTCACCGAGATCAACGAGTTCGACGGCGTGCTGTTCAAGATTAGGAACGATCCAAGAGTCACCAGGGTAGGGGCCTTCCTGCGCCGCCACTCGCTGGATGAGCTGCCGCAGCTGCTCAACGTCCTGCGCGGGGAGATGTCGCTGGTCGGCCCGCGCCCACCGCTGCCCGAGGAGGTGGCCCAGTACGGCACCGACGTGCGCCGGCGGCTCGTGGTCAAGCCGGGGATGACGGGCCTGTGGCAGGTCAGCGGCCGCTCCGACCTGTCCTGGGAGGAGTCGGTGAGGCTTGACCTGAGATACGTGGAGAACTGGAGCCTTATCCTGGATCTCCAGATTCTCTGGAAAACCTGGTCGGCCGTGACGAGCGGAGAAGGGGCCTACTAAGCGTGAAGGCTCTCGTACTGGCCGGCGGGTCGGGCACGCGACTGCGGCCGATCACCCACACCTCGGCCAAGCAGTTGGTCCCCGTGGCGAACAAGCCCGTGCTCTTCTACGGCCTGGAGTCGATCGCGGCGGCGGGGATCGTCGAGGTCGGCGTCGTCGTGGGCGACACCCAGGCCGAGATCGAGGCGGCGGTCGGCGACGGGTCCGCCTTCGGCCTCGAGGTCACCTATCTCCGGCAGGAGGCCCCGCTGGGCCTGGCGCACGCCGTCCTCATCGCCCGCGACTACCTGGGCGAGGACGACTTCGTCATGTACCTCGGGGACAACTTCATCGTCGGCGGCATCACCTCGCTGGTCGACCGCTTCCGCGCCGAGCGCGCCGCCGCCCAGATCATGCTGACCAAGGTGTCGGACCCGCGGCAGTTCGGCGTGGCCGAGCTCGACGCGGCGGGGCGGGTGATCGGGCTGGAGGAGAAGCCCGCTCGCCCGCGCAGCGACCTGGCGCTGGTCGGCGTCTACATGTTCACGCCGGTCGTGCACGACGTCGTCAGGGAGCTGAAGCCGTCCGCGCGCGGCGAGCTGGAGATCACCGACGCCATCCAGCGGCTCATCGACCTCGGCCACCCGGTGGATTCCGTCGTCATCTCCGGCTACTGGAAGGACACCGGCAACGTCACCGACATGCTGGAGGTCAACCGGCTGGTCCTGGAGTCGGTCGAGCGCCGGCTCGACGGCGACGTCGACGCGGGCAGCGAGCTGATCGGCCGGGTGGTGGTCGAGGCCGGCGCGCAGGTGAGCGGCTCGCGCATTGTGGGACCGGTGGTCATCGGCCCGGGAACCACGGTCCGCGACTCCTACATCGGCCCCTTCACCTCCGTCGCGGCCGGATGCTCGATCGCCGACAGCGAGATCGAGTACTCCATCGTGCTGCCGCGCGCCTCCATCGCCGGAGTGGGCCGCATCGAGGCCTCCCTCATCGGACACGACGTCGAGGTCACCCCCGCTCCCCCCACGCCCCGCGCCCACCGGCTGGTGCTCGGCGACCACAGTAAGGTGCAGATCAGTCCATGAGGGTTCTCGTCACCGGCGGAGCCGGCTTCATCGGCTCCCACTACGTCCGCACGCTCGTCACCGGCGGCTACCCGGCGTTCGCCGGAGCCCGGGTGACCGTGCTGGACAAGCTCACCTACGCCGGCAACCCCGCCAACCTGGCGCCGGTCGAGGGGCGCTTCGACTTCGTCAAGGGCGACGTGTGCGACGCCGGGCTGCTGGCCGAGGTCGTGCCCGGCCACGACGTGGTCGTCAACTTCGCGGCCGAGTCCCACGTCGACCGCTCCATCGACGGGGCCGCCGAGTTCGTCCGCACCAACGTGCTGGGCGTGCAGACGCTCATGCAGGCGTGCCTCGACGCGGGCGTCTCCAGGGTCGTGCAGGTGTCGACGGACGAGGTCTACGGCTCGATCGAGGAGGGCTCCTGGCGCGAGGACGCCCCGCTCGCCCCACGCTCGCCGTACGCCGCCTCCAAGGCTGGCGGCGACATGATCGCCCGCGCGTACGCGATCACGCACGGCCTGCCCGTCTCGATCACCCGCTGCGGCAACAACTACGGCCCCTACCAGTACCCCGAGAAGATCATCCCGCTGTTCGTGACCAACCTCCTGGAGGGCAGGAAGGTCCCGCTGTACGGCGACGGCGGCAACGTCCGCGACTGGATCCACGTGGCCGACCACTGCGCGGGCATCCAGTTGGTGGCCGAGCGCGGCGAGCCGGGCGAGGTCTACCACATCGCCGGTACGGCGGAGCTGACCAACAAGGAGCTCACCGGGCGGCTGCTGGAGGCGCTCGGCCACGGCTGGGACATGGTCGAGCCGGTGGCCGACCGCAAGGGGCACGACCGGCGCTACTCCCTGGACGACGCCAAGCTGCGCACCCTGGGCTACGCGCCCGCCATCGGGTTCGAGGAGGGACTGGCCGCGACCGTCGCCTGGTACGCCGCCAACACCGAGTGGTGGAAGGCGCTGCGATGACCCGCTGGCTGATCATGGGCGCCGGTGGGATGCTCGCCACCGACCTGGTCGCGCGCCTGGAGGCCGAGGCGCCCGACGAGGTGGTCGCCCTCGCCAGGGCGGCGCTCGACGTCCGCGACGGGGCGGCGGTCCGGCGGGCGGTGCGGGACGTCAAGCCCGACGTGGTGGTGAACTGCGCGGCGTGGAACCTCGTGGACGACGCCGAGTCGCGCGAGGAGGAGGCGACCGCCGTCAACGGTCACGCGGTGTGCCTCCTCGCGGCGGCCTGCGGCGAGGCCGGTGCCCGCCTCGTCCACCTGTCGACCGACTACGTGTTCGCCGGTGAAGCCTCCAGCCCCTATGCGGAGGACGCGCCGACGTCGCCGCTGAACGCCTACGGGCGCGGCAAGCTCGCCGGCGAGCGGGCGGTGCTGGAGCAGCTGCCCCTGACCGGCTACGTGGTGCGCACGGCCTGGCTGTACGGCGCGCACGGCCGCAACTTCGTGCGCACCATGGCCCGCCTGGCCGAGGAGCGCGACACCGTGGACGTGGTCGACGACCAGCGCGGCCAGCCGACCTGGACCGCGGACCTGGCCGAGCAACTGCTGCGGCTGGTCCGCTCCGAGGCCCCCGCCGGGGTCTACCACGGCACGAACTCGGGCGAGGCCACCTGGTACGAGCTGGCCCGCGAGGTCTTCGCGCGGCTCGGCCACGACCCGTCCCGCGTGCGGCCGGTGCCGACCGCCGCCTTCCCGCGCCCGGCCCGCCGTCCCTCCTACAGCGTCCTCGGGCACGCCCGATGGGCGGCGGCGGGGCTGCCCCCGATGCGGCCCTGGCGTGAGGCCCTGCGCGAGTTCCTCTGATGTACGTGGCGGAGAGTCGTGCGCCGATCCCCGCGGGGACCGGCCGGGTGCTGACGGGCAACGTGCTGGCGCTGGGCTGGGTGAGCCTGCTCACCGACGTGTCGTCGGAGATGGTCACCGCCGTCCTGCCCGTTTACCTGGTGTTCACGCTGGGGCTGGGCGCGCTGGAGTTCGGGTTCCTGGACGGCCTGTACACCGGGGCGACCACGCTGTTACGGCTGGCCGGCGGCCACGTGGCCGACAGGTTCGGCCGCCGCAAGCCGGTCGCCGGAGTGGGCTACGGGCTGTCGGCGGTCAGCAAACTCGGCTTCCTGGCCGTGGGGAGCTCGGTGCCGGGCATCGGGCTGATGATCGGCGCCGACCGGATGGGCAAGGGCCTGCGCACCGCCCCGCGCGACGCGATCATCTCGCTGAGCGCGCCGGGCGCGGCGCTGGGCCGCGCCTTCGGGCTGCACCGCGCCATGGACACGGCGGGCGCCATGGCCGGGCCGCTGGTGGCCTTCGGCGTACTGGCGCTGGCCGCGCAGGCCATGGACGCGGTGTTCTTCACCAGCTTCTGCGTCGCGGCCGTGGGCGTGCTGGTGCTGGTGCTGTTCGTCCGCGAGCCGGCCACGACCGCCCCGGCGTCGTCGCGTCCCACACTGCGGGCCATGGCGGGGCTGCTGGGCGCCGGGCCGTTCCGCCGGGTGGTGCTGGCCGTGCTGCTGCTGTCGCTCACCACGGTCAGCGACGCGTTCCTGTACCTGCTGCTCCAGCAGTTGCTCGGGCTGCCGCCGGAGTACCTGCCGCTGCTGCCCGTCGTCGTGGCGGGCGTCTACCTGGCCGCGGCGGTGCCGTTCGGGCGGCTGGCCGACCGGGTGGGGCGCCGCCGCGCGGTGTTCGGCGGCTACGCGGGCATCCTCGCGTGCTACGCGCTCGTCCTGGCCGGTGCGGGACCGGCGCCCGTCGTCGCGGTCGCCGTGCTGGCGGTGCGCGGGCTGGCGTACGCGGCCACGGACGGGGTGCAGGTCGCGCTGGCCGGGCCGTTCCTGCCCGAGCGGGTGCGGGCGATGGGCATCGCGGTCCTGCAGACCGCGCAGGCTCTGGCGGCGATGTGCTGCTCGTGGCTGTTCGGCGCGCTGTGGGCGGTCTGGGGGCCGTCGCAGGCCGTGGGAACGCTGGCCGGCGGGATGACGCTCGCCCTGGCCGCATCGTGGCTCCTGCTGAGGGGGACGGCGCGGTGAAGGGCAGGGTGTGGATCCTCACGGCGGCGGCGTCGGCGCTGGCGCTGCTGGCGGGCGGCTACATCTTCTGGGCGCGCCAGCCGGGCACGGCCGCGGGCGCGCCGGTGACGCTGGACGGGCTGACGTACCTGTCGGCCGGATCCGGAACGGCCAACGGCAAGGTCACCCGCGGCGACGGCGGCAGCCGTACCGTGTCGGGCCTGGCCTGCACGCGCTTCTACAGCGCGGGCGGGACCGGGCTGTGCCTGCGCCCCGAGCACGGGGCCGTCACCCGCTACCACGCGATCGTGCTGGACCGGAACCTCAAGGAGAGGCGGCGCGTCGAGCTGCCGGGAGCGCCCAGCCGCGCCCGCGTCTCGGCCGGGGGTCACCTGGCGGCGTGGACGGTCTTCGTGGCGGGCGACTCCTACCTGGCCTCCGGGCTGTCCACCCGCACCGGCATCGCCGACCTGCGCACCGGCCAGGTCATCGCGTCCCTGGAGGAGCTGCCGCTCTACCGGGACGGCGCCCGGGTCACCGCGGTGGACGTCAACTACTGGGGCGTCACCTTCGCCGCCGACGAGGACGCCTTCTACGTCTCGGTCAAGACCGGCGACGTCGTCTACCTCGCCAAGGGCAGCCTGCGTGCCCGCCGGATGGACATCCTGCGCGGCAACGCCGAGTGTCCCTCCCTGTCGCCGGACGGCACCCGCGTGGCCTACAAGAAGCGGGTGCGCGGCGGCGAGGCGCCGTGGCGCTTCCACGTGCTGGACCTGGCCTCCGGCCGGGAGACCCCGCTCGCCGAGACCGCCAGCGTCGACGACCAGATCGCCTGGCTGGACCCCGACACCCTGATGTACGCCAAGGTCCGCGGCGACACCAGCGACGTCTGGTCCGTTCCCGCCGACGGCTCGGGCGCCCCCCGCCTGCTGGTCAAGGACGCCTTCTCACCCGCCCCGCCGGAGGACGCGCCGTGAACCTCTCCGTGATCATCGTCACCTACCGCAGCGCCGCCTACATCGGCCGGTGCCTGGAAGCGGTGAGCCGGGCCGTGGACGGGCTGGACGCCGAGGTGATCGTCGTCGACAACGACTCCCCGGACGACACCGTCGCCGCCGTGCGCTCGGCGGCGCCCTGGGCCACCACCCTGCCGCGCACCGACAACGACGGGTTCGCCGGCGGCTGCGCGGCCGGCGCCGAGCTGGCCAAGGGCCGCCACCTGCTGTTCCTCAACCCGGACGCGGTGGTGCGGCCGGACGCCTTGGCCGAGCTGCTGGCCTGCGCGCGGGCCCATCCCGACGCCGGCGTGGTGGGCGGCCGGTGCGTCACCGAGGACGGCACGAGCGACCCCCGCTCCTGGTGGGGCCGTCCCACCCTGTGGTCGCTGCTGTGCTTCGCGACCGGGCTGTCGACGGTCTTCCCCGGGCACCGGCTGTTCGATCCGGAGTCGCCACGCCCCTGGTCGGGCGACCCCGGCGAGACGCGCCGGGTCCCGATCGTCACCGGCGCGATGATGCTCGTCGAGCGGGAGCTGTGGGACCGGCTCGGCGGCTTCGACACCCGGATCTTCATGTACGGCGAGGACGCCGACCTGTGCCTGCGCGCGGCCGAGCTGGGCTACCGGCCCATGGTGACGGCCCGTGCCGCGTTCCTGCACCCCGGCGGCATGTCGTCGTCCAGCGCGCGCAAGCAGCTGCTGCTCTACACCGGCAAGGCCACCGTGGTCAGGCGGCACTTCCCCCGCGTGACCAGGCCGCTCGCGCTGGCGCTGCTCCTGCTGGGGGTCTGGCTGCGCGCCACGGCGAGCGGGGCGGTCGCCCCGCCCAACGCGGCCCGGCAGGGCCGCCCCACATCACAGCGACAGGACTGGAAGCCCCTCTGGAAGGCCCGCAAGCAGTGGCGCCGGGGCTGGAACTTGGAGGAGAGCCCGAGATGAGGCGCATCGAGCTGCTGGACAACCGCGACCTGGTCACCCGCATGGTCGACCTGGCGGTGCGCGGGCTGCCCCCGGGATACGTGGACGGGGAGTTCGTCTTCACCCGGCGCGGCACGCCGGGGCCGGACGGGCGCTGGACCGCCGTGCCGGAGGGACGCAGCGTCCGGTACGCCGCCATCGTGGCCCTCGGCGTGGCGACGCTGCCCGAGGAGCGGCAGCGGGCCGCCCTGTCCGGCGACACCGCGCTCGACCTGGCCGGGCGGCTGGTGGCCAGGCTGCCGCGGGTGGACAACCTGGGCGACGCGGCCCTGATCTGCTGGGCCGCCGCCGAGACCGGCCACCCGGACGTGGCCGCCGCCCTGGATCGCATGGCACGCCTTCGCAGCGACTACACGGTCGAGCTGTCGTGGGTGCTGGCCGGGCTGGTGGCGGCCGCCGCGGCGGGGCACGGCGGGCTGGAGGAGCGGATCGCCGCCGTCCGGGCCCGGCTCCTCGACGGGCTGCGCGGCCACACCCTCTACCGGCACGTGCTCGGCGAGGCCCCCTGGTACCGCGCGCACGTCGGCTGCTTCGCCGACCAGGTCTACCCGCTCCAGGCGCTGGCCCGCCTGCACGCCCTGACCGGCGACGAGGCCGCGCTGGCCGCCGCCGCCCAGGTCGCCGACCGGATCTGCGCCGTCCAGGGAGCCGAGGGTCAGTGGTGGTGGCACTACGACGCCCGCACGGGCGACGTGGTGGAGGGCTACCCCGTCTACAGCGTGCACCAGCTGGCGATGGCGCCGATGGCGCTGCTGGACCTGGCCGACGCCGGCGGCCCGGCGCACGTCAAGGAGATCGAGCTGGGGCTGGGCTGGATGACCTCCCGGCCGGAGACCGACGAGCCGCTGATCGTGGAGGAGCTCGACCTCACCTGGCGCAAGGCCGCCAGGAAGGACCCGCGCAAGCTCGTGCGGGGCGTGCGCGCCGCCGCGACCGCCATCCGCAGCGGGACGGGCGTGGGCGTGCTGGACCGCATCTACCCGCCGGTCGCTGTGGACCGCGAGTGCCGGCCGTACGAGCTCGGCTGGCTGCTGTACGCGTGGGGGTACGAGCGGTGATCACGCGATCGGTCCTCGGCCACCGCCTCCACGCGCTCACGCTCGCCGAGGCCGTCTCCCGTTGCGTCACGGCGGTGGAGCGCAGGGAGAACCTGACGATCGGCGTCCTCAACGCCGCCAAGATCGTCAAGATGCGGTCGGACCGGGAGCTGCGCGAGTCGGTGTCCTCCTGCGACCTGGTCCTCGCCGACGGCCAGTCGGTGGTGTGGGCCTCCAGGCTGCTGCGGCAGCCGTTACCCGAACGGGTCGCCGGGATCGACCTGTTCACCGAGCTCATGGCCGAGGGCTCCGAGCGCGGCTACCGCGCCTACTTCCTCGGCGCGGAGAACGAGGTGCTGGAGCGGATGCTCCAGACCGTGCGCGCCCGCTATCCCGGCCTGGTCGTGGCGGGCGCCCGCGACGGCTACTTCACCGACGAGGAGGCCGGGCCGGTCGCCGACGAGATCGCCGCGGCCAAGCCCGATCTGCTGTTCCTCGGCATGACCTCACCCAAGAAAGAGATCTTCCTGGCCTCCTACGCCCACCGGATCGACGTCGGCGTGGTCCACGGCGTGGGCGGCTCCTTCGACGTCCTCGGCGGGCGCACACGCCGCGCGCCGCTGTCCTGGCAGCGGCTCGGCCTGGAGTGGCTCTACCGGCTGCTGCAGGAGCCACGCCGCCTCGGTCCCCGCTACCTGTCCACGAACCTGGCGTTCGTGTGGATGGTGGCCGTCGAGCTGATGGGCGGGCGGCGATGAGATCAGGTGCGGCTGCTCTCGTCCCGCAGCCAGGTGGTGAAGTCGCCCGCGCGTACGACCCGGCGGGCCCTGGCCCTGGCCACGAGCGTGACGCCCAGGAAGACGGCCAGGTGCGGCGCCAGCCACGGCTCCCGCAGCGCGATGCGCACCAGGTCGCCCACACCCGTCCGCGCGTCGCCGCCGCCGATCTCCGCGACTGCCGTCACCGCCCGGACGCGCCTGCGCAGCAGGTCCGCGACCGTGCGCGGCGGATGCACCCGCACCCGCGCGCCGCGCACGACCGCCCGCTCCCCGGGGGCGAACGCCAGCGAGGCGGCCAGGTCGTCGCCCATCACCGGGGGCAGCGCCATGACCCGCCTGCCGCCCTCCTCGCCGACCGCGATCACGCCGCGGCCGAACAACCCCTCCCGTACGGCCGGCAGCCGGCTCCAGATCGCGTAGTAGGCGCGCACCGGCCACGGCCGCCCCTCCATCACCAGATCGCGTTCGGGGGCGGCGGCCAGGACACGGTCGAGCGCCTCGCACAGGGCCAGCACGTCGGCCGCGCCGATCTCCACGTCGGCGTCCAGGTAGACGCGCGGGAAGGCCGTGGCGTGCTCGTCGCCCAGGCGCAGCGCCTCCCGTTTGGACGGGACCGGCGTCTCGACCACCCGGGCGCCGAAGGCGGCGGCGACCTCGGCCGTGTCGTCGTCGCATCCGTTGGCGACCACGACGATCTCGAGATCGGCCCCGCCCAGGCCCTTCAGCAGGCGGCCGAGGACGCGGCCCTCGTTGTGGGCCGGGATGACGACGCTGGCTTTCGGCATAGTTCCGAAGTATTCCGCTTTGTGGGGAGCAGGGGATGAACAATCCACAGACCGGTGCGGTACGCATCGCCCCCTCGGCGGATGTGGATCCCAGCGCCACGCTGGGCGAGGGCACGGCGATCTGGCACCTGGCGCAGGTCAGGGAGAAGGCGGTGCTCGGGCGGGGCTGCATCGTGGGCCGTGGCGCCTACGTCGGCACCGGCGTGGTCATCGGCGACAACTGCAAGCTGCAGAACTACGCGCTGGTGTACGAGCCCGCCGTGCTGGAGGACGGGGTGTTCGTCGGCCCGGCCGCGGTGCTCACCAACGACCGCTACCCCCGCTCGGTGGACCCCTCCGGTCAGCTGAAGCGCGGCGACGACTGGCTGGCCGAGGGGGTGAAGGTGCGGACCGGCGCGTCCATCGGCGCGCGGGCCGTCATCGTCGCGGGCCGCGAGATCGGCCGTTACGCCCTGGTGGCCGCCGGCGCGGTGGTCACCCGCGACGTCCCCGCCTTCGCCCTGGTGGCGGGCAACCCGGCGCGGCGCATCGGCTGGGTCGGCCGGGCCGGAGTACGGCTGGCCGAGGCGGGCGAGGGCCGGTGGACCTGCCCGGACACCGGCGAGACCTACCGGGAAACCCCGGACGGCCTGGAACTCCTGGAATGACGGCCAGGCCACTGATGACAGTTCCGTAACGGTTGTCATCCCAGACCACATCCGTCACGTCCAATGAACCGTTCCATCTCGACGCACCATCTGGAGGACGCGTGTACACATCAGCGCGTCTGTTGTTCACCTCCCTCTTAGGCGCACTCTTCGGCGCCGCCTTCACCGTGCTGGGGCTGTCGGCCCCCGCCCAGGCCCAGCACAGTCAAGGCGCGGCTCCCTGCGACCCCGGCAACAACCCCGTCGTCTGCGAGAACTCCAAGACGGGCACGCCGCCCTCGCAGTGGGAACGCAACATCAACGGCGGCGACACCATCGAGGGATTCGCCACCCAGATGAGTGTGAACGTGGGCCAGACCGTCCACTTCAAGATCCGGACGCCCGCGACCTCCTATCGCATCGACATCTACCGGATGGGCTACTACGGCGGCGACGGCGCGCGGAAGATCGCCACGATCTCCCCGTCCGCGTCGCTGCCGCAGACCCAGCCCGACTGCCTGACGCAGGCCGCCACCGGCCTGGTCGACTGCGGCACCTGGGCGGTCTCGGCCAGCTGGGCCGTGCCGTCCACCGCCGTGTCCGGCGTCTACTTCGCCCACCTGACCCGCACCGACGGGGTGGAGGACGACAACCACATCGTCTTCGTGGTCCGCGACGACGCCGGCCACTCCGACATGCTGTTCCAGACCTCCGACACGACCTGGCAGGCCTACAACGACTGGGGCGGCAACAGCTTCTACACCGGCACCAGCCAGGCGGCCTCCAACCGGGCGGTCAAGCTCAGCTACAACCGCCCGTTCGCCAGCCGCGAGAACACGCCGTGGGGGCGTGACTTCGTCTTCGCCAACGAGTACCCGATGATCCGCTGGCTGGAGGCCAACGGCTACGACGTCTCCTACACCAGCGGCGCCGACGTCGACCGCGCCGGTCAGCTGCTGCTCAACCACAAGATCTTCTTATCGGTCGGCCACGACGAGTACTGGTCCAAGCAGCAGCGCGCCAACGTGGAGGCCGCCCGTGGCGCCGGGGTCAACCTGGCCTTCTTCTCCGGCAACGAGGTCTTCTGGAAGACCCGCTGGGAGAACAGCGCCGACGGCAGCGGCACGCCGTACCGGACCCTCGTCACCTACAAGGAGACGCACGCCAACGCCAAGACCGACCCGTCGGCCGAGTGGACGGGCACCTGGCGCGACCCGCGCTTCACCCCGCCCGCCGACGGCGCCGCCCCCGAGAACGCGCTCACCGGCCAGCTGTTCGCCATCAACTGCTGCACGGGCGAGATGAAGGTCCCGGCCGCCGACGGCAAGATGCGCTTCTGGCGGAACACCTCGATCGCGTCGCTGGGGTCCGGCGAGACCGCCACCCTGCCCGACGGCGTCCTCGGCTACGAGTGGGACCTCGACCCCGACAACGGCCACCGCCCCGCCGGTCTGTTCCGCCTGTCCACCACGACGGCGACAGCCGAGAAGAAGCTCAAGGACTGGGGCAACACCTACGTCAGGGAGGAGGCCACCCACCACCTGACCATGTACCGGGCACCCAGCGGCGCCCTGGTCTTCGGGGCGGGCACCGTGCAGTGGTCGTGGGGCCTGGACCCCGAGCACGACGGCGACGGGCCGCAGACCGCCGACGTGCGGATGCAGCAGGCGACCGTCAACCTGTTCGCCGACATGGGCGTCCAGCCGGGCAGCCTCCGGCCCGGCCTGACCGCCGCGACCAAGAGCACCGACACCACCGCGCCGGCCACCACGATCGACTCGCCCGGCGCGGGCGCCGAGCTGGCCAACGGCGCCACGGTCACCGTCAGCGGCACTGCGAGCGACACCGGCGGCAGGGTCGCGGCCGTGGAGGTCTCCACCGACGGCGGCGCCACCTGGCACCCGGCCACCGGCCGTGGCTCGTGGACCTACACCTGGCACGCCACCGGCAACGGCCCGGTGACCATCAAGGCGCGCGCCGTCGACGACAGCGGCAACCTGGAGTCCACCCCGGCCGGCCGCTCGGTGACCGTGAAGTGCCCCTGCACCCTGTTCGGCAGCGGCGAAAAGCCGGAGACCGCCTCGGCAGCCACCAGCCTGCCCCACGAGCTGGGCGTGAAGTTCCGCGCCGCCGTGAACGGCTGGATCACCGGCGTCCGCTTCTACAAGGGCGCGAACAACACCGGCACGCACACCGGCAGCCTGTGGGACGCCTCCGGCAACCGCCTGGCCACCGCCACCTTCACCGGCGAGACCGCCACCGGCTGGCAGACGGTGTCCTTCCCCGTCCCCGTCCCGGTGACGGCCGGGACCACCTACGTGGCCTCCTACTACGCGCCCAACGGCGGGTTCGCCGCCGACAACAACTGGTTCCAGGCGCGTGCCCTGTCCCGCCCGCCGCTGACCGGCCTCAAGGACGGGGCCGACGGGCCCAACGGTGTCTACCGGTACGGCTCCAGCGGCTTCCCCGCCCCGACCTACCAGGGCGCCAACTACTGGGTGGACCCGGTCTTCTCCGACGTCGAGCCGCCGGACACCCGCGCCCCGCTGGTGACGGCCCGCACGCCGTACCCGGGCAGCACCTCGGTCCCGGTGACGGTCAGGCCGTCGCTCACCTTCGACGAGGCCGTCACCCCGTCCTCGCCCGCCGTGCAGCTGACCGTGGACGGCGGCGCGGCCGTGAGCGGCTCGTTCGCCCTCGACGCCGCGGGCAAGGTGCTCACCTTCACCCCGGCGGCGAACCTGGCCCACGGCACGACCTACCGCTTCACCGTGTCCGGCGCCAAGGACGCGGCGGGCAACGCGGCGGCCACCGAGGACTTCACCTTCACCACGGCCAAGGCCACCCCCGAGCCGGGCGTGTGCCCCTGCTCGGTCTGGCCCGACTCGGCCGTGCCCGCCGTCGCGTCGGCGTCCGACACCAAGGCGGTGACGCTGGGCGTGAAGTTCACCGCCGACCAGAGCGGTTCCGTCACAGGCCTGCGCTTCTACAAGGGGCCGGGGAACGACGGGCCGCACGTGGGCGCGTTGTGGACGGCGTCGGGGACGAAGCTGGCGGAGGCGACGTTCGCCGGCGAGTCGACCGCCGGGTGGCAGCAGGTGACGTTCTCCTCGCCGGTGACGATCTCGGCGAACACCACGTATGTGGCGTCCTACCACGCGCCGGTGGGCCGCTACTCCTACACGTGGGGGCAGTTCGGCTCGGCCGGGGTGGCCAACCCGCCGCTGCGGGTGCCGCAGAACGGCGGCCTGTACGCGTACGGCAACGCGGGCACCTTCCCCGCGACCAGCAGCCCCGCCAACTACTGGGTGGACGTCGTCTACAAGGACAACGACGCCGACCCGCCCACGGTCAGCGCGGTCACGCCGCTCGACACCGAGAACAGCGTCCCGGTGACCACCGCTGTCACCGCCACGCTGAGCGAGCCGATCCAGCCGGGCACCGCGCAGTTCACGCTCAGCGGCGGCGTGACCGGCTCGGTGAGCTACGCCTCCGCGACCCGCACGCTGACCTTCACCCCGCCGGCGGCCCTCGCGGCGGGCACGACCTACACGGCGACGATCTCGGGCGCCAAGGACAGCACCGGCAACCAGATGGCGCCGTTCAGCTGGACCTTCACGACCGCCAAGCCGGCCCCCGCGTCCGGCGTGTGCCCGTGCTCGGTCTGGCCCGACAGCGCCGTGCCCGCCGTGCGGACGGCCTCCGACACCAAGGCCGTGGCCCTCGGCGTCAAGTTCACCGCCGACCGCGGCGGCGTCGTGACCGGCGTGCGGTTCTACAAGGGACCGGGCAACACCGGCACGCATGTCGGCGCGTTGTGGACGGCGTCGGGGACGAAGCTGGCGGAGGCGACGTTCGCCGGCGAGTCCGCCGCCGGGTGGCAGCAGGTGACGTTCTCCTCGCCGGTGACGATCTCGGCGAACACCACGTATGTGGCGTCCTACCACGCGCCGGTGGGCCGCTACTCCTACACGTGGGGGCAGTTCGGCTCGGCCGGGGTGAGCAACCCGCCGCTGCGGGTGCCGCAGAACGGCGGCCTGTACGCGTACGGCAACGCGGGCACCTTCCCCGCGACCAGCAGCCCCGCCAACTACTGGGTGGACGTGGTGTTCTCGGCCGTCGACTCGGCCGCACCGCAGGTCGTGTCGGCCAACCCGCTCGACACCGAGAACAGCGTGCCGACGTCCACCACGGTCACGGCCACCTTCGGCGAGGAGCTCCAGCCGGGCACCGCCCAGCTGTCCGTGGCCGGAGTGGCGGGCACGAGCGCCTACGACGCCGCAACGAAGACGATCACCTTCACCCCGGCCTCGGCGCTCGCCCCCGACACCTCCTACACGGCCACCGTCTCGGGCGCGAAGGACACGGCGGGCAACGAGATGGCGCCGGTGACGCTGACGTTCAGGACGGCCAAGCCGGACCCGCAGCCGGGCGTGTGCCCGTGCTCGGTGTGGACCGACGGCTCGCGGCCGGCCGTCCGGGCGGCGGCGAGCACCGACCCCGTCACGCTGGGGATGAGGTTCACCGCTGACCAGAACGGCTCGATCACCGGGCTGCGCTTCTACAAGGGGCCCGGCAACACCGGCACGCACGTGGGCGCGCTGTGGTCGGCCGACGGGGTCAAGCTGGCGGAGGCGACGTTCACCGGCGAAACGGCGGCCGGCTGGCAGGAGGTCACGTTCTCCACGCCTGTTCCGATAACCGCGGGCACCACGTATGTGGCGTCCTACCACGCGCTGGCGGGACGTTTCTCCTACACCTGGGGCCAGCTTTCCTCGCCGTATGACAAGGCGCCGTTGCGCGCCACCGGAGGGGCGTATCTGTCGGGCGCCGACGGATTCCCGTCGACCGATTCGCCGGCCAATTACTGGGTCGACGTCGTCTTTTCGCCATGAAAAAGCGATAAAGGGGAGGAGATTACTCCATGCCGCCCATCGGTATGGCGCTCGTGGGGGCCGGGTATTTCGGCCCGCACCTTTTGCGCAACGCGCAGCAGGTGCCCGAGCTCCACGTGAAAGCCGTCTGCGATCTCAACCTCGACCGGGCCAGGACCGTCATCGGCCGGTACTCCACCATCGAGCCGACGGACTCCTTCGCCCGGATCCTGGACGACCCGGAGATCGAGGCGGTCGCCATCGCCACCCCGGCGGCGACCCACTTCGAGCTGGCCCGCGCCGCGCTGGAGGCGGGCAAGCACGTCCTGGTGGAAAAGCCGATCACCGCCTCGCTGGCCGACGCCGAGAAGCTCGTCCAGCTGGCCGAGGACACCGGACTGACCCTGATGTGCGACCACACGCTCTGCTACACGCCGGTGGTGCAGCGCATCCGCGAGCTGGTCGGCTCGGGCGAGATCGGGGACATCCAGTTCATCGACGCGGTCCGCATCAACCTCGGCCTGGTCCAGCCGGACGTGGACGTCATCTGGGACCTGGCGCCCCACGACCTGTCGGTGTTCGACTTCGTGCTGCCCGACGGCGTCCACCCGGTGGCCGTGGCCGCCCACGGCGCCGACCCCATCGGGGCCGAGCGGGCCTGCGTGGCCTACCTGTCGATCTGGCTGTCCAACGGCGCGCTGGCGCACGTCCACATCAACTGGCTCAGCCCCACGAAGATCCGCACGACGGTGATCGGCGGCTCCCGGCGCACGATCATCTGGGACGACCTCACGCCCGGCCGCCGCCTGTCGGTCTACGACCGCGGCGTCGACCGCATCCCCTCCGCCGAGCTGGACGAGGGCGAGCGCACGCGCGCCCGCGTCGCCTACCGGGACGGCGACATCCACATCCCCGCGCTGCCGGAGACCGAGGCGCTGCGGGGCGTCATGGCCGAGTTCGCCTCGGCCGTCAGGGACGGCCGCCGGGCGCTCACCGACGGGCGCGCGGGCGTTCGCGTCCTGCAGTTGCTCACCGCCGCCGACGAGAGCATGCGCCTCGGCGGCGCCATCGTGAAGCTCCAGGGAAGGACCATATGATCAGGGACAGCCGCTGCCTCGTCACCGGGGGCGCCGGGCTCATCGGCTCGACCATCGTCGACCACCTCGTCGCCGCGGGCGCGGGGGACATCGTGGTGCTCGACGACATGGTCGGCGGCCAGCACGCCAACCTGGCCGCCGCCATGGAATCGGGCCGCGTGCGGCTGGTCGAGGGCGACATCCGCGACCGCGACACCGTCCGCGAGCTGGTCAGGGGCGTCGACTACGTCTTCCACCAGGCCGCCATCCGCATCATCCAGTGCGCGGAGGAGCCGCGCCTGGCGCACGACGTCCTCGTCAACGGCACCTACGAGGTCGTCGAGGCGGCGGCTGAGGCGGGCGTGCGCAAACTGGTGGCCGCCTCCAGCGCCTCGGTGTACGGCCTGGCCCAGTCCTTCCCGACCAGGGAGGACCACCACCCCTACGACAACGACACCATCTACGGCGCGGCCAAGACCTACAACGAGCTGCTGCTGCGCAGCTTCCGCGCCATGCGCGGCCTGCCGTACGTGGCGCTGCGGTACTTCAACGTGTACGGCCCGCGGATGGACACGCGCGGCGTCTACACCGCGGTGTTCATCAAGTGGATGCACCGGATCAACCAGGGACTGCCGCCGGTGATCTTCGGGGACGGCACCCAGACGATGGACTTCGTCTACACCGCCGACATCGCCAAGGCCAACCTGCTGGCGGCCGAGAGCGCCGTGGAGGGCGAGGTGTTCAACGTCGCCAGCGGCGTGGAGACCAGCCTCAGCGAGCTGGCCGAGACGCTGCTGCGGGTCATGGACGCCGAGCACCTGGGCGTCGAGTACGGCCCCGACCGCGGCGTCAACGGCGTGACCCGCCGCCTGGCCGACACCTCGGCCGCCGCCGCCAAGATCGGCTTCAAGGCGGAGGTGTCGCTGGAGGAGGGCCTGCGCGAGGTCGTGAAGTGGTGGAGGTCGCTGTGATCCCGGTGATGCGCCCCTGGCTGGGCCAGGAGGAGGCCGACGCGGCGGCCGCGGCGGTGCTGTCGGGCTGGGTGGCGCAGGGCCCTAGGGTGGCCGAGTTCGAGGAGGCGTTCGCCGAGGCGGTCGGCGTGCCGTACGCCATCGCGGTCTCCTCGTGCACCACCGCGCTGCACCTGTGCCTCATCGCCGCCGACATCGGGCCGGGCGACGAGGTCGTCGTGCCGTCGCTGTCGTTCATCGCCACGGCCAACTCGGTCGTCCACGCGGGGGCGCAGCCGGTGTTCGCCGACGTGGACCCGGCCACGCTCAACCTCACGCCCGAGACCGTCGAGGCGGCCCTCACGCCGCGGACCCGCGCGGTCATCCTGGTCGACCAGTGCGGCATCCCCGCCGACCTGGACGCGGTCCGCGAGCTGTGCGAGCCGCGCGGCATCGAGCTCATCGAGGACGCCGCCTGCGGCGCCGGGGCCACCTACCGGGGCCGGCCGGTGGGGGCGGGAGCCCGGTTCGCCGCCTTCTCCTTCCACCCGCGCAAGGTGCTCACCACGGGCGAGGGCGGCATGGTCACCGTCCACGACGAGAAGGTGGCGGCACGCATCCGGCGGCTGCGCGAGCACGCCATGAGCGTGAGCGCCGCCGACCGGCACCGGTCCGCCCAGCCGGTGCTCGAGGGCTACGACGAGGTCGGCTACAACTACCGGATGACCGACATCCAGGCCGCCGTCGGCCTGGTCCAGCTGCGCAAGCTGCCGGTCATGGTGGCGCGGCGCCGCGAGCTGGCGGCCCGCTACCAGCGCGAGCTGGCCGCCGTCCCCGGCCTGGTGACCGCGACCGATCCGGAGTACGGCACGACCAACTATCAGTCGTTCTGGGTCACGCTCCCCGAGGACCACCCGGTCGGCCGCGACGAGCTGCTGGGTCTGCTGGCCGAGGAGGGCATCTCGGCCCGGCGGGCGCTCAGCGCCGCCCACCTGCAGGGCGCCTACGCGCACCTCGGGGCGTCCCTGCCGGTGACCGAGCGGCTGGCACGAGACTCGGTCACGCTGCCGCTGTACCACGAGCTCACCGAGGACGAGCAGGACCGCGTCATCGCCGTGCTCCTCAAGACATGATCAAGGACGTCATGCGGCGGGCGCTCGTCGCCCGCGAGCGCAGGGCGCGCCGCCTGCCCCGGCTCAGGACGGGCCCGGCGACCGGTCCCGGCCGCCTGTACTTCCTGTGCCCGGACCACGCGGCGCCCAGCGGCGGCGTGCGCATGATCTACCGGTGCGTCGACGCGCTGGCCGCCGAGCAGGTGCCCGCCACGGTGCTGCACCACCGGGCGGGCTTCCGCTGCCGCTGGTTCGCCAACGACACCCCGGTCACCGGCGCGGACCGCGCCACGCTGACGCCCCGCGACGTGCTGGTGGTCCCGGAGATCTACGGCCCGTCCCTGCGCGGGCTGCCCGAGGGGCCGAAGGTCGTGGTGTTCAACCAGAACGCCTACCTGACCTTCCAGCACGTGCCGGGCGGGCGCTCGCCGTACCATCAGGTGCCGGGGCTGCGCGGGTTGCTGGCGGTCTCGCAGGACAACGCCGCCTACCTGCGGTTCGCCTTTCCAGAGCTGCCCGTCACGGTGATCCCGCCGGTCGTCGACCCCGCGGTGTTCTTCCCGGCCGCCGAGCCGCCCGGCCGGCGTGTCGCCTACATGCCGCGCAAGCGGCCCGAGGACGCCGAGCAGCTGTTCGCGATGCTGCGGGCGCGGGGAGCGCTGGACGGCTGGGAGCCGGTGCCCATCCACGCGCGCAGCGAGGCGGAGACGGCCGCGCTGCTGCGGTCCTGCCCGATCTTCGTGTCGCTGAGCCGCCGCGAGGGCTTCGGCCTGCCCCCGGCCGAGGCCATGCTGTCGGGCTGCTACGTCGTCGGCTACACCGGCCTGGCCGGGCGCGAGTTCATGCTGCCCGAGTTCTCCAGGCCCGTCCCCGAGGACGACGTGCTCGCGCTCGCGGTCGCGCTCGCGGACGTCATGGAGCGCTACGCCAAGGACCCCGGCCCGGTGCGCGCGGACGGCCTGCGGGCCGCCGAGCACGTCCGCCGCACCTACGCCCCCGACAGGCAGCGGCGCGAGCTGCTGCGGTACTTCACACCCCTGCTGGAACAGGAGTAGCGACGTGCGTCTCCTCGTCGGACTGCACCACCTGGAGCTCGGCGGCAGCCAGCTCAACGCCCTCGACCTGGCCCTGCGCATGCGGGAGCGGGGCCATGAGGTCGCGCTGTTCGGCACGCACACCGGGGTTCCCGGCCCCATGGCCGACCTGGCCAGGGACAGGGGGCTGGACATCACGCTCGTGCGCCACCCGCTGGAGCGGACCCGGCCCATGCTGCCCTGCCGCCCCAAGGTGGCCTCCGCGATGACCCGGCTGGTGCGCGAGCGCGGCTTCGACCTGGTGCACACCTACGAGTACCCGCTGGCCCTGGACGCCCTGTACGGCCCGCAGGCCCGCCTGGGCACGCCGCTGGTCGCCACCGTCTACACCATGCGGCTGCCGCGCTGGCTGCCCCGGCACGTCACGCTGGTCGCCGCCTACGAGGAGATCGCCGCCAAGGCCCGCGGCTGCGGCCAGCGCTGCCTGCTCATCGAGCCGCCCGTCGACACCGACGCCGACAGCGCCGAAGCCGTCGACGGCGCCGCCTACCGGGCCGAGCTGGGCATCGATCCCGGCGAGGTGGTGGTCGGCATCGTCACCCGGCTGGAGCCGGAGATGAAGGCCGAGGGCGTCTACCGCGCGATAGAGGCGGTCAGGCGGCTGGAGGCCACCTGCCCGATCCGGCTGCTCGTGGTCGGCACCGGCCCTTCGCACGAGGAGATCGCGGCGGCCGCGCAGAAGGTCAACGCCGACCTCGGCCGCCCGGCGGTGCTGGTCACCGGCGCGCTCGGCGACCCGCGGCCCGCCTACGCGGCCAGCGACCTCACGCTGGGCATGGGCGGCTCCGCCGTACGCGGGATGAGCTTCGGCAAGCCGCTCGTCGTCATCGGCACCCGCGGCTTCTCCCGCCCCTTCACCCCCGCCACCGCCGACCACTTCCTGCACGCCGGCTACTACGGCGTGGGCGAGGGCATCCCGGCCGACGACCCGCTGGCCGAGCAGATCCGCGAGCTGGCCGCCGACCCGGCGCGCCGGGCGGAGCTGGGGGCCTGGTCGCGGCGGCTCGTCGTCGACCGGTACAGCCTCCACGCCGCCGCCGGCACTCTGGAGGGCATCTACCGCGACTCCGTGGCCACCCAGCGCAGGAGCCGGGGCGAGCTGGCCCGCACCGCCGTCTACCGCGCGGTGGCCGACATCGTTCCCGACGCGGCCAAGGGCGGGCTGCGCCCGCTGGCCCGGCGCGTGCTCGGGCAGAGCTCGTGACCGGCACGCTGAGCCGCCGCGCCGGGCGCGCGCTGGGCTGGAGCCTGGTCAACATCCTGGTGGCCAAGGTCGGCACGCTGGCCATCGGCATCGCGCTGGCCAGGATCCTGGGACCCGAGGAGTTCGGCGTCTTCGCCGTCGCCATGGTCGCGCTGCTGGCCATGCTGAGCTTCAACGAGCTGGGCGTCAGCCTGGCCATCGTGCGCTGGCCCGGCGATCCCCGCGAGATCGCCCCCACGGTCATGACCTGCGCGACCGTGTCCAGCCTGGTCGTCTACGCCGGGTGCTACCTGGCCGCGCCGTCCTTCGCCGCCGCCATGGGCGCGCCCGAGGCGACCGGAGTGGTGCGGCTGCTGGCCGTCAACGTGATCATCGCGGGGCTCGTCATCACGCCCGTCGCCCTGCTCCAGCGCGAGTTCCGCCAGGACCGCAAGATGCTGGCCGACCAGGTCAACAACTGGCTGGGCGCGTTCGTGTCGATCGGCCTGGCGCTGCTGGACTTCGGCGCGATGAGCCTGGCGGCGGGCCGGCTCGCCGGCGCCGCGGTCTCGGGCGTGCTGTTCTTCGCCTTCGCGCCCATGCGGTTCGGCTTCGACGCGGCCAAGGCCCGCGCGCTCTACGCCTTCGGCCTGCCCCTGGCCGGGTCCAGCATCGTCTTCTTCGCCGTCGCCTACGTCGACCAGATCGTCATCGGGGCCAGCCTGGGCGCTGTCGCGCTCGGCTACTACTCGCTGGCCACCAACCTGTCGCTGTGGCCGCACAGCATCTTCTCCCAGCCCGCCCGCCAGGTCGCCCCCGCCGTGTGGGCCCGGCTCCAGGACGACCCGCCCGCCATGCGCGGCGCCTTCACCGCCCACCTCGGCCTGCTCGCCGCCGTCACCTTCCCTGTGTGCGTGCTGCTCACCGGCACCGCCGAGCCGCTGATCGGCTTCGTGTACGGCCAGGCGTGGCTGCCCGCCGCCGACGCCCTGGTCTGGCTCGGGCTGCTCGTCGCCCTGCGCATCCTGTTCGACCTGGTCTACGACTACTTCATCACGATCGGCAGGACCCGCGTTCTCTTCGCCATCCAGGTGACCTGGCTCGTCTCGCTGGTCCCGGCCATGGCCCTGGGCGTGCGGCTGGGCGGCATCTCCGGCGCGGGAGCCGCCCAGGTCGCGGTGGCCCTGCTCGTCGTCCTGCCGTTCTACGCGGTCCAGCTGCGCCGTACCGGGGTGGACCTGGCGGCGCTGGCCCGGCGGCTGGCCGTCCCGGCGCTGGCGGCGGCGGCCGTCGTGGGGGCCTGCCTGGTCGCGGGCCTGTTCGTCACACCAGACCTGCTCCTGCTCGCGCTGTGCGGGCTGGCCGCCGCGGTCGCGGCGGGCCTGCTCCTGCTCGGCATGCGCGACACCATTCGGGGACTGAAAGGCATGGAGGCCGTTTCATGATCAGTATTTCGAGCGTCTCGCTCCCGCCCGAGACCGAGGAGCTCGTGCTCTCGGTGCTGCGCTCCGGCATGCTCGCGCAGGGACCGCGGGTGGCCGAGCTGGAGGAGGCGTTCGCCCGCCTGTGCGGGGTGCCGCACGCGGTCGCCGTCAACAACGGCACCACGGCGCTGGTGGCCTCCCTGCAGGCGCTGGGGCTCGGGCCGGGCGACGAGGTGATCACCACCCCGTTCAGCTTCGTGGCCACGCTGAACGCCATCCTGGAGGCCGGCGCGACCGTCCGCTTCGCCGACATCCGCGACGACTTCACCGTCGACCCCGACGCCGTGCGCGCCCTCGTCACCGACCGCACCCGCGCCGTCGTCCCCGTCCACCTGTACGGCCTGCCCGCCGACATGGCGGCGCTGGAGGCGCTGGGCCTGCCCATCGTCGAGGACGCCGCCCAGGCCGTCGGGGCGCGCTTCGGCGAGCGGGCCGCCGGGTCCTTCGGCCTGGGCTGCTTCTCGCTGTACGGCACCAAGAACATCACCAGCGGCGAGGGCGGCATGGTCACCACCACCGACGACGCCTTGGCCGACCGGCTGCGCCTGCTGCGCAACCAGGGCATGCGGCGCCGCTACGAGTACGAGCTGCCCGGCCACAACTACCGCATGACCGACCTGCAGGCCGCCGTCGCGCTGCCCCAGATGGCCAGGCTGGAGGAGATCAACGCCCGGCGCGCGTCCAACGCCGGGAAGCTCACCGCGGGGCTGTCGGGCGTGCCCGGCCTGGTGGTGCCCGCCGAGGTGCCGGGCCGTACGCACGTCTGGCACCAGTACACCGTCCGCGTGACGGCCGAGGCCAGGCTCGACAGGGACACCCTGGCCGTACGGCTCGCGCAGGCGGGCATCGGCACCGGCGTCTACTACCCCAGGCTCATGCACGATTACCCGTGCTACCAGGGCCACCCGCTGATCCCCGACACGGGGGACACGCCCATGGCACGCGACGCCGCGAAGGAGGCGCTGTCACTGCCCGTCCACCCGGGCGTGTCGGACTCCGACGTCGACCGGATCGTCGAGACCGTCACGGGCCTCCTGGCGCAGTAGCCGCCACACAGCCGCGCAACAGCCCAGCACGAGGAACGTCAGCCCCGCCACCATCGAGAACGCCAGGGCGTCGAACGTGCCGTAGCTGAAGATCAGCACGAGCATGGCGGCGCCGAACGCCCGGGCCAGGTGCCGCCTGGCCGGGTCGGCGGTGTGGCGGCGGGCGCGGGCGGTCAGCGCGAAGCCCGTGAAGAACAGCCCGACGAAGGCGACCGTGCCGACCAGCCCGACCTCGACCAGGAACACCAGGTAGTGGTTGTCGAACACCCGGTAGAGCTGGGGCAGGAAGGTGCCCAGCCCGCGGCCGAACCACGGGCTCTGCACGAAGAAGCCCAGCGCGTCGCCGTAGTCGTCCGTGCGGGCCACGGTGCTGGAGTCGGTCCCG
Source organism: Thermoactinospora rubra (assembly GCF_002093975.1). Lineage (GTDB taxonomy): Bacteria > Actinomycetota > Actinomycetes > Streptosporangiales > Streptosporangiaceae > Nonomuraea > Nonomuraea rubra_A. The sequence goes on from NZ_MSZZ01000058.1 coordinate 38,744, forward strand.
ATGGACAGCACCAGGTTCTTCAGCGTGCCGATGAGGCCGCCCGCCACCACGTGCATGAGGCCCAGGAACACCACCAGCACCGCGTAGGTGATCTGGCGCTCCTTCTTGCTCCACGACGGCAGCAGCATCAGCAGGGTGATGACGCCGCCGAGCACGGCCGAGCGGGAGACGCTCATCATCATGCCGCTGGCGATGACGAAGACGCCCGCCCACCGCCATGCCGCCCGGCCCTTGGGCGCGTGCCGGGCGCCGTGGAGGGCCAGCGGCAGCAGCGTGGCCATCACCACGCCGAACTCGATGGCGTGCAGCGCGGTGGACGTGGGCCGGTTGAACCCGTCGCGGGCGCCGACGGACGCGTAGGCGCCGTTCAGCGTGAGCCCCGGCAGGTTGAGGTACTGGACGATGTCGAAGCCGGTGAAGAACTGCAGGATGCCCACGGCGGCGACCACGACGCCGCAGTTGACCATGCGGCGTCGGATCGCCTCCAGGTCGTGGAGGCTGCTGAGGCTGTCGGCGGCCATGAGCGCGATGCCGAGCCACGAGGCGATGTTGATGAGCGCGACGTCGGCCGCGTTGCGCTCGGCGCCCAGCATGTGCCGGGTCATCGCCGCGGCGTAGCCGGCCAGCACGGCGAACAGCACGAAGCCCAGCATCATCCGCAGCGGCTGGCGCTCCTGGACGACCTGGGAGCGGGGGCTGAGCCAGGCGATCCAGTACCAGCACAGCAGCCCCACGCCCAGCACGCCCGCCAGCGTGCCCGCGCTGCCCAGCGGCCCGATGATGAACCGGGACGGCACCAGCAGCAGCATGACGAGGTAGACGGTGAGCAGGACCCGCGCCGGGGTCCTGACGAGCGTGACGGAGGGGGACTGGATCGGGTCCGCGAGGATCGGCCGGCTCCCGCGCAGCAGGCTCATCGCGACGGCGTCGGCCCGTCGCCGTTGCTGCTCCTGCCGGTCTCCTGCCAGGGGATGGCGAAGGTGACGGTGTCGGCGTCTCCGGCCCGGTCGTCGTGGTCGGCATGGTCGGCGTGGTCGTCGTGGTCGGCACGGCCGGTTTCCTCGTCGTGGTGGGCCGTCTTGAGCGGCGGGCCGGCCACCTTGCGGCCGGCGGGCCGGTCACGCGACGCCTCGTCGTCGAGCACCAGGAGGGCGGCCTCGTCCGTCCACACGTGGATGTCGTCGACCATGCCGTTGAGAGGGCCGTTGAGAGGGTCGTTGAGATGACGGTCGTCGAGGCGGTCCGGCGAGCGGCCGGCGCCGGCCGGCGCGGGCGAAGGCGGCGGCTGCTCCCCCTCCTGCTGGAGGCGGGCGGCGGCCGAGCGCCTGCGCTGCGCCGAGGCCTCCAGGGCGGCGGGCGCGGCGAACGTCAGCACCAGGCCCAGCCCGGCCACGACCACGATGATCCGGATCTTTTCGGTCGGCTTGAGCTCGGGCGACTCGGTGACCGGAATGGTCTTCGTGCGGACGCGGGTCTGCTGGGGCAGGGAGCTCTGCAGCGCGTCGACCTGCTCCGGGATGACCTTCAGCAGGTGGTCGAGGGTCGCCTGCGCCACCTTGGGGTCGTCGCTCTCGCTCATCACGTTGAGCAGCGGGCCCACGCTGTCGGGCGCCAGGGCGACGGTGTACTCGGCTGTCAACCCCTGCGCCGCCATTTTCTCAGCTTGGGACTCACCCATGAGCGTGCGACCGACGATTTCCGCGGTCACCTTGAGCGATGAGTCAAAGTACAGGTAAGGATTGCCGCCGGCTTCCTTCGACAACTGCTGCGAGGACAGGAAGACCACGTTCGCATGGGCCTCGTAGCTCCACGGAAACCAAAGATATGTCGCCGCGGTGCCCGTTATGGTAAAAGTCAACAGGAGGAGAGCGACAAGCCAGCGTCGGCGAACCGCCTGGATAACGCTGAGAAGATCCATGGTGACCTTTCGGGTGCCGACACAGCAAAGCCCAATCCATGAAACAGCATAATCAGGTGGGCGGCTAGGCGTCCGAACGATGACGTCCCCCGGCGGACAATGGGAGGTTTTGCGGATGGCGCCGACGGACTTCGTCCGCCTGTTTTGGCGGCACCGCCTCCTCGTCCTGGTGGCCCTCCTGCTCACCGGGCTGGCCCTGGCGCTGGTGGCGACGGCTCGTCCCGTCTACTACGAGTCCGCCGGAGTGTGGTACGTCGCCCCGGACGACGACTATCCCCGCAGCCGCCTGGAGAACTTCAGCCCCAGCCTGATCGTCATGGGCGAGCTGTCGGTCGTCACGCTGAGCGGTGACCGCGGCCGCAGGCTGGTCCGCGACCTGGGCGGCACCGCCGACTACACGGTCGAGCTCGTCAACCACGGCAACCTGGAGACCCCCTACCACGACCAGCCCTACGTGCTGCTGACCGTGACCTCGCGCGACCCCGAGGAGGTCAACGCGACCATGCGGGCGCTGGTCAACGCGCTCCAGCAGGAGGTGCAGGACCGGCAGGCCGCCATGGGCGCCCGCGAGCGCTGGCACGTGACCACGGAGGTGCTGACCCGCACCCCCGATCCCGTGACGCTGAGCGGCAGCCGCGCCCGCGCGCTGGGCGGGGTCCTCCTGGCCGGGCTGGTGGGCATGTGGCTGGCCGTGTCGTGGGCGGAGCGCCGCCGCGGCGGTGGCCGGCTCGTGCCGATCCAGCTGCAGGACGGTTGACCGTGGATCGATCCAATGCGAGGCTGACGACCGTGTCCCTGAGCGATGCCGTTGGATCGCCTCGCAGTCGGATCCGCCTGAGCTACTTGGACGGCATCAGGGCCGTCGCCGCGCTGTACGTCGCCCTCCACCACATGTGGCTGGGCGTGTGGCAGGGATACCCCGCCAACGACGGGCCGTGGTGGGTGGGCTGGCTGGCCTACGGCCACCTGGGCGTGGCGGTCTTCATCGTGTTGTCGGGCTTCTCGCTGGCCATCGAGCCGGGCAGGAACGACCAGCGGCTGGTCGGCGGCGCCCGGCGGTTCTTCAGGCGGCGGGCGTGGCGCATCGTGCCGACCTACTGGGCGGCGATCGCCTTATCCTGCCTGCTGTTGCTGGTCAGGGACGAGAAGATCCTCGGGCACGACGGCGCGGTCCTCGGCGAGCAGCCGGTCACGCTCAAGGGCGTGATCGTCCACGGGCTGCTGCTGCAGGACGTCATCGGCAGCGAGTCGCCCAACGGGGCCTTCTGGTCCATCGCCATCGAGTGGCAGATCTACTTCCTGTTCCCGATCCTGCTGGTGCTGCTCCGCCGTACCGGGCTGGCGGTGCTCGTGGCCTCGGTCACCGCGCTGGTCCTGGCCACCCAGCTGCTGGCCGTCAACGTCGCGCTGTTCGAGCCGCTGCTGAACCTGGTGCCGCAGTTCCTGGCCCTGTTCGTGTTCGGGATGGCCGGCGCCCAGGTGCTCAGCCGGCCACCGGGCGCGAGGTTCGCCCCGCTGGCCCTGGCGACCGCCGGGCTCGGCGCGGCCGTGCTCGTGGCCTGGTTCTGGGCCGCGGGGTCCGCCGCGGTCATCCCCCGCTACTTCTGGATCGACCTGGCCGTCGGCGCCCTCACCGCGCTGCTGCTCGCCGGGCTGGCCACGATGCGCTCCGACCGGCTGCGCGCCCTGTTCGAGGTGCGCTTCCTGCGGTGGACGGGCCGTTTCTCCTACAGCGTCTACCTGGTCCACGCGCCGATCCTGGGAATCGTCTGGCAATTCGGCGTCGTCCCGCTGGGTTTGTCGCCCGTGCCGGCGTTCCTGGCTATCGTGCTGGCCGGAACGCCCGCGATCATCCTCGGATCGTGGCTGTTCGCCCAGGCCTTCGAGGAGCCCGTGCTGCGCCACCGCAGCTGGGGCGCCCTGCGCGCCGCTCTCGTCACCCGGATCAAGGGCAGCCGTGAGCCCGCACCCGTCGCGGAGTGAAGTGGACAAGGGAGAGCCGACCATGCGGCGCACCGCCTCGCTGGTTCTGATCGTGCTGGTCGCCGTCCTCGCCGCGTGCACGGCGGAGCCGACCAAAGTACGGCAGGCCGATCCGCTCGCCCCCGGTCCCGTGCCGCCCACCACCCTGCCGGGCGGCTGGCCGGGCCCGGACAACACCGGGGTCCCGCCGGGGATCAAGCTGCGCAAGACCAAGTCCATCAAGGTGACCATCCCCGGCACCGTGCTCGACGGGCTGGAGGTCCACGGCGACATCGACGTCCAGGCGGACGACGTCATCGTCCGCAACGTCGCCGTGCACGCCCCGGAGGGCGAATGGGGCATCATCCAGCGCGCCGAGTACGGCGGTCTGGTCGTCGAGGACAGCGAGGTCTTCGGTGACGGCCGCAAACGCACCCAGTCGGGCATCCTCAACATGGGCGGGGAGCTGACCGTCCGCCGCGTGGACGTCCACACCATCACCGACGGCATCGTCACCAGCCAGGGCGTGGTCGAGGACTCCTACATCCACAACCCCGCCTTCTACGAGGGCGACCACTCCGACATGATCGTGAGCACGGGTGCGCCGCGGCCCGGCAGCCGGCTGGTGATCAGGCGCAACACGGTGATCAACACGCTCGGCCAGACCGGCGCCATCTCGCTGTTCCAGGACTTTAGCGTGCCCAGGGACGTCTACATCATCAACAACCTGCTGGCCGGCGGCGGCTACTCGCTGTACGGCGGGGGCGGCAAGCGCGGCACCGCGACCAACATCCACGTCGTGGCCAACGTCTTCAGCCGGCGCGTCTGGCCCAAGGGCGGCTATCACGGGCCCGTGGCGTACTGGGACGCCGGGGGCGCGGGCAACGTCTGGAAGGACAACAAGTGGGAGGACGGCAGGGAGGTGCCCTCATCGGGCCAGTGAGCGCGGCCGTTTGAAACCGGAATGTCTCATGCTGCATTTGGGGAAAATGAGGTTATATCCGCTATCGGATCGTTATGCTGCCGCGCGGGAAACGTTGCCGATCCCTAGGAGCACATCGTGCATGCGCGGCGCATGAGCCGGTTACAGCGGCTTCAGGGCAGGCGTAGGAGGAGGCGGGCGACCCGCCGTCTGATGATCGGGATCGTCGCCGCCGGGGTCGTCGCCCTCGGCGCCCCGCTCGTCTACTACGGCGCCTCCCCCGTGGCGTACTGGACCGAGTACCAGGAGGGGAAGGCGCGGGCGAGCCAGAAGGCGTGGACCCAGAAGACCCAGAAGACGTGGAGGCCGCGGCCGACCCCGACGCGCAAGCCCCGTCCGCGCTGGCGGCACACGCCGCAGCGACCCGCGCCGACGCCGACGTGGACCAGGGTGACCACGAGCCCGCGGCCCACCGTGACCGCGTCGCACGGGCCCATCACGCTCGAGCCGACGCCGGGCACCGTGACACCGTCACCGACGCCCACGAAGGTCACCCCGACCCCGACGCCCACGAAGGCCACGCCGACCCCGACGCCGACGAAGGCAACTCCCTCGCCCACACTCACCACGCCGACGCCAACCCCCACGAAGATCACGCCGACCCCGACGCCGACGAAGGTCACGCCCACCCCGGACCGCCCGACCGACCCGCCGCCCACCGGCGGCTTCCCGAACGCCGGCACCACCGGCCCGTCCCAGGGGACCAAGCTCACCAAGAGCGGCCCCCTGAAGATCACCAAGGACGGCACGGTCATCGAGAACCTCGAAGTCCACGGCGACATCGACATCTACGCCGACGACGTCGTCATCAGGAACACCCGGGTCATCGGGACCGGCGGCAACTGGGCCGTGCTCCAGCGCAAGGGACACTCGGGCCTGCGCATCGAGGACAGCGAGATCTCCGGCGACGGGCGCAACCGCACCCAGGTCGGCGTCCTCAACCAGGGCGGCATGCTGACCGTGCTGCGCAGCGACATCCACACGATCACCGACGGCATCTACACCGACCAGGGCGTCATCGAGGACAACTACCTGCACGACCCGGTGTACTTCGACGGTGACCACACCGACATGATCACCACCTCCGGCGGCCCGCCCAAGGGCGCCAAGCTGGTCATCCGCCACAACACGGTGATCAACACCCTCGACCAGACCGGCGCCATCGCCCTGTTCCAGGACTTCAGCGTCGTCCACGACGTCCTCGTCGAGGGCAACTACCTCGCCGGCGGCGGCTACTCCCTGTACGGCGGAGCCGGCAAGCTGGGCAAGTCGTCCAACATCAAGATCGTCGGCAACGTCTTCAGCCGTGCTGTCTGGCCCAAGGGCGGCTACTACGGCCCCGTGGCGTACTTCGACATGGACGGTCCGGGCAACGTCTGGTCGGGCAACGTCTGGGAGGAGACCGGCACCAGCGTGGCCGGGGGATGATGGCGTACGTTCGGGGACGACGAGGTCGGAGGTCGCCGTAAGTGGAACCGTTGGACATCGAGGGCGCCTGGGTGTTCACGCCCGCCATCCACGCCGACGACCGCGGCACGTTCCTGGAATGGTTCCGCGCGGACCGGCTGGCGGAGGCCACCGGCCGCGCCCTCGGCCTGGCCCAGGCGAACACCTCGGTCTCCAGGCGCGGCGTCCTGAGAGGCGTCCACTTCGCCGACGTCCCCCCGGGGCAGGCGAAGTACGTCACCTGCCTTAGGGGAGCCGTCCTGGACGTCGTCGTCGACCTGCGCGCCAGCTCGCCGACGTTCGGCCGCTGGACCGCCGTGGAGCTCGACGACGTCTCGCGCAGGGGCGTCTTCATCGCGGAGGGGCTCGGCCACGGCTTCCTGGCCCTCAGCGACGACGCCGTGATCACCTACCTGTGCTCGGAGCCGTACCGCCCGGCCAGAGAGCACGGTGTCCACCCCCTCGACCCCGACCTGGGCATAGCCTGGCCGGCCGGTGTGGCGCCGATCCTGTCGCCGAAGGACGCCGCGGCCCCCTCACTCGCCGAGGCCCTGGCCGCGGGCACGCTGCCCGACTACCGGGAATGCCTGGCCTTCTACGACAAGCTCAAGCTTCACCACACGTAGGTGGAGGTCAGCGAGTCCTCCGGCAGGTACTCGCCGATCTTGTTGGTCCTGAGCGCCTCGTAGAGCTTGGCGCTCTCGGCGGCGTCCAGCTTGACGACGCTGGCCCCCTTGACCGTGCCGACGCCCTTCATGGGGACGACCGTCGAGATCAGGTCCTTGGCGCGCACGTGGCGCAACTCCAGCGCCAGGTCGCGCAGCGTGCCCAGCGTCACGCCGGAGTCGACGCTGATCGACTTGGTGACCGCCTCCAGCAGCTCGTTGAGCGCGAGGGGATCGGTGAGCGTGCCCTTGCTGACCACCTTCTCGCCGAGCGCGCGGAGGAAGGCCTGCTGGCGCTTGATCCGGTCGAAGTCGCCGCCCGCCAGGTTGTAGCGCTGGCGGACGAAGTTCAGCGCGCTCTCACCCTCCAGGACGACCTTGCCCTGCTTCCAGGTGATCTTGCTGATCGGGTCGTGGACGGTCTGCATCAGGTGGAGCTCCACGCCGCCGATCGCCTTGGTGATGTCGACGAAGCCGCGGAAGTCGAGCGCGGCGAAGTGGTCGATGCGGACCTTGGTCAGCTGCTCGACGGTCTTGATGAGCAGCTTCGGCCCCCCGAACGCGTACGCCGCGTTGATCTTGTCCTTGCCGTGCCCGGGAATGGGCACGTAGGCGTCGCGCGGGATGCTGATCAGGTAGACACGCCTCCTGTCCGGCGGCAGGTGCACGATCATGATCGTGTCGGCGCGCTGGTGTCCCAGCTCCTCCGGCCTGCGGTCGGACCCGACGAACAGCCAGTTCTGCGCCGAGCCCGCGACCCTGGCCGGACGCTCGGGCTCGTCGGGGAAGACCTGGCCGATGCGCTTGATGTTGCTGTTGTAGGTGTACTGCCGCTCGAAGGCGAGGATCGTGAGCGCGGCGAGCGGGACCAGCAGGACGAGCGCGGTGACGATCAATAACTTGCGCCGGCGCGTGCGTGGACGCTCGGATGCGGCTTCTCCCTCTGTCACAGCTCGTCCCGTCGACGTGGCCGATGGTGGGGAAATGGTAGCCGACCGCCCCGATCGCCAGGAGCCGGGCCAAGCCGTACACACCGGGAAACGAGACGGCGGCCCGCGCCTGTCGGTGAGGGCGCGGGCCGCCGGTCCGGCCCGTGTCAGTCGATGCGCCAGGTGTCCCCGGCGTGCAGCAGCGCCCCCAGGTCGCCCCGGCCCTGCTGGGCCACGGCCTCATCCAGCTGGCCCTGCATGAGCGAGTCGTAGCTGGGCCGGTCCACCTGGCGGAAGATGCCGATCGGCACGTGCTCGAAGGCCGGCTCGTCCAGCCGCGACAGCGCGAAGGCCACCGACGGGTCGGGGTTGTGCGCGTCGTGCACGAGGATCCGGTCCTCGCTTACGCTGTCGCGCGGCACGACCTCCAGGCCGCCGTCCGCCCCCCGCACGACCGCCTTGGTGGCGCTCACGATCGGCTGCCCGTGCTCCAGCCGCAGCGTGATGTCGTCGCGCACCTCGGGGTCCTTCAGCGGCTCGAAGGCGTTGTCGTTGAAGATGTTGCAGTTCTGGTAGATCTCCACGAACGACGTGCCGCGGTGGGCGGTCGCCTCGCGCAGCACCGACTGCAGGTGCTTGCGGTCGGAGTCGATCGTCCGGGCGACGAAGGTGGCCTCGGCGCCCAGCACCAGGGAGATCGGGTTGAACGGCCGGTCCAGCGAGCCCATCGGCGTCGATTTGGTGATCTTGCCGAGCTCGCTGGTGGGGGAGTACTGGCCCTTGGTCAGCCCGTAGATCCTGTTGTTGAACAGCAGGATGTTGAGGTTGACGTTGCGGCGCAGCGCGTGGATCAGGTGGTTGCCGCCGATCGACAGCGCGTCGCCGTCACCCGTGATCACCCACACGCTCAGGTCGGGCCTGCTCGCGGCCAGCCCGGTGGCGATCGCCGGGGCGCGGCCGTGGATGGAGTGGAAGCCGTAGGTGTTCAGGTAGTACGGGAAGCGGCTGGAGCAGCCGATGCCGGAGACGAACACGATGTTCTCGCGCCGCAGCCCCAGCTCGGGCAGGAAGCTCTGCACCGCGGCCAGGATGGCGTAGTCGCCGCAGCCGGGGCACCAGCGGACCTCCTGGTCGCTCTTGTAGTCCTTGAGCGACTGCTTGCCCTCGGCCTTGGGAACGAGGGCCAGGCCCTTGCCGTTCACCAGCTCAGTCAGGTTGTCAGGCACTGTCGATCACGTCCTGGATGACTCCGGCCAGTTCCTCGGCCTTGAACGGAAGCCCGCGCACGCGGTTGTAGCCGATGACGTCCACGAGGTACCTCGCCCGCAGGATCATGGCCAGCTGGCCGAGGTTGACCTCGGGCAGCAGGACCTTGTCGTACTTCCTGAGGACCTCGCCGGTGTTCTTGGGCAGCGGGTTGAGGTGGCGGAAGTGCGCCTGGGCGACGTGGCCGCCCGCCTTCCTGATCCGGCGTACGGCTGCCGCGATCGGCCCGTAGGTCGACCCCCAGCCCACCACCAGCACGTTCGCCTCGCCCGAGGGGTCGTCGACCTCCAGGTCGGGCACGTCGATGCCGTCGACCTTGGCCTGGCGCAGCCGCACCATCAGGTCGTGGTTGGCCGGGTCGTAGGAGATGTTGCCGGTGCCGTCGGCCTTCTCGATGCCGCCGATGCGGTGCTCCAGGCCGGCCGTTCCCGGGATCGCCCAGGGCCGGGCCAGCGTCTCCGGGTCGCGCTTGTAGGGCAGGAAGGTCGTGCCGTCCTCGCCGTTGGGCGCGGCGGTGAACTCCTGGGAAATGTCCGGCAATTCGGAAAGTTCCGGCAGGCGCCACGGCTCCGACCCGTTGGCCAGGTAGCCGTCCGACAGCAGGTAGACCGGCGTGCGGTACTTGATCGCGATCCGGGCGGCCTCGAGGGCGGCGTCGAAGCAGTCGCTGGGCGAGCGCGGCGCCACCACCGGCACCGGCGACTCGCCGTTGCGGCCGAACAGCGCCATCAGCAGGTCGGCCTGCTCGGTCTTGGTCGGCATGCCGGTGCTCGGCCCGGCCCGCTGCACGTCCACCAGGATCAGCGGCAGCTCGGTCGCCACCGCCAGGCCCACCGTCTCGGCCTTCAGCGCCACGCCGGGGCCGCTGGTGGTGGTCACGCCCAGCGCCCCGCCGAAGGAGGCGCCCAGCGCCGCGCCGACGCCGGCGATCTCGTCCTCGGCCTGGAAGGTGCGCACGCCGAAGTTCTTGTGCTTGGACAGCTCGTGCAGGATGTCGCTGGCCGGGGTGATCGGATAGGAGCCGAGGAACAGCGGCAGCCCGCTCTGCACGCCGGCCGCGATCAGGCCCAGGGCCAGCGCCTGGTTGCCGGTGATGTTGCGGTAGACGCCCGGCGCCAGCTTGGCTGGCTTGACCTCGTACGACACCGAGAACGACTCGGTGGTCTCGCCGTAGTTCCAGCCCGCCTGGAAGGCCGCCACGTTCGCCTTGGCGATCTCGGGCTTCCTGGCGAACTTCGTCTCGATGAACTTGATCGTGTGCTCGGTCGGCCGGTGGTAGAGCCAGCTCAGCAGCCCGAGGGCGAACATGTTCTTGGAACGCTCGGCGTCCTTCTTGGAGATGTCGAAGTTCTCCAGCGCCTTGACCGTCAGCGAGGTCAGCGGCACCGCGTGGACGCGCCACTCGCTCAGCGAGCCGTCCTCCAGCGGATTGGTCTCGTAGCCGACCTTCTGGAGGTTGCGCTTGGTGAACTCGTCGGTGTTGACGATGATGTCGGCGCCGCGCGGCAGGTCGGGCAGGTTGGCCTTCAGCGCGGCGGGGTTCATGGCCACCAGGACGTTGGGCGCGTCGCCGGGGGTCAGGATGTCGTGGTCGGCGAAGTGGAGCTGGAAGCTGGACACGCCGGGCAGGGTGCCCGCGGGGGCCCGGATCTCGGCGGGGAAGTTGGGGAAGGTCGACAGGTCGTTGCCGAACTCCGCCGTGCCCGCGGTGAAGCGGTCGCCGGTGAGCTGCATGCCGTCGCCGGAGTCTCCGGCGAAGCGGATGATCACGCGGTCGAGTTGCTGAACCTGCTTGCTCACAGCTCAGACCTCCTCGACGCGCCGTGGGTACTGTCGCTGTGGCGCGTTGTCTATTTCCATGCTAGATCCTCGAAGGGGTCACACGTTTCCACACTGCCCAAAGCGGGTAAACGCAGTCTTTTCATTGGGCGACGAGAGAACGGGACCCTTGACAGAGCCCGGACGCGAGCCGACACAGGTCGACGTGCAGGCGGGCGACGAGGAGCGTTGGGGTCACGAGCGCCAACTATACGTCCCCCTGCCGCGTGGCTCAGTCCAGGGGGCCGGATGAGTACACCCGACCCGCCCGCATTCCGGCATCGCCGTACAACTCGGGAACGGTGACGAGCTCGAAACCCTTCCTGCGGAGCTCCTTGAGGATGGCCGCGACCGCCTCGACGGTCGTCCGGTGGATCTCGTGCATGCGGACGATGGCCCCCGCGTGCGCCTCCCCGACGACCTTCCGCACGATCTCGCACGGGGCCCTCTCGTGCTCGTCGCCGGCGTCGACGTCCCAGGTCACCAGTGCCAGGCCGAGCCGTTCGGCGACCGCCTCGGCCTCCCTGCCCGCGTTGCCGTACGGCGGGCGGGCCAGCGTGGGCCGCTCCCCGGTGGCCGCGGCGAGCGCGTCCTGGGTACGGCTCAGCGAGTCGGTGACGCGGCTGGAGGACAGTTTCGTCAGGTCGAGGTGTGCCCAGGTGTGGTTGGCGACCACGTGGCCTTCCCGGTGGATGCGGCGCACGATGTCCGGGTCGGCGGCGGCGTTCAGGCCGACCGTGAAGAACGTGGCCCTGGCGTGCTCCTTCCTCAGGATGTCGAGCAGGTCGGCGGTGTGGGGGCCGGGGCCGTCCTCGAAGGTGAGGGCGACGCACTTGGCGGTGGCGCAGTCGACGGCCCGGGAGGGCGGCGCGGCGAGGAAGCGGGGGACGGCCGAGGAGGGTGAGGGGGTCGCGGGGGTCTGCGCGAGCGGCGGGACGGCGGGCCGCAGGGCGGCCCGGAGGGCGGCGGCCTGCGCCAGCCGTCCGGTCCGCGACAGCAGCGGCAGTGCCTGCTCGGCCGACACGGTCACGGCCACCCGGCCCTGCGCGCACGCCGCCACCTGGCAGTCGTCGAACTCCACGACCAGGTCGCCGTCGGCGTTGAACGCCATCGAGTCCATGGCCTCGTCCGTGACCAGCGGGCGCGTGCCGGAGCCGGGATCGCCGATGCGCTCGCGCCTGAGCAGCTGGTCCAGCACCAGGCGCTTGACCGCCGGCAGGTCCTTGACCAGGCCCTTGGACGGGACCGCCTGCCCGCTGCCGCGGTCGTACCAGAGCGTGCGCAGGGAGTGGCCCCAGCCGCCGTCCGCGAACTCGCCGGTGCGCAGCCGTACTCCGATGACCTGGGGGGAGAAGGCGGCCAGCCGCCACTCCACGGTGAGCTCGGAGCGCAGGCCGCTGCCCCGGGTGCGTTCGCGGAACTCGGTCAGCTGCCGGTCGACCTCCTGGCGCAGGGCGCGGTTGAACGCGGGCACGTCGGCGAAGTGGGGGTAGAGCACATACGCTGAGTTCTCGTCGGTGACGGTCATGGGGGTCAGGCCCTGGACCGCCGCGGGCGCCACGAAGGGGATCCTCGTGGGGTCGGCGGGGACCGGCCCGTCAAGTTCGGGGGCTGGCGGGGTCACGCCGCAGCCGGTCAGGCCGGCGACGAGAAGTGCGATTCCTCCGAAGAACCGCTTTATATGCATGAATGGGACCTTAATTTCTGCCAAGAGTGACCTATGCCTGTTTTACGGTCTCTTGGGGTTAGGCGGCCGGTTATTTGGGGTACGAACAGTTACTTGTGAGATGCGTGGGGTGTCGCCTTCACTGACGTCTGGAGGCTGGGACCGGAGGCCGGCGAGGAGTTACGATCGCGCCATGGACGGCTACTTCGGCTCCTACCTGCTGGTCGCCGTGCTCCTCGCGATCGGCGTGGGCATCGTGGCCGTCGCGCTGCTCGCCAACCGGATGCTCCGCCCCTCCAGGCCCACCCCCGACAAGCTGCTCACCTACGAGTGCGGCGTCGACCCGGTCGGCGAGGGCTGGGCGCAGTCGCAGATCCGCTACTACGTCTTCACCTACCTCTACGTGGTCTTCGCGGTCGACGCCGTCTTCCTCTTCCCGTGGGCGACCGTCTTCGCCGCGCCCGGCTTCGGGATGACCACGCTCGTCGAGATGTTCGTGTTCCTGGGGTTCATTGCACTCGGCATCCTCTATGCCTGGCGTAAAAGGGTTCTGTCCTGGACATAGCGCTGCTATAAGTGACGGCCATGCCGCCCGTCGAGACATGCCCGGACTGCGCCGCGCCCATCGACCACGATCCCCGTGTCGCCCCGTGGTGCCCGGCGTGCGACTGGAACGTCCTCCCCGAGGGCCCCGCGGCCTCCGGCTGGATGGACCGCTGGCACGCGCGGCTGGCCCACGGCCTCCACGGCAACGCGGTCCGCGGCCGGGGCGGCCGGATCGCCAAGATCGCCAGCTATACGGTGGCCGTGCTCGTGCACCTGTTCACGGTGGCCCTCATCGTGGGCGGTGTCTGGCTCGTCACCCGGCTCCACGTCGTCGGCGTCGTCCTCGGCGTGGCGGCGCTGGGCCTGGCGTGGCTGCTCCTGCCCAGGCCCGGGCGGCTGCCCGAGGGCGAGCCGCTCGGCCGCGACGCCGCTCCCGAGCTGCATCGGCTGGTCGAGGAGGTGGCCGGCGCCATCCGCGCGCCCCGGCCGCACCTCATTCTCGTCAACGGCGAGGTCAACGCGGCCATCGGCACGTACGGCATGCTCCGGCGGCGCTTCCTGGTGATCGGCTACCCGCTCTGGATCCTGCTCGATCCCCAGGAACGGGTCGCGCTGCTGGGGCACGAGATGGGACACACGGTGAACGGCGACGCCCGGCACGGGTTCGTCGTCGGATCGGCCATGGCGGCGCTGGAGGAGCTGTGGCTCACCGCCCGGGACCCCGACGAGGGCGGCCTCGTCGAGATCCTCACCCGGGGCGTGATGTGGACGGCCCGGACGGTCGTCAGCGGGGTCTACCTGCTTCTGCTGATGCTCACGCTCCGCGCGTCCCAGGCGGCCGAGTACCGGGCCGACCGGCTCGCCGCCGAGGTCGGCGGCACGGAGGCAGCCGCCTCGCTCATGGACGGGTTCCTCGGCCGCCTGCCCATCGCGGCGGGATACCTGGAGACCTCGGCCCACATGGCGCGTGAGGACCTGTGGGGGTCCGTGCGGCGGTATGTGGACGCGGTGCCGGAGTCGGAGCTCGAACGGCGCCGCCGCGCCGCCCGGCTGGGCGACGTGCGCGTGGACGAGACGCATCCGCCCACGCACCTGCGTCACGACTTCCTGACGGCTCTGCCGTACCGGGAACCGCTGGTGCGGGCGGCGGCGATGGAGGCGATCGACCGCGAGCTGGAGCAGGTGGCGGCGCGGGTGGCGCGGGCGGCGGCGGAGAGGTCGCGGGCGGCGCTGTACGGCTAGTGCGGGCGGCCCTCTACTCCTCGTCGCGGCATCGCGGGACAATGGCCCCATGGCCGATCTTCCGATGCCCACGGTGGGGCCGGTCTCGCGGCTGGCCCCCAAGCCCATGCGGTTCATCCTGAACTGGGGCAGGCGGTACTCCCTGTGGGTGTTCAACTTCGGGCTGGCCTGCTGCGCGATCGAGTTCATCGCCACCTCGATGTCGAGGCACGACTTCATCCGGTTCGGCGTCATCCCCTTCGCCAACGGGCCACGCCAGGCGGACCTCATGATCGTTTCGGGGACCGTGACCGACAAGATGGCCCCGGCCGTCAAGCGCCTGTACGAGCAGATGCCCGATCCGAAGTACGTCATCTCCTTCGGCGCCTGCTCCAACAGCGGCGGGCCGTACTGGGACTCCTACTGCGTCACCAACGGCGTCGACCAGATCATCCCCGTCGACGTCTACGTGCCCGGCTGCCCGCCCCGGCCGGAGGCGCTGCTCCACGGCATCATGACGCTGCAGGAGAAGATCGCCGGGGAGCGGTTGAGCGACCGGTACCTCTGGGCGCGGGCGCACGGGGAGAAGGCGTGAACACAAGCATCGGCCAGGTGTCCGAGACGTTCGGGGAGAAGACGGTCGACGTCGAGCGCGGCGACTGGATCACGCTGCTGAGCCGGTGCCGGGACGAGGGGTATGAGTTCTTCGACTGGCTGACCGGCGTGGACGACCCGCCGGAGGGCTTCTTCGTCGTCGCGCACGTCTACAACCCGGCCACGCTCGACCGGCTGCTGCTGCGCACGTGGGTGCCGCGCTCCGATCCCACGCTGCCCTCGGCGGTCGGCGTCTACCGGGGGGCGAACTGGCACGAGCGGGAGACCTTCGAGATGTTCGGCGTGGTCTTCGAGGGGCATCCCCACCTGGTGCCGTTGCTGCTGCCCGAGGGGTTCGAGGGGCATCCGCTGCGCAAGGAGTTCATCCTGGCGGCCCGGGTGGCCAAACCGTGGCCGGGGGCCAAGGAGCCGGGGGAGGCGGCGCCGTCGCGCCGCAAGGTGCTGCCGCCCGGTGTCCCGCCCGACTGGGACGCGCCCAGCTCGACCTCCCTGCCCGCGCCCAGCCTGGCCCTGCGGGAGGGCGCGGAACCGGCGGAACCAGCGGAGCCAGCGGAGTCGGCGGAGTCGGTGGAGTCGGCGGGGGAGTCCGATGGCTGAGTTCCTCGACATCCTCCTGCGCTTCGTCGTCATCCTGTTGATCTTCCTGCTCCTCCCGCTCATCGTCGGCCAGACCGAGCACAAGGCCATGGCGCACATGCAGTCCCGCCTCGGCCCCATGTACGCCGGTCGCTTCCACGGCTGGGCCCAGCTCATCGCGGACGGGGTCAAGTTCGCCCAGAAGGAGGACGTCATCCCGGCGGCGGCGGACCGCCGCGTGTTCATGATCGCGCCCGGCGTGGCGCTCGTGCCGTACCTCCTCGTGCTCATCGTCATCCCCCTCGACCGCGACTTCGTGGGCGTCGACCTGGACCTCGGCCTGTTCTTCGCGCTCGCCGTCATGGGCGTGGGCGTGCTCGGGGCGATCATGGCCGGGTGGGCGTCGGCCAACAAGTTCTCGGTGCTCGGCGGCATGCGGGCGGCCGCCCAGCTGATTTCCTACGAGCTGCCGCTGGTCCTGTCCGCCTCCTCGGTCGCGATGGCCGCGGGCACGCTGTCGCTCCCGGGCATCGTCGAGGCGTGGCAGTGGTGGTGGCTGCCCTGGCAGGCGATCGGCGCCTTCGTGTTCTTCGTCGCGGGCCTGGCCGAGCTGCGGCGCCCGCCGTTCGACATGCCGATCGCCGAGTCCGAGATCATCATGGGCCCGATGACCGAGTACACGGGGATGCGCTTCGCCCTGTTCATGCTCGCGGAGTACGTCGGGATCGTCGTGCTGGCGTTCCTGACCACGGTGCTGTTCCTCGGCGGCTGGCAGGGGCCCCTGCTGCCCGGCTGGATGTGGACGCTGGTCAAGGTGTTCGCGCTGGCGTTCGTGGTCATCTGGCTGCGCGTCAGCTACCCGCGGCTGCGCGAGGACCAGCTGCAGAAGCTGGCCTGGGCCGGGCTCGTGCCGCTTGCCCTTCTCCAGCTGGCGATCACCGGGGTGGTGAAGGTGCTCGTTTAGCCGGTCCGCGGAACTTTATGCCGCCTTTATCCGTCAGGACCTGACAGGGGGCCGGATCGAGAGGTTTTCATGCAGGATGCGGGCAAAGGGGAAGTAGGCACAGGGGTGGTAGGCCGGGCGATCCGGCCGCAGGCGGGGGCCGTGGAAGGCGCCCCGGTTCCGGAGATCTCGCTCTCCTGGGACGGCGGCGCGTTCGTCGCCGAAGCCCCGGACGGTCAGGTGCGGCTGCGGCCGTCGACGCTGTACCGCTACCGCTACGACCAGCATCGCCGCGCCAAGAACGACACCGTCGTGGTCGACGGCCTGGCCCTCCTCGACGGGGACGGCCTGGTCATGCTGGACCTGCCGGGAAAGTGGTCGCGCATCGACGCCCGACGGCTGGCCACGGACGCCGGAGTGGACTTCCAGGACGACACCTCCGCCGTGGTGCGCCGCGCTCCGGCGGTGCTGGCGGGTCGTGCCCCCGGCTGGCGGCGGCTGCACGGGCGGAAGGTGTTCCACTTCACCCGTGTCCACAAGGTGGTCGTCACCTGCGGGGCCGTCCTCACCCTGGCGGCGATGGCCTATGTGATCACGATGTCCGGCTGGCTGGTCTGGCGCGGCCTGTCGTGGGCCGGTCGCGCCCTGCTCGACCTCCTGGACGCCAAGTGGGCGATCCTGCTGCTCAGCCCGGTCGCCGTCCTGCTGCGCCCGGTCCGCGGGCGGTTCCACCGGTTTCGGGTACGGCGGGGCGATGCGCTGTGGGCGCCCGGCGGGACCTTGGTGACGGTACGGCGGGGCCGCTGGTTCCAGGTGACGCGGGGCAAGGACGTGCTTCCGGCGGTACGGCTCGGCCAGGACGGTGTCGCGGGGTTGACCCTCTATCGCCACGAAGACCTGTCCGGCCTCCTGGCGGCGAACGCCACCGGCCGGGTCCTCTACCACCTGCCCGGCTCCTGGAACCCGGACGACGTCCATCGTTTCGCCACGCGGCACCGCCTGGCGTTGCGGGTGCTCAGGCCGTCCCGGGAGGAGTACCTGGAGTGGGTGCGGCAGGCGCGGTACGCGATCGGCTAGCCGTAATGACCCGCAGGTCGTTAGTGCGCCCGCTCGGCTCCGGCGGCTGAGAAGCCACCTCGCACAGGCGAAGCCATCCCGGCGGGTCACGGACCGGTGGTCGCCGGGTGGGTCCGTCCCACGCTCACGCACTGCCGCCCGCACACCTCAATGCACGATCGCCAGCATCACGTCGGAAGCGCTCGGCCGGTTCTCCGGCGTCTTGTCCAGACACGTCCCCACGATCCTGCGCAGCGACGGCGGCAGCGGCGACAGGTCGGGATGAACGGTGAGCACCCTGTGGAAAACCGCCGGAACGCTGTCCTCCCCGAACGCCGGTCGCCCCGTGGCCGCGAACAGCATCGTCACCCCCCAGCTGAACACATCCGACGGCGGCCCCACCGGCTGCCCGGACAGCTGCTCCGGCGACATGTAGGGAGGAGTGCCGACCATCTTCCCCGACGTCACCGTGACCTGGTCCAGCGCGCGGGCGATGCCGAAGTCGATCACCCGGGGGCCGTCGGCGCCGATGAGGATGTTGCTCGGTTTGAAGTCACGATGCACGATCCCGGCCTTGTGGATGGCCGCGAGGGCCCCGGATGTGGACAACGCCAGGCGTGTCAGGCTGTCGGCGTCGCGCGGGCCGTACCGGCGGACCAGCTGCTCGAGCGAGGGCCCGTCGACGTACTCGCTCACGATGTACGCCTGCGGCCCGTTGATGCTCACGTCCAGCACCCTGGCCGTGGAGAACGTGGCCACCCGGCGCGCGGCCTCCACCTCACGGAGGAACCGCTGCCGCGACACCTCGTCACCCAGCTCGTGCAGCACCTTCACGGCCACCTTGGCGCCGTGCGGCGTGGCGGCCAGGTAGACGGCTCCCTGCCCGCCCCTGCCCAGGGCCTGCAGGACGCGGTAGGGCCCGATGAACTGGGGCCCGTCATGCCGTACCGGAGCAGAGGCGTGCGTCGCCTGCCGCATGGCGGGAGACGAGTGGGTCGCGTGCTGCATCGGCGGGGGCATGGGGGCCGCGTGCCGTACCGGAACGTAGTGGGCCTCCGCGTGGCGCGCCCTGACCATCGCCGGGACCAGGATCCCCGAGTGGATGACGCCGCCGAGCCAGCTCGCGACCAGGAGGAACGACACCACGGTCGAGGTCGGCTCGGGGATGTCGTCGAACTCCTCGTAACCGGTCGACACCGCGATGAAGATGACGACGCACAGCAGGTAGAGGAACGCGGCGACGGCCTGGAAGACGCTGCGCAGCCAGAAAGCGGCGAAACCGATCGAGAACGGCGTCGCCAGACCGCACGTCACCAATGGCAGGACGGCCCACGCCACGGCGGCCGCCCATGCGCCTGCACTCGGGCGGCCTTGGGGGTACGGCATGCGGGAAGACTATCGGGCCAAATCGGACCGCGGAGCCCCGTCGGCCATCCTGTGGATAACTTGCGGACAACCTGTGGATGACCGGGGATGGCTGGGGAAATCGTGGCTTCCGAGGACCGGCTCATTCACCTATGGCGCGTAGTGCGCCATGATGATGAATCATGGGCCGGATACCGGGAGTAGGGCTGGCAAAGGGGCTGTCCATCACCCTTCGCCACATGCTGCGCCGTTCGGTGACGCAGCAGTACCCCGAGGTGCGCCCTGACCTCCCGGCGCGCAGCCGTGGCGTGATCGCCCTGGTCGAGGAGAACTGCACCTCCTGCATGCTGTGCGCCAGGGAATGCCCGGTTTGGTGCATCTACATCGACTCCCACAAGGAGACGCTCCCGGCGCCCGAGGGCGGTCGGCCGCGCCAGCGCAACGTCCTCGACCGGTTCGCGATCGACTTCTCGCTGTGCATGTACTGCGGCATCTGCATTGAGGTGTGCCCCTTCGACGCGCTGTTCTGGTCGCCGGAGTTCGAGTACGCGGCGGGGGACATCCGTAACCTTCTCCATGAGAAGGACCGGCTGGCGGCGTGGGCGGCGACCGTTCCGCCGCCGCCCGCGCACGAGGTGGGCGCCGAGCCGCCCAAGGAGCTGAGCGCGACGCCGCGCCGCCCGGTGCGGGGTGACGAGGGCGCTGCGGCGCCGCGTGGCGCGGCGGCTCGGGGCGAGGCTCGCGGGGCCGCGGCGAGGGCGCGTCGTGGCGAGGCGGCGCCTCCGGACGCCGCTCAGGAGGCCGCGGGCGAGGGCCGTTCGGAGGCGGCTCGGGGACGACCGGCTGCTTCCGGAACTCCGGAGCCTCGCGCCTCCGAGGCCCGGGGGGCGGCGCGTCCGGCGCGTCCGGAGCCTTCGGGCGAGGCCGACGCCGAGGCGTCGAGCCCGCACAGGCCGTCTCCGCCCTCGGCCCGTGCGGCCGCGGAGCCCGCAGGGGAGTCGCCGGACGCGGAATCGTCGCAGGCGGCAGAACCTGGGTCCACGGTTTCCGGCGGTGAATCCACGATCTCCGGCGGAGAGGCCGTTTCCGGCAAGGAGCCCACCGTCCCTGGCAGGCGCCCGCGTCCCACGATCAGCAACGTCCGCTCGATCAGACCACCGGGCTCACTGCCGTCTTCTGGCGACAGCACCGCTGCTCCGCCACCTGGTACGGCAACGCCATCCGGTACGGCAACGCCACCTGCACCTGGTACGGCGCAGCCGTCCGGCACCGATCAGCCGTCGGGCACGACGGCGGGATCTGACGCGGCGGCGGGACCTGGCACGACAGCAGGTCCGGATACGGCGACGCCACCGGACACCACCGAGTCACCGGGTGAGGCGACGCCAACCAGTGCAGCGGAACCTGCGCGCACGGCGACGCCTGGCACGGCGACGCCTGGCACGGCGACGCCTGGTGCGGCCGAGTCGGCGGAAACAGCGGAAACATCTGCGTCGGAGGGCGCACCCGCACCGTCATCCACAGAGCGACCTTCTGCCGAGGAGTTGTCCACAACTTCGGAGGAGCCGCCGTCCGACCTGCCCTCGAAGGAGCACACTTCAGGCGCGGAGCCACGCAGGCGCAGGATGGCCGATCCGCGGTCCATCCCTCCGCCAGGCCGGTTGAAGCCTGCCGACACACGGGAGCCCGAGGAGGAATAGCCGTGACCGACCCGGTGCCCCCCTTCCTGCCGCCGACCGGGCAAGAGATCGTCTTCTTGCTCCTCGGCGTCGTCGCGGCGGGGGCGGCGCTGCTCGTCGTCACCACCAAGCACCTCGTCCACGCGGCGCTGTGGCTCGTGCTGTCCTTCGGCGCCCTGGCGGGCTGCTACCTGATCCTGACCGCCGAGTTCGTCGCCTGGGTCCAGGTGCTCATCTACGTCGGCGCGGTGGTCGTCCTCCTCCTGTTCGGCATCATGCTCACGCGCGCCCCCATCGGCCGCTCGCCCGATCTGGACAGCCGCAACCGCGTGGTCGCCGCGATCGTGGCGCTGGCGACGGCCGGAGTCCTCATCACCGTCGTCGTCGAGGGCTTCCGCGGCGCCTACACGCCGCTGGAGCCGGGTCCCGGAGCCGCCAAGGAGCTCGGTTCGAGCGTCTTCCGCACCTGGGTCCTGCCGTTCGAGGCGCTGTCGGTCCTCCTCCTGGCCGCGCTGATCGGCGCGATCGTCCTGTCGCGCACGGACATCCGCCCCGGCGCCGGGCGTGGCGCCGATCCCGGAGGCGCCCCACCCCCGGAGGACGGCGCGCAAGCCGTACCAGACCGAGACGAGAAAGCCTCGCCCAGCCTGGCCTCCCCTCCAACCGGCCGATCCGGGGGGAAGTAGTGCACATCGTCTACCCGTCGGTCCTGTCCGCGGTGCTCTTCTCCATCGGTGTCTACGGCGTCCTTGCCCGCCGCAACACGATCCTCGTGCTGATGTCGGTGGAGCTCATGCTCAACGCCGTCAACATCAACCTGGTGGCGTTCGACGTGTGGCTCGGCGACCGCCTGCACGGGGGGCAGGTCCTCACCCTGTTCGTGATCGTCATCGCCGCGGCCGAGCTGGGCGTGGGGCTGGCCATCGTCCTGGCGGTGTTCAGGAACCGCGCCACGGTCGACATCGACCGCCTGCGCGACCTCGCGGAGGGGCCAGACGAGCCCTACGCGCCCACCGCTCCGGCCTCCGAGGCGCCCGCCCCTCGCCGCGAGCTGGCGGAGACCGCGGTCAGGAGCGCGAACTCCCCGGCGGCACAGCGAGCCGGCGACAGGGCATCCACGGGCAGCAGGGGATCGGCGGGGGCGGTCGCGTCCCCGACAGAGGCGACGGCGCCGCCTACGGACACCGTTGAGGCGCGTGCGGAGACGGCCGAACCGGCGCGCACAGACCAGGTCGAGGGGCAGGCAGAGACAGCGGGGCCAGAGGCGGGTACGGCCGAGCCGGTGACGGGGCAGCCGCCTCCCGGAGCGTCGGCCACAGAGGCGCCGACCACAGAGCCGACGGTCGGGGAGCCGACGGCCGGGGAGACGACCACAGAGCCGACGGTCCGGGAGAAGACGGCCAGGGAGGAGACAGCCGGGGAGGAGACGGCCGGCGAGAAAACGCGGGCGACGGGGCAGTCGGCGGACGGCGGAGAGCGGGTCGGCGAGCAGCCCGACACGCGACACGTCAGGCGAGGAGGCAAGGGATGACGGCCGGCGCAGCCCAGCCAACCGTCGTGGCCGTCGCGCCCCTGGTCACGATCCTGCTTCCGTTCGCCGGGGCGTTCGCGGGCCTTCTCCTGCCGCGATGGCCGCATCGTCGGTCCCATCGTGGCACGCCCGACGACACCGCCCACGCCGCCAACCGCAGGGCCGCGTGGTACGCCACCGTGCCCATCGCGGCCTCGGCCGTACTTGCCCTATGGCTGGCCTGGCACCAAGGCCTCACCTTCGTGGCCCGGATCGGAGGCGCCGAGCGGTCCGGCGCGGACTTCGTCGCCGACTACGGCACGATAGAGACCGGCGCGGTCCCGATCTCCCTGTCCCTCCAGGCTGACGGCCTGTCCACGCTCGCCGGCGTCCTCGTGACGCTCGTCGCGCTCGCCGTGCAGGTCTACTCGGTCGGCTACCTCAAGGACGACGCCCGCTACCCCTCCTACAGCGCGTTCGTGAGCCTGTTCACCAGCGCCATGCTCCTGGTGGTCTTCGCCGGCGACCTGCTGGTCATGTACGTCGGCTGGGAGGTCATGGGCTTGTGCTCCTACCTGCTGATCGGCCACTGGTGGGAGGACCTCGGCAACTCGCGGGCGGCGATCAAGGCGTTCCTGGTGACACGGCTCGGCGACGTCGGGTTCCTGTTCGGCATCTTCGTCCTGGGCACGGCCGCGGACAGCTTCCGCGTCTCGGACGTGCTCGCCAAGGTCCCCGAGATGTCCCCGGCGACGCTCGTCATCGCCACGATGCTGCTCCTCGCGGGCGTGGCGGGAAAGAGCGCGCAGGTGCCGCTCCACACCTGGCTGCCCGACGCGATGGCCGGCCCGACGCCGATCAGCGCGCTGATCCACGCCGCCACGATGGTCGCCGCGGGCATCTTCGTCGTCGCCCGCCTCTTCCCCGCCTTCCTCGGCGCCCCGCTCACGCTCGCCGTGCTCGCCGTCATGGCCGCGCTCGGCATGCTCGGCTCCGCCCTGGCGGCCCTGGCACAGGACGACCTGAAACGGGTCCTCGCCTATTCCACGATCAGCCAGCTCGCCTTCATGGCCGCGGCCCTGGCCGCCGGCTCCGACACCGCGGCGATCTTCCACCTGCTCACGCACGGAGCGTTCAAGGCGCTGCTGTTCCTGTGCGCCGGGGTGGCCATCCATCACGTGGGCTCGAACCTGATGAGCCAGATGGGCGGGCTGCGCCGCCAGCTGCCGGTCACGTTCGTCACGATGTCGGTGGGCTTCGCGGCGCTCATGGGCCTGCCGCCCGCGAGCGGCTTCTTCAGCAAGGACAGCGTCCTGTCCGCCCTCGACCGCGCCGTCGCGGGCGAGCCGCCGGCCGGTGTCCCGGGGGCGGCCGGGCCGGTGCTGGCCGACGTCCCCGCTCTGGTGCTGTACGGCTGCGCCCTGGCGACCGTGGCGGTGACCGGCGCCTACGCGACTCGCGCATGGTTGCGCACGTTCTTCGGCGAGAGCAGGGCGGTCGCGCTGGCCGAGCCTCCGCCCGGCACGGCGCACGTCATCGACGTCCGGGAAGCGCCGCTGTCCATGCTGCTGCCGATCGTGCTCCTGTCCGTCCCGGCCGTCCTGCTGGGCCTGCCCGGCATCGCCCACCTGGACGCGGGGGTCGCCATCGTCAGCGTCGTGCTGGCCCTGCTGGGAGCGGGAGGCGTCTACGCCTTCTGGCGCAGCGATCCCGTCGCCGATCCCGCCCGCGTCCTGGGTCCGTTCCGTACGGCCTGCGAGCGCTCCTTCTACGTCGACACGCTGTACGCGGCGCTCTTCGTCCGGCCCGTCGTGGCGCTCTCGCGGCTGGTGTTCCGCACCGATGACCGCGTGGTCGACGGCGCGGTGCGCGGCTCCGGCCGGTCGGCGCGCCTCACGTCCGGCCTCCTGCGCCTCGCCCAGAACGGCAACGTCCAGCTGTACGTGAGCGGGGTCCTGGCCGGAGTGCTCATCATCGCGGTGGGGGCGGTGGTGCTGACATGAGCGACAGGCATGTGGGGCCCGCCGGGAGCGTGGAGCGGGTGCAGCCGGCCACGGGCGTGGAGCAGGTGCAGCCGAGCACGGGCGTGGCACGCATGCGGACGGTCGGCCCGCCATGTTCCGGCGGCGCGGGTTCAAGCGTGGCGCATGACACGCATGCGGGCGGGCGGCACGCCGCCGCCGGATCTGGTCACGCCGCATCGGGGCCACGCCATGGCACCAGACGACGGGACGGGGTGGTGAGCCGATGAGCTGGCTGCTTGTCTCATTGGTCGCGGTGCCGCTGGCCGGCGCGGCGATCCTGTTCGCGCCCGCGATGGCCCGCCGGGGCCCGCTGCGCGTGTACGGCCTGGCCGTCTCGGGCCTGACCCTCGCGCTGTCCCTCCTGCTGGTCGCGACCTTCGACTACAGCCGTTCCGCCCAGCCGCAGTTCGAGGTCGACCGCGAGTGGATCCCCGGCCTGGGCCTGCGCTTCCACCTGGGCGTCGACGGCATCTCCCTGCCCCTGGTGGTGCTGACGGCGCTGCTGACGTTCCTCTGCTTCGTGTACCTGTGCTGGGGCACCGGCAGGGAGCCGGGCCAGCTGCTGGCACCCGACTCCGGACGGCCGAGGGCGCTGGTCTTCACCCTCCTCGTCCTCGAGGTCGGCATGATCGGCACGTTCGTCGCGCTCGACCTCCTGCTCTTCTTCGTCTTCTTCGAGGTCGTGCTGATCCCGATGTACTTCGTGATCGCCATCTGGGGCGGCGCGGGACGGCGCACGGCCGCGATCAAGTTCATCCTCTACACGCTCCTGGGCTCGGTCGTCCTGCTCCTCGGCCTGCTGCTCATCTGGGCGCAAACCGGGACCCTGGACATGGTCGAGCTGGCGAGAGCGCACGGGGCCGGCATGGCCCGCGGCGTCCAGGTCCTCGCCTTCGTCGCCGTCGGCATCGGCCTGGCGGTGAAGACGCCGATGTGGCCGCTGCACACCTGGCTCCCGGACGCCCACACCGAGGCGCCCACCGTGGGCTCGGTGCTGCTCGCCGGGGTGCTGCTCAAGATGGGCACGTACGGCTTCGCCAGGATCGCGATCCCGATCCTGCCGGAGGGCGCGGCGGCCGTGGCTCCCTGGCTGGGGGCGTTCGCCGTGGTCGGCATCGTCTACGGCGCCCTGGCCTGCCTCGCGCAACGCGACCTCAAACGCATGATCGCGTACTCCTCCATCGGCCACATGGGCTTCGTGCTGCTGGGCCTGGCGACGCTCACCCCGACCGGGATGAACGCCGCCTTGTTCGCCAACATCGCCCACGGCCTCATCACCGGGCTGCTGTTCTTCCTGGCCGGTGCGATCAAGACCAGGTACGGCACGGCGGAGATGCCCAAGCTGGGCGGCGGCATGCTCGCCACACTGCCGCGCCTCGGCTCGGTGCTCAGCTACACCTCCTACGCCTCGCTGGGCCTGCCGGGACTGGCCGGGTTCTGGGGCGAGATGCTCGCCCTCTACAGCGCCTTCCAACCGGCACCGGGGCTACCCAGGGGGCTGTTCCTGGCGTTCATGGCGATCGGCGGCGTGGGCGCCCTCCTCACGGCCGCGTACTTCCTGGTGATGCTGTCGCGCGTGACGCATGGAGTGCCCCGCCGCCGCGCCGGTGCGTCGCAGGGCGCCGCGGCGGCCGGCCATCCCGTAGGCGTGGGCGCCCACGGCGATCAGGCCGCGGAGTGGGGCGACTGGCCGTGGAACGAGGCGCGGCGTCCGGTTCCGGCCGGGCCGGGTTCCGGGGTGTCGGTGGCCGAAGGGCTCGGGGAGGCTAAGGAGCAAAGGGAGGTCGGGGGACGTGGGGAGGCCCCGGTGGAGGGGCGTCCCGCCGCCGAATGGCCCGACGAGGAGCCGATCGACTTCCTGGCCGAAGCTGGCTCGGGAGACTCAGGGACGCGCCCCGAGCCGCCACGCCCCGGGCCCGGCGACCTTCCGGACATCCGGCGATACGAGCTCGTCGCGTGGACTCCGTTGATCGTGCTCGTCCTGGTCGTCGGTGTCTGGCCGAAGCTGCTGCTCGCCGTCACGACACCGGCCGTCCAGGCACTCCTGGGAGCCACGCCTTGACCGCAGGAGGGCTCAGCACGCGAGACAGGTCTTCGCCGAACGCCGGCGGACGGGCGGCGTTGCCGCCGCGAGCACATGCCTGCGCACACATGCGACAGGGACGCGGGCCGTACGGCACCTGCCCAAAGGGCCTCAAGAGCTGTTCACGGGACCTCATGGGCAGCCCGCTAGGCCTCAATACCTGTTCATGGGGCCTCATCAAGAGCTGTCCGCAGGGCCTCAAGCCGCAAAACCGCCGGTCGCGACGCCGGGGCGGCCGGAACACCCGACGGGTGGTGTCATGATTCAATCAATCGACTATTTCGCCATCGCCCCACCCCTCATCCTCTGCCTGGTGGCCGGCCTCGTGCTGCTGCTCGACGCCTTCCTGCCCCACACCCCCCGAGTGCGCCCCGCCCTGGGCTTCGTCACGCTCGGCGGCATCGTGGCCGCGAGTGCCTTCCTCGTGGCCCAGGCCGCCGCCGGCCGGCGCCTGGGCACCTTCTGCGTCCCCGCCGACCTGGCCGCCTCCCCCCGGCCGGGTGTCCAGCCCGCCGGCGCCGAACCGCCATGCTCGTTCGTCGTCGACCAGTTCACCCTGATCTTCGCCGGCCTGGTGCTGGCGGCCGGGATCGTCGTGGTGCTCCTGTCGATGACCGAGCTCGCGACCGGCGCGATCCCCGTCGGCGAGTGGTATTTCCTCCTGCTGTGCACGCTGGCCGGCGCCGTCACCCTGCCCGCCTCCCGCGACCTCGTCATGCTCGTCGTGGCGCTCGAGCTCGTCTCCCTCCCCGTCTTCGCCCTCACCGCCCTGCGGCGCTACGACGGCCGGGCCTCGGAGGCGGCGGTCAAGCTGTTCCTGGTGTCGATCGTCTCCACGGCGGTCATGCTGTTCGGCGTCTCCCTCCTGTACGGCATGAGCGGCACGGTCTTCCTCGCGGACCTGGCGAGGGCCCTGACCGGCCCGGTCACCGCGCCGACCGTCGTCACCGTGGGCGTGGTGCTGGTCGTGGCGGGGTTCGCCTTCAAGATCGCGGCTGTGCCGTTCCACTCCTGGGCGGCGGACGTGTACCAGGGCGCGCCGATCCCCGTGGCGGCCCTGCTGTCGGTGATCTCCAAAGCCGCCGGATTCGCGGGCCTGATCCTGGTCCTCGTGACCGCGCTGGGCAGCCAGATCGGCACATGGGCGCCCATCCTGGCGATCGTGTCCGCGCTGACCATGACCGTGGGCAACCTCCTCGCCATGCGCCAGCGGTCCGCGGTGCGCCTGCTGGCCTGGTCCTCGGTCGCGCAGTCCGGCTACATCCTCGCCCCGCTCGCCGTCCAGCGTCCCGAGGCCGTCAGCGCGTCCATCGCCTACCTGGTCATCTACGCGGCCATGAACCTGGGCGCCTTCGCCGTCGTCATGCTGGTCTCGCGGCGGGCCGCGCGCAACGAGCTCGACGACTACCGCGGCCTGGCCTACCGGAGCCCGGCGGCGGGCCTGACGCTCGCGTTCAGCCTGATCTGCCTGGCGGGGATGCCGCCGGGGCTGGCCGGGCTGTTCGCGAAGGTCGTGGTGTTCAGGGAGATCGTCCAGGGCAGCCTGGGCTGGCTCGCCGTGGTCATGGCCGTCAACACCGTGATCGGCCTGTACTACTACGTCGTCTGGACGGCGAGGCTGTTCACGCCCGCGCCCGATCTGGAGCGGCCGGTACGGCTGGGCCGCCCCGGCCTGGCGACGTGGGCGGCGGCCGGATTGGCGCTGGGCGTCGCGGTGCTGTTTTCGGTCGCGCCGCAACTGGTGCTGGACGTGGCGGTGCTCTCCGCGTCCGGTTGAGCACGCAGGGAACCCTGACCAGGGGTTCGGCGTTGAACGTGGTGAAGAAGCCGAGCCCGGCGCCCCGCGTGACCCGTGGGCGCGCCAGGTGTCGGGCGTAGGCGTGTGACATAGCCGAATCGGCCCGACCGGCACGCTGTGACGGCGGGCACGGTTGGTTGGCGAACAGGACGGCGGGGCGCGAGCTCCGGGTGGTCCGCGCCCATATCACCGGAGGGGTACCTTGCACCACAACGGTCTTCGCACGGCGGTCCTGCTGGGGGCCATGTCCGCGTTGATCCTTGCGGTGGGGGCGTGGCTCGGCGGCGGCACGGGCGTGCAGGTCGCGCTCGTGGTGGCGCTGGTGGGCAACGGCGTGGCGTACCTCTTCTCCGACCGGATCGCGTTGTCGGCGCTGCGCGCCCGGCCGGTGAGCGAGGTCGAGGCGCCTGCGCTGTTCCGCATCGTGCGCGAGCTGTCCACCGAGGCACGCCAGCCCATGCCGCGGCTGTACATCTCACCGACCCTGCAGCCGAACGCCTTCGCGACCGGCCGCAGCCCGCGCGACGCGGCGGTCTGCGTGACGTACGGCCTGACGCAGCTCCTCGACGAGCGCGAGCTGCGGGGCGTGATCGCGCATGAGCTGTCGCACGTGTACAACAGGGACATCCTGATCGCCTCGGTGGCGGCCGCGCTGGCGACCATGATCACGTGGTTGAGCTATGTCGCGGTCTTCTTCGGCGGCTCGGACGACGACGAGGGGCC
The DNA here is from genome assembly GCF_002093975.1 of Thermoactinospora rubra. Classification (GTDB taxonomy): domain Bacteria; phylum Actinomycetota; class Actinomycetes; order Streptosporangiales; family Streptosporangiaceae; genus Nonomuraea; species Nonomuraea rubra_A. Next base: position 67,535 of record NZ_MSZZ01000058.1, read on the forward strand.
CGGCTTCCTCGGCGCGCTGCTGATGATGGTCCTCGGCCCGGTGGCGGCGACCATGATCCAGATGGCGATCTCGCGGTCGCGGGAGTTCCAGGCCGACGAGTCGGGCGCCCGGCTGACCGGCGATCCGCTGGCGCTGGCGTCGGCGCTGCGCAAGATCGAGATGGGTGCGCGGAGGCTGCCGCTGCCCGAGAACAGCCGCCTCACCTCGGCCTCCCACATGATGATCGCCAACCCGTTCAGCGGCTCGGGTATCGGCCGCCTGTTCTCCACTCACCCGTCGACCGCCGAGCGGGTGGCGCGCCTGGAGCGCATGGCCGGCTACCGCCGCTGACCCCACGGGCTACCAAAATGCGGGCCAGTGCTCCGGCCTTCAGGCCGGGGTGAAGGCCCGCGCGGGAGGGCCGCCAGGCCCGAGCGTGCCTAACCGGGCCGGTTCTGCTGCTCGATGTACTGGCGCAGGACCG
>NZ_MSZZ01000059.1 GCF_002093975.1 Thermoactinospora rubra
GCCCATCCCCACCAGGACTTAAGCCTTTGTCAGCAGGCTCTAAGAAGATTTCGACCTGCAGTTGGTAGGCGCGTACTGGACCGTCGACGGACACGGTCGCGTTGCAGGCCGGCTCATGTACGACCAGGACTACGCGGTAGCGCCGCCTATGGGCCAGTGTCGCGCCATAATTCGGCGCAGGCCTGTCCAGCCGGGCGATCGAGCACAAGCTGCAGGACCGGCCACCGCACCGTGGCCAATGAGCCGGCCGACGACTTGCTGAGGGCCCGAACTTCACGGACACCCGACCAAACAGGCGAGACGTGTACCGACCGACCAGCCAATCGCCGCCGTGCCGTAACAATCGACAACCGTCGCCAAATACAGCGGCCCCTCGCGGTGTCAATCTGGGTGATGTCGCCTATCCCGGCACACCCCTGCGCGAGCTGCCCACAGGCGTGTCGTGGACGTGCCGCATCCCGCGCAACGCCGTCCTGGACGAGCTGCCGCCGCACCCGCCGGCGTCGTCAAGAGGCGCGGCCGGCCCCGGGCCAGGGGGGACAGCCTGGGACAAGTCGCCGAACTGGCCGCTACCCGCTCGTGGAAGATTCACCGGCTGCCACTGCACGACAAGGAGCAGACCGTCCGGATCAGCGAGTTGCGCTGCCTGTGGTACGGCTCGTTCGGCACTCAAGGTGGAACGGGAGCCCGGTTGATCGCACCCGCACCGGCCACCTCGGTCGGCGCGCCGCGCAAAAGCCGCCGCAAAACCGGGCAAACCCGATCTGCTATGACACTAGGGCCTGTACGGACTTCAGATCTTCAGGCGGGTTGGAGGCTTCGGATCCACACGATGGCTCCGCGTAGATGGAGGCCTGCCAGGTGGCTTTCGGGAGTCTTGTCGAAGCGGAAGCCCGGCCCGCGCCACTGTTTGATCCGGTTGATGCAGCGTTGTGCGGTGTTGCGGTTCTGCGGTGTTGCGCTGCTTGTAGAGATCGGGATCGTGGCCGATGGGGCGGCCACCGGCCGAGCCGCGCTTGGTGCGGTGGGCCGCCTGGTCGGCCTTGTCCGGGATGACGGCCTTGATGCGGCGGCGGCGCAGGCAGGCGCAGGCAGGCGCGGTTGCCGCGGGAGGAGGACGCCGTGTCGGCGGTCACCGGGCCGGGGCGGGTGCGCGGGCGGCCGGCGGGCAGGATGGCGGTCACGTTGCCAGCCTCGCGGATTTGGCTGTTTCCGGAACGCCTGCGCGGTGATCCGGGCGTGCGGCACCTCACCCGACGTCCACCGTTCGCGGGGGCCGGCTCCCACAGTCGCGACTTCCGGTTCGCCCTCAGGCGGTCGCCGGGGTTCCGGCCCTGCGCTTGCCGGTGGGGACGATGAGAACTTCTTGGAGAAGTATCGTGGCCCCGCTTACCGGGGGTCTGCTCCCAGGAGGTGGAGGGCGGTCTTCGCCAGGTGGGTGTCGGTGGCTTCCGAGCGAACGCCTGTGATGCCGGCGCGGAACAGGGCCGCGCCCTCGATCAGCATGACGAGGGTCTCCGCCCGGGCGCGGTAGAGATGTTCGGACTGGCCGGGGACAGTGCGGTGGATGATCGAGGCGACGTGGTCGATGTAGTCGCGGTAGAAGGCGCGGGTGACCGCGGCGATGGCGTCGTCGCGGGCGGCCAGCGCCCAGATCTCGGTGAACAGGCGGGTCAGCCGCTGGTCGGCGTGCTCGGTCAGCAACGCCATGACCAGCTTGGTCGGATCGCCTTCCAGGGGGGCGTCGGCCGGGGCGTGGGTGACTCTGGCGAGCCGCTCAAGGGAGCGTTGGAGGGCCCGGGTCAGGACCGCGTGAATCAGATCGGCGCGGGTGGGGAAGTAGTACTGCAGGTGTCCCAGTTGCACCCCGGCGGCGGCGGCGACCGCCCGCATCGACAGTCGCGCGTTGCCCTGGTCGATCAGGATGCGCTCGGCCACGTCCAGCAGAGCGTGGCGCCGGTCGTCCCCCTTGGGAGTCAACGGTGGTCTGTGCTCCTTCGAGGTCGGCTGCCTGGCCATCATGCCGCCGTGGCCGTGGTGTCGGAGTGACGAAGCAGCGCCACGCCCATGTCCCGTAGGAAATCGAGTACCTGCGCGGGCCGGGGGGTCATCTCGGGAAAGACCACACCCTGGGGGGCCGGGGCGCCGTCGGCACCCAGCACGCGCCGTAGTCCCGCCAGCGCGCCGACCGCGGTGAGATGGGCCTGACCGCGAGTGTCGGTGATGGTCACCGCCGTGGTTCGGTCGCCGCGGGTGACATCGACCCGTACCTGTGCGGTGCCGCCATCGCCGGGCGAGTACAGCAGGGTTCGGCGCAGCGTGGCGAAGCGATCCCCGCGCCCCCAGCGGAACAAGCCGGTGCGCTTGACAGCCAGCAGCGCCAGCGTGCTGGCGGTCGAGCTGAACCCGATCCGGGTGATGGCGGTGTCGGCGCCGAGGGTGAGCGGCAGGGTGAACTGCTCGGGGGTGTCGATGCGGGCCACGCAGGTCGGCGTTTCGCCGATCCGGACGCTGCGGGTGTCGCTGAGCGGCATGACCAGCCGCCGCCGACCGTTCTCGACCACCTCGTAGTCCAGGCCGAGGCGGTCCATGAACTCCACTGAGTCGGCCCCGGCCTGGTCGGCCAGGTCCCAGCGGATCGCCACCTCCACCCGGTCGGCCCCGCCCAGTTCGGCGGCCAACGCTGCGGCCACCAGATTGGTCACCCCGCCCATCCAGCCTGACGACAACAGCACCGGTGCGCTGGGCCGCGCCATGGCCGCCACGGTTGCGGCTCGTTGTAGCCGCCCCGTCCAGCGGGTGATGTCCACATACGGCACACCTGCGGCGAGCGCGGCGCGCAGCACCCGGTCCTCGGGATCGTTCACCACGCTGACCACGGCCCGCACCGAGGCCGAGAACCCCGCTGGGTCGGCCAGATCCCAGCGTCGCACCTCGGCCCCCAGCCGCTCGGCCAGGGCGGCGCCCCGTACGGGGGAACGACCGGTCAACAACAGCGGCCAGCGCTGGGCCGCCATCGCCGACAGCTCGGCTCCCACGGTGCCGTAGCCCCCGACCAGCAGCACCGGTCCCGTCTCGTCCAGCCGTAGGACATCGCTCATGACCACATTATAGGTCATGTGACCTAAAGGGCTGACAGCGCTCGCTGGTGACCGCCACGGTCAGGCCGGCGGAGACGCCCATGTCCTGACCTGTCATCCTCCGGCCGACGCCGATCCGAGCCCCAAGATCCACATCGACCCGCGGCTGTGAGAAGCCATGACCCCTCCCCGCGCACGGAGCCCGGCCATCCTGGCGTCCACCGCCCCCGGGGGTGAGCGATCGGCTTGGCATGGTCGTCGGCTGGTTCTCGCCCCTGATGGGATCTCGCCGGCCGCTCTCCTGATGATCGACGTACTGCTCGGCGTTCGTGCCTGAGGAGCTGGATAGGGGTGGCTTTCGGGGAGAATTGCCGCCGTCATGATGGCGGTTGTGTCCCCAGGGAACCGGCTCTGCGCCTGGCGCAAGCCACCGTTTTCGCGGTGGTGTGCCTCCTCGTCACCGCGGGCGGACACCTGTTCGTCGGCGGCGCCGCCGTACCGGTCGGGGCGATCTTCGCTTGAAGCGCTCGTACGTGCTGTTCGTGATGGAGGTGGCCACTCGGCGCGTACACATCCTGGGCCTGACTCGCGAACCCGACTGGGGCCTGGACGGTCCAGCAGGCCCGCAACCTACTCATGGACCTTGGGGGGCGGATCGGCTCCTTCCACTTCCCCTCAGGAAGCCGGCGCAGGTGGTGCCTTTCTCATCGGCCAGGACCTCGGCGTAGGCCAGCCGGGAGTGGTCGTCGATGGCGGTGTGCAGGTAGTCGTAGCTGATGCCGCGGCCGCGAGCCGGTGGGTCCGGCCCGCAGCTCGGCGCGGGCGGCCAGCACCTGCTGCTCAACCTCGGCCGACGTGCGACGCGGGCAGGTGTGGGGCCCGCTGCGCCGATCGTGCAGCCCGTCCCAGCCCTGCTCCCGGAAGCGGCGTACGCACCGGTGCCCGCACGGGCGGGAGATACCCAGCTCGGCGGCGACATGCGCGCCACCTGGCTGCAGGCCGTGGCGGCGCCGATCGACACCGAGGTCGAACAGCGCCCGCTCAGCGACTATGACGCCCTGCTCACTCGCCCGCCCTGCAGGGCGCTCCGGGGTCAGCCCACCACCATGGTGGCGATGGCGGGGCCGAAAGCGGCGCCCAGGAGGTAGGCGAGGTTGAACAGGCCCATCGCCGCGGGCCGTTGGCCGTCCGGCACCGCGGCTGCGGCGCGCGTGGCGAGCGCCCCCTGCCCCGAGGCGGCGGCGATCGAGGTGAGCGCCTGCGCGACGAGCAGCGTGGCAGCGGCCTGGCCCAGGCTGGCCAGCACGACCCCCGCCCCCGCCAGGACCGGGAAAAGCCCGGCGAGGACGCGGAACGGCGTCCTGGCGGTCACCGCGATCACCAGGTAGGACGAGAGCCCGCCGAACAGCAGCGGCCACGTGATGGCCACGCCGACCTGCCCGCCGGTCCAGCCCGTGCGCTCGGCGAGCAGCGGCGGCAGGGCGTACAACATCCCGAAGTTGAGCACCGCCAGCGCGAACGCCGTGCCCGCCGAGACCAGGAACACCGGAGCCCGCACCACCGCGGCCGGCACGATCCCGTCCGGCTTGGACCGCAGCCACAGCGCGAACACGATCCCGACGGCCACCGCGACGGCTCCGGCGGCCTGCCAGGCGTGCGGCACGAACACCAGCGCGGTGACCAGCGCCGTCAGCAGCACCGCCCCGGGCAGATCGAAGCGGGCGGCCGACAGCGGGGTGACCGGCCGCCGGCGTAGCGTCGCGGGCACGGCGAGCACGCTCAGCACGGGCAGGGCCAGCGCGGCCCGCCACCCCAGCAGGCCTGCCACCACATCGCCGACCAGCGGCGAGACGGAGCCGACCGTCGCAAGAGAGGCCGTGACCAGTCCCATCGCGCGGGCCGAGCCGGTGAGGCTCATGGCTGTCGTGGTGAGCCCGGCCGTGCCGAGCCCTTGCAGGGCGCTTGCCGCCACGAGCCCCGGCAGCGCCGGCGCGGCCAGCGCGAGGAGCGCGCCCAGCAGCGCCAGCGCGGCACCGGTGACCAGCGCCGTACGAGCTCCGCGGCGGCTCTGCAGGCCCGCCATCAGGGGTGTGCCGACCGCGATGGCCCACCCGAACGCGGTGACGATCCACGTCACGGCCGCCGTCGTGAGGCCGAGGTCGCGAGCGGCGTCCGGCAGGACGAGCGTGGGCCCGGCTATCCCGAACGACAGCGGCCCTGCCAGCACCGCCAGCCACGCCGCCGGGACCTGCCCGCCGGGTCCGCCCGGCCGGGCCGGCCCACCGGCACAGGTTTGAGCCATGGTCGAGCCGCCGGTCATCGGGCGTCTCCCTCCGTCAGTGCCGGGTAGTCGGTGTAGCCGCGGTGATCGCCGCCGTAGAAGGTGGCCGGGTCGGCCTCGGTGTACGGACCGCCTGCCGCGATCCGGGCGGGCAGGTCGGGGTTGGCCAGCCACAGCCGCCCGTACGCGATCGCGTCGGCGAGACCCGAGCGCAGTGCCTCGAGCCCTTCCTCGACGGTCGCCGGGTCGTCGCCGCCCCGCGGGTGCGGGTTGAGGATCAGCGTGCCCGGCCACTCGGCGCGCAGCAGCTTGGTGATGTCCCGCGTGTCGTTCTCCGAGACATGCAGGTATGCCAAGCCGAGCGGGGCAAGCGCGCGGGCCAGCTCGGTGTAGAGGATCTCCGAGTCGCTCTCGTCGATGCCGTTGTAGGCGATCCTGGGCGAGATCCGGATCCCGGTGCGGGCAGGTCCAATCGCGTCGGCGACCGCCTGAGCCACCTCCACGGCGAACCTGATGCGCCTGTCCACCGAGCCGCCGTAGGCATCGGTGCGTCGGTTGGTATTGTCCGACAGGAACTGGTGGATCAGGTATCCGCTCGCGCCGTGCAGCTCGACCCCGTCGAAGTCAGCGTCGATCGCATACCGGGCCGCGGCCACGAAGTCCTCGACGGCGCGAGCGATGTCCGCCATGGTCATCTCGCGTGGCGTGGGATGGTCCAGCATGCCGTCGGGGGTATAGAGCTGCTCGCCCGAGGGGATGGCCGACGGCGCGATGGGCAGCTCGCCGCCGGGATAGAGGATGGGGTGACCGATCCGCCCGGCGTGCATGAGCTGGACGAAGATACGGCCACCGCGCCGATGCACCTCGCCGGTGACGAGGCGCCAGGCCGCGGCCTGTTCCGGCGAGTGGAGGCCGGGGGTGTCGATGTAGCCCTGTCCGAGCACGCACGGCTGGGTGCCCTCGGCGATGATCAGCCCCGCGCCGGAGCGCTGGCCGTAGTATTCGGCCGTCAGCTCGCCGACCAGTCCCCCCCTCCGGGCCCGGCTACGGGTCATCGGCGCCATGACGAGGCGGTTGCGCAGGGTCAGCTCGCCCACGGTCACGGGTTCGAAGAACTCCTTCATGTCGGTCTCCCTGTGAGACAGCGAGTGTTGAGGCTGGCACGACCGTATGAACCGGGGATTACGCGGCGAATCGGTAACGTTTCGGGACTTACGTACGGGCGTTGGGCGTACGTAACTACGGAGTGGGGTGCGCTGGGTGCTGTACGGCAGGGCGAGCGAGCAGGCGGCGATCCGCGCTCTGGTGGACGCGGCGCGCGCCGGCCGGAGCGGCGGCCTAGTCCTGCGCGGCGAGCCGGGGATCGGCAAGTCGGCGCTGCTGGCGTGGGCCGCCGAGTACGCGGCCGGCGCGGCGCTGCGCACGCTGCGGGTCACCGGCATCGAGGCGGAGGCCGACCTGGCGTTCGCAGGGCTGGTCCAGCTCCTCTGGCCGGTGCAGGAGCGGCTAGCCTCGCTGCCCGAGGCGCAAGCCCAGACGCTGCGCGCGGTGCTCGACTCGGGGGCGCCGGGCGGGCGCGACAGGTTCCTGTCGGGGCTGGCCGTGCTCACCCTGCTGGCGGAGGTGGCCGACGACGGCCCGCTGCTCTGCCTGGTGGACGACGCCCAGTGGCTGGACCAGGCGAGCGCCGACGCGCTGCTGTTCGCCGCGCGCCGGCTGGCCGCCGAAGGGGTGGCGATGCTGTTCGCCACGAGGGAGGAGGGCTTCCCTGCAACAGGCCTGCCGGAGCTGCGGCCGTCGAGGCTGTCACCGGAGGATTCGGCGCTGCTGCTGGAGGACCGGGGGCTCACCCCCGCCTCCCGGGAACGAGTGATCGAGGAGTCCGCGGGCAATCCGCTGGCCTTGATCGAGTTCGCCGCGGGGCGGCGCCACCACCTCGCCACGGCCGGGCCCATGCCGGTGCCGGACCGCGTACTCGCCTCCTTCCGCTCCCGGATCGCGGAGCTCCCCGAGAAGACCCGCCTGATGATGCTCACGGCCGCCGCCGAGGCGCGAGGCCACCTGCCGACGCTGCTGGGCGCCGCCACCGCGCTGGGGGTCGGGCTGGAGGATCTGGAGGAGGCCGAGAAGGCCGGGCTGGTCGAGGTCACCACGAACGCCGTTGTCTTCCCCCACCCCCTCATCGGCACCGCCGCCTACCATGGCGCGCCGCTGGCGCGGCGGGTCGCCGTTCACCAAGCCCTGGCTGACGCGGCCACCGACGAGGGCTGCCGAGCCCGGCATCTGGCCGTCGCCACCACCTCGGCTGACGAGGACGTCGCCGCGCAGATCGCCCGCGTCGCAGAGCGGGAGCGGAACCGTGCCGCGTACGCCGCCGCGGCCGGGCTGTACGAGCAGGCGGCGAACCTCACCCCCGACCCGGGCGTCCGGGCCGCCCGGCTGGGCGAGGCGGCCTCGCTGGCGCTGTCGGCGGGGCACGCCGCGAAGGCGGCGGAGCTCGCAGAGCAGGCCGAGCAGCTGGTGGACGACCCCAAGTCGCTCGCCAGGCTTGCGCCGGTGCAGGCGGCCGTGGAGTTCGAGCTGGGCGACCGGCGGCTGGCGGCCCGGATACTGGTCGAGCGGTCTGCGCACGCGGATCCGGACTCGGCCGTAACGATGCTGCGCACCAGCGCCGGGTACGGGTGGTTCAGCGGGGACCGGGAGGCGATCCGGGACGCGGCCGAGCGGTTGCGCGCCATGGGTCGGCCCGACCCGATGGTGCTGGGGATGGCCCACCTCGTGGAGGAGGACTACGCGCGCGGGCTGCCGCTGCTGGCGGAGTTCGTGGCCCGTACGCCCAGGGCCGTGCCGGACCTCCGGCACGGCACGGCGGCCCAGGAGGACGACATCACCATGATGTGGGGCGCCTTCTGCGCCATGATCCTCGGCGACGACGTGGCCGCCGCCGAGCTGGCCGAGGCCCAGGTGGCGCGCTGCCGCCGGCACGGCCTGGTCGGCGCGCTGCCGCAGGTACTGCAGGACCTGGCCGGCGTGCAGGTGCAGACGGGGCGGCACAGCGACGCCGAGGGATCCGTGGCGGAGGCCGTGCGGATCGTCCGCGACACCGGGCTGGAGCAGCGAGTGGCACGGCTGAACTCCGTGCTGGCCAAGGTGGCCGCCATCGAAGGGGACGAGGAGCGCTGCGTCCGGCTGGCGGGTGACGAGCCGGATACCGGCGGCATGGCCGGCCTCGTGGCCCTCAGCCTGCTCGATCTCGGGCTTGGACGTTACGAGGCGGCATTGGAGCGGCTGGAGGCGGCCACCCGGGGGCCGCTGCGGCACGCCTCAGGGCTGGTGGCGGCGGGCGCCGACCAGGTGGAGGCGGCCGTGCGGCTGGGCGAGCCGGCCCGGGCGGAGGAGCCGCTGCGCCGGCTCGAGGCGTGGGCGCGGGCGGGCGGCCAGCCGTGGGCGCACGCACTCAGCGCGCGCGCCCGGGCCCTCCTGACCCACGACGAGGACGACTACCTGCGTGCCCTGCGGGCGCACGAGGACGCCAGCAGGCCGTTCGAGCAGGCCCGCACCGAACTGCTCTACGGTGAGTGGCTGCGACGCGCCCGGCGCCGCAGCGACGCCCGGGCGCCACTGCGGTCCGCCCTGAAGACCTTCCAACGGCTCCGCGCAGCGCCCTGGCTGGAACGCGCGCGGGCCGAGCTGAAGGCGACTGGTGAGTCCCTCGTCCCGGCCGAGCCCGCGGCCGGGAACCCACTGGACCGGCTCACCTCCCAGGAGCTCCAGGTCGTCCGGCTGGCGGCGGGCGGCGGCACCAGCAGGGAGATCGCCGCCCAGCTCTTCCTCAGCCCGCGCACCGTCGAGCACCACCTCTACCGCGCCTTCCGCAAGCTCGGCATCCGCTCTCGCCGCGAGCTGTCCCGTCTGGCGCTGACCTGACCGGCGTCAGCACTCGATGACGTTGACGGCCAGGCCGCCGCGTGAGGTGTCCTTGTCCTTGTGCCGGCATGCCCCGGCCGGTGTCGCGCATGGTCTTGATCGCTCTGTCCAGAGATATGTCCAGGCTGACGGCGGGGCAGCAGGGCGGGCTTGGACAGATCCGCTGATCTGCCGAAGCGCTTTGGACTCGACTGGCCAGGCCGGTTCGGCTGCCAGGCGTGGGGTGCAGGGCGCTGAGCAGGTGGGAGGGGGCCAGGCCGAGCATCTCGTGGCAGGTGCGGTTCAGGTGGGAGCTGTCGGCGAAGCCGGCGCCGTGCGCGGCCTGGGTGAGGCTGGTGCCGTCGCGCGCCGGCTCCATGGCGCGACGCAGCCGATTCCAGCGCATGAAGGCAGGGAAGGGTAGGGCCAGCTCGCCAGCGAACAGGTGGCCCAGGCGGCTGGCCGACAGACCAACCGTGGCCGCCGGGTCGGTGAGCCGGGCTGGGCCGTCAAGCAGCTGCGGCAGCAAGGCCAGCGCCTCCTGCAGCGCTGTGTGCCGTACGGGGATGGGTGTGGTCCAGGCGCCAAGCACCGCCGCAGCTGGCCAGACGGTGTGCCCGCCGCGGCCAGGGCGGCGGGTGACAGCATGGCTTGCGCGGCGGCCACCCACTGCTCCACCCGGTCATGCCCCGCCTGGTCGTCGTGGGAACGGGCTCAGGTGGATCGCCAGATGGCGGCCCGCCGCTGGCCGGGTCGAGGTAGAGCATGGTGGCCCGTGCATCTGGGGAGGCATACACGGCGTGCTGGGCTCGGGTGGGAATGATCGCGGCCTGCACCGGGCGGCGGGCGTGGTGGGCGTCGGCCAGCTCCGCCACGCCCTCGGCGACGATCAGGATCTGCACCGCGGCGTGGGCGTGCGGCTCGGTGGTGCCGGCCGCTCCAGTGAAGGAAAGCCATCCGGGCTGCAGTGTGGTCGTCCCCGCCATCCGGCGGCCGTGATCGTGTTGGTTCAGGGCGAAGTGGTCCGGCGGATTTACAGGGCGCGATCGAAGTCGGCGACGGCATCGTGCTCTCCGCTGTCCGTATCCAGCGGTTGACGCTCTGACGTACGTCCTCGAGGCCCGCAGTGATCAGCTTCCAGACAAGGAGGCGGTAGGGGGCTTGCCGCCTTGGACCTGTTCGATGCGCCGTGCGAACATGATCGCCGCCTGCTGCAGAAGCTTCGGGTCGATCGCGGTGCCCTCCACGGCGACCGCGGCCACGGCGCCGATGAGGCGCCGATGAGGCGCGAGAGGGACGCCGGCGGTGACGCCTGCGGCGCGGCTCGGCCGGTGGCCGCCCCATCGGCCACGATCCCGATCTCTACAAGCAGCGCAACACCGCAGAACCGCAGAACCGCAACACCGCAACACCGCAGAACCGCAACACCGCAGAACGCTGCATCAACCGGATCAAACAGTGGCGCGGGCCGGCCTTCCGCTTCGACAAGACTCCCGAAAGCCACCTGGCAGGCCTCCATCTACGCGGAGCCATCGTGTGGATCCGAAGCCTCCAACCCGCCTGAAGATCCGAACTCCGTACAGGCCCTAGGTCCAGTGGTCGATGTGCCGCTCGAACGGGGGCCATCCCGCGAGCGCAGAGAGCACCCTAGGGAGGTGAGGGCGTTGGGAATCCCCTTGAGACCATCCCCGCGCACGCGGGGCTGATCCCTGCAGCGCCTGCTCGTGTTCCTCCAGCGTGAAGTGCCCCCTGCGCGCCCGGGGACTGATTGTGCCGGTCTCAACGGACAGCGGCCTGTAGGTGAGTTCTGAATCGAGGTTCACGGCTATCTCGATGGCCTCGTGCGCAATCTCGCGGCCCGTGCTGTGCGCCGGTGGATTCGTCTCCACGGCCACACCATGGCAACGCGAGAGAACTACGGTGAGCTGCTGACAGAACTTGTCGCCACCGCCGTCAGTCTCTCGACGCTCGACAGGGAGGGCGGGCGAGTCGGCGAAGCTGCGGGTGTCATCGCTCGAAAGATGATCGCGAGCGGAGGCGCCCTGGGCGCGGGATGCGTGCGAGCCATGGCGCTGTCGCCCGATCTTCCGGTCACGCGCTGATGACGGAATCGGGCGACGCGCTGACATTTAATCCACTCCTGTACCGATATTGTCTCCGCGCTCAACACGAGAACCAAATCGTCGGCGACGCCAAATGCCCCAGGCCGGGACGAACGAACAGTCAAAGACCTGTCATCAGGGTGCCGGGTTACCATCGAACCCGGCGTTCACGTGCTCGCCACATGCTCTTCGGTCATCGGTACACGCGAACACGGGGCGGCATTCTTGGACATTCCGAAAGCGACAAAATCAAACGGGGTGATACAATAGAACACGCTGGGGAACGGTCTGACATAATGGCTCGCGACTTTTAATCCGTAGGTTCCGGGTTCGAGCCCCGGGCGCCCTACCACCTCATACCCCGTCTGAACTGCGGTTTCTCGGTTCTCGGCTGTCTTCTGTGAGGCGAAGACGGCCGAGCTGCAGCCGCGCGTAGCGCTCGCGGATCGGCGAGCCGACCTCCACGGCCTCGGCGAGCAACGTGATGAACAGGCGCGTGGCGGGCAGGCGGATGAAGTCCATCACCTGCTCAAGCGGATCTCCGTCCCGCTCCCTCGCGGACGGGGCAAAACGGGCCAACACGGCTTGCAGCCGGTCGTCGATCACCGCCTCCAACAGACCCAGCTTGTTGCCGAAATGCCAGGGGATGGAACCGCGGCTGATGCCGACCCTCTCGGCGATGTCGACGAAGCTCGTCTGCCGGTATCCCTGCTCGGCGAACAGGTCGGCGGCAGCCGCCACCAGCAGCCGCCGGCTCTCCTGGGTCCTCTCGATCCGTCGCGTGGCCATGCCGGCCATCCAACCAGGTATGCCGAAAAGCAGAGCGTATGCTGATTGATATAGCCTATGTTGACAAACATAGATTCCAGGAGGTTCTTCATGCGCTGGGTGACCTACGCGACGGACGCGGGAGACCGCGTCGGGGTGATCGGCGGGGACCGGATCCACCCCGTCGCTCCGGGCGTCAGCCTGGTCGAGCTCATCAGCCGGGGCGCGGAGCAGCTGCTGGCCACCGGAGAGGCGGCCTTGGCGTCAGCGGAGCAGACGGTGCCGCTGGCCGGGGCCAGGCTGCGCGCGCCGATCCCGCGTCCTCCCTCCGTCCGCGACTGCCTCTGCTTCCTCGACCACATACGCAACTGCCAGCAGGCCGCCGGCCAGCCGCGCACGCTCAAGGACACCTGGTACGAGATCCCGGCCTTCTACTTCGCCTGCCCCTCGACGATCGCCGGGCCGTACGACGACGTGACGATCTCGCCGGGCAGCGCCTGGTTCGACTTCGAACTGGAGATCGCCGCGGTCATCGGCCCGGGTGGCCGCGACCTCACTCCGGAGCAGGCCGAGGAGCACATCATCGGCTACACCATCTACAACGACTGGTCGGCGCGCGATCTTCAGCTGCGCGAGTCGCCGCTGGCGATCGGCCAGGCCAAGGGCAAGGACGCGGCCACCACGCTCGGCCCCTACCTGGTCACCCCTGACGAGCTGGCGCCCTACCGCCGCGACGGCAGGCTCGCCCTGCACGTCGAGGCGAAGGTCAACGGCAAGACCATCGGCTCGGGCCGCGTCGACGCCATGGACTGGACCTTCGGCGAGGTGATCTCCTACGCTTCGCGCGGCGTGGACCTGCTGCCCGGCGACGTGTTCGGCTCGGGTACGGTGCCCGGCTGCTGCCTCATCGAGCATCTGTCGCTCGCCGATCCGGCCGCCTTCCCCGGCTGGTTGCGGGACGGCGATGTCGTCGAACTGACGGTCGAGGGGCTGGGTCATACTCGGCAGACCGTCCGCGCGTCCGCCGCGCCGTACCCCTTGAAACCCCGGCACAATCCCGATCGGAAGCCCCCTCGCCCGCGCGTCAACCGCGCGCCGTCGAGGTACCCCTACACCCGCGGGCTGCACGAGGTCGGCGTGGGGGTGTGGGCCTGGCTGCTCCCCGACGGCGGATACGGCTGGAGCAACGCGGGACTGGTCGCGGGCGAGGGTGCCTCCCTCCTGGTCGACACCCTGTTCGACCTGCCGCTGACAGCCGAGATGCTCCACGCGATGCGTGAGATCACCGATCGGCACCCGCTCACCCACGCGGTCATCACCCACTCCAACGGCGACCATACCCATGGCAACCAGCTACTGGGCGAGCACGTCCGGATCGTCGCAGCGGAGGCCACCTGCGCCGAGATGCGGCACGAGATGGCCCCGGAGATGCTCGCCGCCACCCAGGTCGTCGACATCGGCCCGGCCACCCCCTACTTCCGCGAACGCTTCGGCGCCTTCGACTTCAGCGGCATCCGGCTGCGGCTGCCCGACCTGACCTACGACAGGGAGCTGAGCCTGGAGGTCGGCGGCCGCGAAGTGCGCGTGATGAACCTCGGCCCCGCCCACACCGGCGCCGACTCAGTCGTGCACGTGCCGGACGCGGACGTGCTGTTCGCGGGCGACCTGTTGTTCGTCGGCTGCACGCCGATCGTGTGGAGCGGCCCGATCGCCAACTGGATCGCCGCCTGCGACAAGATGATCGCCACCGGAGCCGGCACGATCGTCCCCGGCCACGGTCCGGTCACCGACCCCGACGGGATCCGCGCGGTACGTGGCTACCTCAGCCACGTGGTCGAGCAGGCCGACGCCGCCCACGCCCGCGGCCTGTCCTTCGACGAGGCGGTCGAGGAGGTCGACCTCGACGAGTACGCCACCTGGCTGGACGCCGAGCGGATCGTGGTCAACCTGCACCGCCGCTACCGCGAGCTCGACCCCGTGGCCACTCCCGACCTGGACCAGATGACGCTGCTGGCGATGATGGCCGGAAGGGGTCTCTCATGAGGCTGCCCAAGACCGCGCACACCTCCGTCCCGTGGCGCATCCACGAGTTCACGGGTGACTTCGCGGTCGAGGACGTGTGGTCGTTCCGTACGCCCGGGGCCGGGCCAGGCGACTTCGCGGCGATGCTCGCGGCGATCCGGTCCGGCGGACGGCTCACCCAGCAGCCATGGCCGGCGAGGTTTCTATTCGCCGTTCGCTGGAGGCTCGGCGCGCTGTTCGGCTGGGACGCCCCGTCGGCTGGCGTCGGACGGCGGGTCGCCTCGCTCCGCGACCGCCTCCCCGCCGACCTCCTTGCCGCTCCCCGCGGCCCCGACAACGCGAGCATGCCCCTCAAGGGCGTCTACGAGCTCGACACAGAGGCGGCCCGCGAACTGGCTAACAAGACCGTGCACACCGTGATGCACCTCGGCTGGGCGCAAGGCGCGAACGGCGACCACGAGCTGCGCATGGCCGTCCTGGTCAAACCCAACGGATGGTTCGGGCGGCTCTACATGGCTGCTATCGCACCGTTCCGCTACCTCGTCGTCTACCCGGCTCTGACCAGGCAGTGGGAGCGGGCCTGGCGCAACCGCGATCACGGGGGGCCGTCGTCGTGAGCTCAGGAAAGCGGCTGTCCCGCTGTCGCTCTCGGACGGGGGCGTGGTCCAGTCGGCGGCGTCTGTGCAGAACAAGCGCACCTTCTGGGCCGGCCCGGGAAGCTTCGCCGTGCCGCTGGTCCTGCTGGGCTGCCTGACCTGGCACCTCGCCGGCCGCGGGGTGGCCGTACCCCCTGGGATCGGCCTGGAGCCGGAGCAGGCGGCGGTGCCCAGGCGGTCGGCTGGACGATGGAGCAGGTCAGGATCGCGCTGCCTGGCCTGGCGCGCCAGGGGTGGGTCCGCTTCACGAAGACGCCGCGCTCGCTGCGCCCGGGACCGAAGGCGCCCTTCTCGCACTCTGTGGAGTGCCCCTCCCCATCGTCCGGAGACGAACACGGCTCGCAAGGCGAGCCGTCAACTCGCCGAGGCTGGTCACGCGGTGCTGATGGGCCTTCATCCGTTGCAGGCCCGAGGAGAGGAACGCGGCTGGGGCGAGCGGCGGGGGTGTGAGCCTGTGCGCCGCGACGTAGTCGCTGACGATCCCATAGCAACCGTCGGAGCCACGCTCGGTGATCTCGCGGTGGAGTTGGCCGGCGTCGCGTCCTTCCAGCGGTACACCGCGTTCACAGTCGATGAGGATCGTGCCGTACCGATGCCCGCGCCTGAGGGCGAAGTCGTCCACGCCGAGTACCCGCGCGGTACCTCGTTGATGGCGTCTGGCACGGCCATGACCAGCCGGAGCAGGGTAGAACGGCTGGCCGTCATCCTCAACAGCCGGGCCACCCGAGCCCCGGCCCGTCCGGCGACAGCACATCCAGAACATGATCACCACGGCACGCGGGTCATCGTCGCTTACGCCGGATGGTCGGCGGGCTCGTTTCGGTCACGGAATGTGGGCCAGCTCCCAAAGCCAACTGTTCAACTCAACCAGCCTTCCCCAGGTGGGCACTCAGGTCTTCGCCAGGTAGCCGGCGAGGGTGCTGCGCATGCGTTGGAGGTCGTCGATGCGCTCGTCCATGGCCGCAAGTTCCCCGTTCAGGATGTCCCACAGCTCCGCGCACCAGTCGAATTCCGGGCGCTCACCCCGCGCACACGGCAGAACAGCACGGATCACCTCAGTGGACAGGCCCGCCTTCAGCAGGGCACGCACCTGCCGTACGGTGACCACAGCGTCTTCGTCGTAGTGGCGGTAGCCGTTCGGGCCACGCTTGACCTCAAGCAACCCCTGCGCCTCGTAATAGCGCAGCAACCTCGGGCTCACCCCGGTACGCCGGGACAACTCCCCGATCAGCATGCGACCTGCCTCACGTGAGGTTGACCTTTCCATCGGTGTGAGGCCTTAACGTCGCCTCATGAGCGGACATTCCGGCCCGGGTTGTCCGTGATCCCCTTCTATTTCGTCCCGATGGAGTGACGCGTGTCCACTTTCGTTGTTCACCGTAACGGCCGCGCGGCGAGCGCCGAGGAACTGGAGCCACTCGCCTTCGCGGGCTATGCCCACTTCACAGCCATGCAGGTGCGTGGAGGCCGGGTACGCGGTCTCGACCTCCACCTGGAGCGGTTGCGGTCCGCCTCCGGTGAGCTGTTCGGCCGGGCGTTGCCCGACGATCGGGTACGGGCCTGCCTGCGGGCGGCACTCCAGGCCGGCCCGGCTGACCTCTCGCTGACGGCCATCGTGTACTCCCCGGCGGGCGAGTTCACCGCGGCCGGGGCCGACGTTGAGCCCGAGCTGCTGGTACGCACCGGACCGGCCGCGTCCGGCCCGCAAGGACCGCTCGCGCTGGCGGTGGTCGAGCACGAACGGGTCCTCCCGGCCGTGAAGCACGTCGGAGAGGTGGCCAAGACGTACTTCCTCCGTCAGGCCGTCGCCCAAGGTTTCGACGACGCCGCCTTCGTCGACCGCCAGGGCCGGCTCAGCGAGGGCACGATCTGGAATCTGGCCTTCTGGGACGGCGACGCGGTGGTGTGGCCCGAGGCCGGGATGCTGGGCGGCATCACGATGGCCATCGTCCGCCGGCAACTGGATCGCCTCGGCGTGCCCCAGCGCAGCCAGGAGATCACGCTCGCCGACCTGCCGGCGCTGGCCGGGGCTGTGGTCATGAACTCATGGACGCCCGGCGTGGCGGTGCATCGGATCGGTTCGGTGCCCTTGCCCGAAGCGCCGTCTTTCGTGCAGGTACTGCACCGCGCCTACCAGGCCGAACCGCTCTCCGCGCCGTAGGGCCCAGGGCCGGTCGCAATCGCCAGACGGTGGTGAAGACGCCGCCGCGGACGCCGCGGGCGAGCTGCCGGCCCTTGCTCTGGCTCGAGGTCAGCAGCCGCGCTCGACGCTGCAGGCGGAATCGCCCGGCGTCGCACCCGGACGGGGCATGGTCTCCTCCCAGGCTTGGGTGAGCAGTTCGGTGAAGACCTCCGCCGGTTGTGCGCCCGAGACGGCGTATCGGCCGGCGAAGACGAACGTGGGAACGCCGTGGACGCCGAGCCTGGCCGCTTCGATCTCGTCGGCGCGTACCGCGTCCGCGAAATCCGAACCGGTCAAGACCCGGCGGGTGGCATCGGCGTCGAGCCCGGCCTCGACGCCCAGCCGTACCAGGGTCTCCAGGTCGGAGAGCACCGCGCCCTCACTGGTGTACGCGCGCAGCAGCCGCTCACGCACGGCCTCACCTTTGCCGGCGTGCTCGCCGTAGTGAGCCAGGCGGTGAGCGTCGAAGCTGTTGACCGGAAGCGCCCGGTCGAGGCGGTAGTCCAGGCCCTCGGCGGCGGCGAGGTCGGCCACCGCCGCCAGGCGTTGCGCCGCCTGGGCGGGCGTCCCGCCGACGTCGCGGAGATGGCGCTCGGGCAGGGTCAGGTGCGGTTCGGAGCCGAGGCCAGGGTCGAGTTCAAAACTGCGCCAGCGCACGAGCACGGCCTCGCGGTGGGCGAAGGCAGACAACGCCCGCTCGAACCTGCGCTTGCCGATGTAGCACCAGGGGCAGAGCAGGTCGGACCAGATGTCGACGGTCATGGTGGTGTTCATGGGATTCAGCGTAGGCATAAGGGATTACTTTTCGTAAGTACCTACCTTGAGGTAAGCTCTCCGCATGGATCCGGTCACCGACGTCTTCACCTCTGACTGCCCCGGGCGCGAGGTGCTCGATCACATCACCGGTCGCTGGGGGCTGCTCATCGTGGCCGCGCTCAAAGACGGGCCCCTGCGTTTCTCCCAGCTCCGTGACCGGATCGGCGGAGTAAGCGAGAAGATGCTGGCGCAGACCCTGCGGGTGCTGCACCGGGACGGACTGATCGAGCGGAACGTGGAGCACTCACGGCCGCCGAAGGTGTGCTACGAGCTCACGCCGCTCGGTTCGGAGCTCATAGGTCCGCTGTGCGAGCTGGTTCAGTGGATCGCCCGGCGAACCCCGGACATCGTCGCGGCGCAGCGCCGCCACGATCAGTCCGGCTCGCACACGGCAACGGGCTCACACACGTGAAGCCACCGGGCGATGATCACTTCTGAGCATCGGCGCAGCCGTGCGGGAAGCTGCGCGCGGCCCGTTGAGATGGACTGCCATTTCGAGTTGATCTGCGAGTCCTGCACCTTCTTCGTCAGCGCCATCGAGTTCAGGCCCACCCTCGAAAGGCAGCGCGATGACGCGGCCGCCAAGGGCCAGGTCGCCCGAGAACAGATCTTCGATGGCCTGCTCACGCGCCTGGATGGGCAGGCTGGCTGATCCGGACGCCACCATCCGACCTGATCAGCGGGACGGGTCTCCGTGCCGGTACCGCTCCGGATCAGCCGCGGCGATCCGCGCAGCCGTTTCTACCTCGGCCTGCAACTCGGGCGGATAATCGGAGAGGTCGAGCGAAAACTGATAGGAGAGATATAGGCGCTCTCCTGGCCTGTCAGAGGCGATGAACGCTCGCAGACAGCCGATCCGGAAACGAGGCTCCAGGTCACGGCGGAGGGCCATGGTTTCCGCGTTGCCATCCGCTGGAGTGGGTGCCAGCGGGCTGAGGGAAACCCGGATCGCGTCCTCACCGGGACCCTGACCATCCAGGTCGGCACGGAGCTCGTCCATCGTCGCGTACTGCATGGACGGCACTGCCCAGTACCAGGCCATCGCCGCTCCCAGCTTCTCGGCAGCCGAGCCGGTTTCGAGGTAGTCAAGGATGCGCTCCATGACCTGCCGCGCGCCGACACTCCGCACGAGCGGCTCGATCAACTGGCGGTTGCCGCTGGGACAGTGGTCATGGGCAATGGCATGCATGATCTGGTCGGCGTGCCCCCGCACAGCCTCACGATCGTTCGCGCAGGCCTCGCCGATCTTGAATCGCTTGGCCTCGCAACGGCGATAGGCATCGAAGACGGGATCAGCGGAAGTCTCAGCAGGCCAGCTCACGCCTGGGCAGAACACGGCCGCCAAGTCATCGAGCAGCGGTTCGAACAGCTCTAGACGCTCAGCAAGCTCCGTCGCCATCACCGACCCCCATCCCAAGATCCGAAGCCAGCCTAAGCGCTGCCATCACGTCGTCGATCACCAGAGGCACCCGAAGGCGAGAACCGGTTGACAACGAGACCCGCGTATCAGAGGGGTGCCGAGGGGCAACGTTCGCTACGACAACCTGACCTCGGCGGTCTCCCGGGTGATCGGATTCTCCCGTGGCCGGGTGGAGAACCCGCGCCGGCTGGCCTTCCGCTCGCATTATGGGCTGGAACCGTTCTACTGCCAGCCCGGCCTGGGCGGCGTGGAGCAAGAGGTCGGGCGCTTTCGCCGCAACCGTCTGGTGCCGATGCCTGTGGTCAACTCGCTCGCCGAGCGGCCGCTGCTGCGGCCGTTGCCGGACGAGCCCTTCGAGGCCGGGCTGGTCCTGCACCCGCGAGTTGACCGCCGCTCACAGATCTGTGTCCGCATGGCCTACTACTCGGTCCCGGTCCGGTTGATCGGCGTAGCCCTCGCGGGTGCTTGGCCACAACCCGTGCCGCGTCTCCAGCCAGCAGCACAGCCACCGCGCCACCGTGTAGCCCGCGCCCGACCCACTGACCCGGTCGGCGGCGATCACTTCATGGCGCGCGTGGCGGGCCTGCCCGGCGGTGGTGAAGCGTATGGACCGCAAGGTGGGCGGACGCCCAGGTCGCCTCGGCCGACAGGTGCGAGCGTGACACTGCTTGAGCAGACCGCGGTGCCAGCGCAGGACGGTATCCGACGCCTGAGGAGCCGCGGCCGGCTCAAGACCTCGCGAGGTAACGATGACAGGAGCACGGCCAGGTAAGCCAGGCGAAGAAGCACAAGTGATCATCTGATCATCTCGTCGCGACTCCGCCCCTTGCGAGATCCGGAGCCGGCGCACGATGGGATCGGTCAGCAAGCCGGATGACCAGCGCGGACGACGTTATCGGCGGGACACAGTCGCTGCCGAACGTGGCGTGGCCGTGCCTTACGTCGCAGGGCTGACCAGTCCTGTCTGGTACGCGATGACGACGAGTTGCGCACGGTCGCGCGCAGCCAGTTTGGCCATCGCGTGGCTGACATGGGTGCGTACGGTGGCCGGACTGAGAAACAACTCGGCACCGATCTCGTGGTTGCTCAGGCCCTGTCCCACCAGGGCCAGCACTTCGCGCTCGCGCTCGGTCAGCACCGCGAGCCGGTCCTCCGCGGCCTGGGCGGCTTTACGGTGCGCGGTGAACTGGCCGATGAGGCGCCGGGTGATCCGCGGCGCGAGCAGCGCCTCTCCGGCGGCGACCACCCGGATGGCCTGCAGGAGTTCGGCCGGTCCGGCGTCTTTGAGCAGGAAGCCGCTGGCGCCGGCCTGCAACGCGTCGAAGACGTACTCGTCGGTGTCGTAGGTGGTGAGGATGAGGACTCGGACCTGCTCCAATCCGCGCGTCCCGGCGATCTGGGCGGTGGCTTGGATCCCGTCCAGCTTCGGCATGCGGATGTCCATGAGGACGACGTCGGGACGGGTGGCGCGGGCCCGCTCGACGGCTTCGGCGCCGTTGGTGGCCTCCCCCACCACGGTGATGTCCTCCTCGAGGTCGAGCAGGACCTTGAACCCGGAACGCACGAGACCCTCGTCGTCGGCGAGCAGCACCTTGATCGGGGCGTTGCTCAACGGTGAGGCGGCCGCCGCGTTCATAGGCGCGACCCGGTCGGCGCGAGGGGCAGCCGTGCCCTGACTTCGAACCCGCCGCCCGGAAGCGGCCCGGCGTCGAGTTCTCCGCCCAGCAGTTCGCAGCGCTCGCGCATGCCGACGATCCCGCGGCCGGGCCTGGCCGAGCTGCCACTGCCGGTCGGATGCCGGGCCGGTAGGCGAGGATCCACGGGCTCATGACCCGGGGCGGCACGGCGGCCCTCATCGGTCACGCGGATCTCCAAGGCCTCGATCCCGGGATTGAGCGCTACAGTCACCCGGGTCGGGCCGACGTGGCGGATCACGTTGGTGATCGATTCCTGAACGATTCGGTAGGCGGCACTGCCCACCGCGCTCGGCACCGGCGCCGCGGGCGAGGTCTCCTCGAGCTTGATGTCGAGTCCGGCCTCGCGTGCCTTGGCGGCCAGCTCGCCGATCTGCCCCAGGTCGGGGTACGGCACGCGCCCGTCGTCGCCGTCACCGTCGTCGCGCAGTACCCCGAGGATGGCCCGCATCTCCCGCAGCGCCCGAGAGCTGATCTGCTCGATGGCGCGCAGCGCCTCGCGCGCCACGTCCGGCCGCTTGTCGAGGACGTGCGCGGTGACACCGGACTGGACGTTGATGATGGCTATGGCGTGGGCGACGGTGTCGTGGACCTCGCGCGCGATCCGGAGCCGCTCGGCGTCCACCCGCGCCCGCGCTTCCTCCTCGCGAGTCCGTTCAGCCAACTCGGCGCGCTCCTGAGCTTCGGCCGCGATGACCCGTCGGGACCGGACGGACTCGCCAAGGGCCGCGCTCATGACCGACGCGCCGATCCGGAAGAACACCCAGCCGATGGCGGCGCGTGGCTCGATGTCGGCCGCGGCGACCAGCCAGACGATGGCGAGCACCGTGATCCCCATGCCGGCGACCACCAGCGACCGGCGCCCATCACCGTAGGCGGCGAGGGTGTACAGGGCGACGAAGAGCCCGAGCCAGCCGGGCCCGTCCGGGAAGCCGAGGCCGTAGTACACCAAGCTGGCGAGCGCGGCGGTGAGGAACACCGGCACCGGCCACCGTCGGCGGACGGCGACGACCACGCCACTCACGATCAGCAGGACGTATCCCAGATATCCGAGGTCGTCGAGGGGTCGCGACGCCCCCTCGGCGGCAATCCGGGCCATGGTGCCCTGAACCTGCATCACGGTGATGAAGAGCGCGAGCAACACGTCCTGCGCCGGCGCCGGCAGGCGCAACGACGCAGCGCGGTGTTCCATGCCGCGATCCTACGAGGCCCCGCGCGCGAGAACACTCCGCCCAGACGCGCGACCGCCTACGACGACGGGCGTATCGAGGCACGAGGGGTCTACGCAGAACTGCGTAGACACTGCCATCCGCTGTCGGAGGCCGCGGGTGCCTCGACGAGGCGAGGATCGATTCGGCGAACCCTCCTGGGAGCTCGTCACCGGCACCTCGGCCGGCATAGACCGAGCCACCGCGCCGCACACGCTGCCGGCGCCCGTCATTCGACAGAAAGGATCCTCAATGTCCGTCCTGTTGGTGCTTGCCGCACAGGCGGCCTCGCCAGTCTGTACGACGCCGGCGGAATGCGCGGGCCAGGGTGTCGATACTTTCCTCGGGACCCCTGAGCGAATCTGGGCCAGCGTGGCCGCACTGGTGGCGCTGGGCGGCGCGGTCATCGGCTGGCTGGCGCTGCGCTCCGTCCGTCGTATCGGCAACGGCGGGAGGAGGGGAGCCATCGTGGCCCTGGCGGCGGGGCTGACCGGCGGGCTCAACGGCGCGGTGAAACTGGCCGTCGCCGACGGTGGTCTCGGTACCGGCAACGGAGTATTCGGAGGTGCCTTGGCCGTGGTGCTTGGGCTGGTCGGTGCGGTCCTCGGCGGGCTGGCTCTGGCTCACTCCCGCCGTACCGAGCTGAGCGGCTGACCGCGACGAAGACAGTGCGCGATCGAAGCCCAATGACCGTACACACCTCGATCATCGCAGGGCGCCGCTTCTCGTGATCTTGCTCGTATGCACGTACAGGCAGACAGCTCCACATCAACAAGTGCGGCTGCCCTATAGTCCGACCCTTAGACGACGTCTCATTTGGAGAGTCGGCGGTAGTAGATGAGACGCCTGCCGAAGACAAGTCGGCGACTGATGGATGACAAGTGGTCGGGCGCAGTCTGAGGCCATGGAGATGACCCGAACCATCCAGATTCCGGCCGTTGCCGCGCGACGCCCTCAAGACCCCGAACCCGATCTCACCGCAATGCGCGTCATCCACCGAGCCATGCTGGGCGATCTACGGCGCCTGGCCGAGGACCGCGGCGGCCAAGACGCGGCGATCCGCCGCTACACGACCCTGCTGCTGTCCGAGATCCACCATCACCACACCAACGAGGACGACCTGCTCTGGCCTGTCATCGAACGCACCGCCGGCCAGGCCGTCGATCTGGCGCTCTTCACCGACGATCACCTCGCGCTGCAGACGATCCTCACGCGCTGCACGGCCGCGCTCGCCGGGGACCTGGCGCAGCTGCGCAAAGCACTTGGCGAGTTGCACGAGATGCTGGCCGAGCATATCGCCGACGAGGAGTCCGACGTCTTCCCGATCATCAGGCAGTTCGTTCCGGCAGGCACCTATCAATGGTGTGAAGACCAGATCGCCAAGCGGGCGGGGCTGCGGCAGCTGCTGTTCACCGTGCCCTGGCTGTCCAGTTGGGCGACCCCGGAGGAACTCGACGGCATGCTCGACCGGGCCGGCTCGCGCTTCCGGCTCATGCTGGCTCTCACCCGCGGCCGCTACCAGAGGCTGGAGCGAGCCTCGATCGCGCTGCCTCGGCCCATGCCGTGATGCCGGCCCGCTCAGCGATCTCGAGGGCCTGACGGTAGTGCGCCTCGGCCGGCCGGCCGAGGTACGCGGCCAGATCACCGAGGACCTGAGCCGTCGGCCAGACGGCCAGGTACCCGGTGCCTCCCACGGGGACCCCGGCGTACGGCACAAGCGCCCGATAGGCCCACTCCACGCGTGCGGTGTCGCCGAGAGCGACCCCGAGCAGGCCCCGGACGGCGGTCAGAAGGTGCCAGAAGTAGTCGGGCCTGATGGGAGGCGGGTGCGGGCCCGCCCATTCACGGGCCTCGGCCGTCCGCCCGGCGTGACACAGCGCCAGAGCGTACAGCTCGGCCGTTTGATCCCGCCAAGGCTCATGGACGGACAGTGTTTCCAGCTCGGGCAGCAGCGGCACGAGATTCCCGCGCATCAGACGCAGGCCGTACCTGGCGAGGGCGAGCAGGCCGACCTCGTGCTGCCACATGCCCAGCCGCCCGGCCAGCTCGGCTCCCGCCCGCAGGTGGGAGTCGGCGTCGCTGTCGTCCCCGGCCAGTCCGGCGCGCAGCCCGCGGTAGAAGCTCACCGCCGCTCTGGCGATCGGCAGGTCATAGCTCTCCGCCAGCTGGAGAGCCGCTGCGGCGTGCGCGTCCGCCTGGGCGAAATCCGCGCGGCCGGTGGCTGACAGCATGAGAATCAAGTGGCCCAGCGCCTTCACCGTGACCCGGGAGCCGGACAGTTCGAGGAGCTCCCGCCCGGTCTGCTCGCGCTCGGCCAGCTCGCCGTACCGGAACGTCTGGTGGAACCACCCGTTGAGCGCCAGGATGAGCAGGTCGGGGTCGCCCAGGCGTCTGGCCATGGCGACCGCCTCTCGCGAGGCTTCGTATCCGCGCTCGGTCGGCTCGCCCTCCAGCTCGAAGGCGAGGGCTGTGAGCAGGCGGCAGCGGGGCACACCGTCTCCGGGAGGCAGATCGTTCAGCGCGTGCTCGACAGCCTCGATGAGCTCAACGTCCAGCCCGCCGTACTCTCTGCTGCTCCAGAAGGTAGGCACCTCGAACGAGGCGATCACCCGTGCCAGCAGCTCAGGATCGCCGTACGGCAGGGCGGCCCGTACGGCTTGCTCCCGGTGAGTGCGGGCCTGAACCAGACGGCCGGTGTTGGCCAGCGCGGACACCATGGAAAGTGTCAGCTCGATGCGCTCACGGGGATCGCCCTGGAAATGGTCGATCGCCTGCTGCCACAGTGTCGCGGCCTCGTGGTGGGCGAAGCGCCGCTCGGCCTGCTGTGCGGCGAGCTTGGAGTAGTGTGCGGCCTCCGGGGCACGTCCGGCCGCGGTGAAGTGGTAGGCGAGCGCCGCGACGTCGTCGGGGTGGTGCCGCTCGATGGCGCGGGCCGCGCGCTCATGCAGGCGCAGTCGGCGGTTTCGGGAGATGTCCTCGTACAAGGTGTCGCGGACCAGCATGTGCGAGAAGGCGAGGCGGGCGTCGTCCCGCTCGGTCAGCAGCCCGGTCACCAGACCGGCCTCCACCGCCTCCAGCACGCCGTCCTCGTCGCTCCCGCTGACGGCCATGAGCGTGTCCAGGTCGCATTCACGTCCGATGACCGCGCCCATGCGGAGCATGGTCTGGGCAGTCGCGGGGAGCCGTGCGACCCGGCGGCGCAGCACGTCACGGACACCGGCCGGGACGCCGAGCGTGCCCTCGGCGTCCAGCAGCCTGGCCATCTCCCTGACGAAGAACGGATTGCCGCCCGTGCGCTCGGCGACCTCGGCGACGGTCGCGTCGTCGGCCGGGCAGATCAGCCGTACCAACTCGCCCACCTCGGCCGGAGCCAGGCCGGTCAGCTGGATGCGCGTCGGCTCGTGCGCGGCGAGCGCGGCCAGCGTGTCGGCCAGTTCTTCGGTGACCTCGGTATGCCGGTAGGAACCGATGACAAGCATCGGGAATCCCTTGGCAGCCGACACCACGTGCGTCAGCAGCGCCAGCGTCTCCGCGTCCGCACGGTGCAGGTCATCCAGAACGATCAAGACAGGGGCGCAGGCGGCCAGGAAGGCGCCGACGGCCCGGTGCAGGCGGAACCTCGCCGCGGCTACATCGCCCACCGTGGGCACGTCCACCAGCAGCGGCGCGAGGGCCTGCGGGTCTTCGGGCGGGGTACGGGCCGCCAAGGGCCGCAACAGCTCGGCCCACGCCCAGCCTGGGGGAGCTCCCTCGTGTTCCGGGCAGCGTCCCCAGCCGGTCGTCCAGCCCTTGGCGGCACGCACTTGCTCCAGGAAGGCGGTCTTACCCGTACCAGGCTCACCGCTGACCAGCACGACCCCGCCCTCCATCGCCGCGACCGAGGCCAGTTCGGCTTGCCGCCCGACATAGGAGCGGGAGGAGACAACGGACCGCTCAGGCATGATCGCCGAGGGTGCGCTCTCGGCAAGGTGCGACGCCTGCGCCAGGATGTCCGCCTCCAGCTGTCGCAGCTCCGGCCCCGGGTCCACCCCCAGTTCCTCGACCAGGCGGGCGCGGGCCCTGCGCAAGGCACCGAGCGCCTCCCCCTGCCTGCCGCACCGATACAGGGCCCTGGCCAGCAGGGCCCACGCCTTCTCGCGGAGCGGGTGCTCGTCGACCAGGCGCTCCAGATCCGATACGGTCGACGCCGCCCCGCCCAGCCTGATCATCGCGTCCGCGTAGCGTTCAAGGGTGGACAGCCGCAACTCTTCCAGCCGGGAGATCTCGGCGTCGGCCCAGCGCGCACCGGCGAACTCCGCGTACGCGGGTCCTCGCCACGACGCCAATGCCTCGGCCAGCTGCTCAGGGGTGGCCGCCGGGTCGCGGGCCGTACGCTCGAAGCGCCAGGCGTCGACCGCACTGGGGTCCACTCTGATCGCATACCCGGGCGGGACGGTGACCAGGACGTTCGCGGGGGTGCGCGGCGGCCGGTCCGGCTCCAGCGCCCGGCGCAGGTTGGAGATGTATGCCTGCACCGCGCCCAGTGCCCTGGGAGGCACCTCGCCGGAGTACAGATCCTCGATCAGCCGGTCGACGGAGACCACTTGACCTCCGGCCGCGAGCAACCGGGCGATCACTGATCGTTGCCGCGGCCGGCCAAGCGGTACCGGCTTGCCATCGAGATGGGCGGCAAGCGGCCCGAGCACCTGAAAGGTGAGGACGATGCCACCTCCTTCCCGTCGGAGCCCGCCGGGCCTGATCCACAACAGACCTTTCTCTTGCCGAGCTCGTGCGCTACGCCAGCTCAGCACGGGCTGCGTTGCAAGGAGTCTATTTTCCCGGCTGCCCTCTCGTCCTCGGCGTGATATGCCGATCGGCGTTGCAACGAGCGCGGAGTTTCCCGGTCGCGACGTCACCTGGGCGTCACCTGGGCATCGCGACGCTCCACGGGTGCCTTGGCGACGATCGGAGGGAGCCGGGCTCTCCACAACCCCAATGCCGATGCCGTTTGGGTGCGGCTCTGCTGAAGTGGGCCTGCCGGTCAGGCTGTTGTCAACGGCCAAGTGCGTGGGTCCTGATCCACTTCTTGTGATGGTGTCACGCTGCGTACAGGATCAGGAGGCGGAGGAGGTCGAATCCGGCACGCCCATCACCGTCCCTTTTGATCCGCTTAATCCTGTTCGCATTGCCTTCCACGCGGCCGGAGTTCCACTCCAGGGTGAGGCCGGCGGTGACGGCATCGAAGTCCTGACGTATACCCCGGGCCAGGCTCATGAACGCTTTGAACTCGGTCTCTTCCGCCTGCTTCAGCCAGGCACCGAGCCGGTGTCCTTCACGCCTGGCCATCATCTCGGCGAATGAGCGCACGACCTCGGCGACCCCGTGCGACTCGCGACAGCGCGCCACCAGCGTCTTCAACCGCAGGGTGGAGGCCTCGTCCAGATGGTCGGGGTGGCTGGTGAGCAGCTGGGCGGCCTGCCGCACGGTGAGGTCGTCGGTGACCTGCGGTGCCGGTCGGCCGCTGGCGCGCAGGCCCTACAGGACGCGGCGGACAGTACGCGCTGCCCCGGTAGCCCTGCTCGCGGATCTCCGCGCACAACCGCGCGGCGTCGGTGCATCCTTCATTCCAGAGCTGGTGCAGGTAGCTCAGGAAGTGATCGGCTCGGGTCCGCCGGCGACTGGGCTGGGGAGCCAGGTCCTCGGGCGAGGCGGCGTGCGCGTAGCGGCGGACGGTCTTGCGATCCAGGCTGAGGGCTTCGGCGATGGCCGAGATCCCCATCTCCTTGTTGAACAGGGCGTGGACGGCGGCATGCCGCTGGTGGCGTTGCGCCGCTCGCACTCCCGTGGGCGAGCTTGGGGCCGGCGCGGGCGGCGGAGGCCGGCTCACGGGCTGCTCGTGGTGTTCCTGCTCCGGCGTGGGCTCCGCTAGGCAATCCCGATGCTCCAGCACGCACTTCTTGACGGCTTCGCACACGTTCGTCCAGATATGGAATCGGTCGGCGACCTGGGTGGCGTCAGGCGCGGCGGTGCGTATGGCGTCTGCGTAGGCACCGCTGCGGTCTCGGCACACGATCTCCACGCCGGGATGCGCCAAGAGCCAGGCGGCGAAGGTTCCCGAGGTCCGGTCCGGCAGCGCGTCCACCTGCTCGACAAAGGCCTTGCGCGAGCACTCCCGCACCGGGCAGGCGAACCGGCTCACCAGTAAGTCGATGACCGTCCGGCAGCCTGCCCATGCCAGATCGGCCAGCCGCCGCCGGTACCGGCCATGCCGTCGCGGCGAGGACGTCCCACAGGACGGGCAGGCCGCAGCGGTCGTCGTGGTCCGCGCGGAGATCACCACAGCATCGCCGTCGGCGACGACCTGATCCACGGTCACGGACCTCAGATGACCCGAAACGAGCGTCAGCAGCTCCCTATCACACGATGTCGATCTTGCTAAAGCGGGCCACAGCCCGTGATCAGTTCACAAGAAGTGGATCAGAACCCACGCACCTGACCATTGACAATCGGACTGCTGGAGAACAGACCGTCCAGCAGTGCCCAGAGGCCGCCATGCCCCGCACCTATCCGCCCGAGTTCCGTCGCCGTGTCCTCGACCTTGTCACGTCCGGGCAGCGAGTCTATGCCTGCCGAAAGCCCATTCACCCAGCCCGCGCGGCGAGGCGGTGGGACCTCGATGGACACATGGGGTTGACGCAACCAGCTGGTTGCTATAAGTTGAGTAGCAACCAGTCAGTTGCTACAAGGAGACGACATGACATTCCCCGACCGGATCGAGCGCACCATCCAGCTGGCCCACCCGCCCGAGCGGGTCTGGGCGGCGCTGACCACCGCCGAGGGCCTGGGCACCTGGTTCGGGCAGCGCGCCGAGATCGACCTGCGCGTCGGCGGCCAGGCCAAGCTCACCTGGGACAGCGGCGATACCGCCACCCTCACCATCGAGCGCCTGGAACCGCCGCGCGTCTTCGGCTTCACCTGGCCCATCTACGGCCTGCCCGAAGGCGACCCGCGCCGCACCTACGTGGAGTTCACGCTGGAGCCCGCCGGCGCCGGCACCGCGCTGACCGTGGTCGAAAGCGGCTTCGCGCAGCTGCAGGATGCCGAAGCCCACAAGGTGGCCTACTCTGGCAACACCAAGGGCTGGACGAACGAGCTGGGCGAGCTGGTCGCATACCTTGATGGACAAGCCTGACCTGGAGGCGGTGGCGCAGGAGGTCTTCGCCGCCTTGGCCGATCCGAGCCGGCGAGCGATTCTCGCCGCGCTCGCGGCCCGGGGGCCGGCCACCGCGACCGATCTAGCCACCCAGCTGCCGATCACGCGGCAGGCCATCGCCAAGCACCTCGCCCTGCTGGCCGAGGCGGGGCTGGTGGTGGCCGAGCCGGGAGAACGGCGCCGGGTCCGCTACCGGGTGGACTCCGCGCCCATGAAAGTGGCACAGCAGTTCCTCGCCGCGCTCGCCCGCGACTGGGACGGTCCGCTGGCCGCCCTGCAAGACCGGTTGACGTGAGGGCCGGCTCCCGCACGATCCTGCCGGACGAACTCGTCATCCGGGTTTAAGCGACCCCGCCCGCAGGGAGCATCCGATGTTCGACCCGACCGCGATGATCATGGCCGACAAGGCGACCAGGCACCACGTGCTGTCCGCCCAGCCGAAGGCACCCACGATCCCCGAGCGCCCGCCACGGCAGCGGGGCTACGCCATACGCCGGTTGACCGTGGCGGCCCTGCGCCGTCTCGCCGACCGGATCGAGCCGTGCCGCGTCAACACCTCCGCACCAGCGTCGTAACCGCTCGCGACCTCAGCGAGATCGCGTTCGGCAGTCGCTGAGGAGATCGCTTGGACGCCCGGGGCGATGAGACCGGCCATGTGAGCGTCAGGCATCGAGCCGACGAGAACCTGCACTACAGCGACATCGTGCGGGGCGCCGGCGATGCGACGAAGCCGGGCGCCGACCCGGCGCAGGTGGTCTGGCGCGGCTTCCGGCCATCCACCCAGCTCAAGCGGCATGGCAACGCGCTCGATAAGCTCGCCGCCCGCGGCCGTACCCAGGCGGCGAGGCTCGCCCACGAGCTGCGCCTGGTCTTCGCCGCCTGCCGTAGGAACGGCTCAGAGGTCGGCGAGCCCTTCGCGGTAGGACGGGTAGCGAGGTGTCCAGCCCAGCTCGCGTTTCGCCCGTTCGGTGCTGAGCCGCATGCGGGTCCCCACCATGAGCGCGAACATGTACGGCGTGGCACGCAGGAGTCAGCCGGGATCTTCAGCGGGACGGGGCCACCGGCCGCCGCCGCCAGCGCCTTGACGTAGGTGTCGAAGCGGCCGGGTGGTCGCCGGCGGTGTTGTATGGACGGCCTGGCGTGCCGCGTTCCAGGGCCGCCACCGTGGCCGAGGCGGCGTCTTCGATTCAGAAGCCTTGCCACCGAGATCGAGGTCGACAGCGTAGGTGTAGGCGTGGAAGGTGCTGGTGGACAGGAAGCCCGCCAGCACCACCGTCACAACGTCGCGGCCAGCACGACGATGCCGTTGACCAGACGACTTGTCGTCATCATCAGTCCTTCAGCCGCCCTGCCGGTCAGCCGGTACGGCGCGCGGCCACGAGGCCGAGCAACCCGATCGCGAGAACCGGCCAGCCGCCGGTGACGGGAAATAGATGAGGCACAGCGCGAAGCCGATGGCCACCAGATACCAGCCGACCTGCGCGGGCAGCCGACCGGTCGTGCGAATGATGTGCCGGGCGAGCGTGCCCAGAGCCAGCAGGACGACACCGGAGACCATGAACCAGACGCTGGATTCGCGTGCGAAGTAGTCGGCGGCACTCGTGTCGACCACGCCGCGCCACGGGCTCCGCAAGATCCACTACCGCAGTGGCCTCATCGAGGGCTTCCTCGCAGCAACCGGGCTCACCCTGACGACATCACGCCTTCAAGCTCGTTAACACTTCGCTGTCGGCCAAGATGGGGCGGGGCCGCGGCTGCGCAGGCGTTGATCGGCGAGCCTGTCGTCGATGAGGCAGAACACCGTCACGACGAACGTCGTAATGTCCATGGCAGGACCCTCGTGCGCGAGATGATCATCGGTGGCGTCCGAGGGTTCCCCGGCTCAGCAGAAGCCCGCACACCGGGTTGGCCAGGTCCAGCCTACGGGAGGAGGATCCAGGCCATGAATGAATGGAGATTGCAGAGCTCGGGAAACCCTCCGAGTCCATCCGCGCAGGCCTCGATGTTCAAAGGCGGCGTAGAGGAAATGCGAGCGCAGGTATCGCGGAACTTCTCGCCACACGGCCTCAAGGTCATCAACACCCATCCAAACGGTGGCCGGTACAGGCTTCTGCACCGCGGGAACATCGTCTTGCACACGCTGGCATACGGGGCGGAAATCCGTGTCGAAATACCCGAGCTGCCCGACTTCTACAACATTCACGTGCCGTTGACCGGTGGTGGACGACTAACGGTCGGAGGCCATGATGTCGCCGCACCGCTTACCATCATCGGCCCTCGGCAGCGCATCGACATGAACTGGAGCGTCGATCACGATATCATGATCATCCAGATTCCTGCGGTGCTCGTCGACCGCGTCCTTGAGGATCAGCTCGGCGACACCCCGAAAAGGGATATGTACTTCGATCCGCGAGTCATCGATGAGAGCCCCCTGGCCCGGGTACTCACCGCACTGCTTCTCCCGGCTGCTGCAGGCAAAACATTCCCCTTCGCGGCCTCGTCTCTGGCCGAACATCATTTCGAGCAGTTTTTGCTGCACACTCTGCTCGGCTCACAGCCCCATACCTACTCTGCCGCCCTTGGTGAGCCCGGTGCCCCGCTGACCTCCGCGGCAATTCGACGCGCGCGCCGCTTCTGCGAAGAACACGCCGCCGAACCGATCACCCTGGGAGACATCGCCGCCGCGGCCAGGGTGAGCGTCCGTACCCTTCAATCGGGCTTCCGCGAACACCTGCAGACGACGCCCATGGCCTATCTGCGCAAGGTACGGCTGGCCCGGGCTCACGCCGATCTTCTCCACATCGCAGCGACAGGCGGCCGGACAACTGTTACAGAGGTGGCGCTCCGCTGGGGTTTCATGCATCTGAGCCGGTTCGCCGCCTTCTACCGCCAGACCTACGGTCACGCCCCCTCCGTCACACTGCGAGGACGGTAGTGAACCGAGCTTCACCCCGAAGGCCGGGTAGTCGGCGTACGCCCGTCTGGTTGAAGCCCTGAACCGGCCGGATGCAGCTGAACCAGATCGACGGCCTGAATCGGCGGACCGACACCCGCACCTCCGGAGCCGGAGCCTCGCGCTCGGTGTGTGACGGCGGTGCGGATGGTCAGCGCAGTGAGCGGAAGAACTCGCGCACGTCGGCGACGAACGGGCCGGGCTGTTCCAGGGCCAGGAAGTGTCCACCGCGCTGGAATTCGGTCCAGTGCACGATGTTGTGATCGCGTTCGGCGAAGCGACGGATGGCGACGTCCTGGGTGAGGGAGACTGCTACGCCGGTCGGCACGGTCCCGGGTTCGCGTGGCGCCCAGGCCGATGGGTCGTGGTGGGCCTCGTAATAGTGGTGGGCTGAGGAGGCGCCGGTCTGCGTGAACCAGTAGATGCTGACATCGGTGAGGATGGCGTCGCGGTCGACGGCGTCTTCGGGCAGGTCGGCGGCGCTGTCGGTCCATTCCTTGAACTTCTCGACGATCCAGGCGAGCTGGCCGGCCGGGGAGTCGTTCAGGGCGTGTCCCAGGGTCTGGGGGCGGGTGCCTTGGATCTTGTCGTAGCCGCTCTGTTCCTGCTGCCAGTGCTCCAGGCGCGCCAGCCGCTCCTGTTCGGACACGGTCAGGCCGTCCATCTCACCGTCGGCCCCGATCGGGAAGGTGACCAGGGCGTTGACGTGCACGCCGAGCACATGCTCGGAATCCTGGCGACCCATGGCCGGGGCGACGAAGGCGCCGACGTCGCCGCCCTGCACGCCGTAGCGGGAGTAGCCCAGCCGGCGCATCAGCTCGGCGAAAGCGCCGGCGATGCGACCGTGCGTCCAGCCCGCATCGCGCAGCGGAGCGGAGAAGCCGAATCCGGGCAGGGAGGGGATCACCAGGTGGAAGGCGTCGGCGGGGTCGCCGCCGGAGGAGCGTGGGTCGGTCAGGGGGCCGATGACGTCCAGGAACTCGGCGATCGAGCCGGGCCAGCCGTGGATGAGCATCAGCGGGGTCGCCTCAGCCTCGGGAGAGAGAATGTGCGCGAAGTGGATGGTCTGCCCGTCGATGTCGGTGGTGAACTGGGGCAGCTCGTTCAGCCTGGCCTCGTGCTTGCGCCAGTCGTAGCCGTCGGCCCAGTAGGCGGCGAGCTGCCGCAGGTAGCCGGTCGGGACGCCGCGACTCCATCCCTGGCCCCCGATCTCGCCGCTCCAGCGGGTACGGCCGAGCCGGTCTCGTAGGTCATCCAGCTCGTCCTGCGGGATGTCTATGCGGAACGGATTGATCATCGAGCTATTCCTTCCGGATACGGAACATCGCATGAAGATGGCGGTCCATTTATTGCGGCGCGAGCCGTTGCGATGTGCGGCTTCCACGCTCAAGCATGACCGGCAGGCTCGGAGCGCCCATGATGACGTCGAATGCGGCCACACCGGTACGGCGAGCCTTTTGACACAGGCCGCATAGGCCGGAGAGCAAAAGGATCGCGCAGTTCAAGTGGTCAGAAATCTTCATTCGCCGGCCTGGCGATAAGATCGGTGAGACTACAACGTATGCCTTCCTGCTGCACGCACTTCCACGATTGGTCTCATCGCGGACCCCTTCCGTGCCGGCGACGCCTGACGACCCGAAGCAGACAGCGGCTGAGTCTTTGGAGGCCGGGAGCTTTCGGGCTGTTCGCCTGTTGTGCTTGAGAGTGGAGACTATGAGGATTCCACGACGTCGGCTATCCATATAGCGCAGCGCCGAGTGCGCTCTTGGGATGGCGTGCCGAGGGAGATCCCACCTCCTGCGCCTGTGCCGCTTCACAACTCGTCGGAGGCCGACGATGGGCTGTGGGAGCGTATCGAGCCGCTGTTGCCGGTGATTGAGCGGCGCTTCCGGCACCCGGGGCGTCGTCGGCTCGATGACCGGCGGCAACCGCAACGACGTGCCCCTGGGTCGTGGAAGGAAGGCGCCATCGCACTGCTGCACCGGTTCCGCCGCCTGCGCATCCGCTGGGAGATCCGTGACGACATCCTCCAGGCCTTCACGTCATCTGCTGACGACGACTGAGGACCCCGCTCTGATTCCATGCCAAAGTAGGGTGGAATCCCAGCGAACTTGCGCCAAGCACAAGGAGAGGCGGAATGCTCGCTAACTCGTCGGCGCTGGCGGCCGGAAGGCGTCATTCGGTCGGACGGCGCCGGGATGGAACCGTTCTCGCCGTGGGCAATTCCGCAGCCGCTGAATGTCGTGTCGAGCGATGGGAAGACGTCGTCGCGGTGGCAGCCGGCAACGTCCATACCGCGACGAACACGGGCAGGTCTCATACGGTGGGACTCCGGTCGGACGGTACGGTGCTGGCAACGGGGTGGAATGGCGATGGGCAATGTGATGTCGCCGGATGGCGAGGCGTCACGGCCGTGGCCGCAGGCTGGCGCCGCACGCTCGGGCTCCTCGCGAATGGCCGCGTGCTGGCAGTTGGCCGGAGTTCGGAAGGACAGTGCGACGTGCAGTCCTGGCGCGAGATGGTCGTCCTCTCGTGTGGTGACTGGCACTCGGTCGGCGTCCGGTCGGACGGTTCTGCGCTGGCTGTAGGGAACAACCGACGAGGGCAGTGTGCCGTTGAAGGGTGGCGTGACCTAGCCGCCGTTTCAGCCGGGTATCTCCATACCGTCGGCCTCAGAGCCGACGGGCGGGCAGTAGCGACCGGAGACCGGGCAACCGGGGCGTGCGAGGTCGATGAGTGGGAAGAGGTGGTGGCGCTCAGCGCGGGCAGCTACCACACCGTCGGGGTCACCGCGTCCGGACGGGTCTGCGCAGCGGGAGACAACAGCTACGGACAGTGCGAAGTCGGCGACTGGCGCGACATCGTCGCTGTGGCGGCCGGTTCAACGCACACCCTTGGCCTGCGTGCCAACGGCACAGTCGTGGCCGCAGGGAACAATGCCGACGGACAGTGCGAAGTCGATGCTTGGTCCGGAATCCGGCTTCCATAGGGCTCCGGGCCGCGCCGACGCGAACTGACCTGCCGTCTTCCTGGTGGGACCGGGTGATCGGGACGTTCTCGACGGTGGGGCCCTCGTGGACCTCAAGGGTGAAGGACGTCCTGTCGCCGGGCGGGGCGGGGAGAGGCACGCGCTCCTGGTTGGCGGTGACGTCGATAGCTGACCACCAAGTACGCGCCGTCGCGGTACGCGGGGAGGACATCCACCTTGTAGGCGCCGTACTCGAAGCCGCCTACCGGCTCGCCGGGGCTGGAGCGGAAGGGGGTGGGGGCCGAGGGTCGAGCCGCGCACGTCGGTCACGGTGGATTCCGTGACGGTGGTGTCCGGGGATTGTTCCTCGATGGTGTAGGAGAGCTCTACGCGGCGGTTGAGGGCTCGGCCCTTGGGGTTGTCGGAGCCGTCGGGCTTCTCGTTCCTGGCGACGGGCTGAGTTTCGCCCTTGCCCTCGGTTCTGTATTGGTAGCCGGTGCCCAGCTTGGTTTCCAGGTACTGCTTGACCGCTTCGGCGCGCCGTACCGACAGCGCGACGTTTGGTGGTGCGTTCCGGGGTTTCCACCAGTTCCTCGACGTCCTGCCGATGAGGAGGAGTGCCGGTCAGGCCTTGGTGAGAGGTGCGGGCATTCCGTCGCTGAACAGTTCCGCGTCGACCTGGTCCAGGGCGACACGCAATGCGCCGAGGGCGACGCTGTCCGCGCCGAGAATGGATGCCCTGATCTCGGGGACGCGCAGGCAGAGGCGGTGCAGTTCCCGCTTCAGTGGATCGATGAGGAGGTCGGCGGAGCGGGAGTAGCCGCCGCCGAGGACGACGACCTGGGGGTCGAGGGTCAGCACGAGGGCGGCGGCGCCGACGGCGAGGTCCTTGACGTAGCGGCGCAGCGCGGCGCGGGCGTCGCGGTCGCCTTCGCGGGCGCGTTCGAAGACCCAGGCGGCCTTGTCGTTGGGGTGGATGCCGGCGGGCAGCCCCGGGCAGTTCTCGATGTGGGAGGGGGCGGACAGCCAGCGGACCGCCTTGAGCGCGCCGATCTCCCCGGCCGCTCCGCCGTACCCGCGCCGGAGGGTGCCGTCGAGGATGAGGCCGGCGCCCGTCCGCATGCCCGCCAGCAGGTAGACGATGTCGTCGGCGTCCTGCGCCGCGCCCTTCCAGCGTTCGGCGACGGCGGCGAGCTTGCAGTCGTTCTCGACCAGGATCGGGCAGCTGAAGCGGGCCGAGAGGTGGTCGGCGGGAGAGACGCTCGCCCAGCCCGGCAGCGGGGTGAACAACGTGGTGCGGCCGGTGGCGTCGACCGGGCCGGTGACCCCGACCGTCACCGCCCAGATCTGGTCGGGCCGCATCCCCGCGGCCGACAGGCACTCGGTGATGGCGGCGTCGACGGCCGCCAGGCGCGTGGCCGGGTCGTCGTCGGGCTCGACCGGCCTGCGGTGGCTGTGCAGCACCCGGCCTTCGAGGTCGGCGAGCAGAACGAGGATCTTGTGGCCGCCGACATCGACGCCGAGCACGTGCCCGGCGCCGGCGTTGAAGCGGTAGCGGCGGGCGGGGCGGCCGACGCTGCTGCCGTCGGGCTCGACGACCTGCACCCACCCGTCGGTGACGAGCTGGCGGATCACGACGTCGGTGCCGGGCCGGGACAGGCCGGTGCGGGCGGCGAGCTCGGTGACCGTGGCGGGCGGCTGGCCCCGCAACGCCCGGACGATGCTGAGCGAGTTGAGTTCGCGGAGCTTGCTGACATCGGCTCCGGCCGCCTCGGCCACCACTACCCCCCATTATGCTTTGTTTAAGCGAAATTTTAGCGGCACGTCACGAGATCGGATACCGCTGTCCCGGGTTGAGCGCGGCGGCGAAGTCGACGGTGCGGCCGTCGATGGCGAAGCTGTACCTCCCCTGCCGGACGATCTCCGGCTGCTCGGCCAGGTAGGCGGTCATGCGCTCCAGCTCGGCCTGGCCGAGCCAGGACGGCGGGTCGGAGACCGCCTTGAAGCCGCAGATCGCGGCCAGGTCCTGCAGCCAGCCCATCTGGGTCTCGGTGAGCAGGTTGAGGCGGCTGCGGAAATAGACGATGTCGGGGTCGACCTGGACCAGCGGCGACTGCCACAGCCGGTGCAGGGTGTTCACCACGGCGTTGTACGCCATGGCGTCCGAGGGGTCGTCGGTGGCGTAGTTGGTCCACAGCGGGGCGACGTCGGGGCCGCTGCGCAGGCCGTCGACGAGCCCGAGCGAGGGCAGCAGCAGGCCGCCGCTGCCGAGCAGGTAGACCTCCGGGCCCGCGACCCGCCGGATGAGGGCGAGCGCGTCCCGGTAGGCCTGCTCGCGGTGCGCCCCGGAGTGCCGGACGCCGGGGACGGCGCCGGCGTTGATGAAGTCGAGCTTGAGATAGGTGAAGCCCCACTCGTGGACCACGCGCCGGATCAGCCGGGTGAGGTGGTCCTGGACGCCGGGGTGGGTGAGGTCCAGGGCCCAGTAGCCGGTGCCCCAGTTGTGGCCGGCGACGACCGGCTCCCCCTCGGCGTCGCGCAGCAGGAACTCGGGGTGCTCGCGGGCCGTCGCCGAGGCGGGCAGGACGATGAACGGCGCCAGCCACAGGCCCGCGCTCATCCCGGCGGCGGTGATCCGCTCGGTCAGGGCGCGCATGCCGGAGGGGAACTTGTCGTTGGGCTCCCAGTCGCCGACGGCCCGCTGCCAGCCGTCGTCGATCTGGACGACGTCGAACGGCAGGCCGGCCAGCTCGTCGATGTCCTTGTTCACCACCTGCTCGGTGATGCCCTCGTAGTAGGCG
Source organism: Thermoactinospora rubra (assembly GCF_002093975.1). Lineage (GTDB taxonomy): Bacteria > Actinomycetota > Actinomycetes > Streptosporangiales > Streptosporangiaceae > Nonomuraea > Nonomuraea rubra_A. Next base: position 38,050 of record NZ_MSZZ01000059.1, read on the forward strand.
TACCACGTGCACCACACGTTGCCGGCCCGCCGGTCGCTGCTGCCCAGCCATACGGCCAGCTGGTCGGTGTAGTGCCCGAAGACCTCGGCCTCGGGACCGTAGGCCAGGAACCAGGGGGCTCCGTCTTCCTCACACCAGCCGGCGAGGGTGTCGTGGTCGGCGGCCAGCCGGGGAGTGCCCAGCCCGAGCGAGCCCAGCAGCAGCACCCGGCCGTCGGCCCCCTGCAGCGCGGCCACGGCCGAGGAGTGGTGGCGGGCGGGGTCGTCCCAGACGGTGTCGTCGGCGGTCAGGCGCCGCTGGGGGTTGGCGATCCGCAGGGGAGGCTCGCTGAGGCGGCGCCATCCGCACGGGCTCCAGGAGTTCTGGCCGTGGCGGTAGAACAGGGCGTCGGCGAGGCCGTGCAGGATCGCGACCCGGCCGGGAGGCAGGACGAGACCGCCGGTCACGGGCGTCACGGGCGCGGAACCGGTGAGCTCGACCGCGAAGGTACGGCCGGCCAGGTCGACGAGCAGGGGCATGGTTCTCCTTTTGCGCAGCGGGACGGGACGATCAGCCGAAGAGGGCGTTGACCTCCTGGTTGGCCTTCTTCAGCGCCTCGGCGGGCTCGATCTGGCCGAGGATGACCGCCTGCAGGGCGTCCTGCACGATCTGGCTGATCTCGGTGCCGTGGTCGGTGATCGGCAGGAGGAACGTGCCGCCGGGCGTCTTGGTGTAGTCGACGTACACCTGCACGTCGCGCCCCTTGGCCTGGTGCGCGGCCAGCGCCTTCTCGGTCGAGGTCTTGATCGCGGGGAAGACGACGGCATTCGCGGCCACCACGTCCTGGCAGGCGGGAGAGGCGAGGTACTTCACCCACTTCCACGCGGCGTCCTTGTTCTTGGTGCCCGCCCAGATCGCGTCCGACAGGCCGTTGATGGCGCTCTTGCGGACCCCGACGGGGCCGACGGGCAGGGGCGCGAGCGCGAACTTCTGCTTGGCGTCGGGACCCATGTAGGTGTTGATGGTCCAGGAGCCCGCGATGGTCAGCGCGGCCTTGCCGGAGTTCATCACCGCGTCGATGCCGAGGGTCGACTGCTTGTCGAACCGTGGCGCGTAGCCCTTGTCGGTCAGCGCCTTGTACCAGCCGATGGTCTCGATCAGCTTGGGGTCGTCGTACTTGTACCGCGTGCCCCAGGGGTTCTTGTCGAGGTAGGTCCAGCCGTTGGCGGCGGCCAGCTCGCCCCAGCCGTTCTGGCCTTGGGAGCCGTCGTTCCACTCCGGCAGGTAGCCGTAGACGGCGACGTTGTCCTTGTCGAAATCGGGGTGGAGGCCGTTGCGGCCCTTGGTGTCGACGGTGAGCTTGGCGATGGCCTGCTCGAAGGCGCCGCCGTCGGTGGGGTTCCAGGTGAGGTCGGACAGGTCCACCCCGGCTTTGTCGACCATCTCCTTGTTGTAGACGATCGCCTCGGTGTCCCAGTCCTTGGGCAGGCCGTACCGCTTGCCGTCCTTGGTCCACAGGTCCGCCAGCCCCTCCTGGTACTGGCTCAGGTCGATCTTGTCGGCGTCGACGTAGGGCTGGATGTCGAGGATCTGCTGGTTGGCCACGAACTGCGGGTAGTACGACACCTGGTTGGTCCACACGTCGGGGGCCTCGCCGGCGGCCAGCTGCGTGGTGAGGTTCTGCCAGTACTGCGCCCAGGCCGTCTGGGTGATCTTGACGGTGATGGTCGGGTTCTCCTTGTGGAAGGCGTCGGCGCAGGCTTGGTAGGAGGCCTGCTGGTTGTCGTCCCACAGCCAGTAGTCGAGCGTGACCTGGCCGTTGGCCGGCTCGCCTGACTCCGAGCCGCCGCACGCGGCGAGCGCGGTGCTCACCAGCAGCCCGCACAGCAGCGCTGAGCCGGCCCGCTTCCTCTTGCTCATCGGGGTGCCTCTTCCTGGGGTGACGAGGGCTGGAAAAGTTCCCTCTTGCCTTGGTCGCTCTCTCGAATAATGATGTGGCTCATCGAAAATTTGTCAAGGCTGACTCATAAATGCCTTGGCGTACCCTCATGTGGAGGCATCGATGGCCCACTCCCCGTACACCCGGCCCGCCCGGATGGCGGTCCTCACCGTGCTGACGGCGGCCGCGACGGCGTTACCCGCCACCGGCTCGATCGCGGCCGCCCAGCCCGGCTGGCGGCCCCTCGCGGCGGCGGCGGCCCCGGACGCCAACCCGCTGAAGGGGTTCATCCCCTACGCGGGCGCCTACTCGACGTTCCCGCACTCGATGGAGTGGTTCTACCTGCCGCTGAACGCGGTGATGACCGGCCCGCACCGTTTCGACTGGCGGGCACTGGAGGAGCAGCTGGACGCGATCGCCGCCCGCGGCCACCAGGCGGCGTTCCGCTTCTACCTGGACTATCCGGGCAAGCCCAGCGGCATTCCGCGGTTCCTGCTCGACCAGGGCCTGCTGACCCGGCCGTACGACGACTTCGGCAACAACGGGCAGAGCGTGTCGCCCGACTACGACGACCCGAACCTGGCCGCCGCACTCGACCGGTTCATCGCCGCGCTCGGCCGCCGCTACGACGGCGACCCCCGCGTGGGGTTCGTCCAGCTCGGCCTGCTGGGCTTCTGGGGCGAGTGGCACACCTGGCCGCACAACGGCGACGGCACGGAGGACTGGTTCGCCTCCAAGGCCCAGCAGCTCAGGGTCCTGAACGCCTATGACGAGGCCTTCGACGAGACCAGGCTGATGGTCCGCTACCCCAGCGCCGACAACAAGGCGCACGACCTGGGCTACCACGACGACTCCTTCGCCTACTCCACCCTGCCGGGGCCCGGCTGGCACTTCATGGACCTGATGGAGCAGGCCGGCACCACCGGCAAGTGGAAGACCAACACGGTCGCCGGCGAGCTGCGGCCAGAGCTGCAGGGCTGCATGTTCGACACGCCGCCGGGCTGCGCCGGCGAGGACTTCGCCACGAGCGTCGCCCAGACCCACGCCACCTGGCTGCTCAACCACTACGCCTTCAGCCCCGGCTACACCGGCGCCGCCTACGGCAAGGCCCTGGCCGCCGCCAAGTCGCTGGGCTACCAGCTGCGGGTCACCGCGGTGAAGGCCGAGCGCCGCGGCATCGCCGTACGGATCCAGAACGACGGCGTGGCCCCGTTCCCCTACGACTGGCCGGTCCAGGTGGCCGCCGTCGGCCGCGACGGCCGGATCGCCAGGACCTGGACGACGTCGTGGCGGCTGACCCAGATCATGCCCGGGGAGCCGGCCGAGCTCGCCGCCCGCCTGCCCGGCCTGCCGAAGGGTGACCACACGCTGGTCATGCGGGCCGTCAACCCGCTGCGCAACGGCGTGCCGCTGCGCTTCGCCAACGCCGGCCAGGACACGACCCTCCCGGGCTGGCTCACCCTCTGACACCGGCGGCTCCGCCGTACGGGAAAACCGATCTCGTACGGCGGAGCCGTCACTTCATGCCGGAGAAGTTCATCGACTGCACCAGCCGCTTGCCCAGGAAGACGAGCAGCAGGAGCACGGGCAGGACGGACAGGACCGACCCGGCCATGAGCCCGGTCCAGTCCGGCGCGCGGTTGGGCGACTGCTGCAGGAAGACCCCCAGGCCGACGGTGAGGACGCGGGTGCTCTCGGCCTTGCCCACCAGCAGCGGCCACAGGTAGTCCTTCCAGCTCCATACGACGGTGGTCAGCCCGATGGTGATCAGCGGCCCGCGGCTCATGGGCAGCACGATCTTCCAGAACATCCCCCACTTGCCGATGCCCTCGAGCGTGGCCGCCTCCTCCACGTCCCTCGGGATGGACAGGAAGAACTGCCGCAGGAAGAACACCGCGAACGGCGTCATCAGCAGGCTGGGCAGGACCAGGCCGGGGATGGTGTTCAGGATCTCCAGCTGCTTGACCAGGACGAAGTTCGGCAGGAGCGTGAAGATCGGCGGCACCATGAGCGCGGCGACGATGACGCCGAAGGCCAGGTCCCGGCCCGGAAAGCGCAGCCGGGCGAAGGCGTAGCCCGCCATGGCGCAGCAGAAGGTCTGCACGACGGCGATCAGCCCGCTGTAGATCAGCGAGTTCATCGTGTAGCGCAGGAAGTTGATCTGCGCGCCCGACCCGCCCGCGGCCCTGGCCTCCTCGGCGCCGACCAGGCCCAGCACCCGGGCGAAGTTGATCAGCGTGGGGTTGTCGGGCCACAGGCCGGTCGAGTCGCGGAACAGGTCGGCCGCGGGGGTGAGGGCCGTGCGGATCATCCAGTAGAAGGGGAAGACGGTGAGCACGACCGCGGCGGCGAGGGCGAACCAGGAGACGCCCCTGGAGATCTTCATGAGGCTCCTTAGCCCAGGTCCGAACGCGACGCGCGCAGCATCCTCATCTGCACGGTCGTCAGCACGCCGAGGATGACCACCAGGACCATCGCCACGGCGGCGGCGTATCCCATGTGGAAGTAGGTGAAGGCCTGCTGGTAGATGTAGTAGTAGATGACGCGGGCCTCGGGGATGGGCGGCTTGCCGCCGTAGACGACCGCGACCGTGTCGAAGATCTGGAACGACCCGATCAGCGACACCACCAGCACCAGCGCGAGGATCGGCCGCAGGAGCGGCAGGGTGATCGAGCGGAACATCCGCACCTCCCCCGCGCCGTCGATGGCCGCGCCCTCGTACAGATGCTGCGGTATCTGCAACATGCCGGCGTAGAGCAGCAGCGCGGTGTAGCCGGTGTAGGCCCAGCTGTTGACCAGGGCCACCAGGGGCATCGCCCAGGCCGGCGAGGTGAACGACAGGGTCGCGTCGATGCCGGCGAGGCCGAGGAGGTGGTTGACGAAGCCCAGGTCGGGGTCCAGCAGCCAGGCCCACAGCAGGCCGATCGTCACGTTCGGCACCAGCCAGGGCACCAGCAGCGTCGCGCGCAGCACGACCGAGCGGGTCAGCCGGTGCATCAGCGCCGCCAGGCCGAGCGCGACCACCGTCTGGGAGACGATGTTCACGACCACGTAGGAGGCGGTCACCTTCAGCGAGTTCCAGAACTGCTCGTCGCCGACCAGTTCCCGGTAGTTCTCGCCGCCCACGAACGACGGATCGTTGAGCAGGCTGTAGTCGGTGAACGAGTACCACACGCCCCGGACCGTCGGGTAGGCGTAGAAGACGATGAAACCGACGATCACCGGGAGCAGGAACAACCAGCCGACCAGCCGGTCGTCCCGCCGCCTCCGCTCGCGGCCTCGGAGCCCCGCGGGCTGGTCGAGCCGGGTCTCAACCGCGTGCATGCGAGCTCCCTGTCGATGGGCGGGCCATGGGTCAATAATGATGCAAGCTATCAATAATTTGTCAATGGCTAATCATATCTAGCGATTTCGGTTAGGGTTCGCGGAAGCGAAGACGTGATCTGCCGGAAACCTTCGCGTTCACACCCCCCGAGGTCACCATGAAGATCAGACGCTGGCTCGCCTCCCTCACCGCCGCGACGGCCCTGCTGTCAGGCGGGGCGGTCCCCGCGGCCGCCGCCCCCGCCGGCCCGCCGCCCCGGCCGCCCGCCGGGCCACCGCCCGACACGACGCTCACCACCCACACCTACGCCTACGCCCCCGCCCCGGTGGGGCAGCCGCTCAAGGGGTTCGCCCCCTACCTGTTCCCGGGCGACAACTACGACGCCAAGTACCCGGGCGGCCTCATGTGGACCTACTTCGCGCTCAACGAGGTCATGAAAGACCCCGCCGACTGCAACGCCTTCGACTGGACGCTCTTCGAAAGGGCCCTCGACGAGGCCGCCGTGTGGGGACGCCAGGTGGCCTTCCGCTTCTACGTCGAGTACCCGGGCGGCTCGGGCTCCCACCCCGGCAACGGCATCCCGCCCTGCCTCAACGGCAAGGCGGCCCTGCGCACCAACGGCTTCTGGGGCACGGTCAGCCCCGACTACGACGACCCCGACGTCATCGCCGCGTTCGTCAACTTCATCAACGCCTTCGCCGCCCGCTACGACAAGGCGGGACCGGCAGGCACGGCCGACCCCCGGATCGGCTTCATGTCCCTGGGCCTGGTCGGGCTGTGGGGCGAGTGGCACACCTGGCCCTATGACCGCGACCTCGCCGACGGCTACCCCGACCTGATGCCGGCCGACGCCACCATCCGCACCCTCATCAACGCCTACGACGCCGCCTTCGACAACATCCAGCTCGAGGTCCGCTACCCCGGCCTGGCCGGTACCCAGACCGCGAACATCGGCTTCCACGACGACTCCTGGCCCTACAAGGAGTGGCGCGGCGGCCAGCTCAAGAGCATGACGCTGCCCAGGTCCATGAACGGCTGGGACGACGCGTTCACCCAGATCATGCTGGACAACGGCACCGAGAACCGCTGGACCACCCACTCGATCGGCGGGGAGGCCAGACCGGAGATCCAGGGCACGCTGTACGCCAACTACCCGGGCGGCGGCGGCCAGGTCGACGACGTGCTCGCCGCCACGGAACTCACCCACATCAGCTGGATGATCAACCAGACCGGAGCGGGCGGCTACAGCGTCACCGACCCGAAGGTCGCCGCGGGCGTCCGCAAGATGGGCTACAACCTGCACATCCCGCAGGCCAACTTCAACTCCGGCGCCGGAGGCACGTTCAAGGTCGGCGTCACCGTCCAGAACGACGGGGTGGCCCCCTTCTACTACCCGTGGAGGTTCGTCCTGGGCCTGCGTAATTCCAGCGGGACCGTGGTCAAGACCTGGGACACCGACTGGGACATCCGCACCGTCCAGCCGCTCAAGATCCGCGCCTTCCCCGACTGGAACGTCGGCCCGGACCCGACCTACCTCGACTACGGCCGGCCGGTGAACTTCTCGGCGACCCTCAACGCCGCGGGCGTGCCCGCCGGGACCTACCAGCTGGTCCTGCGGGTGCGCAACCCGCTGGAGGCCATCACCCAGCAAGTGCTGCGCAACCGCCCGGCGTCCGTACGGCTCAGCGACTGGGTCATCGACCGGTGGCGCCCGGCCTATCCGCTGTCGTTCGCCAACGCCAACCAGGGCGCCGACGGCTGGGTCAACCTCGGCCCGGTCAGCACCACGGGCACCTGCGGCGGCGACTGCACGGCGCCCACCGCGCCCACGCTCACCTCGACGGGCAAGACCGCCACCTCGGTGTCGCTGTCGTGGAGCGGCGCCACCGACAACGTCGGGGTCACCGGCTACGAGGTCTACCGGGGCGCCACGAGGGTCGCCACCCCCACCGGCACCTCCTACACCGACGAGGGCCTGACCCCGTCCACCGCCTACAGCTACACGGTCAAGGCCAGGGACGCCGCGGGCAACCTGTCGCCGTCGAGCAACACGGTCACCGTCTCCACCGATGCCTCCTCGGGAGGCAGCGGCCTGGTGCTGGACAACTTCGACGGCAACCCGGCCTACCCCTCCGGCGCGCAGAACGACCTGGGCAAGTGGACCGGCGGCAACTGCTTCCTGGACGGCGGCGGCTCCGGAGTGGTCACCGGTGGGGCGTTGAGCCTGCGCTATGACAACTGCGGCTGGTTCGGCAGCGACGTCGGCGTGGATCTGTCCGCCAAGACCCACCTGGTCATCCGCGTCAAGGGCGCGTCGGGTGGTGAGCAGGCCCACTTCAACCTGGGCCTGGGCGGCACCACCAAGGTCTTCGGCGACTACATCCTGGACGGCGGCGCGCGGCCGGCCATCACCACCGCCTACCGGGACATCAGGATCCCGATGGCCGCCAACGGCATCAGCCGCAACTCCCCCGGCCAGCTCGCCATGGGCTTCTGGTACGGCGGAGCCTCCACCATCACCATCGACGAGATCCGCTTCGAGTAGGGAACGTCCACGAGATGCCGAACACGTCAAGAGCCATGCCGGCCGAAGTCCGCCGCGAGCGTGTCCTGGCGGCAGAGAACAGGTTCGCCCGGGCCGGCGACCTCGGCACGATGTTCGGCATCTCAAGGCCGATGATCCTGAGCATGGCGTGAGGACGGGGTGCCCAACTCCGGTCCGGTGTCCCGCGTCTAACCCGGCATGGAGGCGCGTATCGGCGACTACGAGCTGGCCGGACGGCTGGGCTCGGGCGGGCAGGGCGTCGTGTACGACGCCTACGACCCCGAGGGCCGCCGTGTGGCGGTCAAGGTGCTCCATCCGGGCGGAAGCCGCGAGCGCTTCGCCAAGGAGGCGGCCGCGGTGGCGCGAGTGGCTTCGTTCTGCACGGCGAAGGTCCTGGCCGTCGAGCTGGCCGGCGGGCAGCCGTACATCGTCAGCGAATACGTCGCCGGTCCGAGCCTGCGCCGCGCCGTCCGTGACGGGCGCCGGTTCGGGGGTGATGACCTGCACCGGCTCGGCACCGCCGTCGCCACCGCGCTGACGGCCATCCATGACGCCGGCGTCGTCCACCGCGATCTCAAGCCCGACAACGTGCTGCTCGGCCCCGACGGCCCCCGGGTGATCGACTTCGGCATCGCCACAGTCGCCGGCATGTCGCTCACCGGCACCGGCCACATCGTCGGAACTCCCGGATACATGGCGCCCGAGGTGTTCACCGGGCAACGGGCCGACCCCGCGGCGGACATCTTCGCCTGGGGCGCGGTCATGATTTTCGCCGCCACCGGCGAGGACCCCTTCACCGGCGAGAACGCCAACGCCGTCGCCCACCGGGTGCTGACCGCCCGCCCCGACACGAGCCGGCTGCCTGCCCCGATCCGGCCTCTGGTCGAGGCGGCCCTGGCCAAGGACCCCGAGGCCCGGCCCACGGCGCGCGACCTGCTGCTGGCACTGGTGACCGGGGGCTCGGCCGACACCGCCGAGCTGATGACCGCCGGTGCACGCGCGGCCCGGGGCGTCCAGGTGGCCGGCCACGCCGACCCGTCACTGGGCACCCTGGCCGAGGACGCCTACACCAGCCTGCCTCCGGCCGAGCGCGTGCACGTCGCCGAGGTCTTCCTGCGTCTGGTGGCCCTGGGCGACCAGGGCGCGGCCGTCGGCGAACTCGGCCCGGGAGCCGAGCCGATCCTGCGGGCCTTCCGCTACCTGCTGACCGAGAATGACGGGCGGATCGTGCTGGCCCGGGCGGCGCTCGTACGGGCCTGGCCGCGGCTTCGCGAGTGGGTGGCGGCCGAGCGCGAGGGGCTGACGGTGCTGGCGGAGATCAGCGCGGCCGCACGCGCCTGGGACGACCATGGCCGGCGGGACGGCGACCTGCTTCGCGGCAGCCGCTTGGACAAAGCGCTCAGCTGGGCGGCCACAGGCCGGATCCACGCCACGCTGACCCCGCGTGAGCGCGACTTCCTCCAGGCCGCCGCCGGCCTGACACGACGGCAGACGCGCCGCCGGCACATGACGATCGCGTTCCTGGCCAGTCTCCTCGCCGTCGCGACGGCCGCCGCGGGCGCCGCGGCCTGGCAGGCGGGCCTGGCCCGGGAGCAGCGCGACCTGGCCGGCGGCAGGCAGGTCGCCGCCGAGGCTGAACGGCTGCGCACCACCGATCCCGTCCAGGCGATGCTGCTGAACGTCGCCGCCTGGCGGCTCGCGCCCGGGCCCGGGACCAAAGCCGGGCTCGTGAACGCGTTGCAGGCGCCGGAGCGGTCGGTGTTCCGCCTCCCGGCGGCCGCGGGAGTGGGCGCCGTCGCGGCCGGCGGGAACGGGCGGATCATGGCCGGCGTCGACGAGCAGGGAGCGCGACTGTACGACGTGCCGTCCGGCCGTACGTCCGCCGCGTGGACGTGGCCGGCAGGACAGCGCCAGACCCCGAAGGCGGCGGCGCTCAGCCCCAGCGGCCGAATCCTCGTCGTGGCGTCGCAGGCTGACCGGATCACGGCATGGGAGGCCGGGACGGGCCGGAAGCTGGGCGAGCGGCCCCTCGGCGCGGGCGGTGAGGAGCCGCTCGTGCGGTTCGGCGACCACGAGTCGCTGGTGGCGATCGGCCGCGGCACCAGCGTCCACTTCCTGTGGGACACCCTCGCCGGCCGGACCGTCACCCTCACCACGTCCGATTCCAGCTTCCACGCTCCGAACGGCCCGCTCATCTCCGCCGACGGCGCCCACGTCGCCGCCACTCACCTCAACGAGCTGAAACTGCTGCGCCTGCCCGGCCTGACCGTCGAGGACCGGGCGCCGAAGACGTGCTCGGCCGCCGCTTTCACCCCCGACGGCGGGCGCCTGCTGTGCGCCAACGGCGACATCACCTCCTACGACCTGGCATCCGACCGCCGGACCGAAGGGCCGTTCTGGCAAGCCTCGGCATCCGAGCAGATGAATACGGCGACCGGCGGGCTCCGGTCGGCCGGCACGGTCGTGGCCGGATACACCGGTGACACGATCACCGTGTGGACTGCTCGCCGCCGCCTGCTGGAACACAGGATCGACGGTCAGGCGCAGGCCGTGTGGCTGGAGCCGGACGGCACCGCCCTGCGCTACCTGCGTGACGACACCATCGTCACGCTCGACCTGCGCCCCAGGATTCCGCTGTCGCGGCCGGCTGGTCCGCTGGAGCGGGCGGCCGGCCGCCGACTCCAGGTGGGCGTCACCCCTTCCGGCGAGGCCGTCGAAGGGCGCGACACCTCATCAGGCCGGCTCCGGTGGATCTACCCGCGTCCGGACGGCTGGGCATTCGAGGGACAGGCGTTCACCCCCGACGGCAGGGTCTACGTGGCCGGCCTGGTGTCGGACGACCCCGCGCGGCCCGCCCAGCGCCTGGTCCAGCTCGACACGGCCACCGGCAAGGTGGTCAGCGACCGGCGGCTGGCCGGCGGCTTGGGCAGGTTCGCCGTCGCCTCGGACGGCACCACCCTGGTGTCGCAGACCGGAACGTTCCTCGACCTGCGCACCGGCAAGCCGATCCGGCCCGGTGTCACCGTGGCCGGCCACGCGGTGGTCGCCGCCAGTCCGGCCACGCCCGTCATCGCGGTCAGTGGCAGCTGGGGCGGGATCACCCTGTGGGACCTCCGGCGGCGCGTTCCCCTGGCCCCTTCACTGCGGCAGGGCACCGACGTCAGCACCGACCTGATCGTCTTCAGCCCCGATGGCGCCCTGGTCGCCGCGCACGGCCAACGGTTCGACGGCGGCGTCGTCCACGTGTGGGACACCGCCACGAAGACACCGCTCGCCGTGGTGCCCGTGGACGACATCGTGGAGGATATGGCGTTCACCCCGGACGGCACCCTGCTGGCCGCCGGTCGGCGCACGACTTTCGAAGTGCCGACGAACGGGGACCGCCTGGCACAGGCGGTGTGCCGGCGGGCCGCCCGTGCCCTCACCGTCGCCGAGTGGGAACGCCACCTGCCGGGTGTGCCCTACCGGCACGTGTGCTGAACCCATGTGTCATCTACAGCCGACTCGGTGTGCCGCGCCTACAGGTCCGCCGGTCAACTCGCCGACTGCGGTCTGCTCGGCGTCGATGCGGGCCTGGCAGCTGGTTTCGGCCGCCTGGCGAACGGCGGCGTCGGCTTTCCTCACCGAGCATCAGGGCGAGCTGGAAGCGGCTCCGCGCGCCGGCGGCGGCACTGGGGTATCCGTCGGCCAGGAGCTCGATGACGGCCTCTCGCGGGCGGTCAGCGGTCCCGGGGTGGGCGTGGCCGACGCCCAGGAATGTTCGAACAGGGCCGGCAGCCCGGCGACCGGGACGGGCGAGTGCACCTCGAGGTAGTCCCCCTCGGGATCTTCGGGGTCGAGGGCCGGCCACCAGATACCGCAGCAGTGATATGAGTAGCCCTTTTGGCTGACACGGCCATATGTGCACCACACCACCCGGACGACTCTCCACGACGCGCCACTATGTCCCACCGGGAGAGCTTCCAAGGCTCATTTCCTGCAAATATGCAGCGGGGCAGCCGTCGGAACACCTTGCAGAAATAAGTACGCGCCACACCAGAGAGGGTGCACCGGGAACCGTCTTCCACTCCCCTGCGGATAACCGTCTGGCAGCCACGAGCCTGCCGACGTCACCGCACCCCAACGATGACGCATGGAAACCTCAAGGCCAGGGAGGGTACACCCAAGTCACAGTGAACCCTTCCCCGGTGGCGATGTAGGTGATGTCGCCGACCCGCTGACCCGGGCGGGCCCTACTCCCGGTGTCGTAGCGCGGCCGGCCGTTGATCCCGGTGCAGTAGCGCAGATGACTCCGCTTGAGGGACGCCCCCGAACAGTGACCGGACGACGATTGCGGTCATGAGGATCCCGGCCGGGACATCCATGGGGTCGGGTTGCACCGGCCTGCCGCGGGTCGCGGGTGCTCCTGTCCGCCGGCGTGACGCGGCGGCAGCACACCGAACTCCGTGCAGCCCTGCGCCGTCGGCTGGCCTGGTGAGCGGGATGTCCGACAGCACGGGGGAAGCCCCCGTCACACACATTGATCATGAGAGGACGATCGTCGTGAAGATCCGACTGGTGACATGCGCAAGCATGGCCGTGTTGAGCGTCGGTGCGGGCATGGTGACGGCGGTTCCCGCGCCTCAAGCGACGGAGCTTGTGCTGGCCGGCAGCACAAGCCGGTTGACCGGGGTTGATCCTGCGGAGCTGGAGTCCGCCCTGGACGGTGTCCACCGCGCGGGGATCCCGGGCGTGTACGCCGAGGTGCGCGATGCCGGCCGGGTATGGCGCGGCGCTTCCGGGGTCGCCGACCTCACGACCGGCCGTCCCGTCAAGCCCGGCATGCGGCAGCGCGTCGGCAGCATCACCAAGACCTTCACCGCCGTCGCGATCATGCAGCAGGTCGAGAAGGGCCGGATCCGGCTGGATGCGCCGATTGGCCGCTATCTGCCGCAGCTGGTGCCGGGCGAACGCGGCAAGAAGATCACTGTTCGGATGCTGCTCAACCACACCAGCGGCATCGCCGACTACCTTTTCTCCGCGTTCCCGTCCCTCCAGAAGTTCCCTTCCCTGCCGGATGTGTCGGCCAAGAGCCTGGACGACAACCGGTTCAGGCGATTCCGCCCGGCTGAGCTGATCAAGATGGGGCTCGCGGCGCCCGCGGTCGGCAAGCCCGGAGACTCGCCGGGAGCGTACTCCAACACCAATTACCTGCTTCTCGGCCAGCTCCTGGAGCGGGTGACCGGCACCACCGCCGAGAAGTACATCACGCAGAACGTCATCAAGCGCGCCGGGCTCCGGCACACCGGGTTTCCGGCCGGGCCGCGCATCAAGGGACCGCACCCGCGGATGTATGAGGCGTTGCACGGCCTGATCGACCCGCCGCGCGACTACAGCGTCTATGACATGTCCTGGGTGGGGACAGGGGCCTCTCTGGTATCGACCATGGAGGATCTCAACCGCTTCTACGCCAGGCTGCTTGACGGCAAGATCGTCAAGCGATCATCGCTGGCGCAGATGCAGCGCACGGTCCCGGTCCACAGCCTCATGGGCAAGAAGATCAGCTATGGCCTCGGCTTGCATGAGGTCAAGATCCCAGGTTGCGGCACCTTCTGGGGCCACGACGGCACGGTCTGGGGGGCCGAAACGCTGTCTTTGACCCGCGCCGACGGCAGGCGGCAGATGTCGGTCGCGATGAACCTCGTGCGGTGGAACAAGCTGGACTCCTCGGGCAAGCCGCAGCACCACCCCATCGACGACGCGCTGTCGGCCTTCTACCGGCAGGCGCTGTGCGGTGACGCAAACACCCAGGGCAAGAACGCCTCCGGCGCAGAGGATTGAGGTGCGTTGACCAACACGTGATCGCCCAGTGCGAGATCATAAGCGCTGACGTCGTCAGCACGGTCGTCCACGGCCGCATCTCCGCCCCTGACCGAATGGATAGATGAAGATGACGAGCACGACACCGCGCTGGACCGGGCTGACCATCGACTGCGCCGATCCAGACCGGCTGGCGCAGTTCTGGAGCCAACTGCTGCACCGACCGCGCAGCACGGAGATGGCCGGTGAGGGGTGGGCCTCGGTCGGCTCCCGCCACGACGGCGTTCCCCGCTTGACGTTCCAGCGAGTCCCCGAGCCCAAGCTCGGAAAGGTGCGCCTGCACCTGGATGTCACCGTCCCCGACCTCGATGCGGCGCGCTCGGAGATCGAGCGACTCGGCGGGCGCTGGACAGGTGAGCGACACGACTACGACGAAGGCTCGGTCCTGACCATGCAGGACCCCGAGGGAAACGAGTTCTGCATCGTGTCCTACCGCGAGTGGCAACACGACCTGCATTGAAAGAAGCTGCCGGGCTATTACTGCGAGAACTCCGCCGCCTTGTGGGCCCACTGCCCCTTTTCATCCGTGGCTGAGCTCGTAGTTCTGCAGGACGGCGATGGCCTTGCCAACTGTCCGGCGTTGTGCGGGCAGCAGCGGAGGTTGCGGAGGACGCGCCAGGACTTGGGCTGGGCGTTGGCGCGTTCGCCGGAGCCGCGGAGGCGGGCGTGGGCGCGGTTGGCCCGCCTCTGCGATGTGGGCTTGTTCCTGCCCCTGTACGGCGTGACGATCGGTCCTTCCGCGCCTGGTAGCCCTTGTGGCCAGGGTGAGGATGCCGGCCCGGTCCAGTGCGCGCAGGATGCCCCAGATGCGGGCGGCAGTCAGGCCGTGGCTCTTGCCCGGCAGGCTGCCCGGGGTCCAGATGATGGTGCCGTCTGGTGAGGTGATGACCTGGATGTTCATGCCGTGGCAGCAGTGTTTGCCGGAGAAGAAGGGCCGGTCGGCGCGTACGCGGTCGGTGCGGATGAGCATGCCGTCCAGCCCCAGGTAGTGCAGCCCGTCCCGGATGGCCTTGCGCGAGGCCTGGTCGAGCTTGGGGGCGCGGAGCGGGGCGACGGTCTCCCCCACCTACCGCCAGGCGGTGGCCACCGATACCCCGAATCCGGCGGCCAGTTCGGTGAAGGTCTCGCCTTTGCGCAGGTAGACCAGGACCAGCAGGGCCTGCTGGCCGGGGTTGAGGCGCCGCCACAGCGAGCCGATCGTCTTGCGGTGCCGCCGGATGATTCCGGTGACGTAGTTCAGCGTTGCACGCGACACATCGACCGCGGCGCGGTAGAACAGCATCCGAGCCCCTGGTGTTGGCGGATGGATTGTGGTGATCAACCCGCCCACTAGGGGTTTCTCTACGTCGTCAGGCAACGGCCACGTCACGATCATGATGTGACCTGCAAGCCTCCGACGGAGGATGAAAAGACATCAGTGCTCGGCATATACGGCATCTCAACGCCAACCTATTGCGGGCATTCGATCCATCGGCCGAGTGACTGCGCTCTCCGGTGAATGCGGCGACTGGCAGATGGCACAACACGGAGGCGGTTCGGCGCTCTTGCCGACGCGAAACCACAGGCGCCATTACAGGCTGCCGCCACGAAGCAGGCAACGATAGTCGGCATTACAGCGCGATCGGCGGGAGATCCAGAACGGAGCAGGCATGACTTGCCGACTCCATGGACGTGGTCGGCGGTCTTCGCGCCAGCGCCCCGCGGGCGTGTGGCCTAACCTGTCAACCCTTTGCCCCAACAGCTGGGACCATAAATCGGACAATGGTACGATGGTAGGATGGTAACAGTTGAGAGAACGCAGACGGGCTTGCGGATCGAGAAAAGCCTGCTCAAGGTCCTTAAAGGCTTGGCCGAATATTTGGACATGTCCTTGGGCGACCTGGTCGAAGGTATCGCCTTGCACGCCTTCGAGGGCAAGACGCCTTTCTCAGAGGAAACTCTCGAGAAGATACAACAACTAAGAGCGGTGTACGGGCTAACCCTCACTAGCGCCGACGCCCACCGGCTGACGGAGTTGAAAAGGCAGGACGGTAGCTGAACCTAGCGGAATAATCGATGATTCTTCGGCTTAGATCGGCAGAACCGCAGGCCGCCTGAGCCCACTTCACGCGAAGCCGCTTCGCGTGATCGCAATATTGAGAATATGATGATCAAGCGAGCTCGCCCTCTTACCGAAGTGTACGGCACAGCCGATAAGAGCATCACCAACCAGCACAAGCCGGAAGGGGTGGGCTCGAACGGCGCCTCCACAGCGCCCGCACGACCCCATGGATTCTGGAGGCTCGGTATGTTCGCCGCATCCGACGTGACGATCCCGGAACCGCCTCTAGGCGGCGTGCCGGCCATGCCGGATGGAAAAGAACGGTGATGAAGGCACGAGCCCTGGTGGCGGCAGTCCTTGGCGTCATGGTGGCCGCCATTGCGGGTTGCGGCCTCGTGGGCAGAGCGGGCGGCGAGCCGTACGGCCAGGCGCCGGGCGGTCAACCGTCACCTCCGGACCCCAGGATTCCCCAGGCGAGGCAGACGGCGCCCACCACTCCCACCGCCCGCATGGAACCCAGCGACCTGATGTCCGCCCGCGCCGCAGCGGAGCTGGGCATCGAGCGTTCCGCCGGACAGGCCCGCCGGATCGGCAGCGCGCGTACCTGCCTG
This sequence comes from Thermoactinospora rubra, assembly GCF_002093975.1. Classification (GTDB taxonomy): domain Bacteria; phylum Actinomycetota; class Actinomycetes; order Streptosporangiales; family Streptosporangiaceae; genus Nonomuraea; species Nonomuraea rubra_A. The sequence goes on from NZ_MSZZ01000059.1 coordinate 54,349, forward strand.
GCGCGGCCCGGTGGACACCTACCTGCTCGACATCGTCATCTATGACGAATACGGCATCAAAGCCCTTCCGCCAACGCTGCACATCGAGAAGGTGAAACGTGTGGGCGGGCGTCCCACCGTCATGATCCGAGGACAACGTCCCGGCATCTGCGTGTTCATCATGGACATCACGCCGGCCTCGCGAGTGGAGGCAGGCGTCACGGCGGGGGCCGACACCCGTCGAGCGTGTGGGCTTTCCCGCAAGATGGCGGACTTGGCCGCTCCGGAACTCCCCCAGGCTGACCCCCGGCAGGCCCCTCCCACGACCAGGACTGGCCAAGTCACCTCATGAAGCGCTGCGCGGTGACTGTCGGCGGCCATCAGCGGCCGCATGTCCGATTTCTGCAAGACCTCCTGCGGTGTGACCTCGGAGGATGAACGGCATGAGAGTGGGAATCGGGCTGCCGGCGGCTGTGCCGGAGACGGATATGACGCTGTTGGGCCGCTGGGCCGTCGAGGCCGAGAGCGCGGGGTTCGAGTCGGTCGGTGTCATCGATCGTCTGGTCTACGACAACCTCGATCCGCTGACCGCGCTGGCCGCGGCGGCGGTGTGCACCAGCCGGGTGGAGCTGGTGACCACGGTGGTGAACGTGTGCTGGCGAGGCAATGCGGCCCTGCTGGCCAAGCAACTGTCGTCGGTCAACCGCCTCTCGGGCGGGCGCTTGACCGCCGGCTTGGGCATGGGCGGCTGGCCTGCGGACTATGCGGCCAGCGGAGTACCGCTGACCGGCCGGGGAGCGTTGTTCGAGAGCATGCTCGCCATCATGGAACGATGCTGGCGGCACAGGCAGGACCAGCCGAGGATCGTGCTGGCGGGCATGGTCCCGAAGTCGTTCGCCCGAGCCGCGACGGCCATGAGCCAGGGCTGGGTGGCGCCGCTGTTCGACCTTCCCCTCCTACACGAGGGCAGAGCGGCTGTGGAGCGAGCCTGGGCCGAGGCCGGACGCCACGGCCGGCCCCGGATCGTGACCGGACGCTACTTCAGCCTGGGCCCGAACGCGGACGAGGTCGCCGATGACTACATCCGCCACTACTACGGGCCGGACTACTTCGACCCCGCCCGTGCCGACACGCTGACCAGCGCCGATCAGATCCGCACAGAGCTGCTACGGCTGTCGGAAGCCGGCTGCACCGACGTCCTGTTGTTCCCGTGCGCCGGCGATCTGGAACAGGTCGGCATGCTGGCCGAGGTTCTGCATGACCCCGGATCAGCGTCCGGGACCGACGATGGCCGATTCCTTCAAGACGCCGACCTCGCCGTCTGACCGGAATGAAGGGCCTGGCAGGCACCGGCACACCCGTCAAGCGGCATGGTCATCAGTCGCGCCTGTCGCGCCACCAAGTCGGTCGACCGCTCCCACGCCACATCCGTGCCATCGGCGAGCGTGCCGTGGTCATGCTCCAGACGTGGAAGGCCCCGGCTCGCCTGGGCTGCTGTCCTCGCCGCATGACTGGGATCACCCAGGCCATCCTCGTCCTTCAAGCCATCGAAGACGTCCGCCACTCGGGATGAAAATCGCTCACTGAAAGCGGGACGCCTGTGCAAGGCCATCGCCGTCCTGCATAACGACGAGGTCACCCATGGATGAAAAAGGCTCACTGCAGCCTTGCGCCGGGCGCAGCCGTACACCGCTGAGGCCCAGCCGTACACGAACAGAAGGCTACGGACGCCCCAGAGCCCGGTAGTGCCAGCCGGCGGCGACCGGTCGCCGGGCGCGAACCATCCGGGGGCGTCCAGGTGGAACCGCTGCGCGGCGGACGACGGCGCGTCGCGCAACGCGGGCGACAAGGCGGCCGACGCCTTCAGCCGGGCCGTCGCCGCCGCCTCGGCCAGGCCCATCTCGCGCAGCGACGTCTCGGGCACCCCCGACAGGAACAGCGCCTCCGCCTCCGCCCGGTCCAGCCCGGTCAGCCGGGTGCGGTAGCCGTCGAGCAGGCGGTAGCCGCCCCGCGTCCGCGGTCCGCGTGGACCGGGACGCCCGCCTCCGACAGGGCCAGGACGTCGCGGTGGATCGTGCGTTCGGAGATCTCGAGCTCGCGTGCCAGCTCGGCGGCGGTCATCCCGCCCCGCGCCTGCAAGAGCAGGATCAAGGAAACCAGTCGTGAAGCACGCATCAAACATCGGGATTGTACTTTCTGGCAGGCGAGTCCACGCTCGTCGCTCCTGGCCCAGATCGCGCCTTCGGCGTCCAGGCAGATGCCGTCGCCATCGATCTCCGACCACATACGCCGGTTCGTCGGCGTGCCGTCCTCGCCGGGGGCTTGCCGTACGGCGTCGATCACGACGGGCGGATGCGGCGGATCCGCGCGGTCATCAGCCACGACGAGCTGGGGCGGCCGGGCCCTGTGACGGACGCCTGGGCGGTCGTCCGCGGGCGAACCACGCCGGTCGCCTCCCGGGCTGACCGGAGGCGTTGGGGACCTTTAGAGCGGCAATCCGAGTCCAGAAGTCGACCGGATCGGCCATGCCGCCATCACCGCATGAGGCCGGGACGAAGCCGCAAGCTCTTGGCCACCTTCGGACCCGAGGGTCTGGCCAGTTGAGCGGCCGTTTGGTCCTCCGACTGCCCTGTTTGAGCAGGCCACGCGACGCAGGACGGAGAAGATCGCGTGTGCTTCGGTTGACGCGCCGCCCGGGCAGAACGAAGATCGCCCAGCATGGGATGGAACACTTCCGCGCTGTTCGTCCGTGGCCGGTCGATTGCCGAGGTCGTCGGCGCTCTGTCGGACGATTCCGATTACGCGCCGAGTGGCGAGCGGTTGAGCGCCGACCACGCATGGAGTCACAGTCCTGGTCAACGCCTGTATCTGGCCGTAGAGAACGGCTGGTGCCAGGTGTGGGACACGGACCAGCGAATCGTGACCGACATCGACCGGCGACTCGAATCCGGCGCGCTCACGACGCTCAAAGGCACTCGAGCCCTGGCGGTCCTGTTCTCCAGCGTCTCGAGCATCTACGGGCTATGGCTCTACGACGACGGCACGCTGGTCCGGAGCAGCGTCTTTCACAACGGCGAGCCCGTGGTGGATGTCGGCACGCCGCTGCCGGTGGAATCCCAGGTCGAGATGCCGTCGTGGGGTCCCGATGAGGACTTCCTGTGGGCAGTGATCAACGAGGTGACAGGGCTGACCGCCGATATCGATCAGCTCTTCGAGGTGTACGAGCTCGTGAGGCGCTGACGCCAAAGGAACATCCACCTGATCGGGCGAGCGTAGGAACCCCTCTCGATGCAGTACGTGCCGTGTGAGCGGGCCGTCGTCCGGATCGCCGGCAGGCCGGTGCCGGGCAGGCCGAGGATCGTCCAGAACAGCGCCGGACGGCCCAGCTCGTCGGCCTCGACGACGATCCACGAAGCATGGTCCCTCTGATCCATGGCGTTCGGCGAGGAGGCGGTACGGCGGGCGCTGCCGAAGGCCCGGCAGCGCCGCAGCCGAGGCGTGCGGCTGCGCACGATGGCGCCCCTCGGCTCCCTCGTCCCGGACGTGAACCCCGAGGACATCGCCGCGCTCGACGGCGAGCACCGGCGGCTGGCCGCCCCGCCCACCGAGCTTGACATCGTGGACCGGAGGACCACCCTGCCGGCCCTCGACCCCGCGGACCCCGAGGGAGACTACCTCGAGGTGCACTCGCCCGTCCCGGTCGCCGGGCTGCCGGCCTTGTTCGAACATTCCTGGGCGTCGGCCGCCGCGAGCCTGAGCGACACGCCGGCCACCAGCAGCGCCCAAGACGGCACCCCAGACGGCCATCGCCCGCCCGAGCGGAGGGGGCACGGGCTCGCCCCACCCTGCCACCCGCAGCACCGGCTCGAAGCTGCCCGCCGTCACTTAAAAGGCTTCTGAGTACGCGACCCAGGCGCGCCAACCCGCGCTGCCATCGAATGCCTGCGCGCCGATTGAAGGCGTCCTGAAGGCGGCGGCTATTAGACACGTCCGCAATGGGTGAAATCGCCCTTGCCGAAAGCCCGTAGGAAGGGAGCGTGGACACGGCGAAGGTGGCCGAGGAGTTGGACCTGACGCTGGGCGAGCTGGAATACCAGCTGCCGGCCGCCAGTGAGGGAGCACAGCGAGGCACATGCGTGAACCGATGGATCTCTTGCAGGTAACCGACGACGGCGCCGTCTCCCCGCGGGGCGGTGCCGGACACGCTGCCCGCATGACATCGCTGACCGCACGACCGGCGCACCGACCGGGGCGCACCTTGCCGGGATCGGTGGCTCATCAAGTCTGGACCGAGCTCCGGCTCGACGGCGCGGCGCCCGTCTCGGTCTCGCTCGTGCCGCATCTCAGCATCCTGTCCATGCTCACGGACGCCGTCGGCGGGCGGCGCCGGGGACTGCCCGCCCACCTCCGCCGCCACGTCCAGTGCGCGGTCAGCCTCGAGACCCTCGACGTCGTGCGGCCCCTCACCGCGCCCGGGTACTCCGTGGCGCCCGACAGCGTGGTCCCCCTGCCCCCGACCCGGGACAGCACGCTCGAGGAGCAGGTCCACTGGCTGCGCGACGCCTCGCCGGACGAGCTGGCCGAGGACTTGGAGCAGGCCTTCGGCGGGGAGCAGCCGCCCGCGCACTGGTGGCCCTATCTGCGGCGTCCCAAGCGCTGGCTGCGCGGGTACGCCACGGCCCTGTCCGAGGTGTGGCAGGTGGCCGCGCCCCTGTGGCGGCGGGCTCACGCCTCGCTGGACCGGGAGATCGCCAGGGTGGGTGCCGCGGCGGTCCGCGGCGGGCTGCCCGCCCTGCTCGGGTCGTTGTCGCCGAAGGTATGGCTGGACGGCGACGTGCTGCGCATCGCCGACCAGCAGGCCGGACAGTTCGAGCTGGGTGGGCGGCGTATCGTGCTGGTCCCCATGCTGGCCGGCAGGGATGCGTTCATCTGCAGCCTCGACCAGCCCGACCACGTCTGGCTGGCCTATCCCCTCGCCGGCGGGCACGGGCTGTGGTCCCCTCGCGCCGGCGGCGAGGACGACCTGGAGATGGTCCTCGGGTCGATGCGCGCGACCATCCTGCGCCTGCTCGACCGGCCGATGTCGATGGGCCAGCTGGCCGGGCGGCTGCACACCGTGCCGAGCGCCGTCACCTACCAGTGTGACCGGCTGGTCGCGGGCGACCTGGTCGTCCGCGAGCGGCACGGCCGCGAGGTGCGGGTCCGCCGTACGGCACGCGGCGACGCCCTGCTGTCACTCTTCGACTAACTTCGACTAAGCGGCATTCCAGAAGTTTCGCTGGTAACCCGCGGGCAGCCAGGGGCCGGTCCGCGGGGCGGCAGCGGCCGGCAGCCGGTCCGGTGAGCGGGCGCGGAAGAAGGCGTGGATCTGTCGCAGCCGGCCTGGCCGGCTGACCGCGGTGTTGGCGATGAACGCCTTCAGCGCGGCCCAGATGCGCTCCACCGGGTTGTCGTGCGGACTGTAGCCTGCCCCGTACAACACCTCCACCCGCGGGTGGTCGTGCAGGTAGCGGGCCACCGCCCGGGCGTGGCGGATGCTGTCGTTGTCGACGATCACCACGATGGCCGGGGCGGCGGCCCGCAGTTGCTCCAGTAGCGCCAGGAAGTCGGCCGTGCACCGGCGGCCCAGCCGACATACCCACGTTCCCCGGCGGTCTCACACCGGTTACGCGCAGAACTTCTGGATAGGCGCTTGGTGTCGCCGAGCACGTGCGACAGGTGAGGAGCGGCGCCCGACGGCGCCACTCCTCACGCACATGCGGGTCAGGACCAGAAGTAGAGCATCCAGCGACCGCCCCCCAGCGAGCACTTGTACTGGTTGCCGAACAGGCTCCGCCCGTCAGAGTGGCACCTGCTTCGCGAGGCGTCAGACCCGTCCGGGTAGACGCGGTAGAGTACCCAGCCCATGGGCTGGACGGGGCCCGTGCTCTGCGCGTGCGCGGAGCCCGGGTTCTGCGCGTTTGCGGCTGACGCGGCGACCGTCTGGACGCCGCCCAGCATCGCGGCGGCCACGAGCAGTCCCGCGGCGCGCCTGGCCAAGGTTCGCATCGTCGTCTCCTTCCGTTGGCGATGCGACGATTCGATCAAGCGGCGCCTACAGCGCGCCTTCAGAAGCGCACCACGACCGCTCCCGGCGGAACGGCTCAGGCGTCTTCCGCAGCGGCTGAGGGGTGTTCCCACATGGGGACGGGGCCGCACAGCACGAGAGGGTGCTCGCCCCGTCGCTTCGACGGACGCGAGCACCCTCTCTCTCCCGCTTCCTCCAAGGCGTGGCCAGGACGGAACGTCACCGGCGACCGGCGGCCGTCAGGGCGGGTGTCAGCCCCTGATCTCTCCGCAAGCCCGGCCGACCAGGCTGCCCTTGACGTTGCCGTTGTACCTCCAGCCTTCGGCGCACACCCATGCCCGGTTGGGCAGGTCACGGTAGACCTCCTGGAGGAGACCCTCGCCGTGGGCCCAATGATCGATGGCCGACCACTTGTCCAGGCCGCCCCCGTAGATGTGCAGCCTGCCGTAGAACGAGCTTCCCCACGTCAGGCTCGCCCTGACGGTGTTGACCCTGAGCCCGCTTCCGTCGATGTTGACGCAGATCATTCCGTTGCACCCGCGCATGCCGGCGTTGGCCGGCGCGGCGGTGGCGGAGGCGATCGTGGTCGCGGCGAGCGTGGCGAGGCTGAGGGTCATCAGCTTGCGCAGGTGGTTCTTTATCAACTTGGCGTTCTTTCCGTTTGGTGATGTACGGCTTGGCCAGAGACCATGAGGAGTGTTGACCACAGCGCCTACAGAACGCCTTCACTCAGCCCTTCGGCTCAAGCCAGGAGCTCGAGCAGCGCGGCGCCCTTGTCGGTGAGGCTGATCCACACCTGGTGGCCCCGCCGCTCGCGCCGCAGGAGGCCTGCCGCGACGAGCTGCCGGCAGTGGTAGGTGGTCGTGGCCGGCGATCGGGACAGCAGGGCGGCGAGCTCGCTCATCGTGCGTGGCGTCTGGACCAGCCGCACGATGTCGGCGCGGGTCTCGCCCAGTGCCTGGGCGAGGGCGCCGCCTCGCGGCGGGCGCCGGCCGGGCTCATTCCAGGCCTGGCCGAGCCCGGGTACGGGGTAGCCCACCCACACCAGCCCCGGCTGGTCGAAGCTGAACAGGCACGCCCTGTCTCCGGAGATGACCGGCACGAACGCCAGCCGCCTGCCGGACAACTCGAACCGCTTGCCGTGCGGGTCGGGGAGCTGCAGCAGGCCGTCGGCGTAGCGGTGCCGGCCGCTGAGGCCGCCCAGCACGGCCTCCAAAGATCCGGTGACCGCCGCAATGCCGACCCGCTCGTTCTCCCTGCGCAGCAATGGCTCGGCGCGCCGCCAGGCCGGCTCGAACTCCTGCCACAGCAGCCGCATGAGGCGGGCGTACCGGCCGATCCACCAGCGGGGCCGGTTGACCACCGGACGCCATGGCGCGGGCAGATCCGTGCCGAACTCGGCGGCCAGCTCCGCCAGCAGAACGTCGGCGTCCAGGTCGGCCAGCGCGTCGAGGAAGGTTCGCGCTTCGATCCCGGCTGCGGGCTCTATGAACGGCATGGAGGCCGTGGGGCTCAAGCAGTCCGGCACGACGGGGGCCCGCGCGTCGAACAGGGGGGCCAGCAGGTCGCCGCCCGCGTCGGCGACGAGCTGGCTGACCGTGCGCCGCCAGCGGGCCGGCACCCCGTGCGGGCGGCCTCCGATGCTGTCGGCCAGCAGGGACAGCAGCGTCGCGCCGGGATGCTGCACCACGCGGACCCGGACCTCGTCCGGCGGGCCGAGGTCGAGTTCGGAGAATCCCGGCATGCTCGGGTGATCCCCAGCGGAGCCGGGAGGCGCCTCGGCACGGGACGGGCCGGGGCCGCCTTCCGGCGCTGCGCGCTCCGCGTGCCGGTCACCGCTGGTGAGGATGGCGTGGTGTAACCGGCGGAGCTCGCCGCCGGGAGCGATGCCGAGCTCCTCGCACAGATGGTGGGCCACGGTCCGGTAGGCGGTCAGCGCCTCGGCCCGGCGGCCGCCGCGGTGCAACGCGGTCATGAGCTGGGCCCAGTACCGCTCCCGCAGCGGGTGCTGGGCGGTCAGGGAGCGCAGCTCGGCGATGAGTGCGCCCTGCCGCCCGGCACGCAGCTCGAGGTCTATCCGCCGCTCGAGTGCGGTGTGGTACTGCTCTTCCAGCACGGGAACATCCACCTGGTGCAGGACGTCGGAGGCGACGTCGTCGCAGACGGGGCCGCGCCACAGCCCGGTGGCCTCGCGCAGCAGCAGGCTTTCCCGCTCGGCGTCGCCGGCCCGGCCCGCCAGCGTGAGCAGGCGCTGAAAGGCGAGCATGTCGAGCCGTTCCGGCTCCAGGGCGGCGAGGTAGCCGCCGCCGTGGCTGCGGATGGTCTGCTCGCCGTCGCCCAGCCACTGGCGCAGCCGTACCACATACGTCTGCACCACCCTGCGCGGATCCCGGGGCAGGTCGTCACCCCACAGCCGCTGGGCCAGCTGGTCGATGGAAACCACCTGATTGGCGCGCAGGAGCAGGCTCGCCAGGAGCACGCGGTTCTTGGCGCCCGGCACGGGGCGCCGCGCCATGCCCTCCGGCTCGACGGCGAGCGGCCCCAGGACGAGGAACCTCACCGCCCGATCACTCCTGAGCAGGGAGCCGGAGCCCCGCGGCCGACCCGGCCGGGCGGCGCTCCTGCGCGTCGTTCTCCACCGGGCGCAGTGGCCACCGCCGCGCCGCCGCCGAAACGGGGCCGGTATCCCGTCTTCATCCCACCTCGTGTGTGCATCATGGGGTCCCTGTCCTTCGCTCGCGATCGTGACTGGCATCCGCTGCGCGGCCTGCTCTTCGCCCGACGAGCCTGATCGGCTCTGCCCGCTCGTCGTGAGAAAGCGTGTGGGGGGTGACGCGCGGGGTCGCTCGATCTGCGAGCGCGCCGCATCGAGCCCGGGGACGGTGACGTCCAGGCGCAGTCGTACCTTCCCGAGCTTGGGCTCGGGAACGCGCTGGAACGTCGAGCGGGGAACGTCGTCATGGCGCGAGCCGTTGTCGATCAGCTCGCGGCGGTCAGGGAAACTCAGGACGAAGCGGGCCATGGGGGACGATCTTCCGGCGTTCGTCGCCGTGCGGAACGCGATGATCTTCTCGTCGGAAGCGCGGTCCCAGTCGATGGCGGGCCGGAGGCGCATGCCCGGCGAGGCGCGCCCCGGCCGGTGCGCCGGTCCTTCGGTCGGCGATGTCATGAGGGCAGGTGTCCGACACCGCAGCCGCCGTCTTGGACGAATGTTCAGGCGGCGTGCGCCCGGGACCGCTCCTTCCCGCTGGGCGGGCCCCGCCATGGCGATGACCCCGCACAGGCAGAGCATGCAGAGCATGACGATGCGCGACCTCATGGCCGGCCGAGCAAGGCTGGGCCCGGCGGACACGACCGTGCCGGCGGGAGCACATCCGCACGCGGCCGGACCAGCGGCCTGAGGCATCCATCAGCTCGACGTCGTGGTGGTCTTCGACCCAGTCGTCTCCGACGAACAGCAAAAACGTCTCCTGTCTCGGATATCGATCATGATTGGCTCGCTCCCAGGTCGGGAGGACTTCACCCGTGTAAGGGTCGAGGTAGCCGACGTTGAACCCGATACCATACCGTACAGTATGGTATGGTCCCAGCAAGGAGGACATCATGGCAGGGAAGCGGCAGTGGCTGGAAGCGGGACTACGGGTGCTGTCCGACGAGGGCGTCCCCGGGCTCACGATCGAGCGACTCGCCGGACTGCTCGGCCTGACCAAGGGCTCCTTCTACCACCACTTCAAGAGCATGGCGCGCTACAAGACCGAACTCCTGGAGCACTTCGCCGCCGAGCACACCCACCGCTACATCACCGCCGCCGAGAGCGCCGGCACCACCGCCCGGGCCAGGCTCGACCGCCTGCTCGCCCTTGTCCTGGAAGACGAAGACCCGGGACTGGAGCCCGCCATCAGGGCCTGGGCACTGCAGGATGACGAGGTCCGCGCGATGCAGGCGCAGGTGGACGAGCTGCGCCTTGACTACCTGCGGCGGCTCTGGGGGGAAGTGGGCGGCGAAGCCGATAGCGCGGCCATGGCCAGCCTGCTCTACCTGGTGTTTGTCGGGTCGCAACACGTGATCCCGCCTGTCCCTGCCGCCGAGTTGAGAGATATCTATGATCTTGCCCTGCGCCTGGCGCCGGGCGAGGGGAGTGACCGTCCATGACCACGCTCGCTCGCTGGGTTCCCCGGCTGATCATCGCGACCGCCCTGCTGCACTTCGTCTGGGCGTTCGCGCAACCGCACGACTGGGTCGGCATCGCCGGCGACGGCTTCTTCATGACCAATGTCGACGTCGCCGCTCCCCACTACTTCGCGCGCGAGGCAAGTGTGTGGTTCCTGGCCTGCGGGGTGGCACTGCTGGCCATCGGCACCCTGGCCCGATACGCGCTGCGCGCCGCCGGCCGCCTCCCCGCCCAGGTCGGCTGGTACCTGCTCGCGCTCGGCGTGCCGATGTGCGTCATCTACTTCCCGGTGACGGGAAGCTGGGCGCTGGTCGCCATCGGCCTTCTCGCCCTGGCCGCCTCCCGCCGTCCCGTCCGGGCGTCGTGAGCGCCGTCGCATGCCGGGGCGAGCCGCTCAACACGGTTGCGCACCCGATAACTGCTCCTCATGGAGCCGGAGGGCCTCGGCCTCGGTGCTGCGGATCATGTCCCTCACGCCGGTGGCGGCCGCGCGGAGCCACCCTTGGCCCGCGCCGCCGAAGGGCGCTCCGCGGTTCAGCGCAAGGGCCTTGGCGTACACGGCAGCAGCCTCACGAGCACGGCCTTGGGCCGCCAGGTGCCGGGCGAACCGGCGATACCGGTGGAATCTCTGCAGGTCGCTGAATTCATGAGGTGCCGCGAGAAGGTATCCGCCGCCGGCTTGGACGATGAGCTCGTCGCTTCGCAGGTTCAAACGGATTCTCAATCCGGCAATGAAATGATTGAGTAATTGACGGCAGGATTTCGGCGGGTAGTCACCCCAGAGTGCCTCATAGAGGTTTTGACAGCTGACCGGTATGCCTGGAGAAAGGGCCAGTGAGCAGATCACGATGCCGGGGCCTTCGCTTGCCAGAGGCATCGTCCGGCCTTTCACGGTGGCCTCTACCGGGCCCAGAAGATTGAGTGACAGCACTTACGCTTGCCTTGTCTGCGGATGGCAGGTGTTTCGAGCCCATCGATCAGGCGGACGGCGGAAGCCGCCGTGAAGCCGGAGCGATGGCCGCTGCGCAGGTCGAATTTGTAGAGTCGGCCATGGGGTTACCGGGGTGTCGAGCGTGAGTCCAGCCCGGGCCGGGCATCCGATGAACAGGTGAGGTCAGGACTGGAGCTTCGTGCTTGCCTTTGACATCCGGGTCAGTCCAGGCAGGCCGGCGAGTTGACCGGCCGAGTGTACGTTTCAAGTTGCCCCGGCGGCGGCCGCCGAGGCCGTCCCCGCTCCCCCGACGAACGCCGGAGAGGCGACCAGGAGAGCTGGAGTGGCGCATTTCATAGTTATTGATTTCATGGGCCCTCTTTCTCGTTCCCGAGAACTGTCGGACGCCGGAACAGCATTGAGTATCCGGGACGACGGACAGGTAAAGCAATTCTTTTGATGATCCTCGAAGTTCGCCCGGCGGCGTCTCGCGGCCGGCTGCCATTGCCGGCCTCCTCTGAATCGCGCCCCGCAGGAAATCGGCAGCCCGTGACAAGCACCCGGCCGGGTGCCGGGCTTCCGCGGCACGGCCGGAAGACCATGAGGAGTGTCGGGCATGACGCCTGCGGAACGCCTTCGCCGGCTCTGCGACACTTCGACTCAAGCCAAGAGATCGAGAGCCGTGCAACGCGGGCAATGATCGTGATGGTAAGGAAGAGGTCAGGCCATGATCGTGTGCCAGATCCGTGCCGGAACAGGCGAGGAACCACGGCCACTCATGGAGACTCACGGTCAGCCGATCCACCTTGACCTGCACCCCTGGTTCGATGTCGACGACCAAGTGCGTGGGTTCCGATCCACTTCTTGTGACGGCGTCACTCTGCGTGCAGGATCAGGAGACGGAGGAGGTCAGATCCGGCCAGGCTGCGTAGCCCGGCGTCTTCTACCTGCGCCTGCCAGCACAACCCTCGTCTCTTGAGGCGTGGAAACCGCCGTCACCATGCCCGCACCGACGCTCAACACGGCCATGCTTGCGCATGTCACCAGTCGGATCTTCACGACGATCGTCCTCTCATGATCAATGTGTGCGACGGGGACTTCCCCCGTGCTGTCGGACATCCCGCTCACCAGGCCAGCCGACGGCGCAGGGCTGCACCGAGTTCGGTGTGCTGCCGCCGCGCCACGCCGGCGGACAGGAGCACCCGCGACCCGCGGCAGGCCGGTGCAACCCGACCCCATGGATGTCCCGGCCGGGATCCTCATGACCGCAATCGTCGTCCGGTCACTGTTCGGGGGCGTCCCTCAAGCGGAGTCATCTGCGCTACTGCACCGGGATCAACGGCCGGCCGCGCTACGACACCGGGAGTAGGGCCCGCCCGGGTCAGCGGGTCGGCGACATCACCTACATCCCCGCCGGGGAAGGGTTCGCTATGACGAATGCGGGCGGCATCTGGCCGGTACGGCATGCGCAGGTCCGCCGGCGTACGGGTGCCGGGACAATGCCTTGGCCGAGTCGTTCTTTCGGCGCGTTGAAGACCCAGTGGCCCAACGGGATGGTAGTCATCACCCGGGCTGGCCCGACGAGAGGTTGTCACCCGCAGGTCCGCGCCCGGGCCGGCGAGAACGACGTGGGGTTGGTGTTCCCGCCCGCCTACGGCTCGTGGTTGAACAGGATCGAGTCGGAGTCTGCCGCGCTGCGGTACTACACCCTCAACGGCGCCGGCCACCGCACCCACGACGAGCAGAACGCGATGATCGGCGCCTGCCTCCGCCGGCGCAACGCCCGAGCCCGGTGATGCTCACCGCGCCGACGCGTACTTCGTGGATGGAGCTGTCCAGCACCTTGTCGATCTCGCTGGGCGGCAGATCCACGTATTGCCTGGCGAGGGCGAACACCTGGCCCATGCGCACGCCTAGGAAATCACTCGATGTCCGGAAATGACGCCGGTTCTTGTCGACGTCAACGGGCGAGCCATGCGCCCGGAGGGCGGCCACGAAGGACTCGGCGCTCATCTCGGCGGATGTCTGCACAGGGTCAGGCATCACACAACTCCTCTCCGCCCGGTACAGACCGCTGCGGAGGCCGAAACTCACCGCTCCAGCCGGAGGACCCGCACCCGGGCGGTGTCACTCCTCATCACCCGGACCTGGCGCCCCCAGTCGTCCGGTCACCCTGCCTGGGAGTCTGCCGGATGGCCAATGTCAGGAACTTTAGGGGTCTGGCGTTGGCCGTTGGGCG
>NZ_MSZZ01000060.1 GCF_002093975.1 Thermoactinospora rubra
CGCCCAACGGCCAACGCCAGACCCCTAAAGTTCCTGACATTGGCCCTGGGGTCACGCCCGGGGAAACCCCGATGTGCGGTCCCTACCCGCAGGGAAGGATCTGAGCCATGAAGAAGCTCGTGATTGCCGGGGCGCTGGTCTCCGGCGCCCTTCTGACCGGCTGCGGCGTCGTCGACAGCATCGGCGGTCCCACCCACCAGGAGGAGAACTCCTACGACGTCCGCGACGAGGTGACCAAGATCCAGCTCAGGAGCGACGCCGGCGACGTGGTGATCACCGAGTCGGACCGCTCGGGCATCCGCGTGACCGAGACGCTGCACTGGCGCGACGACAAGCCCAAGCCCGAGCACCGCGTGGACGGCGGGGTGCTGGAGCTGTCCTACGACTGCAACAAGGTGCTCAACTCCTGCGGCGTCGACTACCGGATCGAGGTGCCCAAGGGGCTCGCGATGGACCTGGAGACCGGCGCCGGCGACATGACGCTCAGGGCCCTGTCGGGGGAGGTCGGGGTCAGGAGCGGCGCGGGCGACATCACCGCCGAGGGGCTGACCGGCAAGAGGCTGACCGCCAACTCGGGCGCGGGCAGCGTGAAGCTGGCCTACTCGGCCGTGCCGGACAACGTGAGCGTGGAGACCGGCGCCGGCGACGCCACCGTGACGCTGCCGAAGGAGTCCTACGACGTGCAGGTGACCACCGGGGTGGGCGACGACGAGATCGCCGTCCAGGACGACCCCGGCTCGCCGCGCAAGATCAAGGTCGAGACCGGCGCCGGCGACGCCCGGGTGCTCGCCCGCGGGTGAGAAACGTGCCCCACGTCGCCGCGGCGCAGGCCGGATGGGTCCACGGGGACCCCAGGCGATCACCGGGCACGTTTCTTGCCCGATAATCCGGGTGCCTTCCCGGGGCGCGACGTGTCACCATCGGGGAAGACACCGAGGTGTCCAGGCGTTCCCTACTAGAGATGACACGAATGCACGACGAAGATATCCAGATCGGCGAGATGGACCTCGAAGAGCGCTACGCGCTGCGTCGCGTCGCGGGTCTGTCCACCGAACTCCAGGACGTCACCGAGGTCGAATACCGGCAGCTGCGCCTCGAGCGGGTGGTGCTGGTCGGGGTCTGGACATCCGGTACGGCGAGCGAGGCGGAGAACTCGCTGCTGGAGCTGAAGCTCCTGGCCGAGACCGCGGGGTCCCAGGTGCTCGACGGGCTGATCCAGCGGCGGAGCAAGCCTGACCCGGCGACCTACATCGGCTCCGGCAAGGCTCAGGAGCTGCGCGACATCGTCGCGGCCAGCGGCGCCGACACCGTGATCTGCGACGGCGAGCTGACCCCCGCCCAGCTGCGCGAGCTGGAAGAGGTGGTGAAGGTCAAGGTCATCGACCGCACGGCCCTCATCCTCGACATCTTCGCCCAGCACGCCAAGAGCCGCGAGGGCAAGGCCCAGGTCGAGCTGGCGCAGCTGCAGTACCTGCTGCCGCGCCTGCGAGGCTGGGGCGGCAACCTGTCGCGTCAGGTCGGCGGCCGGGCCGCGGGCGGCGTCGGCATCGGCGGGCGCGGCCCCGGTGAGACCAAGATCGAGCTGGACCGCCGCCGCATCCGCGAGCGGATGGCCAAGCTGCGCCGCCAGATCGCCGGCATGTCCACCTCGCGCGAGACCATGCGCGTGGCGCGCCGGCGCCGGGAGGTCCCGGCCGTGGCGATCGCCGGCTACACCAACGCGGGCAAGTCCTCGCTGCTCAACCGCATCACGGGGGCGGGCGTGCTGGTGGAGGACGCGCTGTTCGCCACCCTCGACCCGACCGTGCGCCGCTCGCGCACGCCCGAGGGGCGGGTGTTCACCGTGGCCGACACGGTCGGTTTCGTGCGCCACCTGCCGCACCAGCTGGTGGAGGCGTTCCGCTCGACGCTGGAGGAGGTGGCCGACGCCGACCTTATCCTTCACGTCGTCGACGGCTCCCACCCCGACCCCGAAGGCCAGATCGCCGCGGTGCGCGAGGTCTTCAGGGACATCGAGGGCGCCCTCGACGTGCCCGAGATCATCGTGATCAACAAGGCCGACGCCGCCTCGCAGGAGGTCCTGGACCGGCTGTCGCGCCGCGAGCGCAACAGCGTCGTCGTCTCGGCCCGCACGGGCGCCGGGATCGACCGGCTGATGCGGATGATCGAGGACCAGCTGCCCAGGCTCGACCACGAGGTCGTGATGCTCGTGCCGTACGAGCGGGGCGACCTGGTGTCGCGGGCGCACAGGGAGGGCGAGGTCCTCTCGGTCGACCACACGCCGGAGGGGACCGTGCTGCACGCGCGGGTGCTCTCCAGCCTGCTCCACGAGCTGGAGAAAGTGGGCAAACCCGTCGAAATGGTATGATTCTGCTCGAAAGAGTGTGATTCTGCCACGTACATTGGCTGGCTGGGCGAAAATGGACAGCACCTTGACGGCGTGCTAAAATCTGCCCAGCTATTCCTTTACTTTGGCGCGGGTTTCGGATGTCGGCTGCTGCGAGTCATGTCACCTGCGGGGGTCCCTGGGATGATTGGGCTTTCTTCCGAATAACCCTGTACAGCGAGCCGACCCGTGAAATAACGTAACTGAACTGAAATCGCCGGATCATGAGTCCCGGCGGTCGGTTGCCGCACAATCTTGCGCGGACGAGAGCAGGAGACCCCATGTCGTCCGGACCCGGAGCGGACCCAGTGGGCGCGGTGCACACCGTGGCGCGCTGCGCCGTGCTCGCGGCCCGGACTCTGCGCACTGGCGGGGTGGTGATGCGGTGACCGTACGACTACTGACCAACATCGGCCGGCTGTGGACAGGCCATGACGTCCTCAGCAACGCGGCCATCCTGGTGCACAACGACCGCATCGCCTGGGTCGGGCGGGCAGCAGACCTGCCGCAGAGCGTGCCCGGAGTCGTCGACGACATCGTCGACGTCGACCACGTCGAGAACCTGGGCGGCGCTCTGGTCACGCCCGGCCTCATCGACGCGCACACGCACCCGGTCTACGCGGGCAACCGCTACGCCGAGATGGCGATGCGCTCCAGCGGCTCCAGCCCGGCGGCCATCGCGGCCGCGGGCGGCGGCGTCGCCTCCACCGTGACCGTCACCCGGGGCACCGACCCCTGGACCCTCTGCAACGGCGTGCGCGAGCGCCTGCGTTCCTGGCTGCTCAGCGGCACCACCACGGTCGAGGCCAAGACCGGTTACCACCTCACCCGCGACGGCGAGCTGGCCGACGTCCGGCTGCTGCGCGAGCTGGAGAAGGAGCCGATGATGCCGCGCGTGCACGTCACCTTCCTGGCCGCGCACGTGCTGCCGCCGGAGTACTTCGGCCGCCAGCGCGACTACGTCGAGGCCGTGGCCGCCTGGTGCGCCGACGCGGCCGCCGCCGGGGCCGACAGCGTCGACGTCTACTGCGACGAGGGCCACTTCACCACCGAGGAGTCGCGCTGGGTGCTGGCCTCCGGGCGCAACGTCGGCCTGCTGCCGCGCATCCACGCGGGCGTCTTCAGCCGCCGCGGCGCCGTCCAGTTGGCCGCCGAGCTCGGGTGCGCCTCGGCCGACCTGCTCCACTTCACCTCCGACGAGGACATCGCGATCATGTCGCGGTACGGCGTGCCGGCGGTGATCTGCCCGGCGACGGCGATGCAGCGGGGGAGCGTGCCGCCGGTCAAGCGCATGCTGAAGGCGGGCGTCACCGTGGCACTGGGCAGCGACCACAACCCCGGGCACTGCGGGATCACCTCGATGCCGCTGGTCATCAGCCTGGCGGTGGCGATGTTCGGGATGAGCGTGGGCGACGCCCTGCGGGCGGCGACGCTGGGCGGGGCGACCGTGCTCGGGGCGCCGGACCGGGGGATGCTGGCGCCGGGGCGGCTGGCGGACATCGTGCAGTGGGACGCCGACCACGAGGGGGCGTTCGCCTGGTCGTTCGGGTTGAAGCCGCGGCGGGTGTGGCGTGGGGGGACGCCGGTCCAGTAAGGCCTGGCGCCTTGGTTTCGTGGCTCGTGTTCGCTCGGCGTCCGGCGGGTGTCCGCGCGTGCTGCCGGCTGTGGTGTAGGGGCGGTCGTTCGTCCGCTGTCGTGCCTGCCGTACCGGACGCGCGGTGCTCTCCCTCGCCGTCGCAGCCGGGCGCGTCCCGCGAAGGACGGCATGTCGCCACTTGTAGGTTAACTTCGGGGTATGCCGCCATCCGTCGCAGTTGTCACGGACTCCACGTCGTACCTGACCCCTGAGGCCGGTGTCGCGATCGTGCCGCTGCAGGTGGTGGTGGGAGGGTTCGCGTACGACGAGCCGGATTGCCCGGCGTGGACGGCTGCGGCGACGACGTCCCGGCCTTCGCCTGAGCGCTTCGCCAGGATTTATCGCGATTTATCTGCATCCGGTCACTCCGGCGTGGTCTCCGTCCACCTCTCCGCCAGGCTGTCCGGTACGGCGGAGGCCGCCTCGCTGGCCGCCCACGACGTCGACATCCCCGTCGAGGTGGTCGACAGCGGCTCCATCGCCATGGGCCTGGGGTTCCCCGCGCTCGCCGCCGCTCGGGTCGCGGCGCTGGGCGGGTCGTTGCCCGAGGTGGCCACGGCCGCTCGCCGGTGTGCCGCCGCCACCCGCACGCTGTTCTACGTCGACACGCTGGAGTACCTGCGCAAGAGCGGGCGGATCGGCACGGCGGCCTCCCTGGTCGGCTCCGCTCTCATGATCAAGCCGCTGCTCCACATCGCCGACGGCCAGATCTCCCTGCTCGAGAAGCTGCGCACCCCCGCTCGCGCCATCGCCCGCCTGGAAGAGCTCGCGGTGAAGGAGGCGGCCTCCCTCGGCACTGCCCTGGAGGTGGCGGTCCAGCACATCGCCTCGCCCGCCCGCGCCCAGGCTCTGGCCGAACGGCTGCGCCAACGGCTCCCGGAGGCCACCCGGATCCGGATGGCCGAGCTCGGCCCCGTCGTCGGCGTCCACGTCGGGCCCGGCATGCTGGGCGTGACGGTGTCGCCCGCCCCGGAGGCCGCCTGAGCCCGTCGCGGGCTCGCCCGCTTGTCCACAGGCCCGCCGCTCCCGGCCCCGGCTGTCCCCAGAACGCCGCTCGGCACCCGAAGTGAGAGGCCCCGCCTCCTAACCTCGGCCCGTGCGCGTGAACGACCAGGACCGAGCGGTCGCCGAATCCCGGCTCCGCACGATCACCTCACCAGACGAGGGAGGCGGCAAGCTGCTGCCACCCCGGATCCCCGCGTCCTTCCAGGCGTTCCGAGCGTCACTCGCCGCCCAGGCCCCGGTGGTCGACCCGGGCGGGCGAAGCCTTCGCGTCCTGCTCACGCTCGGCCTGGCGGCCGCGGTGGTCGCCGGATTCCTGGTCTGGCGCTCGCAACCCGAGCCCGAGCCGCTGCCCCCGCCGGCGCCTGTGCTCGCCTCCGCGTCTCCCCGCGCCTCCTCCTCGCCCACGTCCGCCGCGGAGGTGTTCGTCCACGTCACCGGAAAGGTCCGCCGTCCCGGCGTCTACACGCTCGCCGCGGGGTCCCGGGTCGCCGACGCCGTCCGTGCCGCGGGCGGCGCCCGACCCGGCGCGGACACGAGTTCGGTCAACCTGGCGCGCCGGGTGGTCGACGGCGAGCAGATCGTCGTCGACGCTCCGGGCGCCGTCGGCGCCTCAGCCGCGGCCGATCCGGCGAGCACGGTCTTGAACCTCAACACGGCGACCCCCGACCAGCTGGAGCAGCTACCCGGCGTGGGAGAGGTGCTCGCGCAGCGGATCGTGGAGTATCGGGACGCGCACGGCGGCTTCCAGAGCGTGGAGCAGCTCGGGGACGTCGTCGGCATCGGTCCGAGCAGGTTCGCGGACTTGAAGGACAAGGTGCAGGTCTGATGCGCCGCCGCCGGCCTTTCCCGGATGCGTGTGCTTGCGCGCCCTGCCGACGCGCGAGCTGGGACGCCTGCCGTACCGGCCGCGGATGCGGTCCAGCCTGCCGCGCCGGGCAGCGAGCACAGGGAGCGCAGGGCCGAGCTGATGGCCGCGTCCGCAACGCGCCACGTCAGGCGGCGTGGTGCTGGGCCGTGCCCGATCACCGGGGAGGGGCCGCCCGTCCATGAGCCCTTCCGCGAACTCCAACGGTTCCGCCGCGCAGCCACCCTCCGGATCGCGCAACGCCCGCGCCCGCATGCGCCCACCTGCGGCGACTTCGGCCGAAGGCACGCGCGGGCACGCTGACGGGCGGGCCAGAACCCCGCGAGAGAGGGGTGCATCGGCAGACGCGCCCGCACCTGACGCGGTGACAGAGGTCCATCCAGCGGCAAGGGGACATCCAGCAGATGGGAGACATCCAGCGGCACAGGCGCATCGAGCGGCAGTGGCGCACGGAGCGGCAGGAACGCATTCCGTGGCGCATTCGGTGGCGGAAGCGTCGGGGCGGCGGCCGGGCCATTCGTGGATCTTGACCCTTCCGGCCCTCGCCTCCTGGATGTGCGCTCTGGTGCTCCTCGGCTGCCATCCAGCGCTCGGCGGGGCTGCGGCGGCGTCGTGCGTCACGGCGGCCTTCGCCCTACGCCGTCGCCTCGGCCCGTGGCGCAACACCGTGATCGCCGTCCTGGGCTGCACCGCCGCGACCTCCGCCGTGGTGGCTCTCCACGTCCACAGCGTCACCACCGGCATCGTGCCCGATCTCGCCGCACGTGGCGCCTTTGTGACGGCAAGGCTGGAGATCACGGACGACCCGAAGGTACGGCGAGCCCGCAGCGGGCCGGTCAGGCGTGAAAGCGTCGTGGTCGAGGCGGTGGTGACAGCCGTCCATTCGAGGACGCCCGTTCAGCCGGCCGCGGTACGGCATGCCGTCCACACGCCGGTGGTCGTCTTCGCCTCCGGGCACGACTGGCGCACCCTCCTGCCCAGCCAGCAGGTCGAGGTGACCGGACGCCTGGCCGAGGCGGACTCCGGCGAGCTCGTCGGCGCCGTGCTGATCGTCCGCGGCCCGCCTCGTGTGATCTCCGGGCCGTCGCCGATCCAGACATTGGCCGGGCACCTCCGCGCCGGTCTCCGGGATGCGGCCGACGTCCTGCCACCCGACCAGCGAGGTCTCCTGCCCGGCCTCGTGGTCGGTGACGTCTCCCGCATGGACCCGGCCGTCACGGCCGACTTCAAGGACGCCGGACTCGCGCACCTGACAGCGGTAAGCGGCGCGAATTTGGCCATCGTCGCCGGCGTCGTGCTCGCCCTCGCCAGGCTGGCGGGCCTGTCGCTGCCCGCGCGGGCGGTCCTCGCGGGCGCGGCGATGGTCGCCTTCGCCGTGGTCGCGCGCCCGTCGCCCAGCGTCCTGCGCGCCTTGGTGATGGGCCTGGTCGCGGTTGTCGCGCTCGGCACGGGCCGCGCCAGGGATGGCATCGCCGCCCTGTCGGCCGCCATCTTGATCTTGATGTGGTTCGATCCGGGACTGGCTCGCTCCTACGGCTTCGCCCTGTCGGTATGCGCTACGGCGGGCATTCTGCTCCTTGCTCCGCGCATGCGCGACCGTATGGCCGACGAGCCTTCCGGCCCGCCACGATCGCCGCTGGACCGCGTGATCGGGGTGCTTTCTTATCTTCCGGGCTTGGCGCGTGAGAAGCGGGCGGGCAGCCGCGTGGCGTCGGCCCAGGGCGGCCTGGCGACCGTGCGCCGCCCGACGCCGCGATTCCGGCAGATGGGCGCCCCCGCACCCCTTCAGAAGGTCCCGACACCCACGACAACCCCACCGTCGCATCACGTCTCGGCGCAGCCATCGCTCGCGGGGAGACCGGGCCCGGGTACACCGCCTTCGCGTGTGACAGTCCTGCGCGGCCCGCTTGGCCTCATCCGGCCAATGCGGCCCGGACCGCCAAGGCCCTCAAGGGCAGGCACGGCGGGGCGTGTGGAGGCGGATGAGGGCGCGATGGCGGCATCGGGCGGCGGTTGGGCGGGGTGGCTCAGGGGCGGGGCGTTGGGATGGTCTCTGGCCGGGAGAGCGGCATCGGGTGGGGGCGGGGCGAGGCGGCTCAGGGGTGGGTCGTTGGGGCCGTCTGGGATCTTCAGGCCGGCCGGTGAGGCCCTGGCGGGGCAGCGACCATGGGTGCCGTCATGGACGCTGTCATGGGCACCTTCACGGACGCCTTCACGGACGCCTTCACGGACGCCTTCACGGACACCTTCGTGGGCGCCGGATGGAGGAACACGGCGGCCGTGGCATGCCGGGGTGCTGGGCCGCGTACGGGTGCCTCGGTGGGCGGCTGAGGCGGTGGCCGTGCCGGCAGCAGCCCAGGCTGCGGTGACGCCTGTCCTCGTGCTCATGTCCGGTGATCTCTCGCTGATCGCCGTCCCCGCGAACCTCCTCGCGTGCCCGGCCGTCGCTCCCGCCACCATCCTCGGCTTCGCCGCCGCGCTCGTCGCCCCGGTGTGGCCGGATGCCGCGCAGTGGCTCGTCATGCCCGCCGGGTACGCCGTCGGCTGGATCGTCTCCGTCGCCCGGTGGGCGGCTCAGGCGCCCCTGACACACCTGCCGTGGCCCGGCGGGATGCTCGGCGTCGCGTTGCTCGCCGTGGCGGTCGTGGTGGCGGCACTTGTCCTGCGCCGCCCGACGTGGCGTCGCGTCGTCCTGGTGGCCTCCGGGGCGGCGCTCGCGGCGGCGGTGGTCGTGCCGCCGATCGCGGCGCCCTGGCCGCCGCCGCGATGGCTCCTGGTGGCGTGCGACGTGGGTCAGGGCGACGGCCTGGTGATCGCCGCGGGGTCGGGACGCGGGGTCGTCGTCGACACCGGCCCCGATCCGGTGGCCATGGACCGTTGCCTGCGGGATCTCGGCGTCCGCGAGGTGCCCCTTGTGGTGCTCACCCATCCGCACGCGGACCACATCGGAGGACTGCGGGGAGTGCTGCGTGGCCGGAGCGTGGGGGCTGTTGTGGTCAGCGCCGCGCACCAGACTCATCGGGCGAAGGGCGGGTGGGAGTACCGAAGCCATGGCGCACAGGACGGGCCGGTGCCGCCGGACGGACCGGGCGAGGGCCAGGCGGCTCCTTCCGGCCAGGCGAGCGCCTCGGGTCACGAGCGACCTGGTACGGCACCGCATGATGGCCGTCAGCTTCCGGAGTGGGTCGCCACACCGGGCGCGCGGTGGCGCTTCGGCCCGTCCGAGCTCACGGTTGTCGCACCCTCGCCGTCCTCGGTCGCCGCGGGGCCGGGCGAGGGGAGCGTCCTCAACAACGCCAGCATCGTGCTTCATGTCCGCTGGGCCGCCGGTTCCGCGTTGCTGGGAGGCGACATCGAGACGGAGGCGCAGACGGATCTGGTACGGCAGGGCATGCCGAAGGCGGACGTGCTGAAGGTGCCGCATCACGGGTCCGGGCGCCAGGACCCGGAGTTCTTGGCCGCCGTGGGCGCGCGTGCGGCCCTGATCAGCGTCGGGGCGGACAACGGGTATGGCCATCCCGCCGTGGACACGTTGACGGCACTTCATCGCCTGGGCGTACGGGCGCACAGGACGGACCGGTCCGGTGATCTCGCGATCGTGGAACGCGACGGGTCGCTGGCGGTGGTGTCGCGCGGTGTCCGTGAAGAGCGCTGATGGAAGCCGATGCGGATGCTTGGCCTGACAGCCAAGTGTCTGGCAACGGGTTGACGTTGTTCGTGTGGAGTCGGCTCTGGCTCGTTCTCGCGGCGTCGGCTCTGGCCCGCGGCTGGATGCCCCAAGACAGAGCAGCAAGCGTGGGGCCGGGTGAATCTCGACGTCTGAGGTCTGGAGGAGGCGTGGCAGAGCAGTCGCCTTTCGGCGAGCTGGGATGAACGTGGGGATTGGCGTAGCCGCAAAGCGTCAGGGCGCGGCCGTGTGAGGAGGTGGCCGTGTGATGGGTCATGGCCGTCCCGGAACAGCCGGGGTCACGGGTCGAGCGGAACTGGCAGAAGTCGAGACGCCGTGACCAGGACGGACGCCGGATACGGTGAGCAGGGCGGAGGCGTGGAGGCGGTGAGTATGACCGACGTGTGAAGGCGGTGAGCAGGACTGGCGCGCGGCGGTGGTGAGCGCGACAGGTGCCCGGACGCCGTGAGCATGTGGGACGGCGAGCACGCTGGAGCATCGAGTACCCGGATGTCAGTGGCGCGTGGCATGCTGCTCGGCATGGCGCAGACCCAACCGGCACCCGTCACCCTGGTCGTCGGCGAGGAGGAGTTGCTCGTCGAGCGGGCCGTGCATGCCGCCGTGGCGGCCGTGAAGGCGGCCGATCCCGATGCCGAGGTGCATGACCTGGTGGGCGGCAAGGTG
The DNA here is from genome assembly GCF_002093975.1 of Thermoactinospora rubra. Taxonomy (GTDB): domain Bacteria; phylum Actinomycetota; class Actinomycetes; order Streptosporangiales; family Streptosporangiaceae; genus Nonomuraea; species Nonomuraea rubra_A. Next base: position 10,244 of record NZ_MSZZ01000060.1, read on the forward strand.
GAGGTCGGGGAGCTGACGAGGCTGGCGTCGCCGTCGCTGTTCGGCGATCGGTCCGTGGTGGTGATCCGGTCGGCGCAGGACCTCGCGAAGGAAGTGATCGGCGAGGTGGTGGCCTACGCGGCGCATCCGTCGGAGGAGACGGTGCTCGTGCTGGCGCATCCGGGCGGGGTCAAGGGCAAGGCGCTGGTCGACGGGGCGAAGAAGGCCGGCGCCCACGTCGTCACGATCGCGAAGGTCACGAAGCCGGGGGAGCGGCTGGAGTTCATCCGGGGGGAGTTCAAGCGGGCGGGGCGCAGCATCTCCGCCGACGCCGCCCAGGCCTTGCTCGACGCGGTGGGAAGCGATCTGCGGAGCCTGGCCGCCGCGTGCAGCCAGCTCATGTTCGACACCCAGGAGAAGGCGATCGGGCTGGCGGCGGTCGAGCGCTACTACCGCGGCCGGGCTGAGGTGACCGGGTTCACGGTCGCCGACTCGGCCGTCGAAGGGCGGCTGGGGGAGGCGCTGGAGCAGGTCAGATGGGCCCTGGGCAGCGGGGTGGCGCCGGTCCTGCTGGTGAGCGCGCTGGCGGGCGGGCTCCGCTCGCTGGCCAAGGTGCAGGGCGCGCCGCGCAACCTGCGCGGGGGCCAGCTGGCGGCCCAGCTCGGGATGCCGCCGTGGAAGGTCGACCGGGTGCGCAGGCAGCTCAACGGCTGGGGGCCGGAAGGGCTGTCGAGGGCGATCCAGGCGGTGGCGCACGCCGACGAGCAGGTGAAGGGCGGGGGCGCCGACGCGGGCTACGCGCTGGAGCATGCGATCCAGGTCATCGTCGCCAGCCGCACCGGACGCTGACGACAGCGGGTCCCGACACGCCGCCAGTGCCGTCCAGGACGCTGACGGATGGCAGGATCCGACGGGTGCCAGTGCCGTATGGGCGGGCGGGTGGCAGGGTCCCGTCACATGTCAGTGCCGCACGGGATGTCGAGGGACAGCAGGGTCCGGCGCCGGGCTCAGGGCGCTGCCGGGGCGGTCTCGCGCACCATCCCGTCCGCGATCTCCAGCACCCTGTCCGCCAAGGTGATCAGTCCCGGGTCGTGCGTCGCCACCAGAGCCGTCACCCCCTCGCTGCGCACCAGAGCCCGCAGCAGCTGCATGATCTGCCGCCCCGTCTGCGAGTCCAGCTGCGCCGTCGGCTCGTCCGCGATCAGCAGCCGCGGCCGGTTCGCCAGCGCCCGCGCGATCGCCACCCGCTGCCGCTGCCCGCCCGACAGCTCGTACGGCCGCTGGTTGGCGTGCTGCTCCAGCCCCACCAGGGCCAGCAGCATGCGGATCCGCTTCTCGCGTTCCTCCACCGGCATCCGCACCAGCCGCATCGGCACCCCGACGTTCTCGGCCGCCGACAGGACCGGGATGAGGCCGAAGGTCTGGAACACGAAGCCGATGACGTCGCGCCGCAGGGCCAGCAGCTCGTCCTCGCCCATGGCCGTGACCTCGTGCCCCGCGACGACGACCCGTCCGGTGTCGGGCCGGTCCAGGCCGCCGATCTGGTTCAGCAGCGTGGTCTTCCCCGATCCCGAGCGGCCGCGGATGGCCACCAGCTCCCCGGGATGGGCCTGGAACGACACCCCGCGCAGCGCGACGACCTCCCGGGGCCCGCTCCGGTAGACCTTGCGCACGTTCTCGACGACGACGAGCGGCTCACTCATCGGTTTCCTCCGGTCCCTGGGCGGCGGGCCACACGCCGATGTGGTCGGGTTCGAGCTCCAGCCGGACGCGGCGTTCCATGTTCAGGGCGTTGATGAAGTCGCGCGGCAGCTGGAGCCGGCCGACGCGGTCGAGCACCGCGTACTCCTCCGCCCGCCCGCCGTCGCGCCGCAGCGTCTCGCTGGAGGTGCGCCCGTCGCGGATGCCGACCGTGCGGTCCACCTGCTCGGAGACGAGGGGGTCGTGCGTGACGACGACCACGGTCACCCCGAGCTCCCGGTTGGCCCTGCGCAGCGCCTCGAACACCGTCGCGGCGCTCTCGCTGTCCAGCTCGCCGGTGGGCTCGTCGGCCAGGACGATCTGGGGCGAGTTGGCCAGCGCGACGGCGATGGCGACGCGCTGCTGCTCGCCGCCCGACAGCTGGCCGGGCTTGTTGTCCGCGCAGTGCCCCACGCCCAGCAGGTCCAGCAGCTCCAGCGCGCGTGCGGAACGCCGCCGGCCCGCCAGCCGTACGGGAAGCTCGGCGTTCTCGCGGGCGGTCAGGTAGGGCAGCAGGTTGCGCGAGGTCTGCTGCCAGATGAAGCCGACGATCTCGCGCCGGTAGCGGAGCCGGTCGCGGGCGGTCATGGCCAGCAGGTCCATGCCCGCGACCCTGGCCAGGCCCGCGGTGGGCACGTCCAGCCCGGACAGGATGTTGAGCAGGGTCGACTTGCCCGACCCCGACGCGCCGACGACGGCCACCAGCTCGCCCTTGTCCACGAGGAGGTCCAGGCCCTGCAGGGCGACGACCTCGACGCCTTCGGTCTTGTAGATGCGCACCAGGTTGTCGCACACGATGTGCGCGTCGTGGCCGAAGGCGACCCGTTCCCGCGACGCCTGCGCCTCCAGCTCGGCGAGCGTGGGGTCCATCCGGTCTCCCTTCCAGGTCAGGCGGCGTATGCCGACAGGTCCAGGGCCGAGCCGATCAGGTACGGCAGGGCCAGCCCGGCCAGGAGTCCCGCGCCCGCCGCCAGGGCGAGGACGGGCGCGAGCTCCAGCCAGGTCAGCCGTCGCGCCTGCCGCGCCGACAGGCCGATGGCGCGCAGCATCGACAGGGCGCCGCCCCGCTCCGAGCCGGTGACGGCCACGGTGAGCACCACCGCGGCCAGCGCGTAGAGCGCGAAGGCGGCCACGGCCGTCCAGAACATGCTCTGGACCAGCCGCGTCAGCGGCGTGGAGCGCATCCCGGCCAGGACCTCCTCCCGCACGTCCACCCTCGCGTCCTGCCCCAGCGCCTCGGCCAGCCGGCGGCGGTCCAGGTCGTGCCCGCCGACGTAGACGACGTTCACCTGCCGCGCGCCGCCCAGCCGTTCGACGGCGTCCTCTGGCACGACCACCGAGCCGCCGGGCAGCCCCGGGAACGTCTCCAGCCTGCCTCGCGGCGCGAGCTTCATGTGCCGGTGCCAGAACACCTCCACCTCGCCGGTCTCCATCAGCAGCGGCGGCACCAGCGCCGGGATGGGCTGCCCGCCCGTGTCCGGCGGCGGGGGCGGCATCCGCAGCGGCGAGTCCTCGATCAGCTCGCGGTAGGCGGCCAGGTCCAGCGCGAGCATCGTGTAGGTCTGGCTGTGGGGGAACCGCGCGGTCCCGGACTGGACGGCGACCACGCGCTCCACGCCGGGCACGCGCCGCAGCCGCTCGATCGCCTCGGGCGGGAACTGCGTGGCGGTCCACAGCCGGGCATCGGCGCCCACCCGCTCCCAGGCCGCCCGGTCCTGGGCCTGCGCCAGGTTCGCGGCCACCCCGCCGCCGAACACCGACACGGCGAGCGCGGGCAGCAGCACCAGGACCGGCAGCGCCGACAGGGCCGTGCCGCGGGCGGCCATGGTCAGGCCCAGGAAGGGTACGGCGGAGCGCCGCCGCGCGGCCAGCCGTACCAGGAGCAGCAGCGGATAGGGATAGCAGCGCACGACGAGGACCCCGCCCGCCAGCGTCAGCCCGAGCGGCGCGAGCAGCAGGAGCGGGTCGCCGGCCAGCCCGCGCGAGCGGAGCAGGGCCACCGAACCCGCGCCCAGCACGACGATCGTGGCCTCGACCGCGAGGCGCAGCGGGGAGGACCTGCCGGTCACCAGGTCGGCGCGGCGTTCGAGCAGGGGCCTGCGGTGCCTGACGGCCAGCGCGGCGGCCGCGCCCAGGACCGTGACCAGGGCGATCGCGGCAGGTCCGGCCTGGGACAGCGGTACGGCGGGGCCGGGGACGGCGAGCGCCGCGAGGTGCCCGGCGGCAGCGGCGGGCAGCGCCGCGAGCGCGACGACGCCGGCGCCGGTGCCGGCGACCTGCCGCAGCGAGCCGCCGCGCGCCCGGATCAGCGCGAGGGCCCGCTCGGTGCGGCCTGCGAGCAGCTGGACGGCCAGCGCGATGGCCCCGACGGCGACGACGAGCAGGCCGCCGATCACCAGGTAGGCGACGGAGGAGGCGGCCGACCGCTCCTGAAGGAAGCCCTCCACGAGGGTGGACAGCGCGCTGTCCAGCACGAACGTGGTCCAGGGTGACTGGCTGAGCCCGCCCATGCGGCCCTTGACCTCCTCCAGTCCCTGCAGCAGCGCGGGAGCCGCGGCGGAGCGCGCCTTGGCCGGATCGACGCCGAACACCCACACGCAGGTGAGGGGGTCGGGCATGGTGCGCAGCCGCTCCAGCGCCTGGGCGGGGAGGACGGCGTTGACGTGGTGCTCGAGGTAGTCCAGCCCGGGCTTTTGCAGGTGGTTCAGCTCGCGGGTCAGCGCGTTGTGCTGCCAGTAGCGGTCGGCGGGGTCGACCGGCTCGAACAGGCCGGTGATCTCGACGGCGAACCGGTCGGTCCCGCCCAGCTGGAGGACCGAGCCCACGCCGATCTTCAGCTCGGCGGCGGCCGACCGGACCAGGCCTGCCTGGAAGCGGCCGTCCCCGCCGGGCGGGCCCGGCGGGGCGCCCTCCACCCAGCGGACGCGGCGGTCCAGGTCCGACAGCCAGACGAGGCCGACGAAGGTGTCGGAGACCGGCGTGCCCTTGTGGACGGGGAGCGTGGCGCGCTCGACGCGGATGTGGCTGGTGCCCGCCGTGGTGGTGAACCGGGCGACGGACGGGGGGATGACGGACCGCAGCCGGGCGCCCGTCTCGGCGAAGCCCTGCGCGCCCTGCGGCATGCCCTGACCGGCGACCACGTCCAGCCGGACGCTCAGGTCGGACTGCCGGGCCGTGGCGTCGGTGACGCGGCGGGCCAGCGCCGAGTCGAAGGCGCCCTCGGCGGCCTTGGGCAGGGCGGCCGGCAGCAGGCTCGCGCCCAGCACCAGCAGGGCCAGGACGGCGAGCGCGCCGCGGTGCTCGCGGGCCAGGCGCAGCGTGGTCATCGTCCCTCCTCCAGGTCCGGGCTCATCGCTCGTCCCCGATGCGCAGCAGCCGGCCGAGCCCCTGGCGGCGCAGCGTGCGCGCCAGCGCGGCCAGCACGGCGGCCAGCAGGACGGTGACCGCGGCCAGCATCCCGAGCGTCGCGCCCCACGGGATGTCCAGCAGCACGCCGGGCGTCACGGTGGTGGCCTGGCCGGTCAGGACGATGCGCGGCACGACCTGGACGGCGATGCCGGCGGCCAGGGCGGTGCCCACGGCCAGCGACAGCCCGATGACGAACGCCTGCTCCACCGCCAGCAGCCCCGACAGCTGGCGGAAGCTCACCCCGAGCGCCCGCAGGATGCCGAAGTCCGTCATGCGTTCGCGGGCGGCGACCGCGGCGTTGACCACGAAGCCGAGCACCGCGAACAGCAGGGCCGCCAGGAAGCCCAGCACCAGCGCCCCCTGCAGGCCGCCGGCGAGCGGGTCGTCGCGCAGGCGGGCCGTGACCTGCCCCAGCTCCACGGCCGTGGCCTCCCACGCGGGGTGCCGCCGCAGCTGCTCCAGGGCGGCGCCGGCGTCGCCGCCGGCCACGCGCGCCCACCACTCGGTGACCGGCCTGGGCTCGCGCCCGGTGAGCTGCTGCCTGGCCTGCAGGGACGGCAGGTCCAGCAGCAGGGCGGGCTGCCCGGGACGGGTGGTGGGCAGCGCCTCCACGATCCCGGCCACGGTGACCTGGACCGGCCAGCCGTCGAGCACGAGGTTCCTGGTCTCGGCGGGCCGCAGGTTCAGCGCCTGGGCCAGGTCCCGGTTGACCACCGCGGGCAGGGGCGCGGCGGCCTGCTCGCCCACCAGCACGACGAGCGGCTGGGGGCGGTCCATCCGGGTGGCCGCGCCGAGGGCGAGGGAGAAGCCGCCGGGCCGTACGGTCAGATCGGCCGCCGGCAGGGGCGGCCGGCCCTGGAACAGGCGCGTCCACCTGGCGCCGGGCAGCCCGTGCACCTCCACCGTGGCGGGCCCCTGCCAGGGCGTCATGGGGACGTCGAAGGTGAGCCCGCGCAGCGCGATCGGCTCCGCCAGCCGCCCGCTCTTGCCGGTGAGCTTCGAGGCGTCGACGCTGACGGGGTTGTCGCCGCGCTTGAGCGTCCCCAGCGGCACGTCGCGCCAGACGCCCATGCCGTCGACCAGCACCGCCCTGGCCTCCAGCCCCTGGAACGCCGGTTCGGCCGTCACGCGGACGCCGAAGTCCAGCCGCCCGCCGGAGGCCGGGAGCGCAGGCAGGGCGGGACGGCCCGCCCGCAGGCGTTGGGCCAGCGTCGAGACGCCGTCCCGCGACAGGTCGGGCCGCAGCGTCATGAGGCTGCCGAGCTGGCCGGCGTCCATCGCGAGCGCCGTGCTGACCTTGCCGCCCACGTCCATGCCGCCGCGGTGGACCGGGCCGAAGGAGGTGACCCCGGGCAGGGCGCGGAAGGTGGCGCCGCGGCCCAGCGCGCCCAGCTCGGGGCTGTCGGGCGGGTCGGCGATGCGCAGGTCGGTCCCGGCCTCGTGACGCGCCTGGTCCAGCTGGGAGGTGCGCCACGTGGCGGCGGTGGCCATGCTGATCACGCCGATCGCCACGGCCATGGTGAGCAGCAGCGCCGGGCCGGCGTAGCGGAGCGGGCGCCTGCTCACCTGCCAGGCGCCCAGCGCGGGAGCCAGGCCGGAACGCCTGGCCGCCATCCCGGCGATGAGCCGCGCGACCCGGGGGACCAGACGCAGCCCCAGCAGGCCGCCCGTGAGCAGGGCCAGGGCCGGTCCGCTGACGATGAGCGGATCGATGCCCAGCTCGCCGCCGGCGCTCGCGGTGACCGGCCCGCCGTAGCGGGCCAGCTGCCACAGCGCCAGCGCCGCCACGCCGAGCAGGAGCACGTCCGCGCCCGCCCGCTCGATGAGCCCCTTGCCGGCGCGTGCCGTCTGGACCTCGACATAGGTACGGCGCGCGCCGGCGAGCGCGGGCAGCGCCAGCAGCACCGCGCAGGCGAGCGCGACGCCGCCCGACAGCAGGAACGTGCCGGGTCCGGGGGCCGGGGCCAGCCGCAGGCCGGTGGAGCCGATCCACGGCAGCAGGTTGACCAGCCGCAGCAGCGGCGGGGCGAGGAACGGCGCGGCCGCCGCGGCCGGCAGCGCCACCAGCAGGGCCTCGGTCCCGGCCAGGAGGGCCAGGCGGCCGTTGCCCGCGCCCCGGGCGCGCAGGAGCGCGACCTCCATGCGGCGGTGGTCGGCCAGCAGCCGCGCGGTGAGCACGAGGGCGTAGGCGGACAGGAGCAACAGCTGTAAGACGGGGATGAGCATGGTGGAGCGGGCCACCAGCGCGGCGGTCGCGAGCTGCGTCAGCGCCTCGGGCAGCCGGCTGGACACGCCGCAGCCGTAGCATCCCGCCTGGTCCAGGTGCTGCTTGAGCCCGGCGGCGCCGGCCGCGACCGCGCCCGCCCGGTCGAGGGAAACGACGCCCAGGTCGGGCACCAGCATCCACGTGGCGCTGACCTGGTCGGCGAAGTGCCGGACGAACGTCTCGCGCGGCACCATCAGCGGGCCGAACGTCGTGTAGCCGCCGCGCTCCACGCCGCGTACGAGCAGCTGGTGGCGCTGCCACAGGTCGGAGAAGGGGTCCTCCAGCTGGAAGACGCCCGTGATGCGGACCTTGACCGGCTCGTGGGTGATGCGGCTCTCGGTGGTGATCTCCTTGCCGGGCTGCAGGCCGAGCGCGGTCGCGACCGGCTGGGAGACGGCGGCCTCGGGCGTGGCCCCCGGCGCGGGCCAGGAACCGGCGACGAGCCGGGCGTGCTCGGCGAGCCGGTCGTGGGTGCCGAACACCAGCAGATCGGGATGGTCGCGGCCCTCCTGGCCGGGGACGACGTAGGAGCCCGACTGGGCGCTCATGGTGATCGTCAGCGGGACACCGGGATAGGCCCGGCGGGCGGTGTCCTGGATGAGGCGGTCCACCTGGGCGACGTCGTCACGGCCGGCCGACCCGGTGATGGTCGTCGAACGGGTGGCGACCGGCATCGTCGCCAGCGCGCGGCGGGCTCCGGCGTCGACGACCGAGGAGGCGTACATCGCCAGCGCCACCAGCGTCGTGGTCGCCAGCAGAATGGACAGCAGTGCGGCGGCGAGCAGCAACGGCTCGCTCCGCGCCCTTGCCATCACCAGCCCCCGCATGCCGACCATGCTCGGTGCTCCCGGACGGGACGGGCAAGATCGGAAGGGCAACGGTGACGCAAGCGTGACACTTTCCGCCCTTTTGGGGGGCGAAAGTGACAGATCTTTTCACGGAGATCACGGCAAGGACACGGGCATGCGAAAACGCCGCACCCCGTCCCAGGGTGCGGCGCTCGGCGGCGCGAGAGCCTACTTGGCGGCGGCCAGGGCGGCGGCGCGCTTGGCGATCGCCGACTTGCGGTTGGCGGCCTGGTTCTTGTGGATGACGCCCTTGCTGACGGCCTTGTCCAGCTGGCGGGCGGCGGCCCGCTGCAGCGCCACGGCCGCCTCGACGTCACCGCGCTCGGCGGCCTCGCGGAACTTGCGGACCGCCGTCTTCAGCGAAGACTTGACGGCCTTGTTGCGCAGACGACGCTTTTCGTTCTGCTTGTTGCGCTTGATCTGGGACTTGATGTTCGCCACGAAGAAGCCTCGGTGAAGGTCATTGGGTGGATGGGACGCGCGGGGCTCGGAGAGAGGGCGCGCCACACGCAGTTGTTCAGGTTACCAACAAGCCAGGTCGCCACTCAAATCAACGAGCTGTGCCGCAGCATTCTAAAGGGTGGTCAGCCGGGCTGGAGCCATGCGTCGCGGTACTCGCGCCAGTCCTGCTCGGTCGCCGCGAAGTCGACATACAGCGCCAGCCCGAACAGCTCGCGCGAGCCGTACTCCGTCAGGGCCAGGCGCGCGGCCCGCGCGGCGGTCGCCACGCTCTCGGCGGCGTCCAGCCCCGGCACGCCGTGGTCGTGGTAGGCGGGCGCGCCGATCAGCAGGAGCCTGTCGCGCGGCACGAGCGGCATCGCCAGCTCCGCCTGCCGGACGACGTGGCCGCCGTAGAGGTCGGCGAGGGGCAGGAAGGCGTCGTAGGTCATGATCGCGACCTGGTCGGACCGGGCGGCGACGGCCTTGAAGTAGTCCTGCGACCAGTACTTGTCGTGGCCGAGCACCGCCCTGGCCGCCGGGCGCATGAGGGGGTACGGCTCGATCTGCGGGGTCGAGACCGACAGCAGCTTCGTGAGCGGCCGGGTGCGGTCGAGCAGCTCCAGGAACTCCGCGTCGCCGTCGCCGATCGGCTCGAAGTTGTAGTGCACGCCGTCGAAGCCCTGCGCGAGGATCTGCCGGACCCCGGCCAGGACGCGCTCGCGCGCCCGCGCGTCGTCGAGGTCGAGGGTGCCGTCCACCGCCTGGCCCAGCCAGGCCGAGACGCGGACGCCGGGGAGGTGCTTGCGCACCCAGCTCACGAAATTTCGGGCGCTGGGGTATTTATCGGGCCTGAGGCTCCCGTCCCGCTCGAAGGGCCCGGAATGGACGTATAAATCCTCGATCCCGGTACGGCGGAGCCGTACGGCCAGCTCCTCGACGTCCTGCTCGGTGCGGCGGCCGTCGACCCACATGTGGCCCAGCCACAGGGCGTCGTGCCCGGTGCTCTTCGCCCAGCCCGCCGGCTCGCCGGTAAACTTGAGCCGGTGCGCGGCGGCCAGCAGGCCGGCCGACAGCACCACGAGCGCGGCGGCGAGCGCGACCAGGCGCAGGCCGCGGCGGAGGGCGGTCCGGGTCGTCACCCGGACATGCCACCATGGAAGACGCTTGAGCTCAACTCTGTCGAAACGGACTTCGGTGCGCATCCAGCCTGGCCAGACTGACCCCGCGTTGATTCGCAACTTCTGCATCATCGCGCACATCGACCATGGCAAGTCCACCCTTGCCGACCGCATGCTCCAGATCACCGGCGTGGTCGACGAGCGTTCCATGCGCGCGCAGTACCTCGACAGGATGGACATCGAGCGGGAGCGCGGCATCACCATCAAGTCGCAGGCCGTGCGCCTGCCGTGGAAGGGTCATGTCCTCAACATGATCGACACGCCCGGCCACGTCGACTTCACCTACGAGGTCTCCCGGTCGCTGCAGGCGTGCGAGGGCGCGATCCTCCTGGTCGACGCCGCCCAGGGCATCGAGGCGCAGACGCTGGCCAACCTCTACCTGGCCATGAACGCCGACCTGCACATCATCCCGGTGCTCAACAAGATCGACCTGCCCGCCGCGCAGCCGGAGAAGTTCGCCGAGGAGCTGGCCGGGCTGATCGGCGTCGACCCCTCCGAGGTGCTGCGGGTGTCGGGCAAGACCGGCGAGGGCGTGCGCGAGCTGCTCGACCACGTGGTGGAGACGGTCCCGGCGCCGGTGGGCGACGCCGACGCGGCCGCCCGGGCGCTGATCTTCGACTCGGTCTACGACACCTACCGCGGCGTCGTCACCTATGTCCGCGTGATGGACGGGCACCTGGGCAAGCGTGAGCGCATCCTCATGATGTCGACGCAGGCCACCCACGAGACGCTGGAGATCGGCGTCATCTCGCCCGAGCCGCGGCCCTCCGACCTCGGGCTGGGCGTGGGCGAGGTCGGCTACCTCATCACCGGCGTGAAGGACGTCCGTCAGTCGAGGGTCGGCGACACCGTCACCTCCGCGGCGCGCCCGGCCTCCGAGATGCTGGCCGGCTACGAGCACCCCAAGCCGATGGTGTTCTCCGGCCTGTATCCGATCGACGGCGACGAGTACCCCGAGCTGCGCGAGGCGCTCGACAAGCTGCAGCTCAACGACGCGGCCCTGATCTACGAGCCGGAGACCTCGGCGGCGCTCGGCTTCGGCTTCCGCGTCGGCTTCCTCGGCCTGCTGCACATGGAGATCGTCCGGGAACGGCTGGAGCGCGAGTTCGGGCTGTCGCTGATCTCCACGGCGCCCAACGTCGTCTACCGGGTGATCATGGAGGACGGCAAGGAGTTCACGGTCACCAACCCGTCGGAGTTCCCCACGGGCGGGAAGATCGCCCAGGTCTTCGAGCCGGTCACCAAGTCCACGATCCTGGCCCCGGCCGAGTTCATCGGCGCGATCATGGAGATCTGCCAGGGCCGCCGCGGCCAGCTGCAGGGCATGGACTACCTGTCGGAGGACCGCGTCGAGATCCGCTACACCCTGCCGCTCGGCGAGATCATCTTCGACTTCTTCGACCAGCTCAAGTCGCGCACGCGCGGCTACGCCTCGCTCGACTACGAGCCCGCGGGCGAGCAGGAGGCCGACCTGGTCAAGGTCGACATCCTGCTGCAGGGCGAGCCGGTCGACGCCTTCAGCGCCATCGTGCACAAGGACAAGGCGTACTCCTACGGCGTCGAGATGGCCAAGAAGCTCAAGGACCTCATCCCGCGGCAGCAGTTCGAGGTGCCGATCCAGGCGGCCATCGGCTCGCGCGTCATCGCGCGCGAGAACATCCGCGCCATCCGCAAGGACGTGCTGGCCAAGTGCTACGGCGGTGACATCACCCGCAAGCGCAAGCTGCTGGAGAAGCAGAAGGAAGGCAAGAAGCGGATGAAGATGGTCGGCCGGGTCGAGGTGCCGCAGGAGGCGTTCGTGGCCGCCCTGTCGACGGAGTCGAGCACGGACAAGGCCAAGAAGTAGGCCGGGTCGCGCCCGGGCGTCCGGACGCCCGGACGCCCGGGCGCGGGCTGTCCGTGAACAGACACGGAGCCGGGGCCGGATTTTGTCGGTGGCGTCGCCTACCGTGAATCTCGAACTTGTGTGCGAGATGGGAGTGGTGTGGCATGAGCGTCGCCTCCGAGAGGTTCGAGCGCGCGGCCGTCCTCGGGATCGCCATGGCCGGGGAGGCGCGGCGGATCCTGCGCGAGCACATGACGCCGTCCGAGGTGGCCGACGACGGGACCATCCTGATCTCCGTGCCCTTCCCCGACTCCGAGCTGCTGCGTGCCGTGCTGGATGTGGCGGCGGAGTGCTTCGGCCAGGCGGGCGCGTCCCGGGAGGAGGCCAGGCGGCAGGCTCTCGACACGTTGTTACAGCTGGCGGGGCCGGATATGGAGTCGCAGCTCAACAGCCGTGTGAGCTAACGTCTCCAGCATGTTGCTCCTGTCTGTCAACGTGGGCACCTCTGTCGACGCCGAATGGGCGGGCAAGCTCAAGCGGACCGCCATCGACAAGCAGCCCACGACCGGGCGTGTCACCGTGCACCCCAACGGGCTGGCCGGGGACGAGCGTGCCGACAAGGCCAACCACGGCAGCCCCGACCACGCGGTCTACGCCTACGCCAGGGAGGACTACGACTGGTGGGAGGCTGAGCTGGGGCGCGAGCTGCGTTCCGGGCAGTTCGGGGAGAATCTCACCACCCAGGGCATCGACGTCAACGGCGCCATGCTCGGCGAGCGGTGGCGCATCGGCACGACCGTGCTGGAGGTGAGCGGGCCACGTGTGCCGTGCGTCGTGTTCCGCAACTGGATGGACGAGCCGGGCTGGGTCAAGCGCTTCACCGTGGCCGAGCGGCCGGGGGCGTACCTGAGCGTCGTCGAGCCCGGCGAGCTGGGGGCCGGGGATGAGATCGAGATCGTCTCGCGTCCGGGGGACAGCGTGACCGTCGCGGAGTCGTTCCGCGCGTATCACGGTGACGTGGAGCTCATGCGGCGCTTGCTGGCCTTCCCGGGGCATGGGCCGCGCTGGGACGAGATCGCCGCCCGCGTCCTGGGCTGACCACCTCGCCGCGCGGACCGTCGCAGGCCGTTGCGGACCGGTCGCCGGGTGGTGGTCGCCGGGCGGTGGTCGCCGGGCGGGGTCGCCGGGTGGCGGCAGGCGCCGTGGCGCCGGGCATGGCCGGCGTCCAACGGCACAGGATCGCCGAGTTCGAGGTCGCAGCGCTCCGAGCACGGCCGGGCCGATCATGGGTGAGTCACGTCCGGTGAGCGTGGGCTTCACCCGATCGTGGGCGTGGGCGCTACCCTGATCGCCAACCGGTTGTGCGGGCCGCCGAGGGAGCGCCTGGCGGCCCGGTGGCGGACGCACCGCCCAAAGCGTCAGCCACCGAAGCCAGCCACCCCCGAGTGTCGGCCACCTGAGCTCATCACCCCAATGAGCCGGTCACCGAGGTCAACCACCCTGAAGCGCCGGTCACCGAGGCCGGCCGCCATGAAGTGTCGGCCGCCGAGGACGGCCGCCCTGAGGAGTCGATCACCGGGGCCGGCCGCCTTGAAGTGCCGGTCACCGGGGCCGGCCGCCCCAAGAGCCGGCCACCGAACCAAGCCGAACCAAACGTCACATGCGCTGCCACAAGGCCGGTACGTTGGGCGGTTCCCAGCCGACCTGTGACGTGTGCGCCTGAAGGCAGCGATACGTCGCTCCGCCGTACGTCACCTGCTCCCCGGCCTGGTACGCGCGGCCGGCCTGCCACGTGGTGCCGCCGGGTGGCGGCGAGGTCGGCGGCGGCGAGGTCGGCGGGGTGCCCGGGACGTTGAGCACGAAGTCGAAGGTCGCCTCGCGGCCCGAGCCGTTCGTGCGGACCGTCATGACGAGCGCCGGGTTGAAGATCGAGTCCGTGGAGTTGCGCGGCTCGCCGGGGAAGTAGAGCTGCGTGGTCAGCACCGGGCGGTTGGGCGCCTGGAGCTTGACGTGGATGTGGCGCGTGCGCCCGGGGTAGAGGCCCGGGACGATCGTGGTGAGGTGGTAGGCGCCGTTCGCGTCGGTGAACTGGTGTCCGCGCAGGTTGTAGCCGACGTTGTCGTACTGCCCGTTCGCGTCGGCCTGCCAGAAGTCGAGCAGCACGTTGGCGAGCGGCTGGCAGGCCAGGCCGAAGACGTAGCCGCTGACCGTCAGGGGCGTGCCCTGGCCGGGCAGGGTGCTGCGGCGGGGCGAGTTCGGCTTGAAGTAGGGTCCCTCGGTCTGAGGCGGCGTCGGGTCGTCGCCGTCGTCGCAGGCGGGTGTGGGAACCAGCGATTGGGCGAGCGTGGGGGCCTGCCCGGCGAGGAAGGGGAGGGGTGCGCCGACCAGGGCGGCCTTCAGGAGGGTCTTGCGCGAGATGAGCGTCCGGCCCGGCTCGGCGTCGCTGGTGACGTGGTCTTCCCTGTCGTCCATGAGGGTCTCCGTGTCGTCCGTGAGCAGGGACTCCCGGCCATGGTGGCATCGGGGCATCCGGCCGGATAACCCGTCATCTCTCCATAACCCCGCACTATGTCCCCCGAAGGAAGGGCCGAACCATGGCCCTGGTGGAAGACCCGCACCACGTCTCCCGGTGGAAGACCGCATTATGTCCCCCCGGCAGAAGACCCCACTGTGTCCCCCGGCGTACCCCGGCGGAAGAAAGGGAAGGCGCTCCCCGGAGAACCCAGATCGTCGGGGAGCGCCTTCCGGCTCGGTGAGCCCTACCGCAGGACGCGGTAGAGCGCCGTCGTGAGGGAGGCCCGGGCGTCGTCCTGGTCGATCGACCACATCATCGAGCCGCCCAGCCCGCGTGCCCGGATGTAGAGCGCCTTCTGGGTCATGACCGCCGGGTCGTCGTAGGACCAGAACTCGCTGCCGTCGTAGAGCCACAGCGTGCCGGTGCGCAGGTCGCGGTAGCGCTTGCCGGGCTTGGCGACGAGGTCCTTGTAGTCCTCCGAGCCGGCGGCCCACTTGCCCGGCGCGGGTCCGGCGGCGGGCTGGTAGAGGCCGTCGCCGCGGGGGCCGGGGGCGACGCCGGTCCAGCCCTGGCCGTAGGCGGGGACGCCGACGACGAGCTTGCGGGCGGGCGCGCCGCGCGACAGGTAGTCGCGCACGGTCTGCTCGACGCTGTAGCGGACCTCGTTGGGGTCGCGGCGGTCGGTGAACAGGTTGCCGTTGTGACCCGTGCGGCTCTCCCAGCTGCCGCGCAGGTCGTAGCCCTGGATGGTGGCGAAGTCGAGCTGGCGGAAGACCTCGCGCACCTCGTAGCCGGCGTCGATCTTCGTGGCGGCGGCGGGCAGGAAGGCGGTCAGCTCGGCGTCGCGGGAGTAGGCCCGCAGCTGGGCGCGCAGCTCGGTGACGAAGGCCGTGAAGTTCTGCTTGTCCTCGGGCCGGATGACGTTGCCCGGCGCGCCGGAGGAGCCGGGCCACTCCCAGTCCAGGTCGATGCCGTCGAAGACGCCGGCGGCCGCGCCCTCGGGCAGCCCGGGCAGGTTGCCGCGCAGCCACAGGTCGATGCACGAGCGCGCCAGCTTGGCCCGCGACTCGGGGGTGAGCACCGCGTCGGAGAAGTGCTTGGAGCCGGTCCAGCCGCCCAGCGAGATCAGGACCTTCAGCCCGGGGTGCCTGGCCTTGAGCTTGCGCAGCTGGTTGAGGTTGCCGTTGAGCGCCTGGCCGGGGGCGTCGGCCACGCCGTCCACGCTCTGCTCGGCCGGGACGGGGCGCTGCCAGTCGGCCCACGGGTCGGCGGAGTAGCACTGGGCGTCGGCGCTCACGAAGCCGAAGGCGTAGTTGAGATGGGTGAGCTTGGCCGCGGCGCCGCTGGCGTCGACGTCCTTGACGTGGAAGTTGCGGCCGTAGATTCCCCACTGGATGAAGTACGCGACCCGCCTGAAACCGGTGTCCGCCTCCGCCGGAGCGGCGAGCGCCGAGGGGAGCACCGATAAGCCGAGCGCGACCGAGAGTGCGACGATGACCTTCTTCACAGGGCCTCTCCCGCGAAAGCCGTACTTATAGGAAACTTTCCTATAAGTTGAGCGGATCGTAGGGCCGCGGGACCGGCCAGTCAATGGCAGGCGGCAGACTGGAGAGGTGCCATCCACCCTTCCCGAAGGCGAGCCCGCTCCCGCCTCCGGCGAGCTGCCTCCCAGCGCCCTGCGCAGCCTGGGGGAGCGGCCGTTCGGCTGCTACGTCCACGTGCCGTTCTGCGTGACCCGCTGCGGCTACTGCGACTTCAACACCTACACCGCCGCCGAGCTGGGCCCGGGCGCCTCGCAGCGCGACTACGCCGACACGGCGATCCAGGAGGTACGGCTGGCGCGGCGCGTGCTGAAGGACGCCGACCTGCCGGTGACGACGGTGTTCTTCGGCGGCGGCACGCCCACGCTGCTCCCGGCGCGCGACCTGGCCAGGATCCTGCGCGCCGTCGACGCGGAGTTCGGGCTGGCCCCGGACGCGGAGGTCACGACCGAGGCCAACCCCGAGTCGGTGGACCAGGCATACCTGGAGGAGCTTCGCGAGGCGGGCTTCACCCGGGTGAGCTTCGGCATGCAGAGCGCCCGCGAGCACGTGCTGAAGGTGCTCGACCGGCGGCACACGCCCGGGCGGGCGGCGCAAGCCGTCCAGGAGGCCAGGAAGGCGGGCTTCGAGCACGTCAACCTGGACCTCATCTACGGCACGCCGGGCGAGTCGGAGGCGGATTGGCGCGTGTCGCTGGAGGCGGCGATCGCGGCGGGGCCCGACCATGTGTCGGCGTACGCGCTCATCGTCGAGGAGGGCACGAGGCTGGCGGCGCGCATCAGGCGCGGCGAGGTGCCGATGCCCGACGACGACGTCGCGGCCGACCGCTACCTGCTGGCCGACCGGCTGCTGGCCGAGGCCGGGTTCGCCTGGTACGAGGTGTCCAACTGGGCGACCTCGCCCGCCGCGCGCTGCCGCCACAACCTGCTGTACTGGACCGGCGGCGACTGGTGGGGCGTGGGCCCCGGAGCGCACAGCCACGTCGGCGGCACCCGCTGGTGGAACGTCAAGCACCCGGCGGCGTACGCGGCGCGCCTGGCCGAGGGCGTCTCGCCCGCCCACGCCCGCGAGGTGCTCGCCGAGGAGGACCGCGAGGTCGAACGGCTCATGCTGGAGCTGCGGCTGGACTCCGGCTACCCGCTCGCCGGCGTCAGGCCGCGGGCGCGCACGGCCGTCGCCCGGGCGCTGGGCGACGGGCTGCTGGAGCCGGAGGCGTTCAAGCGCGGCCGCATGGTCCTCACGCTGCGCGGCAGGCTGCTGGCCGACGCGCTGGTCCGCGACCTGGTGTAGCGGTCAGGTGACCATCCTGATGTTGATCGGGTAGCGGTAGTTCTCGCCCCGGTTGGCGGCCATCGCGGCGATGATCTGGAAGATCAGCGCGCCGATCCAGACCACGAAGATCATCACGAAACCGATCAGCACGAACATCAGCACGATGCTGACCATGTAGGCGATGAACGCGGTGATCTGGAAGTTGAGCGCCTCGGCCGACTGGTCCCTGACATAGGGCGACTCGTCCTTCTTGACGAAATACAGGATCAGCGGGCCGACGAAGCCGGTGAGGATGCCCAGCAGGTGGGCGAGCATCGCCAGCGAGGTGTCGTCGGTGCCGGGACGCGGGCCGTACCGGCCGGGGACGTGCGGCTGCGGCGCGAAGTAGCCCGGCGGCTGGTATCCGGGCGCGGGGGGCTGGTACCCGGGCGGGGCGTACGGCGGAGGCGGGGCGTAGCCGGGCGGCGGCGTGGGCGGCTGCCCGTACCCGTATCCGGGGTGCTGCGGCCCCGACCCGTAGCCGGGCTGTTGTGGCCCCGACCCGTAGCCGGGCTGCTGCCCCGACCCGTATCCGGACGGGCCCGGCCCGTACTCCGGCTGCTGGTGGGGCCCGGGAGTGCCGTACCCGGGCTGCTGCGGTCCCGAGGGCGGGATGCGCCGGGTGGCGTCGTCGTCCGGAGGCTGCGTCATAGGTCGAGGCTAGTCGGACTCGCCCGGATCCGTCACGAAGTCGATGAGCTCCTCCACCCGCCCGAGCAGCTCGGGCTCCAGGTCCGCGTACGTCGACACCGCGCCCAGGATCCGCCGCCAGGCCTCCGCCGGGTCCGCCCGCCAGCCGAGGGCCTTGATCACGCCCTCCTTCCACGGCACGCCCCTGGGCACCTCCGGCCAGGCGCGGATGCCGAGCGCCGACGGCTTGACCGCCTGCCAGACGTCCACGAAGGGATGCCCCACGACCAGCACGTACGGCGAGGCCACCTGCGCGGCGATCCTGCTCTCCTTGGACCCCTCCACCAGGTGGTCCACCAGGACGCCGAGCCTGCGCCCGGGCCCCGGCCGGAAGTCGGCCACGATGGCGGGCAGGTGGTCCACGCCCTCCAGGTACTCCACCACCACGCCTTCCACGCGCAGGTCGTGGCCCCAGACCTTCTCCACGAGGGCGGCGTCGTGGACCCCCTCGACGTAGATCCGGCTCTCCCTGGCCACCCTGGCCCGCAGGCCCTCGACCGCGATCGAGCCGGAGGCGCTGCGCAGCGGACCCCGCGGGGCCCGGGCCGGGCGCACCAGCGTGACCGGCTTGCCCTCCAGCAGGAAGGCGGCGGGCGCCAGCGGGAACACCCGCCGCCTGCCGAAGCGGTCCTCCAGCGTGACGGCCTCCTTGTCACAGGCGACCACCGCGCCGCAGAAGCCGCTGTCGGCGTCCTCGACCACCAGCTCAGGTTCGGCCGGGACCTGCGGGATCTTCCCCTTCAGCGGCCGACGCCAGTTGCCCGCGAGCACGTCTCCGTCGTAGCGACTCACACCGGGGACCGTAGCAGGCGCCTGCGGGCGGCACTCCGCCGTACCAGGACCACGATCGTCGTGGCGGCTCCGGCGAGCAGCCCCACGGCGGTGAACAGGATCAGCCCGCCCACGCCGCCCAGGATGCTCCCGGCCGAGTCCGCCGGCGCGCCTCCCACGCCGAACCGCGCCGCCACCTGCTCCTGCGTCGTGCACTGGAACCGGTACTCGCCCTCCGCGGGCACGTTGACCATGCCGATCACATACCAGCTCATGCCGCCCGAGAGCAGCTTCTGCTGTCCCGACTGCTTGACCAGCCTGGCCGGACCGAGGCTCTTGCAGGTGTAGGTCGCCTTGGGGCCGTTGTAGTACAGGGCCGAGGGCGTGCCGGGATCCAGGCGGACCGTCACCTGCTCGCCCGGGCCGAACTGCGTCCGTGGCGTGCCGCGCGTCACGCCGTCGGACACGCCGTTGAGGAACATCGCCACGCCGATGACGACGCACACCAGGGCGACTCCCCAGCCGCCCGCCAGCCACCCCAGGGACGGGCCGATCTTCGGTCCCCTCTGGGGCGGCCCGCCGTACTGCGAGGGCCCGTACTGGGGAGCGCCGTACTGCGGAGCGAGGTGGGGCGGGTACTGCGGGCCGCTCGGGGGAGGCGGCGCGTAGGGGGGAGCTGGATGCGGACCGGACCCTGGCGGGCCGTACGGCGTGGCCTGCGGCGTGTACGGCTGGCCCTGGGGAGGCGCCCCGTACGCCGGCGCCCCGTACGGCTGCTGCCACGGGGGAGGCGGCGCGGAGGCGGGCGGCGGAGGCGGGGCGTCCCATGACCCTCGCGCGGGAGAGTCCCGGGGGTCGCGGGCAGGGGACTCCCGTGAGTCGTGCGTGGGCGAACCGTCCGGCGGCGTCGGGGATTGGTCGGTCATGCCAGTCAGTGTGACCTTCGACCGGTATTGCCCGCCATAGGACAATCGCTTCATCGCACCCGGAGGGCGAGAGCCGTACACTTGGCACTCAGGAACACAGAGTGCTAGACCAGTGTTCCCGTCAATGGGCGACGCAGGAGGTGAGCACGTGCTCGACGACAGGAAGCTGGCGGTGCTCCGCGCCATTGTCGAGGACTACGTGGCCACCAACGAACCGGTGGGCTCCAAGGCACTGGCCGAGCGCCACAACCTGAACGTCTCCCCGGCCACGATCAGGAACGACATGGCCGTGCTGGAGGAGCAGGGCTACATCACCCAGCCCCACACCAGCGCGGGCCGCGTGCCGACCGACAAGGGCTACCGGCTCTTCGTCGACCGGCTGTCGCAGGTCAAGCCGCTGTCGGCGGCCGAGCGCCGGGCGATCGAGACCTTCCTCATGGGCGCCGTCGACCTCGACGACGTCATCATGCGGACCGTGCGCCTGCTGGCGCAGCTGACCAGGCAGGTGGCGGTGGTGCAGTATCCCACGCTCACCCAGTCGACGGTCCGCCACGTGGAGCTGGTGCCGCTCACCGAGCGGCGCATCATGCTCGTGCTGATCACCAACACCGGCCGCGTCGAACAGCGCGTCATCGAGCTGCCCGAGGTGGTCGAGGACACGCGCATCGCCCACCTGCGCGCCGTGCTCAACTCCTGCCTCGACGGGCGCTACCTCAGCAGCGTCCCCGACCTCGTGGCCGACGTGCCCGACCGGCTGCCGGTCGAGGACCGCCCGGCCGCGGCGACGATCCTGTCGGTGCTGCTGGAGACCCTCGTCGAGCGGTCCGACGAGAAGATCGTCTTCGCCGGTACGGCCAACCTGGCCGGGGCCGACTTCAGCAGCGGCCTGCGCGAGGTGCTCGAGGCGCTCGAGGAGCAGGTCGTGCTCATGCGGCTGCTCGGCGAGACCACGCCCGACACCCCCTCGGCGCTGACCGTGCGGATCGGCTCGGAGAACCCGGTCAGCGGGCTCCGCCGCACATCCATCGTCGCGGCGGGATACGGTTCAGGCGACAAGCAACTGGCCCGCCTGGGCGTGCTCGGCCCCACTCGGATGGACTACCCGGTGACGATGGGCGCCGTCCGCGCGGTGGCCCGCTACGTCAGCCAGATCCTGGCTGCTTCCTAAGAGGGTTCACAAGGGGACTGATAAGTGGCACACACCGACTACTACGCCACCCTCGGGGTGAGGCGTGACGCCAGCCAGGACGAGATCAAGAAAGCCTACCGGCGTCTCGCCCGCGAGCTGCACCCCGACGTCAACCCCGACCCCGCGACCCAGGAGCGGTTCAAGGAGATCACCCAGGCGTACGAGGTGCTGTCCGACCCCAGCAAGCGGCAGATGTACGACCTGGGGGCCGATCCCTTCGCCGGGGCCGCGGCGGGCGCGGGCGGCTTCGGCGCCGGGTTCCCGTTCAGCGACATCATGGACGCCTTCTTCGGCACCGGCGGCGCCTCGCGCGGGCCCCGCTCGCGCGCCCGCCGCGGCCGCAACGCGACCATCCGAGTCGAGCTGGACCTGCGCGAGGCGGCGTTCGGCACCACGCGGGAGCTGCACGTCGACACCGCGGTGCTGTGCGAGGTGTGCCAGGGCGCCGGCGTCGCGCCGGGCACCCACCCGGACACCTGCGACATGTGCCGCGGGCGGGGCGAGATCTCCCAGGTCACGCGGTCCTTCCTGGGCCAGGTCATGACCTCGCGGCCCTGCCCCCAGTGCGGCGGCTTCGGCTCGGTCATCCGGCACCCGTGCCCGGAGTGCTCCGGCGACGGCCGTGTCCGCACGCGCCGCACGCTCAAGGTGCGCATCCCGGCCGGCGTCGAGGACGGCACCCACATCCAGCTGGCCGGCGAGGGCGAGGTCGGACCCGGCGGCGGGCCGCCCGGCGACCTGTTCCTCGAGATCGTCGAGCGGCCGCACGAGATCTTCGAACGGCGGGGCGACGACCTGCACTGCACCGTGCAGATCCCCATGACGGCCGCCGCGCTGGGCACCACGCTGACCATCGAGACGCTCGACGGCGCCGAGGAGGTCGACGTCCGGCCCGGCACCCAGTCCGGCCAGGTGATCACCATGTACGGGCGCGGCGTGCAGCGGCTCAACGATCCCGGACGCGGCGACCTGCTCATCCACGTCAACGTGGAGACGCCCACCCGGCTCGACGCGGCCCAGGAGGAACTGCTGCGGGAGCTGGCCAAGCTCAGGGGCGAGGAGCGGCCGCCCGGCAAGTTCGCGCCGGGGCAGCAGGGCTTCTTCTCGCGCCTGCGCGACGCCTTCAACGGACGCTGACCTCGCCTCCTCCCTGGCCCTCAGCCCGTGCCTCATCTCCTCCCCTTGGTCCTCAGCCACGTACGGCGGGGCAGGGGCGCACGGCGGACCAGGGAGTACGGCGAGCCGCCCGCCGAGGACACAACGCCCCCCACCTCCGTGGGAGCCTAGAGGGCATGAGCGTTCCGGTGTTCCTGGCCGACCGGGCCCAGTTCGACGCGGATGACGTGCTGCTCGACGGGCCCGAGGGACGGCACGCGGCCACGGTGCGGCGGTTGCGCCCCGGCGAGAGGGCCGACCTGACCGACGGAGCCGGCGCGGTGGCCGAGTGCGTCGTGCGCGAGGCGCTCAAGGACGCCCTCCGCCTGGAGGTCCTGCGAACCTACGACACGCCCCCGCCCGCCCCGCGGATCGTCGTCGTCCAGGGCCTGCCCAAGGGCGAGCGGGGCGAGCTGGCCGTGGAGATGATGACCGAGGTCGGGGTCGACGTGATCATCCCCTGGCCGGCGGCCAGGAGCATCACCCAGTGGAAGGCCGAGCGCGCGGCCAAGGCGCTGGCCCGCTGGCGCTCGACCGCCCGGGAGGCGGGCAAGCAGGCCAGGCGGTTCCACCTGCCCGAGGTGGCGGAACCGGCGTCCACGGCGCAGGTGGCGCGGCTGCTGGAGAAGGCGGCGCTGGGCCTGGTGCTGCACGAGGAGGCCGAGACCGGGCTGGCCGCCATGGACCTGCCCGGCGAGGGGGACGTCGTGCTCGTGGTCGGCCCCGAGGGCGGGGTCGCGCCGCAGGAGCTGGAGGCGTTCGCGGCGGCGGGAGCCGTACCGGCCCTGCTGGGACCGACGGTGCTGCGCACGTCGACGGCGGGGGTCGCGGCGGCGGCGGTGGTGATGGCCAGGACCGGGCGGTGGTGACGCTCCGGTGACGCGCTGGCGTGTCAGCCGGTGGGCTGGCTGAGCGGCGTGTAGGCCTCGGTGGCCGAGGGCATGGCCGGCGGCGAGGCCGGGGGCTCCTCCGGCGGGCACTGCTCCGGCGGGCACGTGGCGTTCGGGTCCGACGTCTCGGTGGGCGTCGGGGTGTCCGTCGGCTCCTCGGGCGGGCACTCCTCGTCCGCGGGGCGCGTGCTCGGGCAGACCGTGGGGGACGGGGAGGGCGAGGGCTGGGAGGTCGAGTCGGCGGTCCGCTGCCGCTTCTCGGGCTCCTTGCGGGTCGGGCCCGGCACGATCGCGGGCCGCGACGAGTTCGGCTTCGGGGTGGGCGCCGGCTTGGGCCGGGAGGTGGACGACGAGCTGGGGGTCGGGGTGACCTCGGTGGTGTTATCGACCCAGTTGGTGATGACCGTGTCGCGCCACTCGGGGACGATCATCACGATGGTTCCGGCCACGAGCACCGCGCTCACGGCCGCCGCGCCGGCGCGCCACCAGAACAGGTTGCGCACGCCGCGCCGCGCGATCTTCGCGCGAATGATCTCCAGTCCATCGGGAGATGGCACGACCTGGTCCGCCTCCGCGCGCAACACCCTGCGCAGGAGGTCGCCGTACTCGTCGTTGGACTGGGTCATGAGAGCTTCTCCAGGACAGAACGGAGGGCGGCCATGCCACGTGCCGTGTGGCTCTTGACCGCCCCCTTGCTGATGCCCATGGCGTGGGCTATCTCCGCCTCCGACAGGTCACCGTAGTAGCGAAGGACCAGGGCCTCCCTCTGTCTGGCCGGCAGGGCACGCAGAGCCTCGATGACGGCGGAGCGCTCCAGCTCGCCGATCGCGCCGTTCTCGGCGCTCGGGGCGTCGGGCATGCCCTTGGGGGCGTACTTCTCGACGACGGCACGGTGCCGCAGCACGGACCGGGACCGGTTGACGACGGATTGACGCAGGTAGGCGAGTGCTTTGTCGGGGTCGCGAAGACGGCGCCACGCCCCATGGAGGGCTACGTAGGCGTCTTGCACGACTTCCTCCGCGGTTGCAATGTCGCGCACCAGCAGCACAGCGAGACGCACCAATGACCGAAAGTGCGCGCTGTAGAGCGCGGTCACGGCCATGTCCGCGTCCCACCCGACCGGCACCGCCCCCAGCGACCTGTCGGCCAGCAGGGTTTCGGTGGTCACATCAGTGGGACGCGCGGCCTTCCCCGTGGGTTTACGCTCTTCCGGTTGTTTAGAGGGCATGACCCACTCGTGTCCTCGCCAGGTGGCCTCGCCCGACCCTGAACGTCGTTTTGTTCGTGAAGTGTCGCACATACACCCTAGCTGTGGGGATCTTCCCGCGCACGACACGGCGAATTACCAATTGACAACGGCGCCCTGCTCGCGTGACCGGGAGTTTACGATCTCCTCAAGCGACTGAGACGGACCGGGTGATGACCGACCGAGATCGCGACAGCGTCAAGCAGCTCAGGCATCGGCTCGCGGAAGCCGCCACCGCGCTGTCCCCGTACTTGGTCATCATCACCGCGTCGGGCCCCTATCTGCCCTCCCCGGCGATGTTCTGGGTGCTGGCCGCCCTGTACGTGTCCGCGAGCCTGCTGCTGGCCCGGATCTCGGTCGTGCGGCCCGACGGCCGGGTGGCCCGGCTGGTGAGGAGCACGGCCGGGGCCTTCCGCGGGGCGGCCGTCCACGGCTGGCGGCTGCTCGCCGTCCGGCGCGAGCCGCCCGGGCCGGTCCCCGACCGGCCTCCGGCACGGCGAGCGTCCGCTGTGGCCGGCCGTACCGCCATCGCGCTGGCCGGGACGGCGGTCGGCGCGGGCGCCATGCTGGGCGTGTCGGGCCTGGCCACGCTCGTCCGGTCGGCGGTGGGCCCGTGCCCGCCGCCGGTGCAGCTGAGGGTGGCCACCGCGGCCGAGAACCTGGCGGCGGCAGAGGCGCTGACCGGCCAGTTCGTCCACGAACACCTGGCCGCCGGCGGCTGCGCGCCCGTCCGGTTCACCGTGGAGGAGCAGCCGCCGCTCGCGGCCATGGTCAAGGGCGCCCAGACCGGCTGGCACGATCGGGCCCGCGCCGACGGCCCCCACGTCTCGCTCATCGGCCTGCACCCCGACGTCTGGCTGGCCGCCGGCACCGCGACCGCGGACCACGTCCTGGCCGCCTACGCCAACCACACCAGCGTGGCCGAACTCCGGCGGCTCGGCCCGGTCGCCGCCTCGCCCCTGGTCGTCGCGGTCACCCCGGAGCTGGCCCAGCGGCTGGAGGCCACCGGCGCGGCCACGGACACCGTGGCCGACTTCGAGCCGCACGGCCTGATCCGGCCGCGCGCCGACCTGTCGGAGGTGGCGCTCATCGCCACGGCCGGGCTCTACGCCGACCCGAGCGGCGACGTGGCCAGGGAACTGGCCCTCACCCCGCCCGGCCTGCCGCTGACGGACGCCGCCGCGCTGCTGTGCCACGTCCGCGAGCGCCTGGCCGCCGGCGCCGACGACGGCCAGGCCATGGTCGTGCCGGAGCACCTCGTGCTCGCCTTCAACGACGACCAGGCCCTCGGGCCGTGCGGGCCCGGCCGGGCGGGCCCCGACCTGACCATGTACCGTCCGGGCGACCTGCCCAACCTGACCTACGAGCTCGTCGAGGCCAAGTGGCCCGGGCAGGACCTTCCAGAACGGCGGCGCTGGATCCGCGCCCTCCACGCCTGGCTCGCCGAGCGCGGCATGCAGGAGTACGGCTACCGCACGCCCACGGGGGAGTTCCGGGGACGCAACAGCCCGCTCGGCGACCGCGTCGACGTGCGGGACGAGCGGATCGGCGACGTCGGCGCCCTCATGGACCGGGTCTCCCGCGCCCATCCGCCCATGACGACTCTGCTCGCCCTGGATGTGTCGGGATCCATGGACGACGTGCCGGCCGAGGGCGGCCCCGCCCTGGAGACGGCCCGCTCGGCGGCGCGCGAGCTGCTGCGCCGGCTACGCGACGGCCACGACACGGCGGGACTGGTCACCTTCTCGGAGCCGGACGGCGGCGCGCCGGTGCGCGAGCAGCCCGGCGCCACGCTGGACGACCTCGCGACGGCCCTGCAGCGCGTCACCGCCGAGGGCCGGGACGCGCTGCTCGGCCAGGTGCTCGACGAAGCCGCCAGGCGCCTGGACGGAGAGCCGAACCCCGTCGTCGTCATGCTGACCGACGGCGGGAGCCGTACGGGACCGGCCGGCCGGCTGGCCGAGGTCACGGGCCTGGAGGTGGTGCTGCTGCTCACCGGCGGCCAGGAGTGCGCCGCGCCGCACCTCCAGCCGCTGCTGGAGGAGGCCGGCGAGGCCGTCCACTGCCGCCGGATCCGGCCCGGGCAGGACCCGTCGGACGTCGTCCACGAGGAGCTGGTACGGCTGTGGCAGCGCGAACGCTGAAGATCTTCTCCATGGGCCTCGTCGTGGGCGCGGTGGCGATGGCCGCCGTGGCCGACGCCGCCGGACCCCATCGGGTCCGGCACTGCCCGCAGACGGGCAAGCTCAGGGTCGCGATGGCCCCCGACGTGAGCGCCAGCGGCGTGTGGCGCAGGATCATCGCCCGCTATCCGGACCCCGTCGAGGTCGTCGAGGTCTCCCCGGTCGCCGACCTGCAGGACGCCGAGACGCGGGCCGCCGCCCAGGCCGTCACCTGCCCGGAGTTCGACGTCTACGCCCTGGACGTGGTGTCGGTGGCCGAGTACGCCGCGGCGGGCCTGCTGCGCGAGCTGCCGCCGCGGCCCGGGCTGGTGGAGCGGGCGGCGGCCACGGGCCGATGGCGCGGCCGGCAGTACGCGCTGCCGTTCACCACCGACGTCGGCCTCCTGTACCGGCGCGCCGAGCTGCCGGAACCCCGGACGTGGGTGGAACTGTGGGCCGCCGCCCGCGCGGTCAGGACGACCGGGCGGGCCGGGCTGGCCGCCCAGCTCGCCGACTACGAGGGCGGCACGGTGAACCTGCTGGAGATGATCAGGACCAGGGTCGTGGACCGCGACGGCGACGTCGTGCTGGACGAAGGCGACAACGCCGCCGACGCCGCCCGGGCGCTCTCGCAGCTCGCCGAGGCCGGCCGCAACGGCGACCTGGGCGCCTCCTGGTCGGCCAAGGAAGCCGACTCGCTGGCCGACTTCGCCGCCGGAAAGGCGGGCTACCTGCGGCACTGGCCCTACGCCTACCATCGGCTGGTCACCGACGGGCGCGTGGACTTCGAGGTCTCCCCGCTGCCGGGCACGCCCGCGCTGGGCGGCACGAACCTCGCCGTCGACGCCCGGTCGGGCAGGCACGAGCAGGCGCTGGAGTTCGTCGAGTTCCTGCTGCGCCCGGACAACCAGCGCGACCTGTTCGCCTGCGGCGGCTACGCGCCCGTGGTCGAGGCGGCCTACCGGGACGTCCAGCCGTGCTCCATCGCCGGCTCGGCGGACTCCCGCCCCACCCCCTCGGTCCGCCAGCTCACCGCGTTCGCCAAGGTCCTCCAGGAGGCGCTCGCCCGGGCGGACCGGCCGTCGCTGGCCCACTACGCCCGCTTCAGCCAGGTGTTCCGGCAGTGCGTGACGCATGCCGTACAGGAGGAGAACACGAGCGAGCAGCGGGTGCGCGACATGGCCGACGCCCTGCGGCACGCCGTCGACGGCAGGCTGACCGGCGACGACCTGTGCGGGTGAGCCCGTGTCGGTAAGGTGGTGCGACGTGACCGACTGCCTCTTCTGCAAGATCGTCGCCAAGGAGATCGACGCCGACGTCGTGCACGAGACCGACACGACGCTGGCCTTCCGCGACATCAACCCGCAGGCGCCCACCCACGTCCTCGTCGTCCCCAAGGAGCACCACGCCGACGCCGCCGCGCTCGCGGAGGCGGACCGGGGACTGGCCGACGACGTGCTCAAGGCCGCGCACGCGGTGGCCGTCCAGGAGGGTGTCGCCGAGACCGGCTACCGCATCGTGTTCAACACCGGCCCCGGCGCCGGCCAGACCGTCTTCCACGTCCACGCCCACGTCCTGGGCGGCCGCGGCCTCACCTGGCCGCCGGGCTGATATTCGCAGGAGACGGCGACCGCTCGGGGCTACGATGGAGGAGAAGACCCCACCGAGACCGGGAGGCATCAGGCCAGACGGCCTGCCCATGACCGAGCTACACGATTCCCGCAGAGCAGCACCACCCACTCGCACACAGGCCAAGGTGCTGATTCCGGACGAATACCCGATGGTCAGCCTCCTGGGTTCCCGGGATGAGCTGCTGCGCGTCATCGAAGGCGCCTTCCGCGCCGACATCCACGTCCGGGGCAACGAGATCACCATCACCGGCACGCCGGAGGAGAGCGGCTCCGTCGTGCGCCTCTTCGAGGAGCTGGTGGAGGTGCTGCGCACCGGCGGCGAGCTCACGCCCGACGCCGTCGAGCGCAGCATCGCCATGCTCAAGCTGAGCTCCGAGCGTCCGGCCGAGGTGCTCTCGCTCAACATCCTGTCCGCCAGGGGCCGCACCATCCGGCCCAAGACCGCCAACCAGAAGCGCTACGTCGACGCGATCGACAAGCACACGATCGTGTTCGGCATCGGCCCGGCGGGCACCGGCAAGACCTACCTGGCCATGGCCAAGGCGGTCAGCGCCCTGCAGGACAAGAAGGTCAACCGCATCATCCTGACCCGTCCCGCGGTCGAGGCCGGCGAGCGGCTGGGCTTCCTGCCCGGCACGCTCTACGAGAAGATCGACCCCTACCTGCGCCCGCTCTACGATGCGCTCCACGACATGCTCGACCCCGACAGCATCCCGAAGCTGATGGCGGCCGGCACGATCGAGGTGGCGCCGCTCGCTTATATGAGGGGTCGCGCGATGCCGCTGGGCACGGGAGTGCTCACGCCCGACGGCTGGCGCTCGATCGGCGAGCTGAAGGTCGGTGACCTCGTCATCGGCTCGAACGGCGAGCCCACGCCGGTGCTCGGCGTCTACCCGCAGGGCGAGAAGAAGATCTACCGCGTCTTCGCGCAGGACGGGGCCTCGGTCCTGGCCTGCGAAAACCACCTCTGGGCGGTGCGCACTCGAGACGACGCCGATCGCGGCAAGCCGTGGCGGGTGCTGGAGACCAAGGAGATGATCGGCGACCTGCGGACCGCCCACTACCGCAAGTGGGAGCTGCCGCTGCTGAGCGCGCCCGTTCGCTTCCCCGAGCAGCCCGTTCCGATGGACCCCTACGCGCTGGGCCTGCTCCTGGGCGACGGATGCGTCACGGGGACGACCACGCCGAGCTTCTCCACCGACGACCGGGAGCTGGCCGAGGCGCTGGGCCGCCTCCTTCCCGACGTCGAGGTGCGGTGGAAGAGCGGTCCCGACTACGTCCTCAACCGCGTCAGGCAGCCCGGCGAGCGGGTGACGCTGGCCAACCCGGTCACCGCCGCCATGCGCGAGCTCGGGCTGTCCGGCTGCGCCTCTCACACGAAGTTCGTGCCGGAGCGCTACCTGTACAACACGCCCGAGGTACGGCTCGCCGTTCTCCAAGGGCTGCTCGACGCCGACGGTGGCCCGGTGACGCAGCACGGACGCTCGTGCCGCGTCCAGTTCAGCACCACCTCGCCGAGGCTCCGCGACGACGTGGTCTTCCTGGTGCGGTCGCTGGGCGGGGTGGCCTCTTGGGGCGAGCGCCCCGCAGCCGGGCGTCCCCCCGGGCTGGCCAAGGGACGGCCGGTGCGTCACCGTCACGGCGCCTACGTCCTCGACATCCGGTTGCCGAAGGGCGTCGAGCCGTTCCGGCTGGCGCGCAAGGCGGCGGTCTACCGCGAGCACGGCGGTGGGCGGCCCATGCGTTACGTCGACCGGATCGAGCCGCGTGGCACGGCGGAGTGCGTGTGCATCCAGGTGGCGGCGGAGGACTCCCTGTATGTCACCGAGGATTTCCTCCTGACCCACAACACCCTCAACGACGCCTTCATCATCCTCGACGAGGCGCAGAACACCTCGCCCGAGCAGATGAAGATGTTCCTCACCCGGCTCGGCTTCGGGTCGAAGATCGTCGTGACGGGTGACATCACGCAGGTCGACCTGCCCACGGGCACCGAGAGCGGCCTGCGGGTGGTGCAGGGCATCCTGGCCGACATCCGCGACATCCACTTCGCCCGGCTCTCGAGCGAAGACGTGGTGCGCCATCGCCTGGTCAGCGACATCGTCGACGCCTACGGCCGCTACGACGCCGCCCGGCAGCAGGAGCTGCAGGCGGTCAAGCAGCAGGGCCGCGCCCGGTACGGCACGCGCCCGGGGGACCGGCCATGACCGTCGAGATCAACAACGAGTCCGGCGTGGAGATCGACGAGGAGCGCATCGTCGAGCTGGCCACCCACGTCCTGGGCGAGATGGAGATCAACCCGCTGGCCGAGCTGTCGATCATCGTGGTCGACGAGGAGACCATGGCGGCGCTTCACGAGAAGTGGATGGGCGAGCCCGGGCCGACCGACGTGCTCGCCTTCCCGATGGACGAGCTGCGTCCCGGCGGCGGCGCCCGCGGTGACGGCGAGGGGCCCGCCGATCCGGCGCTGCTGGGTGACGTGGTGCTGTGCCCGCAGGTCGCGGCCAGGCAGGCGGCCGAGGCGGGCCACAGTACCCGCGACGAGCTCGAGCTGCTGTGCACGCACGGCATCCTTCACCTGCTCGGCTACGATCATGCCGAGCCGGAGGAGCACAAGGAGATGTTCGGTCTGCAGGCCCGGCTCCTGGAGTCGTGGCGGGAGGTGTCCAGCCCCCGGTGAACGGCTGGTTGCTGTTGGCCATCGCGCTCGTGGTGTGCGGTGGCCTCATCGCCAGCGCCGAGACGGCGCTGTCCCGGATCTCGCGCGTGCGGGCGGAGGAGTTCGTGCGCGAGGGCCGGCGGGGTGCCGGGCGGCTGCAGGCCATCGTCACCGACCCGCCGCGTTACCTGAACCTGCTGCTGTTGCTGCGGCTGAGCTGCGAGCTGGTGGCGACCGTGATCGCGGCGGCGCTGTTCATCGACCTCATGGGCGATCAGGGCTGGGCCTACGTGACGGCCGCTGCCGTCATGGTGGTGGTCAGCTACGTGATCGTGGGCGTGTCGCCGCGGACGCTCGGCCGCCAGCACGCCGAGCCGGTGGCGCTGGCCGGGGCGCCCATCGTCTACGCCCTCACCCGGATCTTCGGGCCGCTGCCGACGCTGCTGATCCTGCTGGGCAACGCGCTGACGCCCGGCAAGGGCTTCAAGGAGGGGCCCTTCACCTCCGAGGCCGAGCTGCGCGACCTGGTGGATCTGGCCGAGGAGCGGCGGGTCATCGAGCCGGACGAGCGCGAGATGATCCACTCGGTGTTCGAGCTGGGTGACACGCTGGTCCGCGAGGTGATGGTGCCGCGTACCGACATGGTGTTCATCGAGCGCGGCAAGACCCTCAACCAGTCCCTGTCGCTGGCGTTGCGCAGCGGCTTCTCCCGCATCCCGGTGGTGGGGGAGAACGAGGACGACGTCATCGGCATCGCCTACCTCAAGGACATCATCCGCCGGGTCCACGAGTCGGGCGACGGTACCGAGAAGGTCGAGTCGATCATGCGTCCGGCCACCTACGTGCCGGAGAGCAAGCCGATCGACGAGCTGCTGCGCGAGATGCAGGCCGCGCAGATCCACCTGGCCATCGTCATCGACGAGTACGGCGGGACCGCCGGGCTGGTCACGATCGAGGACATCCTGGAGGAGATCGTCGGGGAGATCACCGACGAGTACGACCAGGAGGCGCCGCGCGTGGAGGAGCAGCCGGACGGCTCGGTCCGGGTGACCGCGCGCATGCCCGTCGACGAGCTGGCCGAGCTGTTCGACATCGAGATCGACGTGGACGACGTGGAGACCGTGGGCGGCCTGCTGGCGCACGCGCTCGGCCGCGTGCCGATCGCGGGGTCGCAGGCCGAGGTGGCCGGGCTGCGGCTGATCGCCGAGAGCCTGGCCGGGCGGCGCAACCGCATCAGCACCGTGCTGGTCAAGCGGGTCAGGACCGAGGAGGGCCAGGAGGCCCTGTCGGCTCCGGCGGAACACGACTGATGTCCTGCAAGTCCGCTTCAAGCGGATTGCAAGCCGTGTCCGGCACTGTGGTCATCGACACCCGGTGCGGTGGGTGTTCACGGGGGGTCGTCCGGACGCCGGGAGGGGTTCACGGTCGCGAGGACGATCCTGGGGGTGAGCAACGCTGGTTGCTCGACGCTTGAGGGCGCTCTCGCCTGGCGGGGGCGCCCTTAAGCGGTTGTTTGCCGGTTCCCGGCAATGGCCTCATTCGCCGGCGGGCACATGATTGATCGTGATTCGGGGACTTTGCGGCGTGATGGCCTGTGCCGCGGCGGTGGCCGGATGCGCGAGCGCCGGACCGGGCGCGGGCGGCCAGACGCGCGAGAACCGCGAGGATAAGGTACGGCTGCGCACGACCCTGCAGCGCCAGGCCCCCTCGCTGCCGGACGGCTTCTCCGACAAGCCGCTGCCCGCCTGGCGGCCGCCCTTCACCCCCGACAGCCGCGCCTGCCGGATCGTGCTGCAGACGGCCGCCGGGCACGCCCCGCCGCGCGCCCTCAAGGCCCAGGCCGCCGCGACCTACCAGGGCGACCTGCTCGGCGAGCTGGTGGCGGTGAACATCGTCGCCTATGAGCCCGGCCAGGCCGGCTGGCGCCTGCGCGAGCTGGGCAAGAGCCTGCGGGAGTGCACGAGGCTCGCCGCGGGCCCCGGCACGCGGCTGAGGATGCGGCCCCTGCACATGGAACGGCTGGGCGACGACAGCGTGGCCG
Organism: Thermoactinospora rubra; assembly: GCF_002093975.1. Classification (GTDB taxonomy): domain Bacteria; phylum Actinomycetota; class Actinomycetes; order Streptosporangiales; family Streptosporangiaceae; genus Nonomuraea; species Nonomuraea rubra_A. The sequence goes on from NZ_MSZZ01000060.1 coordinate 42,656, forward strand.
CGAGCGCCCGGGGTCGGCTCAACGGTTACCCCTACGCCTTCAACCTGGTGCTGGCCCGCTCCGGCGACACCGTCGTGTCGGTCGTCCACACCGGTCTGGCCGGCGTGGAGGCCCGGCGCACCCGGGACCTGGCGCTGGCCTTCCTCCAGTAGCCTTGGCTTTCGTGGACCCGGAAGACAGCAAGATCATCACCTTGGCCCGGTCGGCGAGGGCGCGCAACGAGGCCCGGGAGGGCGCGGCGGTCCGCGACGAGACCGGCCGCACCTACGCCGCCACCAACGTCGAGCTCGCCGCGCTGCGGCTGTCGGCGGTGCAGGCCGCCGTGGCGATGGCGGTCTCCGGCGGCGCCCGCTCGCTGGAGGCGGCGGCGCTGGTGACCTCCGGCGAGGGGCCGAGCGCGGAGGACCGCGCGGTCGTCGAGGAGCTGGGCGCCAAGGCGTTCTTCGTCGCCGACCCGGCCGGCACCCTGCGGGACTGACCGTGCCGATGTCCCCCTATCTGGCCGGGCTGCGGGCCGTGGTGGGCTCGCGGCTGCTGCTGATGCCCGCGGTCACCGGCCTGGTGTTCGACGAGCGCGGCAGGCTGCTGGTCGCCCTGCACGCCGACACCGGCCTGTGGGCGCCGCCCGGCGGCGCCGTCGACCCCGACGAGCGCCCGGTCGACGCCCTGGTCAGGGAGCTGCGCGAGGAGGTGGGCGCCGAAGTCGAGGTGCTGGGCATCGTCGGCGTGTACGGCGGGCCGGAGTTCCGCACGGTCTACCCCAACGGGCACGAGATGGCCTACGTCAACGCCGCCTACGGCTGCCGCGTCCTCAGCGAGGTCACGCCCGACCGTGTCGAGATCGACCAGGTGCGGTGGGTCACCGAGGAGGAGGCCGCCGGGCTGGACATGCCCGCCTGGTCGCCTCACGTGCTGCCCGAGGCGTTCGCCTGGTGGGCCGCCCGGAATGGGAGAATCAGCAGGTGACCACAGAGCATCGCGCCGGGTTCGCCTGCTTCGTCGGGCGGCCCAACGTCGGCAAGTCCACGCTGATGAACGCCCTGGTCGGGCAGAAGGTGGCGATCACCTCCACCAAGCCGCAGACCACCCGGCGGGCCATCCGCGGCATCGTGCACAGGCCTGACGCGCAGCTGGTCATCGTCGACACGCCCGGCCTGCACCGGCCGCGCACGCTGCTGGGAGAGCGCCTCGACAGCCTGGTGCTGTCCACCCTCACCGAGGTCGACGTCATCGGCTTCTGCGTCCCGGCCAACGAGAAGATCGGCAAGGGCGACCGGTTCATCGCCGACAAGCTCGCCCAGGTCGGCAAGACACCGGTGGTGGCCGTGGTCACCAAGTGCGACCTGGCCACCCGCAAGGAGATCGCCGAGCAGCTGCTGGCCGTCTCCGAGCTGGGGGAGTTCGCCGACGTCGTCCCGGTCTCCGCCGCCGTGGGCGACCAGCTGGACGTGCTGTCCGACGTGCTGGTCAAGCACCTGCCGCAGTCGCCGCCCCTCTACCCCGACGGCCAGCTCACCGACGAGCCGGAGCAGGTGCTGGTCGCCGAGCTGATCCGGGAGGCGGCGCTGGAGGGCGTCCGCGACGAGCTGCCGCACTCCATCGCGGTCGTGGTGGACGAGATGATGCCGAGGGAGGGCAGGGACGACCTGCTCGACATCTACGCGCACATGTTCGTCGAACGCCCCTCGCAGAAGGCCATCGTCATCGGCCACCGCGGCGAGCGGCTGCGCGAGGTCGGCACCAAGGCGCGCAAGCAGATCGAGGCGCTGCTCGGCACCCGCGTCTACCTCGACCTGCGGATCAGCGTGGCCAAGGACTGGCAGCGCGATCCGAAGCAACTGCGCCGCCTGGGCTTCTACGACTGATCGCGACGATCGCGGACACCACCACCGCCACGGCCGAGGCCAGCGTCGCGAACCAGCCGTAGCGCAGGCCCGGCTCGACCGACAGCAGCCCGCCCAGCTCCACCGAGACGGCGCCGCGGGTGCCGGTGAGGAAGAGCACCGGCAGCACCACCGCGAGCCCGCCGGGCAGCAGCGCGAGCGCGGCCGGCAGGCGGCGGCCCGTCAGCAGGCCCGCCAGGCCCAGCCCGGCCGCCACGAGGCCCGCCGCCAGCGCGGACAGGCCCATGGCGTCGTCGACGCCGCGCACGTCATGGCTCACGCCCGCGCCGATGAGGTCGCTGCGCGCCTCGATGCCCGCCCACGGCAGCGTCGCGCTCACCACCAGCAGCGCGCCGGCGACCGTCACGGCGAACGCCGGCCCACGAGAGTTGCCCATACGGCCATCATGACCGAACGGGCGCGGCCGCCAAGGCGCTCGGGGAATCGACGCACCGTGCTACGTCAGGGGGGTGTGCAAGGCGCGGGCAATCGCGGTGCAAGGCGCCGGCCGTACGGTCGGGCCATGTCGAAGACCGGGATGCTCGCCGCGGTGGCCGGGGTGGCCGCCGTCGTGTTCTGTTCGCCCGCGGCCATGGCCGCCGCTCCTCCCAAGCCCGCCGCCGTCGCGGACAAGCTGTTCCACGCCTGGCTCAGCCGCGACAAGGCGGCGGCGTCGAAGGTGGCCACGCCCGCCGCCGTCGAGGCCATGTTCTCCTACGTCTTCCGCGCGCCCGACAAGTTCGCCGGGTGCGCGGGCCAGGTGTGCCGGTACGTGCACACCAGCGTGAGCGTGCCGGGCGGGCTCGACGGGATCCTGATGGTCGTCTCGGGGTCGAAGGTCGCCAAGGTCTACACCTCGCGCCACCTCACCACGCCCTCGGCCGCCGCCAAGCACCTGTACGCCGCCTACCGGAAGGGCGACCGCCACCGCGGCCTGGAGGTCGCGACCGGCAAGGCCGTCAAGACGCTGTTCAAGGTCAAGTACGACCCGAAGGGCGTCCCCCAGACCTTCATGGGCTGCGTCAAGGAGCCCAAGGGCCACGCCTGCCAGTGGTACTACGAGGGCGGCGCCATGACGATGCACGTCACCGGCTCCAAGGCGCGCGGCTACACCGTGCAGCGCATCAGCTATATCGCCGACTGAACCGTCCTTGACCCCTTCGGGCTCGACGTCACCCACTCGCCCTCCTAGCGTGAGGTGAAGGGGAGACGTCTTTGAGAAGGGGGGCGCCATGTTCATCCAGGTCATCCAGGGTCGGGTGGCGGCCACTAAGGAGGAGCTGCGGGCGTCGCTGGACCGCTGGCACCAGGAGCTCGCGCCGGGGGCGCAGGGCTGGCTCGGAACCACCGCGGGGGTCACCGACGACGACAGGTTCATCTGCCTGGCCCGCTTCGAGTCCAGGGACGCGGCCAGGCGCAACAGCGGCCGGCCCGAGCAGCACCAGTGGTGGATGGAGACCGCCAAGCTCTTCAGCGGCGACGTGGCCTTCCACGACTGCGAGCAGGTCATCCAGTACGGCCCGGGCGGCTCGGACGACGCCGGGTTCGTCCAGGTCATGCAGGGCAGGCTCACCGACGTCCAGCGGGCGGTCCAGCTGCTGTCCCAGCAGGACGACACGCTGGCGAGGGTCCGGCCCGACCTCATCGGCAGCATCTCGGCCATCGACAACGACGGCGTCTGCACCGATGCGGCCTACTTCACCTCCGAGCAGGAGGCCAGGGAGGGCGAGCGCAAGGAGCTGCCGCCGGAGGCGCGCGAGCAGTTCCAGCAGTGGCAGAACCTGTTCGAGGGCGGGCTCGCCTACTTCGACCTGCGCGAGCCCTGGCTGTACTCGCCCCGGTGACGCTCAGGCCGTCGCCGAGCCGTCCGTGACGCGCTCGCAGGCGGCGCGCACGATCTCCTCCAGCCGCCCGCTGTGGGCGCCGCGCCAGTACACCTGGCCGCAGTCCGCGCACTGCCCGTAGACGTCGTAGGAGCGCTTCGTCCCGTCGGGCAGGCGGCCGGCGACCTGGTCCTTGCCGACCGCCCGCAGCTCGCCGTTGCAGGCCGTGCACCTGGTCCACGGCCGCAACGGCGGGGCGAAGCGGTCCAGCACGTCGCGCAGCTGCTCGTCGGGGTCGGAGCCGCGCACGTACGCGCCCAGCCACAGCGCCGCGCGGTGCAGCAGCCCCCGATCCTGGGTCAGCAGCACGCGCCGCTCCTCGTTGGCCTGCGCCACCAGCTCGGGGTCGTCCCTGTCGTTGTGGTAGGCGGCGTCCAGCCCCAGCAGCCGCAGCCGCCGCGCCAGCGTGCCCAGGTGGACGTCCAGCAGGAAGCGCGGCTCGCCCTCGACCCGCTGGGGCCGCGGCATGGGCCGCACGTCGACGACCTCGCCGCCGGCCGGGACGCGGGCGGCGTCCAGCGGGGCGACCTCGGTCAGCGGGATGCCGATCGACCTGATCAGGTGGCCGACCGTGGACGTGCCGTCGAGGGGGACCTCCTGCCATTCGCGCCGGCGCGCGACGGGCAGGAAGATCCGCAGCTCGGGGGCGACGCGCAGGTGGGCGACAGGTCCGTCGGCGGTGTTCACTGCCGGTAGTTCTCCACCTCGCCGGCCGGGCGGACCGTCGCGGCGTCGGGGTCCTCGCCCGCGTCCCGCCGGGCACGGCGCTGGCGCAGCAGGTCCCAGCACTGGTCGAGCTGGACCTCGAGCTCCCTGACGCGGGCGTTCTCCTCCTCGGAGCTGAGCCGGCCCTCCTGGAGGCGGGAGCGCAGCCGGCGCTCCTCCTCGACCAGGTCCTTGATGCGGCCCAGAATCTCGTTGTCCTGCATGGTCTGACTCTAGCCAGGACGTGGTAGAACTCGCGTCATGCCCGGTATCGCACTGGTAAGGACCCCGAGCCCGAGGCTGGCCGACGGCATCGTCACGCACGTGGAGCGGCAGCCGGTGGACTACGGCCTGGCGCGCGAGCAGCACGCCCGCTACGTCGCCGCCCTGGAGGACGGCGGCTGGCAGGTGCGTCCCGTACGGCCGGCCGACGAGCTGCCCGACGGGGTGTTCGTGGAGGACGCGGTCGTGGTGTGCGGGGGGCGTGCCGTCCTGACCCGGCCGGGGGCGCCCGAGCGGCGGCCGGAGGTCGACAGCGTGGCGCAGGCCGTACGGGACCTCGGCCTGGAGACGACGCGCGTCCGGGAGCCGGGCACGCTCGACGGCGGCGACGTGCTGCAGGTGGGGCACGCCGTCTACGTCGGCAGGACCGCGCGCACCAACGACGAGGGCATCGCGCAGCTGGCCGCCGCCCTGCCGGACCGCGAGGTCGTGCCCGTGCCGGTGCGCGGCGTGCTGCACCTGAAGTCGGCGGTCACCGCGCTGCCAGACGGCACGCTGATCGGCGACCCGCGATGCGTCGACCTGCCGGGCATGCTGGTCCCGCCGGAGGAGGCCGGCGCGCACGTGGTGCTGCTCGGCGGCGACCGGGTGCTGATGGCGGCCTCGGCGCCGCGGACCGCGGCGATGCTGCAGGAGCGCGGCCTGGAGCCGGTGACGGTGGACATCTCGGAGTTCGAGAAGCTCGAAGGCTGCGTCACCTGCCTTTCGGTTCTCATCATGTGAGATCGCGGCCGGGTCATCGCGAGACGTCTGATAGCTTGTCTGTCATGCTGCGCGGGCTCCTCCTGCTTACCCGCCGCGGCGGGGGCCTGTAAGAGGCCGGCTCCCTCGCCGCGGTGGCGCTTCCGCGTGTCGGCCGTTTCCCGTTCCAGACCCGGCCGAGGAGCCATTGCAGATGACCAGCCAGCAGCCCAGCGGCATGCCGATCCATCGCTACCAACCCTTCGAGCCCGTACGGCTCGCCGACCGCACGTGGCCCGACAAGGTGATCACCAAGGCGCCCCGATGGTGCGCCGTGGACCTGCGTGACGGCAACCAGGCCCTGATCGACCCGATGGACTCCCACCGCAAGCTCCAGATGTTCGAGCTGCTGGTGCGGATGGGCTTCAAGGAGATCGAGGTCGGCTTCCCCGCCGCCTCCCAGACGGACTTCGACTTCGTCCGCAAGATCATCGAAGAGGGCCGCATCCCCGACGACGTGGTGATCCAGGTCCTCACCCAGGCCCGCCCCGAGCTGATCGAGCGCACCTTCGAGGCGATCCAGGGCGCCAGGCAGGCCATCGTCCACCTGTACAACTCCACCTCCACGCTCCAGCGCCGCGTGGTGTTCGGCCTGGACAAGGACGGCGTCACCGCCATCGCCGTCGAGGGCGCCAAGCTGGTGCGGAAGCTGGCCGAGGCCAGCGACGTGGACGTCTACTACCAGTACTCTCCCGAGTCCTTCACCGGCACCGAGCTGGAGTACGCCGTGGAGGTGTGCGACGCGGTCAACGAGGTCTGGCAGCCCACCCCCGACCGCAAGGTGATCATCAACCTGCCCGCCACGGTCGAGATGGCCACCCCCAACGTCTACGCCGACCAGATCGAGTGGATGCACCGCCACCTGAGGAACCGCGACTCGATCATCCTGTCGCTGCACCCCCACAACGACCGCGGCACCGCCGTGGCCGCCGCCGAGCTGGGCTACATGGCCGGCGCCGACCGCATCGAGGGCTGCCTGTTCGGCAACGGCGAGCGCACCGGCAACGTGTGCCTGGTGACGCTGGGCATGAACCTGTTCTCCCAGGGCGTCGACCCCGAGCTCGACTTCAGCGACATCGACGAGATCCGCCGGATCACCGAGTACTGCAACCAGCTGCCGGTCCACCCGCGCCACCCCTGGGGCGGCGAGCTGGTCTACACCGCCTTCTCCGGCTCCCACCAGGACGCCATCAAGAAGGGCTTCGAGCACCTGGAGAAGGACGCCGCGGCGGCGGGCGTGCCGGTCGAGCAGTACCCGTGGGCCGTGCCGTACCTGCCCATCGACCCCAAGGACATCGGCCGCACCTATGAGGCGGTCATCCGGGTCAACAGCCAGTCCGGCAAGGGCGGCATCGCCTACATCATGAAGACCGACCACCAGCTCGACCTGCCCAGGCGGCTGCAGATCGAGTTCTCGAAGGTCATCCAGGCGCGCACCGACGCCGAGGGCGGCGAGGTCACCCCGGCCGAGATGTGGGAGATCTTTACCGACGAGTACCTGCCCAACCCCGCCAACCGGTGGGGACGGCTGGGCCTCATGGCGCACCGGCACGAGTCCACGGTCGACGACAAGGACCGCATCAGCGCCGACGTCCGCGTCGACGGCGAGATCCGCGAGGTCGAGGGCGTGGGCAGCGGCCCCATCTCGGCGTTCATCGACGCGATCTCGGTCATCGGCGTGCAGGTGCGGGTGCTGGACTACGTGGAGCACGCGCTCACGGCGGGCAGCGACGCCAAGGCGGCGTCCTACGTGGAGTGCGACGTCGACGGCAAGGTGCTGTGGGGCGTGGGCATCGACGCCAACACCACCACCGCCTCGCTCAAGGCGATCATCTCGGCCGTGAACCGCGCCACGCGCTGAGGCCCAGGTAGCGGGCCATGGAGAGCGCGCCGTGCTCGAAGGTCGCGGCGCGCTCTTCTATGACGTTGTCGTACATGCCGAACAGCTCGAAGCTGACCGCCCCGTAGATCCACGTCCAGGCGTGCAGGCCACGGAGCGCGACCTCGCCGGGGACGTCGCCGAAGAGCAGCTCGCGCAGGCGGGCCGCGTCCTCGTGGTGCCCGGCCGGCGCGGGAGTCGGCTCGGGGGCCTGGATCGCGCCGGCGGCCCAGGCCTCGCCGAGCAGCCGGGCGAACACGACGCCGTCCCGGGAGGCCGGGGCGACGGTGTCGGCCGGGGCGCGGTAGCCGGGCACAGGGGTGCCGTGGATGAGGGCGTACTCGTGGGGATGCGCGAGCGCCCACTCCCGGATCGCCCGGCACAGGGCCAGCCAGCGGCCCACGAAATCCTCGCGCGGGCAGGTCGCGTCCGCGTCCTCCACCGCCTGGCCGACGGAGTTGAAGGCGTCGATGATCAGCGCCGTCAGCAGGGCGTCCTTGGTCGGGAAGTAGCGGTGGATCGCGCTGGACACCATGCCCATCTCCCGGGCGACCGCCCGCAGGGACAGTCCGTTCGCGCCCTCGGTGGCCAGGTGGCGGCGCGCGATGTCGGTGATCTCCCGGATTAGCTCGGCTCTCACCCGTTGCCTCGCGGTACGGCCTGCGCTCATGCGTCCAAGGTAGCAGAGCATCGCTTAGAAACGAGAGCAGTGCCCTTGACGAGCGGTGCTCTCAAAGGAGAGCATTGCTCTCATAGGAAGCGACGACGAGGCGGAGCGTGAGATGCCCTCCCTGCGAGTGCTGTACGAGGAGTACGCGGCGAACGGCCGCATCGACGAGTCGGCTCCCGTCACCGGCGAGTCGGTGGTGGAGATCGACGCCCTCGCCTCCACGGTCTGGCGGTTGCTGACCGAGATGCGGGACTGGCCGGCTTGGGCGCCCGGCCACGAGAGGTACCTGGGCATGCTCAAGGCCGCGGCGGAGTCCCGATGACCCCGCTCGAGAACACCGATCCGCTCCTTTCGAAGATCCTCTGGAAGCAGGTCTGATCATGGGCAAGCACGTCGTCGTCGGGGCCGGGCAGGTCGGCTCCCACCTGGCCGCCAAGCTCGCCGCGCAGGGACACGAGGTCGTCGTGGTGACCCGGTCGGGCAGCGGCCCGGCCGGGACCACCCGGGTGGCGGCCGACGTGGCCGACCAGGCCCGGCTGACCGAGCTGGCCGAGGGCGCCGACGCCCTCTACAACTGCGTCAACCCGCCCTACCACCGCTGGCTCACCGACTGGCCGCCGATGGCCGCCTCCTTCCAGACGGCGGCCGAGCGCACCGGGGCGGTGCTCGTCATCCTCGGCAACCTCTACGCCTACGGGCCGGTGGACGGCCCGATGACCGAGGACCTGCCGCTCGCCTCCGACGTCCCCAAGGCGCGCGTCCGCGCGAAGATCTGGCACGACGCGCTGGCCAGTGGCATCAGGACCGTGGAGGTGCGCGGCTCGGACTACTTCGGCCCGGGCGCCACCGACCAGGGCTACCTGGGGGACAGGTTCATCGGGCCCCTGCGAGCCGGCAAGACCATCCGCACGCTGTGGCCCCTGGACGTCCCGCACAGCTGGACCTACCTGCCCGATGTGGCCGACGCGCTCATCGCCGCCGCCACCACCGAACGCGCCTGGGGCCGCGCCTGGCACGTGCCCACCGCCGAACCGCTCACCTTCCGCGAGATGGGCGCCCGCATGGCCGCGACCCTCGGCCTGCCGGAGCCGCGCATGGCGACGCTCCCGTGGCCGGCGGTGCGGGCCATCGGCCTGGTCTCGCCGATGATCGGCGAGCTGAGGCACGTGCGGTACCAGTTCACCAGGCCCTTCGTGCTCGACTCCACGGCCTCCCAGGAGGTCCTGGGGCTGCGCCCCACGCCGATGGACGTGGCGCTCCGCCGTACGCTGGGACGATGAGAATCGCCATGATCGGGCTCGGCGACATCGCCGAGAAGGCCTACCTCCCGGTGCTGGCCGCGCAGCCCGGCCTCGAGTTGCACCTGTGCACGCGCAACCCGGCCACGCTGGAGCGGCTCGGAGAGCGGTACCGGGTGCCGAGCCGGTCCGCCTCCGTGGAGGAGGTGGTCAAGGCGGGCGTCGACGCCGCGTTCGTGCACGCCGCGACCGAGGCGCACCCGCCGATCGTGGAGGCGCTGCTCGAGGCGGGCGTGCACGTCTACGTGGACAAGCCGATCGCCGGCACCCTGGAGGAGACCCGCCGGCTGGTACGGCTCGCGCGGCACGCCGGCCGGTCGCTGATGACCGGCTTCAACAGGCGATACGCGCCCGGCTACGCGGGACTGCTGGAGCTGTCCCGGCACCTGGTGGTGATGGAGAAGAACCGCGAGCGCCGGCCGGACGCCGTGCGCCGCGTGATCTTCGACGACTTCATCCACGTGGTCGACACCCTGCGCTTCCTCGCGCCGGGGGAGGTGACCTCGCGGCGGTGCCGTACCAGAGTCCGCGACGGGCTGCTGGAGCACGTGGTGCTGGAGCTGGCGGGGGACGGGTTCACCGCGATCGGGATCATGAACAGGGCGAGCGGCGCGTCCGAGGAGTCCTGCGAGGTCATGGGCGACGGCGTCAAGCGCAGGGTGGTCAACCTGGGCGACGTGATCGACTACGCGGGCGGCGAGACGCTGATCCGCAGGCCCGACTGGGTGCCCGTCTCCCGCCAGCGCGGCATCGAGCAGGCCTGCCTGGCCTTCCTCGGCGCCGTCCGCTCCGGGCGCGTGATCGACGCCGAGGACGCCCTGGTCACGCACGAGATCTGCGAGGAGATCGTCAGTCAGGCGCGGTAGGCGTCGGCGAGCTCGCGCAGCCGCGCGTGGGCCGACTCGTAGACCTCCGGGCCGTCGAGGCACGCTTTGGGGATCTTGGCGACCATCGTGTAGTTGGTGTCGCACACGTTGCCCACGGGCGCCCGGCCGGCCTGGCTGACCAGCTGGTAGGCGTCCAGGAGGTCCAGGCCGGTCAGCGAGGCGGTCCAGGTCACCAGGTCGTGCTGGCTGATGCGGTAGGCGTCCTCCAGCGGGCGGGCCGACCCGGTGGACATCAGGTGGGTGTCGTCCTCCATCCGCGGCCACGGCGTGGCGACGCCCTTGATCAGCTCGACGGCGACCACGGTGTTCATCGCGCACTCCAGCGCGGTGCCGCACACCTCGCCCTCGCCCTGGCGGGCGTGCCCGTCGCCGATCGCGAACAGCCCACCCTCGACGTTGACGCCCAGGTAGACGGTCACCCCGGCGCGCAGCTCGGTGGTGTCCATGTTGCCGCCGTGCGCGTCGGGCGTGATCGTCATGCGGGCCTCGTTCGCGGCCGGGGCCACGCCGACCGTGCCGTGCATCGGGTCCAGGGGCAGCTCGACGGTGTAGTCGCTGTTCCTCGCCTGGAAGAGGGCGGTTCTCCGGGACAGGTCCAGGTCGTACCGCCAGACCCGCTCCTCCAGCGGCGGCTGCAGGGTCGCGGTCGTGTGCGTGCCGGTCAGCGCGCCGAACAGCGGGAACGTGCTGGACCAGGCGTGGTCGCGGGCCGGGGCGATCGAGACGAAGTGCAGGGCGAGCGTGTCCCCCGGCTCGGCCCCCTCCACGTGAAAGGGGCCGGTCACCGGGTTGAGATACGGGAACTCGCACACCTGCGAGGGCAGGTCCGACACCGACGTCACCCGGCCGCCGAAGCAGTCCTCGGTGAACAGCTCCAGGATCGTGCCCGGCCGTACCCTGCCGACGGGTGCCCGGCCGCCGAAGGTGTAGCTCAGCTCGTCCGGCCCGGGGTGGTAGGACACGACGTTCACGAGACCTCCGTGGGCAGGGTGGGCCGGTGGCCGAAGGCGTAGGAGGCCACCAGGATCGACAGGCCGAGCGCGAGCCAGCCGAAGCCCAGCAGCTGCGCGGCGACCTTGGCGTTGACGACGACGAAGACCAGCACGAGGAAGCCGATCACCGGGACGAGCAGGTGGGGCACCCAGTCGCGGCTGCCCCGCCGTACGACGTGGTGGACCACGACCGACACGTGCAGCAGCAGGAACGCGGTCAGGGCCCCGAAGTTGACCAGCGAGCTGAGCAGGGCGATGCCGTCGCTGTACAGGCTCATGCCGATGCCCAGCACAAGCGACACCGCGGCCACCAGGAGGGTGGCGTTGACGGGGACCTTGTGCCTGGGGTGCACCTTGGCGAGGAAGGCGGGAAGCCGGCGGTCGCGGCCCATGGCGTACAGCAGGCGCGAGGTGGCCGCCTGGGCGACGAGGGAGTTGGCGAAGCCCCACGCGACCGCCGTGGCGACCGCCGTCAGCACGCCGAGCCAGGCGCCTCCGGCGTACTCGGCCATGACGTAGAAGGCGTTGCCGCTGGGGTCCTGGCCGGCGGCGATCAGCTCGGAGCGCTGCGGGGTGAGCAGCGCCGCGACCCAGGTCTGGACGACGAACAGCACCCCGGCCAGCGCCAGCGCGGCCACCATGGAGCGGCCCAGGCGGGCGGCGTCCTCGCGGTTCTCCTCGGCCAGCGTCGAGATGCCGTCGAAGCCCAGGAAGGACAGCACGGCGATGGAGGCGGCGCCGAACACCACGGCCCAGGAGAACGTCGACGGGTCATACAGCGGCGCCAGCGCCCCGGCCTGCGCCTTGCCCTGCGCGAGGGCGACCACGCCGACCACCAGGAAGATCGCGAGCACCGCGAGCTCGGCGACCAGCATGATCCGGGTGATGCGGGCGGTCATCTGGATGCCCAGGTAGTTGACCACGGTGTTGAGGACCACGAACGCGATCACCCACGCCCAGACCGGGACGGCGGGCACGAAGGAGTTCATCGCGACGCTCGCCACCAGGTACAGCAGACCGGGGACGAGGATGTAGTCCAGCAGGATGGCCCATCCGGCCATGAACCCGACGGGCGCGGCGATGCCGCGTCCCGCGTAGGTGTAGACCGATCCGGCCATCGGGAAGGCGCGGGCCATCTGGGCGTACGACAGCGCGGTGAAGGCCATGGCGACCAGGCCGATGAGGTAGGCGAGGACCACCATGCCGCCGGAGGCGGCGAAGACGCCGCCGAAGATGCCGAACGGGGCGATCGGCACCATGAAGATCAGGCCGTAGATCATGAGGTCGGCGAAGCCGAGGGAGCGTTGCAGCTCCTGGCGGTAGCCGAACCTCTCCAGAGCTTCTGGAGGTTGGGTCATGGACGTACAGTAGAAGCATTGCTTTCTACTGAAAAGGTTTCTCTAGAAAGAATTGCAGTCCATCGGCCCTTCCGAGGAGGACGCGCTGCCGTACCTGCCGGTTCTCCAGCGTCAGGCGCCCGCGGGCGCTGGTGATCGTCGTGCCGTCCGCGACGGCGTCCACCTGCGGTACGGCCAGCGTCCCCGCGCGGTCGGCGAGCGCGGCGACCATGGCGACCGCCTCGTAGCAGCCGTGACCGTGGGCGTTGAGCAGGGGCGCGTGGGGGCCGAAGCGGCGGGCGTACCGCTCGGCGAAGTACAGGCCGGCGTCCGTGGGCAGGCCGTGGAAGTAGCCCATCGAGGTGTACAGCTCGCCGGTGTCGTCGCCGCCGATGCCGAGCAGGCCGTGCTCCTCCAGCGCGCCGCACAGCCGGGCCGCGCGGATGCCGCTGCGGAGGAAGGCGCGGTTGAACGCGACCAGGTCGCTGCCGATCAGCGTCAGGAGGATGGCGTCGGGGCCCGCCGCCTTGACCTCGTCGAGGGTGGAGGCGACGGTGCCGCTTCCGTAGGGGATGAAGCGCTCGCCGACCACCTTTTCCAGATATTTCCGGACACTGGCGTGGACGAGGCGCGGCCAGACATAGTCGTTGCCCAGCAGGAACCACCGGCGCGCCCTGCGATGCTCGGCCAGCCACTCGATGGCCGGCCTGAGCTGCCGCGACGGGGTCTCGCCGAGGAAGTAGACGCCGCTGGCGTGACCCGCGCCCTCATGCGGCGGGGCGTACACGAACGGCACCCGGCCCGCGACGGCGCGCGCCACGGCCACCCGCACGTCGCTGGCGTGCATGCCGGCCAGGGCGTGGACCGTGCCGGTGCCGACCAGCCCGGCCACCTCGCGCGCCACCTCCCGCGGCGGGCGCCCGCCGTCCACCAGCACCAGCTCCACCGGGCGGCCCAGCACGCCACCCCGCGCGTTGACCTCCTCGGCGGCCAGCACGGCGCAGTTGATGGCGCACGGACCGGCCAGCCCCAGCACGCCCGAGACCGGCACGACGAGCCCGACCCGCACCGACCTCGTCGGCATCAAGCGGGCCTCGAACGGGTCGACGATCGTCGCCACGCCGACGAGTATCCTCCAGTCAGGCGGCACACGCACCCAGGGAAGGACCAAACTTCATGATGACGACGGGGCTCGCGTCCTCCCTGGCGTACCTCCTCAGTCGAGCCGAGCGCAGCGTCAACAAGGGCCTGGCGGCCTGCCTGGCGCGGGAGGAGCTCACCGTCGAGCAGTGGCGCATCCTGCGGGCGCTCGCCGACGGGCGAGGGCACTCGATGGGGGAGCTGGCGGCGGCGGTGCTCATGCCGCACCCCACGCTGACCAAGGCGGTCGACCGGCTGATCGACCGGGCGCTGGTGTACCGGGGGCCGTCGGAGGGCGACCGGCGGCGCGTCGCGGTCTTCCTCGCCGACCGGGGGACCGACCTGCTCGCGCGGGTGGAGGGGGCGGTGGCCGAGTACCAGCGGGGGATCGAGGCGGCGTACGGCAGGGAGCGGACCGAGGAGCTCATGCGGGCGCTCGAGGAGCTTGTCGAGGTGCTTGAGGATCGGTAGCTTCGCGGCCCACCCGTTGCGCGCCTGGACTTCTACGCGCCTGATGCCCACCCCCGGGTGGTCCTCGCTGAGGGGCGCTTCGTGCCTTGGGGCTCGGGCTGTTCGTTTCCAGTCGCGCCGGGGGCGCGACTCCTGGCGGTCCTCGCTTCGCTCGGGCTGTCTATCGGGGTTGCTCCCTCGCTTCGCTCGGTCGCATCGGCTCCGTGCGCCTGCGGCGCACCGCTCGGGGGCTGACGCCCCTCGCTGAGGGCTCACTCGTTACGCGCCTGGACTTCCGCGCTGGTGACATCTGTCAGACATCGATACCGACGACGCTGATGATCTTGTCGTGATGTCGCGCCAGACGGTCGCGAAGCGGGAGGTCAGGCGGCTGTGGGCAGGCGACATCATGCAGGGAGTCTCAGTAGAGGACTATCCGGTCAAAGGCCGCGGCCCGCATCTTAAGAGCCTCGGCCTCGCGTCCGAGCTCGCTCCTCCACGAGTGGTCCGCCAGGCGGGCGGTAGCCGCCTCGGCCCGCATCCGAGCTGACCCCGCCTCTTGGTCTCCAGCACCGCCGGCATTCGCCTGGCCTGAGCCGCCGGAGCCTCTCCATGGGCCCGCAGTAGCCAATACAGCGTGAGAAGGCGGCGGTACTCGGAGCCTGCAGCCTCCCGGCTGAGACGCCATGGTCTTGGAAGACTTCCCGGGCTGACAGCGCGGATCCGATTCCCATCACCCGTTCTCAGGACGAAGGAGTACGTGTCACCCGCTCTCGCCCACCTGCCACTCAGCCCGCGTCGGCTGCGGCGCATCTCGCCCAGCCCTTCAGCGGTCGCTACACGTCCGGATCAGCCGGATCGGCCAGCAGTACCACTCGGCCAGCCTCGACGTCGAACCCGAGACTCGGATGACCGGGCGATTCCTCCGGAGTCATCAGCACAGACTTCCCAAGGCGCCGCCCGATCACGCGGAGGACATCCACCAGGACGTCCAGCCGCTGCTGCCCTTGCAGTTCTCTGAGGTCAACGTCGAAGTCGATCGACTCAGCCTGGTACGCCCGGAAAATCATCAGGATCTCGGGGACCGGCCAGACTCTCAGCTCGGGCATGTCGCCGGTGGATGCGGCGGCGACCATGTCGGCGGCCGAAGGAAGCTCCATCGGCTCGCCGCTTAGCGAGTAGGCATGCCGCCAGCCTTGCGACTGAACGAGCTCAAGCAGCGCCTGCCAGTCCTCAACAGTCGTTCCCTCCACGACCACGTCAGGCAACGCTCCGTTGACATCGGGGTCGAAGAGGGACTTCACGTCATCCCACAGCAGGTCGGGCACAGCACTCATCATCCCTGGAAAGCCGATCCGGCGGGCTACCGGCTTCGTGATGATCAGCCGAGCGGGGTACGCATGCCGCGACAAGCCCCACGTCACCGGCTGATCGCCGGGCCATTGACCAAGGTGCCGAGAGGCCGACCGCAGCCACTCACGACCGTGCCGCCATTGCCCGGATCGGTAATGCCCTGCTACTGGGATCGTGATCGCTGCCTTCCCAAGCTGACAACGCGGGTGCGATTCTCGTCACCCGCTCCGCTTGCGGGATTCCCTGCCTCTCGGTCGCTCCCGCATTGCCGGCCTGGCAGTATCCGGAGGGAGAGGGAGAGGGAGACGTCATCGACTTCGATCGGATCGCCATCGAGCCTGACAACCTTGAAGGCAAGCCCACCATCCGTGGTTTGCGTATCACGGTGGAGACGGTGGTACGGCTGGCCGCCGGCGGGTGGTCCTTCGATGAGATCCTCGCGGACCACCCGGACTTGGAGCGCGAGGACATCAAGCAGGCGCTTGAGTATGCGGCGGCGTCGACGAATGTCCACTTCTACCGTCTCCGAGAGGCGGCGTGAATTCCTAGCCGACGAGCTGCGGGCGGGCGATATCACGCAAGGAGTCTCGGTAGACGACCCTCAGGTCAAAGGCCGTGGCTCTGCATCCGAGCTCGCTCATCGAGCTGACCGTCTCTTGGTCTATAGCAACGCCAGCATTCGCCTGGCCTGAGCCGCCTGAGTGTCTCCGCGGGTTCGCAGCAGCCAATACAGCGTGAGAAGGCGGCGGCACTCGGTGAGCCTGGCGGCTTCCTCAGCGGTCAGTTCCAATTTCTCCAGCACCGCGGTCATGCCGGAGTGGTCGTTGCGCCAAACCGATATGTGCTCGACGACTTCGGCGAGTTCGAACGCACGGTCGCTGCGGCCGGAGTACTCGAAGTCAAGGACGCGAATGGCGGTCCCATCCCAGAGGTAGTTGGCCAGGTTCCCGTCGCCGGTGCCGAACACCGGAGTGCCCGGCCGCGCCAACAGCTCCTCCACCATGGGTCGCTCCACCCAGCTCCTCGCCTCGCGAAGCGCGTCAGCGACCGCAGGGTCTTCATCGGAAGGCAGCGCCGTCGCGCACCACGATCGCACCATCCCGAGGAGTTCGATCGGATGCCCGGCACGATCGGGCACCCGCTCCAGCACACGCTGAGGGATCGCCTGCTGGACCCTCGTGACGGCCTCGGCCAGGGCGTCGGCCAGCTGTCCCGTGATCGGCCCATGGACGGCGGCCCCGCCAAGCCGAGACATCACCACGGTCGGCGGATCAGCCTCCAGGTCCGCCGTCACCGGCGTGGGCGCAAGTCCAGGCGCGTACTCGTTGAGCAGCTCCAACGCTCGCCATTCCCGCTCGGGCTGGCCATGGTCGGACGATCGGTATTGCTTGATCACCGCATCGGGCCGCACTTCGATCGTGTGCTTGCTCGCCGGACCACCCATGCGCCCTCCGATCCTGCCGAGGATCATGACCCTACTCGGGGCACGGCATGCTTTCGATCGCTACGGATGCTGTCGGTTCTTACCTCCATCGCGGCATTCAGTGATCATTCAGTGATCATTCAGTGATCGCCGTGTATGCCCGCACCTCACGAACCGGCAGGGAGCCGCCTGGATCGCCGCCCAGCGGGACCTGGGAAACGTCGAGGCCGACGATCCAGGGCGACGGCGGCCGTGTTCCTGGCGACCCTCACCTCCTCCCCGCTGCCGCGCATCATGATCGGGTACGCACGCCCGGCGACCTGGACCCCGAGCGATTCCTCGCCGCCTAGATGTTCTGTCCTGAGAGGTTAGGTACGAGGCTGACGGGTGACCGACCGCCGAGCGCGGTGTGGCCGGTGGCCGCCCAGTCGGCCGCGATCCGGATCTGTACAGACAGCGCAACACGACGGAACGCGGCATCAACCGGATCAAACAGTGGCGCGGGCCGGCCTTCCGCTGCGGCAAGACTCCCGAAAGCCATCTGGTCGGCCTCCACCTGCTCGGAGCCATCTTGTGGATCCGAAGCCTCCAGCCATCTGAAGATCTGAAGTCCGTACAGGCCCCAGCAGGGCCAGGTCGCCCATCAGCAGGTCGCCACACAGCGCGGCGACCCGTTCGTGGTCTCGGGCGGCTCAGTCCCGGTGGCGGGGTCGGTGAGCGGATAGCCGTCCGGGTCGTCTTGGACCGGTCGCCGGAGCCACCAGGGGTCATGCCATTCGGCCAGCCTGCCTGTCCACGCTCGGCCGCCCAGGTACGCCGCCGGCCTCGCGTTCGGCGCCCTGGCAAGCGGGCAGTCCAGAGGCGGCATGATCCGGATTCTCGCCACTCCGAGGTCAGTCACGGGTGCACCCACCATTTTCGCCACTTAGAGTGATATAAATGTAACGTATTGTGCCTATTCTGGGAGAGTGTTGCTTACCGCGGCAAGCCGCCTCGGCCGTGCGTGGGAGCAGAGACCCGCCATGGGCGGCGCAGGCGGGGGCCGATGATCCTGTGATACTCCCTGTGTCAACCTCACGCCACGGCTTCGGTGAG
>NZ_MSZZ01000061.1 GCF_002093975.1 Thermoactinospora rubra
ACCCTCGATCATGCCCCAGACCCCGGATTAGCTGCGGAACGCGAGCATGTGGTCAAGACGTACCGGTCCTGGGGCCGGGGTGAGCACACCCGCGAGTGGAACGCGTTCGCCCTGCTCAGACGGCACGCGCCGGGAATCGCGCCGCTCCCGATACGCGCGGAGTCGCGGCGAGAACCGCCGGCGATCACGATGTCGCGCCTGGAAGCAAGCCCGCTCCAGAGCGCTCCGCTGACACCCGGGCACCTCGACGCGATGGCGGACGCGATGACGACCCTCGGCCGATTCGAGGACTCCGGCCGCAGCGACGTGGCCACCGAGCTGGCCACCGTCTGCGAGCACATCTCGGCCGGCGGCATCGCCGGGGCCTTCGAACCCGAGGAGTTCCTGGCCAGGTTCGACCTCTCCCCGCCGGAGCGGACACGCCTGCGCGAGCTGCGCCGGCTGAACGCGGTCTTCTGGCTGCTCATGCTTCTCCCGCAGGGCCCGGCCCACGAGCGCAACGCGCCCGACGCCTCGCTACGCCAGGCGGCACGGCTCCTGCACCTGCTGGCATGACCGCCACGAACCCCGGCTCATGGTCTGGTACGGCGGAGCCAGCCGTACGCCGTGAGGCCGATCAGGCACCACGCCAGCGACACGGCGGCGAGCAGGGGGAGCCGGGCGGCGAGGGCGCCGTCGCTCGCGGCTCGCATCCACGGCACCACCGGCACGGTGAGCCAGGACAGTGGCGACGCGCTGACCAGCAGCATCGCCAGGTAGCCGAGCACCAGCGTCATGATCGACACGGCCGGCGAGGGCAGGATCGCCCGGCTGGTGAGCGCTCCCAGCACGGTGCCCGACAGGGCGGACAGGCCGTACAGGATCGTGGCGGCGGCCAGCACTTCCGGCGGCGGGGCGGCGCTCAGGCCGAGCAGCAGGCCCCAGCCCAGCGCCAGCGCCGCGAACGCCGCGCATGCCGCCAGCGCGGCCAGCAGGCCGGCCGCCACCTCGCGCGGCCGCCCGCCCACCGCGACCGCCGACATGGCCCGCTGCTGGTCGGGCTCGGTGTCCAGCAGGCTGCGCGCGGCCCAGGCGAGGACGGGGACGACCAGGACGGCGCCGTCGGGCAGCGACGCGGCCTCCTGGCCCAGCGGCGCCCTGGTCGCGAGGACGACCGCGCCGAGCCTGCCGCCGGCCAGCGACCAGTGGCGCAGCCCGGGGAGCCCGCGCAGGCCGCCCTGGTGGTCGCTGACCACCACGATCGCGCCGCGCGCCGCCAGGTCGGCGACGATCGAGGGAAGCGCGGCCCCGGTGTCCTCGTCCAGCCCGGCGAACGGCTCGTCCAGCACCAGCAGGCCCGGGTCGGCCATCAGCGCCTGGGCCAGGCCGACCTTGTGCGCGCTGCCCTTGGACAGTTCGCCCAGGCGCATGCCGAGCAGGTGGCGCACGGCCAGCCGGTCGAGCCACGGCTCCCATGGGGCGCCGCCGCGGATCCTCGCCATGTGCCGTAGATATCCGGCCACGGTGAACGGCTGGTCCACTGGGAAACGGTCGGGCGCGAACCCGACCACCGCCGGACGGCCGGTGACCGTACCCGCGGTCGGCCTGACGAGCCCGGCGAGGAGCCGCAGCAGGGTGGACTTGCCCGCGCCGTTGACGCCGGTCAGCTCGACGACGTCGCCCGGGGCGAGAGAGGCGTCCGCGTGCCGGATGACGGCGGGGGCGCGTCGGCCGTAGCGGAAGGAGACATTCGACAGGCGCATGGTGCCCGACACGCTACCGGCGAGATCGTTCGGCCTGGACAAAGCACGGGATGGAGCAATCGCGGCGGCCCTGCGGCCTGCTCGCGGGCGGCGGCGGGCCGGGGGCGGTCCGGCCCGCCGCCGCAGGTCAGGCGGCCTCGTGGCGTCGCTGGCACCGGATGCAGAAGCGGGCCAGCGGGCGGATCTTGAGCCGCTCGAACGGGATCTCGGTCTCGCACTCCACGCAACGGCCGTAGGTGCCGGCGTCGAGCCGCTCCAGGGCGTGGGTGATGTCGGCGATGGCGCGGTCGGCGGCGACGATGGACGCCGTCAGCTCCTGCCAGGTGCCGTCGGCGCCCTTGCTGTCGCCCGCGCTGGCGTGCAGGCTCTGCAGCTGGCTTCGCCGCCAGGCCAGTTGCTCCTCCAGTTCCCGGCGCAGGGCTTCGATCTGGACGTGGCTCAGGTGGGTCTGCCGATGGGTGCTGCTCATTGATGGAGGTCCTTTCTCGACGAGCACCGTCGGGAAGCTGCGGTTCAGCGGTCGGCGGCCAGCCGGGCCGCCAGGGCGGGCTGCAGGCACAGGCGGGTGAGCCCGCGGATGGTGGCGTGGGCGGGGGCGGCGGCCACGGTGACCGGCATGGGAAGCGCGTCGCGCAGGCGGCGCAGCAGGGCCGCCTGCTGGGCGCCGCCGCCGGTGACGGTCAGCCCGGCGGCCCGTGCCGTGGAGCGCAGGCGGGCGGGCAGGCCGCGCAGCAGTTCGGCGGTCATGTGGGCGACGCTGTCGATGGCGTAGGAGGGCAGGCCGGCGCCGCTGGTGACCAGCTGCAGGGCCACCGCGTCGGCGACGGCGCCGTCGCGGATGGCGACGGCTTCCACGATGCCCGCCCCCACGTCCACCAGCAGGCACGGCCGGGGGTCGGTGACGTCCAGCCCGGCGCCCAGGGCAGCCGCTAAGGGTTCCTCGACGAGGACCGCCTGGCATCCGGCCGCCCGGGAGACCGCCAGGCGCAGCGCGCCGCGGTCGCCGGGCGTGGCGGCCACGGGCACGCCCACCAGGATCCGGCGCAGCGGCCAGGAACCGACCAGGCTGGCGTCGGCCAGCACGTCGCGGATGAGCCGCTGGCAGGCCGCCGGGTCGGCGACCATGCCGTGCCGGATGGGCCAGATCAGGTCGGCGCCGGGCGGCTCGCTCCCCGGTCCCGGGGCGGCCGCCTGGGGTGGGGCCGACGAGGTCGGCGAGGTCGCGGGCGTGCGGGCGGGCACGGCCGAGGACCGATCGGCGATCGCCGGAGCGCCCCAGCAGAACGACCGCGTCCGCGCGGTGCCCAGGTCCAGCGCCGCATACCCGTGCCCGACGACCGAGCGGGGAATGGATTCACCGGCCTGCGCGGGGGTGGCGCCGGCCGGAGGCCGCGCCGGGGTCATGCCCTCACCCCCTGGACGGAGGCGGCGCAGGTGTCGCAGGTGCGTCGCTGCGGTGCGCGCCGAAGCTGGTCCAAGGGGATGAAGGCGGCGCAGCGCTGGCAGATGCCGTACCGGCCGCGGTGCAGCCGGTCGAGCGCGGCTTCGATCTCGGCGGCCCGCCGGCGGGCCGCGCCGCGAGCGTGCCGCCCGGAGACCGTGGCGAGCCTGCGGCGAGCCGCGCCGAGCTGGGCCTGCAGCAGTGCGCGCAGCTCCTCCAGCTGGTCCAGGTGCGCCTCGTAACGCTGAAGATGCGTGTGGACTGACGTGTGAGCTGACGTGTGGGCTGATCTGTCGTCGGCCATGGCGAGATGGCCCTCCTCGCTGAGGTGAACGGTCACCCCTGTGGGTGGTGAAGGCAAGGCTCGGCCCGAGCGCGCATCGGAACGCCGGGCGCAGGAGAGCCCGGTCCGCGGCACGCGGCCGGAGACCACAGGTGTGGAAGAGAAAGAGGAGCTAGATCAGCGGAGGGCTGCGCGATCCGGCGGTGCGGTGCGCGAGCTGCTGGGGATCGCGGATGGCGCCCGGATCCAGGTCCGGCGCGGGCAGCAGCCGAAGGTGCGCGGCCCGGTCGGAGCGGGGGACGCGCAGCGCCAGCCACAGCACGTGGTGCTCACGGGCGCTGCCGGTCGCCTGCGGGGGCGTGCTGGACAGCCGGCTGTCTCCCGCCCCGTCCGTCCACGACTGGGAGGCGGCAGCCGTACGGCTCGCCGGGTCGGGACCGGCGGCGGCGGGAAGCGTGCCGGCCAGCACCAACGACACGAGGACCAGGCCCATCACGCAGGCGAGCGCGACGGACCCACGCGGTGTGCGCCACGGTCCTCTCATAGGGCCGACCATAGCCCACCCGACGCGAAAAGGCACAAAGCGTTTTCCAGCGTGACCGGCGGACACCGCCGGCGGGGTACGGTGGCCCTCGACGCCCCCATCGGCAGGCGCCGGGAGAGGAGGAGGCATGCCCGCCAGGCTCGCCGCCGCGCTCCTCCTCCTGCTGCACGTGCTCGTCCCGGCCGCCGGTCACTCCCTCCCGCACGGCCACGCGGCGGCCGACGCGCCCCACATCGTCACGACGCTCGCGGCGTACGCCGTCCGCGCCCCGGGACACGCCCCCGACGAGCGCGCCGGCCGGCCGCACGTGCCGGCCGGCGCTTCCGCGCTGTCCGGCGGCCTGGCCGTCCTGCCCGACGCCGCTCGCCCGGCGCCGCGGCATGGGTGGGTGGCCGACCGGCCCGCGGGCGGGCCGCCGTGGTCGGCCGCGGGCCGTACGGCGGCGCCGGTGCGGGCGCCACCGCCCTCCACACGCTGACGTTTCGTTTCCTTCCAGCCTGTGGAGGCTTTCCATGTCACGTGCGCCCAAGGGGCGTGCGGCGGTCGCGTGCGCCCTGCTGGCCGCCGCCTTCATCCTCGCATTCACACAGTCGCCGCGCCTGGGTCTGGACCTGCGCGGCGGCACCCATCTGGTCTTCGAGACCCGCGACTCGCCCACCGTCACCGCCGACGGCGAGGCCACCGACCGGGCGCTGGACGTGCTCCGGCGCCGCGCCGACGCGCTCGGCGTCGTCGACCCGACCCTGGTCCGCTCCGGCGAGCGGCGGATCATCGTGGAGTTGCCCGGCGTGCTCGACCCGCGCCAGGCCGCCCAGGTCATCGGCAAGACCGCGCAGCTCACCGTCCATCCCGTCCTCGGCGTGGCCGACGCCGCCGACAATGCCGACGGCCGGAGCGGGCCGGTCCTCGCCGACGAGTCGGGGCAGCGGCTGCGGCTGGGCCCGGCCGCCCTCACCGGCGACGGCGTGAGCGACGCCGCCGCCCGCACCGACCCGCAGCAGGGGCCCGGCTGGTTCGTCACCGTCGACTTCCGCGACGCCGAGGCCTGGCAGCGGCTGACCGGCAGGGCCGCCTGCGCGCCCGCCGGCGATCCGGCGCGGCGGATCGCCATCGTCCTGGACAACGAGATCATCTCCTCGCCGCAGGTCGACCCGTCCGTGCCCTGCCAGGCCGGGATCCCGGGCGGCGCCACCCAGATCACCGGCTCGTTCACCCCGCAGGAGGCCGAGAATCTGGCGGTCCTCATCAAGGGCGGCGCGCTGCCCGTCCCGCTCACGCTGATCGAGCAGCGCACCGTCGGGCCCACGCTGGGCGCCCAGGCCGTCGAGGCCAGCGCCAAGGCCGGCGTGGCCGGGGTGATCCTCACCGCGGTGTTCATCGTCGCCGTCTACCGGATCGTCGGCCTGCTGGCGGCCGTCGCGCTGGCGGCCTACGGGCTGATCTCCTATGCCGCGCTGCTCGCGCTGGGCGCGACGCTCACCCTGCCGGGGCTGGCCGGGTTCGTGCTGGCCATCGGCATGGCCGTGGACGCCAACGTGCTGGTGTTCGAACGGGCCAGGGAGGAGTACGGCGCAGCCCCACGGCGAGGCCTGCGAGCGGCCGTGGAACGCGGGTTCGGCCGCGCCTGGAGCGCCATCGCCGACTCCAATCTCACCACGATCCTGGCCGCCGGCCTGCTGTTCTGGCTGGCCTCGGGACCGGTGCGCGGATTCGGCGTCACGCTCGCCATCGGCGTGCTCGCCTCCCTGGTCTCGGCCATGCTCATCACCCGGGTCCTGGCGCACCTGGTCATCGGCCGCGTCAGCCCGCGCCTGTCGGGTCTGGGCGGCGTCGGCCGGGTCAGGACGTGGGTGACCGCGCGCGACCCCGATCTCATGCGGCGCGGCCGGTTGTGGCTGGGCGCCGCCGCCGTCCTGGTGGCGGCCGCCATCGCCGGGCTGGCCTGGCACGGGCTGAACCTGGGGCTGGAGTTCACCGGCGGCCGCCTCGTGGAGTTCGCCACCACCAGGCCCCTCGATCCCGACGTCGCACGCCAGGCGGTGGCCCAGGCCGGGCATCCCACCGCCGTGGTGCAGGCCTCCGGCGAGGCGATCTCGGTGCGGGCCGGGCAGCTCAGCGCCGACGACGTGGTCGCCATCGAGCGGGCGCTGGAGAGCCGGGCCGGGGAGGTGACCAAGCAGCGGGAGGAGCTGATAGGCCCGAGCCTGGGCGCCGAGCTGAGCCGCAACGCGCTCATCGCCCTGGCCGTGGCGCTCGCCGCCCAGCTGGGGTACCTCGCCGTCCGCTTCCGGTGGACCTTCGGCGTCGCCGCCGTGGTGGCGCTGGCGGTGGACGCGGCCGTCGTGGTGGGCGCCTTCGCCTGGCTGGGCAAGCCCGTCGACGGCGTGTTCCTGGCCGCCATGCTGACCGTCATCGGGTACTCGATCAACGACAAGGTGGTGGTGTTCGACCGGGTCAGGGAGGTGTGGGCCACGCGGCGAGGCTCGCCGTTCGCCAAGGTCGTGAACGGCGCGATCCTGCAGACCGTGCCGCGCACCGTCAACACCGGGCTGGGCGCGCTGTTCATCCTGGCGGCGCTGGCCTTCTTCGGCGGCGACTCGCTGCGGGACTTCGCCATCGCCCTCATCCTCGGCATCGTGACGGGCACCGTCTCCTCCGCGCTGGTGGCCGGGCCGATGGCGGTCGAGCTGGAACGGCTCAGCACCCAGCCGCCCCCGCAGCCGTCCCAGCCCCGCGTACGGCGCAGGCGGGAAGGATCCGGAGCGGTGGTATAGGCCCACGTCCGGGGGCCGGCCCCTCCCGCCAGGGGGCCGGCCCCGTCGGATGAACCCTCGCGGGTCAGACCAGCGGCAGGCGGCGCACCCCTGTCATCGTCGGCGTGGGCATGAAGACGACCGGGTCCTCCGGATCGGTACGCAGGACGTCGAACCGGCCGAACAGGATGTTCAGGGCCACCCGTCCCTCCAGCCGGGCCAGGGGCGCGCCCAGGCAGAAGTGGATGCCACGGCCGAAGGCAAGGTGCGGGTTGGGGTCGCGGCCGGGGTCGAAGACGTCGGGGTCGCGGAACTGCCGAGGGTCCCGGTTGGCCGCCGCGAGCCAGACCATGAGCATCTGGTCGGCCGGGATCGTCACGCCGCCGAGCTCGGCCTCGCGGGTCGTGGAGCGGCCGAGGGCGGCGAACGGAGTGAGACAGCGAAGGGACTCCTCGATGACGGCCGGGATCGAGGCTCGGTCGGCCCGCGCCTTGTCCTGCTGCTCGGGGAAGGCGTCCAGGCACAGCACCGTGTTGCCGAGCAGCATCGTCGTGGTGATGTGTCCCGCCAGCAGCAGGACGATCGCGAAGTTGACCACCTGATCCTCGGGAAGGCGTTCGCCGTCCACCTCGGCCTGGACGAGCCTGGTGAGCAGGTCGGCGCGCGGCCGTCGCCTGCGTTCGGCGGCGTGGCCGGCGAGGTAGGCCGACATCTCCTTCCACGGCCGCAGCGTGGCCCGCATGTCCGCCTCCTGCTCTTCCGCGGACCGGGCGAGTGAGATCTTGCTGTCGCGCTGGAAGAGCGCGTCGGCCCACTGCTTGAACAGGGCGCGGTCGCTGCCGGGCACCCCCAGCAGCTCGGCGATGACGATGACCGGGAGCGGATAGGCCAGATCGGCCACCAGCTCGAACCGGCCGCGCTCCCGCGCCGCGTCGAGCAGGTCGTGGGTGAGGGCGGCGATCCGCGGCTCGAGGTCCGCGACCACCTTCCGGGTGAAGGCGCTGCTGACGAGCTTGCGCAGCTTGCCGTGCTCCGGCGGGTCGATCTGGGTGATGAAGCCCGCCGTGGAGAAGTCCTCGCCGCCCGGCATCAGGCCCTTGGGCATGAGGCGCATGGTGTTGGAGGAGAACGTCGCGGGGTCGCCGAGGATCTCGTGCGCCTCCGGGTAACCGTAGACGTTCCACATCCCGGCCGCGGCGTCGTACTCGACCGGTGGACCCGATCGCGGCCCGTGCAGCCAGAAGTGCTGCCTGGGGATGGAGTAGCGCTCGTCGATGCCGGCCATCGCCTCTCCCGTCGTCCCTCCGCGCCCGCCTTGCAAGCCGGATGAAAGGGATTAATAACTCCAGTCAACTACAAACGGCACAAACCACTCCAACAGCGGAGGAGGCCCATATGTCCACATCAGACCATCACCACGACGCCCACCACACCCGCCGGATCGTCGCCGCCGCCGTGCTGGCGCTGGCCCTGGCAGGCGGCACGTCCGCCGTGACCGCCACCGTCGCCCAGGCGGCGGTGACCAAGCCGCGTCCGCCCAGCCCAGCACTCAGCTACAACCACAACGAGACCGTGCTGGCCCGCGGCTGAAACGGAGGAACCCATGGCAGTGGAGCAGGACCTCCTGCCCCTTCTGGCCGAAGCCGTACGGCACAGGACGGAGGGAAACCACTCCGCCGCGCTGAGGTGCGCCGTCATGACACGCGCGCTGCTGATCGCAAGCGGTACGGCGGACGCCGACACGCAGGCGGCGCTGGCCGGAGTCCTGCTCATGGAAGGCGGCCTGCGCCGGCACCTCGGTGACCTGGCGCAGGCCGCCGCCGCGCTGGACGCGGCGCTCGCCCTGGCCGAGGGAAGCGGGCACGCCCGCCTGACGCTGGCCGTCCAGGCCGAGATCGCCGCCGTGCACCGCGCCGGCGGCGACTACGGGCAGGCCGTGTCACTGCTGGAAACGGCGATCGCCCGCGCAGAACGGCTCCCGGCGCCCCCGCCGGAACTGGCCACCCTCCTCAACGAGCTGGCCGTCACCTGCAAGTACACCGGCCGCTTCGCCCAGGCCGAACGCCTCTACCACCGAGTCCTCCTCCTGCTGGAGCAGGCGGAGGACGCCAACGATCTCGACCTCGCCGCCGTCCACCACAACCTCGGCGGGCTCGCCCACGCCAGGGGCGACTTCGCCGCCGCCGAGCCGTACGCGCGCCGGTCCCTGGCCCTGACCGAGCGGGCGCTGGGCGCCGCCCACCCGGCGGCCGCCGCCGACCGCGCCGCGCTGGCCGCGATCCTGGACGGCCTGGGCCGCCACGCGGAGGCCGAGGCGCTGTTGCTGGACGCGCTGGAGGTGTTCACCCGGGTGTACGGCGAGGCGCACCTCGACGTCGCCGTCACCTGTAACAACCTGGCCGCGATCGCCTACCGGCGGGGCGATCGGGCCAGGGCCGAACAGCTGTATCGCCGCGCGCTGGCCGTCAAGGAACAGGTCCTCGGCGGCGCCCACCCCGAGCTCGCCCCGACGCTGAACAACCTGGCCCTGCTCAGGGAGGACCAGGGCGACCCGGCGGAGGCGGCCTCGCTCTACCGGCGCGCCATCACGATCCTGGACGGCGTCGTGGAACCCGGCCATCCCGTGCTCGCCACCTGCCGGGCCAATCACGCCGCGCTCCTGGACAGACTCCGCGGTAGGGGGAGGGAGCGGCGGCCCGGGCCGCTCACGGCGTGAAGCGGTAGCCCATGCCCGGCTCGGTGATCAGGTGGGCGGGGCGGGCGGGGTCGCGTTCCAGCTTCCTGCGCAGCTGGGCCATGTACTGGCGCAGGTAGTGCGTCTCGGTGACGTACTTGTCGCCCCAGACCTCGGTGAGCAGCTGCCGCTGGCTGATCAGCTTGCCCGGGTTGCGCAGCAGGATCTCGAGGATGTGCCATTCGGTCGGGGTCAGCCGCACGCCGCCGGAGATCGTCTTGTTCGTGAGGTCCACCGTGTGGTCGCCGACGGCGATCCGCGCGAGCTCCAGCTCATGGGCGCCGGTCCTGCGGGTGACGGCACGGATCCGGGCGAAGAGCTCCCCGATGTCGAACGGCTTGGTGACGTAGTCGTCGGCCCCGGCGTCCA
The DNA here is from genome assembly GCF_002093975.1 of Thermoactinospora rubra. Taxonomy (GTDB): domain Bacteria; phylum Actinomycetota; class Actinomycetes; order Streptosporangiales; family Streptosporangiaceae; genus Nonomuraea; species Nonomuraea rubra_A. The sequence continues at coordinate 9,867 of NZ_MSZZ01000061.1, forward strand.
ACGCCTCGATCTTGTCCTGGTTGCCCGCCCGGCCGGACAGCACCACGATGGGCACGCTGGTCCAGCCGCGCAGGCCGTGGATCACCTCGACCCCGTCGAGGTCGGGCAGCCCCAGGTCGAGCAGCACCAGGTCGGGATGGAACTCGGCGGCCAGGCGCAGCGCCGAGGCCCCGTCGGGCGCCGTCGCCACCTCGTAGTGCCGGGCCACCAGGTTGATCCGCAGGGCGCGGAGGATCTGCGGCTCGTCGTCGACGACCAGGACCTTGGTCATGCGGCGGCCGCCCGCGACGAGATGGGCATCGTCAGGATCATGGTGAGTCCTCCCCCGGGCGTCTCCTCCGGCGCCAGCGTGCCGCCCATGGCCTCGGCCAGGCCGCGCGACAGGGCCAGGCCCAGCCCGACCCCGGAGGCGTTGTCGCGGTCGCCGAGCCGCTGGAAGGGCAGGAACACGCGGTCGTAGCTCTCCGGCGGGATGCCGGGGCCGCGGTCCACGACGCGGATCTCCACGTGATCACCGTACGAGCTGGCGGCGACGAGCACCTTCCGGTCGGGCGGGCTGTAGCGGACGGCGTTGGACATCAGGTTGACCAGGATGCGCTCCAGCAGGGCCGGATCGGCCACGATCTCGGGCAGGTCGGCGGCGATGTCGCCCTCGATGCGGTCGCGCGGCGGCCCGAGGTCGTCGATCGCGCGGGGCACGACCTCCTCCAGCGCGACCGGCTGGAGGTTCACGCCGAGCACGCCGGCCTGCAGGCGGCTCATGTCGAGGAGGTTGTCCACCAGGCGGGCGAGCCTGTCCAGCGACTCGTCGGCGGTGGCCAGGAGTTCCTCGCGGTCCTCGGCGCTCCAGGCGATCTCGGTGCTGCGCAGGCTGTCCACCGCGGCCTTGGCGGAGGCCAGCGGGGTGCGCAGGTCGTGGCTGACGGCGGCCAGCAGGGCGGTGCGCATCCTGTCGGCCTCGGCCAGCGGCTTGGCCCGCGCCGCCTCCTCGCGCAGCCGTTCCTGCCGCAGGGCGACGGCCGCCTCTGCGGCGAAGGCCTCCAGCACCTGCCGGTCGGCCGCGTCCAGCAGCCTGCCGCGCATCGCGAGCGTCAGGCGTTCGTCGATCACCACGTCTGTGTCGGCGGCGGCAGGGCAGGTGCAGGGCGGGCCGCCGGCGGTGGCCACGATGCGCCAGGCGCCTGGCTCGCTCTGATCGTCCGGTGTCGGCTCGTTCACGCGCTCCAGCAGCGTGACGGAGTCCGGGCCGAAGGTCTCCCGCAGCCGTGCGAGCAGCGACGGGAGCGCCGCCTCGCCGCGCAGCACGTGCCCGGCCAGCGTGGAGAGGATCTCGGCGTCGGCGGAGGCGCGTGCCGCTTCTCTGGTACGGCGGGCCGCCAGGTCCACGATGGCGCTGACCACGACGGCGAGCAGCACGAATACCACCAAGGCGAAGAAGTTCTCCGGGTCGGTGATCGTCCAGGTGTGGATGGGCGGGGTGAAGAACCAGTTGAGCAGCAGGAAGCCGCCGACCGCCGCGGCCAGCGCCGGCCACAGCCCGCCCACCAGCGCCACGCCGATCACCCAGGTCAGGAACAGCAGGATCTGGCTCGGCAGCGTCAGCTCCTCGCGCAGCGGGATCAGCCCGGCGGTGAAGGCCGGGAGCCCGAGGAGGGCAAGGGCCCATCCGGCCAGCCGGCGCCTGCTGGTCAGAGCGGTCCGGGAGACGGCGCGGCGGCGTCCCTTGTGGACCTCCTCGTGGGTGACCAGGTGCACGTCGATGGGGCCGGACAGGGCGGCGGTCTCCATGCCGACGCCCCGCGACAGCAGCTGCGCCAGCCGGCCGCGCCGGGAGGCGCCCAGAACCAGCTGGGTGGCGTTGACCCCGCGGGCGAAGTCGAGCAGCGCACGCGGGATGTCGCCGCCCACCACCTGGTGGTAGCTGCCGCCCAGCGACTCCACCAGGACGCGCTGGCGGGCCAGGTGCGCCGGGTCCGCCCCGGTCAGGCCGTCGCCGGTGGTGACGTGGACGGCCAGCAGGTCGGCGCCCTTGGTCCGGGCCGCGATGCGGGCCGCGCGCCGGATCAGCGTGTCGCCTTCCGGCCCTCCGGTCAGGGCGACGACGACGCGCTCGCGGGCCTCCCAGGTGCCGGTGATGCCGTGGTCGGCCCGGTAGCGGTCGAGCTGCTCGTCGACCTTGTCGGCGACCCAGAGCAGGGCCAGCTCGCGCAGCGCGGTGAGGTTGCCGACGCGGAAGTAGTTCGACAGGGCGGCGTCGATCTTCTCGGGCGGGTAGACGTTGCCGTGCGCCATGCGCCTGCGCAGCGCCTCGGGCGACATGTCGACCAGCTCGATCTGGTCGGCGCGCCGTACGACCTCGTCGGGCACGGTCTCGCGCTGCGGGATGCCGGTGATCTGCCGGACGACGTCGGTGAGCGAGTCCAGGTGCTGGATGTTGACCGTGGAGACGACGTTGATGCCGGCGTCGAGGATCTCCTCGATGTCCTGCCAGCGCTTGGCGTTGCGGGAGCCGGGCACGTTGGTGTGCGCCAGCTCGTCGATGAGCGCGATCGCCGGGCGGCGGGCGAGGACCGCGTCCACGTCCATCTCGGTGAAGGCCGTCCCCCGGTGCACCAGCGTCTTGCGCGGGATGACCTCCATGCCCTCCAGCAGGGCGGCGGTGCGCGCCCGCCCGTGGGTCTCGACGAACCCCACCACCACGTCCCGGCCGCGCTCCAGCGCGCGCCGGCCCTCGCCGAGCATGGCGTAGGTCTTGCCGACCCCCGGCGCCGCGCCCAGGTAGACCCGCAACCGCCCGCGTGGCACCGACGCCTCCTATCCCCTGTCCAACGTCAGGTTGAGCTCCAGCACGTTGACCACCGGCTCGCCCATGAATCCCAGGCTACGACCGGTGGTGTGCCGGTCGATCAGGGCCCGGACCTCGGCGAGGGGCAGGCCGCGCTCGCGGGCGACCCGCGGGGCCTGCAGCTCGGCGTAGGCGACCGAGATGTGCGGGTCCAGGCCCGAGCCGCTCGCGGTGACGGCGTCCGGGGGCACCACCGCCTTCGCGTCGCCCCGGACGGGCACGGTACGGCCGGCCGCGTAGTCCTCCCCCGGCCTGGCGCACTCGACCTCGACGCCCTGGTAGGCGGCGACGAACGGCCTGGCGGGGCAGACCTGGTTGACGCTGACCGCGCGGGCGGGCGTGCCGACGGCCGGGAAGACCTTCAGCACCGCGCCGACCCCGTCGGGCGTGCAGTACGGCCTGGCCCCCGAGACCCCCTCCAGCTCGCCGACCGCCCTGGACCGCTCGCACACCTGGGTGAGCAGGCTCTTGCGGGCGGGGGTGTCCACCACGTCCTCCGGGCCGAGGTTGCTCGCGCCGCTGGAGGCCGGGTCGTAGCCGTCCCCGGCCTTCGAGGGCCGGGGCTGGAAGTACTTCCTGATCGGGTTGCCCCCGGCGTCGGTGAAGGGCTGGCCGATCAGCGAGCTGCCGACGACCTTGCCGTCCTTCTCGACGAGCGAGCCGTTGGCCTGGCCGGGGAACAGCGCCTGGGCCACCCCGGTGACCAGGAGCGGATACAGGACGCCGGTCAGCGCGGTGAGGACCAGCAGCGCGCGCAGCGCGGCCACGTGCTGGCGGATCCAGACGTTTCTCATGACATCCCCGGAAGGAACTGGATCAGTAGGTCGATGAGCTTGATGCCGGCGAAGGGCGCGACGATGCCGCCCAGGCCGTACCGGCAGAGGTTGCGTGACAGCAGCTTGGCGGCGCTGCTCGGCCGGTACCGCACGCCGCGCAGGGCCAGCGGGATCAGCGCGACGATGACGAGCGCGTTGAAGACGACCGCCGACAGGATCGCCGACTGGGGGCTGGCCAGCCGCATGACGTTCAGCGCGTCCAGGCCCGGGTAGACGGCCGCGAAGATCGCCGGGATGATCGCGAAGTATTTGGCGACGTCGTTGGCGATGGAGAAGGTGGTCAGCGCGCCGCGGGTGATGAGCAGCTGCTTGCCGATCTCCACGATCTCGATCAGCTTGGTGGGGTTGGAGTCCAGGTCGACCATGTTGCCCGCCTCCTTGGCGGCGCTGGTGCCGGTGTTCATGGCCACGCCCACGTCGGCCTGCGCCAGGGCCGGGGCGTCGTTGGTGCCGTCCCCGGTCATCGCGACCAGCCGGCCGCCCTCCTGCTCGGACCTGATCAGGGCGAGCTTGTCCTCCGGCGTGGCCTCGGCCAGGAAGTCGTCCACCCCGGCCTCCTCGGCGATGGCCTTGGCGGTGAGCGGGTTGTCGCCGGTGATCATGACGGTGCGGATGCCCATGCGGCGCATCTGGTCGAACCGCTCGCGCATGCCCTGCTTGACCACGTCCTTGAGGTGGATCACGCCCAGCACGTGCGCGGCGCCGTCCCTGAGCTCGCCGACGACCAGCGGGGTGCCGCCGCTGGCGGAGATGCCGTCGACCAGGTGGCCGACCTCGTCGGTGGGGTGGCCGCCGTGGTCGCGCACCCACTTCATCACCGCCGTGGCCGCGCCCTTGCGCACCTGGCGGCCGTCCACGTCGACGCCCGACATGCGGGTCTGCGCGGTGAAGGGCACCCACTGGGCGTGGGCCAGCTCGCCCGGCTCGCGCTCGCGCAGGCCGTACTCCCGCTTGGCGTGGACGACGATCGAGCGGCCCTCCGGCGTCTCGTCGGCCAGCGAGGACAGCTGCGCGGCGCGCGCCAGGTCCATGGGCGCCACCCCGGCCACCGGCACGAACTCCGCCGCCTGCCGGTTGCCCAGCGTGATCGTGCCGGTCTTGTCCAGCAGCAGCGTGGAGACGTCGCCCGCGGCCTCGACCGCGCGGCCGGACATGGCCAGCACGTTGCGCTGCACCAGCCGGTCCATGCCCGCGATGCCGATCGCCGACAGCAGCGCGCCGATGGTCGTCGGGATGAGGCAGACGATCAGCGAGATCAGCACGACGCCGGTGACGCCGTCGCCGGTCAGGGCGAGCGAATCGGGGATGCCCGGGTTCTGGGCCTTGGCGTAGATGGCCATCGGCTGCATGGTGACCGTGGCGATCAGGAAGATGATCGTCAGCGCGGCCAGCAGGATGTTCAGCGCGATCTCGTTGGGGGTCTTCTGCCGGTTGGCGCCCTCCACCAGGGCGATCATCCGGTCGACGAAGCTCTCCCCCGGCCTTTGGGTGATCCTGACGACGATCCGGTCGGACAGCACCTGGGTGCCGCCCGTCACGGCGCTGCGGTCGCCGCCGGACTCGCGGATCACCGGCGCGGACTCGCCGGTGATGGCCGACTCGTCCACGCTGGCGATGCCCTCGACGACGTCGCCGTCGCCGGGGATGGTCTCCCCGGCCTCGACGACGACGAGGTCGCCCTGCCTGAGCTCGGCCGCGGGCACGACGTCCCAGTCCTCGGACTCGGGGCCCTTCAGCCGGCGGGCGGTGGTGTCGCGCTTGGCGGCGCGCAGCGTGGCGGCCTGGGCCTTGCCGCGGCCCTCGGCCACCGACTCGGCCAGGTTGGCGAAGATCACCGTGAGCCACAGCCACGCGGCGATCGCCCACGCGAAGAACGACGCCTCGGCCGTGGCGGCGAGGACGGTCGTGGCCGCCGCGCCGGCCTCCACGATCAGCATGACCGGGTTGCGCCACAGCGTCGCCGGGTTGAGCTTGCGCAGGGCGTCGGGCAGGGAGCTGAGCATCTGCTTCGGGTCGAGCAGGCCGCCGCCGACCCGGGCGGGCGCCTGCGCCTTGGGCGTCGTGCCCGGTTTTTCCAGGACAGGGGTCGGCATCAGTGGATTCCTTCCGCGAGCGGGCCGAGCGCGAGAGCGGGCAGGTACGTCAGGGCGACGACGATGACGGTCACGCCGACGACCATGCCGACGAACTGCGGCCGGTGGGTCGGGAGCGTGCCGGCCGACTGCGGGACGGGAACCTGCCCGGCCAGCGATCCGGCCAGCGCCAGGACGAAGACGATCGGCACGAAGCGGCCGAACGCCATGCACAGGCCCAGCGCCACGTCGTACCAGGGGGTGTTGACGGTCAGGCCGGCGAACGCCGAGCCGTTGTTGTTCGAGGCGCTGGTGAAGGCGTAGAGGACCTCGGACAAGCCGTGCGGGCCGGTGTTCAGCATGCCCGCCCGCCCCGCCTCGTTGGCCATCGCCACGGCCGTGCCGGTCAGCACGAGGATCGGCGTGACGAGGAAGTACAGCGAGGCCAGCTTGATCTCCCGCGAGCCGATCTTCTTGCCCAGGTACTCGGGCGTCCGGCCCACCATGAGGCCGGCCACGAAGACCGTGATGACCGCGAGGATCAGCATGCCGTACAGGCCGGCGCCCGCGCCGCCCGGCGCGACCTCGCCCAGCATCATGTTGACCAGCGTCATCATGCCGCCGAGCGGGGTGTAGGAGTCGTGGAAGGAGTTCACGGCGCCCGTGGAGGTGAGGGTGGTGGCCGCGGCGAACGTGGCCGAGCCGGCGACGCCGAAGCGGGCCTCCTTGCCCTCCAGCGCGGCCCCGGCCGCCTGGGGGACGGTGGCGTGGCCCTGCAGCTCGAAGGTGACGGTCAGCGCGACCGAGGCCAGCGCGATGACGGCCATCACGGCGGCGATCGCGTAGCCCTGCCGTACCTGGCCCACCATCTTGCCGAAGGTGCGCGGCAGGCTGAACGGGATCAGCAGCAGCAGGAAGATCTCCAGCCAGTTCGTCCAGGCCGTCGGGTTCTCCAGCGGGTGGGCGGAGTTGGCGTTGTAGAAGCCGCCGCCGTTGGTGCCCAGCTCCTTGATGGCCTCCTGACCGGCCACCGGGCCGCCGGTCATGTGCTGGGTGCCTCCGGCGAGCGTGGCGATGTCGTGCGGTCCGGCGAAGTTCTGCACCACGCCGCCGGCCACCAGCACGACGGCTCCGAGGAAGGCCAGGGGCAGCAGGATGCGGACGGTTCCGCGGACCAGGTCGACCCAGAAGTTGCCGATGGTGCCGGCGCCCCGGCGGGCGAAGCCGCGGACCAGGGCGACGGCCACGGCCATGCCCACGGCGGCGGACACGAAGTTCTGCACGGCGAGGGCGGCCATCTGGACCAGGTGGCCCATCGTGGCCTCGCCGGAGTAGGCCTGCCAGTTGGTGTTGGTGACGAAGCTGACCGCCGTGTTCCACGCGACGTGGTCGGTGACCGCGGGCAGGCCCAGCGACAGGACCAGCTTGTCCTGCAGGCGCTGCATGCCGTACACGAACAGGATCGAGATCGCCGAGAAGGCCAGCAGGCCGCGGGCGTAGGCGCTCCAGCGCTGCTCGGCGCCGGCCTGGACGCCGACCAGGCGGTAGATGCCGCGTTCGACGGCGTTGTGCCGCACGCCGGTGTAGACCCGGTACATGTGGTCGCCGAGCGGCCTGTGCGCCAGGGCCAGCGCGGCGGCGAGGGACGTGACGAAGACGATCCCGGCGGTGGTCGAGGTCATCAGAAGCGCTCCGGGAAGAGCAGGGCCGCGATCATGAAGATCACGAGCACGACGGCCCCGGCCAGGCCGGCGGCGTTGACGGCGCTCACAGCCGCTCCACCGCCCGCACGACGAGCCCGAAGACCACGAAGATCGCGATCGTCAGGGCGACGAAGAAGACGTCGGCCATCTCCACTCCTCAGATTCCGGATGCGTGCCACGGGCGGCTCGGATGAGCGACCCAAGGCCAGAAAATCGCGGAATTTGGGGGTTTTGGCCCGTCTTGATGGGTTTCATACGGCTGTGGGGTGATTATTGATGCGGCCGCTACGGCGACGCCGGAGCTCGCCCGTCAGCCCAGCGCGCGGTCGAGGTTGAACGCGGCGCTGATCAGCGCGAGGTGGGTGAAGGCCTGGGGGAAGTTGCCCTGCTGTTCGCCGGTGCGGCTGATCTCCTCGGCGTACAGGCCCAGGTGGTTGGCGTAGGTGAGCATCTTCTCGAAGGCCAGCCGCGCCTCGTCGAGCCGCCCCGCGCGGGTCAGCGCCTCGACGTACCAGAACGAGCACATCGAGAACGTGCCCTCCTCCCCGCGCAGGCCGTCGGGGCTGGCCTGCGGGTCGTAGCGGTAGACCAGGGAGTCCGACACCAGATCGGCGCCGAGTGCGTCCAGCGTGGACAGCCACTTGGGGTCGGTGGGCGAGATGAACTTGGCCAGCGGCATCATCAGCACGGCGGCGTCGAGGACGTCCTCGCCCTCGTGCTGCACGAACGCGTGCCGCGTGGGAGACCAGAAGCGGGTCATGATCCGCCGGTAGACGGTGTCACGCGCCTCCCGCCAGCGGGGCAGCTCGGCGGGCAGGCCGCGGCGGTTGGCCATGCGGATGGCGCGTTCGATCGCGACCCAGCACATCAGCCGCGAGTAGAGGAAGTTCTTGCGTCCGCCGCGTGTCTCCCACACGCCCTCGTCGGGCTGGTCCCAGTTGTCGCAGACCCAGTCCACCAGCTCGCAGACGCGGTCCCACTGGTCGCTGGAGATGGGCCGCCCCCACTTGTCGTACAGGTAGACCGAGTCGATGAGCGCCCCGTAGATGTCGAGCTGGAGCTGGTCGGCCGCGGCGTTCCCGATCCGCACGGGGGCGGAGCCCTCGTACCCCTCCAGGTGGGTCAGCTCGTGCTCGGGCAGGTCGGTGCGCCCGTCGATGCCGTACATCACCTGCAGCGGCCCCGAGGAGCCGGAGCAGCACAGGTTGGCGCGCTCGGTCAGGAAGGTCATGAACGCCTCGGCCTCGCCGGTGAAGCCCAGCCTGAGCAGCGCGTAGACGCAGAAGGCGGCGTCGCGGACCCAGACGTACCGGTAGTCCCAGTTGCGCTCGCCGCCGATCCGCTCGGGCAGGCTGGTCGTCGGCGCGGCCACGATCGCGCCGGTCGGCACGTAGGTGAGCAGCTTGAGCGTCAGCGCGGAGCGGTGCACCATCTCCCGCCACCGGCCCCGGTAGCGGGAGGCGGACAGCCAGCGCCGCCAGAACGCCACCGTCGCGCCGAACTGCTGCTCGGCCTCCGCGTGAGGGCACGCCTGCGGCTCCACCCCGCTGCCGACGTGGTCGAGCGCGAACACCGCCGACTCCCCCTCGCGGAGCTTGAAGTCCGCGCGCACGTCCTGGCCGTCGCGCTCGACCGGCACCGTGGCGGTCAGCGCGAGGGAGAGCGAGCCGGACTCGAACACCGCCGCGTCCCCCGCCGTCCGGAGGGTGTACGGCTGCCGCCCGTAGTCGAACCGCGGAGCCACCCGCGCCCGGAACGGGATCGAGCCGCGCACGCACAGCACCCGCCGGATCAGCCGGTGCCGGTCGGTGCGGTGGAGCTCGTCCTCCACGGGCATGAAGTCCTGGATCTCGCCCACCCCGTCCTCGGTGAAGAACCGGGTGATCAGCACGTTGGTGTCGGGGAAGTAGAACTGCTTGGTCTTCGCCGGGACCGCGGCGGCCAGCTCGAACGAGCCGCCCCGGTCGGCGTCGAGGATCGAGGCGAAGACGCTCGGCGCGTCGAAGGCCGGACAGCAGTACCAGTCGATGGTGCCGTCGGTGCCGACCAGGGCCACGGTGCGCAGGTCGCCGATCAGCCCGTGCTCGGAGATGGCCAGATAGCGGGATTTTTCGGACATACGCTTCTCCCCGCGCACGCGCTTTTCCTGCTGCCAGCCTAGGCGCTCCCGCGGCGGCCATAGGAGTCCGCGGCAGGCCGGGGTACGGCACGCGCGCCGTACCCCGGACGAGGCTCAGCAGGTCAGGTTGCCGCCGGGGGCGACGCCGAGGACGGCGGTGAAGCGCCGGTAGTTGCCGACACGGCTCTGCACCTGGGCGGGGTTGCGTCCGCCGCATTCCAGGGCGCCGTTGATGCTGCGGATCGTCTCGCCGAAGCCGTGGCCGTGGCCGTTGACCATGGCGTTGTGCGCCGTCATCGTGCCGGGGCCGTTCTAGGTCATCCAGTACCACAGGGCGGTCTTCCAGGCGACCGAGGCGTCCTGCTGCACCAGCCAGGGGTTGGTCAGCAGGGGCAGGCCGAGCGCGTCGCCGGCGGCCTTGTAGGTGAAGTTCCAGCTCAGCTGGATGGGGCCGCGGCCGTAGGAGGCGGCCTGGCCGGCCGGGCAGCCGTAGGGCCGGCCGGCATCGCAGTAGTGTTCTGCTCGGCGATGTGGACCAGGCCGCCGGTCTCGTGGGCGACGTTGGCGAGGAAGGCCGCGGCCTCCTGCTTGCGCACGGTGTCGCTGCCGGTGCCGGCGAAGGCCGGGCAGGCCGACAGCGCGGCGGTCGGTCCGCTGTAGGTGTAGAAGGGGTTGCGGTTCGGGAACATCTGGTCGAACTGCGCCTGGCTGACCACGAAGCCTCCTGGGTTGGGCGGCTGGGAAGGGCCGGGCTACCGCGGCGTGAGGTGGACGATGGACAGCCCCTCCCGCTCCACGGCCTCCGCCAGCTCCTCAAGGGTCGGCGCGCGGTCGACGTTGACGCTGATCCCGAGCCGCCGGGCGTTCTCGACGCCGACGGCCCGGATCATCCGGTCGTAGGCGGCCGCCACCGTGCGCGGGTCCTCCTCCAGCTCGGCGCGCATGGGCACGCGCCGTCCCCGGAGGGTGACCTCGACGTCGGCGCCGCCGCGGAGGTTGACCCGCCAGCCGCTGTTGGTGAAGGCGCACAGCCGCCCGTCCAGCCGCTGCTGCGCCACCGGCACGTCGTATTGTTTGCCCGACTGACGACCGGCGAAGTGCAGAATCATCAGGTGCTCGCTCGGGCCGCCCTTGCCGCGCCGCAGCAAGGCTCTCATTATTGGGTTGACCAGAGCCATGGCGAGCTTGGGCGGGTGCGTCCGCGTCACCGCGGGCTTAGGGGAATTCTTCACGACCGTCAGTGTAATGAGAAGAAGGCGGTGACAACGGCCGGCGGCGGAGCCCGCCGCCGGCCGGTCACCTCACGGCGTCCAGGGCGCGGCGACCTGCCAGGTGGAGTCCTCCGCGTAGGTGGAGGCCGTGTCATGCGCCTGGGCGCCGTCCTTGCCCGCCAGGTAGACGGCCGAGTAGTAGTGCCTGATGTGGTAGCCGGGGTAGTTCAGCGACTCCAGCGACACCCCCGAGCCACCCCACAGCGGACCCATGGCGCAGAAGGTGGCGTCGGCGTCGAACAGCGCCGTGCCGTCGCGGGCGTCCTTCCTGATCCGGTACTGCGAGTGCCGCAGGTAGTGGCCGGGGAAGTTGCGCGACTCCAGCGACACGCACGAGGGGTCGGCCAGGCCCCGCCGTACCGTGAAGGTGGCGTCGGCCTTCAGCAGCGCCGGGCCGGCGGCGGTGACCACCTCGGTGAAGGCCAGGCCGTCCTGGTGCCGCAGGTAGCGGTCGGTGCAGCAGGGCGTGACGACCTTCAGCGAGACGTTCTGCCCGGCTGCCAGGTCGGCGCCGCTGCGCCACCAGGCGGGGGCCTCCTGCCAGCTGACGTCCTGCGCGAAGCTCGCGGCGGCGTCCCACGGGTTGGGGCCGCCGGGCCTGGCGATGTAGACCTCGCTGTCGATGTGCCGCAGGTAGTGGCCGCGCAGGTTGTACGACTCGTAGGTCAGCCCGGTGCCGCTCAGCCCCGGCCGCACGCAGAAGGTGGCGTCCTGCCGGAACAGCGCGGAGCCGTCGCCCGCCTCCCGGCGCACCCGGTGGTCGCGGTGGCGCAGGTAGTGGCCGGGGTGCACGCGGGACTCGAACGACACGCAGGAGGGGTCGGCCAGGCCGGGCCGTACCCAGAAGGAGCTGTCCCTCTTCAGCGCGTCGGCGCTGCCGGAGCCGACCACCTCCGTGACGCCCAGGCCGCCGGAGTCGCGGACGTAGCGGTCGGTGTGGCCCGGGGTGGTGACCCGCAGCGACACCAGCCGGTTCACCCGGGCGGCGGCCGCCGCGTCCAGCACGGAGCGGTGGACGGCGCGCAGCCGGTCGGCGTCGGCCTTCAGCACCCGCCTGTCGTAGGTGTACAGGCCGTTGACCTCGTTCTCCACGTCGGTGGGCTGGGTGTAGATCGAGCCCGACAGCCCCCGGCCGGTGACGAGCGGCTTGACGGCCCTGGTGACCTCCTCGTACCGGCGGTTGAGGGTGGCGGAGTCCGGCGTCATCTCGTAGGCGAAGCCGTTGCCGGGCGACCACTCGTGGCCGGGCACGCGCAGGCCGAGCCCGCCGAACTCGCCCAGGACCGCGACGCGGGTGCCGGTGGCGGGGTTGGGCGTGCCGGGGCCGACGTAGATGTGGTCGTCGACGACGTCGCCGTTGCCGCCGTCCCAGCCGCAGCAGTTGGAGCCGGAGTTGTTGTTGACCAGCCGGGTCGGGTCCCAGCTCTTGACGAGGTCGGCGATGCGGGCCGGGTCGTACTCACCCCAGCCCTCGTTGAAGGGGATCCACTGCACGATCGAGGTGATGCCGCGCAGGTTGTCCACCATGCGGTACAGCTCGTCCTCGAAGGTGGCCCGGTCGGCCGCCGAGGGGTTCACGCCGGTGCGCATGGACGGCATGTCCTGCCAGACCATGAGCCCGAGCCGGTCGGCCCAGTAGAACCAGCGGGCGGGTTCGACCTTGATGTGCTTGCGCACGGTGTTGAAGCCGAGCGCCTTCTGCTGCTCCAGGTCGAAGCGCAGGGCGGCGTCGGAGGGCGCGGTGTAGATGCCGTCGGGCCAGTAGCCCTGGTCGAGCGTGCCGATGTTGAACACGAAGCGGCCGTTGAGCACGGGTCGCAGCACGCCGCCGACGAACGCCTTGCCGACCGAGCGCATCCCGAAATATCCGGTCACGGTGTCACCGCCGGCCAGGCTCACCCGCAGGTCGTACAGGAACGGGTCCTCAGGCGACCACAGCCGCGCGTTGGGGATCGGGATGCGGATGCGCCGGCCGACCGTGCCGTCGGCGGCGGCCACCTGCTGCCCGCCGGACAGCACGACGGCGCGCACGGCCTCGCCGGCGGTGCCCTTCACCACCAGGTCGAGCGCCCCGGCGGGGAGGTTGGGCGTGGTGTCGAGCCGGGTGATGTGGGCGGCGTTGACGGGCTCCAGCCAGACCGTCTGCCAGATGCCCGAGGCCGCGGTGTAGAAGATCCCGCCCGGGTTGAGCCGCTGCTTGCCGACCGGCTGGCCGCCCGCGTCGACCGGCGAGTGGACCCCGACGACGAGCTCGTTCGCGCCGGAGCGCAGCGCGGAGGTGATGTCGAAGGAGAACGGGTCGTAGGCCCCGGTGTGCTGGCCGACGTGGGTGCCGTTCACCCAGACGCGGGCGCGCCAGTTCACGGCGCCGAAGTTGAGCTTGACCCGGCGGCCGCTCCAGGCGGCGGGGACGGTGAAGGTCCGCCGGTAGTACATGAAGGTCTCGTGCCGCTGAACGCCCGACAGGGCCGACTCGACCGGGTACGGCACGCGGACGGTCTCCGGCAGGTTCTGGCCGACGGGCGGGTTGTCGATGCCGGCGGCGCCGGTGAACTGCCAGGTGCCGTTGAGGTTCTGCCAGTCGGGCCGCACCAGCTGCGGCCGGGGGTACTCGGGCAGCCCGTCGGCGGGCCACGGGGTGGTCAGGGGCGCCGCGGCGGCGGCCGGTGCGGCGGTGGACACGGTGGGGACGAGGAGCGCGGTGAGGAGGAGCAGGGGGAGGAGTAATCGGATCATGGCGCGGCCCTCCGGCTGAGGAAACGGTGGACGATCACGACGGCGGCCAGGAAGGCGCCGCTGACGACCTGCTGGAACGCGGACGTCAGGCCGCCGGCCTGGTTGATGAGGTTCTGGATCACGCCCAGCAGGAGGGCGCCGGCGATGGTGCCGGTCAGCCCGCCCGCTCCCCCGGTGAGCAGGGTGCCGCCGATGACCACGGCGGCGATCACGTCGAGTTCGAGCCCGATGCCCAGGATCGTGACGCCGGAGGACAGGCGGGCGGCGTTGAGCGCGCCCGACAGCCCGGCCAGCAGCCCGGACACCAGGTAGACGATGATCTTCGTGCGGCTTACGGGCACGCCCATGAGGGCGGCGGCGTCCTCGTTGCCGCCGATGGCGTAGACGTTCTGCCCGAAGCCGGTGCGCTGGAGGAACACCGCCGCGACGGCGAGGACCGCCACCGTGACGAACACGGGGTAGCCGATCCCCGCCGGCGACCCCTGCCCGATCGCGGCGAACGTCTCGTCCTCGACCAGGTAGGTGGTGGCGCCCTCGCCGGTCAGCGACAGCATGAGCCCGCGGGCGGCCAGCAGCCCGGCGAGCGTCACGATGAACGGCGCCATCCCGGTCCGCGCGATGATCACCCCCTGGACCAGGCCGAACAGCCCGCACACCGCCAGCGGCAGCGCCAGCGCGGCCAGCGTCCCGTACTGCGAGCCGTAGGCGGCCAGCACGCCCCCCAGCACGAACAGCGAGCCGACGGACAGGTCGATGCCGCCCGAGATGATCACGAAGGTCATCCCGATCGCGATGATCGCCAGGAACGAGGAGGCGGTGGCGATGTTGGTGAGGTTGGCGGGCGTGAGGAAGGTGTCGAACGCCAGCGTGCCGGCCACCACCAGGACGCCCAGCACGACGAGCGCGCCGTGCTGCCGGAAGAGCGTGCCCGCGCGTTCGCGGGTGGTCTCGGTCAGGGTCACCGTCGCTCCCGAGCCGCGTAGACGGCCGCGAGGATGATCACGGCCTGGGCCATCTGGGTCCATGACTGGGGCAGGTTGTGCTTGATCAGCGTGGCCTGGAGCAGCTGCATGAGCACCGCGCCCATGACCGTGCCGAGCACCCGCACCCGCCCGCCGCTCAGCGGGGTGCCGCCCACCACCACCGCCGTGATCGCCGACAGCTCCATGAACAGCCCCAGCGACGTGGGGTCGCTGGCCTGCAGCCGCGAGGTGGCCAGCACGCCGGCGACGGCCGCCAGCGCACCGGAGATCACGTAGACGGTGAGCAGGATCCTGCGCACCGGCAGCCCCGACAGCCGGCTGGCGGCGCGGTTGCCGCCCACGGCCACCAGCTGCCGGCCGAACGTGGTGCGCCGCACCACGAAGGCCACCGCCGCCGTGAGCGCCACCGCCGCCAGCACGACGATCGGAATCCCCGCGACCGAGTCGCTGCCGATGGCGACCAGCGTGGGGTTGACGAACTCCTTCAGCTGCGGCAGCAGCACGTTGGCCAGCCCCCGCACGCCGACCAGCAGCGCGAGCGTGGCCACGATGGGCTGGACGCCGACGAACGCCACCAGGGCGCCGTTGGCGGCGCCGACCAGCGCTCCGGCGAGGACCGCCATGAGGATCGCGGGCGCCGCGCCGTACCCGAGGTACAGGGCGATCACCGACGCGGACAGCGCCATGACCGACCCCACCGACAGGTCGATGCCCTCGGTGCCGATCACCAGGGCCATGCCGAGGGCCACGATGACGATGGGGGCGACCTGCACGAGCTGGGTGCGGAAGTTGTCCAGGGCCAGGAAGTGGGGGGTGAAGGCGGCGTTGAACAGCAGCAGCACGCCCACCGCCGCGTAGACGCCGTACTCCTGGAACCAGGCGATGCGGCCGCGTGCCGGCTCAGCCATGGCCGCCTCCGGCGATCACAGCCATGATCCCGTCCTCGGTGATGTCGTCGTGGAGCTCGCCGGCGACCGCGCCCTCGCGCAGCACCACGACCCGGTCGGAGCCCTCCACCAGCTCCTCCAGGTCGGAGGAGATGAGCACGACCGCCAGGCCGTCGCCGGCCAGCTCGTCGATCAGCGCCTGGACCTCGGCCTTCGCGCCGACGTCGATGCCCCGGGTGGGCTCGTCGAGCAGCAGCACCTTGGGGTTCATCGCGAGCCAGCGGGCCAGCAGTACCTTCTGCTGGTTGCCGCCGGACAGCTCGCCCGCCGGCTGGTGCGGCCCTGCCGCCTTGATGCGCAGCCGGTCCACGAACGCCGCCACCACCCGGTCGACCTCGGCTTCGGAGACGATGCCCGCCCGCGAGAGCCTGGGCAGCGCGGCGAGCGCGATGTTGTCGCGGACCGACAGGGTGGGCACGATGCCCTCGGCCTTCCTGTCCTCGGGCAGCAGGACGACGCCCGCCTCGATCGCGGCCGGGACCGACCCGCCGGGCACGGCGCGGCCGTTCACGCTGACCCGGCCCTCGTCGAGGGGGAGCGCCCCGGCGATGGCCTTGGCCGTCTCGCTCCTGCCCGAGCCCAGCAGCCCGCCGAGCCCCACGATCTCGCCGGGCCGTACGGCCAGCGAGACCCCGCGCAGCAGGTTGCGGCGGGCCAGGCCTTCGGCGCGCAGCACCGGCTCCCCGGCGCTGTCGTGGTGCCCGGCGAACTTGGTCAAGCCCTCGGCCCGCACCTCGGAGACCGCCCGGCCGAGCATGAGCGAGATCAGCCGCAGCCGGTCCAGTCCGGCCAGCGGGCCGGTGTGCACGGCCCTGCCGTCGCGCAGGACGGTGACCCGGTCGCAGATCCGGTACAGCTCCTCCAGCCGGTGGCTGACGTAGACGATCGCGGTGCCGCGCGCCTTGAGCCCGGCGATGACGGCGAACAGCGTCTCCACCTCGCGGGGCTCCAGCGAGGAGGTCGGCTCGTCCATGATGACGACCCTGGCGTCGGCCTGGATGGCCCTGGCCAGGGCCACCATCTGCTGGACGCCGAGCCCCAGCGAGCCGAGCGGGCGGCGCACGTCGACGTCGATGCCGTACTCGCGCAGGACCGCCGTGGCCCGCTCGCGCATGGCGGCGAAGTCGATGAGGCCCAGGCGGCCCCGCGGCTCGCGGCCGAGCAGGAGGTTGCGCGCCACGCTCATCTGCGGGACGAGGTTGACCTCCTGGTAGATCGTCGCGATGCCGGCCCGCTGGGCCTCCAGCGGGCTGCCGAACTCCGCCCGCTCGCCCCGGTAGCGGACCTCGCCGCCGTCGAGCCGGTACACCCCGGTCAGCACCTTGATCAGGGTGGACTTGCCCGCGCCGTTCTCCCCGACCAGGGCGTGGACCTCGCCCTGGTCCAGGGAGAAGGACACGCCGTCCAGGGCCGTCACGCCGGGGAAGACCTTGACGGCGTCCCGGGCTTCGAGCACGGGCCCGGCGGTGCGGCCGGCCGTACCCGCGCCGGAGCCCGGGGCGTCGCGGCCCGGCACCTCAGTAGGCCTGGCCAAGGGAGTCCTTGGCGTTGGCGCTGTCGTACTCACGGTCCTCGATGATGACCTTCTCGGGGATGGGCTCGCCGTCGAGGAACTTCTGCGCGGTGGCGAAGGCGAGCTGGCCGAAGCGCGGGTTGGACTCGATCACCGCGTAAATCCAGCCGTCCACGATGCCCTGGACGGCGCCGCGGGTGCCGTCGATGGACACGATCTTGACGTCGCCCGGCTTCTTGCCCGCGCCCTTGAGCGCGGTGACGGCGCCCAGCGCCATCTCGTCGTTCTCGGCGTAGATGCCGTCGATGTCCGGGTTGGACTGGATGAGCTGCTCGGTGACCTGCTGGCCCTTCTCGCGGGTGAACTCGCCGGTCTGCTCGAAGGTGATCTCGATGTCCGGCGCCTTGGCGGCGATCTGCTCCTTGAAGCCGTTGGTGCGCTCGGTGGTGACGTTGTTGCCCGGCGCGCCGAGCAGGATGGCGACCTTGCCCTTGCCGCCGAGCGCCTCGATCATCTGGTCGGCGGCGCGGCGGCCCTGCTCGGTGAAGTCCGATCCGATGAAGGTGACGTAGTCCGCGCAGTGCCTGGCGTTGATCTTCCGGTCGATCGTGATGATCGGCACCTTCTTGGCCGCGGCCTGCTGGAGGACGGGCTCCCAGCCGTCGGAGTTGAGCGGGGCGATGACGAGCAGCTGGGCGCCCTGGGCGATGAGCTGCTGCACGTCGCTGATCTGCTTGGAGAACTGCGACTGCGCGTTGGTGACCTTGAGGTTGGCGATCCCCAGCTTGGCGGCCTCGTCCTTGATCGACTTGGTCTCGGCGATGCGGAAGGGGTTGGCCTCCTTCTCCGACTGGGAGAAGCCGACGACGGCGCTCTTGAGGTCGAACTTCGGGGAGCCGTGCTGCGCGATGGTGCAGCCGCCGCCCGCCGGGGCGGAGGGGCTCTTGACCACCTGCTGCTGGGCCTGGGCGTCGGCTGGATTGGCGGTGGCGGTAGGGGCTTCGGCCTTGGCGCACCCGGTCAGCACGACCGCGGCGGCGGCCAGCACTAAGGCAGCGCGCATCTTTCCTCCTGGGGCGTTCGGTGCGTGGGCTTCACAGTGAAGGAGGGCGGAAACGAGCCGATAAAGGAGCCGTCACAGTGCGGTCACATTCGATCTGATATGGTCAAAAACGATCCGCTTTGGACGGTCACCTCGTCGTGACCGGCGCGGACTAAGATCCGAGGCGTTCGCCACCGCCGCAGGAAGCCCCGCATGACCGAATCCGCCCGCCCGATGTTCGCCGCCGAGCGCCGCCAGCGCATCCTGGAGCTGGTGCGCGCCAACGGCGCGGTCTCGCTGCGCGAGCTCGCGCTGGCGGTCGGCTCCTCGGAGGTGACCGTCCGGCGCGACGTGCGCTACCTGGAGAGCGAGGGGCTGCTCGACCGCCACCACGGCGGCGCGACCCTGCCCGGCGAGCTGTCCCGCGAGCCCAGCTACGCGCAGAAGAGCTCCACCGCGGCGGCCGAGAAGGCGGCCATCGCCGAGCTGGCCGCCTCCCTGGTGGAGGACGGCGACGCCGTCGCGATCGGGGCGGGCACGACCACCCAGGCCCTGGCCCGGAGGCTGGCCCGGCACACCGAGCTGGCCGTGGTGACCAACTCGCTGCTGGTGGCCCAGGCCCTGGCCGACTGCCCGCGCATCGAGGTGGTGGTGACCGGCGGCACGCTGCGCGGCTCCATCCAGGCGCTGGTCGGCAGCGCGGCCGAGCGCTCCCTGGCGGGCCTGCGGGTACGGCGGGCGTTCATCTCGGGCAACGGGCTCAGCGCCGAGCGCGGCCTGTCCACCCCCAACATGCAGGTCGCCGGCGTCGACCGGGCGCTCGCGGCGACCGCCGAGGAGGTCGTCGTGCTCGCCGACCACACCAAGATCGGCGTGGACACGATGGTCCAGACCGTGCCCGCGGAGGAGATCACCGACCTGGTCACCGACGATCGCGCCGACCGCGCGGTCCTGGACGAGCTGGCCGCCAGGGGCGTGCGCCTCCACATCGCTCGAATCTGACCGACCGTGACCGAATCACGGTTCGATTCTTGACGGAATCGTTCCCTTGCTCGGTCACCATCCTCGGGAGGAGGGTGGCTTATGGCAAGCATGGCCATCGAGGCGGCCGGGATCGTCAAGGACTTCTCCGGCGTCCGCGCGCTCGACCGGGTCTCCTTCTCGCTCGCGCCCGGGGAGGTCCACGCGCTCGTCGGCGAGAACGGCGCGGGCAAGTCGACGTTCGTCAAGATCCTGTCGGGCGTCCACCGGCCCGACGCCGGGCGGCTGCGGGTCGGCGGCGCCGACGTGCGCTTCGCCACCCCCATGGACGCCCGCCTCGCGGGCATCTCGGCCCTCTACCAGGAGGGCAACCTCATCGCCAGCATGAGCGTGGCACGCAACCTGCTCCTGGGCAGGGAGCCGCGCACCCGGTTACGGCTGATCGACGTCCGGCGGCTGCTCCGCCGCAGCGAGGAGATCTTCGGCGCGTACGGCATGCGGATCGACGTCCGCAAGCCGCTCGGCTCGCTGCCCACGGGCGCCCAGCAGATGGTGGCGCTGATCCGCGCCGTCGAGAGCGACGCCCGCGTGGTCGTCATGGACGAGCCGACGGCCTCCCTCGGCGACGCCGAGGCCGCCGCCCTCTTCGCCGCCGTGTCCCGGCTGCGCGAGCAGGGCAGGTCCGTGATCTACGTGAGCCACCGCCTGGAGGAGGTCTTCCGGCTGTGCGACCGGGTCACCGTGCTGCGCGACGGCAGGGTCGCGCACACCGGGCCCGTCGCGGGCCTGCACCGGCTCCGGCTGGTCGCGCTCATGCTGGGCCGCGACCCGGCCGAGGTCGCCGAGCGCGGCCTGACCGGCTTCGACGGCGCCCATCCCGAACCCGCCGACGCCCCGGTCCTGCGCGCCACCGGCATGGTCAAGGAGTCCGTCCTGCGTGGCGTCTCCCTGCACATCCGGCCCGGCGAGGTGGTCGGGCTGGCCGGGCTCGTGGGCTCGGGCCGCACCGAGACCGCCAAGGCCATCGCCGGCGCCCTCAGCCTGGACGCCGGACAGGTGACGGTCGGCGGCAGGCCGCTGCGGACGGGCGCCATCCGCGCGGCCATCCGGGCCGGGGTCCACCTGCTGCCCGAGGACCGCAGGAGCGAGGGGCTCATCCCGTCCCTGTCGGTGCGCGAGAACATCGCGCTGGCCGCGCTCCCCCGCCTGGCGCGGGCGGGCCTGATCTCCGAGCGCCGCGTGGACGAGGTCGTCGACGCCCTGGTCAAGCGGCTCGGCATCAAGGCCACGGGCCCCGGCCAGCGGGTCGCCGAGCTGTCGGGCGGCAACCAGCAGAAGGTGCTGCTGGCCCGCCGGCTCGCGATGAACCCCAAGGTGCTGCTGCTGGACGAGCCGACCCGCGGCATCGACGTGAGCGCCAAGGCCGAGGTGCACGGGCTCATCGACGAGCTGGCGGTGAACGGCCTGGCCATCCTCCTCATCTCCGCCGACCTGGAGGAGCTCGTCGAGGGCGCGGACCGGATCGTCGTGCTGCGCGACGGCGCCGTGCTGGCCGAGCTGAACGGGCCCGACGTCACCGCCGAGGTGATCACCGCGACGATGGCGAAGGAGGGGCCCGGGGGCGGCGCGTGAGCCTCAGGGCTTGCGGGCGATGCCCACGTACGCCATGCGGGCCAGCTCCTCGTCCACGAAGGCCCGCGTGTCGGCGTCGGCGAAGGGCCAGCCCACCTCCGGGCCGTTCCCGGTCACCAGGCCGGGCGGGACGAGCTCGAAGTCGCCGAAGAAGGCCCTGATCTCCGCCCCGGCGCGCGGGCAGAACGGCGCGTTGGCCTGCTGGTAGATGCGGCTCACCGCGGCCACCCGCTCGGGCGCCGCGTCGCTGCCGACGTGGGACAGCGCCAGGTAGCTGCCCGGCGCGAGAGCGTCGCGGTAGGCGGCCACGAAGCCCTGCGGGTCGGCCGAGTCGGGCACCAGGTGCAGGAAGAACATCATCAGCACCGCCACCGGCCGGTCGAAGTCCAGCAGCTTGGCCACCTCCGGGTGGCCCAGGATCTCCGCGGGCCTGGTCGCGTCGCCCTCCACCATGGCCACCCGGTCCGGCTCGGCCAGCAGCGCCCGGCCGTGCGCGCAGACCACCGGGTCGTTGTCCACGTACACGATCCGGGCGTCGGGGGCCAGGCGCAGCGCCACCTCGTGCACGTTCTGCTGGGCCGGCAGGCCGGAGCCCAGGTCGAGGAACTGCCGGACGCCCTGCCCGACGAGGTACTCCACCACGCGGCCGATCAGCCTGCGGTTCTCGCGGGTGCCCTCCCGGGTCTCGGGCAGGACGCTGAGCACCAGCTCGGCCAGCTCGCGATCGGCGCGGAAGTTGTTCTTGCCGCCGAGGAAGTAGTCGTACATGCGCGCGGCGTTCGGGACCGACGGGTCCACGCCCGGGGGTGCGGCTTCGGCGTCCATGCGATCCCTTCCGGCCATCCCGGCACATCTGTGATGATCGGATCCTATGACGCGGCGCGGCCCGGCGTGCCGGCCGATTCGGGGCTCCGGCCCGCGGCCTTGGCGAGCGCCTCACGCAACGCCCCGGCCGAGAAGTCCGGCAGCACCGCGGCCAGGTGGCCGTCCGGCCGCACCAGGTGCACGCTGTCCTCTCCCGCCCGCAGGGCCCGGAGCGCCACGCCCTCCACGTCGATGCCGGGCAGGCCGTACACCTCGACCGGCACCTCGGCCGGCAGCACGCCCGCGCAGGCCGTACGGGCCGGCTCGACCCGGTCGGCGCGGGCGGTGAGCACCACGAAGCCGCCGCCGAACAGCCGCCGCAACCGCGTCCGGCCCCCCGCCGCCGCCACGGGCGCATCCGGGCAGAGCACGCCGGGGACCGGCGGGCGCACGGCTCCCGGCTCGGCCGGCACCGGCTCGCCGCCGGTGGTCAGCGGCGAGTCCACATACCAGTACGGCTCGGCGAGCTTGCCGGAGTCGATGTGCTTGCGCGCCCCGGGGTCGGTCACGGCGGCGGCCAGCACCTTGCGGCGCCACTCCCAGCGTTCGGCGGTCTGCGGCACCAGGAACTCCATCGTGTCCCCGGTGACCTTCAGGTTCTCCAGCGCGGCGGCCCGCCGTTCGTTCTCGTAGCTGTCCAGCAGCCGCTCGCCGCCGAGGGCCAGCTTCCAGGCCAGGTTCTCGGCGTCCTGCAGCCCGGAGTTCAGGCCGCGGGCGCCGAAGGGCGCGTACAGGTGCGCGGCGTCCCCGGCCAGGAACACCCGCCCCCGCCGGAACGCCGCGGCCACCCGCTCGTGGAAACGGTAGAGCGTGAGCCAGACGATCTCGTACGGCCGGTCGCCCACGATCTTGCGCACCATGCCGTCGACGTCGGCCGTCGCCACGTCGAAGTCCGACGGCACCTGCCAGTCGATGCGCCACACCGAGTCCGGGCACTGGTGGACCAGCACCTGGCGGCCGGGGTTCCACGGCGGGTCGAAGTAGAAGCGGCGCTCGCTGGGGAAGGGCAGGTCGGCCTTGACGTCGCAGATGAGGAAGCGGTCGTCGAAGGACCGGCCGGGGAAGTCGATCCCGGCCAGCCGCCGGACCGCGCTGCGCGAGCCGTCCGCCCCGACCAGGTGGCCGCCGCGGACGACCGCGCCGCTCCCGGTCCGGACCGCCACGCCCTCGGCGTCCTCCTCATAGCCGGTCACCGGATCGCCGAAACGCACCTCGACCAGCGGCTCGGCGGCGGCCTTGGCCAGCAGCAGCTCCTCCACGCGCGCCTGGGAGATGTTGATCCACGGCGGGAAGACGCTCTTGCCCGGATCGGGGAAGGTCACGCTGTACAGCTCGTGCTCGCGGTAGTAGGTGCGGCCGGTGGTCCAGGTGACGCCCTCGGCGACCATCTGCTCGGCCACGCCCACCCGGTCCAGCACGTCGAGCACGTCCCGCTGGAAGCAGATCGCCTTGGACCCGGCCGGGTCGCGCCGCGGCCGGGCCTCCAGCACCACGCTCGGCACCCGGTGACGGGCCAGCAGCAACGCCAGCGCCACCCCGACCGGCCCGGCGCCGACGATCACGACTGGAGTGCGTTCCATACCTCGCGGTCCCTCTCGGCGGTCCAGATCACCGGGCGCTCGATCCCGGACAGCTCGTCCCACAGGCGGGAGACGTTGAACGGCATGCAGTGCTCGAAGATCGGCCAGCGGCCGTAGCGGGGCTCCAGGGCGGCGTGGGCGGCCTCGAACGCCTCCTTGAGCGTGCCCCCGGCCGCATGCACGCGGCCGGCCTCGGTGAGCATGGTGCGCAGGAAGTCGCGGGTCTGCTCGACGGCCGCCGCCACGGCGGAGCGGCCCCGCGCCACCGCCCCGCGCCCGCCGACCAGCGCCTCGGCCTCCAGCGCGGCGACCCGGTCCAGCGTGGTCGTGGCCCACTCGCGGTGGTAGGCGTCGCCGGTGTACAGCGCCGCCTGCGCCTCCACCAGGTCCCCGGCGAACAGCACCCGCTGCCGGGGCAGCCAGGCGACGATGTCGCCCTCGGTGTGGCCGCGCCCGCAGTACCGCAGGACCAGCTCGCCCCGCTCGCCGCCCAGGTCGATGGTGACCCGGTCGGAGAAGGTGAGCGTCGGCCAGGTCAGGCCCGGGATGGAATCGGGGTCCTTGAACAGGCGCGGCATCCGGCCCAGCTCGGAGGCCCAGTCCTGCTTGCCGCGCTCGGCGATCAGCGCCCGGGTGTTCTCGTGCGCCACGATCACCTCGGCGCCGAAGGCGGACGCGCCCAGCGTGCGCACCGCGTGGTAGTGCGACAGCACGAGGTAGCGCACCGGCTTGCCGGTGTGCTCGCGCAGGCGCTCCAGCCAGGCGCGGGCGGCGACGGGGGTGGCCATGGCCTCGAAGCAGACCAGGAAGTCCTCCCCCTCGATCGCGCCGACGTTGGGGTCGCCCTCGGCGGTCAGCGCGTAGACGCCGTCGGCGATCACCTCCAGCGTCTGCTGCTTGTCCTCCAGATCGGCGGAGGAGGCGAACGGCTTAGCGGTCATCGGCGAGCTCCAGGGCTATCTGCGTGATCTGGTCCTCCTGGCCGCCGACGAGCCGGCGTCGGCCGCACTCGAGCAGGATCTCGGCGGGGTCGACGCCGTAGCGACCGGCGGCGCGGGCGGCGTGCCTCATGAACGAGCTGTACACCCCGCCATAGCCCATGGCCAGGGACAGCCGGTCCACGACGCATTCGCCGTCCATAAGGGGACGTACCACATTCTCCGCCACTCGCATCATGGCGAAGGCGTCGACTCCCGTCTCGATGCCGAGCTTGTCGCAGACGGCGACCAGCGCCTCGGTGGGCGTGTTGCCCGCCCCGGCCCCGAGGCCGCGGGTGCAGCCGTCGACCTGGACGGCTCCCGCGCGGAAGGCGAAGACGGTGTTGGGCCACGGCCAGCGAGAGGTTCTGGTGGCCGTGGAAGCCGACCTGCGCCTGGCCGCCCACCTCGGCAAGCAGCGCACTCACCCGGTCGGTGACGTCCTCCAGGATCATCGCGCCCGCCGAGTCGGTGACGTAGACGCACTGGCATCCGGCGTCCACCATGATCCGTGCCTGCTTGGCCAGCTCCTCGGGGGGTCAGACATCCCTGGACGTTGGATGTCAAGCGGTGAGGTCGTGATTGCGGTGTGACCAGGCGATTGCTTGGTCGTAGCGGGTGTGGGTTTTGAGGCAGCCGTGGAGGATGCCGACCAGGCGGTTGCCGACTTGGCGGAGGGCGGCGTTGTGGCTGACATCACGGGCTTTGAGCTGGTCGTAGTAGGCGCGGACGGCGGGGACGTGGAGGATGGCGCAGGACGCTTGGAGGTGGAGGGCGTCGACGAGCCGGTCGTTGTGGACGAACCGGACCTTGGTGACGATCTGCTCCAGGACGTGGAAGTTCGG
The DNA here is from genome assembly GCF_002093975.1 of Thermoactinospora rubra. Taxonomy (GTDB): domain Bacteria; phylum Actinomycetota; class Actinomycetes; order Streptosporangiales; family Streptosporangiaceae; genus Nonomuraea; species Nonomuraea rubra_A. Next base: position 34,813 of record NZ_MSZZ01000061.1, read on the forward strand.
GTCGGCGAGCGGCTGGCTGAAGCCGACCGTCTTGCCTTCGGCGTCCGCGCAGCCGGGACTCCCGCCGCCGGTCGCCCTCGCCTCGGACGGTGCGGCGGCGTTGCCGCCGCACGCCGTCACCGCCATCATGACCACGGACAGGCCCGCGAGCGCGAGACGTTTCATACGCCACCTCGATCAGGTGCTTGCTTGACGATCGTCATCTGGTCAACGAGTCGGCCGCGAGGGCGGCTGTCGTCGTAACGTGCTCCTCGGCGGGGCCGGGCCGCGACGGTGGCGTTCCGATGACCGGAACGGCCCGGCGCAGGCTCCCGTTCCGCCTGCCGGACCGGCGGGCGCGACCGGGCGCGGGCGGCGTTCCTAGCCTCTCCATGCCATGGACATCGAGGGATTCTCCGGCCGGATCCTCACGGCGGGCGACCAGGGCTTCGCCGAGGCGTGCGGCATCTGGAACCGCGCCGTCACCCGGTCGCCGCGGGCGGTGGCGCGGTGCCGGACGACCGCCGACGTGGCGGCAGCCGTACGGCACGCCCGCGCGACCGGGCTGCCGCTGGCCGTGCGCGCGGGCGGGCACAACTTCGCCGGGCACGCCCTGGTGGATGACGGGCTGGTCGTCGGCCACTGCACCGACACGCTGCGCGTGCCCGAGGGCCGGTTCACGGCGGTCGGCGAGATCAACGAGACCGCCCTGGAGCGCTACGAGCCCCAGACCCTCACCCTGACCGGCAGGCGGGGCACCCTGACCGTGCAGCAGATCGTCTACCCCAACGAGTTCAAGCTCACCCTGCGCTTCGGCTGAGCCGTACCTTCTGAGGGCCGCTTGAGGGCCGCCACGTGAGGCGGCCCTCGTCTCATGCCGCCTCCGGTGACGATCGTCGTATGCTTGCCGAAGAACCGGACCTCTCGGAGGAGAGCCTCGTTGAGCACCAAGCGGGACGCCTGGGCGGGCGCCACGCCCTCCATGGCGGCCTCGCCCCGCAGCGCCAGCGGCGGCCAGCCGAAGATGCTGATCATGGACTTCTGCGGCGCCTACCTGCGGCCGCTGGGCGGCTGGTGCCCCATCGCCAAGATCGTGCAGTTGATGAGCGAGCTGGGCGTGGACGAGACGGCCACCCGCTCGGCGCTGGCCCGCATGCGGGACAAGGACCTGCTGGAGCCGGAGGTCCGCCAGGGCGTGCGCGGCCTGCGGCTGAGCGCCAGGGCGCTGCCCCTGCTCGCCGAGAGCGACCAGCGGATCTTCGGCCCCCACCTCCCCGCGCGGCTGGCCGACGGCTGGGTCCTGGTGTCGTTCTCCATCCCCGAGGAGGAGCGGGCCAAGCGCCACCGGCTGCGCTCGCGGCTGTCCTGGCTGGGGTTCGGCAACCTGAGCAACGGGCTGTGGATGGCGCCGCGCCGCATGGCGCGCGACCTGGAGAAGGCCGTGGAGGAGCTGGGCTTCCAGCACTACGTCATGACCTTCGAGGCCGCCTACACCGGCTTCGAGGAGCTGTCCGCGGTGGTACGGCGGGCCTGGAACCTGGAGGAGCTGGCCGGGCTCTACACCGACTTCCTGGCCTGGGCGCGGCCCGTGCTCGACCGCTGGGAGGGCCGCTTCCCCGAAGGCCGGCAGGCGTTCGCCGACTACACGCTCAGCCTCTACCACTGGCGAAAGTTCCCCTACCTGGACCCCGGCCTGCCCGAGGAGCTGCTGCCCGCCGACTGGCCCGGCCGGGCGGCCGCCGAGCTGTTCGCCGAGCTGCGCATGCGGCTGGAGGGCCCGGCCATCGACTACGTCAGGGCCTTCTGACCGGCTGGTGCCGGTACTCGATCCATCCCGCGCCGCCGAAGCCGATGTCGACCGTGCGCAGCAGCCCGCGTGACACGCCGTTGTCGATGATCGAGGAGTTCGTCAGCGGGTACCGGTCCCGCCCAGGTTGATCGCGTACGCCAGCGGCGCGCCCGCGATGCCGCCCTCGGGCATCGGCCGGGTTCGGACCGTGGCGGCGCCGGCGCGGGGGCGCTGCGCCCCGGCTCGGTCGGCCCGCTGCCGAAGGGCGGCGGGAGCCGGCCGTACTGGTCGACCACGTGCCCGGCGAACCAGGCGTCGCGCCGCACAACGCGCGCTCCGCTCACCGGAACGACGCGCTGAGCGCTCCAGGCGATCGTCCGGACAATGACCGCGTGAACAGCTACCTGGGCCTTCCGGTCACCGTCTCGAGCGCCGACGTGAGCGCCGCCTCGGCCACCCGCGCGGCCCGGCGGTTCCTGACCGCCGAGCACACCGTGCTGGACGCGCTCGGCGACCTCCGCGTGCGCCGCCTGCGCGTGCTCACGGCCGCGGGCGAGCCCGCCTCGTCGATCCCGATGGGCCGGGTGCGGGTCCCGCTGGACCACCATGTGGCCATCGAGTACGGCCTGGCGGCCGGGCTGCTGGCGCTGGTCCCGCTGGAGTACGGCGGGCAGCTCACCACGAGCTTCCCCGACCCCACCCAGCTGGCGGTCGCCTGCGAGCCCACCGGGGTGGTGGACGTCGGCGCGATGGCGCGGACCACCGTGGGGACGCTCAGCATCAGGCACGCCGACATGAAGCTGGTCGGCGAGCGGTCCAACAGCCCCGTCGCGCCGGGAGCCCGGCGGATCCGGGTCAGCTGCGAGCGCCTGGCCTTCTCCCCCGCCGAGATCCGCGTCAAGGCCGGGGAGGACGTCGCGATCGAGCTGGTGGCCGCCGACGTCATGCACAACTTCGTGCTGGAGGAGTTCGGCGCCTACGTCCAAGCGGACGCGGGGCGAAGCGCGGTCGGCGGGTTCCGCGCCGGCCGTCCGGGGGTCTACGAGTTCCACTGCTCGCTCATGGCGCACCGCGCGGCGGGCATGACGGGAAGGCTGGTGGTCGAGCCATGACCGGCACGCTCCTGGGCTCCAGGAAGACCCTGGTCGTCTTCACCGGGCTGCTGCTCGGCCTGCTGATCGCGGGCCTGGGCCAGACCACCGTCGCGGTGGCCGCGCCCACGATCGTGCAGGATCTGGGCGGGTTATCCGATCTGCCGTGGGTGTTCACCGCCAACCTGATCGCCGCCGCGGTGGGCGCGCCGCTGTTCGGCAGGCTCAGCGACCTGTACGGCAGGCGGATGCTGTTCAACGTCGCCCTCGTGCTGTTCCTGGCCGGCTCGGCGGCGTGCGCGCTCGCGCAGAACGTGCCCCAGCTCGGCGTGTGCCGGGCCGTCCAGGGGCTCGGCGCCGGCGGCCTGACCGCGATGGCCATCGTGATCGTGGGCGACATCGTCTCGCCCCGGGCCCGCGCCGCCTACCAGGGCTACATCGGCGCCGAGCTGGCCGTCGCCCAGGTGATCGGGCCGTGGCTGGGCGGCTACCTCACCGACGCCTTCTCCTGGCGCTGGGTGTTCCTCGTCAACCTGCCCATCGGCATCACGGCCCTGGTCGTGACGGCCACGACCCTGAAGGTGCCCTCGCCGCGCGAGCGCGCCGCCGTGGACTGGGCGGGCGCCGCCCTGCTCGTCGTGGCCCTGTCCTGCCTGATGCTGGTGTTCTCCTGGGGCGGGCGGCTCCACCCGTGGACCTCCGGCCCGATCGTGGCGCTGGTCGCGGCGACCCTGGTGGCGCTGGCGGCGTTCGTCCTGGTGGAGCGGAGGGCGGCCGAGCCGATCATGCCGTTGCGGCTGTTCGCCAACCCGGTCGCCGCCACCGCCCTGGTGCTGGTGTTCTTCGCCGGGGCCGGGCTGCTCACCATGACCTTCTACATGCCCGCCCTGCTCCAGATCGTGATCGGGATGAGCGCCACGAGCTCCGGCCTGCTGCTCTTCCCGCTCCAGGCGGGCGTGGTCGTCACCTCGGTGGTCTCGGGCCACGTCGTGGCCGCCACCGGCCGCTACCGCGAGGCGTACTTCTCGGTCTATCCGGGCGTGTGGCGGCACGGCGACTGGCTGACGATCACCAGCCGGGGCACCGCGATCATCCACGGGCGCTCGGACTCGACGCTGAACCGCCGCGGCGTCCGCATGGGCAGCTCGGATCTACCAGGCCGTCGAGGCGCTGCCCGAGGTGGCCGAGGCGCTCGTGGTCGGCGTCGAGGAACCCGACGGCGGCTACTGGATGCCGCTGTTCGTACGGCTGGCCGGCGGAGCCGCCCTGGACGCCGCGCTGACCGGCCGGATCCGCGAGGCCGTGCGGACCAAGGCCTCGCCGCGGCACGTGCCGGACGAGGTGCTGGAGGCGCCCGCGATCCCGCACACCGCCACCGGCAAGAAGCTGGAGGTCCCGGTCAAGCGCATCCTCCAGGGCGTGCCGGTCGAGCAGGCCTGCAAGCTCGACGCGGTCGACGACCCGGAGGCGGTGCGCTGGTTCGCGGCGCTCGCCGCACGCCGTACTTAGTAGATCTACTCAGTAGATCTCGAACAGGGCGGCGGCGCCGTCGGACAGCTGGGAGGCGTTCCCCGCGGTCACGATCCGGCGGACGACGGCCTGAGGACCCTTCCCGTCGCCAACCGGGGAGAGACCGCCGTCCGCGCGGGCGGGCCTCGGCGGGGACCAAGCGGCGGCCGTGCATGGACACGTGGTAGCCCGGGGCGAAAGCGGCGTGGCGCGTTGCCGTACTCACCGAGCGGCATGAAGCCGTGGCGGCGGAACGCACGGCGCCCCGGCAGGGTGGGCCGGGGCGCCGGGGCTGGGGTGCCGGGACCGGTCAGGCCGGGTTCGCCGGTCAGAACTCCCGCACCTCTTCGCAGCCGAGCGGCTCGGGGTCGATCCCCTTGTCGAGGACGATCACATCCGCGTCGCCCTCGCCGCAGGCCAGGAAGGAGTCCTTGGCCAGGTCCTTGGCCAGGAGCAGATCGTCGCCGCCCAGGCCGTTCAGCCTCTCGCCGGAACCGCCGCCGTCGTCCAGCCGGTTGGCGGCGGCGCTGCCGGTGAGGGTGTCGCCCCCGAACGTGGAGCCCACGATGTTCTCGACGTCGTCGCGGATGTTGTCGGAGTCGATGGCGCGGCCGTCGTTCGGCTGGTTGTCGAGGCTGACCCGCACCGGCCGGTTGCTGCTCTTGTAGGAGACGGTGTCGGTGCCCTCGCCGCCGGAGAACGTCAGCCGCCGCGGCGTGTTCTGCTTCGTGCTCGCGATGAAGGTGTCGTCGCCGGGGCCGCCCTTGACGATCCCCTTGAAGTCGACGCCCACGCTGAAGGAGTCGTTGCCGTCACCGAGGTCGGCGACGAACTTCAGGGCGCTGGTCCCACAGGTCACGGCGCGGGGCGTGAGCTTGACGCAACCGGCCTTCGGGGTGAGCGGCTCGGTGTCGAACACCGCGATCTTGCCGTTGAAGACGGTGATGGAGGCGCTGTTCCGCCCGCCCTTGCCCGCCGTGTAGACGATCTTCCCGTTCGACACCTCGACGGTTCCCGGCGAGGCGGCGTTGCCGGGGCCGGCGAGGGCGCCGGCCAGGGCGGTGGACGCGACGGCCAGGCATGACAACCGGGCCAGGTGCTTGCTGAGACGCATGATTGTGTCCTTGTCGTATGGGGCTTCATCCCGCGGATGGGAACCGCGGTGCGTTCGGATAGCGGTACGAGGCCCAGGCGCCAAGCAGTTCCGCAACCGGTCAAAATGCACACAAGGCTTGCCTCGTCACGCGGTGGCTGCGGCCTCCACCGGTGGGTCGACCACGTGCTCCAGCAGCTCGGCCAGGCGCCGCTGGGCGCGGAAGGTCCGGCTCTTGACCGTCCCCATCGGGATGCCGAGCGCCTGGCTGATCTCGGACTGGGTCATCTCGTGGAAGTAGGCGAGGTACAGGACCTCCCGCTCCTGGGAGCTCAGCCGGGCCATGGCGCGCGTGACCTGCCAGGTGAGCCACGGCTTTTCCATGGAAGGCGGCCCGACGGCCAGCCGCGAGTCGGCCACGAAGTCGATGGCCACCGTCTCGCTGCCGCGGCGGTGCTTGCGGTACAGGTCCATCGCCGTGCGCCTGGTGATGGTGAACAGCCATGGCTCTATGTCACGCGCGGTGTCGTAGCTCCCCGCGGCCTGCCAGATCTTGATGAACGCCTCCTGCACGGTCTCGGCCGCCAGATCCCGGTTGCCGAGCATGCTCAGCGCGGTCGCGAACATGGGCCGGGAGTAGCGGTCGAAGAGCTCTTCGAACGCCGCCCGGTCCCCGCGCTGGAAGCGGTCCTTGAGGGGTTCGACAATGTCTGGCCTGGTCAACGGGCACCTCGGTTGCGTCTTGGAAGCATTGCCGAGGCGAGCCTGCGACCCGGCTCTGTCATCGGCCTCTCCGCGCGCTCCCAAGCAGCTGTCAGCCGGAGCCCGGAGAAGCCGTCAGCGCCGCTTGCGCGCCTTCGCGAACCGGTTGGTCGGCGGCAGCCAGCACGCCACCACGACCGTCGCCGCGGCCAGGACCGTCACCAGCGCCAGGACGCCGATGTGGGTCGCCACCAGGTCCGCGAGCTCGCGGAGCCCGAGGAAGAGGGCGATCACGCTGAAGACGGTCAGCGTCACGCGCGCCCATGTCCTGGCCGACCGGACTGCGAGCAGCAGCAGCCCGATCATCGCCGCGAGGAAGATCCACAAATACGCGCGTGCCTGAAGCGCGCCGTAGGCCTCCTCGGTGGCCGCTTCGAGGACGAAGCTCCCGGTCTTCGTGCCCGCCTCGATGTCGAACGACTCCTCGATGTACGAGCGCAGCAGGTCCCTGCCGGAGACCAGATAGACGAGGGCGGAGGCGAGCGCGCTCACGACGACCGCCGTGGCGGCCACGATGACGGCCGTCAGAGTCTTCGGCCGCCCGGGCGGCTGGGCGCCGCCGGCATCCGCCGGGGACAGTCCGCGCACGTCCGAAGAGGGAATCTGGTAGCTGCTCATGCTTGCTCCTTCTTGCCGGCTCTCGCCGGTCCGCGTGGTGGTCGCTACGCAGTACGGCCTGGCCGCGAAGGCCGGTTCCGGCGCACCCGGAGGTCGGCGGTTGCGCAGCCGCATCACGGGCGCCTGCTCCGGCCCGCATTCAATGACGAGCAGGCCGCCCGCTGTCAGAACCGATCGCCCAGATCGCTTCGTACATGTCGGCGTTGGAGCACACAACCACGCAAGGGGGAAGCTTCGCCATGGCTTCGACCGCGGAACAATTCGTCGAGCGCCTGCTGGGCGCCGCGCTGGGCACGATCGACGTGCTCGCCGTTCATCTCGGTGACCGTCTGGGCTGGTACCGGGCGCTCGCCGACCACGGCCCCGCCACCCCGGCCGAGCTGGCCGGACGCGCGGGCGGGGACGAGCGGTACGCCCGGGAATGGCTGGAGCAGCAGGCCTGCGCCGGAATCCTGGAGGTGGGCGACGACGGCCGCTTCGCCCTCCCGGACGGCGCGGCCGAGGTGCTCACCGACCGCTCAAGCCTGAACTTCCTGGCGCCGCTGGCCCGGATGCTGGCGGGCGCCGCCGTACAGATGCCCGCCCTCGTCGAGGCGTACCGCAACGGCGGCGGGGTCGGCTGGGACGCCTTCGGCGAGGACGTGCGCGAGTCGCAGGCCGACATGAACCGGCCCTGGTTCGAACACGCCCTGCCCAAGGCGCTGGCCGGGCTGCCCGACATCGACGCGGTGCTGCGCCGTCCGGGGGCCCGGATCGTCGACGTCGGCTGCGGCGCCGGGTGGTCCACCATCGCCCTGGCCAGGGCCTACCCGGAGGCGAAGGTGGAGGGAGTCGACATCGACCCGCCCTCGATCGCCATGGCCGAGCGCAACGCCGAGGGCATGGACGTCGCCTTCCGCGCGGCCGACGCCGCGGACCTGGGCGAGGGCGGCTACGACGCGGCGTTCGCCTTCGAGTGCATCCACGACATGCCGCGTCCGGTCGACACGCTCGCCGCCATGCGCCGCGCCGTCGTGCCAGGTGGGCCGGTCGTCATCATGGACGAGGCGGTGGCCGACGCCTTCCATCCCGACGGCGGCGACGTGGAGCGGCTGATGTACGGCTTCAGCCTGCTCATCTGCCTGCCCGACGGCAGGTCCCACCAGCCGTCGGCCGCCACGGGGACGGTCATGCGACCCGACACCCTGCGCCGCTACGCCGTCGAGGCGGGCTTCCGCGACATCGAGGTGCTGCCGATCGACGACTTCGGCTTCTGGCGCTTCTACCGGCTGGTGGGGTAGCCGGGGAGGATGCCGGGGTGATCGGGATATCGGTGCGTGCCGCCACTCCGCAGGACCACGATGCCGTGGCCGGCGCCCTCGTCGCATCGTGGGGCGGCGTGACGGTCGCCGGCCACGGCGTCGTCTACGACGCCTCGGCCCTCCCCGCGCTGCTGGCGGAGAAGGGCGGCGACCCTCGCCCCACAACCGGGGCAAAGTATCTCATTCATGGACAGACGCTCCGGGATCTCGTCATCCGGTCCAGCAGGGCGACCGCGAAGTCGATCGTCTCCCGCAGGGTCAGCTCGCGGCCCCTCGCGACCGACACGTCGAACGCCTCCGGCCGCATGCCCGCCCGCAGCCGCTCGACCACGTGGGAGAACTCGGTGTTGACCCCGGTGAACAGCGAGGCCACCGGGGCGGGCGGCAGGGCGCCGAAGAGGATCGCGGCGTCCTCGTGACGGCCGGCCTTGGCGAGGAGCCGTACGACCCCGCGCATGGCCACGGCCAGCGGGATGCCCAGCCTGGGGCGTGACCATTCGCGCAGCAGGTCGCGATAGGTGGCGGCGGACCGCTGCGGGTCACCGTACTCCGCCTCCGCCGACGCCGCCGCGATCCAGGACGTGCAGACGAGGTAGTTGTTCCGGCTCTCCCTCGACAGCCTCGCCGCGCGCCAGAAGGCTTCGGGAACCTCGCGGGGCCGCAGTGCCAGGGACAGCTCCCCCTCCAGGATGGCCACCGCGATCCGTAGATCCAGCGACTCCTGCCTGCGGGCCTCCGCCCGGACGCCTTCCAGCGCCGCCCGCGCCTCCTCCAGCCTGCCGAGCCGGGTGAGGGTGAGGGCGAGGCAGCCGCTGGAGAAGGCGGCCTGCCACCTGTCGCCCATCAGCCCGGACAACCGCACCGATTCCCGGTAGTGGGCCGCGGCGTCCTCCAGCCGCTGCCGGTGGAGGGCGACGTCGCCGTGAAGGTCGTGGCCGTGACACAAGACTCGCGGGTCGTCGGAGCCTTCCATCGCCTTGCGGGCGTATTCCTCCGCCGTGGCCAGGTCGCCGTGATACCACGCCCCACGTCCGGCGGACACGAACGCGGCGCCGAGGAGCGGATGACCGCTGCCCGTTGCCAGACGGACGGCCTCCTGCGCCCACTCGAACAGCTCGGCGCGCATGGTGGCCACTCCCAGCTGGCACAGCGAAGCGGTGAGCCTCAGCAGGCCGTCGATGTCGCGAGAGTCGGCGAGCCGGCGATGCGCCGCCCTGAAGTTGTGGATGTCGCTCTCGAGTTCCGCGATCCAGTCGCGGCCGGGTTCCGACCGGTCCCGCATCACCCGTTCGGCGTGCGCGGTGAACCAGTGCGCGTGGCGAGACGCGACGAGGTCGGCGGTTCCCGCCTCGTGCAGCCGCTCGAGGCCGTATCGCCGCAGGGTTTCCAGCAGCCGGTAGCGAGGGGGCTCGTCCGTCCCGGCGAAGGCGGCCCGGTCGAGCAGCGATCGGTCGGCCAGGTCGAGAACGCGGGTCGTCAGTCGCGCCGGCGACAGGCCGGAGGTCACGACTCCCGCCGCCGCGTCCAGGGTGAAGTCGCCGGGGAAGATCGCGAGCTGCGGGTACACCTTCCGCTGCTCGGCGTCCAGGCGCTCGAACGACCAGTCCACCACGTCCCACAGCGAGCGGTGGCGCGGGGTCGCGCTCCTCGGCTCGCTGAGCAAGGTCAGCCTGTCGTCCAGCCTGCGCACCATCTCCGCGACGGGCAGCGTGCGGGTCCGGGCGGCGGCCAGCTCGATCGCGAGCGGCAGCCCGTCGAGGCGGAGGCACAGCTCCTCCACAGACCGCAGGTCATAGCCGTCGGATTCGAACCGTGAATTGGCCGCCTGCGCCCTGTCGATGAACAGCTTGACGGCCTCGCCGGCGAGCCCGTCTCCCGGTTCCACGCGCAGCGGCTCGACGTGGTAGACACGCTCACCCTGTACGGCCAGCGGCTCTCTGCTGGTCGCCAGGACGGCGATCCTGCCGGGAACCGACAGCAGGCGGCCGACCAGTGCCGAGACGGTCTGGAGGAGGTGCTCGCAGTTGTCCAGGACAAGCAGGGAGCGCCTGCCCGCGAGCGCCTGGAGGAGGCTCGACTCCTCCATCGCCTCGGGGAGCAGCCGGGCCGCGGCCGCCAGGGCGTGAGGGACCGCGCCGGGCTCGCTGACCTCGCCGAGACCGCACAGCAGTACGCCGTCGGGGTACTTGTGGCTCACCTTGTCGGCCACATGCAGGGCCAGGCGTGTCTTCCCCACGCCACCTGGGCCGACCAGCGTCGTCACGCTCCGGCCGGCCAGGCAGTCCGCGATCTTCTTGATGTCGTTCTCCCGCCCCACGAAGGTGTCGGGCGGCAGCACAATGTCGCGGTCGACGATCCGCGCCGGCGCCGTGCCGCCGGAGCCCGTGAGGGACGGCATCTCGTGCCGCAGGATCTCCAGCTCGATTTTCTGGAGATAGGGAGACGGGTCGAGCCCGAGCTCTTCGGCCAGCCGGTGCTTGTAGTTCTCGTACAGGTGCAACGCGTCCACGTGCCGTCCGGACTCATACAGCAGGCGCATGAGCATGCCCAGGGGGCGCTCCTGCAGGGGCTGGGCCGCGACGCATGCCTCCAGGAGCGCCAGCGCCTCCGCGGTCCGCCCGAGCGCGACCAGCACCTCGGCGCGTTCTTCCATGGCCACGTGACGCAGCTGATCCAGTCGTGCCGCCTCGGCCTGGAGGTGCAGCACGTCCGCGACGTCCTGAAAGGCGCTCCCCCGCCACAGCGCCTCCGCGCGCTCCAACCGCTGCAGCGCGCGTTCCGGGCCGGCCTGTTTGTCGGCACGTGCCTGGGTGAGCAGGTCTTCGAAGACGAGCGCGTCCAGCGCGTCCGGCCGGATGTGGAGGCGATATCCCGACGATTCCGTGCGCAGCATGTCCTGCCCGTCCAGCCCAAGACACTTCCTCAACCGGCAGACGGCGTTGTGCAGGGCGCCGACCGGCTTGGCGGGCATGGCGTCCGGCCACATCGCCTCCATCAGCCGCTGCGACGAGACGACTTCCCCGTGGTGCGCCAGCAGGACCGCCAGCAGGCGCCTCTGTTTCGCGGAGTGCAGCTGTACGGGTCGCCCGTCCGCGTCGACGGCGATGACGGGACCGAGAACCCCGAAGAACACCACAGCTTTCACCTCCGCTGGTCACATCTGTGCTGTCGTGCGCAGATCCGCACGTCATAGCCGCGAGAGCCACCTATGACGCTCTCCTGTGTCCAACGGTGGCCCGGGGCGGGCGCGCGGCGCAACAGGGAGGGCGCCGTCCACGGCCCTCGTCCTTCCATGCCGGAGGCGGTAGCCGTACGTTGCTCACGAACAGGTCTTCAGCAGCCTGGATGTGACAGCGAACACGGGATGCCCCCGCGGCACTCACCTGCCACTACGGGTGTTCGCGACCAGAGGTTCCGCAAGTGGTATTAATGCACACTCCCATCGCCGCTCGGGTGGCTGCGGCCTCGCTCGCCACGCAGGCCGCGCAGCCGTCCCATCATGTGCGCGTCCATTCATGGAGTACGACGAGGTGCGCGCTCGGTTCCAGGATTCAGGGGCAAGGTCGCCGAATCGGCCGCGTGAGAAACCTCCACGCGCCCGTGTGCCGTACCGCTTGAGGAGGGGAGAACCACGAACCCATGTCCAACGTGAACGGATATCTCGAGGACCTGGCCGGACCACCGCTCAATCGCTTTCAACCGGCTCCCAATAGACCTCGATCCGGTACCCGTCCGGGTCGAGGCATTTGAACGCCACGTACTCAGGGAGGTCATAGTGCTCGACCACTCCGACGCCGTCGGCCTCCAGGCGCGCCAGCGCCGACCGGACTTCATCGGGATCGTCCAGCCGGAAACCGAAGTGAAGGAACTCCGGAAGGGACGGCACTTGCTGCCCGCCGTGCAGGGCCAAATCGAAGCCGCCGTCATTCCTGACGATGACCGTGCCGTCGTCGTACCGCCGCGCGCGGGCGGGGTCGAAACCGAAGTACTTCTCGTAGAAGGCGAGGCTGCGATCGGCGTCGCGCACCGGGAGCGCGAGATGGAGCAGGTGCATCATGGACGGACCTCCACCTTAAGATCATCGCGGCTTGAAGTCGGCAGGGCCAGCGCAACGACACTCATCCGCGCACCGTGCTGGGCCACTGACGTATACGGTCCCTCCAGGACAGTCGGTTCCAGCCAAGGGACGACGGCTGCCTGCCGTCACCTCAGCTCGGCACGAGCGGGCAGCGACCGGCTCGGCAGTCTTCGAGCGTCCGCAGTACGGCGTGGCGGGCCCGGACCAGGTCGGCGATCCTGGCGTCGATCCGGTCGGCCACGGCCTCCAGCCGCCACCGCTCGCTGTCGCAGGTGGCGCCGCCGGCGTCGTGGGCGGCCAGCGCGTCGACGACCTCATCCAGCGTGAAGCCCAGCTCCTGCAGCACCTTGGCCTGCCGGATGCGTTCGACCGCCGCGGGGGTGAAGACGCGATAGCCAGAGGGCCGGCGCTCGGCCGGGGGGAGGACGCCGCGCCGTTCGTAGAACCGGACCGTGTCCACGCTGACGCCGGCTTCCCGGGCGACCTCGCCGATCTTCACGCGGCATCACCTCTTGACTCTGGAGTATGGTCCAGACTCTAGGCTCGCGGGTGCCCGGTCACAAGACCGCCGGCGTTCCCGACCTTCGGAAAGGAGCGCGGCCGTGGACATCCCGCCCGCTTCCACACCCGTCGTGTGCGACATGAGCACCGCCCCCGACACCGTCCCGCAGCGCCTGGAGGAATACCGGCAGCTGTTCGCCCGCGCCCTCGTCGGCCGCGAGAAGACCGGCCGGGGAGTCCGCTTCCGCTTCCGCGCCGAGCCGGGCCTGCGGGCCCACATCGAGGACCTGGCCGCGCGGGAGAAGGCCTGCTGCGCCTTCTTCGCCTTCGAGGTCACCCTCGACGGAGGGGAGATCGTCTGGGACTGGGCGGTCAGCGACGACGACGCCGCCCGCGCCGTCCTGGACGAGTTCTACCACCTGCCCGACCGCGCCGCCCACAGCCCGGCCGAGGTGCGCGACCGCCTGGAGGGCAAGGGCCTGGCCTTCGCCGGCGACCCCGGCTGAGATCCTGCTCGCAGGAGCTTGCATCCGGTACCTGGGTACAGCCTTACCGTCGAGGTATGACGGCAAAGGACATAGCCCTTGACCTGCGGTGGGCCTCGGCGGAGTGCACACTGCCCACGGCTGAGCAGCCGCTGCGCGAGGCCGAGTTCGACGCCTTGTTCGCGGCAGCCGTACAGGCGATCCAGAGGCCGGACCGCACCCGGCTGCGGCTGGAGCTGATCTTCACTCCGGCGAACGCCGCGCGGGCCGCGGAGCTGGCGGCCCGGGAGAACAGCTGCTGCTCGTTCTTCACCTTCACCCTCACCGTCGCCGACGGCGTCATGGCGCTGGAGGCGCAGGTACCCGAGCAGCAGGTCGACGTGCTGGATGCGTTGCAGGCGCGGGCCCGCGCGGCGGCCGGGCCGGCGTGACCTCCCGGCCGCGCCGGATCACCGAAGGGAGGACCGCTGATGGAGGGCATCACGCGCGAGGATCTGCTCGCCTTGCTGGAGACCGGGAGCGTTCAGCTGGTCGAGGCATTGCCGGTCGACGCCTACGCCGCCGAGCACATCCCCGGGGCGCGCAACGTGCCCGGCCCGCTGACCGCTGAGCTGGCCGCGCAAGTGGCGCCCGACCGGGACGCCACCGTGGTGGTGTACTGCTCGGGCCCGTACTGCAACCGCTCGAAGATCGCCGCCGCGGCGTTCGCCCGGCTCGGCTACCGCGACGTGCGCGTCTACACCGGCGGCAAGCAGGACTGGGCCGAGGCCGGGCTCGCCTTCGAAGGTAGCCGGGCGGGTGAGGGGGGCACGCATGCCGCCTGACATCCGGGAGCCGTATCTGCGCACCGGGCAGGTCGCCGAGCGTGCCGGAGTCAACATCCAGACCCTGCGCTACTACGAGCGGCGGGGCCTGATCGCCGAACCGCGGCGCAGCCCCGGCGGGCACCGCGCCTACCCGCCCGAGACGGTGACCCTGCTGGGGGTGATCAAGGCGGCGCAGCGGCTCGGCTTCACCCTGGAGGAGGTGGCCGAGCTGCTGGAGACCGGACGGCGTCGCCACCCCAGCCCGGACCTACAGGAGCGGGCCAAGCTCAAGCTGGCCGAGATCGAAGCCAAGATCGCCGGCCTGCACGCCATCCGCGACGCCCTCAGCCAGGTGATCGCCGCCCGCTGCGACAGCCTGACCCGCTGCACCTGCCCGGACTGCCCGCTGCCGTACGCCCGGCTCGCCGGTGTGCCTGATCCGCGTCCTGATGATCATGTACGCTCCGCGCGGCGGAGATGACGCTCAACGGCGGTCTTTTCCGAACCGCGCTTGGGGTTCAGCCGGCGTCCCGGGCCCGCGCTTCGGTGAGCTGCTTGATGTGCTGGTTGCGCAGCAGGATGAGCTTGGTCATGTAGCGGCGCAGGAGCAGGAGCTCCGCGAGCCCGCCCAGCGGGCCGTAGGGCGCGGCGAAGTCGACGACGTCCCGCATGACGGTGCCCTCGTCCGCCGCCTCGAAGCGGTGCGCGTGATGCCAGCGCCGGAACGGCCCGGCCACCTGCTCGTCCACGAAGTGGAACGGCCTGTCGCAGGCGCTGACGGTCGAGGTCATCCGCCAGGTGACGCCGAAGTGCCGCGCCTGCCATGTCACCCGGTCGCCGAGGGCGAGCTGCCCGGAGGTCACCCCGGCGACGGCGCGCTCCCGGGAGGCGCGCATCGAGGCGGTGTGGGCCTCGACCGACAGAGAGGTGTCGAAGACGAGTTCCAGCGGCGCGCGGACGAACGTGACGACCTCGAAACGCGGCATGGGCCAGATCCTACGGAGCGTGTTCCGCACCGGTCTCATCGGCGGCCGTCGGCGGGTCATCGAGCAGCCGCGGCTCCGGCGAAAATGATTCGCCGGAAGGGCGGCACCCGGCTAGCTTGGCCGTCTGTGACCCCGACCCTGCGCACCGAGCGCCTGCTGCTGGAGCCGTACGTCCCCGAAGACGAGGAAGCCTTCGTCGCCCTGTTCCAGGACCGGAGGGTTTCGCGGTGGATGGGCGACGGCCCTGCCACCGAGGCGGAGGATCGCGCCCTGTTCGGGCGGATCTTCACGAAGGTCTACGCCGGGGATCTGTTCGACGTCTGGGCCGTTCGCCGCGACGGTGTCCTGATCGGGCACGCCGAGATCAAGCCGACCGACGTGGTCCAGGGCCACGAGATCATCTACGCGCTGGCCCCTGATGTGTGGGGGTCGGGCCTGGGCAGAGAGCTGGCCGAGGCGATCGTCGCCTACGGCTTCGACACCCTGGGGCTCACGGAGGTCTACGCCACCGTGGCGGCGGCGAACGGCGCCTCGCTGGCCGTACTGGACAGGATCGGCTTCGAGCACGTCCGGGACATCGCCGAGGACGACGGCGGCATCACCCGCGTGCTGACGCGCCGCCGTGGACCGGGCGTGGGGTCTTCCGACGGGCGCCGAGGGTGAGGAGCAGCGCGGCCGCCGTCAACGCCACACCGAACCACACGACGCTCGTGACACCCAGATGATCGGCGAACTGCCCGCCGAAAAGCGCCCCGAGCGCGATGGAGGTGTTGTACGCCATGGTGTTGAGCGACATCGCGGCTTCGAAGGTGCCGGGCGCGGCGGCCTGGGTCATGTTGACCTGGGACAGCTGCACGACGCCGAAGGAGACTCCCCAGAGGATCAGCGAGATCACCGAACCGGCCGGCCCATGGCCGATGGCGAGCAGCGCCAGCAAGGACACCACGAGTCCCGCGCAGCTGGCGATGAAGCTGCCGCTCGCACTTCTGCCGACCGTGTGTCCGGCGACGAGGTTCCCGGCCGCGCACCCGACGCCGTAGACCATCAGCACCGCGGTGATGAAGAGCGGCGTGGCGGAGGAAGTCTCCTCCAAGAAGGGGCGCACGAAGGTGTACGCCCCGAAATGACCGAGCACGAACAGCACGACGGTGAACAGCACCAGGCGGAGCGGCACGTTCGTGAGCGGGAGCGCGAAGACCTCCCGGACGGAGACCGCGTTCGCCGACGGCAGTGACGGGATGACGGCGACGGCCGCGAGGAACACCAGGGCGGCGAGGCCGGCCCAGATGAGGAACGTGGTTCGCCAGTCGGTGAGGCTTTCCAGGGCGGTTCCCAGCGGTATGCCCACGACCGCGGCGATCGAGATGCCGGACATCACGACCGCGGCCGCCCTGCTCGCGTGGCGTTCCGGGACCAGGCGCATCGCCATGCTCACGCCTATGGCCCAGAACACGCCGCTGGCGAATCCCATGATGAGCCGTGTCGTCAGCACCAGCGGATAGCTCGGCGCGACGGCGGTGACGAGGTTTCCCACGGTCAACGTTGCCAGGAGCGCGGACAGCAGGACGCGCCGGTTGACGCGCCTGGTCCAGGCCACGATGAACGGCACGCCCAGTCCGGCCGACACGCCGTACAAGGTGACCATCAGCCCGGCGGCGCCCACGGATATGCCCAGGCTCGCGCTCATCGGGGTGAGCAGGCCGACGGGCATCAGCTCGGTGGTGAGGAAGACGAACAGGCTGGCGGTGATCGCGGAGACGCCCAGCCATGGCCGCAAGGCGGCGCGAGGGCGCTTGTCGTATGTGACCATTTCTGCTTTCTGCTGGTTCAGGTTGGGGACTCGACGCGGCCGTGAGCGCGGAGTCTCCGGCTGGTTCAAGGGTGCGCGACCATCAATCAATGAGTCCAACACATACTTTTCATCGTGATCAATCGCGATGCACGATGGTTGGATGGAACTGCAGCAGCTGAGGTACGTCGTCGCGGTCGCGGAGACCAACAACTTCACCCGGGCGGCCGAGCGCTGCCGGGTGGTGCAGTCGGCGCTCAGCCACCAGATCGCCGCCCTGGAGCGGGAGCTGGGCGCCCGGCTGTTCGAGCGGACCAGCCGGCGGGTACGGCTGACGCCGGCCGGAGAGGCCTTCCTGCCGTCGGCCAGGGAGTGCCTGGAGGCCGCGGACCGCGCACGGGCCGAGGTCGCGGCCGCCAGCGGGGAGATCCGCGGGCGGCTCGCCGTCGGCGCCATCCCCACGGTGGCGGCCGTCAACCTGCCGGTCGCGCTGAGGGACTACCGCCTGCGCCATCCACGGGTGCACATCACGCTCACCTCGGCGGGCAGCGAAGACCTGATCGAGCGGGTCCGGCGGGGCAGCGTCGACGTCGCTTTCCTCGGCCTGCCGCCCCGCGCCGAACCCAAGGGCGTCCAGAGCCGCCGGCTCGCCGGAGGGGACCTGGTCGCCGTGGTCGCCCCGGACTACCACCTGACGGACGACGAGACGGACCTGCGGAGCCTGGCCGACGAACCGTTCATCGACTTCCGCGCCGGAGCGGCCGGGCGAGCCCAGTCGGACGAGGCCTTCGCGGCCGCCGGGGTACGCCGTGAGGTGCCCTTCGAGGTGTCCTCCGCCGACCTCATGGTCGATCTGGTACGGCAGGGCCTCGGCGTGGGCATGCTGCCGGCCGCGTACGCGCCGCGCTTCCCCGACCTGCGCGTCATCCGCCTCCGCGACGCTCCCACGCGGGTGGAATATCTGATCTGGGACAACCGGCCCTCCCCCGCGGCCACGGCCTTTCTTGAGCTGATCCCTTGAGCTGATCCGCGCCGGGCGGGAGACCTTCTCTCCGGGCTCGTGATCGGCGTCAGGCGGCGAGGCGGGTGATCGCGGCGACCGACCGGTCCACGTCCGCTTCGGTCGTGGTGGCGTTCGACACCGAGATCCGCATCAGCCGCCGTCCCCGCCACGTCGTACCGCCCGCCCAGCAGGTGCCGTCCGCCTGCACCGCCGCCACCACCCGGTCGGTGCGCGCGTCGTCGCCGAAGCCGACCAGCACCTGGTTGAGGACGACCTCGTTCGCCACCTCGAACCCGGCCGAGGTCAGGCCCCCGGCGAACCGGCGGGCCAGCGCGCAGCAGCGGCCGACCAGCGCCGCGACCCCGTCGCGGCCCAGTTCCCGCAGCCCGGCCCACACGGCGAACCCGCGGGCCCGGCGGGAGGACTCGGGGGTGAGGTCCGCTCCCGCCGGCGTGCCGCCGGAACCGACCAGGTACTCGGCGGCGTAGGACATCGCCGCCGCGTGCGCGCCGGGACGGGCACAGAACGCGAAGCCCGAGTCGTAGGGAAGGTTCAGCCATTTGTGCCCGTCGCAGGCCCACGAGTCCGCCGTCTCCAGCCCGTCGACCAGATGCCGGGTCTCGGGGCTCGCCGCGGCCCACAGCCCGAACGCCCCGTCCACATGCGCCCACCCGCCGTGCCGGTGGACCAGCTCGCACGCCTCCCGAAGCCGGTCGCAGGCGCCGGTGTTCACGTTGCCGGACTGCAGGCACACGATCGTGGGGCCCGGGGAGCCTGCCTGCAGTACCGCACGCAGCGACCCGAGGTCGGTGGCGCCGTTCGGGTCGGCGGGCACCGGCTCCACCACGTCCGTTCCGAAGCCGAGCAGGCGCAGCGACCGGTCGATGGTCGCGTGCCGTTCCTCCCCGGCGATCACCCGGATCGGCGGCGCCCCGAGCAGCCCCCGCCGTTCCACGTCCCAGCCTGCCTCCGCCAGCACCTGATGCCGGGCGGCGGCGAGCCCGACGGTGTTGGCCGCCTGGCAGCCGGTGACGAACCCGACCGATGCCGACGCCGGGATGCCCAGCAGTTCCTTCAGCCAGGCGCCGGCGGCGGTCTCGGCCGCGATGGCGGCCGGCGAGGTGATGGCGTTGGTCGCGAACTGGTCCCAACCGGCGGCGAGGATGTCGGCCGCGGTCGCCGCCGGCAACGCGCCGCCGACGACGAACCCGAAGTACCGCGGACCGGCGCTCGCGACCAGGCCTGGCCCGGCCGCGGCGACCAGGTCGGCCAGCACCCGCTCCGGCGGGGAGGGGGCGGAGGGCAACGGGCCGGAGAAGGCGTCGGCCAGCCTCGCCTGGTCAACCGGCGCCGCGACCGGCCGGTCCGGCAACGACCGCCGGTAGTCGGCCGCGTGGTCGGCGGCCATGTGGAACAGGCCACTCAGTTCCTCCACTGAGTCACCTTATCTCCCGGGCATCTCCCCGTCTGTCGCCGGTGTTCGCCTCCTCCAGGAGCTTTCACTCGTGCAAACCACCTTCTGGGTGGGTGATGCCGGCGGAAGGCGCCCCGATCCGCCGCCTTGCCGGCTCGCAGGCGTTCAAGCTCCTCCGTGCTCATGCCTCGTCCGCCGGCAAGAGCCAGGGCCTCCATCTCCTCCCCAGCCGCGATCCGGACCGCCGGGCGCGCCCCCCGCTCGGATGATCTCGGGGATCCGATCCCGTACCAGCTTCTCCATGGTCGATAGTTCCAGGGCCTTGTGGCGCGTCCGGCAACCGCCTCATAGGACCTCCTGCCGAACGGCTCGAGCCGTACATCACGGTCAGCAGGCGTCAGGGGCAGAGCGGATAGCGGTCGGTGCTGATGACCTTGAGGTTGTCCACCGACATCCACCCATACGTCTTGGTGCCCTTCACCCGGGCGTAGACCCACCGGTGGCCGTGGCTGTTGGTCGTCCAGCACTGGAAGTAGAGCTTCTTGCCCTGGGACACCTTGGTGACCGTCCCGCAGACGGGGGCGGCATAGGGGCCCTTCTTGAGGTTGTAGGCGCCCCGCATGATGCCCCATCCGCTGTCCAGGTCGGCGGTCGCGGGCCGGGGGCAGCCCGTGGCGGCGACGGCGGCCTGAGCGGGTATCACGGGAAGCGCCGGCAGCGTCAGTGCGGCGATCATGAGCGTTGAGATCTTCATGTGTCTTCAGACGTGAGAAGTCGATCAACGGTTCGTCTGCGAAGCATCGTGACCGACTGTCAGCAGGCTCCGAGAAGCGCTGGATGTCACGAGCGAGGTCTCGCGCATCTACGCCGACCTCGGCCTTCGCCTCCAGCGTCGGCTGCCGGTCGCGGACACGCCACAGCCTCCTGAAGGATCTTCTCGGCATCGGCGATCGGGTACATGCTGATCTGGTACGGCAGGCGTTCCCGCACGCGGACGACGCGCAGCGGCTCGTGCATACGGACGGCGTCGTCGGTGGCCCACTCCAGGGCAGCACTCGCGGCGGGCCGCCGTCAGGGACGAAGGTCCCACGGTCCGTGGTCCGGTGGTCCCTCGTGTCACCGGCCGGAACGCGGCTAGCGTGGAAGGCGTGATCCGCGTGTTCCTGGTCGACGACCATGAGGTGGTACGGCGGGGCGTGGCCGCCCTGCTGGAGGCCGAGGACGACATCGAGGTGGTCGGCGAGGCCGGAACCGCGGCGTCGGCCCTCGCCCGCATCCCGGCGCTGCGGCCGGACGTGGCCGTGCTGGACGTGCGCCTGCCCGACGGCACCGGCGTGGACGTCTGCCGCGAGGTCCGCTCCCGCCTGCCCGAGCTGCGCTGCCTGATGCTCTCCTCCTACGCCGACGACGACGCGCTGTTCGACGCCGTCATGGCCGGGGCGTCCGGCTATGTGCTCAAGCAGATCCACGGCAGCGACCTGGTCGGGGCGGTGCGCACCGTCGCCTCCGGCCAGTCCCTGCTGGACCCCCAGACCACCGCCGCCATGCTGGCCCGGCTGCGCGACCAGAGCACCCGCCGCGACCCGCTGGCCGCACTGACCGACCAGGAACGCCAGATCCTGGAGCTGATCGGCGAGGGGCTGACCAATCGCCAGATCGGCGAGCGGCTGTTCCTGGCCGAGAAGACGGTCAAGAACTACGTCTCCAACCTGCTGGGCAAGCTGGACATGCAACGCCGTACCCAGGCCGCCGCCCTGGCCGCCCGCCTGAAGGCCGACCGCCGCGACCACGCCTGACCCCAGCCCTCGCCTGGGACGACCTGCTGAGGGTGTTCGCCCGCGAGACCACCTTCAGGAGTGCCGGATCCGGCAAAGGCCAGGCGAACGCCGAGTCACCCGCCGGCAGGAACACGTCGTCGCGTGACTTACAGCGGGACGCTCCAGCGGAAGCGGCTGCCGCCGCCCTCGGGCGCCTCGATGTCGAACGTGCCGCCGAGCTGGAGGGCGCGTTCCTCGATGTTGCGCAGCCCGCTGCGCCTGCCACCGGCCGGGACGCCCACCCCGTCGTCCTGCACCACCAGGGTCAGCCGGCCGTCGCGTACCTCCACCGACACCTCGGCCTTGGCGGCCTTGGCATGCCGTACCAGGTTGGACAGCAGCTCCCGCAGGACGGCCAGCAGCTGGTCGGCGGTCTCGGCGGAGACCCGGTGGTCCAGCGGGCCCTCCATGCGCAGGCCGGGCATGAACCCCAGGTGACCGCGGGCGTCCTCCACCAGGCCCACGACGCGGGCCCGCAGACTCGGCGCGTCGGGCCGGCGGGTGGCCTGCAGCGCGAAGATGGTCGAGCGGATCTGCCGGATGGTCTCGTCCAGCTCATCGATGGCGTGCCGCACCCGCTCGGCCGCCTCGGGGCGTTCCACCAGCCGGACCGCGCCCATCAGGCTCATCGCGACCGCGAACAGCCGCTGGATGACCACGTCGTGCAGGTCCTTGGCGATGCGGTCGCGGTCTTCCAGCAGGCTCAGCCGTTCGGCGTCGCGGCGGGCCTCGGCCAGCTCCAGCGCGACGGCGGCCTGCCCGGCGAAGGAGGTGACCATGGCCAGGTCCCCGGCGGTGAAGGGCAGCCGGCCCACGCGCTTGGCCAGCTTGAGCACGCCGCGAACCGCCGGCTCGGCGCCCAGCGGCGCGATGAGGACGGGGCCGGTGCTCAGCTCACCCGGCATCAGGTCGACTCCCGCCGAGGTGGTGGCCTCCATCAGCGGCTCGCCGGTGGCGAAGACCCGCCCCGACAGCGTGTCGGCCACGCTCGTGACCTGGCCGGCCAGGTCGCCGGCCCCGTCGCCGTCGGCGGTCTCCACCGCCAGCCCACCCTCGCCGGGCAGCAGCACACACGCCAGATCGGCATCGGTCATCTCCCGCGCCCGGCGGGCCAGCATCGCCAGCACCTCACGCGACCCCGACCCGGACAACAAGCTCGTGGTGATCTCCGCCGAGGCCTGCAGCCACCGTTCCCGCCGCCGCGTCTCCTCGAACAGCCGGGCGTTCTCCACCGCCACCCCGGCCGCGGTCGCCAGCGCGATGACGATCGCCTCGTCCTCCTCGTCGAACTCCCCGCCACCGCGCTTCTCGGTCAGGTACAGGTTGCCGAACACCTCATCGCGGATCCGGATCGGCACCCCCAGAAAGCCGCCCATCTCCGGATGCCCCGGCGGGAAGCCGTAGGACTCCGGGTGGTCGGAGATGTGCGCCAGCCTGAGCGGCCGGGCGTCCTTGATCAGCAGCCCGAGCAGGCCCAGCCCGTGCGGCCAGTGCTCGATCCGGGCGATCTCCTCCTCGCTCAGCCCCACCGGGATGAACTGGATGAGCGTGCCGCCCTCGCCCACCACTCCGAGTGCCCCGTAGGAGGCGTCCACCAGGTTGGTGGCGGTCTCCACGATCCGCCGCAGCACGGTCTCCAGGTCCAGATCGCTGCCCACCGACACCACCGCGTCCAGCAGCGCGTGCACCCGGTCCCGGGTGGCCAGCACCGCGTTCAGCCGGACCTGCAGCTCCGCGAGCAGCTCATCCAGCCGCATCTGCGGCAGCAAGGACCCCTCTGCCATGCGATCAGTCTTCCATCCCGGCAGCATGACGCCCATCCCCGGAGGCCGGGGATGGGCGCTGGTGCGGGCCGGCGCCTACTTGAGGTACGGCATGCGGCGGACGGCGGCGAGGCCGCCCCACCACCTGCCCAGGCCGAGGGTGTCGCCCGCACCCGCGAGGGCCAGGCCGATCAGCACGATGGTGTAGACGAGGTGG